>NZ_JADMSO010000009.1:7314-126732 GCF_015560805.1 Mediterraneibacter glycyrrhizinilyticus | reverse complement strand
AAGATGAGATATCCCATAACGTCAAGTTAGTAAGACCCCTTGAAGACGACGAGGTAGATAGGGCAGAGGTGGAAGTGTAGTAATGCATGGAGCTGACTGTTACTAATAGGTCGAGGGCATAACCAGACAGGTGATAGGAACAAAGTGGTGTTCATTCTTTGTATGCAGTTTTGAAGGTACATATTTTTTGAATATGGGATGAGAGAGAACAGTATCAGTGATGGTACTGTTTTTGTATTTGAGGTAAATTCATGATAAAAGGAAGCGGAAGATTCGTTTGGAAACTTCCGCTTCTTTAATATAAGGAAAGAATTTTTAATAAAGAACGTGGTAATCAGGATTGTCGATACCAGGAATCTTTTCTTTTTCTGCACTGACGCTGATATAAAACTCAATATTATTATCTTTTGAAATCTTTGCAAGCTGCTGCATGAAGTCCGAAAGATTGTCAAGTGTGATATCAGCCTGTTTCAGTACGCCGTCGATAAAGATCGTATCAATATCATGATTTCCAGCGACCATTCCGTATAAAAATCCGACCAGTTCTTCTAATGTTGTGATGTCCTGGTAATCTGCCATACAAATAGCGCGGATCTTAAAATCAACACTGAGTGTATCACGGTGGCTCTTCTTAATGAGAACAACATTACCCTCTGCTGTTTTCACCTTTTCATTGGCAAGTTCGATCATCTGCTGTGTTTTTCCGCTTCCTTTTGGACCTGTAATTAAATGTACCATGGCAAATCTCTCCTTTATGTAGGTGTATTTTTGAGTAATTACATTGCTCAAATTTCTTACATTTATTATACACTAAAGGCGTGTTGGGAACAACTAAAAAAAGGATAAATTCTGTATAAAAATCAGAAATCAACTAAGAAAAGAGAAATTTGAAAAGGAGAATAAAAAAATAATGACAGCAGAACTTAATCGATATTTTTTTCAGAAAAAAGAGATGGATCAATATCTAAAATTTTTGATCGTTTCTCAATGTGCACCTTTTTTGAAACGAATGCGGGCTACATCACTCCTTACAATACCAGATGGCACAAAAATACAAATGGTTTCATTATTAAGTCAAACAGAAATTATGTGGAGGGAATTGGGGACAGATAAAGGAAAAAGTATATGTATTTTATATAGAGAGCCCGATCTGAAAGAACTTTTAGGACGTCCTGAAAATCACCACATTTTATATATAAATGGTTATACTGACATAAATTCGGAAAACTTGGTGGAAATTCAGTTGAAAGAATTAAAAAAAAGGATGAAACAGTTTATATCAAAAGGAAAATTTCCTCATGAGATAGGAGTTTTTTTAGGATATCCGGCAAGCGATGTCGAGCAGTTTATCGAACAAGATGGTCAGAACTATAAAATGAATGGATATTGGAAAGTATATGATCATGTGATGGATGCCGCAAGGATATTTTCAGCTTATGATCAGGCAAGAATGCTTGCAGTGAATGAATTGTTGTTGGGATATGATCTGAAAATGATCTGCAGATGAAAAAACGAGGAAAATAGATTGACAAAAATAAAAAGAATAGCATAAGATAGGATAACGAGTGAATTTTCGCTTTTTGATGGTAATTAGAGATAGGAGAAATGAGAATGAATTGGAATATTTTACTCGGGATATTGATTCCGTTTGTGGGAACCACACTTGGATCTGCTATGGTATTTTTCATGAGGAGAGAAATGAACGGACGGGTACAGAAAGCTTTGTTGGGATTTGCGTCCGGTGTGATGATCGCGGCATCGGTCTGGTCGCTTTTGATTCCTGCGATCGAGATGTCGGAAGAACAGTCAAATATTGCATGGGTTCCGGCTGCGGTCGGATTTCTGCTGGGAATTGGATTTTTACTTTTATTGGATACGCTGACTCCGCATATACACCTGACGGAAGAAGAACCGGAGGGAATCAAAGCGGATTTAAAAAAAACGACGATGCTTGTCCTTGCGGTAACTTTGCATAATATTCCGGAGGGAATGGCGGTCGGAGTAACATTTGCCGGTGTGATGACAGGAAATACGACGATCACGCTTGCGGCAGCCTTTGTGTTAGCTATTGGGATTGCAATTCAGAATTTCCCGGAAGGTGCGATCATTTCTATGCCGCTTCGAGGAGAGGGAATCTCAAGACGCCGGGCATTTTTGTATGGAACGGCATCAGGAATCGTGGAGCCGATCGCAGCTTTCATCACAATTCTCCTCACCGGACTGGTCGTTCCGATTCTGCCATATCTTCTGGCATTTGCGGCAGGTGCGATGATCTATGTTGTTGTGGAAGAACTGATCCCGGAGTCACAGTCGGGAAAGCATACGAATATCGGTACAATCGGAGTGGCAGTCGGATTTGTGATGATGATGGTACTGGATGTAGCTCTTGGGTAGATACAATTTTTGGGGAAAGAAAATAGTGCTTGACTTATTTTATGGTTCTTCATATAATAAGTAAGAATATTGCAAAAATGTTGAAGAGGAATAGTAGAGACAACGCTGTACTTTCAGAGACTTGTCGGCAGGTGTGAGACAGGAGACAGATGTTTTGAACTGACCTCGGAGTTCTTTTGCCGAACGTAAAGTAAGCAGAAGCGGGACTTCCCGTTATAGAAGGAATGAGTGCATCCGGAATACAGGGGGGACAGCAGAGCAGGTAAGCTGGGGAAGCATTGTATTTGGATGAAAAAGAGTGGTACCACGGAAACAAAAGTCTTTTCGTCTCTTGAAAAACAGAGATGGAAAGGCTTTTTTTAAAACGAAAAGAAAGGATTTGAAAAAATGGCACAGAAAATTGTCTATAATCACAAGGCAGTTGAAAAAAAATGGCGTGAGAACTGGGAAAAGAATCCGGTAAATCCGCAGTTTGATGACAACGGCAACAAGAAACAGAAATACTATTGTCTGGATATGTTCCCATATCCGTCCGGAAACGGACTTCATGTCGGACATTGGAGAGGATATGTGATCTCCGACGTATGGAGTCGTTATAAACTGCAGCAGGGATACTACATTGTACATCCGATGGGATGGGACGCTTTTGGTCTTCCGGCGGAAAACTATGCGATCAAGATGGGCGTACATCCGTCAAAATCAACTGCAGAAAATATTTCCAATATCAAACGTCAGATCAATGAGATCGCAGCACTTTATGACTGGGATATGGAAGTAAATACGACGGATCCGAATTTCTATAAATGGACACAGTGGATCTTCGTGAAGATGTTTAAAGAGGGGCTTGCTTACGAGAAGGAATTTCCGATCAACTGGTGTCCGTCCTGTAAGACAGGTCTGGCAAATGAAGAGGTTGTCAATGGAAAATGTGAGCGGTGCGGTTCTGAAGTGACAAAGAAAAATCTGCGCCAATGGATGCTGAAAATCACGGCATATGCAGACCGTCTGCTAAATGATCTGGACAAGCTGGACTGGCCGGAGAAAGTAAAGAAGATGCAGGCAGACTGGATCGGAAAATCTTACGGTGCGGAAGTAGATTTCCCGGTAGAGGGAAGAGAAGAGACGATTACCGTTTATACAACAAGACCGGATACGCTGTATGGTGCAACATTCATGGTTCTTGCACCGGAGCATAAGATGGCGGCAGCTCTTGCAACAGACGAGACAAGAGAAGCGGTTGAGAAATATATTTACGATGCATCGATGAAATCGAACGTAGACCGGCTTCAGGACAAAGAGAAAACAGGAGTCTTTACCGGAAGCTATGCGATCAATCCGCTAAGCGGAGCAAAGACACCGATCTGGCTGTCTGATTATGTTCTTGCGGATTATGGTACCGGTGCGATCATGTGTGTACCGGCACATGATGAAAGAGACTTTGAATTTGCAACGAAATTTAATATTCCGATCGTACAGGTTATTGCAAAAGACGGTAAAGAAATTGAAAATATGACAGAAGCATACACAGAAGCTTCCGGAACGATGATCAATTCCGGAGAATGGAACGGTATGGAGTCATCCGTATTGAAAAAAGAAGCTCCGAAGATGATTGAAGAGCGTGGTCTCGGAAAAGCAACCGTGAATTTCAAACTTCGTGATTGGGTATTTTCACGTCAGCGTTATTGGGGTGAGCCGATCCCGATCATTCATTGTCCGGAGTGTGGAAATGTACCTGTGCCGGAAGAAGAGCTTCCGCTTACTCTGCCGGATGTAGAGTCTTATGAACCGACCGGAACCGGAGAATCTCCGCTTGCCGGAATCGAGGAATGGGTGAACTGTACTTGTCCGGTCTGCGGAAAACCTGCAAAACGCGAGACAAATACAATGCCGCAGTGGGCAGGATCTTCATGGTATTTCCTGCGCTATGTGGACAGCCATAATGACAAAGAACTGGTGTCAAGAGAAAAAGCAGACGAGATGCTGCCGGTAGATATGTATATCGGCGGAGTGGAACATGCGGTACTGCATCTGCTGTATTCCCGGTTCTACACAAAATTCCTGCATGATATCGGAGTTGTCGATTTTGACGAGCCGTTCCATAAGTTGTTCAATCAGGGAATGATCACAGGAAAGAACGGAATCAAGATGAGTAAGTCTAAAGGAAATGTTGTTTCACCGGATGCGCTTGTCAATGATTACGGATGTGATTCTCTGAGAATGTATGAGCTGTTTGTAGGACCGCCGGAGTTGGATGCAGAGTGGGATGACAGAGGAATTGACGGAGTAAACCGTTTCCTGAAACGTCTCTGGAATCTTTTGATGGACAGTAAGGAAGCAGACGTACAGCCGACAAAAGAGATGATCAAACTGCGCCATAAACTGGTATATGATATTACTACAAGATTAGAGGCATTTAGCCTCAATACGGTAATCTCCGGATTTATGGAGTATAATAACAAGTTTATCGATCTGGCAAAGAAAACAGGCGGAATCGATAAAGAAACATTGGAAACGATCGCTGTACTGTTATCCCCGTTTGCGCCACATTTTGCGGAAGAAATGTGGGAACAGCTCGGACACAGTGAGACAGTCTTTAAAGCGGGATGGCCGACATATGATGAAAGTGCAATGAAAGATGATGAGATTGAGGTTCCGGTGCAGATTAATGGAAAGACAAAAGCAGTCATCAGCATTGCGGCTGATATTTCAAAAGAAGATGCGATCGCAGCGGGAAAAGCGGCAGTTGCGGATAAACTGACCGGTACGATCGTAAAAGAGATTTATGTACCGAAGAAGATCATAAATATCGTAATGAAGTAATTTGAGAGAAAATCTCACAACAGAATATATGCTTACGGAACTGTTAATGTTCCATAAGAAAGTGCTTGAAAATATTGAAAAGTTCGCTTAAAATCAAGGCTTACAGACATTTTTCTTCAAAGAAAAGGTATCGCAGAATACCACAAAATATCATAACAGATTTTTAAAACGGAGTAAATTTGGAGTAAAGATTGAAAGAAAATGGAGTGAATATTTCAAGAAGACATTAGAGGAATGACGCAGATAGTAGAGATATTATCTGCGTTATTTTTTGTGCTTGTAAAGGTGTAAATAATTATAAAGTATGATATTATGAATTAGAAGTTGACCGAGCAAAGCGAGGGAGGCTTCTTGTCCGTAGGGCAAGGAGATGAGGTTGGAAAGAAAACAGAAAAATCGGAAGTTGAGGTGAAAATATGGCATCAAGCAGGGAATACTTAGAATTTATTTTAGGTCAGATATCTGAGTTAGAAGAAATTACTTATCGAGCTATGATGGGAGAATTTATTATTTATTATCGTGGCAAGATTGTAGGCGGTATCTATGATGATAGATTACTTGTTAAGCCAGTAAAATCAGCAATTAGTTATATGCCAACAGCTTCATATGAATTACCCTATGAGGGAGCAAAAGAGATGTTGTTGGTAGATGAAGTTGATAATAAGGAATTTTTGAAAGGTTTGTTTTATGTAATGTATGATGAACTACCAACGCCAAAACCGAAAAAGAAAAAATAAAATAGCAATAGTACAAAAAACTGTTAAATCAGGTATTACACTCGGTAGTGCTTAAACTATGGTCATAAGTTATACAACATGGAAATCAGTTTGGGGGACAATTCTTCATGGCTTGCTAATGGGAATTGTTGTATTGGAACTGGTGGTGTTAGTTTTTTTCAAGTGATGCCGACCTATCATAATCCGAGCGGAAAAAAGGCGTACATAATGAATATGTACACTAATCCAAAGTACAGAAGAAAAGGAATTGCTTATAGAACATTAGATATGTTGATTAAAGATAGTAAGAGTAAAGGCATCTCCGCTATATCATTAGAAGCGACAGATATGGGGCGGTCGTTATATGAAAAATATGGATTTGTAAAAATGAATAATGAAATGGAATTGCCAGAGTGACAACTCCAAGTTTGTAGCAGACAGTTTTTTGACAGGACTGTCTGTTTTTCCTTTTAATCATAATTGACAGTAGTGAGAGTTCCATTGAGTTGATTATGTTTTGCTGCAATTTCCGCTACCGTTTCATTTATATTCCAATATTGAAATAATTGAGAGAAAATGGAGTAAATATTTCGAAGATGTAATAAAAATGTGATAAAATAGAAAAATATCTTGACTCTCCAGTAACGTAACGGTTTACGATGAAAGAGAAAGGAGAACGTATGAAAACAGTGAAAGAAGTATCCGAACTGACAGGAATCAGTATAAGAACATTACGATACTATGATGAAATTGATTTGTTAAAACCTGCGAAAGTAACAGAAGCAGGATACCGCTTGTATGATGAAAGTTCATTAAAAATCTTGCGTCAGATTATGTTTTTTCGGGAAATGGAGGTTCCATTGTCGGAAATAAAAGTAATTATGAAAGATTCCGAAAGTGACAATCGTAAGATTCTTGAAACACAGAAAATGATGTTGGAAATAAAGCGGAATCGTTTGAACGGTATTATCGAATGGATTTCTGATGTGTTGAAAGGAGAGGACAAGGATACTGAATATCAACGGAGCGCACAATCGGAAATTAAAGGAAGCATGCCGGACGTTGAAAGAATATGCGCTTTATACGGATAAGATCCGTAAATATGCCGAGAAAATGAGTCTGGAAGATGCAGTGGAACGGGCGATTTGCGAGTGTATAGAAGAGGGGATCTTAGAGGAGTTTCTGAAAAAACACAGAGCGGAGGCAAAAGCGATGAGTATCTTTGAATATGATCAGGAGAAGCATTTGCGTATGGAACGTGAGGAAGCCTGGGAAGAGGGGCGACGGGAGGGTGAAGAGAACACCAAACGTATCTTTAAATTATCTTTGATGGGAAAGACGTCAAAGGAGATCGCCGAGGTTTGTGGAATCCCCGAGGAGAAAGTAAAGCAGATTTTAGAGTAAGCCAAAAAGTGAAGGCAAAAATACCAAATCTGTACTGGCGGATCAGGCGAAGATTTGATAGAATGGACACAGGATAAAAGAAGGAGGTCTATTATGAAATCAGTGAAGCTACGGGACGGGTTCTATTGGACAGGGATTCAGGATGAAGAACTTCGAGTGTTCGACATCATTATGTACACAGAATTTGGTACGACCTATAATTCTTACGTTATGAAAGCAGGGGATCAGATTGTTCTGTTTGAAACGGCAAAAGCAAAATTTTTTGAAGAATATATCGAGAAATTAAAGGAAGTCATTGACGTGACGAAAATAGATTATCTGGTAGTCAGTCATACGGAGCCGGATCATGCGGGAAGTGTGGAACGTCTGTTGGATTACAGCCCGCAGATGAAAGTTCTGGCAACCGGATGTGCGATTGGATTTCTGAAAGAAATCGTAAACCGGGATTTTGTCAGTATTGCGGTGAAAGATAATCAGGTAATGAAGATCGGGGATAAGACGTTGAAATTTATGTTTGTGCCGAATCTTCATTGGCCGGATACGATGTATACGTTTATAGAGGAAGAGCAGATACTGGTGACCTGTGATTCCTTCGGAGCGCATTATTGTCTTCCGGAGATCGTATCAACCGAGATCACCGCAGAACAGGATTATCAGACGGCATTAAAATATTACTATGACTGTATCATAGGACCATTTAAGCCATTTATGTTAAAAGCGCTGGATCGCGTGGAGAAGATGGATATCAGTATGATCTGTACCGGACATGGGCCGGTGCTTGTCGGCGAGCGGATCAAAGAAGTAATGAGACAATACAGAGAATGGTCTACATTAGTGAATCCGAATCCAAAGAAAACCGTAGTGATGCCGTATGTGAGCGCTTATGGCTACACAAAAATGCTGGCGGAGAAGATTGCAGAGGGTGTGAAAGACAGCGGTGACGTGGATATGCGGCTGTATGATATGGTGAAGGCAGAGCCGGAAAAAGTAAATGAGGAACTTTTATTTGCAGACGGAATTTTGCTCGGAACACCGACGATCGTCGGGGAAGCGTTGAAACCGATCTGGGATCTGACACTCGGAATGTTTCCGGCAACTCATGGTGGAAAATATGCGGCGGCATTTGGCAGTTATGGATGGAGCGGAGAGGGCGTTTTGCACATTACGGAGCGTTTAAAGCAGCTTCGCATGAAAGTGTCAGATGGATTCCGTGTCCGGTTTAAACCGTCGGAAGCGGATTTGGTCAGCGCTTATGAGTACGGGTATCAGTTCGGATGTCTGATACAGGACAAAGAACCGGTCCGTCCAAAGAAAAAAGGGGCGAGAACATTGGTGAAATGCCTTGTCTGCGGAGAAATTTTTGATGACTCGATGGAAATATGTCCGGTCTGTGGTGTAGGAAAAGAGAATTTTATTCCGGTAGAAGAGGAAGAAAGCGGTTATCAGAATAATACGGAAGAATTTTATGTGATCCTTGGAAATGGCGTTGCCGGATTTCAGGCTGCGAAAGCGATCAGGGAACGGGATAAGACCGGCACGGTCATTATGATCTCCAATGAGCCGTATGAATCTTATAATCGTCCGATGCTGACGAAATCGATGGTTGCCGGATTAAGTGCGAAGCAGATAGCGATCGAGCAAAGTGAATGGTATGAGGAACATCAGATTTATCGGATGCTTGGCAGGCAGGTACAGAAGATTGATGTAGAAGCGAAAGAAGTTCTTTTGGACGATGCGAGCCGGATTCACTTTACAAAATTGATCTATGCGCTTGGAAGTGAATGCTTTATTCCTCCGATCAAGGGAAGTGATCAGCCGGAAGTTGTTGCGATCCGACGTTTGGATGATGTAGAGAGAGCAGAGCGGATTTTTAAAGAAGAACGCGTGAAACATGCTGTTGTGATCGGCGGAGGCGTTCTGGGGTTGGAGGCTGCCTGGGAGCTGAAAAAAGCGGGGCTTCATGTAGAAGTTCTGGAAGCGGCTCCGGTTCTGATGGGACGGCAGCTGGATGCCGGATCCGCACAGCTTTTGCAGACCATTGCAGAGAAAAACGGTGTGAAGATCCACACAGGTGTTTCAATCGATGCGATCGAGGGAGACGGATGCGTCAGCGGTGTAAGACTTGCAGACGGAACGCTGTATCCGGCAGAGTTGGTTATTGTATCGGCAGGTGTGAGAGCTAATACCGGACTTGCGCAAGAGATCGGACTGGAAATCGAGCGGGCTGTTGTAGTCAATGAACGGATGGAAACAAATATTCCGGGAATTTATGCATGCGGTGACTGTGCGCAGTATCAAGGGATAAACTATGCAATCTGGCCGGAAGCGATGGAAGAGGGAAAGATTGCCGGAGCCAATGCGGCAGGAGAAGAAAAAGAGTATCAGCCGGTATCGGCAGCGTTGACATTCCATGGAATGAATACGGCTGTGTTTGCAGCGGGAGATAACGGAAAGAATCCGAATCTGCTCTACAAGACGGTAGAATTCCAAGATATGGGAAAAGGGCAGTATTACAAATATTATTTCCTGAATAACCGGCTGTGCGGTGTAATTTTGATCGGCGACCTTTCGCAGATGGTGCGTTTGACGGAAGCGTTAGAGAAACATGCATCATATCAGGACGTGATGGGAAAGTAGAAGGTGATTTGCAAAAAAGGTGTTAGATACGGAGAAAAAACGAAACTTATGGATAGGAATCCTGTTTGTAGTTGTACTGAGCGTATTTATCGTATGCTACGGGAAAATGCAGAAGCCGGAAGAACCGATCACAGCAACAGCGTTTAAGCTGAATACGGTTGTGAAAGTGACGATCTACGATTCACAGGATGAAAAGATTTTACAGGATGCGCTTGCGCTCTGTGATAAGTATGAGAAGATTTTCAGCCGGACGCGCACGGACAGTGAGATTTATCTGCTGAATGAGGGAAAGCTTCCGCAGGAAGACGGGTATTATATTTTATCGGAGGAATGTGCGGAACTGATCGGAAAAGGTTTGTATTACAGTGAATTATCCGGAGGTGCTTTCGATATTACGATCGAGCCGCTGTCTTCGCTGTGGGACTTTACATCGGGAGAAAAACAGATTCCGGATTCGCAGACGCTTGTCGAAGCACAGAAGCATGTAGGCTACGAAAAAGTAGAGTTAAAAGGGAATAAAATCCGGTTTCAGGAAGACGGAATGGGGCTGGAGCTGGGCGCCATTGCAAAAGGATATATTGCGGATAAGATCAAGGAATTCCTTATAAGCGAGGGGGTTGAAAGCGCAGTGATCGATCTGGGCGGTAATGTGTTATGTATCGGAGCACGACCGGATGGAGAAGCATTCCGGGTAGGCATACAAAAACCGTTTGCGGACCGCAATGAAACGGTGGCAACCGCAGGAATCCGGGACCGTTCCGTTGTGTCCTCCGGGATTTATGAGCGGTATTTTGAAAAAGACGGAAAATTATACCACCATATTTTGAATCCGAAGAGCGGCTATCCGTATGAAAACGGGCTTACCGCTGTGACGATCTTATCTGACGAGTCTGTGGACGGAGACGGGCTGAGTACAGTATGTTTTGCACTTGGGCTGGAAAAAGGACTGGAACTGATCAACAGTCTTCCGGATACACAGGCAGTGTTTATTACGGAAGATGGAGAACTTCATTACAGCGAGCATTTTGAGGAAGAAGTACCGCTGAATTATGAATAAAAAATAGGATTTCAAGCATATTCACTGCTTGAAATCCTATTTTTTGCTTTTTAATAGATACTCAATATCATGTAAATAAATCCCGCCGCTATCAGATCAGTCGGAAGTCCTCTGTATGCTTTGCCGGGCTGGGAAAATTTCAGCGTCTGTTTTACAGAAAGAAAGAGCAGGATCGGTACAATGATCGTCCAGGCAATTCCCAGATATTCTGCGAAACCGGTAAAGCTTGAGATCGTGAACGGGCGAATGAAAACAGCGGTCGGTATGACAACCAATAGGCTATTGAAACCACGGCAATTTTTCTTCAAAAAACCGTTCGTAAATGCCAGCACAAGTCCGGCGGTCAAAAATGCAAAAGTACTTTCCAGAAAGATTTTGGACTGGATCGGATTTTGGAATACCGGATTGCCAAAGATCGTTCCGCTTCCCATGAATTCCCGTATGATCGCGAGGAGGATCCAGAATCCCCAAGCGACGGCGCTCTCAAAAAACAGTTCGCCATATTCATTTTCTATATTGCCGGACAGTGCATGCCGGGCACATAAAAGTCCGACGATCAAGCTCATCAGCCATGTGCCGACAGACAGTGAAAGACCAAGATAGGCAAAACCGATCTGACATGCGGAGGCACAGAAAACACCGGAAGCAATCAAGACACAGAGTGTGAGACTCCATGTCGGTACTGCATTTTCCAGAAGATCTTTCAAAAATTCTGCAAAGACTGCAGTCAAGATCACCAGAATTCCGGCTGCAAAAGCTTCTTTCATTCCCGCTGAAAACAGGATGATTCCGAGGGCAAAGGCTTCTGCCGGATAACGTAATTTCATAATAAATCCTCCGTTTTTATTTTACAGTCTGCAAAAATTCGTAAGCACGATTGATTCCGTTGACAACGGCAGTTGATGAGACCGTTGCACCGGAAACAGCGTCGATCGCAGAATCATTGTCTGAAGCAGTGTCAGATCCGTTTTCAGAATCCTCGTTCTGATCGGCAGCTAAGGCACTCAGATCGACATTTCCCGACTGTGCAAGGCAGTCTTCGGTCAGGCTGATGAAACTGCCGACTGCGATGCTGACGCCGGAAACGGCATCGGTTTTTCCCTCCACATTTGTTGTGAGGAAACGGAGAGACTGATTCTCGATCAGGGCGTCTGCAAGTGCTTCTGCCTGTTCTTTCCAGGTAGGTCCGTCTTCGGTCATAACATATTCGCCGTTTTCAGACATCACGCTTTTCTTTGTGCCGTCTTCTGTGATCCCATCCCAATTAACTTCTGTGATCTTTCCGTCTTTTACGGTCAAAGTAACTTCTTCTGTAAATCCGTTGGAATCCGGCTCTCCTTTCGCAGTGAATGTACCGTCAGAAAGTTTTGCCTGATCAAGCGCATCCAAAATAGCAGAGTTATCAGAACTATTTTCAGCGGAAGAATTTCCTGCATCCGTACCCGGAAGCGTGACCGGAGCAGAAATCCCGTTGAACTGCTCTAAAAATGCTTCTTCTGTGATCTTGGATCCCAATCCTTCCGTTTCATTCTGCTCTGTAATTTCCAGTTTTGTGACAGAAGCGGCAGTTTCGTCAAATGAAACGTTCATGACAATATCTCCGCCGTATCCCTTTTCGCGGACGGTAACGACATAGTCGCTCTCGGTTTTTGCTGCTTTGTCGATCTGTTCGGTGCCGCTGACATCCAATTCTTCCGTGATTTCGGCGGTTTCACCTTGTGTACCGGCAGTCATATTTTTTGATAATTGATTGGAACCGATAATGACAGCGAAAGAAAGTGCTGTCACAACCGCCAAAGCGATGATTCCTTTTACAGTTTTATTTTTCATCTCATTCCTCCATTAAGCTTTTTTTGTTCCGTATACATGTTTCTTATATAGAAGCGACAGTGCTCCGGCAAGACAGTTTGCGGTCAGGATTCCGAAGCAAATGCCCTCCGGATATGGGCTGAAAATGCGGATCGCCGCGGTGATGATCCCGGCTGTCACTGCATAGAGTATCCGACCTTTCCGGGAGACAAACACATAGTCTGTCAGCATGTAGCAGCCGCCGATGATCAGACCGCCTCCGAAAAGATTTAACAAAATGTCCCCGGTAAACAGTCCGGTTGGTCCAAATACAAAAGTCAGGAGCAGGACTGTTCCGATATAAGTAAGCGCTGCGCCGGCATTGACGATGCCCATGTAACAAAGATAGGCAAATCCAACGAGAAGCAGAAGTTTACTTGTCTCACCCAGTGCGCCCGGAATTTCACCGAGAAACATCTGGAGATAATTGTAACCGGCTTCCCCACCGTTCTTGACTGTTCCAAGTACAGTTGCCGAAGATACGGCGTCCGCCGGAAGCGTGCGGGGGACGGTGTACTGCATGACAGTGCCCGGCCATACGACCATGGCGAAAAGCCGCCCCATCAATGCAGGGTTGGCAAAGTTGTTGCCGATACCGCCAAACATTTGTTTGACGAATAGGATGCTGAATACCGCAGTGGCAACGATCACCCAGACGGGCGTTTCGATCGGCATATTGAATGCAAGGAGCATTCCGGTAACGACTGCGCTGAAATCGCCGGCAGTGATCTGTTTTCCGGTCAGTTTTTGCCAGAGATATTCTGTGATCACACACACGGCAACGGAAAGAGCTGTCAGATAAAGTGCACGGATCCCGAAAAAGTAAATTGCGCCCAAAAGAGCCGGCACAAGGGAAAGTGCAACGTGGAACATCATGTTCCGGGTTGTCTGCGCGGTGCGAAGATGAGGACCGCCTGGTAAGATTACCTGTTTCATGATGATTTCACCGCCCTTTCACGCATACGTTGTTTGACGAGATCTCTTGCCATGCGGGTGCGTACCGCAAGCTGACGCTTTGCAGGGCAGATATAAGAACAGCAGCCGCAGGCAATACATTCACTTGCATAAAGTTCTTCGCAGAGTTCATGATCTTCATTTAAAAATGCGATTTCAATCTGATATGGAGTCAGCCCGGCAGGGCATACATCCGCACATCCGAGACAGCGGATGCATGGGGACTCTTCATAAGCAGCATCGGGAAGTACAAGGATCCCGGATGTACTTTTTGTAATATGAAATAACTCGTCTTCACCGTTCCAGTTCGATGTAGCGCATGGACCGGTCATAGGTCCTCCCGCAATGATCCGGTTTTCTTTTGCGGTTACACCGCCGCAAAATTGAAGCAGTTCTTTTGCGGAAGTGCCAATGGGAACGAGATAGTTGCCCGGATGCGCGACCAGTCCGGTCACGGTAACGATCCGTTTCGTAAGCGGGAGATTTCCGAGAATCTGATCTGCAGCGGCTTTGGCAGTTCCGACATTGGATACGATCACGCCGGCATCTGCGGGAAGCTGTCCCATCGGGACTTCTCTTTTTAGAACCGCCTGTATCAGCTGACGTTCTCCACCCTGAGGGTATTTTGCAGGGAGGACAGTGAGCTCGATCGTTTCATCGGTCGCGATCAAACCTTTCGCTTTTGCCTCATCCAATATATGGGTTAAATGTTCTGCTGCTTTCGGTTTATTGTCCTCAAGACAGATATACGCTTTCTTTGCTCCGGAACCTTTTAAGAGCAGACGGACGCCGTTGATCAGCGCATAAGCTTCTTCCAGCATCAGGCGGTAATCGCAGGTCAGGAATGGTTCGCATTCCGCACCATTGATCAGCAGAGCATCGATCGGTTTGTCAGTTTCATATTTTTTGTGAGTGGGAAAGCCTGCGCCTCCCATACCGGTCAGTCCGCCGTCGCGAATCCCCGAAAGAATCTCTTCCCGGGAAATGGATCGGATATCGGAAATCTCGGTTTGATAATCAACGCCTTTTCTTTCAGCGCATTCGGCAGCAGTATCGTGCGGAATAGAGGTGTCTGTGTGTGAAACCTGACAGTGATCACTTTCACGTTGTATGATACATGCGGTGATCTTACGTCCCAGTTGTTCCACTTCTTTTACATCCAGAACGGTTCCACTGATACTTGCATGGAGGGGAGCAGCCAGAAATGCTTCCGGTTTCCCGATCAACTGGCCTTCAATGACGGATTCCCCGGGGGTTACGGTAAACTGACAAGTCCCGCCGAAAGTCTGTTCCGACAAAATGGTGACAATGTCAGGGCGGTAGGGCTTCACAGCCTGATCCATAGACAGAGCTTTATCGGAACCGTCTGTTGGATGCACGCCGCCGGGAAAAGCTTGTGTTCCTCTTCTTTGCATGCCTTTTTCTCCTTTTCCTTTTTTCTTAGTTTCTGCATCAAAAACAAATAAAATTCCTAATATATAGATTCTATTTGTTAAAAAGTTGACACACGAAAATATCATATCATATATGAGACAGAACTGACAAGAAGTTTGTGATAAATGAATGGAGATAAAAAGAATATTTCAAAAGGCTTGAGATGGGAATGAAAAAACAAAAAAGAATTACATTTTTTTGCAAGAAATGATTGACGAAATGTCAAAAATCAGATAGAATATCAAGCAGTGAGTAAAAAAACGGAGGAATAGGTATGACGGCGTACAAAGATTTGAGTGGAGAAGAGTTAAAAGTATTAAAATCACAACTGGAAAAAGAGTTTGACGAAGTGAAAGCAAAGAACCTGAAATTAGATATGTCCCGCGGAAAACCGTCTGCGGCACAGCTGAATCTGTCCATGGAAATGATGGATGTTCTGAACAGTTCATCGGATCTGATCGGTGAAGATGGAGTGGACTGCAGAAATTATGGTGTTTTGGACGGAATCACAGAGGCGAAGCAGCTTCTTGCTGACATGATGGAAGTTCCGAAAGACAACATTGTGATTTTCGGTAATTCCAGCTTGAATATTATGTACGATACGATTGCACGTGCGATGACGCATGGAGTTCTCGGAAGCACGCCATGGGCGAAACTGGATAAAGTAAAGTTCCTCTGTCCGGTTCCGGGATATGACAGACATTTTGCGATCACAGAACATTTCGGAATTGAAATGATCAATGTGCCGATGACGGCGACCGGACCGGATATGGATATGGTAGAAAAGCTGGTCGCAGAAGATGAGGCGATCAAAGGAATCTGGTGTGTTCCGAAATATTCCAATCCTCAGGGAATTACCTATTCTGATGAAACAGTACACCGTTTCGCGACACTGAAGCCGGCGGCAAAAGATTTCCGTATTTTCTGGGACAATGCATACGGAATCCACCATCTTTATGAAGATAAACAGGATTATCTGACAGAGATTTTGATGGAATGTAAAAAAGCCGGCAATCCGGATATGGTTTATAAATTTTCATCTACCTCAAAGATCAGTTTTCCGGGTTCCGGAATCGCAGCGATCGCCGCTTCCGATGCGAACCTGAAAGAAATCCGCGAGATGATGAAAGTACAGACGATCGGACATGATAAACTGAACCAGCTCCGTCATGTGAGATATTTTAAAGATATTCACGGAATGGTAGAGCATATGAAGAAACATGCCGATATTATGAGACCGAAATTTGACGCTGTTCTGGAGACATTGGATCGGGAACTCGGCGGATTAGAGATCGGCTCCTGGATCGCACCGCGCGGAGGATATTTCATCTCTTTTGATGCGATGGAGGGATGTGCAAAGGCGATCGTTGCAAAAGCGAAAGAAGCCGGGCTCGTTATGACAGGGGCCGGTGCGACATTCCCATATGGAAAGGATCCGAAAGACAGCAATATCCGGATCGCACCGTCTTATCCGACACCGGAAGAATTGAAAACAGCAGCGGAAATTTTCGTATTGAGTGTGAAGCTTGTAAGTATCGAAAAGCTGCTTGAAAATGCAGACCGTTAATCAAGATGGGCAGGGAGCAAAGCTTCCTGCCCATGAGACATTTCGGGTGGCGGCAGTTCTTGCTTTGGTAGGAGGTTTTTTGGATATCTATACATACTTGCTCCGCGGCGGAGTTTTTGCCAATGCACAGACGGGAAATATAGTTCTGCTTGCGGCAAATCTTGCGGAAACGAATTGGAGCCGGGCGGGGTATTATCTGATCCCGATTCTTGCATTTTCCGCCGGAGTTTTTGTGACAAATTTATTGAAACGCTGTTTTTCGGGAACCGGAGGGATCCGTTTTGAACAGGTTGTGCTTCTGATCGAGGCGGCGCTTCTTCTCGGGATCGGATTGCTGCCATTGTCGGTTCCCGACGCGTTCGTCAATGTGACGATCTCCTTTATTTGCTCGATTCAGGTCAATACATTCCGAAAAGTGAGAAACGTACCGTACGCATCGACAATGTGCACGGGAAATCTGCGCTCAGGTACAGAAAAATTGTATGTATATTTTGCAGAGCGGGAGCGGAAAGCTTTGGAAAGTGCGGCGCATTATTTCGGGATTATCGGGATGTTCATCGGCGGAGCGGTCTTGGGCGCGGCAGCAGCCAAGATCTGGGAAGCAAAAAGTGTCTGGATCTGTTGTCTGCTTCTGGTCGGGACAACTCTGGCGATCAGAGAGCGACGAAAGAAATAAATAAGGAAAAACAGCAAAACAGACCGGATGAGAGGGATTTTCAAAAAGAAGATCCGCGTCCATCCGGTCTGTTTTTCGTATGCGCCATGGGTGCATTCTAACGGGTGCATAGTGACAATAAGTCGGTCGCTCCGGTTTCAAGTTTCAGTCAATATGCAGCATCATCTGTCAAGCGGTTTTAAAAAGTTTTCGGCTGTGTCAGAATGGATCTGACGTGATCGACTTCTTCTTTCGTCGCTTTGGCAGCGGGAACGTAGTAGCTTTTTTCCCGTGCAATCTGGTACAGTTTTTCCTGAGACATCTCACATTGATTTCGGATTTGTTTCAGACACTGCTTTAATTCCTGGTTTTCAGTCTGCGGAATCATATCTCCGAACATTTTCAGTTCACCGTTAACTCCGACAAGGGCGTCGGAAACCATTGTTTTCTCATTCATGTGTATCACCTCGTTTAAGATAAAAATTTCATAAGATCCTGCTTGTTTTTCATAGCAGAATCAGCTGCATCCTGAAATAATTTTTTGACTTCCGGATCTTCTGCCTGAGAGGCATAGTCTGTCATCTTGCAATGTGTTGTGTCATAACCGCCGATCAGGTGGCGCAGGTTCTGCAGATCCAATACAGAAATTTCGGACATAGTAGTGACCTCCTTTGGAAATAATAATGTTGTTACAGCGTTTAGTATTTCCGGGGAAGTTTTTTTTATACATAGCGAAGCCGGCGTCCGTGTACAAGGAAAATACGGTCGATTTATGCAGCGTTTTATGCGGCGGCTCGCAGGATAAAACTGCCGAACAGTTCCCGCATTTCCGGGGAGGTGCGGTACATACTTTCCGGATGCCACTGTACGCCGATGGCAAACGGGTGGGACGGCATTTCGATGGCTTCCACTGTGCCGTCGGATGCGGTTGCACTGACGATCAGCCCATCCCCGATCTGATCCAGAGCCTGATGATGGTAGCTGTTGACATACAAAGTGCTTCCGATATATTGTTTTAGCCGTGTGTCCGGGCGGACCGTGATCTTATGACTGATCTCGTCCCGGGAAAAGGATTGCTGCATATGATCCAGATGTTCTCCCGGACGGAGGGAAAGATCCTGATAAATGCTTCCGCCGCAGGCGACATTGAATACCTGCATGCCCCGGCAGATGGAGAGAAACGGTTTTTCTGTCCGGAGGAGCTGTTTCATAAGGCGGATCTGAAAAAGATCCAGAGTGATGTTGGTTTTCCCATTTCCATTTTTGGGTTCTTGTCCGAAAAGAAGAGGTGTAATATCGTTGCCTCCGCAGAAAAGAAATCCGTCGCATAATTCCAGATATTCTTCGAGGATCCGGTCTGAACGGATCAGTGGCAGGATCAGTGGGATCCCGCCGGAATAACGGACGGATTGGATATAGGCATTGGTGACGAACTGGCGGTTGTCGATAAAACCACAGACAACGATTCCGATTTTGGGTTTGTGTGAAATCCGGCGTCCGGATGATGGCGTTTTGTTCATAAGCACTCCTTTGCGTCAGTGTACAAAGGGAGCGTTTGGATCATTATACACCGACGTGATATTTAAGATTTGAATGTACTTCTTTAGGGTATGTCAAATATTGGAAAAGTATACTATAATAGAAAAAGAATAAAAACGGAGGAGAAAACTATGCAATTGATCGATCTGCATTGTGATACGATATATGAGTTGAAACGACGGGACGATGGGAGCAGTCTTGCGAAAAATTCGCTTTCTATTGATCTGGACGGCATGCGCAGGGCGGGGACGATCCTGCAGATATTTGCCTGTTTTATTTACCGGAAAGAATGGAAAACATGGGAAGACGGGTATGCGGAAGTTTTCCGTCTTCTTGACCGGATGGAGCAGGAAGTTGAGGAAAATAAAGACGAGATCCGGATCGTGCACAATGGAAGTGAAATTGAAAAGAACAGAAAATGCGGAAAGATATCAGCGATGGCATCCTTGGAAGAGGGCGGTGTTTTGGACGGGAAGCCGGAACGTCTGAAAGTATTAAAGCAAAGAGGGATCCGACTGATCACATTGACATGGAACTATGAGAACTGCATCGGTTATCCAAACAGCCGGGAGCGGACAGCGATGGAAATGGGATTGAAACCGTTTGGGAAGATGATTGTAAAAGAGATGAACCGACAGGGAATCCTTATCGATGTTTCCCATTTGTCGGACGGCGGATTTTGGGACTGCATCCGTTTAAGCGAAAAGCCGGTGATCGCTTCTCATTCAAATTGCCGGGCGCTTTGCGGACATCCCCGAAATCTGTCTGATGAGATGCTGCGTGCGCTTGGAGAAACAGGCGGTGTTGCCGGATTGAATTTTTATCCGCATTTTGTGAGAGAGAATGGGAAACGGGTGACGAGAAGAACTTTATGTGAGCATACACTGCATATGATCCGGAAAGGCGGCGAGGATCTTCCCGCGATCGGATCGGATTTTGACGGGTATGAGATCGAAGAGCCAAAGAACGAGGCATATATTTCTCATGTGGGGGAAATGGAACTCTTATGGGAGTGTATGAAGCAATGCGGGATCACAGAGCGGCAGTTGGATAAGATATGGCACGGAAATGCGATGCGTGTGTTAAGCGAGACAGGAGGAGAGATCAATGAAAGCAGTTGTTTATAAGGAAAATGGGAAAATTGAAATGGAAGAGCGTCCGCGCCCGAAGATCCGGGAGGAAACGGACGCGGTCATAAAAGTGACATTGACGACGATCTGCTCCAGCGATCTTCATATCAAACATGGGGCGGTTCCGAGGGCTGTGCCGGGAACGATACTGGGACATGAATTTGTCGGGATCGTGGAGGAAGTCGGAAGCGCGGTATGCAAAGTGAAACCCGGAGACCGTGTGGCTGTAAATGTAGAAACTTTTTGCGGAGAATGCTTTTATTGCAGACAGGGGTTTGTCAATAACTGTACGGATCCAAACGGCGGCTGGGCGCTGGGATGCAGAATAGACGGCGGGCAGGCGGAATATGCAAGGATCCCATATGCAGACAACGGACTGACTAAGATCCCGGATCATGTGACAGATGAACAGGCACTGTTTACAGGGGATATATTGTCAACCGGATATTGGGGAGCAAAGATCGGGGAAATCAGACCTGCGGATACCGTTTTGGTTATCGGGGCAGGACCGACCGGTCTTTGTACGATGATGTGCGCCGGATTGTACAGTCCATCGAAAATTATTGCTCTGGATACAGATGAGAGCCGACTGCAGCTTGCGAAAAATGCAGGACTTGCGGATATTATATGGAATCCGCAGCAGATGACGGAAAAAGAACTGGAAATGCGGATCAAAGAAGAAAGTCATGGAAGAGGAGCGGATACAGTATTTGAAGTGGCGGGAGGCAGAGAGACATTCCAACTGGCATGGAAACTTGCAAGACCGAACGGTATCGTAGCGGTGATCGCGATGTATGAGGAAGATCAGGTCATTCCGCTTCCACAGATGTATGGGAAGAATCTGACGTTAAAAACCGGCGGAGTGGATGGCAGTGACTGTGAACGGATTATGGAACTGATCGCGGACGGAAAAATAGATACAACGTGTCTGATCACACATCGGATTCCATTTGCGGATATATTGAAAGGATATGAAATATTTGAGAATAAAGAAGATGGCGCCATAAAGATCGCCGTGAAACTATAAGAGAATCGGAAGAAAAGTTCGGCAGAAGAATCAGTGTTAATAAAATAACTTATATTGCCTTTTGTTTTCTTTCTTTGTATAATAAAATTAATTATTTACAGAATATTCAAAATACGAGAAGGGAGACTTGTGACATGGGAAAAGATAAGGAATATTTTGAGAAGATTGCCGAATACGGACAGCTGATCGTGATTTCCGGACCGAGCGGAGTGGGGAAAAGGACGATCATTAAAGAGTACATGAAGCAACATGAGAGTGCGGTGAAGTGTGTTTCCGTGACAACCCGGGCGCAGAAGCCGGAAGAGGTAGACGGAAGAGAACATTATTTTGTATCCCAGTTTGAATTTGAACGAATGGTCCGTTCCCAGCAGCTTCTGGAGTACGAGTATTATAATCGGAATGGTTACGGAACTCCGAGAAAAGCAGTGGAAGAGCAGAGAAAGCAGGGGAAGAATGTGATCGTGATTGCAGATGTGACCGGGGCGATGCGGATTCGTGCGAGATGTCCGGAGGCGACACTGATCTTTATTCTCTCTCCGACGTGGGAAGCATTGGAAACGAGGATCCGCGAACGTCATGCGGGAAATGATGAAAAGATCGAAGAGCTTCTTTCCATCGCACAGGAGGAGATCCTCTGTGCAGAACAGTATGATTACATTTTGATCAATGACAGTGTGGAAAAGACAGTCCGTCGTTTGGGACAGATCATTCATGGCAATCGTTACAGTAAAAACAGTATGAAGACATTTATGCAAAGCTATATTAAAAGTGAGATCCAGTCAGATCTGGTGGATGAGATTCTTTCTTTATAATATGGGGAGGATGCATATAAGACAGGAATTACATGAGAACTTGAGAAAACGTCTGCCGGGGAATTTCCCTGACAGACGTTTCTTGTATGGTAATTTTGAGAATGGAGATCTTATTTTTCTAATTCCTGCATTTTCATGGCACGAACTTTCAGCGGAAGACCAAACAGATTGATGAATCCCTCTGCATCGTGGTGGTCGTACAGTTCCCCGGTTGTGAAACTTGCCAGTGACTCACTGTAAAGTGAATATGGAGAAGTCTCGCCGGCTTTGATGATATTGCCTTTGTACAGTTTGAATTTGACTTCACCTGTTACATACTGCTGGGTAACGTCGACGAATGCCTGAATCGCCTCACGAAGCGGTGTAAACCACTTGCCCTCGTATACGATCTGGGCAAATTTGTTGCCGAGGTCTTTTTTTACTTCATAAGTTGCACGGTCAAGTACAAGTTCTTCCAACTGTTCATGTGCGGCCATCAGGATCGTTCCGCCCGGTGTCTCATAAACACCACGGGATTTCATGCCGACAACACGGTTTTCCACGATATCAACAATACCGATACCATGTTTTCCGCCGAGCGCATTGAGTTCGGTGATGATCTCGGAAACTTTCATTTCTTTTCCGTTCAATGTTTTCGGAACGCCTGCTTCAAATGTCATTGTCACATATTCTGCTTCATCCGGAGCTTTTTCAGGAGAAACCCCGAGAACGAGCAGATCGTCATAGTTCGGCTCGCAGGCAGGATCTTCCAGTTCCAGACCCTCATGACTGATATGCCACAGGTTGCGGTCGCGGCTGTAACTGTGTTTTGCATCAAACGGAAGATCGATTCCGTGCTGTTTGCAGTATTCGATTTCTTCTTCACGGGACTGCATCGTCCATACGTCTGTCATACGCCATGGAGCAATGATCTTAAGATCCGGCGCCAATGCTTTGATTCCGAGTTCAAAACGGATCTGGTCATTTCCTTTTCCTGTTGCACCGTGGCAGATCGCGCTTGCGCCCTCTTTCCGGGCAATCTCTACGAGACGTTTTGCAATGACCGGACGTGCCATGGATGTTCCGAGAAGATATTTGTTCTCATAAACAGCTCCGGCTTTTACGCACGGAACAATGTAATCGTCACAGAATTCATCGATGATATTTTCGATGTACAGTTTGGAAGCACCGGAAAGTTTTGCACGTTCTTCCAATCCGTCTAATTCCTCGCCCTGTCCACAGTCGATGCAGCAGCAGATTACTTCATAATCGAAATTCTCTTTCAGCCACGGAATGATCGCTGTTGTGTCAAGACCACCTGAATATGCCAATACTACTTTTTCTTTACTCATTGTTTTTGCCTCCTAAAATATGTATATTTTTATTTTTTATCATGTTTTCTCATTGGAATCCCATGTTCCTTGGGAAACTGTTATTACTATACACCTGTTTTTATAAATATGCAAGTGAAAATGTAAAATATTTGAAAAAATGTATAAAATAAGCGGCAAGATGAATAAAAATAGGGAGAATATACATGAGTATGCAAAAACAGTCGAAGAGAAAAGAGAGAACACGAAGCATATTTTCAGAATCGGGAAATTGTGCTATGATCATAAGAAATGCATGGACAGCGGTGGATATGTTGCAGGTCATGCAGATATGAGTATTTGAGCATGAATGAGGAGGAGAGGGATATGACAGAGTGTATTATTGTCGGTATGGGAGGATTTATCGGAGCAGTCTGCCGCTATTTGGTCGGACTGCTCCCGGTGAAAGAATCGTTTGTATTTCCGATCAAAACATTTGGGATTAATATCATAGGATGTTTTTTGATCGGGATCATTGCGGCGCTTGCGCTGAAAAATAGTGCGTTGGATCCAAGATGGATCTTGTTTTTAAAAGTCGGGATTTGTGGCGGATTTACAACATTTTCATCCTTTGCGCTGGAATCTTGTGATTTGCTTGGAAAAGGAAATGTGTGGATCGCGTTCTTGTATCTGGTTTTAAGCGTTGCGCTTGGAGTGGCAGCGGTGTTTGCGGGACAGTGGATCGTTTCCTGAGAAAGTGGAGATAGAAGAAAAGCATCACGCAATGATCGTCGGGGCAGATGATTTTGTGATGCCTTTCTTTTTTTTATTACTATATTATTTTAAACCGTTGATTCTCAGGCAATTCTCATAAGACAGTTCCTGAAGCATTTTGTACAGGGGCTGTACGTTAAATTTTTTCGGAAATTCCAATTTGTGAGAAACATATTGTACGTCATGAGCAAATAAATTGGCTGTCTTAATATAAGTGAATGTAAGTTCACTGTCGTCAAAACCAAAACCGGCGGTTTCCATAGTTACATCTACAATAGAAAATAGATTGATAGATTCAATTCGAACTTTACTGCCCGTAGCGCCTTGCTTATCTGAGAATATAATTCTTTTGTCTGTAAAAATAAGCGCATCACGAATGAGTTTAAAGCCGGAAACAATATTTTCACCGTCCATTAGATACATACCATATTCTTGCATTAACTGTTCGGCAGATACTTCACTATAATTGTTGAGCCCGCCTTGTAGAAGACTGCTTCCTCCTGCACCTGCCATTGTTTTAGCGCTGTTTAAAACATCTTTCATTCCAAATGCCATAGTGGATCCCTCCTGTTTTTTCGTTAAATATGTTTCAGATTAAGAAAAGAAGTTGATTCGTGCCGGTTTTAAGGATGCCATGCCAGACGGATACTGCTGACGTGGTGTTCTTTTGTCATCCAGTCCACATCATTGGTGATCCAGTCCATAATTTCCAATTGACGTGTCTCCCATGCAATTGTATTTTCGTGTTCTTCCGGTGTTTCTTCCGTCTCCATGGTCGTATCGATCTCATTGTATCCGAAAATATAACCGCCGGCGCTCCAGATACTGAAATTGCTGTCCGGTCCGGGATCCACAGAATCGCCGCGCTGTTCGATCAGAGCGTCATGTCTTGCTTTGTATTCTTCCTCACATCCGGGCTTTAATTTTGTCATGAACATTCGATGACGGATCAGTTCCTTATCGGAGCGGACGATTCCGAAATTGTGGTACATCAGGCGCATGTTCTGCTCCGGGGTGGAGACCCAGGTGAACAGATCGCTCATTTGTGATGTCAGATTTTCGATCACAGCTTCTTCTTCCGGAGAAAGCATAAATGCAGTGTCATGTTCGCCGTATATAAAAATAAGATCTTCGGCATTCCAGATGCTGAAATTGCGGATCTCGTTTCGGTCGAGAAATGCTGTGATCTCCGGCCAGAGTCTGCCGAGTGTGCGGCGATAGTCGTTCATTTTCCCATCATTGATCTTTAATGCGATTGCATATCGTTCCATTGAAAAAACCTCCTTGCTTTTTGGTAATGCGAAAATTAGCTGTTTTCATTATACACGAGAAACGGTATAATGAAAACTAAAAAGGGTGAATAGCGTCAATGCACAAAGGAAAAAACGATGAAAACCATTGAAATTATGCGGCTTGAGGCGGGTTTCTCTTTGTACACCGACGCTAGGACCATGAAATATAGAACAGAAAGGGGTATTTTCGATGAACAATCCATCAGAAAATAGACCAAAAAGACATTTATGTATCGGGCTATTGGCCCATGTGGATGCAGGAAAGACAACCCTGTCGGAAGCGATGCTTTACACAGCCGGCAGTATTCGCAAGATGGGGCGGGTAGATAATAAAGATGCATTTCTGGATACGTTTGCGTTGGAGCGTGCCAGAGGGATCACGATTTTTTCCAAACAGGCAAGGCTTGTGTTGGATGAAAATACAGAAGTATTTCTTCTGGATACGCCGGGGCATGTGGACTTTTCGGCGGAGATGGAGCGGACGCTCCAGATCCTGGATTATGCGATATTGGTCGTAAGCGGAGCGGACGGCGTGCAAGGGCATACGGAGACACTTTGGAAATTGTTGACGAGATATGAGATCCCAACGTTTCTTTTTGTCAATAAAATGGATCAGGAGGGAACAGACCGGAAAAAGTTGATGCAGAATCTGCAGAAGTATCTGAGCGGGAATTGTCTTGATTTTACATCAGAACAGGGGATTGACGGACTTTTATCAGACGAAATATTTGCCGAAAATGCAGCGGTCTGTGACGAGGCTGTTCTGGAGCGCTATCTGGAAACAGGAGAGATGGAAAAAGAAGATCTGGTCTCAATGATTTCGAAAAGGAAAATTTTTCCGTGCTTTTTCGGATCTGCACTGAAGTTAAACGGCGTGGAAGAAATGATGCATGCGGTCTCGGTATTGACGAGAGAGCCGTCTTATCCGGAAGCATTTGGTGCAAAAGTATACAAAATCGCAAGGGACGAGCAGGGGAACCGTCTGACATTTTTAAAAGTGACCGGCGGCTGCCTGAATGTAAAAGAAGAACTTTTGGAAGAGAAAGTGAATCAGATCCGTATTTATTCCGGAGCAAAATATGAGACGGCAGGGCAGGTGAAAGCCGGGGAAGTCTGTGCTGTGACCGGACTTTCCAAAACCTATCCGGGCGAGGGAATCGGATGCGAGTCAGAATCGTTTCTTCCGGTGCTGGAACCGGTACTGACTTATCAGATCCGGATTCCGCAGGATTGTGATGTGCATAAAATGCTGCAGAATCTGAAGCAACTGGAAGAGGAAGAACCGCTGCTCCATATTGTATGGAATGAACGCCTGGGAGAGATCCACGCGCAGTTGATGGGAGAAGTCCAGACAGAGATCCTGAAAAGTATGATCGCGGAACGGTTTGGTGTGCGTGTGGAGTTCGGAGCCGGAAATATTGTATATAAAGAAACGATCCGAAATACCGTGGAGGGAGTCGGACATTTTGAACCGCTCCGGCATTACGCGGAAGTCCATCTGCTGTTGGAGCCGGGAGAACCCGGAAGCGGAATGCATTTTCTGTCCAATTGCAGTGAAGATGTGCTGGATAAAAACTGGCAGCGTCTGATCCTGACACATTTGGAAGAAAAAGAACATTTGGGGGTGTTGAGCGGATCGCCGGTCACGGATATGCAGATCACACTTGTTTCCGGTCGGGCACACCAAAAGCACACGGAGGGCGGTGATTTCCGGCAGGCAACTTACCGGGCTGTGCGGCAGGGATTGAAAAAGGCAGAAAGCGTACTGTTGGAGCCATATTATGAATACAGACTGGAAGTTCCGTCGGAGATGGTCGGACGTGCGCTCTCGGATCTTCAGCGGATGAACGGAACATTCGGATCGCCGGAGCAGATCGGCGAGATGGCAGTGCTCAGCGGGGAAGCGCCGGTTGCTCTGATGCAGGATTATCAGAGGAAAGTGATTTCCTATACTAAGGGGCGGGGACGGCTTTCCTGCAGTCTGAGTGGGTACAAGCCATGCAGCAATGCCGAGGAAGTGCTCACAGCGATCGGCTATGATTCGGAGCGGGATCTGGAGAATCCGACCGGTTCGGTATTTTGTGCCCATGGGGCGGGATTTGTAGTGCCGTGGGATCAGGTGGAGGATTATATGCATCTGGAGTCGGTCTTCAAACCAAAAGAGGAAGAGCCGGAGCAGGATCCGTTTGACGAACAGGCGGTCAGCGCGGCGGTGCAGAGAGCCAGATATGTAAGCAGTCTGTCACCGGAAGAGGAACGGGAACTGGAAAAGATGGCGGAAGCCTCCCGACGGAAACGGGAGCAGGCGAGAAAAAAATATTCTTATCGAAAGACAGAACTGGATACTGGTTCAAACAGTACCGGAGAATATAAGAGCAGAAAACGGGAGCGCCGAAAGGAATATTTGCTGGTGGACGGTTATAATATTATCTTTGCATGGGAAGAACTCCGCGAGTTGGCCAAGATCAACATTGACGGTGCGCGCGGGCGGCTGATGGACATTTTGAGCAATTATCAGGGAATCCGGAAGTGTACCTTGATCCTTGTATTTGATGCATATAAGGTAGAGGGATTTCCGGGCGAGATACAGCAATATCATAATATCCATGTCGTTTATACAAAGGAAGCGGAAACCGCAGATCAGTATATCGAAAAAGTTGCACATGAGATCGGGCGGAAATATGAAGTCACCGTCGCAACTTCGGACGGCACGGAACAGGTGATCATCCGCGGACAGGGATGTCATTTGCTGTCGGCAAAGGAACTGCATACCGAGATCGTACTGGCGCAGAAAGAGCTGCGTGAAAATCATATGGAAAAAGCGGAAAGTACGAAAAATTATCTGTTTCATTATTTGGATGAAGAGACGGCGAAAGAAATGGAAGAAGTACGGCTAGGGAAAGAAAATGCAAGTGTTGGAAGCGATGAAAATATACCGGACGGAAATCGTTGCTCTTGACAAATGAAAAATTTTGAGTGAAGATAGCGTTAGTGTACAAGGCGTATTTCCACTTGTACACTGACGCTACCAATGGAAAGCGGTCTTACAGCTTTCTAATATGAGGAATGGAAAAAGAACAGAGGGCGGTTTCATAGAGAGATGGACAGAAAAGAGATTTTAAGCAAAAAGAAACGAATTGTGATAAAAGTAGGAACGACTACGATTACTTATGAAGAAACCGGGAATATTAATCTGGATAAACTGGAGAAGTTTGTGCGGATCCTGATCAATCTTCGGAATCAGGGAAAAGAAGTGATCGTCGTATCTTCCGGCGCTGTGGGCGTTGGGAGAAATGCGCTGGGATTGGATCACCGGCCGGATACGGAAGCTGAGAAGCAGGCATGTGCTGCGGTCGGACAGGGCAGGCTGATGATGATCTATGAAAAATTATTTAACGAATACAGCCAGCTCACCGCGCAGGTTCTTCTGACAAAGGAGTCGGTCACGAACGAAGAGTGCAGAAAGAACGCGCGTCAGACATTTGACGCACTGCTGAATATGCATGTTGTCCCAATCGTCAATGAGAACGATGCGATTTCCGTCGATGAGCTTGCATATGGGAACTTTGGGGACAATGATACGCTGGCAGCCAATGTGGCAGAACTGGTCGAGGCGGATCTTTTGATCCTGCTTTCCGATATTGAGGGAATGTATACCGCAGATCCGAAGAGCAATCCAAACGCCCGTTTTATCCATACCGTCGTGGAGATCGACGAGAAACTGGAACAGATGGCGGGCGGTTCTTCCAGTGACTTCGGCACGGGAGGAATGGCGACAAAAGTCAATGCGGCAAAAGTGGCGACGAGAGCAGGGGCAGATATGGTGATCGCCAACGGTGACAATATCTATGCGATCAATGATATCATGTCGGGGAAAAAAGTCGGAACGTTATTTTTGTCGAGAGAGCATGGAAAGGAACTGGAAAACGAACTGGCGCCGGAACGGGCGCAGTTCCGCAGGCAGGTAAAGCGCCAGAAGAAGATGGAGGAAAACGTCGATGGAAAATTATATGGAAATACTTGGTAAACGGGCAAAAGAGGCAGCCAGAGAGGCGGCAAGGCTTGGCACGGAAGAAAAGAACCGGGGACTTGTCACAGTCGCGGAAGAGCTGGTCGCTCAGACGGAGTGGCTCCTGAGTGAAAATGCGAAAGACTTAAAAGAAGCTGAAGCCCGGGGAATGAAAAAATCATTGATCGATCGGCTTTGTCTGACAAAAGAGCGGATCGAGGGAATGGCGGAAGGACTGCGTCAGATCGCGGCGCTGGAAGATCCGGTCGGAGAGGTACTGCGGATGTGGAACCGTCCGAACGGACTTCGGATCGGACAGAAACGGGTTCCGCTCGGTGTAGTCGGCATTATTTATGAATCCCGCCCGAATGTGACGGCAGATGCGTTCGGACTTTGCTTTAAGACCGGAAATGCAGTGATCCTGCGCGGCGGAAGCGACGCGATCCATTCCAATCTGGCGATCGTCCATGTGATTAAAGAGGGACTTCGCAAAGAACGGCTTTCACAGGATCTGATCCTTTTGGTGGAGAATACGAGCCGGGAGACGGTACAGCAGATGATGAAGCTGCATGGATATATTGACGTCCTGATTCCGAGAGGCGGCGCCGGACTGATCGCATCGGTTGTGGAAAACAGCACGGTTCCGGTGATCGAGACCGGTACCGGAAACTGTCATATTTATGTGGATGAAAGTGCGGATCTGAATATGGCGGTGGAGATCATTGAAAATGCGAAGACACAGCGTATGGGTGTCTGCAACGCCTGTGAATCGCTTGTGATCCATCAGCGTGTTGCGTCGGAAGTAGTACCGATGATCGTGCAGTGTTTAAAGCAGCATCAGGTGGAGATCCGCGGGGATGAACGTGCATGCCGGATCACAACAGAGATCGCCGAGGCTTCGGAAGAAGACTGGGGAACCGAATATCTGGATGCAGTGATCTCAATGAAGATCGTCGATTCGCTGGAGGAGGCGATCGACCATATCAATCGTTACAATACGGGACATTCGGAATCGATCATCACAAAAGACTATGCAAATGCACTGAAATTCCAGGATGAGATCGACGCCGCTGCGGTATATGTAAACGCATCGACGCGGTTTACCGACGGATTTGAATTTGGATTTGGCGCAGAGATCGGGATCAGCACGCAGAAACTGCATGCGAGAGGACCGATGGGACTGACGGCGCTGACGACGACAAAATATATTATTTTCGGAAACGGACAGGTACGTCCTTGATTTGTTAAAATTTTTTGAAACTGGCACTTGCATATTATTCATCTTAGATGTATAATTATGCAAGTGCTTTTCTAATATACAGGATGTCAGGTATTTTTTGTCTTGGCGTCCTATACAGGGAAGTATATGATTTTCAGGAGGGAAGGATGGTAATACTATGATCAAAGCAGGAATTATCGGAGCAACCGGATATGCGGGAGGAGAATTAGTCCGGATCCTTACGGCACATAAAGATGTGGAAATCAAATGGTACGGCTCCAGAAGTTATATAGATCAGAAATATGCATCGGTATATCAGAATTTATTTCAGATCGTTGATGCAGTTTGTATGGATGATAATATGGAAGAACTGGCAGAGCAGGTGGATGTGATCTTCACGGCAACTCCGCAGGGACTGTGTGCATCGCTTGTAAATGAGCAGATTCTTTCCAAAGTAAAGATCGTGGATCTAAGCGCGGACTTTCGGATCAAAGATGTATCGGTCTACGAAAAATGGTATGGGATCGAACATAAGAGCCCGCAGTTTATTGAAGAGGCGGTATATGGATTGTGTGAAGTGAACCGGGAAGAGGTGAAAAAAGCAAGACTTGTTGCGAATCCGGGATGCTATACGACCTGTTCGATCCTGACAGCTTATCCGCTGGCAAAAGAGGGGCTGATCGATATGAGCACGCTGATCATCGATGCAAAATCAGGAACGTCCGGAGCAGGACGGGGGGCTAAGACGGCAAATCTGTTCTGCGAGGTCAATGAAAATATGAAAGCATACGGTGTGGCGACGCATCGTCACACGCCGGAAATTGAAGAACAGCTCGGATATGCATCCGGAGAAGAAGTCGTGTTGAACTTTACACCTCATCTTGTTCCGATGAATCGCGGAATCCTCGCGACGGAGTATGCAAAACTGAAAAAAGATGTGAGCTGGGAAGAGGTAAAAGCGATTTATGACAAATATTACGAGGATGAGAAATTTATCCGGGTATTGGACAAAGGAATCTGCCCCGAAACAAAATGGGTCGAGGGAAGCAACTATGTGGATATCGGATTCCAGATCGATCCGCGGACGAAGCGGATCATTATGATGGGGGCGATCGATAATCTGGTCAAAGGGGCAGCAGGTCAGGCAGTGCAGAATATGAACCTGATGTTCGGACTTCCGGAGAGAGAAGGGCTTGAACTGGTGCCGATGTTCCCGTAAGAAAAATGAGGTGACCGAATATGACAGTCAGAACAATGCAGATAGAAGATTACGAGGGCGTTCACGAACTCTGGATGACGATCAAAGGATTCGGGATCCGAAGTATCGACGATTCGAAAGAGGGCGTCGAGCGTTTTTTGAAACGGAATCCGACAACCAGTGTAGTGGCGGAGATGGACGGGAAGATCGTGGGAAGTATTTTGTGCGGTCATGACGGAAGAAGAGGGTGTCTCTATCATGTCTGTGTGCACGAGGGATACAGAAGACACGGCATCGGAAAAGCGATGGTTGTACGGGCAATGGAAAAATTGAAAGAAGAGCAGATCAGTAAAGTTTCCTTGATCGCATTCACGGAAAATGATATCGGGAATGCCTTTTGGAATACGATTGGATGGACAGAACGGCTGGATCTGAATTATTATGAATTTACATTGAATGAAAAAAATATCACAGCATTTAACGAACAGTAGGAAAGAGGGATGGATCATGGAAATAATCAAAGGCGGAGTGACCGCGGCGAAAGGATTCGAGGCGGCGGCAGCCCAGGCAGGGATCAAATATCAGGGACGGACCGATATGGCGCTGATATACAGCAAAAAGCCATGTAAAGCAGCCGGAACATTTACAACGAATGTGGTGAAAGCGGCTCCGGTGAAATGGGATCGTCAGGTCGTAGATTCCGGCGTGAAATGCCAGGCAGTCATTGTGAATTCCGGGATCGCAAATGCATGTACCGGAGAGAACGGAATGCAGATCTGCAAGGAAACAGCCGAGCAGGCGGCGCAGACGTTGGGGGTGGATCCAAACGGCGTAATGGTCGGATCCACCGGTGTGATCGGAATGCAGATCCCGATGGAACGTATCAAAGCGGGGATCGGGATGCTGGAAAAGAATAAAAGCGGAGATCTTGCGGCAGGACATGAAGCGGCAAAGGCGATCATGACGACGGACACAAAGGAAAAAGAAATTGCGGTTACATTGGAAATCGGGGGAGAGACCGTGACGATCGGAGGAATGGCGAAAGGATCCGGGATGATCCATCCGAATATGTGCACGATGCTGGCGTTTATCACGACGGATGCGGCGATCACAAAAAAAGCGCTGCAGAGGGCGTTGAGTGAAGACGTCAAAGATACATATAATATGATCTCCGTGGATGGAGATACTTCGACAAACGATACGGTACTGCTTCTCGCAAACGGCAAAGCAAAGAATCCGAAAATCCATTGCGGAACACCGGAATATGAACAGTTCGCAGCGGCGCTGCATGTGGTGAACGAGACGCTTGCAAAGAAGATGGCGGGGGACGGCGAGGGCGCCACGGCGCTTTTTGAAGCAAAGGTGACAGGAGCAGCGACAAAAGAACAGGCGAAAGTGCTTGCAAAATCCATTGTCTGCTCCAATCTGACAAAAGCAGCGATCGCAGGACATGATGCGAACTGGGGACGGATCCTCTGTGCGATGGGATATTCCGGAGCCCAATTTGATCCGGAAAAAGTAGATCTGTATATTGAAAGTGCCGCAGGAAAAATCCAGTTGATCGAGGACGGTGTGGCTCTCGATTACAGTGAGGACGAAGCGACTAAGATTCTTTCCGAACCGGAAGTGACCGCGACGGCGGATATCAAGGAGGGAACAGAAAACGCGACGGCTTGGGGATGCGATCTGACGCATGGCTATATTGACATTAATGCAGATTACAGAAGCTGATCATTCGGCGTATCGGACAGAAGAAGACAGCATCAGAAACGGGAAAGAAAGGGAATACTATGAATAAAAATATGCAGCAGTATCTGGATAAGGCGGAAGTATTGATCGAGGCGCTTCCGTACATCCAGAGATTTAACAGGAAGATCATCGTCGTAAAATACGGCGGCAGCGCGATGGTGGACGAGGAATTGAAAAAACGGGTGATCGAAGACGTCACTCTTTTGAAATTGGTTGGGTTTAAACCGATCATTGTGCACGGCGGCGGAAAAGAGATCAGCAAATGGGTCGGCAAAGTCGGAATGGAACCGAAGTTCATCAACGGACTGCGTGTGACCGACGCGGAGACGATGGAAGTGGCAGAGATGGTGCTTGGCAAGGTCAACAAAAGTCTCGTGCAGCATGTGGAGGAACTGGGTGTCCGCGCGATCGGAATCAGCGGAAAAGACGGCGGGCTTTTGAAAGTAGAGAAAAAATATTCGGACGGAAAAGACATCGGATTTGTCGGAGAAGTAAAGGAAGTCAATGCGCAGATCCTTTATGATCTGCTGGAAAAAGATTTTCTTCCGATCGTCTGCCCGATTGGTCTGGACGATGAATTTCAGACATATAATATCAATGCGGATGATGCCGCCTGTGCGATCGCGCGTGCGATGAAAGCAGAAAAACTGGCATTCCTGACAGATATCGAGGGTGTGTATAAAGATCCGGAAGATCCGTCCTCGCTGATTTCGGAACTCTGGGTGGAAGAAGCAGAGAAATTGATGGCAGAGGGATATATCGGAGGAGGAATGCTCCCGAAACTGCAGAACTGTATCGATGCGATCGAAAACGGTGTGTCGCGGGTACATATTCTGGATGGTCGGATCCCGCATTGTCTGCTGCTTGAGATCTTTACAAACAGAGGGATCGGAACCGCGATCCTGAACGGGGAAGAAAGCAGGTATTATCATGGTGAATAAAAAAATACAGGAAGAAGAACAACAGTTATTTCAGCTTTACAACCGTTTTCCGCTTGTGCTGGATCATGGAGAGGGCGTGTATCTCTACGATACGGACGGGAAAAAATATCTGGATTTCGCGGCGGGGATCGCTGTAATGAGTCTGGGGTATCAGAATAAGGAATTAGAGGAAAGTCTCACAGAGCAGATCAAAAAACTGTGCCATACATCCAATCTGTTTTATCATGAAAACGGCGGAGCGGCAGCGGAAGCACTGAACCGGGTTTCCGGTATGGATCATGTATTTTTTACGAACAGCGGAACGGAAGCGATCGAGGGGGCGCTGAAGACTGCCAGGAAATATGCGGCATTAAAAGGGAACGGGCGTTTCGAGATCATTGCCATGGAAGATTCGTTCCACGGACGTTCTATGGGCGCTCTTTCAGTGACCGGAACGGCTGCTTACAGGGAACCGTTTGAACCGCTGATCCCGGGGGTGCGGTTCGCAAGATTTAATGATCTGGACAGTGTGAAAGCAAATATCACGGACAAGACTTGCGCGATCCTTTTGGAGCCGCTTCAGGGAGAGGGTGGCATCCACCCGGCGACGCAGGGATTTATGGAGGGAATCCGTGCGCTTTGTGACGAACAGGATATTTTGATGATCTGCGATGAGATCCAGTGCGGAATGGGGCGGACAGGGAACATGTTTGCATGGCAGGAATATGGTGTGAGACCGGATATCCTGACGATGGCAAAGGCGATCGGAAACGGGATCCCGGTAGGCGCATTTGCAGTGACCGAACAGGTGGCGGCACATTCCATGAAGCCGGGAGATCACGGAACGACTTACGGAGGAAATCCGCTGGCATGCATGGCGGTGAAAAAAGTTGTCGAGATATTTGAAAAAGACAAGATCGTGGAGCATGTCCGGGAAATCGCGCCATATCTGACAAAACGTCTGGATGAACTCGTGGAGGAAACGGACTGCGTCACTGAGCGCAGAGGAAAAGGGCTGATCCAGGGGATCGTGGTCACAAAACCGGCAGGAGAGGTGATCAACCGTGCGATCGAGGAGGGCTTGCTCATTATTTCCGCGAAAGGAAATGTGCTTCGCTTTGTTCCGCCGCTTATCATTGAAAAAGAACACATCGATGAAATGATCGAAAAATTAAAACATGCGTTACTTTAAAGAAAGTCGTGGAGCTACCGCTTAAGGACGATCTTTAAGATGTATGAAAAAACCAGTCATTGACATATACTATCCGAAAGAGAAGAAAAAATAGTGGAGGTATGTAAACAATGATTGGTTTTTTGATTGCACTTCTTTCCGGTGCGTTGATGAGTGTGCAGGGGGTTTTTAATACACAGGTGACGAAAACGGCCGGAATGTGGGTGTCGAACGGATGGGTGCAGTTGAGCGCTTTTACGGTCTGCGCTGTTCTGTGGCTGTTTACCGGAAGAGACAGTATCGCGGCGATAGGAAAAGTGGAGCCGAAATATATGCTGCTTGGCGGTGTGATCGGCGCCGGGATCACCTGGACTGTAATTAAAAGTATGGCGGCGCTCGGACCGGCGAAAGCAGCGCTTCTGATCGTGATCGCGCAGTTGATCGTCGCGTATCTGATCGAACTGTTCGGTCTGTTCGGCGTAGAAAAAGCAATGTTTGAATGGAGAAAAGTGGGCGGGCTTGCCCTTGCACTGATCGGAATTGCGATCTTTCAATGGGAGCGGTGATGTTTTTTTGAAATATCTATTGTAATTTAGACGGCGATTCGATACAATATTGTCATCTGGCATAAAGGGGCTTGCGGTGTGCTGCACTGTGAGGAAAAGAAATGAGCGTCAGAAATTGGAAAAGAGCTGCGGTGTGGTTCATGCTGCCGGCTCTTGTATTGTTATGTTGTACGGGCTGTAAAAAGAAAGAGCAGGATACATTTGCCGAACTGCGGCTGGAGGATGGATCGTCCGGAAGTACGGAGAAGAAAGAAGCGGAAGAGATCGGGAAGTCCGAAGAAAGGACGTCCGGTACGAAGGATCCTGGGACAGAAAAGCAGAGTATGCCGGAGTCCGAAACTTCTGGAGATCTTTCCGGGGACAAAGAACCGGAATTGGTATTTGTCCATGTGTGCGGTGCGGTCGTTTCCCCCGGCGTTTACGGAATGGATGCGGACGCCCGTGTATATGAGGCAGTATCCTATGCGGGAGGACTGCGGGAAGATGCGGCCGGAGAAGCTGTGAATCAGGCACAGAAAGTGACGGACGGGGAGCGGATCTATATTCCGACTCGGGAGGAAGTCGTGAACGGTCTGATCCCAGAAGCGGAAGAAGATACGGAAACGGCGGTCGGAAGTACGGAGGAAAGCGGCGGTGCGCAGACAGGCAGTACGGACGAAAAAGTGAATATCAATACCGCTTCGGCGGAAGAACTGAAGACGTTAAGCGGGATCGGTGATACACGGGCAGAGAGTATTATCCGGTATCGGGAAGAACAGGGCGGATTTCAGAGTGTTGAAGATCTGATGAATGTCGAAGGCATCAAAGAAGGGGTATTTGAGAAAATAAAAGACAGAATTACAGTCAATACAGGAAGTTAGGGAAGTTAGAATGGGTAAGAAAAAAATCTTAGTAGTGGACGATGAAAAATTAATCGTAAAAGGGATCCGTTTCAGTCTGGAGCAGGATGACATGGAAGTAGACTGTGCGTATGACGGAGAAGAAGCGCTTGCGTATGCGAAGCAGTGCGAATATGATCTGGTGCTTTTGGATGTCATGCTGCCGAAGATGGACGGGTTTGAAGTCTGTCAGCATATCCGGGAATTTTCCGATATGCCGATCGTCATGCTGACGGCAAAAAGTGAGGATATGGATAAGATCCTGGGTCTGGAATACGGTGCGGATGATTATATTACCAAGCCGTTTAACATTCTGGAGGTAAAGGCGAGGATCAAGGCGATCATGCGCAGGACGGCAAAGCGGGAGGAAGCGCAGCCGAGCACTGTTCTGGTAAAAGGGGCGATGAAGATCGACTGTGAGAGCCGCCGGGTATTTATCGAGAACCGGGAAGTCAATCTGACCGCAAAAGAATTTGATGTATTGGAACTTCTGGCAATGAATCCCAATAAAGTATACAGCAGGGAGAACCTGTTGAATCTGATCTGGGGAACGGATTATCCGGGAGATGCAAGAACTGTCGATGTACATATCAGAAGACTGCGGGAGAAGATCGAGACGAATCCGAGCGAACCTCGGTATGTGCACACGAAGTGGGGAGTTGGTTATTATTTCCAGGGGTAAATTACATTCTAAAATCAAAGATAAGATCAAGAGTCTGCGGTTTTATGTGATCGTGATGATCATGTGTGCGGCGATACTGCCGGGGGCGGTCGCCTATTTCGGGGTGATCAAGGCTTATGAAGCACGGGCGGTATCGCTGCAGACTGCGGAGATACAGAATCAATGTACAATTCTATGTGATCAGCTGGCAAGCTATCACTATCTGGAGGAACGTTCGTCCGAAGTTATCAATGCAGGTCTGACGCAGATGACCAATATTTACAATGGCAGAGTGATGATCATCAACAGTGATCTTGAGGTGATCAAAGATACGTATGCCCTGGATGAGGGGAAGACGATCGTATCGGAGAATGTTGTGCGCTGCATGCAGGGAACAAGCACCAACTATTATGACAAAGAGAACCATTATATAGAAGTGACGTCTCCGATCACGGAATCCGGCAGCGATAAGATTGCCGGGATCATGCTTGCCAGTGTTTCGACCGATACGATCGAGGACAGTCTGGAAATTTTATCGTCCAGGGGAAAGGTCATTCTCGGAACGATGCTGATGCTTGTGCTTGCACTTGCTTTTCTTGTCGCGGATCTGCTTGTGCGTCCGCTTCATAAGATCGCATCGGAGATCGAGGGAGTGACGGAAGGGTATGCGGATGAGGTCGCGAGAGTCGATCGTTTTACGGAGACAAGGCAGATTTCCGATGCATTTAATAAGACGTTGGCGCGGCTGAAGCGGATTGACGATTCCAGAGAGGAGTTCGTCTCCAACGTGTCGCATGAATTAAAAACGCCGCTTGCATCGATGAAAGTGCTCGCGGATTCGCTTGTGACACAGGAAAATGTTCCGGTCGAATTGTATCAGGAATTTATGGAGGATATTGCGAAAGAGATCGACCGGGAAAATGACATCATCATGGATCTTCTGACGTTGGTGAAGATGGACAAGCGGTCGCAGGACATCAATGTCCGGCAGGTGCAGGTCAATGAGATGCTGGAACTGATCTTAAAGCGCTTAAAACCGATCGCGGAAAAGAAAAATGTAGAAGTCGTACTGGAAAGTTTCCGTCCGGTCACGGCAGAGATCGACGAGGTGAAGATGACGCTTGCGATTTCCAATCTGGTGGAAAATGCGATCAAATATAACCACGCGGACGGATGGGTCCATGTATCATTGAATGCGGATCATAAATTCTTCTATATTAAAGTTTCGGATTCGGGAATCGGAATTCCGGAAGAAGATCAGGCGCATATTTTTGAGCGTTTTTACCGGGTAGACAAATCACATTCCCGGGAGATCGGCGGAACCGGTCTGGGACTTGCGATCGCGAGAAACGCGGTGATCATGCATCGGGGATCGATCAAGGTTTACAGTACCCATGGGGAGGGAACCACGTTTACCGTGCGGGTTCCGCTCATCTATGTTACGTCGTAAAGGAGGATTGGGATGAGGAAGAAAAAAGGAAGATGGCTTTCTTTTCTTTTTATAATGCTTCTGATACCGGGATTGCTGGCATGCGGAAAACAAAAAGAACCGGAAGACGGCGATCCTTATATTTACAGCCTGAATGAAGACCAGACGGGAATTGTAAAGCGTCCGTATCCGATCGGCGGAGAGGATACGAAAAGTCAGGTGGAATCCATTCTGAAAGGTTTGGAAACTCCGTCCGATGAAATTGAATATACGGACGTCTTTCCGGATAATGTAAAAATCAGGGAATGGAATGTGCAGGATTCAATCGTGTATGTGGATTTTAACGCCGCTTATCTGGAGATGGAAACCGTCCATGAAAAACTGGTCCGGTCGGCATTGGTCCAGTCACTTTTGCAGGCGGATCAGGTGGCGGGCGTATGGATCAGCGTGGAGGAAAATGCGCTGAAAGAGACGGACGGAAAGGTGGTCGGCATTCTGAATGAGGACGATTTTGTGGAAAATACAGGATCTTCCCTGAACTCTTATCAGACGACTACATTGAAACTGTACTTTGCCAATGAATCCGGCAGCAAACTGGTAGAACAGACTGTGGAAGCAAAATATAACAGTAACCTTTCCATTGAGAAACTGATCGTGGAGAAAGTGATGCAGGGACCGAAAAAAAGCGGAGCGTATCCGACGCTGAATCCGGACGCGACGCTTTTGGGGGCGACGATCAAAAACGGGATCTGCTATGTGAATTTTGACAGTGAATTTTTGGACAGCGCTTATGATGTGAAGCCGGAAGTGGCGGTGTACTCGCTGGTCAACTCACTGATCGAGGGGACTCCGGCAAGCAAAGTCCAGATTACGATCAATGGGGAAAAGAATGCAAAATATATGGAGATGATCGATCTGTTCCAGCCGCTTCAACGAAATATGGATCTGGTGGAGGAAAAGAAATAGGAGATAGAAATGAAAAGACCGTTGTGTCTGGTTTCGGTTATATTTCTCGGGATCTGGCTGTTTCTGGCAGGAGGGCTTCAGCTTTCGGAAGATCAGAAGCCCTCGCCGCTGGAACAGTATACGCAGGATGGGGACGAGCTTATCTTACAGGGAACGGTATCCAAAAGGGAAGAAAGACCGGAGTATCAAATATTGAGTCTGACGGATGTTCAGATCCGTCACAAAGAACAATTCATAGAAGAATCAAAACTTCTTGTTTATGTCGAACAAATAAGCAATCAAACAACAGAAAAAGAAACAGCATCAGACCGTGTATCGGTGGGGAGTCAGATCCGGGTGAGCGGAGAAGTGCAGTTTTTTGAAGAAGCCAGAAATCCCGGGAATTTTGATCGGAAATTTTATTACCGAAAACAAGGGATCCATGCGTCTGTCTGGGCAGATTCCTGTCAGATCATTGAAAAAAAGACCGGGGACATCCGCGAATATCTGACCAGATTCCGGATAAAGTGGAAAGAACTGCTGATCGAATGTCTCGGGGAAACGTACGGGAATTGTATGAGCGCGATCCTTATCGGAGATAAATCCGAACTGGATGAAGAGATCAAAGACCTGTATCAGAAAAGCGGGATCGGACATATTTTGGCCATTTCCGGATTGCATATGTCATTTATCGGGATTGGATTGTATCAGATTTTGAGAAAGTTCGGAATCCCTTTTTTGCCGGCAGGACTCATTGGGATTACATTTCTTTTATTGTATACATGTATGATCGGAAGCGGCGTGTCCAGTCAGCGGGCGCTTGTGATGTTTGCCGTCCGGGTAGGGGCGGATATGAGCGGGCGGGATTATGATCTGCCCACCAGTCTTGCACTTGCTGCGTCGGTGATCGTATTTTGCCAGCCTCTTTATTTATTCGACGCCGGATTTCTATTATCGTTCGGTGCGCTTCTCGGCATCGCAGTGGTGGAACCGGTATTGAAGATTTATTCGGTTGTCCCGGGATTTCTTCGAGGCGGAGCTGCGATCCATCTCGTTCTGCTTCCGATCCTTTTATACTATTATTACGAAATACCGACTTATTCGATCCTTTTAAATCTGGCGGTGATCCCGCTGATGTCTTTCGTGTTGGGAGCCGGGATCTTCGGAAGCCTTGCGGCGCTTTTCGATATGCAGATCGGAAAAGCAGTTCTTTCTATATGTAAATGGATCCTGAGAGGGTATGAGACCGGGGCTTTCGGAAGTCTTTCTCTGCCATACGGGTGGATCGTAACCGGACAGCCGGAGAAGTGGATGATCGTTCTGTATTATCTTCTTTTGTTTGGCGGATGTGCGGCGGCAATGTATGCGTCGGGGAAAATGGCGGTGAAAAAACAAACCGCCGGAACAAAAAAAGCAAAGGAAAAAATGGCGGAGGTATGGTTGGGATCAAGACTGATCCGCGCGTGTATCTGCGCAGGGATTCCGCTGTTCTGTGCGGCTACGCTTCTGACGCATCGGGTAGAGGGAGAAGTGCGGGTGACGATGATCGACGTGGGGCAGGGAGATGGATTTTATCTGAAAAGTCCGTCCGGAAGCCACTGTATGATCGACGGGGGAAGTACCGACGTGTCATCCGTGGGCGCTTACCGGATCGAACCGTTTTTGAAGTCGCAGGGCGTCGGGATGTTGGATTATGTGTTTGTCTCTCATGGGGATGAAGATCATTTGAGCGGGATCCGGGAACTGCTGCTTTCCCAGAAATTTGGCATCCGGATCGGGAAATTGATCCTGCCGGATGAACAGGTACTGGACGGAGCGCTTTTGGAACTGGCAAATACGGCAGAGCAGACAGGAACGGAAGTGGGAGTCATCCATGCCGGGGAACAGTGGTCTGATGGCGAAATGTATCTGAAATGTCTGGCACCCTCCCGGGAGTATGATGGAGAGAGTGGAAACGCGGCGTCTATGGTATTGGAACTGGATTACGGAAATTTTGAAATGCTCTTTACCGGAGATGTGGAGGGGGAGGGAGAGGACGCATTGGTTCAGGCAAAATGTCTGCGGGACTATGATATTTTAAAAGCGGCGCATCACGGATCGAAAAACTCGACGACAAGAGCATTTTTGGAACAGACGCGACCGGAGATTACCTGGATTTCGGCAGGAATAAACAATCGTTACGGACACCCTCATAAGGAGACGGTCGAACGGCTTGAAAATGCGGGGAGCATTACAATGAAGACGCAGGATTTCGGGGCGGTGACCGTGTATACGGACGGAAAACAGATGCGGATGGAAATGTTTTGCAAAATCAAAGATTTTCCGATATAATAGTAACGCTATGAAAAATTTGAATGAAGACTTAAAAACAGGAAAATTAAAACAGGCATATCTTCTCTATGGGGAAGAGAATTATCTGAAACGGCAGTATAAGGAGCGGATCACAAAAGCGCTCCTCGGAGAAGACGATACGATGAATTATGCGTATTACGAGGGAAAAGGGATCAACTTAAAAGAGGTGATCGACCTTGCGGAGACACTTCCGTTCTTCGCGGAACGCAGATTGATCGTATTTGAGAATACCGGACTTTTTAAAAGTGCCGGGGCAGATCTGGCAGATTATATCAAAGATCTTCCGGAGACAACGTGTTTTCTCTTTATCGAAACAGAGGTGGACAAGCGAAGCAAACTGTTCAAAGCCGTGAAAGCAAAGGGCAGCGTTGTGGAGATGAACTTTCAGGATGAGGCGACTTTGAAGCGTTGGACTGCCGGCTGTATCCAGCGGGAGGGAAAGAAGATCACGGAGCGTGATGTGATCTATTTTCTGGAAAAAGTCGGAACGGATATGGAGAATATCACGAAAGAACTGGAAAAGATCTTTTGCTACACATTGGGACGTGACGTGATCGCGAGAGAAGATATTGACGCAGTCTGTGTCACACAGATCTCCAATCATATTTTTGAGATGGTCAATGCTGTGGCGGAGAAGAAGCAGAAGAAAGCGCTGGATCTGTATTATGAACTGCTTGCATTGAAAGAACCGCCGATGCGGATCTTATTTTTGATGATGCGGCAGTACCGGAATCTGTTTCAGGTAAAAGGTCTGATGAAAAAAGGGTATAACCGGAAAGAGATCGCATCAAAAGCAGGACTTCACCCGTTTGCAGCCGGGAAATATATGGATCAGGCAAAAGTCTTTAAGACAAGCGAACTGCGGGAGATCCTGGAAGATGGCGCGGAGATCGAGCAGAGGGTGAAAACAGGTCTTTTGACCGATCATCTGGCAGTGGAGCTGTTTATCGTAAAATATTCAAATGGTTAGTTGGAGGAAGAGAAGTGTCAGGAATAGATCAGAGTAAAATCAGAAATTTTTGTATCATTGCACATATCGATCACGGAAAATCGACGTTGGCAGACCGGATCATTGAGAAGACGGGACTGTTGACAAGCCGTGAGATGCAGTCGCAGGTGCTCGATAATATGGATCTGGAGAGAGAACGCGGGATCACGATCAAATCCCAGGCTGTCCGTACCGTTTACAAAGCAAAAGACGGAGAAGAATACATTTTCAATTTGATCGATACACCGGGGCATGTGGATTTTAACTATGAGGTGTCCCGAAGCCTTGCGGCATGCGACGGAGCGATCCTTGTGGTTGACGCCGCGCAGGGGGTGGAAGCGCAGACGCTGGCGAATGTCTATCTGGCGCTGGATCATGATCTGGACGTGATGCCGGTGATCAACAAAGTGGATCTTCCGAGCGCCGATCCGGAACGTGTCAAAGAAGAGATCGAAGATGTGATCGGGCTGGACGCAGAGGAAGCGCCGCTGATCTCTGCGAAAACCGGACTGAACGTTGAGGACGTATTGGAGGCGATCGTACATCAGATCCCGGCTCCGACGGGGGATGAAAAAGCGCCGCTTCAGGCGTTGATCTTCGATTCGGTGTATGATCCGTACAAAGGAGTGATCGTATTCTGCCGTCTGATGGAGGGGACGATCCGCAAAGGATCGCAGATCCTGATGATGGCGACAGGTGCGAAAGCAGACGTGGTCGAGGTCGGATATTTCGGTGCGGGACAGTTTATTCCCTGTGACGAATTAAGCGCGGGAATGGTTGGATATTTTACGGCCAGTCTGAAGAATGTAAAAGATACCCGGGTAGGAGATACGGTGACAGATGCGCAGCGTCCGTGTGAGGCTCCGCTTCCGGGATATAAAAAAGTCAATCCGATGGTATATTGCGGAATGTATCCGGCGGACGGTGCAAAGTATCCGGATCTGCGGGATGCGCTGGAAAAGCTGCAGTTAAATGATGCGGCGCTGCAGTTTGAAGCAGAGACGTCCATCGCGCTCGGATTCGGCTTCCGTTGTGGATTTCTGGGACTTTTGCATCTGGAGATCATTCAGGAACGGTTGGAGCGGGAATACAATCTGGATCTCGTGACGACTGCGCCGAGCGTTATATACAAAGTGCATAAGACAGACGGGGAGATCATTGAACTGACGAACCCGACGAATCTTCCGGATCCGTCCGAGATCGAATATATGGAAGAACCGGTCGTGAAAGCGGAGATCATGGTGACATCGGAGTTTATCGGAGCGATCATGGATCTGTGTCAGGAGCGCCGGGGCGTCTATCAGGGAATGGAATATATTGAGGAGACGAGAGCCGTGCTTCATTATCATCTTCCGCTCAACGAGATCATTTATGATTTCTTTGACGCGTTGAAATCCCGTTCCAGAGGCTATGCGTCATTTGATTATGAACTGCTGGGTTATGAGCAGTCGGATCTCGTGAAGCTGGATATCCTGATCAATCGGGAGGAAGTGGACGCGCTGTCCTTTATCGTACACAGTGCGACGGCGTATGAGCGCGGAAGAAAGATGTGTGAAAAGCTGAAACAGGAAATTCCGAGGCAGTTGTTCGAGATTCCGATCCAGGCGGCGATCGGAAGCAAGATCATTGCACGCGAGACAGTGAAAGCAATGCGCAAGGACGTCCTTGCTAAATGTTACGGCGGCGATATTTCCCGTAAGAAGAAATTATTAGAGAAGCAGAAAGAGGGAAAAAAGCGGATGCGTCAGGTCGGAAATGTGGAAATTCCGCAGAAAGCATTTATGAGTGTATTGAAACTGGATGACAATTAGAGAGATCAGAAATGAGAGCGGCAGGATATTGCTCTTGCCGGCGATCAAAAGAAAAAGACTGCGGGACAAAGATTGCCGCAGTCTTTTTCAAAAGGAGAACGAGGATGGAGAAAAAGGTATTGGAATTATATGTCCACATTCCGTTTTGTGTGAGAAAATGCGCTTATTGTGATTTCCTCTCCTGGAATGCAGACGCAGCTTGGCGGCAGGAATATGTGGAAACGTTGGTTTGTGAGATCCAACAGGCAAAAGAATCATATAAAGAGTACCGTGTGACAACGATTTTTTTAGGAGGAGGAACTCCGTCTATTTTATCGGCGGAGCAGATCGAACTGATCTTCTGTGCGTTGCGGGAGAACTTTCGGATCGAAGAAGATGCGGAGATCACGATCGAGGCAAATCCGGGCACTGTGACGGCAGAAAAGGCGGAGGCATGGAAGCGTGTGGGGATCAACCGGGTGAGTATCGGTCTGCAGTCAGCGGAAAACAGGGAGTTGAAAATGCTTGGACGGATCCACACATATGAAGAATTTCTGGATACGTACCGGCTTTTGCGGGAGAAAGGGTTTTTCAATCTGAATGTGGATCTGATCTCGGCGATCCCAGGGCAGAGTGTAAAGAGCTGGGAGCGGACGCTTCGTAAGGTGGCAGACCTTTCTCCGGAGCATATTTCGGCATACAGCCTGATCGTGGAAGAGGGAACCCCGTTTTATGCGTGGTATGGAGAAGAAAGTAAAGGGAAGAGATCACAAGGAGCGGAAGCAGATCCGGACGGAATCGATGGATGGAAACGACTCCCTCTTCCGGATGAAGAAAGTGAGCGCAGGATTTATGAGGAGACGGAAGAGATCTTAAAAGAATATGGATATTCGCGTTATGAGATTTCCAATTATGCAAAAGAGAGATATGAATGCCGTCATAATATCGGATATTGGCGCCGGACGGAATATCTCGGTCTTGGACTGGGAGCATCTTCGTTGATTGAAAACCGACGATTTCAGAATCTTTCCGACTATGCAGCGTATCAAAACGCTGTACAGAACGGCAGCCATATTGTTAGGGAAGAAGAGCGGCTGACGCAGGAAGACGAGATGGAGGAATTTATGTTTCTGGGACTTCGGATGGCGGCAGGGATTTGTCGAAGTGATTTTCGGAATACATTTGGAAAAACAGTGGAAATGGTTTACGGTGATGTCATTCAGACGTTGGAAAAGCAAGAACTGCTGAAATGTGAGGAAGACCGGATCTTCCTCACAGCCCGCGGAGTGGACATCAGCAATTATGTGTTTGAACAGTTTCTTTTATAAGAATATTTTAGCGTCGATGTACAAGGGGAAACACGCCTCAAACCGCGTAATTTCGGTGATTTTTAGCGTTATCCTCAATCAGCGTACGTCCAGTACGCTTCAATCGTCTGCCTTGAAAATCACCGAATTATCGGCGGTTGAGGTCGGTGAGTCGAGAAGAGACAAATCTAAGCCTCTTTTAGGCACTTGAACGACGCGTACAGAGACGTACGCGGAGTGAAAGTAACAACAAAGAGGTTTAGATTTGCTCTTCATCGACCGTTTTCCCCCTTGTACACCGACGCTATAATTTCAGAATGATTCCGAGAACTGCACCGCAGGCGATCCAGAAAATCGGATGGATCTTTTTGCACGGCTTCCACTGAAAAAGAAGAAGCAGCAATGTGCAGATCACGATGGCGTCATAATGAAAAAGAATAGTGGGACCGCTTGTATCCGCAAATGTGATGACTGCGATCTGCCAGACTGCATAGCCGATCAATGCGGCGATCATCGGGCGGATCCCGTAAAAGGCGCCTTTTACATATTTATTTTCACTGAAACTGGACATAAATTTCGCGATCAGGATAATGATGATCCATGCCGGTAAAACAAGGCTGAGCGTCGCGCAGAGAGCGCCGGGGATTCCGGCGGCATTAAATCCGGCGTAAGTTGCCATATTGATGCCGATCGGTCCGGGAGTGCTTTCGCTGACGGCGATCATATTCGTAAGATCTGCCATCGTAAACCACGAGTATCGGCTGGTCAGATCCATTAAAAAAGGGATCGTTGCCATCCCGCCTCCGACCGCAAAGAGACCGATCTTAAAAAATTCATAGAAAAGCTGTAAAAATATCATCTTTATACGCGCTCCTTTCTAAGTTTGACAAAAATTCCGATGACAGCGGCGCACACAACGAGCAGGATCGTCGGGATCGGAGTGAACGTGGCGAGTAAAAATCCGAACAAAAACAGTAAAACGCCGAGTTTGTCTTTGATCCCGCTTTTCATCAGAGAAAACACGGTATTGAGCATCAGGGCGCAAACTGTGATACGGATACCGGCAAGCGCATGGAGAACGATCGGAAGAGCCATAAATTCCTTTAATATAGATGCGATCAGGGTAATGATGATCAGTGACGGAGAGATCATTCCGAGTGTGGCGAAGATACTGCCGACGAGTTTTCCTTGCTGATAGCCGATGTAGGTGGATGTGTTGACTGCGATCACACCTGGGGTACACTGACCGATGGCATAAATATCTAAAAGTTCTTCTTCGGTCGCCCAGCCGTATTTTTCAACAATTTCACGTTTCAGCATCGGGAGCATTGCCATGCCGCCGCCAAAGGTCAGACCGCCGATGCGAAAAAATGTGCAGTATAATTCCAATAATTTTTTCATGAAAAAAGCCTCCTGTTATTTTGTCTCATTCACGGACTCTATGTTACGCTGTTTTAGAAAAAAATTCAACATATATAAAAAAGCTGATAAAATAAAAGAAACGGTGTTGACAAATAGAAAGTGAGGTGCTATCTTAATACATGTAAGGTGTTAGCACTCAAAACAAAGGAGTGCTAATAAAGAAAAATTCAAGTGATGCTGATTTCAACAGTATATGGAAAGAAAGGAGGAACCAATGACAGCCGGTATGGAATTGAGTGAAAGAAAACATACTATATTGAAAGCGATCATCCAGAATTATCTGGAGACGGGCGAACCGGTTGGTTCCAGAACTCTTTCAAAATCAACGGATTTGAATTTGAGTTCTGCCACGATCCGTAATGAGATGGCGGATCTGGAAGATCTGGGGTATATTTTCCAGCCTCATACTTCGGCAGGACGGATTCCTTCAGACAAAGGCTATCGTCTCTATGTGGATATGCTGATGGAAGAGAAAGAACAGGAACTGGAAGAACTGAAAAGTACGATGCTGGAGAAGACGGACAAAGTAGACAAAGTCCTGAAGCAGGCGGCAAAAGTACTGGCAGCCAATACGAATTATGCGACGATGGTTTCTGCTCCAATCAACCGGAAGAATACATTGAAGTTTATCCAGCTGTCTCAGGTAAATGAAGAGCAGATCATAGCAGTTATCGTGATGGGCGGTAATGTGATCAAAAACAAGATCATCGATGTGAATGAAGAACTCGGCAGTGAGACACTTTTGAAGTTGAATATGCTGCTGAATACGACATTGAACGGTATGTCGATCGAGGAGATCAATCTCGGTCTGATCGCAAGATTAAAAGAGCAGGCAGGGATCCACAGTCAGGTGATCAGCAATGTACTGGATGCAGTTGCAGAGACGATCCATGTGGATGAAGATATGGAGATTTATACAAGCGGCGCGACGAATATTTTCAAATATCCGGAATTGAGCGACAAGCAGAGCGCACAGGAGATCATCAGTGCTTTTGAGGAAAAACAGCAGCTTGCAGAATTGGTCAGCGAGACCCTTTCCAGCGAAGACAGTCATGGAATCCAAGTTTACATCGGTGACGAGACACCGGTGAAGACGATGAAAGACTGCAGTGTTGTGACAGCAACGTATGAACTCGGTGAGGGCATGAAAGGAACCATCGGTATTATCGGACCGAAGCGGATGGATTATGAACATGTGATGAGAACGCTGAAGACTTTGCAGAATGAGTTGGACGCGATCTATTATAAAGATTCAAAAGAATAGGAGGTTGAATAGCTGGTGGCGGAGAATATGAGTAAAGAAGATATGATAAAAGAAGCAGTGGAAGAAGCAAAAGCGAAAGCGGCGAAAGACGCTGCCGAGCATCCGCAGGAAGAAGCGGAGGAGACGGCCAAAGACATGGATCAGTCTGAAACATGCACCGAAGAAGCGGAAGCTTCCGAAGAGGCAGAGAAAGATGACGAGGGAGATGAGAAAGAATCCGGTAAGTCTTTTTTCGGCAAGAAAAAGAAAAAAGACAAAAAGGATGAGAAAATCGAAGAACTGACAGATCGTCTGACAAGACAGATGGCAGAGTTTGATAACTTCCGCAAACGTACTGATCGCGAGAAGTCCCAGATGTACGAGGTTGGAGCGAAAGATGTCATAGATAAGATCCTTCCGGTTGTAGACAACTTTGAGCGTGGGCTCGGGGCTGTGACCGAAGAGGAGAAAGAAGATCCGTTCGTAAAAGGAATGGAGCAGATTTACAAACAGCTGATGACGACACTGGAGGGAATTGGTGTGAAACCGATCGAGGCGGTTGGCAACGAGTTTGATCCGGATTTCCATAATGCGGTGATGCATGTGGAAGATGAAGAAGTCGGAGAGAATATCATTGTGGAAGAATTCCAGAAAGGATATATGTACCGCGACAGTGTTGTGAGACACAGTATAGTAAAAGTAGCAAATTAACAGCAATTGACCGGAGAACGGATTGGAAAACAGTCCGGAAGAACCGGGAAAGCGCAGAATAAATCAATTTAGGAGGAGAAAATCATGGGAAAAATCATTGGTATTGATTTGGGTACAACGAACAGTTGTGTAGCCGTAATGGAAGGTGGACAGCCAACCGTTATCGCGAATACAGAAGGGGCAAGAACAACACCGTCTGTTGTTGCATTTACGAAGACAGGTGAGCGTCTTGTCGGAGAACCGGCAAAACGTCAGGCAGTGACAAACGCAGACAAGACGATTTCTTCCATCAAAAGAGAGATGGGATCTGACTACAAAGTAAGCATTGACGATAAGAAATATTCTCCGCAGGAGATTTCTGCAATGATTCTTCAGAAACTAAAAGCAGACGCAGAGGGATACCTTGGAGAGAAAGTAACAGAGGCAGTGATCACTGTTCCGGCATATTTCAATGACGCACAGCGTCAGGCAACAAAAGATGCAGGTAAGATCGCAGGTCTGGATGTAAAACGTATCATCAACGAGCCTACGGCAGCAGCGCTTGCTTATGGACTGGATAATGAAAAAGAACAGAAGATCATGGTATATGACCTTGGAGGCGGTACATTTGATGTATCGATCATCGAGATCGGCGACGGCGTCATCGAAGTATTGTCGACAGCAGGAAACAACAGACTTGGTGGAGATGATTTCGACCAGAAGATTACAGATTATATGCTGGCAGATTTCAAGGCAAAAGAGGGCGTAGATCTTTCTACTGATAAGATGGCACTTCAGAGACTGAAAGAAGCTGCTGAGAAAGCAAAGAAAGAGCTTTCTTCCGCAACGACAACAAACATCAATCTTCCGTTCATCACAGCGACAGCAGAGGGACCGAAGCATTTTGATATGAATCTGACAAGAGCAAAATTTGATGAACTGACACATGATCTTGTAGAGAAGACAGCAGAGCCGGTAAGACGCGCACTGTCTGACGCAGGAATCAGTGCTTCCGAACTGGGTCAGGTATTGCTTGTAGGCGGATCTACACGTATCCCGGCTGTACAGGAAGAAGTAAAAAGACTGACAGGTAAAGAACCGAGCAAATCTCTGAACCCGGATGAATGTGTGGCACTCGGCGCTTCCGTACAGGGAGGTAAACTTGCCGGGGATGCAGGCGCAGGCGACATTCTTCTTCTGGATGTAACTCCGCTGTCACTGTCGATCGAGACAATGGGCGGTGTTGCCACAAGACTGATCGAGAGAAATACAACGATCCCGACAAAGAAGAGCCAGATTTTCTCAACGGCAGCAGACAATCAGACTGCAGTAGACATCAATGTTGTACAGGGTGAGAGACAGTTTGCAAGAGATAACAAATCTCTCGGACAGTTCAGACTGGACGGAATCCCGCCGGCTCCGCGTGGAATCCCGCAGATCGAAGTTACATTTGATATCGATGCCAACGGTATCGTAAATGTATCCGCGAAAGATCTGGGAACAGGAAAAGAGCAGCATATTACGATCACAGCAGGATCTAACATGTCCGATGCAGATATTGACAAGGCAGTAAAAGAGGCTGCTGAATTTGAAGCGCAGGATAAGAAACGTAAAGAAGCGATCGATACAAGAAATGAAGCAGATGCGATGGTATTCCAGACAGAGAAAGCGATCAAAGAGGTTGGCGACAAACTGGATGCAGCGGATAAATCAGCAGTGGAAGCTGACTGTCAGGCACTGAAAGACGTTCTCGCAAAATCCGCACCGGAAGAGACAACGGAAGCTCAGGTTGCTGAGATCAAGGCAGCAAAAGAGAAACTGATGGAAAGCGCTCAGAAATTATTTACTAAGATGTATGAGCAGGCTGGAGCACAGGCAGGTGCAGGTCCGCAGGCAGGACCGACACCGGAGGCAGGTCCGGCACCGGAAGGATTCCAGGGCGATGATGTAGTAGACGGCGATTATAAAGAAGTCTAAGCTTTTTAAGTTCTACGGTGCCGGAGTGATCCGGCTCCGTAGAATTTCTTTGGTTGTAAAAACGAGACAGATGAAAGGTAGAAGATTATGGCAGAGTCAAAAAGAGATTATTACGAGGTGCTTGGCGTGGGCAGGGATGCCGATGATGCGGCAATAAAAAAGGCATATCGAGCCCTTGCGAAAAAGTATCATCCGGATATGAACCCGGGGGATGCAGATGCAGAGAAAAAATTTAAGGAAGCATCCGAAGCGTATGCAGTCTTAAGTGACCCTGATAAGCGGCGTCAGTACGATCAGTTTGGACATGCGGCATTTGAGGGAGGCGCCGGCGGAGCAGGAGGTTTTGGCGGTTTCGATTTCAATGGCGCGGATTTCAGTGATATTTTCGGAGACATTTTCGGCGATTTATTCGGCGGCGGAGGAAGAAGAGGCGGTCGTGCCAATAACGGACCGATGAAAGGAAGCAATATCCGCAAGAGTATCCGCATTACATTCGAGGAGGCAGTGTTTGGATGTGAAAAGGAACTGGATCTTGTGCTGAAAGATCCATGTTCTACATGTAACGGAACCGGTGCAAAACCGGGAACATCTCCGGAGACTTGCCCGAAATGCGGCGGAAAAGGTCAGGTTGTTTATACATCCCAGTCATTCTTCGGAACCGTTCAGAACGTACAGACCTGTCCGAACTGCGGCGGTTCCGGAAAGGTGATCAAAGAAAAATGTACATCTTGCTCAGGAACCGGATTTACATCCAGCAGAAAGAAGATTCAGGTATCCATTCCTGCAGGAATTGATAATGGACAGAGTGTACGGATCCGGGAAAAGGGAGAACCGGGAGCAAACGGCGGACCGCGCGGAGATCTTCTTGTGGAAGTCAATGTATCAAGACATCCGATCTTCCAGCGTCAGGATATGCATATTTTCTCTACCGTACCGATTTCGTTTGCACAGGCTGCGCTTGGCGGTGATGTAAGAGTTCCGACCGTAGACGGCGATGTGATCTACACTGTAAAACCGGGAACAAAGACCGACACGAAAGTACGTCTGAAAGGAAAGGGTGTTCCGTCTCTGCGAAATGCGCAGGTGCGGGGAGATCATTATGTGACGCTTGTGATCCAGACACCGGAAAAGTTAAGCGCAGAAGCAAAAGAGGCGCTTCGTAAGTTCGATCTTCTGGCAGGCAATACGCTGAATCAGGAGACATCGGAAGACGGAAAAGGCAAAGGGAAGAAAAAAGGCTTCATGGATAAGATGAAAGAAGCGTTTGAAGAATAGAATAAAATGTGAAATGGAAAGGACGGCTGCATATGAAGAGCATCCATGATTGTTACACATTAAATAACGGAGTTCAGATTCCATGTGTTGCATTCGGCACATACAAAGCTGCGGCGGATGAGAGCACTAAGGTGATCCGTCTGGCGATCGAAGCAGGATATCGGTATTTTGACACAGCGTCTTTTTATGGAACGGAGAAATATTTAGGTGAGGCGATCCGGGAGAGTGGGATTCCAAGATCCGAGTTTTTCATTACTTCCAAGGTGTGGAAAACAGAGATGGGATATGAGGAAACAAAGGAAGCGTTTGCAAGGACGCTTGACAATCTCGGAACAGATTATCTGGATCAATATCTGATCCATTGGCCGCTTCCAACGCCGGATTATGCAGAGTGGAAACAACTGGATGTCGATACATGGAAAGCATTGGAAGAGTTTTATAAAGCGGGAAAAGTACGCTCGATCGGACTGAGTAATTTCCTGCCGCACCATATTGAGAATCTTCTGGAGCATTGTGAGATCGCACCGATGGTGGATCAATTGGAATATCATCCCGGATATGCGCAGGAAGCAGCAGTGCAGTATTGCAAAGAGCATGATATTCTCGTACAGGCATGGAGCCCGATCGGAAGAGGCAGGATGTTTGGAGATCCGTTGTTCCTTGAATTGACCGAGAAATATCAGGTGTCCCCTGCCAAATTATGTCTGCGATTTGCGGTTCAGAACGGCGTGATCCCTCTGCCGAAATCTTCTACGGCGGAACGGATGAAAGAAAATCAGGATTTATTCTCTTTTGAAATCTCCAAAGAGGATATGTACCGGCTTCGCACGATGCCGCAGTCTGGATGGTCGGGAGAGCACCCGGATCGTGCGCGGGTATACGAGGGGATTGAAAAGGAAATCCGCAATTAAGCGTGTATTTGCTGATAAAGATGCTTGCAATTTTTCCCTGAAACAGGTAAAATAAAACACAGTTGTGAAAAAGAAAAGTCGGTGTGTGCCGGGAAAATCATATTTCCGGTATACACCGATGTTTTGCGTGAACAAATAAATCTGAGCAGCCAGCCGGATTGTTTAAGAGATACAAAAGAAGATGGAGGCAGTGAGAGAGTATGTTTAAAAGTAAAAAATACGCGCATCTTGGAATTGACTGGAAACAGTTTTATCTCAGCGTGATCGCGCTGGTGATCCCGATGGCGCTGCAGAATCTGATCAATGTGGGCGTGACGGCAGCGGACGTTGTGATGCTGGGACGCGTGGGGGAGACCGCGCTCTCCGGCGCGTCGCTGGCCGGGCAGATCCAATATATCATGACCCTGTTTTTATTCGGACTGACGTCCGGCGCGACGGTGCTGACTGCGCAGTATTGGGGGAAAAAAGATATTGATACGATTGAAAAGGTACTTGGTCTCGGTATGCGTGCGGCGGTCGCTGTGGGATTGTTGTTCTTCCTTGCGGCTCAGCTGATTCCGGGGCAGCTGATGAAGATTTTTACCGGGGATGCCGATGTGATCCGGGAGGGGATCAGCTATCTTCGGATCGTAAGTTTTTCCTATGTGTTCATGGGGATCACGCAGACATATCTGTATATCATGCGAAGTGTGGAGCGCGTGGTCGTTGCAACGGTAGTTTATCTTTGTTCACTCTTATGCAATATTATGATCAATGCAGTGCTGATCTTCGGATTGTTCGGGATGCCTGCGCTTGGCGTGCGCGGCGCTGCGATCGGAACATTGGTTTCTCGTCTGCTGGAAATGCTGCTCGTATGTCTTTATTCTCATTTTTGGAATAAAGAGATCAAATTCCGGTTCCGTTATTTTAGAAAGACAGAAAAAGTGCTGACGATGGATTTCCTGAAGTATGCGTTCCCGGTTGTATTAAACGAAGTGCTCTGGGGAATGGGAACGGCAGCCAATACGGCGATCCTCGGGCATATGGGAAGTTCGGCAGTGGCTGCCAATTCGGTGGCGCAGGTAGCAAGGCAGCTGGCGACGGTCGTGACGTTCGGCGTATCCAGTGCGGCTGCGATCTATCTCGGAAAGACGATCGGCGAGAAAAAGATGGAACATGCCAAGGCATACGCCCATAAGTTCCTTGTACTGAGCCTGCTTCTTGGCATTGCGGGCGGCGTGGTGATCCTGACGATCTCGCCGGCAGTCATCTCACTGATGGCGCTGACGCCGACGGCAAAAGAATATTTGCAGTTTATGTTCTTTGTCATGTCCTATTTTGTGATCGGACAGGCTGTGAACACAACGCTGGTTGTCGGCGTATTCCGTTCAGGGGGAGATACCAGGTTCGGACTGATCCTGGATATGAGTACAATGTGGGGATGCTCGATCCTGTTTGGATTCCTTGCGGCGTTTGTCTTCCATTGGAGTGTTCCGGTCGTGTATATGATCCTGATGAGCGATGAGATCATCAAGATACCGATCACCTTGTACCGTTACAGAGGGTATAAATGGCTGAAAGATGTGACAAGGGATGCGGCGGGACAGAGGATGTGACAAAAAATTCCGCATTCATTGACAAAGCGGGGGAAAAATGATACAACCTTATTGTATGAATCATAAAAGAATGGATAGAGGAGCGGACTTCATCAGTAGCGCGCAGGATTGAAACCGGAATGAACTGTGCGGGAAAGGGGAGGCTGCCGAAGAGATCGGACTTTTCCGGAGAGACGGTTTCTGGGCTGTTCGCAGAAGATGCGGCAGACTGTCACAGAAGTGGAGCGCTATCAGGATACCAGCATCATACCAAAAGCGGTATGTCATGGGCGCATCCGAATGCGTGTCGTCCATGGCATTTTTCTTGGGATTTCACAGCAGCAGTGAAGACAGAGCAATACGCCTGTTGCTTATTGCTAAAAAAGAAAAGTGTCGGAAAGAACGATACGAAAAAAGTGAAAGGAGAAAGGAAAGAGGTATGATGAGAGGAAAGAAAAAAACAGTATGGAGGGTTCTTTTGCTGCTCGGAATGTTGTTCTTAAGCGGAATGACAGTCTTTGCGGCAGGCGAAAATACAGAATATGTGCCGGATCTGTATGCGACGGTCTGGTCACTTGTACCGCCGGTCGTTGCGATCGTATTGGCATTGATCACGAAAGAAGTGTACAGTTCTTTGTTTATCGGGATTTTGATCGGCGGCGTCTTTTATTCCGGTTTTCAGTTTGAGGGAACGATCCTTCATGTATTTCAGGATGGAATCGTCGGTTCGCTGACGGACAGCTATAACATGGGAATCCTTGTGTTCCTTGTAGTGCTCGGGATCATGGTCTGTATGATGAATAAAGCAGGGGGATCCGCGGCGTTCGGGCGTTGGGCCAGCACCCATATCAAGAGCCGTGTCGGAGCACAGCTCGCCACGATCCTTTTGGGCGTGTTGATTTTCATCGACGACTATTTCAATTGTCTGACGGTTGGAAGCGTGATGCGTCCGGTAACGGATAAGCATAATGTATCCCGCGCAAAACTGGCATATCTGATCGACGCCACGGCCGCTCCGGTCTGCATTATCGCGCCGATCTCATCCTGGGCGGCAGCAGTAACCGGGTTTGTAGAGGGAGAAGACGGATTTTCTATTTTTATCCGCGCGATCCCATTTAACTATTATGCGCTGCTCACGATCGTGATGATGGTGGCGATCGTATTGATGAAGATGGATTATGGTTCTATGCGCCAGCATGAGATGAATGCGATTCACGGTGATCTTTATACGACGCCGGATCGTCCGTATGCCGATGCGGAGGATGAGATCGACGAGACAAAAGGAAGTGTGATCGATCTGTTGTTCCCGGTGATCGCGCTGATCATCTGCTGTGTGATCGGTATGATTTACAGCGGCGGCTTTTTTGATGGAGTCGGATTTGTGGAGGCGTTTTCGGGAAGTGATGCATCGGTCGGACTGATGCTTGGAAGTTTCTTCGCATTTGTGATCACGATCATTTTCTATGCAGTCCGGAAAGTATTGAAATTTTCCGAATCGATGTCCTGCGTGCCGGAGGGATTTAAGGCGATGGTTCCGGCAATTTTGATCCTGACATTTGCATGGACGCTGAAAACGATGACGGACAGTCTCGGCGCGAAAGAATATGTGGCGGCGCTGGTCGGTCATGCAACCGGAGGAATGCTCAGCCTGATTCCTGCGCTGATCTTCCTTGTAGCCTGTTTCCTTGCATTTGCGACGGGAACGTCATGGGGAACGTTCGGCATTCTCATACCGATCGTGGTAAATGTATTTGCAGGCAACAATGAGACGATGATGATCATTTCGATCTCTGCATGTATGGCAGGAGCAGTATGTGGGGATCATTGTTCGCCGATCTCCGATACGACGATCATGGCTTCGGCAGGAGCACAGTGCAATCATGTCAACCATGTGACGACACAGCTTCCTTATGCGGTTACCGCGGCAGTTGTGTCAGGGATCACTTATGTCATCGCCGGAATCGTGCAGAACTTTGTAAGCAGTACGATGACCGCAGTGATCTGTCTCCCGGTGGGGATTCTGTTGATGGTCGGTACGCTGTTTGTGATTCGTGCCGTAACAGGAAAAGAAGAATAAAAGAATAAAAGGTAACAACCCGTTATGCTGCCGCGGATCTGAGACAGGACAGTATGACAGGAAAGAAATATAGAAGATAAAGGCAGGTAATAAAAATGGCAGAAGAGTATAAGAATGAAAACTGCACAGAAGAAGGATGTTCCGCAGAATCATGTGCGGGATGCGCACATGCCGGAAATTGTGAAAGTCAGAAGACGGATATGCGGGAACCGGCAAACCCATATTCCAGTGTAAAGAGAGTCATCGGGATCATCAGTGGAAAAGGGGGCGTCGGAAAATCACTTGTAACGGCATCTCTGGCTCGCATGATGAAAGAAAAAGGATATAATGTCGGCATTCTGGACGCGGATATTACCGGACCGTCCATTCCGAAAATGTACGGGATCCATGAGATGGCAACCGGAAGTGAGCAGGGAATTTTCCCATGTATCGCAAAGGATGATACAAGGATCATGTCGGTCAATCTTTTATTGGAAGATGAAGATGCACCGGTGATCTGGCGTGGACCGATCATTGCGGGAGTTGTCAAACAGTTCTGGACAGATGTGATCTGGGATGATCTGGACTATCTGTTTGTGGATATGCCGCCGGGAACCGGAGACGTTCCGCTTACCGTATTCCAGTCGCTGCCGGTAGACGGCGTTGTGATCGTCACATCACCGCAGGATCTTGTGCAGATGATCGTAAAGAAAGCATATAACATGGCGAAACAGATGAACATTCCGGTACTGGGTATTGTGGAGAATTACAGCTATGTGAAATGTCCGGACTGCGGAAAAGAACTGAAAGTGTTCGGGGAAAGCCACATTGAAGAGATCGCAGAGGAACTTGGCGTTCCGGTGCTCGGAAAAATGCCGATCGACCCTGCAATCGCAGAGGCAGTGGAGGCAGAGAAGTTCTATGAGGTGACAAATCCGTATTTGAGCGAAGTAGAATTATAAAAGAAAAGGTCATTCCGAAAGTGGGGAGAAAAAACATTTTTCGGGATGATCTTTTTTTGACTTGAAATATACCCTATAAGGGTATATAATATCCGTGGAAACGAGGTGAAATTTTATGGGAAATGAAGAAATAGATTTAGAAGAACAGGTGCAGAATAAAAAGTGCGGATGTTCTCATAAGAAAAAAGAACGCTCCAAGGGAGAGGCAAAAAAATTGATCAACCGCCTGAACCGGATCGAAGGGCAGGTGCGCGGGATCAAGAGAATGCTGGAACAGGACGCGTATTGTACGGATATTTTGATCCAGGTTTCCGCGGTGAACGCGGCATTGAACAGCTTCAACAAAGAATTGCTGGCAGAACATATCCGCACTTGTGTGGCAGAAGACATCCGGCAGGGAAAAGATGAGACGATCGATGAACTTGTGGTGACATTGCAGAAATTAATGCGCTAAATGTTCAGATCGTGGGTCATACAGGAAAAAGGAGGGAGCGAATGAAACAATATACAGTGACCGGGATGAGCTGCGCGGCATGCAGCGCCCGGGTGGAAAAGGCAGTCTCCCATGTGGCAGGTGTGGAGTCCTGCTCGGTAAGCCTTTTGACAAATTCCATGGGAGTGGAGGGAGATGTTAAGGACGCAGATATCATCGCCGCAGTGGAGCAGGCGGGATATGGTGCGGAGGTAAGAGAAACTGCATCAGGGGAAAATCAAGGCGGAAAAAGCGGGAGTATGGCAGGAGAAGAGATGTTGAAAGACCGGGAAACTCCGGTTTTGAAGAGGAGATTGATCGCATCCGTATGCTTTTTGGTTCCGCTTATGTATCTTTCTATGGGAAATATGATGTGGGGGTGGCCGGTGCCGGAAGTTTTGAAAGAAAACCATGTGGCGATGGGGATGATCCAGCTTCTGCTCACCGGGGGCGTGATGATCATCAATCAGAAATTCTTTATCAGCGGTTTCCAGAGTTTGTGGCATCGGGCGCCGAATATGGATACACTTGTCGCGCTGGGAGCAGGAGCATCGTTCGGATACAGCGTCTATGCACTGTTTGCGATGACAGATGCACAGATGCGGATGGATATGGATGGAGTCATGGCTTTTATGCATGAGTTTTATTTTGAGTCTGCGGCGATGATCCTGACGCTTATCACAGTCGGAAAGATGCTGGAGGCAAGATCCAAAGGAAAGACGACGGACGCATTGAAAAGTCTGATGAGACTGGCGCCGAAAAAGGCTGTGATCTTAAAAAACGGAGAAGAACAGGAAGTGTCGATCGAGCAGGTAAAAAAGGGAGATCTGTTTGTCGTGCGTCCCGGTGAAAATATTCCGGTGGATGGGATCGTTGTGGACGGAAGCAGTGCGGTCAATGAAGCGGCTCTGACAGGAGAGAGCATCCCGGTGGACAAAGAAGCCGGGGATCATGTGTCGGCTGCAACGTTAAATCAATCCGGATTTTTAAAATGCGAAGCCTTGCGGGTCGGGGAAGATACGACCTTATCCCAGATCATTCAGATGGTCAGTGATGCGGCGGCAACCAAAGCGCCGATCGCGAAAGTGGCGGACCGTGTGTCGGGAGTATTTGTTCCGATCGTCATAGGGATCGCGGCAATGACGATCGCAGTCTGGCTGCTTGCGGGGGCGTCGGTCGGTTTTGCACTGGCACGGGGAATCTCGGTGCTGGTGATCAGTTGTCCGTGTGCATTGGGACTGGCAACACCGGTTGCGATCATGGTCGGAAACGGAATGGGCGCCAAGAACGGGATTATGTTTAAAACAGCGGTATCATTGGAAGAAACCGGAAAAGTAGAGATTGTAGCGCTGGATAAAACAGGAACGATCACGAGCGGAGAACCGAAAGTAACGGATCTGCTTCCGGTCGAGGGCACTACAGAAGAAATGTTGTTGTCTTATGCTTATGCGCTGGAACGGAAGAGTGAACATCCGCTGGCTGCGGCGGTGATCCGGGAGGCGGAGGAAAGACATTTGCCGGGCAGAGAAGCGGAAAGTTTTCAGGCAGTTCCGGGAAACGGGCTTACGGCGGTTGTTGACGGAAAGAAACTTCGGGGCGGAAACCTGGCGTTTATCCGTCAGGAAGCAGAGGTCTCAGAGGAAAGGAAACGGCAGGCGGAACGTCTGGCGTCAGATGGCAAAACACCGCTGTTTTTCAGTCTGCAGGCTTCCGGAGGGGAGCAGGCATTGCTCGGGATCATTGCGGTAGCCGATGTGATCAAAGAAGACAGTCCCCGGGCGATCCGGGAACTGCAGAATATGGGCATCCGTGTTGTGATGCTGACGGGCGACAACGAACGTACTGCGAATGCGATCGGTGCACAGGCGGGAGTGGACGACGTGATCGCCGGAGTGCTTCCGGACGGAAAGCAAAAAGTTGTGGAGAATTTGAAACAAAAAGGAAAAGTCGCGATGGTCGGAGACGGGATCAACGATGCGCCGGCATTGACAAGCGCAGACATGGGAATTGCGATCGGAGCCGGAACCGATATTGCGATCGATGCGGCTGATGTCGTATTGATGAAGAGCCGGCTGAGCGATGTGCCTGCGGTGATCCGGCTAAGCCGGGCGACGCTTCGGAACATTCATGAAAATCTGTTCTGGGCATTTTTCTACAATCTGATCGGGATCCCACTTGCAGCCGGAGTTTGGTATCCGCTTCTGGGGTGGAAATTAAATCCGATGTTCGGCGCAGCAGCGATGAGCCTGTCCAGTTTTTGTGTTGTGACAAACGCGTTGCGGCTGAATTGGTTTCGCATGTATGATACCGTAAAGGATAAGAAAAGAAAGTATCAGAAAGCAAAACAAAAAGTGGAAGAAAAAGTAAAAGAAAATGTAAAAGAAAAAGAGGAGGAAACAACCATGACAAAGACAATGAAGATCGAGGGTATGATGTGCGGGCACTGTGAGGCGGCAGTGAAGAAAGCGTTGGAAGCTCTGGACGGCGTAGAAGCGGCGGAAGTCAGCCATGAGAAAGGAACCGCAGTTGTGACACTGGCAAAAGAAGTGGAAGATGAAGTGCTGAAAAAAACAGTGGAAGAGAAAGATTATCAGGTGATCTCCATCTGTTGATCGGGATTTGGCAGCAGATAAGTGCTGTGGTAAAAAGTGTAAGACTTTGAAACGAATAGAATCCCGGCTGGCAGCTCCACCGCCAGCCGGGATTCTATTTAAAATCTTAAGAAAGCAATCTGTCAGAACTGGTTCTTATACAGACATACCGGATTATAAGGATATCCGATTCCGTTCTTTTCTACAGTGTCCACACCGTCCAATGCTTTGATCAAAGCTTCTGCTGTCATCGTAACGCGGACTTCTCCGAACTGCAGGGCTCCGGTTGCACGGTCGCCGCGGCATCCGAGAGATACGCCCGGTTTTCCTGTCTTCATTGTGTACATCCATGTGTCTGCGCAGTTGGATTCTCCGCTGAATGGGAAGTACAGTTTTTCATAATCATTTTCCACATATCCGGCAAGCAGATGGAATGCAGCCTGTGTCGGAAGCTGAAGAGAGATCACATCCGGCTCTTCAATGTCACATGCGGACAGAGAGGAACATGCGATGCCGATGTAAGGAACTTCCGGAAGAAGTTTACGGTTTTCGGCGATATGCTTTTTAGCATCTTCCTGATCATGGTGCCATGGCGTCGGTTTGCGGTATAAAATGCTTCCGTCCAGATAATCCTGGTCTACATCCATACAACCGTTGTTGATCGCACAGTACGGTCCTGAGAAATGGTCTCTTGTAAGACCGAAAGTCTCCTGAAAATATGCAGCCATACTGATCAGCTTACATACGGAAGCCTTATTCTGGCAGTAATTCATATTCGGGATCGCATCCAGCTCTTCCTGTGTATGAGCGAATTTCATAGCGACAGGATACTGGGTCGGTCTGAGACTATACATTACGCGGTCACTTAATTTTTTCCACTCTTCTCTTGTGCATTTCATAACATTCATTTCCTTTCTCTATTAAGAAAATATGTATTTTACTTTTCATGAAATAAAAATTGTTTAGAAGATACCCCATCCGCCTACGTTGAATACGGTCTCGCCACTCATGTAGGACGCGTCGTCGGATGCGAGGAAGAGCGCGACAGCAGCCTGTTCTTCCGGTTTTGCCATACGCGGGATCACGAGACGTTTTGCTGTGTAATGCGGGAAACGTTCTCTTGCGGATTCACCGACCATATCGGTATTTGTTGTTCCCGGCGCAAAGCAGTTTGCACGGATGCCATATTTGGAAAGTTCCACTGCGATACCTCTTGTGAACATGGAAATCGCACCTTTACTTGCAGCGTAGCAGGTTGTGTTCGGTGTTACGCAGCGGAAGTTGATGGAAGAGGTGTTTACGATCACACCTTTTGTGTCATGCGCGATGAATGCTTTTGCGGCAGCCTGAGATCCGAAGAATACACCATGGAAGTTGGTGTTGAAGATCTTGTCGCTGTCTTCGATCGTGCAGTTTAAGAAATCTTTGAAAATGTTGATTCCCGCATTGTTGAAGATGATGTCAAATCCGTTGAATGCTTCATAAGCTTTCTCAACCAGTGCGTCAACATCTTCTTTGACACTGACATCACAGCGCATGCACACCGCGTTGTCGCTGCCGAGTTCTTCGATCAGTTCCGGGAAACGCTCGGTGCAGATATCACCGATCACGATCTTTCCGCCTTCCGCTACGAATCTCTCGGCAATTGCCTTACCGATACCTTTTGCTCCACCTGTTACGACTGCTACTTTTCCAGTAAATCTGTCTGCATAATTCATAACCGTTCTCCTTGTTGTGTAAAATATGATTTTTAAAATATTTAGGGGATATTTTAAATATGCATAGAGCACACTCTATACAAGCAACATAACATTTTGTTAATTAGTTGTCAATGATTTTCGACATATTTCTGCAAGTTTTTTCGGGCGTCGGGAATTGCTGGGAAAATATGCAGTTTTTATGCGAAAATGCTTTACTTTTTTGTAAAATAATGATATACAGAATAATGAGTGTTTTATAGTGCACTCTATAACAGATTGAAACAGAGATTCGAACATGATGAACACGGAACAGTATTCCTACAGATCATGTTTGGATTTCAGATTTTTTTAGAAATGAGTTGATGTGATTACATATGTTGGAAGAACTGAGTACGCCGAGAAGCGTGCAGACACAGAATACAAAGGAAAAGATCTACAAAGCTGCCGTTGATATTATCAAGAAAAAAGGATACGAATATCTTTCAATCAGCAATATCTGCAAGGTAGCTCATATATCAAACGGAACATTCTTTTATCACTTTAAGACAAAAGAAGATCTGCTTAGCTACTACTTAAGAGAGCGGTTTATCAAGTATCGTCAGGAACATCATTTTCAGGTGGAGGGGCTTCCGTTTGATAAAAAGATCGTAGAATATTATTATTGCTATACATCTTATGTAGAGGATAACGGCATTGATTTCATTGCCAATTATTATACGCCGAAAAATTCGGCGCTGAACACGCGGATTTATCATGAGGATAATCCGCAGCTGATGTATGAGTTCGTCCGCTGTTGTCTTCAGGAAGCGGAAGAAGAGCATCTGATCAAAAGTGAGCATACAGCGATATTTTACGCAGAGACCTGCTGCATGATCATCAAAGGGATCGTGTTTGAGTGGGCGCTTTCCGGAGGAAAAGTCAATATGCATGAGATGATCGACATGATCCTCCAGACATTTCTGGACAGTATCAAAGCGGATCGGTAGTAGCGGATCCGTATGGATACAGGAGAAAGATCAGAATAAAAATTAAGAATGAGAGTAAACATATAGTTTCGTGGTTTCCATGATTTGAAACAGCTGCTTCGCAACTCAAGTTTTATCAGTTTTAAAATGATTTGCGGGCACACTCAACAAGACGCCGGATTTTATGGGGATATTTTCCGGCAGCACTACTTGAGCTGTTGAAATGGTTTGTATTCAGATAAATTTTAACAATACACAATCAGGAGGTAATTATGGATATCATAATTCTTGTGATCGCGATCTTATTGATCGGCGTTCTTTGTTATAAGGGGGTTCCGACACCGATCGGCGGTGTGGCATGTTCCTTAATTCTTTTAATCTACTTTAGAATGGACATCTACGACGGACTGCTTACAACCTACATGGGAGGATTTGTAAGTTTCGTACAGAAATGGTTCCTGATGTTCCTTATCGGAGCAGTATTCGGAAAAATTATGGATATTACCGGCGCCGCAGACTCGCTTGCGAGAATGGTACTCCGGGTAGTAGGTGAGAAACGGATTTCTCTTGGAATCTGTATCGTATCCGCACTTTTTATCGCATCCGGAATTTCCGTATACATCACACTGTTTATCGTACTGCCGCTGGCGATCAAAATGTGCCGTCGTGCCAATCTTTCCCGCTGCTTTATCATCGCGGGATATTCACTTGGTATCAACATCGGGCTGAGTCTTCCGTATGTTGCAGTTGCAAACAACGTGCTGTGTACAGATTATTTCGGAACAGAAGTAAGCTCAGGCGGATTGCTTGCGATCTTCTGTACCGCAGTATATGCAGTGGTAGGTATGCTTTGGATCACATATTATGAGAAGCGTATGAAGAAAAAAGGAATCGGATATGTTCCGGCTGAAAACGAGCAGGTATCTCTGGACGACGAGGTGGATCCAAAAGATCTTCCGCACTGGATCCTTGCAGTGATCCCGATGATCGTTCCGATCATTGCGCTGAACGCGCTGAAACTTCAGGTAGAATTTGCATTGATCTTAGGTGTTGCAGCATCGATCATTCTTCTGTTCAAATATCTGCCGCACAAATGGGAGCCGATCAAAAAACATTTTGTGGATTCCATCAATACAACAACAGCAACTGTCATCAACACATCTGCAATCGTTGGTTTTGGTACGATCATCACAGCGACACCGGGATACGAAGTTGCTGTTGAAAAGATCCTCGGCATCAACGGACATCCGCTGTTTGTTGCGCTGATCTCCGTAACATTGATCGCAGGCGTTGCGGGAGCATCTTCCGCAGGTATCGTACTGGCAGCGCCGGTATTGACACAGATCCTGCCGCTGACAAATGCAGCAGTATTCCACCGTACCGTTATTTACGGAAGTTTGGGTCTGGACTCTCTGCCGCATGCAGGATTCCTTCAGACAGAGTGCAACCTGGCAGGAGTAAAATTCAAAGATGTATATCTTCCTATTATCTTTATGGAGACCGTTGTAATGACGCTTGGTATGGGTCTTCTGTATGTACTGATCAACATCGCGTTTGGGCTGGCATAATAAGGTGATATAGAATAGGAGATTGATTTATGAAATTTAATAAAGTATTTGAAACCGGAAAAATCAGAAATATGGAACTTCCGAATCGTCTGGTCGTAAGCGCAATGTCTTCCCATCTCGGAAATGATGACGGAACACCGAATGAGCAGGTGATCCGTTATCTGGAAGCGAAAGCCGAGGGCGGCTGGGGACTGGTATTTACCGAAGATCTGGGAGTGACAGAAGATGCGGGAAGCGATCCGATCGTGGGTTCGCTCTGGAATGACGCGCAGATCCCGTCCTGGAAAGAGTGCGTCAGCCGCGTACATGCGGTCGGCGGAAAGATCGGCGCACAGATTTATCATGCCGGACGGGAGCGTAAACTGGATGCTTACGAGAGCCATCCGGTTGCACCGTCTGCGATCAAAGAGCCGGCAATGAATTACATTCCGCGGGCGTTGACTGTGGAAGAGATCCACGATCTTGTCAAAGCGTTCGGACAGTGTGCGCGCAGGGTGAAAGAATGTGGGTTTGACTGTGTGGAGATCCATGGCGCGCATGGTTATCTTGTGAATCAGTTCCTGTCTCCGTTCTCCAATAAGAGAACCGATGCATATGGCGGAACGTTGATGAACAGAATGCGTTTTGCGCTGGAGATCGTAGAGGAAGTCCGCCGCGTAGTAGGAGAGGATTATCCGATCATCTTCCGTATGAATATCTGTGATCATGTGGAGGGCGGACTGGAAGTTCCGGAATCTATCGTGATGGCAAAAGTACTGGAAGAAGCCGGCGTGGACGCTCTGCATTGTTCACAGGGAATGTTTGCATCCAAAGAAACGATCATTCCGCCGAGCTTTATTTCTGCAATGAAATATGCAGAAGACGTTGCAACGGTAAAGGCATCCGTACAGATCCCGGTGATCGCGGTAGGACGTTATATCGATATCCATATGGCAGAGACTATGCTGCGCGACGGAAAAGCGGACTATATCGCAATGGCGCGCGCGTCACTTGCGGATCCGGATCTCCCGAAGAAAGCAAAAGAGGGAAGAGCAGACGATATCATCCAGTGTATCGGATGTGATCAGGGATGTACCGGGGAGACGGCAGCCGGAAATCCGGTCAACTGTCTGGCCAATCCGCATACATGTAAAGAGACGGTGTATGATCTGTCGAAAGTGGAACATCCAAAGAAAGTCTTTGTTGCAGGTTCCGGTGTGAGTGGACTTTCCGCAGCATATGGTGCGGCTGAGAGAGGACATCATGTAACTGTATTTGAGGCAGATAGCGAGATCGGCGGTCAGTGGATCGCAGCGGCAATGCCGCCCGGAAAGACAGATTATAATGCATGGATCTACAATCACAGAAGATTGTTGGAAGAATATAATGCAGAAATCCGTCTGAACACACCGCTTACAAAAGAAATCGTGGAAGCGGAAAAGCCGGATGCAGTGATTCTTGCAACGGGAAGCGTTCCGCTTGTGCTGCCGATTCCGGGACTGGACAATACGAAGTTTGTGAAGTCTGCGATCGACGTACTGAGAGGACGTACTTCTTATGGAAAAAATGTCGTTGTAGTCGGCGGAGGAATGACAGGAGCGGATACATCGGTATTCCTTGCAGTGCAGGGATGCAATGTAACGATGATCGAGATGGCGCCGGATATTATCGGAGACGCGGTATCTCAGGTAAGAGCCTGCCTGCTTCAGCATTTGAAAAAATACAATGTTGAGATCCACAGAGGTACGAAGCTGATGAAAGTGGAAGAGGGCGCTGTTTATGCAGAGAAAAAAGGCGAGACTGTCGTATTCTCTGATGTAGATATGGTAGTCAACGCAATGGGCGTACGCAGTTACAATCCGTTGGAAGAAGAACTTGCAGACTGCGGATGCAAAGTCGTTGTTGTCGGAGATGCATTGAAGACAAAGAACGGATACCGCAATATCAGAGAGGGTTACGATGCAGGAAACCAGATCTGATCGGAAATAAATAGTTGTAAAAGCAAACAGAGCTAGAAAAAAGAGGATATTACGCATATAAAAAATGCATGATGTCCTCTTCTTTTCTATAAAATATCAGAGCCCGTGTCCAAAAGAAACGATCGTCTTTTGGATACGGGCTCTGCGCATGCCGGATTAAAGCGTATTTGTAAATCGTTCAAATGCTTCTATTCCCTCCGGTGTACATTTGTATACTCCGGCGTCTTCCAATACCTGACAGAAGACTTTTCCGACTTCCTGCTGAAGAATTTCCTCGACATTCAAAGCGTTGATCTCCGGATAGTTTGGTAAGAATTCGTCTACCCAGTCGGCATGCTTTTCGATGGAATCATTGGAGCGGATATCTTTTCCCTCTAAAATATATTCTTTTAAAAGCTCCAGTTCGCCTTTCAGACGTGCCGGAAGTACGGCAAGTCCCATGACTTCGATCAAACCGATATTTTCCTTTTTGATGTGGTGCAGCGCTGCATGCGGATGATAGACACCAAGTGGATGTTCTTCCGTTGTGATATTATTGCGCAGCGTCAGATCCAGCTCATAGAGATCCCCGCGTTTCCGGGCAATCGGTGTGATCGTGTTGTGCGGCTGTCCGTCGGTCTCGGCAAAAATAAATGCATCCGGGTCGGTGTATCCCCGCCATGTCCGGAGGATATGATCTGCCAGATCGATGATGCGTGATTCATCCGCACACTGCAGGCGGATCACGGATAACGGCCATTTGACAATGCCGGCGGTGACGTCCTCGTAGCCTTTCACGGTAAAGGATCTGATGACAGGCGCTTTCGCCATGGCAAATGTATAATGTCCGCCCTGAAAATGATCGTGGCTTAAAATGGAGCCTCCGACGATCGGCAGGTCGGCATTGGATCCCAGAAAATAGTGAGGGAATAATCTGATAAAATCAAACAGTTTGACAAACGTATTCCGTTCGATCTTCATCGGCGTGTGTTCGCCGTTAAATACGATACAATGTTCATTGTAGTATACATAAGGAGAATACTGGAAGCCCCAATCGGAATCGTTGATCGTGATCGGGATGATCCGGTGGTTCTCTCTCGCAGGATGATCGGCTCTTCCGGCATATCCCTCGTTCTCCATACAGAGCTGGCATTTCGGATAGCTGGAAGCAGCGGAGTTTCTTGCGGCTGCGATCGCTTTCGGATCTTTTTCCGGTTTGGATAAATTGATCGTGATATCCAGAGTTCCGTATGCGGTGTCCACGGTCCATTTCTGATCTTTTTTGATTCGATAGCGGCGGATATAGTCGCTGTCCTGACTGAATTTATAGTAGTATGCGGTGGCTGCCTCCGGGGAGATCTCATATTGCTCCCGGAATGTCTGCTGCACCTGCGCAGGGCGGGGGAGAAGCGCGTTCATCAGTTTCGTATCAAACAGATCGCGGGAAGTAATGTCATCTTCAATGATCCCGCGCGCGCATGCTTCATCAAGCAGATCGTGCAGAACGTCTTCCAATACAATGTCGGAAAGGTCGCAGGCGACGTCTTCATAGGAGTTTTCCCGCATCAGATCCAAAAGCAGGTTGGTCGTATAGATTCGTTCACATTCCGGCGTCAGTCCGGTGTCGATTCCGTATTGCACTAATTTTTTGATGTTTTCATATAATTTCAATGTTTGATCCTCCATCTTCAGCGTCCGTGTTCACCGGATGGATGTCCTTTCGGTAAACACGGATGCGGTTCTTGCCGGCTTTCTTTACAGACGTTTTGCACCGTCGCCGATATCTACGATGTAAAATTCCGCCTCGTGTCCGACTTTCTCTTTATAAGCCTGACCGATCGATTCTGTGAATGTGTCAACCGCATCGTTTTTAACGATGCTGACGGTACATCCGCCGAAGCCGCCGCCTGTGATACGGGAACCGATCACGCCCGGGAGCGCCCAGGCAAGATCTACAAGGATATCGATCTCTTCACAGGAAACTTCGTAATCGTCGCGCAGTGAAATATGAGACTGGTTCATCAGCTGACCAAAGCGGGTGATGTCTCCGGCACGAAGAGCAGCAACCGCCTGGATCGTGCGCTGATTTTCTTTGACCGCATGTCTGGCGCGTTTCTGACGGATCGGATCTTTGATCGCATCTTTGTGTTTTTCAAAAGTCTCTTCATCCAGATCACCGAGTGTCTTGATCTCTACGACGCTCTGCAGTTCTGACAGCGCATCGGTGCATTCCTGACGGCGCTGGTTGTAAGCGGAATCTACAAGACTGTGTTTTACTTTACTGTTCGTGATCACGATCTTGGCATCTTCGAGAACAACCGGCGCATATTCGTAATTCAGAGTGCTCGTGTCCAAAAAGATCGCGTGGTCTTTTTTTCCCATGGCAACGGCGAACTGATCCATGATCCCACAGTTGCATCCGTTGAAGTTGTTCTCGGAATACTGTCCGATCAATGCCAGGTCTGTCATGGAAAGCGCGTCGATACCGTAGAGATCTTTTAAGATCACACCTGTTAAAACTTCCAGTGATGCGGAAGATGACAGTCCCGATCCGTTCGGGATGTTGCCCCAGATCACCATATCGAATCCGCAGTCCAATGTATAACCTTTTTCGGCAAACGCCCATACGACGCCGAACGGATAGTTCGCCCAATTATATTCTTTTTTGTTCACCAGTTCGTCAAGAGACGCCTCGATCACGCCGAGATGATCCAGGTTCATGGAATAAAAATGAACGAGCCGGTCATTCCGTTTTCTTGCGGCACCGTAAGTACCGAGAGTCAGGGCGCATGGGAATACATGTCCGCCGTTGTAATCGGTGTGTTCTCCGATCAGATTGACACGTCCGGGAGAAAAATAGAGGGATACGCCGTCGGCATTTCCGAACAGTTCTTTGAATTTTTCAAGTAATTTTTCTTTCATATTCTGAATCCTCCTTGTTCAGTTCATATAGATAAAATTATTATAGTATAAATCTGCAGGGCATGTATATAAAAAATCCGTGCCAATATATGTAATTATGTTGCATTTGAAATCGAGGATGCGATATAATCGAGAAAGAACAGAAGTAAGATTTTTACAAAAATCAGGGGGAAGGTGACGAAAGAATGGAGGGAACTTATAAATATTCATATAAAACGGGAGAGAGTCTTTCCAACGCTCTGTCCGTATATAATACCGGATATCAGAAGTGTGAACCGGGATATCAATGGGGACCGGGAGTGCGGAATCACTATTGCATCCACCATGTGATCGCGGGAACCGGTTATTATGAGGTGCATGGAAACCGATATCAGCTGGAAGCGGGAGATACGTTTATCCTGTATCCGGATACAGAGGTGAAATATTATGCGGATCAGGAGAAACCATGGGAATATACCTGGGTTGGATTTGAGGGGGCAGATGCGGGGATTTTGATCGGGGCGACAGATTTTTCGCCGGAGAGACCTTTGATCCGGAGAGGAACGCTTCCGGACCTGGAAATCCGAAGACAACTCCAGAAGATCTATGAAGTCAAGGGGAGTGATTATGAATCGGCAGCGGCGATGACCGGAGCGCTTTATACGCTTTTGTCGGTGTTTCTGCATTATGCGGTCAAAAAAGAACCAATCCGGGATGTGCAGATGACGTATGTCAGAAAGGCGCAGGATTATATCCAGTTAAATTATTCATATCCGATCACGATCGAAGATGTGGCTTCGTATGTCGGGATCAGCAGAAGTTACCTGTTCCGGTCATTTCAAGTATGCCTGAAGCAGTCGCCGAAAGAATATCTGACCGATTTCCGGATTCAAAAGGCCCGTCACCTTTTGCGGGAGACGAGCCTTTCGATCGCGGCGATCGCTTATTCGGTTGGATTTGAAAATAATCTGTATTTTTCCAAAGCATTTAAAAGCCGGACGCATATGAGCCCGTCGGCTTACCGGGAAGTTTCCGTGGGAGAATCTTCCAAAGGCTTTAATTTGAGCCGGTAAATGCGACGGAATAAAAAGATGCAAAGTATCACGGATACGATCTCTGCGATCGGTATGGAAGCCCATACAAAAGTGAGCCCGAATAGTTTTGCGAGCAGATACGCAACCGGAAGGATCACGACGAGCTGACGGGCTACGGACATGATCAGACTGTATACTGCGTTTCCGAGCGCCTGAAATACGGAACTCATGACAATGCCGTATCCCGCAAAAATAAAGCAGAGGCTGATGATGCGGAGGGCAGGCACTCCGATTTCCAGCATATGCGGGGAAGCGTCGAACAATTTTAACAACTGTGCCGGGAAAAGCTGAAATCCGGCAAGTCCGACCATCATGATGGCGATGGCGATCCCTGTACTCAGACGGATCGTGGAGAGAATCCGCTTTTTGTTGCGCGCGCCATAGTTGTAGGCGATGATCGGGATCATTCCGTTGTTCAGACCAAACACCGGCATAAATACGAAACTCTGCAGTTTGAAGTAAACGCCGAACACTGCGGTAGCAGTGGAGGAGAACATCAAAAGGATCTTGTTCATGCCAAATACCATGACGGAACCGATGGACTGCATGATGATCGAGGGAACTCCGACTTCGTAGATCACGGCGATGATCGAACGGTTCGGACGGAAACCGCGCATGTTCAGATCCAGTTCCGTATTCCGTTTGATGTTGAAATAAAAAGCAAGGATCATGGAAACGATCTGCCCGGTGACAGTTGCAAGCGCAGCTCCGGCGACTTCCATTTTCGGAAAGCCGAACAGACCAAAGATCATGATCGGATCCAGGATGATATTGATGATCGCTCCGGTTCCCTGCGTGATCATTGTATAGAATGTCTTCCCGGTTGCCTGAAGCAGGCGTTCCAGCGTGATCTCAAGGAAAATACCGACAGAGGCGATGGTAACGATCTGTAAATACTGCGTTCCGTATGTGACGATCTTTGTATTGTCAGTCTGCAGGACAAAAAAAGCATGGGAGCCGAACAGACCGAGAAGCGCGATGACAATGCAGCTCAGTACGCCGAGAAAGATTCCGTTTCTCGCAGCCAGATTGGCTTCCTTGAACCGCTTTTCACCGAGATTTCTCGATAACAGCGCATTGATTCCGACGCCGGTTCCGGTAGCGATGGCGATCATCAGATTCTGCACCGGAAATGCAAGAGAAACGGCTGTCAGGGCTTCTTCGTTGATCTGGGCTACAAAGACACTGTCTATGATATTATAGAGTGCCTGGACCAGCATGGAAATGACCATGGGAAGCGACATGGTGATGAGTAGTTTTGGAATCGGCATGACGCCCATTTTATTTTCTTTTGTAGTGTCGTTCATTGTATAACCTCCTTGTTTTATTATGGATCTTAGCGTCGGTGTACAAGGGGAAACACGCCTCAACCTCCCCCTTGTACACCGACGCTATCATCGATCTGCAGCGGGAAAATACGCTTACGCCGCAGAAACACAATTATTTATTATAGCATCAATAAATCAGAAGTACAATGCATATATTAGAAAAGAATTGGAACGATGCGGGGAAAATATTGTGGAAAAGAACGGAGGAAACAAGAGTGGAACAAACAAGAGTGGAACAAACCGTGTGTCTGCGAAGCGGCGGATGCAGGCGCTGGGGCTTGTATATATTTTGCTTTTGACGGGCATTGCGGTTCCGAAAGCAGAGGGGGCAGAGAAAGGCGGGGCGGCGTGCGCGGCGGAAAGTCTGGATGTGACGGAAAAAGCAGAAGTTCAAAAGACAGAAAGGAAAAAGGCAGAGGGCGGAGAGACCGCGGAGGCGCCGTGCATCGCGCTGACATTTGACGACGGACCAAGTACGGCATATACGCCGGTCTTGTTGGACGGTCTGAAAGAACGGGGCGTTCATGCCACATTTTTTCTTATCGGTAAAAATATAGAGCAGGGGGACAATGCCGATATCGTAAAGCGGATGTACGAGGAGGGACATTTGATCGGGAATCATACATACAGTCATGTGGAGATCACAAAGCTGGATGACGAGAGTGCATATAAAGAGATAAGCAGGACGAACGAACTGATCGAGGGGATCACCGGAGCACGGGTGGAATTTATGCGTCCGCCTTTTGGCTCCTGGCAGAAAGAACTGGAAGCGAGGGTGCAGGTGATCCCGGTGATGTGGACGGTGGATCCGCTGGACTGGGCAACGGAGAATGTGGATGAAATTGTCAATAAAGTAGTGACGGAAGTGGAAGAAAATGATATGATTCTGTTGCACGATTGTTATGACAGTTCTGTAAAAGCGGCATTGCGGATCATCGATCTTCTTCAGGCGGAGGGTTATCGGTTCGTCACGGCAGACGAATTGATCACAGGATAAACGGCAGCAGAGATATCGGGAATCGATCACAGGATGAAAGAATAGCAGAACGTGGAGAGGAGTAAATGAACATGCACGAATTTTCAAGAACAGAACTTTTACTTGGAGCGGAGGGGCTGGAAAAACTGAAACAGGCATCGGTGATGGTGTTTGGGGTAGGCGGCGTCGGATCCCACTGCATTGAGGCGCTTGCGAGAAGCGGGGTGGGAAAATTGATCCTGATCGACAATGATACGGTTTCACTGACCAATATCAACCGGCAGTCCATCGCATACCACAGTACGGTGGGGCGTTACAAAACGGAAGTGATGCGTGAGAGGATCGCAGACATCTGTCCGGAGATCGAAGTGGAGACTTATGAAATGTTTGTGCTTCCGGATAATCTGGAAGAGCTGATCTTAAAGAGACCGGATTATGTGATCGATGCGATCGATACGGTAACGGCGAAGATCGCGATCGCGGAACTGACGAAGAAGCATGGAATACCGCTGATCAGCAGCATGGGGACCGGGAATAAACTGCATCCCGAACTGTTTGAGATCACGGATCTTTCAAAGACAAGTGTCTGCCCGCTCTGCAAGGTGATGCGGAGGGAACTGAAAGCAAGAGGGATCCGGCATCTAAAAGTGCTGTATTCCAAAGAAACGCCGGTTGATACATCGGGCAGAGAGACAGGGGAGGACAAAGGCATGCGCAGAGCGCTGCCGGGGAGTATTTCATTTACACCGCCGGTGGCAGGACTTCTGATCGCGGGAGAAGTGATCCGGGAGCTTGCCGGGGTGTCCTGACTAAGTACGGAGGGATGAAACATGGATTTATTTGATTATATGCGGGAGACGCAGAAAGAAAAAGAATCGCCGCTTGCCTCGCGGATGCGTCCGACAACGCTGGACGAGGTGGTAGGGCAGAAGCATATCATCGGAAAAGATAAATTGTTGTACCGGGCGATCAAAGCGGACAAACTGGGATCGATCATATTTTACGGACCGCCGGGAACCGGAAAAACGACATTGGCTAAAGTGATCGCCAATACGACGAGTTCGGAATTTAAACAGATCAATGCGACGGTCGCAGGGAAAAAAGATATGGAGGAGGTCGTCAAAGAGGCGAAAGACCGTCTGGGAATGTATCAGAAAAAGACGATTCTCTTTATTGACGAGATCCACCGGTTCAATAAAGGGCAACAGGACTACCTGCTTCCGTATGTGGAGGACGGAACGATCACGCTGATCGGCGCGACGACGGAGAATCCATATTTTGAGGTGAACGGAGCACTTCTATCCCGTTCCAGTGTATTTGAATTGAAAGCGCTGGAGAAAGAAGATATTAAAGAACTGCTGAAACGCGCAGTATACGATAAAGAGAAAGGAATGGGAACATTACGCGCCGAGATTAGTGAAGATGCGCTGGAGTTTCTCGCAGATCTCTCCGGAGGCGATGCAAGAAGCGCATTGAATGCGGTGGAACTTGGAATCCTTACAACCGAGCGGAGTGAGGACGGGATCATTCATCTGACGCTCGATGTGGCGTCGGAATGTATCCAGAAACGGGTTGTCCGCTACGATAAAACCGGAGATAATCATTATGATACGATCTCCGCATTTATCAAGAGTATGCGCGGATCGGATCCGGATGCGGCAGTGTATTATCTTGCTAAAATGCTGTATGCCGGGGAAGATGTGAAATTTATCGCCCGCAGGATCATGATCTGTGCGGCGGAAGATGTCGGAAACGCGGACCCGATGGCGCTTGTCGTGGCGGTATCGGCGGCGCAGGCGGTGGAGCGGATCGGGATGCCGGAATCCCAGATCATCTTGTCCCAGGCAGTGCTTTATGTTGCGGGAGCGCCGAAGAGTAATTCGGCAGTCAACGCGATCTTTGCGGCGAATGAAAGTGTAAGGAATACAAAGACGACAGTGCCGTCTCATCTGCAGGATGCGCATTATAAAGGATCTGCAAAATTGGGACATGGGATCGGCTATCAGTATGCGCATGATTACCCGAACCATTACGCCCGCCAGCAGTATCTTCCGGAAGAAATAAAAGACGCCAGGTTCTATGAACCCGGCGATCTAGGAAAAGAAAAACAGATCAAGGAATGGTTACAAAAGCTTCGTGAGAATTGAGGTGTAGATTTCCTGATTTTCTCTAGCCCAGTTATTGGCAATGGTTTCAGCTTCTGTCTCGGTCGGAACAGTCAGTTTCAGATCGATGAGGCTGAAACCATTTTCTACGATCTGACAGCGGACTTCAAATTCATGATTCGTGTTCAGGTAATAGTCCGCTTTCACCGAAACTTCTTCTTTTAATTCGTAACATTTCTCATTCAGAAACTTGTCGATATCTTCCTGGATCTCAGGAGAGATCTTTTTGTTGAAAAACCGGATCGTCTCGGCGCCGTTTTTGGTGAGATGATAAAGGGTCCGGTTGTGGGTGTTTTCCACGCGGAGCAGATCGGAATCCACCATATCGGCAAGAGCCTGCTGCAGTGTAAAATAGTTGGTATATCCCTGATCCAGTATAAATTCGGAGATCTGAGATGTGGTCATAGGAAAATCCACTTTATCTAACATGTACAGTATAATCAGTTTGTATAAGGTAAATGTCTCATTCATGATATTCCTTTCCCTGCCAGAGATCCTGTTCTTTTAAATATCTGTGCAGTGTGTTCAGTACCTCGCGTTTCCGGGATGTCCAAAGCGGTGCGATCAGAAGATCTTTCGGACCGTCGCCTGTCAGGCGGTGGATCGAAAGATCCGGGCGGAGACGGATGATACAAGAGCCGAGCAGTTCGATATATTCTTCCATGGAGGGACTCCAGAAAGGTTGTCTTTCGTAATCGATCGCAAGATCTGTTCCTTTCAGTATATGCAGAAGCTGCAGTTTGATGCCTTGGATATCCATATGATTGAGATAATCCAGTGTTTCAAACATCAGCTGTTTTGTCTCCCCGGGAAGACAAAGGATCGTGTGGACGATCACTTCGATCCCGCGAGCGCGGAGGTCGTTTACTGCCCGTTCAAAAACAGGAAGTTCATAACCTCTGCGGATATAAGCGGCAGTATCGGCATGGATGGTCTGCAGTCCAAGCTCAACCCAGATCGGTTTGATCCGGTTGATCCGCTCCAGTAAAGCAAGAATATCCTCATCCAGACAGTCCGGTCGGGTCGCGATGGACAAAATCCGTACGTCCGGGTCTGAAACTGCCTGCATATAGATCTTTTCCAGATATTCCACAGGAGCGTAGGTATTGGTGAAAGCCTGAAAATAAGCGATATATGCGTGCACCGGGCGTTTGCTTTTCAGAAGTTGTTTCCCATGTGCAAGCTGTTCGGAAACAGAGCAGCTTGCGGAACCGGCAAAGTCACCGGATCCATTGGCGCTGCAGAAAATACATCCGCCGCTTCCGATCGTTCCGTCCCGGTTGGGACAGGTCATACCGCCGTCCAGTGCGATACGGTACACTTTTTCACCGTATCGCTTCTTTAAGTCATAGTCCATGGAATGATAACGTTTTTCACCCCAGCGTGTCTGTATGTTATGCCTGTTTTCGACCAAGATCAATCTCCTTAAAAAGTTCGTTGTAGACTGTGGCTGCAAGCTGCCTTTTCAGATCAGTTCTTTTACAGCACGGCTGACTGCGTCCGCAACACGCGGGTCAAATGCTTCCGGGAGGATATTGTCTTCACAGAGATCCTCATCCGCCACAAGCCCTGCGATCGCTTTCGCAGTGGCAAGCTTCATCTCTTCTGTGATCTGTGCGGCGCGTCCCTCAAGAGCCCCTTTGAAGATGCCCGGAAATGCAACGACGTTGTTGACCTGATTCGGAAAATCCGAACGACCGGTACCGACAACTTTTGCACCGGCAGCTTTTGCCAGATCCGGCATGATCTCCGGAACCGGATTTGCCATTGCAAAGAGGATCGCATCCTTATTCATAGAAGCGACCATGTCCTGTGTCACAATGTTCGGAGCAGAGACGCCGACGAAGATATCCGCGCCTTTTAAAGCGTCTGCCAGAGTTCCGGTTTTTCCGTCCAGATTGGTGACTTCCGCCATCTGTTTCTGCATCCAGTTCAGATTTGGAGAGGACTGGCTGATGATTCCGTTGATATCGCACATGGTCACATGAGAGAACCCATAGGTCAAAAGCAATTTTGTGATGGCAACCCCGGCAGATCCTGCACCGTTGATCACAACCCGGCAGTTTTCTTTTTCTTTTCCGGTTACTTTCAGCGCGTTGATGATTCCGGCAAGCACAACGATCGCGGTGCCATGCTGGTCATCGTGGAAAACCGGGATATCAAGAAGCTCTTTTAAACGTTCCTCGATCTCAAAACAGCGCGGAGCGGAGATGTCCTCCAGATTGATCCCTCCGAATGCAGGGGCAATGTTGACGACTGTCCGGATGATCTCTTCGGTATCCTGAGTATCTAAGCAGATCGGAACCGCATTGACGCCGCCGAATTCTTTGAAAAGAACTGCTTTCCCCTCCATCACCGGCATTGCTGCTTTGGCTCCGATGTTGCCGAGACCAAGAACAGCGCTTCCGTCGGAAACGACAGCGATCGTATTCGCTTTGATCGTATATTTGTAAGCGGCATCCGGATCTTTGGCGATGACTTTGCATGGTTCCGCAACGCCCGGTGTATAGGCGATCGCAAGATCTTCACGAGAATTGACGTGGGATTTTGCGGTTGTCTCGATCTTTCCGTTCCATGTTTCGTGCATCTGTAATGCTTTTTCACTGTTTGTCATAGTTTTGTACCTCATTGTCTTCCTATACTTATGGAAAATATCATATCACTGTTGTCTTATATGCGCAAGAAAGAAAAAAGCCTTTTCTTTTCGGAGATTTTGGTGTATACTGAAAAAAGATTTTAATTCTTTTGTGTCAATTCAGACTCAAGTTCCCGAATTAACGTTAAAATACAAAACAGATTCCACAGTCATTTTTAAGAAAGGAAAAGCAGTATATGACAAGAGAAAAATATGAATCTTTACCGCTTGCAACACTCAAAGATCTGGCAAAGGCAAGAAAGATGCGCGGTATTTCGACAATGAAAAAGAGCGATCTGATCGATGCGATGCTGGCACAGGATGAGAAAGAGAAGCAGGAAGTGGCGCAGGCAGAAGCCAAAGAAGAAGTAAAAGAATCGTTTAAAGAGAAGAAAGAGGAGACAGACGTTGAGCAGCTGGACAGCGGAAAGGTTGCGAACGGGATCCTGGAGGTTCTTCCGGATGGGTTTGGATTTATCCGATGTGAGAATTATCTGCCGGGAGAGAATGATATTTATGTATCTCCCTCCCAGATCCGCAGATTTAATTTAAAGACAGGAGATATCCTGACCGGGAATATCAGGGTGAAGACACAGTCGGAAAAATTCAGCGCACTGCTGTATGTAACGACGATCAACGGACTGCGCCCGGCAGAGGCGATGAAGCGTCATAATTTTGAAGATTTGACGCCGATTTTCCCGAACCGGCGTATCGCACTGGAAAATGAACAGAGTACGACAGCGATGCGGATCATGGATCTGCTTTCTCCGATCGGAAAAGGACAGCGTGGTATGATCGTGTCCCCGCCAAAAGCAGGTAAGACAACCCTTTTAAAAGAAGTAGCGCTTTCCGTACAGAAAAGCGAGCCGGATATGCATCTACTGATCCTTTTGATCGATGAGCGTCCGGAGGAAGTGACGGATATCAAGGAGGCGATCGAGGGAGAGAATGTCGAAGTGATCCACTCTACGTTCGATGAGCTTCCGGAGCACCACAAGAGGGTATCGGAGATGGTGATCGAGCGCGCGAAGCGTCTTGTGGAGCATGGAAAAGATGTAATGATTCTGTTAGACAGCATTACGAGGCTGGCACGGGCGTACAATCTGGTTGTGCCTCCGTCCGGACGTACACTTTCCGGAGGTCTTGATCCGGCGGCGCTTCATATGCCGAAGCGTTTCTTTGGTGCGGCGCGTAATATGCGCGAGGGAGGAAGCCTGACGATCCTTGCGACAGCGCTTGTGGAGACAGGAAGCAAGATGGACGATGTTGTCTATGAAGAGTTTAAAGGAACCGGTAATATGGAACTTGTTCTGGACCGGAAGCTGCAGGAGAAGCGTGTGTTCCCGGCTATTGATATTCCGAAATCCGGGACAAGACGGGAAGATCTGCTTTTGAGCAAAGAGGAGCAGGATGCGGTTTATATCATCCGCCGTGCGATGAACGGAATGAAAGCGGACGATGCGGTGGATAATCTTCTCAATATGTTCTCCAGAACAAAAGACAACGCGGAATTGGTCAAGATGGTAAACCGGCAGAAATTTATATAAGAATTTATGATAAAAAGAACTTGCAAATCTAAAAATGATATGCTACAATAAGCAAGATGTTTAGCGAAAAATATTATTTTTTAAATAGAGAGGTGAAAATCATGAGAGAAGGTATCCATCCAGAGTACCATCAGGCAACAGTAACTTGCAACTGCGGCAATACATTTGTTACAGGTTCTACAAACGAAAGCATTCACGTAGAAATCTGTTCCAAGTGCCATCCGTTCTACACAGGACAGCAGAAAGCTGCACAGGCACGCGGACGTGTTGACAAGTTCAACAAGAAGTATGGTATCAAATAAGAAACACATACAGCAGGCTGAGATTATTATCTCAGCCTGTTATTGTATCTGAGGAGATTATATGAAATCATCAAATATAGGAGGACAGGCGGTCTTAGAGGGGATCATGATGAAGAACAAAGACCGTTATGCCGTTGCAGTGCGCAAACACGATCAGGAGATCGAGGTTGACGTACAGGAATATAAAAGCATTGTCCCGTGGAAGGCGGTTTCCAAAATTCCGTTTATCCGCGGAATTTTCAGCTTCGTGGATTCTCTTGTGCTGGGGATGAAGACATTGATGTATTCGGCGAGTTTTTTCGAGGATGAAGAGGTCGATGCAAAAGAGCTGACTGAAGAGGAAGCGGAAAAAGAGGAGAAAAAAGAGCGGATTTTGATGAATCTGACCGTCGCTTTTTCTGTGGTGCTTGCGATCGGGATTTTTATGGTACTGCCATATTTCCTGAGCAATCTCGTGCGGAGTTATGTTGCTTCGCACTGGGTACTTACGATCGTAGAGGGTGTGATCCGGGTAGGGATCTTTCTGGCGTATATTGCGCTCATATCCAGAATGAAAGATATCCAGCGGACATTTATGTATCATGGAGCGGAACATAAATGTATCAACTGTATCGAACATGGGCTGGAACTGAATGTGGAAAATGTACGGAAAAGCTCCAGACAGCACAAACGCTGTGGAACCAGTTTTTTATTTTTTGTGATGATCGTCAGCATCATATTCAGCTTTTTCATTACGGCAGAATCACAGGTTTTGCGCGTGCTGCTTCGGATCGCGATGCTGCCGCTGATCGCAGGCGTATCTTATGAGATCATCCGTCTGGCAGGAAACAGTGATCACTGTCTTGTAAATTTCCTGAGCAAACCGGGACTTCTGATCCAGAATATGACGACGAAAGAGCCGGATGACAGTATGATCGAAGTGGCGATCCGTGCGGTGGAAGCCGTGTTTGACTGGCGGGCGTATGAAAATGAAACTTTCGGCACGCAGTACGGAGAAGATGCAGAACAGAGGAAGCATGCGGAACAACAGGAAAATACGGATGCAGCCGATCCAAAAGAGGATGAAGTATGATGACTGTCAGAAAAGCATATGAATGGGGATCAGAAATCCTTGCGAAAAGCGGAATTGAAGAGGCACAACTGGATGCCTGGTATCTGCTGGAGTTCGTGACCGGGATGTCGCGGGCGGTTTATTTCGCGGATGCAGACCGGAAGATGGCGGAGGAAAAGGAAGCGCAGTACGCTGCGTTGATCAAGAAACGCTCTAAACGGATCCCGCTGCAGCATCTGACCGGCGTGCAGGAGTTCATGGGACTGGAATTTCAGGTGAATGAGCATGTGCTGATCCCACGTCAGGATACGGAAGTGCTGGTGGAAACCGCGTTGGATTTTTTGAAACAGCGCGGGGGAAAGAATATGGAAATTCTGGATCTGTGTACCGGATCCGGGTGCATTTTGCTGAGTCTTCTTTTCCATGCACAGCAGGAACGGCGCGAGGACAGTGTGTCCGGCGTGGGCACAGACATTTCGGGGGATGCGTTGAAAGTGGCCAAAGAGAACGGAAAACGGCTTGGGATCGATGCGATATGGAAACAGGGAGATCTGTTTGAAGCGCTTGGGACGACAGAAGAAGTCAGATCCGAAACATATCGGTTTGATCTGATCGTCTCGAATCCGCCGTATATCCGCAGCGATGTGATCGAAACGCTGAAGCCGGAAGTGCGGGATCATGATCCGTATCTTGCATTGGACGGAAAAGAAGACGGTTTATTTTTTTACCGCAGGATCATAGAAGCAAGCGCTTCTTATTTAAAAGACGGCGGATGGCTGATGTTTGAGATCGGATCCGATCAGGGGGATGCGGTTTCGGGCATGATGCAGGCAGCCGGTTTTCAGTCGGTGTCGGTAAAAAAGGATCTTGCAGGACTTGACCGCGTGGTGTCCGGCATGTATGATAAGTGCGAAGGTTTTTAAAATAAGAAAGAAAAGAAGCATTGACGATAGAGAGAAAGGAATAAGAGGTTATGTTTGACAGATTGGAAGATTTACTGATCCGGTACGAAGAAGTCATGGGCGAACTTCAGGAACCGGATGTGGCAAATGATGCAGAACGTTTCCGAAGACTGATGAAAGAGCAGAGTGATCTGGCTCCGATCGTGGAGGCGTACAAAGAATATAAACAGTGTAAGCAGAATGTGGAAGACAGTCTTATGATGCTGGAAGAAGAATCCGATGAGGAGATGCGTGAACTGGCAAAAGAAGAACTGAATGATTCCAAAGCACGGATCGAAGAGTTGGAGCGGGAATTGAAGATCCTGCTTCTGCCGAAAGACCCGAACGATGAGAAGAACGTTATTCTGGAGATCCGCGCGGGCGCAGGCGGAGACGAGGCGGCGCTGTTCGCTGCGGAAGTATATCGGATGTATGTGCATTATGCGGAGAGCCGCAGGTGGAAAGTGGAGATGATCTCGTTAAATGAGAACGGGATCGGCGGATTCAAAGAGTGTGTCTGCATGATCACCGGACAGGGGGCATATTCCCGCCTGAAATATGAGAGCGGCGTACATCGTGTACAACGTGTTCCGGAAACGGAAAGCGGCGGAAGAATCCATACATCCACGATCACCGTTGCGATCATGCCGGAAGCGGAAGAAGTTGACGTGGAACTGGATATGAACGACTGTAAATTCGACGTATTCCGTGCGTCCGGAAACGGAGGTCAGTGTGTCAACACAACAGACTCCGCGGTACGTCTGACACATATTCCGACCGGAATCGTGATCTCCTGTCAGGATGAGAAGTCTCAGCTGAAAAATAAGGATAAGGCATTGAAAGTCCTGCGTGCAAGACTGTATGAGATGGAACTGGCAAAACAGCATGATGCGGAAGCGGAGGCGAGAAAGAGTCAGGTCGGAACCGGAGACCGTTCGGAGAAGATCCGCACATACAACTTCCCGCAGGGCCGTGTGACAGATCATCGGATCAAGCTGACCCTGCATAAGCTCGATACGATCCTGAACGGGGATCTGGATGAAATCATCGACAGCCTGATCGCGGCAGACCAGACAGCCAAACTTGCAAAAATGAACGGGTAGTAAGATACGATGAAATATATTAGGCAATTTGGAATTATATGTGGAGTGACGTGTATGGGAGAGATCTTGAAATATCTTCTTCCGTTGCCGATCCCGGGGAGCATTTACGGTCTTGGACTGATGCTCCTGTTTTTGAGTTTAAAGGTTATAAAAATCGAATCTGTGCGGGAGGTCGGAGAATTTCTGATCGAGATCATGCCGGTGATGTTCATTCCGGCAGGCGTCGGTCTGATCACTGCATGGGGAAAGTTGAAAACCATGCTTGTCCCGGTTGGGATCATTACGGTCGTGACGACATTTCTTGTGCTGATCGTAACCGGAAAAGTGACGGAAATGATGCTGAAGCAAAAAGAGAAAAAACAGACGGAGAAAATGCAGACAGGAGAAAAGGAGGAACAAGATGGATCAGGTGATCTTTAATTCGGCGGCAAGCGGGATCGTCTTAAGCCTCCTTGCATTTGAAATCGGCACATGGATCCGGAAAAAATGGAAACTGGCAATTTTGAATCCGCTTTTGATCTCGATCCTGATCGTGATCGGATTTCTTGTATGTTTTCGTATCGATTATGAAAGTTATAACAGCAGTGCGAAATATATCAGCTATTTTCTGACTCCGGCAACGGTGAGCCTTGCAATTCCGCTGTATCAGCAGATCGAGCTTTTGAAGAAAAATCTGGCGGCGATCCTTGTAGGGATCCTGTCCGGCGTATTGACCAGCCTTTTCTCGATTCTCGCGATGTGTACGTTTTTCGGGATGAACCATGCGCAGTATGTGACGTTATTGCCGAAGTCGATAACAACGGCGATCGGAATGGGTGTGGCGGAAGAACTGGGCGGCTATGTAACGATCGCAGTGGCTGTGATCATCATCACCGGAGTACTTGGAAACGTGATCGCGGAGGCGGTCTGCAAATGGTTTTGTATCCGGCATCCGATCGCAAAAGGACTTGCGCTCGGGACGTCGGCGCATGCGATCGGAACGGCGAAAGCAATGGAAATGGGCGAGGTAGAGGGCGCGATGAGTAGTCTTGCGATCGTGGTTTCCGGCTTATGTACCGTTGTCTGTGCTTCGGTATTTGCGAACTTTTTATAAGATGTCCGGTTGAAGAAGAAGCGGAAACTGTGTTATACTTTATAGCATCGGTGCAGGAAGAACGGCAGCGTCGGTATATAAGGCGTATTTTCCCTTGTGCACTGACATTAAAGTCTTGTCTGTACCGGAGAAAAAGAAACAAGATGAAAGAGAGTCCGGTGTAAAAATATGCCGGGAAAGAGAGAAGAGTTTATTAATATGGAAGAAATAGCGTTTAAACGACCGGAGTTGGAAGATCGTGAGATCATCAGTTCCTATTTTGCCAAAGCGCCGAGCCGAAGCTGTGAGCGTACGTTTGCAAATGTATATCTCTGGTCACGGCGGTATCATGTGAAATATGCGATCGTAGAGGACGCGCTTGTATTTATGGATGATGAATACGCGCTTGCTTACGCATATCCGGCGGGAGATGCGCCGGCAGTCAAATGTGCGTTGGAGCGTTTGATGCAGTACAGCAAAGACAGGAATGTGCCGTTCCGGCTTTATAATGTGACTCCGGAGAATTTTGCACAGTTGGAAGCATGGTATCCGGGGCGTTTTCAGATCGAATATGATAGAGATGAGGCGGATTACGTCTATGAGACAGAAAAGCTTTCGACGTTGGCAGGAAAGAAACTTCACGGAAAGCGGAATCATATCAATAAGTTCAAGTCGCTGTATGAAGACTGGAATTATGAGACGTTGTCGGATGACAATGTGGAAGAATGTTTCCAGATGGCGTTGAAGTGGCGGAATCAGAACGGCTGTGAGGAAGATAAGGAAAAGAATGCGGAGATGTGCGTGACGCTGAATGCTCTCCGCCTGTTTCAAGAACTGGGGATGGTCGGAGGCGTTCTGCGGGTACAAGGAGAGATTGCTGCATTTTGTATCGGCGAACCGGTCTGTGAAGATACGTTTGTCGTCCACATCGAGAAAGCATTTTCGGATGTGGAGGGGGCATATCCGATGATCAACCAGCAGTTTGTACAGCATGAGTGTCAGGAATATCAGTATGTAAACCGGGAAGAAGATACCGGAGCAGAGGGGCTGCGCAAGGCAAAATTATCGTATCGCCCGGTATTTCTTGTGGAAAAAGGACTTGTGACAGAATGTGAAGCATAAAGATGCAAGAGTAAAGTCACAGGAGCATGAAGAGAAAGGCAGTGTGGAATATGATCTCAAAGAAAATGGAAAATATGGTTGCAAACAGTTCTGCGATCCGTGCAATGTTTGAGGAGGGAAACCGTCTTGCAAAGCTTTACGGTGCGGAAAACGTATTTGATTTCAGTCTCGGCAATCCGAACGTGCCGGCTCCGGCAGCGGTAAAAAAAGCGATCCGCGAGATTCTGGAAGAGGAAGACCCGATCGTACTTCACGGATATACGAACAGCAATGCAGGATATGAGGACGTACGGCAGGCTGTTGCAGAGTCATTGAACGAGCGGTTCGGCACGGCATTCGCGGCCCATAATATCACGATGACGGTGGGAGCGGCAGGCGGTTTGAATGTTATTTTCAAAGCGCTTTTGAATCCGGGAGATGAAGTGATCGCATTTGCGCCGTATTTCGGAGAGTATCGAAGCTATACGAACAATTATGACGGCGTGATGGTTGAGATTTCGCCGAACACGGTGGATTTTCAGCCGAAGATGGACGAATTTGAGGCAAAGATCACACCGAAGACAAAGATCGTGATCGTCAATACGCCGAACAATCCGACTGGCGTTGTCTATTCCGAAGAGACGATCCGGAAACTGGCTTCGATCATGGAGGCAAAGCAGAAAGAATTCGGAACGGAGATTTATCTCGTTTCGGACGAACCATACAGAGAGCTGGCTTACGACGGTGTGGAAGTTCCGTATCTGACCAAATATTATGCCAATACGATCGTGGGATATTCTTACAGCAAATCCCTGTCCCTGCCGGGAGAGCGGATCGGATATCTGGTGATCCCGGATGAGGCGGCAGACAGCGAGAATCTGATCAGCGCGGCAAATGTGGCGACGAGGATCCTCGGATTTGTCAATGCGCCGACTTTACAGCAAAAGGTTGTAAAAGCATGTCTGAATGAAAAGACGGATATTTCTTATTATGACAGAAACCGTGAGACACTGTATCAGGGATTGAAAGATCTTGGATTTGAATGTATCAAACCGGAGGGCGCATTTTATCTGTTTGTGAAATCACCGGTGGAAGATGAGAGGGAATTTTGTCAGGCAGCGAAAAAGTATAATATCCTGATCGTTCCGGGAAGTTCGTTTGCATGTCCGGGATATGTGCGTCTGGCATACTGTGTATCTTATGAGACGATCGTAAATTCTCTGCCGAAATTTGCAGAGCTTGCGGCGGAATACAGGAAGTAAGGGTCATGGAAGAAAAAATCATGGAGACAAAAAGAAATTTGAATCCGAGGCTGTTAAAGCAGATTCGGAGAGTGGAACCGTATGTGCCGGGGGAACAGCCGCAGCAGAAAGTGATCAAATTGAATACAAACGAGAATCCGTATCCTCCGTCTCCGAATGTAGCGCGTGTTTTAAAGGAGATGGATGCGGATCGTCTGCGATTGTACCCAGACCCGTCTGCGGAAGTGCTGACAGAGGCACTTGCAGCATATCATGGCGTGGAAAACGACCAGATCTTTGTGGGAGTCGGATCGGACGACGTACTCTCGATGTGTTTTCTGACATTTTTTAATGCAGAGAAACCGATCCTGTTTCCGGATATTACGTATTCGTTTTATAAAGTATGGGCTCAATTATACAGGATCCCGTATGAGTGTCCGAAACTGGATCCGGATTTCCGGCTTGTGAAAGAAGATTATTACCGTGAAAACGGCGGCGTGATCTTTCCGAATCCAAATGCGCCGACTGCGATTTATGAAGAATTGGATTTTGTGGAAGATGTGATCGCACACAATCCGGATGTGATCGTGATCGTGGACGAGGCATATATTGATTTCGCGGGTCGTTCGGCAGCAGAATTGATCGACCGTTATGACAACCTGATCGTAGTCCGCACGTTTTCCAAGTCGCGTTCCATGGCAGGGATGCGGATCGGATATGCAATCTCAAATCCGGCGCTGATCGGGTATTTGAATGACGTTAAATATTCGTTTAATTCCTATACGATGAATCAGACCGCGCTTGTCTGCGGTGTGGAGTCGGTGAAAGACGACGCATATTTTAAGGAATCGGTAGAAAAGATCATAGAGACAAGAGAGTGGGCGAAGACGGAACTGACAAAGATGGGATTTGAGTTTCCGGATTCCCGTGCAAATTTTATTTTTGCAACCCATCCGAAAAAAGATGCGAAGCAATTATTTGAAGAGCTGAAACAGAAGCAGATTTATGTACGTTACTGGGGCAGCAGCCGGATCGAGCAGTATCTGCGGATCACGATCGGCACAAGAGCGGAGATGGAGACATTATTTGCGGCGCTCAGAGCATGTCTGGCGGCGGAGAATTAAGAAAGACAGATTAAGAAAGTAGATTAAGGAGATAATTATATATATGAAAGACGCAATGATCAGTTGGTTTATCGATACACTCGGCGGAAAAGTGGGAGGAGGATTTATCGTATTTCTGATTTCCATGGTGCCGATCCTGGAACTGCGCGGCGGGCTTCTTGCAGCCGGACCTGCGATTCTTGATATCCCGCAGTGGCAGGCAATTCCGATCTGTATTGTCGGAAATCTGATCCCAATTCCGTTCATCCTGCTTTTGATCACGAAGATCTTTGACTGGATGAAAGGAACAAAGAAACTGAAACCGATGGTGGAAAAGCTGGAGAAGAAAGCGATGAGTAAGAGCGCCAACATTGAGAAATACGAGTTCTGGGGACTGGTGATCTTTGTAGGTATCCCGCTTCCGGGAACCGGAGCGTGGACCGGAGCGCTGATCGCGGCGCTTCTCGGAATCCGTTTCCGCAAGGCGTTTCCGGCGATCGTGCTCGGCGTATTTCTGGCGGCATTTCTGATGACGGTCCTTTCCTATGGAGTGCTGGGAGCGTTATTTGCATAAAAGAAAGACAGATGGAAAGCGAAAGTGTTCCGGATGGGAAAAGAAAAGAGGTAGTTGTATGATAGCAGAAAATAACGAACGGAAGCGGAATATACTTTGGCGGACGGCGATTTCCGTTTCCTCCATTGTGATCATCCTGATCGCGGTTTACTTTATCGTGCGGATGTTCACCGCAAATCCGATGGAGGGAAGCTGGGTCGATGAAGACAGCGGGCGTATGATCGAGATCCAGGGCAACGAGATTGCAAAAGTGGAGTGGCAGGATGAAGCCGACGGTTCGCTTCAGGTTGTCAATATGGCATATACGCTGGATCGGGATTCCAAGATCTTTTCACTTCATGTCGATGAGGTGGCGGTGGAAAAAGCAGTGGAATCCGGCATGAGTAAGGAGACCGTGGAGAATGTAGTGACGTCTTTGGAGGGAAACTACGATTATAATATCGAACAGAATGTGCTGACACTGACAGAACGTGAATACGGTGATCAGATGACATTTGAAAAACAATAGAGCGCAGCAGTAAGTTGAGTATGAAGTGCAGCAGGAAAGGCAGCAAAAGGGAGTAAACAGGGAAATCGGATTCCCTGTTTCTTTTGCATAGGCGACGAGCCAAAGTCCGGGCTTGCCCGAGACCTTGGCGATTGCTTACAATCCCGGAATGTGCCTTTTGGCACTTCCGGTGATTTGCTATGTAAAGGAGGAAACGTGCGATGTTGAGAATGCAGACAAAAGAAGTAAAAATCGGTTCCGTGACGATCGGAGGAGCGCATCCGGTTGCGATTCAGTCGATGACAAATACGAAGACCGAAGACGTGGCGGCAACAGTAGAACAGATCTTGCGGCTGGAAGCAGCCGGATGCGAGATCGTCCGCTGTACCGTTCCGACGATGGAGGCGGCAAAAGCGTTAAAAGAGATCAAGAAACAGATCCATATTCCGCTCGTGGCAGATATTCATTTTGATTATAAAATGGCGATCGCGGCGATCGAAAACGGTGCGGATAAGATCCGGATCAACCCGGGAAATATCGGATCCGAGGAGCGGGTCCGTGCGGTCGTGGAAAAGGCGAAAGAATATGGAGTTCCGATCCGTATCGGCGTCAACAGCGGATCTCTGGAAAAACCGCTGCTGGAAAAATACGGCGGCGTGACTGCAGAGGGGATCGTGGAGAGCGCGCTGGATAAAGTACATATGATCGAATCAATGGGATATGACAATCTGGTCGTCAGTATCAAATCGTCGGATGTCCTGATGTGTGTAAAAGCGCATGAACTGATCGCAAAACAGTGCCCGTATCCGCTTCATGTCGGAATCACCGAATCGGGAACAATCTATTCCGGAAACATTAAATCTTCGGTCGGACTCGGCATCATTCTGCACGAGGGGATCGGCAATACGATCCGTGTGTCGTTGACCGGAGATCCGGTGGAAGAGATCCGGAGCGCGAAGCTGATCCTGAAAACATTGGGCTTGAGAAAGGGCGGGATCGAAGTCGTTTCCTGCCCGACCTGCGGAAGAACGCAGATCGACCTGATCGGACTTGCAAATGAAGTGGAGAAGATGGTGCAGGAATTTCCGCTGGATATCAAAGTGGCAGTGATGGGATGCGTGGTCAACGGACCGGGAGAAGCAAAAGAGGCGGATCTCGGAATCGCGGGCGGCATCGGTGAGGGTCTGCTGATCAAAAAAGGCGAGATCGTTCGCAAAGTAAAAGAAGAGGAACTTTTAGAAACACTTCGTCAGGAGCTGATCAATTGGGAGAAGTAACAGGAACAATCAAGACATTTTTTGAAGTATTCCCGACCTTGAAAGCAGAGGAAGAGCTGGCTTTTTTGTTTCGGGATGTGGAAGTAAAGAAGATCACGACCAATTCCAGCCGTGATTTTCTTCATGTACATATATTCAGTCATCATGTGATCCAGAAAAAGCAGATCCATCGGATGGAACAGCGGATCAAGGAACAGCTTTTCGGCACAGCGCGTGTTTCGATCCGGATCGAAGAAAAGTATGCGCTTTCGGAACAATATACGCCGCAGGCTCTGATGGAAGAGTATCGGGAGAGTATTTTGGAGGAACTTCGTGAGTACAGCGTGCTTGCGGCAAATATGTTCGATCAGGCGGAGATCCGTTTCGAGGGAGAAAAGGGAATGTGTCTGGAACTGGTGGATACGATCGTCTCCGAGGGAAAACGGGATCATATCGTGCGGCTTCTGGAGGAAGTGTTCAATCAGAGATTCCAGATTCCAACAGAGATCCGCGTAAGTTACCGGGAGTGCGAAGAGAGCCGGAATCAGGAATTTGACGAGCAGCGGATCCAGCGGGAGATCAACGCCATTTTTGCGCGGAATAAAAAACATCACGAAGAATTGGGAGATCTGCCGAAAGAGGAACAAACCGGATCAACTGCAGATGCGGCAAAAGAAAGCGGAACAGGAAAAGAAAAAGCGGCAGCCTCCCCGGTAGCAAAAAGCGGCGGTTCAGTAACAGGCAGCAAATCCGGAGGAAAGCGGGGCGGCAAATTCGGTTCTGGAAAAGAATTTAAAAAAGACTTTGTGCGTCCTCTTAAGCAGGGCGATGACCCGAATCTGATATATGGTCGGAATTTTGAAGATGAACCGATCCGGCTGGATCAGGTCGTAAGCGAGATGGGTGAGATTACGATCCATGGAAAGATCATCAGTTTTGAGACGAGAGAGATCCGAAATGAAAAGTCGATCATCATGTTTGCGGTCAGTGACTTTACCGATACGATCATGGTCAAGATGTTTGCGCGCAACGATCAGCTTCCGGAACTGCTCGGAAATTTGAAAAAAGGCGCGTATGTCAAAGTAAAAGGCATCACAACGATCGATAAATATGACGGAGAACTGACGATCGGATCGGTTACGGGAATCCGGAAGATCGGAGACTTTACTGTAAAAAGAGAGGATTTAAGTCCGCTGAAACGTGTGGAACTGCATTGCCATACGAAGATGAGCGACATGGACGGCGTGTCGGAGGTACAGGACATCGTGCGGCGCGCACATGACTGGGGACATCCGGCGATCGCCGTGACAGACCATGGAACTGCTCAGGCATTTCCGGACGCCAATCACTATATCGAGCGGCTGGACAAGGACGACCCGTTTAAGATCATTTACGGCGTAGAGGGATATGTGGTGGACGATCTGACGGAGATCGCAGTGGGAGCAGGAACAGAAAGTCTGGATGGAACCTATGTTGTATTTGACCTGGAGACAACCGGATTCAGCGCGATCAAAGACCGGATCATAGAGATCGGCGCTGTAAAAGTACAGAATGGTGAGATCGTGGATTCGTTCAGTACATTTGTGAATCCGAAGCGTCCGATCCCGTTTGAGATCACACAGCTTACGTCGATCACCGACGAGATGGTGATGGACAGTCCGGACATCGAGACGATCCTGCCGCAGTTTCTGGAATTTGTAGGAGATGCGGTGCTGGTTGCACATAATGCTGGATTTGACGTTGGATTCATCGAGCAGAACTGTCGGTATCAGGATATCGAACCAAACTTTGTATACGTGGATACCGTTGCGTTGGCGCGTGTCCTGCTTCCGACTTTATCGAAATACAAATTGAATATCGTAGCGAAAGCGCTGGATATTTCACTGGAAAATCATCACCGCGCCGTAGACGATGCGGGGGCAACGGCGGAAATCTTTGTAAAATTTGTGCAGATGCTTAAAGACCGTAATATTACGACACTGAAAGAAATGAACCAGTTTGGAGATATGAATCCGAATGCGATCCGGAAACTGCCGACGCATCATATCATTATCCTTGCAAAGAACAATATCGGACGGTACAATCTGTATCAGCTTGTGTCTGCTTCACATCTGACATATTTTGCGAGAAGACCGCGGATTCCGAAAAGTCTTTTGAATCAATACCGGGAGGGACTGATCATCGGAAGCGCCTGTGAGGCGGGAGAGTTGTATCAGGCGATCCTGAACCATAAATCGCCGGAGGCGATCGCAAGGCTTGCGGATTTCTACGATTATTATGAGATCCAGCCGCTTGGAAACAACAACTTTATGATCGAGAGCGAAAAGATTTCTGATGTGAACAGTGAGGAAGATCTGAAAAATATCAACCGTGAGATTGTGGAATTGGGAGAAAAGTTCAAAAAACCGGTCGTTGCGACGTGCGACGTACATTTTCTGGATCCGGGAGACGAGGTGTACCGCAGGATCATCATGGCGGGAAAAGGGTTCAGCGATGCGGACAACCAGGCGCCGCTTTATCTTCGGACAACCGAGGAGATGCTGGCGGAATTTGAATATCTGGGATCTGCAAAAGCACAGGAGATCGTCATCGAGAATCCGAACAAGATCGCGGATATGATCGAGAAGATCTCTCCGGTCAATCCCAATAAATGCCCGCCGGTCATCGAAAATTCCGAGCAGGATCTGCGCGATATTTGTTATAACCGCGCTCACGAGATTTACGGGGAAGATCTGCCGATCCAGGTATCTTCCCGTCTGGAAAAGGAACTGAATTCCATTATTTCCAACGGATATTCGGTGATGTATATTATCGCGCAGAAACTGGTGTGGAAGTCCAATGACGACGGATATCTTGTTGGATCCCGAGGTTCGGTCGGATCTTCGTTTGTCGCGACGCTGGCCGGGATCACCGAGGTAAATCCGCTGAGTCCGCATTATTACTGCGCGAACTGCCATTACAGTGATTTTGAATCCGAGGAAGTCAAAGCGTATGCGGGCTGCTGCGGATTCGATATGCCGGATAAAAAATGTCCGGTCTGCGGCGAACCGCTTGTGAAAGCCGGATTTGATATTCCGTTCGAGACGTTCCTTGGATTCAAAGGGGACAAAGAGCCGGATATCGACTTGAACTTTTCCGGAGATTATCAGGCGAAAGCTCATAAATATACGGAAGTTTTGTTCGGCGAGGGACATACGTTCAAAGCGGGAACGATCGGAACGCTGGCGGATAAGACCGCATACGGCTATGTCAAAAATTATTATGAAGAGCGGGGACTTAGAAAACGCCGCTGCGAGATCGAACGGGTCAGCCAGGGATGCACCGGAATACGGAGAAGTACCGGACAGCATCCGGGAGGTATCGTCGTGCTTCCGCATGGTCACAATATCAATGAATTTACGCCGGTACAGCATCCGGCGAACGATATGACGACGGATATCACGACGACCCATTTCGACTACCATTCGATCGATCACAACTTGCTGAAACTGGATATCCTCGGACATGATGATCCGACGATGATCCGAATGCTGGAAGAATATATCACATCCGACGCCCTGCCGAACGAATATAATGAAGAACATCCGTTTATCGCGACAGAGATCCCATTGGATGACCGAAACGTGATCTCATTGTTTCACGACACGAGCGCGCTCGGGATCAAACCGGAAGATATCAGCGGATGCCCGCTTGGAAGTCTTGGAATCCCGGAGTTCGGAACGGATTTCGTTATCCAGATGGTGCAGGAGGCAAATCCGCAGTCGCTATCGGATCTGATCCGGATTTCCGGACTGTCTCACGGAACCAATGTGTGGCTGGGCAATGCGCAGGAGCTGATCAAAGCCGGAAAGGCAACGATTTCCACAGCGATCTGTACCCGAGATGATATTATGATCTATCTGATCAATCAAGGGGTGGAGAGTGCGCTTTCGTTTACGATCATGGAAAGTGTCCGGAAAGGAAAGGGGCTGAAACCGGAGTGGGAAGAGGCGATGCGGGAAAAAGACGTGCCGGAATGGTACATCGATTCCTGTAAGAAGATCAGCTACATGTTCCCGAAAGCCCATGCGGCGGCGTATGTCATGATGGCGTACCGGATCGCTTACTGCAAGATCAATTATCCGCTGGCATACTATGCGGCGTATTTCAGTATCCGTGCGGATGCATTTTCCTATGAACTGATGTGTCAGGGGAAAGAAAAACTGAATTATTATATCAAAGACTATCAGAAGCGGTCCGATTTCTTGAGCAATAAAGAACAGGATACGCTAAAAGATATGCGGCTCGTGCAGGAAATGTACGCCCGCGGACTGGAATTTATGCCCATCGACTTGTATCGTGCAAAGGCAAAGAAATTTCTGATCGTGGACGGAAAACTGATGCCGTCGTTTGCAAGTATCGAGGGAATGGGCGAGAAAGCTGCCGAGGCGGTGGAGATCGCTTCACAGGACGGACCGTATTTGTCGCTGGATGATTTCCGACAGAGGACGAAAGTCAGCAAGACTGTGATCGATCTGATGGCAGATCTGGGATTGTTCGGAGATCTGCCGCAGAGCAATCAGTTGTCATTGTTTGATTTTGCGTAAAATATCAGGATTTCCGCATCCGGTGAAAGACCGGAATGTACATACACAGTGTAAAGAGCATGTCCGCCATCGTGATCAGGATCAATGCGTTGACTGCGGCAAGCGGCAGATGCGGGAAGAAAAACAGGACGAGCAGGACGACAAACAAAAGCGCCGTGCATACTTTGCCGAACCACATGGCGCCGTCCAGCATTTTACCTCTTTTCAGAAAATAAAGTCCCATGATCCCCATGTATCCCTCTTTGACTGCCATCAGAGCCAGCAGCGCCCACATGAGCGGATAGCGGAATGCAAGACAGAGAGCCAGAGCCGCGTGAGTCAGTTTGTCGGCAACCGGATCCAGTGCTTTTCCGAGTTCCGTGACCATATTGAATCTCCGGGCGATATAACCGTCAAACAGGTCGGTCAGGCTGGAGATCAGGACAATCCCAGCAGCAAGCAGATATGCCTGCTTCTTTATGTAGAAATAGCAGAAAACAGGGATGAGCAGAATACGGAAATATCCCATCAGATTGGGGATTGTAAATAAATCCTTTTTATTAAAGCGTTTCATAATAACACCCTTTCTTTCAAAATATAGGAAGTATTATAGCACTTCGGATGAAAAAAAGCTATGCGGGAGAGCCTGTAAAATGTTTTGTTTTACAGGCTTTTGCAAGCTGATCCGGTAATCAGATAAAGTAAAAAAGTCTTGTTTTCCAACCTATGGTATGATAGACTGAGAAACAAATTAAACTTTAAAATCGTTATTTTGTGAGTGTGCAGCGATACACAAAAGGACAGAAACGGAGGGTGTGTGCAATGTATGATTTTGATGAGATTGTAAAGACAGATCCGGAGGTGGCAGGAGCGATCCGGGCAGAGATGGAGCGTCAGGACTCTCATATCGAGCTGATCGCTTCGGAAAACTGGGTCAGCAAAGCCGTGATGGCAGCGATGGGCAGTACGCTGACGAACAAATATGCGGAGGGATATCCGGGAAAGCGGTACTATGGCGGGTGTCAGTGCGTGGATGTAGTGGAAGATCTGGCGCGGGAACGTGCAAAAGAATTATTTGGCTGCGAGTATGTCAATGTACAGCCGCATTCCGGCGCGCAGGCAAATATGGCGGCGATGTTTGCGATGTTGGAACCGGGAGATAAGATCATGGGGATGAATCTGGATCACGGCGGACATCTGACCCACGGATCTCCGGTGAATCTGTCGGGGAAATATTTTCAGGTTCGTTTTTACGGTGTGAATGAAGACGGCGTGATCGATTACGATGAAGTGGAAAAGATCGCAAAGGAATATCAGCCGAAATTGATCGTAGCGGGAGCAAGCGCTTATGCGAGGACGATCGATTTTAAGCGATTCCGCGAGATCGCAGATGAGGTCGGCGCTTATCTTATGGTGGATATTGCACATATTGCCGGACTTGTTGCGACAGGTCTGCATCCGAGTCCGATTCCCTATGCACATGTGACGACGACAACGACCCACAAGACGCTGCGCGGTCCACGGGGCGGCATGATCATGTGCAGTGAAGAGATGAACAAAAAGTTCAATTTCAATAAAGCAGTGTTCCCGGGAATCCAGGGAGGTCCGCTGATGCATGTGATCGCGGCGAAAGCAATTTGTTTCAAAGAGGCGCTGCAGCCGGAATACAAAGCATATATGGAACAGGTTGTGAAGAATGCGAAAGCGCTTTGCAATGCATTAAAGGCACGCAGTGTGAAGATCGTATCGGGGGATACGGACAACCACCTGATGCTTGTCGATCTGACAGGAACAGAACTTAGCGGAAAAGAGTTGGAAAAACGTCTGGATGATGCGCATATCACGGCGAATAAAAACACGATCCCGAATGATCCGCGTTCCCCGTTTGTAACGAGCGGCGTCAGACTCGGAACTCCTGCAGTGACAAGCCGCGGAATGGTCGAAGAAGATATGGAGAAGATCGCGGAGATCATTGCGCTTGTGATCGAAAGCGAAGAAAATGTGGAAAAAGCAAAGGAGCTGGTCGCAGAGCTGACTGCCAAATATCCATTGTGCTAGGACAGGATGTCAGGTTGGGGTATATAGAATATTGCGATTTGTGATGTAGTGGATTTTCTCATATAAAAACATAATTTGACAGCGGTGCAGGAGAAGAGATTTTCTTACACCGCTGTTTGGTTATTTCCTCAATCTGAAAAATCAGATAGAAACGTGAAAAAGAAACGGCAGGGGAGGCAGGATATGAGCAGAAGAAAATATTGGAAAGACAGGATCCCGGTTTTGGTCATAAATGGCGTCGGGATGGTTTTACTGTCTGTGTTTTTGCTGTTGGTCGGCAACAGTCCGGATAGCGTTGCTTTGATCCTGCTTGTGTGGATCTTGAGTTTGTTCGTATATCTGTCGGTTTTGTGTTGGCGGCGAAAAAGAAAACTGGATCAATTATTGGAACTTGCGAAAAATCTGGACGAACGGTATCTGCTGGCGGAGATGCTTCCCCGGACGGCAGGCGCGGAGGAGGAAGTCTATATCCGGCTTTTTAAAATGGCGTCCAAATCGATGCTGGAACAGATCGGAGACGTGAAAAGAGACCGGCAGGAGTACCGGGAGTATATCGAACAATGGATCCATGAGATCAAGACGCCGATCACAGCGATGAAACTGTTGTGTGAAAATCATAAGTCGGAATTTACAAGAGAATTGATGACGGAGATCGAGCAGACGGATCGATATACGGAACAGGCGCTTTATTATGCGCGGAGCGAACATACGGAAAAAGATTATTCCGTCCGGGAAATCCGCCTTTTCGATGTGATCCATCAGGCGATCGGCGACAATAAATATTTCCTCATGCAGAATAAAGCGGCAATCGAGACCGAAGAAAGTGATGTGACTGTCTGCTCCGACGAAAAGTGGATTCGCTTTATTTTAAACCAGCTGATCGTCAATGCAGTAAAATATCGGAACGACCAGCCTTATCTTCATTTTTATGCGGAAAAAATGACAGATCAGATTTTTCTGTATGTGGAAGATCATGGAATCGGGATTTCTGCAAATGATCTGCCGCGTATTTTCGAGAAAGGGTTTACAGGACAAAACGGGCGGATCCGGCAAAATGCAACCGGGATCGGATTATATCTTTGCAAACGGCTTTGCGATAAACTTGGGATTGGAATCGACGTCAAATCCGGGGAAGAGGGAACTACCGTACGGCTCGCATTCCAGATGAATCATTTTACATGGGAGCTGCAAAAAAGCATGAAAAGCAAGAACGGAGAAAGAGAAGATGAATGCTGAAATTTTAATCATAGAAGATGATCCGGTCATCCGAAAGGAACTGCAGATCCTTTTGGAGGGAAACGGATATCATGTCTTTGTGATCGAAGATTTTACGGGTGTGGCAGGGCAGGTCAAAAAACTGCAGCCACATCTTATTTTGCTGGATATCAGACTGCCGGAGGAAAATGGATTTACGATCTGTTCGGAAATCCGGGCTTTTTCAAAGGTTCCGATCGTTTTCGTCACAAGCTTGGACAGCGATATGGATGAACTGAACAGCATTATGCTCGGCGGGGACGCCTTTATTACAAAACCGTACCATACGGCGATCCTGCTTGCAAAGATAGATTCTCTTCTAAAACGTGCTTATCCCGGTTCAAAGAACAACCGGATGACTTACAACGGAGTTTCTCTTCATATAGAAAGCGGAAAGCTCGAAGCGAACGGACAGGAAACGGAATTGACAAAAAATGAATGGAAGATCATGTATTATCTGTTTTCTCATGCGGGAGAAATCTGCAGCAGGGCAGATCTGATCGAATATTTGTGGGATAATCGATTGTATATTGATGACAATGCGTTGAGTGTAAATATCGGGCGCATTCGGGAAAAGCTTTCCGCGATCGGAGTGAAAGACTTTATAAAGACAAAACACAGGCAGGGATATACACTGTAAAAGAAAAATAAAATTTGTACAAAACAACTTGTTTTCTGTGTTGGTATGGCTATATTTTCCAAGTACCAATAGAATAAAAAAGGTATAAAACAGGAAAGAACAGGGAAGGAGTCGTTGAAATATGAATTTGTCAGAACAGGATTTAAAGAAGATCAAAGCGCTGCATGCAATGCTGAAGATGCCGGTCAGGGTGTTGGAAAGAAGCACGGATAAGGTATTAAAAGAGTATATTTCCATTTACAAACAGCCGGTTATATATGAATTTCGCCGAAATGAAATTTCAGCGGGGGAGATTGAATTTTACAGTGGGATGATGAATGAATTGTTTCTCTGCTTTTATTATAAGGAAGTAAAGATCATGATCGGTGCATTTCGGATCAATCAGGTTCCGAGGAATTCGTTTTCACTTGTATATGAAAATCTCAGCAAAGAAAACCGGAAGATTTTAAGTGAAGAAGAATGCTGGAAATATTATTCTGCACTGCCGTTTTATCCGTTGGGAGATATGCGGGATTATATGATCTTATTGGATTTTCTGTTTGGTCTGAATTTGGAAGAAGCTTATTCAAAAACACTTCACCGGCAGGTGGGAAAGAATCAGTTGGAATTGGCTCAGGAGATGAGAGAGCGGGGCGGCGGATATTTTTTCAGGAGAGAGAAATATCTGTTTTATTATGAAAATAAGATCATGAATCTGGTGAGCCAGGGAGATACGGAAGTGCTGAAACAAGGGATCGCGGAGCTTGGGACAAGTGTTCTGCCGCTTTTGACGAGCAATTCTTTGCGGACGGAAAAAAATTATACGATCATGATCCTGGAAAAATTATCTTCTCTGGCGATCCAGGTCGGAAAGGATATCTTATCGGTGATCCGGCTTCGGAATTATTATGCGCGGAAAGTAGAGGATGAGACTGATTTTATGGGAGTTCTGGCAGTTCGGGACAGTGCGATCATACATTTTACAAAAGAACTGCACGGAGTGGCGAATCGCAGCAAATCGTCGCTGATCCGCTGTGTTTTGCAGTATATCAATTTGAAAATCTATGAGAATATCCGTATCTCCGATCTGGCAAAACAGTTTTATTTGTCGGAAAGCGCTCTGCGCCGTAAATTTAAAGAAGAGATGGGGATGTCGATGAACGAATATATCAACAGGCGAAAGATTGAAGAGTCCAAGATGATGATGCGTTCCGGCGTTCCGGTCGGGGAGATCACAAAAAGACTCAGCTTTTATGATCTGTCCCATTTTTATCGTACATTTAAAAAATATACGGGGATGACGCCGCAGATATTCCGCAATCAAAATGGGAAAGTTGAAAAAGCGTAGAAGAGAATTGTTTTTCTTACATTTTCGTTAGAACTTTGTTAGAAAAGTTGATACAACTGAGCGGAAAAATTGATTATGATCATTGTATCAAGGCAAAGGAGTGGATGAATATATGAAAGAATTATTAAAACTGGATCATATTCAGAAATATTACGGAAATGAGGGAAATGTAACAAGAGCGATCCGGGATATTGATTTTTCGGTGATGGAGGGGGAATTTCTCGGGATCATGGGAGCGTCCGGTTCGGGAAAAACAACGATGCTGAACTGTATTTCCACGATCGATACGGTGAGCGCCGGACATATTTATCTGGACGGAACGGACGTTACGGAAATCCATCCTAAAGAGATCGCACGATTCCGACGGGAAAATCTCGGATTTATCTTTCAGGATTTTCAGCTTTTAGATACGCTGACGATCGAAGAAAATGTTTCGCTGGCGCTTACGATCAACCATGTTCCCGCGAAAGAGATCAAGGAAAGGGTGCAGAATATTGCACAGATTTTAAAAATAACCGACATATTGGAGAAATATCCGTATCAGGTTTCCGGAGGACAGAAGCAGAGGTGCGCCTGCGCCAGAGCGATCATCCATCGGCCAAAGCTGATCCTTGCAGATGAGCCGACCGGGGCGCTGGACAGCCATTCGGCGCAGATGCTGCTGGCGACGATGCAGGGGATGAACGAACATCTCGGGGCGACGCTCCTGGTGGTCACACATGATGCGATGACAGCGAGTTATGCAGAGCGGATCCTGTTTTTGCGCGACGGCATGATTTTTACGGAGCTTCAGAAAGGGAACGACTCCCGCAAAGTATTTTTTGAAAAGATTTTAAATGTACTTACGATGATGGGAGGCGGACAGACAAATGTATGCAAGACTGATCTTTAAAAATATGAAACGTTCCGTCAAAGATTATCTGATCTATCTGGTGACCATGACCGTGTGCGTAACGTTGTTTTATGCGTTTTTGTCTATCTCAAGCAATGATTACGATCCGCCGATCGGTGCGGAATATGATTTTACAATGCTCAGTGACGGTATGAAGCTGGCAGTGTGTGCGGTCGCGCTTCTTTTATTGTTTTTGATCCGGTTTGTCAGCCGTTATATGTTGAAGAGCCGCTCGAAAGAATTTGCGGTACAGGCTGTACTTGGAATGGAACAACGAGCGATCGCCGGTATGTTTTTTGCGGAGACGTTTTTTATGGGAATGATCGCGCTTGTTTTCGGAATCGTGCTCGGTGCGTTTGGTTCCCAGTTTATTACGGCGATGGTAATGGATTCTTACGGGAAAGAGTATGAACTGGTCTGGACGTTGTTTCCGGATACCGTTTTGTGGACCGTCGGATTTTTTGCGCTGAGTTTTGGTGTGGTCGGCTTTACAAGCGCGCATACATTACAAAAGAGTAAAACGATCGAGTTGTTTTCGGCAGAAAAGAGAAATGAAGCGGATGTCAGGACAGGACGGTTTATGCCGGTGATAATCGGGATGTATGCTGTGATCATGATCTGGGAGCTGATCAGCGGAATCCGGAAAGTTTATTTTTACTATGATCCGCGTCTGATCTTTCCGGCAAAACTTGTTTTCCTTGGGATCGCATTTGTGCCGGGGATGACGTTGCTCGGAAACGGCATTTTTCTGTTCCGGAAGCGTCTGCAAAAAGCGGTTGTATATTCGATGATATGCTCGATCATTCACATCGTGACCGTAGCATGCGTTCCGAAAATGCAGCAGAATTTTGTCTTTTTCGGAGGGGCGGGGGCATTAAATGAATTTATGATGTTTCTGTTGGCAGATCTGATCTTTTTGGTCTGTGCGTTGATGTATCTTGCAGGAAGTATGATCACAGTCTGGAAAGAACATTTTCCCCATTGTAAATATGCGGGGACGAATTTATTTTTCTTCGGGCAGATCCTGTCCAAACTGCGTACAACTACGAAGACAATGACGTTGATCTGCCTGACGCTTGTATTATCGATCGTACTGTTTATTTCTTCGATCGTGCTGAGTGAATGGGCATTGGGATATTTGGACATCAGATCTTTGTATGATATTCAGATCAGCAGCCGCTACAATGATACAACCGATGAATCACAGATAAAAGAGACCGGGTATGAAAATGTGACGGATTTTTTAGAGGAAAATGAAATCGAGACAACACATGACTGCCTGTTCTCGTTATATCTTCCGGAACGGAATACATTTCATGACAGAGTGAAGTGGGAATTTCCCGTGACGGCAATGGCGCTTTCCGATTATAATGCGGTTCGGGAAATGGTCGGATTTCCCGAGATCCGTCTTGACGACGGAGGATTTGCAATGCAGTGGCAGACTGTTGCGACCGAAGAAGAACGGGAGGCATTTGTTATGGAACACCGGGAAGTGCGGACAGATGCGGGAACTTTGAAGTTGGCAGAGAATGCGGTCTATCAGGATGCGATCGGTGAGACCGTCTATAACTCCTACACGAATGTCATTTATATATTTCCGGATGCTGTCTGTGACCGTTTGCTGTCTGTCGGACAGAACCGTTATATCCAGACGAAAGAGACGGTGACGTTTGAACAGGCGAAAAAACTGGAAGCACTGTTTACAGAGCTTTATCCGGAAGAACCCATATCAGGAGAGGGGATGAATTATTATATCCGCTTAAAGACACTGCAGGTCAACAGTACGATCGCAAGTAATTTTCTGATGAAAGCGATGATGATCTACGGAGCCATCGTTTTGATGGTAATCTGTCTGACGATACTTTCGCTTCAGCAGCTTTTGGATGCGGCACATTATAAATACCGGTTTGGCGTACTTTTGAAACTCGGTGTGGAAAGGAAAGAAATCCGTCGTTTGATTTTAAAACAATTAGGCGTATGGTTTGGGATACCGATCGGAACGGCGCTTATGATCTCTGCAGTTTTTCTTATTTATTTTATCGGAACAGTCGCCGCACAGATTGACGCTTATATCGGATCTGCAGAGTTGATCCGTCAGATCGGTGTGACGGTAGGTGTACTTTTGGCGTTGCTTTTCTGTTATTTTGGTGTGACATGGATTTTGTTTCAAAAGAATATCGAATAAATGAGGAAAAAACTTGTAAAAACTTTCTTGACTTTGACGTAACGTCAAGTGATATGCTGATTTCAAGCCGATAGGAAATCGCGCGCAGCTATCGGTTTAAGGTATGTTGAAAAGGAGATGAGAACGTGAAGCTGAAGTATAGTATTCGGAAATTATCGGAACTGGCGGGAGTGAGTGCACGCACTCTGCGGTATTATGATGAGATCGGTCTTCTGAAACCGTCAGAAATCAGTGAAGCGGGATATCGCTATTATGGAGAGCGTGAGCTGGCGCTTCTGCAGCAGATTTTGTTTTACAGAGAGCGCGGATTTGATCTGAAACAGATCCGGAAGATCCTGTATCAGGATGATTTTGATATTATGCGTGCGCTTAAGGAACATCTCCGGGAACTGGAGGAACAGAAGGCACATGTGGAGTCTCTGATCCGGACAGTGGAGCAGACGATCCGGTCAATGAAAGGAGAATGTGAAATGAGTGATAAAGAGCGATTTCAGGCGTTTAAAGAACGTGTAGTGAAGGGAAATGAAGAAAGGTACGGAGCGGAGATAAGGGAGAAATACGGAGATGAAGAGTTGGATGCGGCAAACAGAAAAGTGCTGGATATGTCGGAAGAAGACTGGGAGAGATTTCAAAATCTCGGAGAAGAGATCAAGATCCAGCTGAAAGAAGCGGTTTTGGCAGGCGAGACTCCGGAAAGTGAGAGGGGAAAGCGCATCGTGCTGCTTCATAAAGAATGGCTTGGAAAGACATGGAAGCAGTATACGAAAGAAGCGCATGCAGCGATCGCTGATATGTATATCTGTGATGAACGGTTCCGTCTTTATTATGATAAAGAAGTGGAGGGATGCGCGGCATTTCTGGAAGCGGCAGTTAGAAGCTGAGTGGAGCGGATATAAGAACAGATCTGGAAAGTTCCTCGAAACGAGGAACTTTCCGACGGGTTAAGCCTGATGTTCCTTTCGATATTGAGATGGTGACATTCCATAGTGTTTTTTGAATACGCGGCTCAGGTGAGATGGTGCTGTAAATCCGCACAAATCAGAAATGGTTTCCATTGTCAGTTGGGATTCCAGTAAATATTGTTCTACCATTTCCAATCGGATTTTAATTAATAAAGTATTAAATGTATCTCCTGTTTTTTCTTTTACAATCCGGCATATATATTGTTTACTGAAATGGATATATTCAGCCAGAGAAGATAAATCAGCAGTTTGATAGTATTGCTTTAAATAATTGATGATTGCTTGATACTGCTGGTCAAGTTTTGTTGTTTTAATAGAGGCATCCATAATCGTTTTGTCATCGCGAAGAATGATGGCGAACATAAGCGAAAGTAAGTTTTTCATAACATTGTTACTGTGTTTTGACTGATTGATATATTCCGTGAAAATTGAAAAAGCCAGTGTATAGATCATTTTGCTGTTGGTTGTGCGAAGTAACAGGTAAGTCATTGTATGCTCAGGAGCAAGTGAACTTGTGATAAACTGTGTGATAAGAGGATCCTCATGGAAAATATTTTTGTATTCTGCCGCGACAAATGACTGTCTGAGATTGAAACAGATACAAAGGCTGTCGAGCGTGAGCTGTACGGCATAATATACTGCGGGCGGAATCAGATAAAAATCTCCTTTTTGCATCTGAAAAGTTTTTTTATCCAAAGTCAATTCTCCATTTCCCTCAAACAAATAAATCAGAGAAAAGTAATTACATTTATGTCGCAATGCATTTGGAAAATTAAAATACTTGGCCACGGAAAAGTCATATCCGGGTAAAATATTCATAGAATCAGTGATTTCACCTAAGTCACTGATTTTTTTTGTTGAAGGAATCGTTTCATTCGTTAAATCTGCCGGAAAATAAAAACGATACAATTTTTTACTTTTGATGATATAGTTATTAAAATATTCCAGAAAATTCTGATATTTTCCAAAGTCTTTTGGAGATTTGGAATATTCAATATAGGAAATTTCCAGATTTGTTAAATTTTGAAGAATATTACGAGTCTGTTCGATACTAAGTTCATTCATGAAATTGTTCCTCCAATACGGAATTTCTGTACTGTTTCAGTGTAAGATATTTTAGAAGAAATTACAAGATTAGTTTCATGAGAGATAAGAAAGCGGGAAAAAATTCATATAAGAATAGACATTTGGTATATGGTTTATTCAAAAATTTGAAGAAAACAGTAAAATAAAATGCAGGGATAATATGTTTGATAAGATTGAAACAGGAGGTACACGAGTGTGAAAAAACTAGATTTTGCATGTAACCCATATTTACCCGGCAAAGAACATGTACCGGATGGTGAACCGCATATTTTCGGGGACAGACTGTATGTGTTTGGATCTCATGATGAACTAGGATCCGACCGGTATTGTACAGGAAGTTATGTAGGCTGGTCGGCTGCCTTAAATGATCTGGGAAACTGGAGGTATGAGGGAGTTATTTTAGAAAAAGGACAGGATCCATACGATCCGGAGGGAACAAAGGATTATTATGCACCTGATGTGGCACAAGGACCAGACGGGAGATACTATCTGTATTATTCTATAGAGGGGAGTATGGTTATTTCCGTGGCAGTATGTGAACAACCGGCTGGAAAATATACTTTTTACGGACATGTGAAAGATCGGGATGGGCATGTGATCGGGTCAACACAGGGAGATGATTACCAGTTTGATCCGGCGGTGCTTATAGATGACGATGGAAAAATCTATCTTTATTCCGGACAGGGATTGCCGATTTCGGAAGTAAATGGGAGACAAATGAAAGGCGCTATGGTTTACGAATTAGAAAAAGATATGCTGACTATAAAAGGAAAGCCCAAAATCGTGACGTCAAACACGGAAAATGTATTTGAGGAGAATCGTTTTTTCGAAGCATCTTCTATTCGTAAGATGGATGGAAAATACTATTTTATCTATTCTCCACTTCCGAATACTCATTTATTATGTTATGCGACGAGTGATTATCCGGACAGGGAATTTGTTTATGGAGGAGTACTTGTATCGAATGCAGATATATTTCCGGAAAAGGAAAATTGTCAGGAACCGATGAATTACTGGGGAAATAATCATGGAAGCTTATTGAAGATGGCGGAAAAATATTATATTTTTTATCATCGTAACTCTAATCGGACCCCTTATGCACGGCAAGGATGTGTAGAACAGATTTACAAGGATGAGAATGGCGGTTTTATACAGGCAGAGCTGACGTCGAATGGAATGAATCAAGATGCATTTCCAATGAAAGGAACGTATCCGGCTTACATTGCATGGAGATTGCAGAAAAAGAAAATGGATCCGTTTGTTCCGTTTCAATTTCTTAAATACAGTGAAGCAGATCCTTATATTGCAGAGACGGAAGATGTGGAAATTCCCTATATAGCAAATATGCAGGAGGGCGCAAAAGCCGGATATCGTTATATGGCATTTGATGGAACGGAAAGCCGATTTTTTGTAAAGATACGAGGAACAGGAAATGGGGAGATTGTTGTAAGTGTAAATGAACAGGAATTTGTACGGATTCCTGTAAAAGCAGCAGCGGAATGGACGGAGTTTGAGGCATTTTGTTCAATGGATATCGTGAATATAAAAAAAGGAGACATATGTATGACTTATCATGGGAGTGGAAGTATAGATATTCTTTATTTAGGAATGAGGTAGCAGTGCTGTTCATAAAAGGAAAGAATGGAGAAAGGCGACGAGAAGTATATTATGGTTATAGAGAATTTTAATTCCAATTGGCTTTTTTATAATGATATACATAATGACGGAGAGCATATTGTACAACTGCCCCATGATGCAATGCTTACGGAAAAAAGACTTCCGGGAATGAAAAACGGCGCAGCAGCCGGATTCTTTCCGGGAGGCAGATATGTGTACAAGAAAAAATTATTTGGGAATCCTGAATATAAAGACAAGGCGATTTACTTGGAATTTGAGGGGATATATATGAAATCCTCCGTTTATTTGAACGATGTATTAGTTGGCGGCTGGAATTATGGATATACGGGCTTTTATGTGGATCTGACAGATAAACTAAGAATAGGAGAAGATAACGAAATTAAGGTGATTGCCGACAATTCACAGACACCAAACAGCAGATGGTATACCGGAAGCGGGATTTACAGAGATGTCAACTTAATAGTTGGTCATAAAAAACATCTTCCTTTTCATGGAATCCGAGTAATCACAGAATCTATTGAACCGGCGGTGCTTCGTATAAAAACTGAAATGGAAGACTTAACAGGATGCGGCATATCTATTCAAGTTTGTGAGTTAGATCAAAGTGGCAACGAACATTTTGTCGCGGAGGGAACAGGCGCAGATTGCAGAATCGAAATTCAGGATGCAAAGCTTTGGAATGCAGAACATCCTGATTTATACAGCGTGTATGTAAGACTAAGTGAGAATGGTCGTGTTCTGGATGAGCAAAGAATCGTGACAGGAATCAGAACATTGAAGTGGTCTGCTGAAAAAGGCTTTCAGATCAATGGAAAAAGTGTCAAGCTCAGAGGAGGATGTATTCATCATGATAATGGAATCCTGGGAGCCTGTGCATACAAAAAAGTTGAATTCCGGAAAGCAAAGATACTGAAAGAGGCAGGATTTAATGCGATCCGTTCAGCACATAATCCGATCAGCAAATCGATGTTGGAAGCGTGTGACAAAATAGGACTTTATGTGATGGATGAGGCATTTGACCAGTGGAAGATGAAAAAGACAGATTATGATTATGGTTTGTATTTTGAGGAAGATTGGGAAAAAGATTTATCAGCAATGGTGTTAAAGGATCGGAATCATCCATCGGTAATCATGTATTCCATCGGAAATGAAATTGCAGATACAGGAAATCCGGACGGCGTGAAATACAGCCGATTATTATCGGAATGCTGTCATAAGTATGACAATACAAGGCCGACGATCAGTGGAATCAATCCGGTGGTTTCGGTTATGGGCGGAGCGATGAATCGATCAAATTCTTCCAGAGAAGATGTTGTAGATCCATATAAAGAGGCAGAAAACGCACAGGCAACTGCCAGTTTGTTAGCGAATATGATTGCGACAGCGGCTCCGTTTATTTCAAGATGGATGGGCAAACCGAAAAAGGTGGAAAAACTTTTGAAGCCATGTCTGGATGCGGTTGATATTGCGGGATATAATTATGCAGATAATTGTTACATGCCGCATCATAAATGGAATCCGGATCGAATCATGATCGGAACGGAGACCTATCCGCAGTCTGTTGCTGAACGCTGGCAAATGATTCAGGAGAATGATTTTATTATCGGGGATTTTATGTGGACGGCAATGGATTATCTCGGGGAAGCGGGAATCGGAGTTCCGATTTATGGTCAGAGTAAAGGCGGTTTTAATCGACCGTACCCATGCATAAGCGGAGGATGTGGTGTGATTGATTTACTTGGACATATGGAAACAGAGGGGTATCATGCGGCAATTGCCTGGGGGCAGTATAAAAAACCATATATAGCCGTAAGACCGGTAAATCATTCCGGAGAGGACTTCTTTTTTGGAACATGGCGGGGAACGGATGCAGTTTCAAGCTGGAGTTGGAAAGGAATGGACGGGCGAAAAGCGGAGATAGAAGTGTATAGTCCCGGAACATATGTAGAACTTTTTCAGGATGGAGTATCTCTTGGAAAAAAGGAACTGAGATATTGTAAAGTAAAATATGAGGCTGTATACACACCGGGAAGTCTTGAAGCAATTGCATATGATAATATGGGGAAACGGATCGGAAATCAGATATTAAAAACAGCAGGGGATCAGACGATATTCAACGTGATTCCAGAAGAAACAACACTAAAAGCAGATGGACAAGATATGACGTTCGTCTCTGTGGAACTTACAGATGATGAGAAGATTGTAAAGATGTTGGAGGATAAAAAAGTAACAGTCTGTGTAAAGGGGGAGGCAGAACTGCTGGGAATCGGAAGCGGGCAGCCTGTAACAGAAGAAAAATTTACAGGGAACAGTTATACGACATATTTGGGAAGAATGGGATTTTATGTAAGAAATACCGGAAAACCCGGAAAAGCAGAAATAGAAATAAAAGCGGAGAACATTCCTACATATACGTTACAATTGGAATTTGAGTAAAGGAGAAGAAGTTATCATGAAAAAACAGTTAACTTTACAGGAAAGGGCACAGAAATTCAGTCTGAAAAATGCAGTAGGATATGCATTGCAGGATGGAACGAATACACTGGGAGCGTTGTTAGTTTCTTACGTTACATTTTATGCGACGGATAGTTTGTATCTGTCCGCAGTATCAATAGGTATGGTGTTGGCTTTTTCAAGAGTATTTGATGGGATTACGGATTTGTTGGCAGGGGCTTTGATCGACCGCACCCGTACCCGGTGGGGAAAGGCGAGACCTTTTGTACTGGTCGGCTTCTTATATTGGGTGTCTGTCGTTGCTATTTTTTCAACGCCGGAACGATTTTCGGATATAGGAAAACTGATATGGATTTTTGTTACTTATAATTTATGTAACGCAGTATTTAACACACTGATCGGCGTAAGTAAAGGTGTGCTGCTGAAACGAACAACGGTCAGTGATAGTGCCCGTATAAAAACATTAACAATGACATCATTGCTTGTAAGCTTGGCAGCGATCGTGATTGCTGTGGTGTTACCTTTATTGATCGCTAAAAACAATACGCCGGGCGGATGGAGAATGCTGGCGATTGGTTTTGCTGTTATCGGATGTATTTCTACGGCAATTACATTTTTCTGTTGTGTGGAATTTACTGAAGATGAATTGGTTGAATTGGGACTGGAAAAAGCCGGACAGGGAAAGGAAACAAAACTTTCTTTCAGAGACTATGGGCGTGCAATTATAAAAAATAAATATATGGTAATTTATGTGGCACAGTATGCGGTTGCGATGCTTGCTATGGGATTGTTTAACGGAGCAGGAACCTATTATTATTCTACAAATCTTGGGGATTTAACGTTGATGTCAGCAGTTAGTATGGTTTCGTTTTTATCGTATCCGTTATATCCGATTTATCCGAAGATTATTGCAAAAATCGGACCGATCAACTTTACAAGAGCGACGTTTTTGATTGGAGCTATTGGATTTGCGGCAAGAGCAATGGTTGGAAATAATTTGGTCCTGTTATGTGTTTCCAGTTTTTTTGCAGGTTTTCTTTTGACAGGAATCAATCTTGTGGGACAGGAAATTACAATTCAGTGTATGGATTACAGTTATCTGAAAAATGGAATTCGCGCAGAGGGTATTTATATGGCATTGACAGGTTTTACATACAAAGCGGCAATGGGTGTTTCAAGTGCGATTATGGGATTTTTGTTAGGAATTGCGAATTATGATGGAGCACAGTCTGTACAGCCAACGTCTGCACATATTATGATCAACCTTATGTTTAATATTATTCCGGCAGTAGTGGGGGTTTTGATGTTCTTCACATTTAAATCGATTCGTGTAGGCGAAGAAAACCAGAAATTAAGAGCGGCATTGCAGGCAGAAGAGGAGTGATTAAAAATGTTACGAGCAATTAAATTGAGAACAGAATATTTGGAAAATCCTTTAGGGATTGACATTAGGCGTCCAAGATTTGGCTGGAATCTGACTGGAAACAGTATAAAGCAAACTGCTTTTGAAATCCGTGCGGCACATACAGAAGCGGAATTGGAAACATGTATAGTATGGAGCAGCGGAAAAATCATGTCTGATCATATGCAGCATCATGTTTATGGCGGAGATGAACTAAAGAGCCGGGAAAAGGTGTACTGGCAGGTAAAAATCTGGGATGAAAATGATGAACCGGGAGAGTGGAGTGAAGCGGCTGTTTTTGAGATGGGGTTGTTGGAACAGTCCGACTGGAAAGCACAGTGGATTACAGGAGATTACGAAGCAAAGGTTTCTGAGCGTTATCCGGCAGATGAATTCCGAAAGGTATTCAATGAAGATCTGGAAGATATGGTAAGCGCGCGTTTGTACATATCAGCATGTGGAATATATGAAACATATCTGAATGGAAAACGTGTTGGAAATCAGGTCATGACACCGGGATTGTCCTGCTATGATGTCAGAAATCATTATCAGACATATGACGTGACATCGTTGTTGAAATCGGGAGAAAATATCTGGGATATTTCTTTGGGAGACGGGTGGTTCCGGGGAAAAATGGGAGTATTTGGTTCCACCTGTGTTTACGGAGACACAACATGTGTGATTGGACAATTGGAGATCGAGAAAAAGAATGGAACAATAGTTACAGTTGGAACTGATACTAATTTTGCATGGTCGAATGACGGACCAGTTCGCTTCAATGACATGAAAGACGGAGAAACTGTTTCGGGCAGAAGTGTTCCGTCTTATCTAGGAAAAGCGAAATTGACAAAATGGGATTCGATTCTTTGCTCGGCAAATAATGTTCCGGTACTTGAACAGGAGACATTCGTACCTGAAGTTCTGAAAACGCCGGATGGTAGTACCGTATTGGATTTCGGACAGAATCTTGCCGGTTATATGGCATTTTCGATTCATGGAACAAAGGGACATACAGCCAGAATGCAGATGGGTGAAATGTTGGATGAAGAGGGGAACTTTACCGTTCATAATTTGATTACAGAAGATACCAGTCCGGATTTTATTCCCGATTATTGTGATGATACCCGTTTCCAGACGGTGGTGTATATATGCGGAAGCAGTGAAAGAGAATACTGGAAACCGAAATTTTGTGTGCAGGGATTCCGATATGTGAAATTGGAAAACTGGCCGGAAGAGGTGAAGCCGGAACATTTTCAGGCAATTGCCGTATATTCGGATATGGATGTGACGGCAAAATTTTCCTGCTCCTCGTCTGATGTGGAGCAACTGGTGAAGAATACATTGTGGAGCATGAAAGGAAATTTTCTGGATGTGCCGACCGATTGTCCGACCAGAGAGCGTGCACCATGGTTGGGAGATGCGCAGTTGTTTTTCGATACAGGATGCTATTTGATGGATTTTACTGCATTTTTCCAAAAATGGATGCGGGATGTATTTGACGATCAGGCGCCGGATGGAAAGGTTTACAATATCGTTCCGCGTGGCGCGGCTCATGGGGGAATGAATGAGTTTGTAGAGGGATCGAGCGGTTGGACAGACGCTGGAATTTTGATTCCATATCGTTATTGGAAACATTTTGGCGATATTCAGATGATACAAGATCACTATAATTCTATGAAAAGATTGGCGGAATTTATGATTTCCAGAATGGGAGATACCTCCGATCCGGAACTGGATCAGAAATTAGTGCCCAGTGAATACAGGCGGTATATTGTAACGACCGGATTTCATTTTGGGGAATGGAATGAACCGGGAAGTTCCCCGACGGATGTGGTATTTCCGAAATTTGAAGAGGCAACCGCATATTTGATCTATTCCTTACGCTGTATGTCAGAGATGGCAGAAGCAATCGGAGAAAAAGCCGATGCTGAACGATACGGCGATATTTCAAAAAAGGCGAAACGTGCATATCAGTTCTATTTTATCAAGAATGATAGAGTTGAATCGAAAAGAATGTGTCAATATGTGCGACCGCTGGCGTTGAAGCTGATAAATGATCAGTCTGCGAAAAATGTACAAGATGGTTTGAAGAATATGGTTGAAGAAAGTAATTACCATGTCGGAACCGGATTTTTATCGACGCCGTTTGTTTTGAATATGCTTTCTGAGGCTGGAGATACGGAAGCGGCATATAAAATGCTGGAAAACGAAGAATATCCAAGTTGGATATACGAAATTAAACAGGGAGCAACAACGGTATGGGAAAACTGGGATGGTGTGGCATCCCGGAACCATTATTCGAATGGAGCATGCTGCGACTGGATTTTTAATACAGTCTGCGGAATCAGAGTTGCAGGAGAAAATCGATTTGAGATTGCTCCGGTTCCGGGAGGAAGTCTGACAGAGGCATCACTGGAATATCAGAGCCTGTATGGAAAAGTGTGCTGTGCATGGGAAAAGGATGGGGAGCAGATAAGATATACGGTAGAAATTCCGGTCGGATGTGAAGCAAAGATTCGAATTGAGAAATGCGGCACTTATGAAAGAGAGGCTGGGAAGTATACATTTGTAATATAGTAGAAAAATAGGATAAGAGCAGGCGAAGATGGCTGAATATACAAGCAAAATTTCTGTTGGAAAGGAGGCAGAAAGCTATGAGAAATAAAAAAATAGAATCGCTGGAAGAAAGAGTCAGAAAAAATAGAGAGAATCTGTCAAAACAGGATGCATGGGCAAGGAGCATCGAAAAAACGGATTTTATGGATCATGTAACAGTGGAAGAACATTCTTATGGCGAGGGAAAACGAGAACGTTTGGATTATATATATACGAAAGCGTGCAAAGAGCTTAAACGACCACTATTCTTTTATATTCACGGCGGTGGATGGATTGCAGGAAACAAGGAGTCAAGGCGGAATTACTGTGGTAAATTTGCGGATAGTGGATATTTTGTTGTAAATATTGAGTATGATCTTGCCCCGGAAGCAAAGTTTCCGGTGGCAATCAATCAGTGTATTCGCGCAGTGGATTATGTATTAGACCATGCAGAAAAGTATCATCTGGATACAGATAGAATTGCAGTAGGTGGAGAGTCAGCGGGGGTATATTATGCGGCATTTGTTTCGGCTATATCAAAGAATAAGGAGATTCTGGGGGAATTGGGGCTTCCACAGATGCGGAATGCGAAATTTGACGTTAAGGTGAATATGTTTAATTGTGGGGCAGTCGATTTTAAAAATATGGCAGAAAAGGGATTCCCGGATGTGGATTTGATGTTAGAAGCATTTACCGGATATCCAGTGAAAGAAATACTTGCAGAAAACAGGAAGAAAGAGTTGGAGAAAATGCTTCCTTTTTCTTACATAAATGAAAATTATCCGCCTACATATATGATATATGGAAGTTTGGATTCACTTCGGTTTAATACATTTAAAATGGCTGAAAAGCTGGAACAGTTAGGCGTTCCTCATAAAGTATATAAGAGTACCGGGGTATTTTACGGACAACATACAACGACGATGATTTTTAAGAGTACTAAGGCATTTTATGTCTTCGATGAAGTGGTGGCTTATATGAATCAGATGCTAAATGAAAGATAAAAGGTATTGTACACTTCTATATAGTAAAAAAATTTGTGGAGAAGTAGGAGAACAGTATGATAAAAGAAAATGTAAGAGTAAACGTTGAAGATGAGAAATTCTCAGGGAAAAAAGCATTTGGATTTGCCTTAACTCGTGCAAGTTCAATCCTATCCAGCCTGCTGATCGGTCAGATTACCTATTTCGGTACGAATAGTTTAGGTCTTACAGCGGCTGCAATTGCATCCGGAATGGGGTTGAAAGCGGTGATAGATGCGGTTACGGATTTATTTATGGGGGTGATTGTAGATAAGACAAACACAAAATGGGGAAAAGCAAGACCGTATTGCCTGTCAGGTGTTTTGGTATGGCTGTGTGTGTTGGCAATTTTCTTTGTGCCGACAGGGATGTTTGCAAATATGGATTCCGACTCGCGTAATATTGCATTGGTCATCTATATTACTCTATTTGGAACTCTCGCGAGTGCTGTTTTTGAGACAATGAGAGGCGTTGCTTTTGATACACATTTAAAGCGGAGTATCGTAAAAGATGATAACCGGGTAAAAATTATGACAATTGGGGGAGCGGTGTTTTCAATAGGGTCATTGGGATTGCAGATTGCGCTGCCGGCAGTAATATCTGCTTTTCATGGATCACAAAAAGGGTTCATGATTCTTGCAGGGATATTCGGCGTAATGGGTATCACAGCAAGTATTGCATGTTTCTTTATGTGTAAAGAATATACACAGGAAGAATTGAATCAGTATTATGGTTATAAAAAAGATGATGTTCAAGAAAAGATATCCATTTCCAGCTTTTTAAAGAGCGTTGTAAAGAATAAATATATTTTTATGTGGACAATCTTGAATTTCTTTTTGATGATGAATCTTCTTGGAGCATTTAACAGTGGACAGTATTATTTTCAGTATGTATTTGGCAACCTTGGGGCATTTTCTGCAGTTATGGCGATGTCGGCGATTGCTTTACCGGTTGTATTCTTTTTGCCAAAGCTTTGTAGAAAATATGGAGTTATCAATATTGTAAAAATTTCAGTTGTGTTTGAAGTAATAGGGATTATTATTAGAATTTTGATTCCAAAGAGTCTGCCGGTACAGTGTATTTCCTATTTTCTGTTTCAGCTTCCCAATATACCGATTGCGTTTGTAGGTTCACAGGTGACGATCGAGTGTATGGAGTATGGAAGTTATAAATCAGGTGTCATTGCGGAAGCAATGTATTCATCCTTTATCAGTTTTGCACAGAAGATTGCGACAAGTATCTCATCTTTTTTACTGGGAGTGATTCTCACAGCGAGCGGATTTGATATGCTTACAAAAGCGGTTGCAGAAGGAGGATTTACAGATTGGGCTGAACTTATGGGACAGGGAACTGGAGCGATAGAGCAGTATGTTGCAGGTGGAGTTGAGACTGTAAATCACGTTATGACAGGAATAAGTATTATTTACAATTACATACCGTTGGCTCTTGCAGTTATAAGCTTTATTCTTCTTCTTTTCTTCAATCTGGAGAAAGATTTAAAGAAATTGAGAGCAGAACATGGCGTGAAATAAAGGAAATAGCGGCAGCATATAAAGAAAGAGGCATAGCATATAGGAGAGATATTTAAGATTTGGGAGAACACATTATGGAAATTCAAATTAGAAAAAACAGTAAAAAAACACAATTAAACAAACATTGGCAATATTGTGTGGGGAGTGGTCATGCTCCGCTTGCATTACGGGCAGACTATCTGCGACAATTAAAACAAGTTCATGAGGAACTGGGGATTCAACGTGTGCGTTTTCATGGGATTTTTAACGATGATATGCAAGTGGTTATGAAGTATTCTGATTTAATGCCGCTTCCGGGTGCTGAAAAACTTGTACAGGTATCTTTTCGCAAGATAGGTATGGTCTATGATAATATTCTTGCATGTGGAATGAAACCATATGTGGAACTTTCGTTTATGCCAAAACATCTGGCTTCTTCGGATGCAAAATGTGCGTTTTACTATGGAGGATGTATCGCGCCGCCGCGGGATGATGAAGAATGGATAGGGTTTATCAAAAAGTTCGTTACATATTTAATTGACAGATATGGAGCGGAAGAAGTGGAAAGCTGGCCGTTTGAGGTATGGAATGAACCGGATGTATTCGTGTTTTGGGCGGGGACGAAAGAGCAATATTTCCATTTATATGAGATTACTGCCCGGGCGATTAAGGAAGTGGATGATAAGATTTGTGTCGGAGGTCCGGCTGCTTCCGGAAGTAAATGGGTCGGAAGTTTTATGGCATATTGTAAAGAACGTGAGATACCGGTAGATTTTATTTCCAGCCATCAATACGCCGGAGATCCGATCGGGGGCGTAGAGTCGACGGAAGATCTTGAAGCAGAGGGAAATCCACAGGCAGAAATGCCAGATTTGCAGTTGATGGAACATTTGTTCGATGGTATGGAAAATAGTAGTATACTTGACGGATTGAGGAAGATGATGCCTGATAAATCAGAATTGACGGACATTTCAAATAACGGATTCCGGCAAAATGCCGCAGTTGTAAAGTCTCAGGCTGAGGGGCTTCCAATATATTATTCAGAATGGAATGAGAATGCGATCTTTTCGGCATACACAAATGACACAAGGAAAGTTGCGGCCTATCTTGTGAAAGTGGCTCTGGATACGGAACCTCTGATTGACGGATCGTCTATTTGGTGTTTTTCCGATATATTTGAAGAATTTTCAGAATTTCCACAGGAGTTCCACGGAGGGTTCGGACTGATGACTCACAGTGGAGTGCCAAAGCCACAGTATTATGCGTTGAAAATGCTGAATGATCTTGCGGAGAATCGTTTGGATTTGGGCGACGGAGCAACAGATCAGGAGATTGGAGTTGCGGCTTTTTCCGGGAATGGAAGAATCCAGATTTTGCTATTCCGGCAGAAGATGAAAAATCTGGATTTACCAAAAGAGAAAGCGACTATCTGCGTTGAATTAAATAAAGAGCCTTACAATGTATTCCTGGAGCGGATCGATGAAGAACATGGAAATCCACTGAAATTGTGGGAAGAATGGGGAAGTCCGGAAGATTTAAAACCTGCGGAGCAAGAAGAACTCATCAGACGAACCAGGATGGAAAAAGAGTCGGCAGAATATGTCTATGAAAATGGACAGGTAGTGATGGGAGCTGAACTTGCGGTAAATGATATTTATCTGTTTACAATTATAGAGTAAAAACAGAAAGAGTATGGAAAATAGAAATGCGAATCCCTCGTAGGTGATTAGTGGATAAGAACACTAATATCTAGGAGGGATTCGTATTTTAATGGTTCATATTTAAATAAATTAATTAGTTATTCCGGTAGTTGTTCTGAATGGTTACAAAATGGAAATAATATTATTGTAAAATGGAAATGAAAGGTTGATTATGGAAAGAATAAGTGATAGGATAGAGGTAAGTAAGATGGAATACAGTCATAAATGTGTGAGATGAATCAGGAAGAGGAGTAAGAGTATGACGATCGAACAGATGAGAGAGCGGAAGCAGGAATTAGGATATACTTACGAGCAGATCGCGGATCTTTCCGGAGTTCCGCTCGGAACAGTGCAGAAAGTATTCGGCGGTGTGACTGCATCGCCGCGTTATGATACATTACGTGCACTGGAACGGGTATTTCAGAAAAAAGAGCCGATGTATGTAAAAGAATCTGCACTTCCTTATGAAGCGGAAGCACGAAGAGAAAAAAGGCAAGGGGAATATACGGTGGAAGATTATCGTGCACTGCCGGAAGATCAGCGAATGGAACTTATCGACGGTGCACTTTACGATATGGCAGCGCCGACGGGAATCCATCAGATTGTAGGAGGGAGAATCTATACACTGTTGAGTAATTATATTTTAGAGCAGAAAGGAAAGTGTCTTCCGATGTATGCGCCGATCGATGTACAGCTGGACTGTGACGAAAAGACGATCGTGCAGCCGGATGTACTCATTCTATGCGACGTGAGCAAATTATCCGGAAATACAATCGTAGGGGCTCCGGATTTTATCGTGGAGATCCTTTCTCCATCCACACGGAAAAAAGATATGTTTATAAAGCTGGAGAAGTATATGACAGCCGGAGTACGTGAGTATTGGATGGTGGATGTGGAGAAGAAAAAAGTACTGATATATGATTTTGAACATGAGAATTATCCGATACTCTTTGGATTTGACGCAGAAGTTCCGGTGGGGATTTTTGAGGGACAGTGTAAGGTGGACTTTGGAGAGATCTACGAATATCTCCGGTCATTTTCGTTGGTGGATTAAGATAGAAATTAGGGATTTCAATGGATAAGAGATCGGAGACGAGAAAGGATGGAAAGGCAAGTATGACGATCGAACAGATGAGAGAGCGGAAGCAGGAATTAGGATATACTTACGAGCAGATTGCAGATCTTTCCGGAGTTCCGCTCGGAACGGTGCAGAAAGTATTCGGCGGTGTGACTGCATCGCCACGTTATGACACATTACGTGCACTGGAACAGGTATTTCAGAAAAAAGAGCCGATGTATGTAAAAGAATCTGCACTTCCTTATGAAGCGGAAGCACGAAGAGAAAAAAGGCAAGGGGAATATACGGTGGAAGATTA
>NZ_JADMSO010000009.1:0-7215 GCF_015560805.1 Mediterraneibacter glycyrrhizinilyticus | reverse complement strand
TGTAAAAGAATCTGCACTTCCTTATGAAGCGGAAGCACGAAGAGAAAAAAGGCAAGGGGAATATACGGTGGAAGATTACCGTGCACTGCCGGAGGAGCAGCGGATGGAACTGATCGATGGAGTGCTTTACGATATGGCAGCGCCGACGGGGATCCATCAGCTGATCGGAGGAGAAATTTATGCAGTTTTAAGGGACTATATTCGGACACAGAAAGGAAAGTGTCTCCCGATGTATGCGCCGATCGATGTACAGTTAGACTGTGACGAAAAGACGATCGTGCAGCCGGATGTACTCGTTCTCTGCGACGTGAGCAAATTATCCGGAAATACAATTTCGGGGGCGCCGGATTTTATCGTGGAGATCCTTTCTCCATCCACGCGGAAAAAGGATATGTTTATAAAGCTGGAGAAGTATATGACAGCCGGAGTGCGTGAGTATTGGATGGTGGATGCGGAGAAGAAAAAAGTATTGATATATGATTTTGAACATGAAAATTATCCGATACTCTTTGGATTTGACGCAGAAGTTCCGGTGGGGATTTTTGAGGGGCAGTGTAAGGTGGACTTTGGAGAGATCTACGAATATCTCCGGTCATTTTCATTGGTGGATTAAGATAGAAAAAGTATGTATTAAAATATAAATTATAGCTTTGGCAGGGCATGTAATCTTCCACTGTGTTCTTTTTCAAATTAATGCTTTAATTCGCAAAAGTATTGTGTTATACTGGAAAAAGACGAACGCGATGTCAAAAGGAGGGTAAATATCATGATTTGGGCAAAGGAAGAGACATTGCCGAGAGACGAGATCGAGAAGATTCAGCTTGAAAAATTAAAGAAGACAGTTCCTTACATATATGAGAGAGTCGCTCCTTATCGTCAGAAAATGGATCAGGCGGGGGTGAAGCCGGAAGATATCCGGACTTTGGAGGATCTGAAAAAACTTCCGTTTACTTATAAAGCGGATTTCCGGGATCACTATCCGGACGGCTTGTTTGCAGTAGATAAAAAAGAAATCGTCCGCTATCATGCAAGTTCCGGAACGACAGGAAAACCGACTGTAGTCGGTTATACGAAACATGATCTGGACATATGGCTCGACAATGTGGCGAGGATTGCCTGTATGGGAGGGGCAGGTCCGGAAGATGTGGCACAGATTTCGTTCGGCTACGGAACATTTACGGGAGCTCTTGGTCTGCACGGTGGTCTGGAACGGATCGGAGCGGCAGTAATCCCGATGTCCTCGGGAAATACAAACAAGCAGATCATGTTTCTTCAGGACATGGGAGTGACGCTTCTTGTGGCGACTCCGTCTTATGCGCTTCATCTCGGCGAGGAACTGCGGGCAAGAGGAATCGACCCGTCAAAAGATTTAAAGATCCATATTGGTCTTTTTGGCGGTGAGGGGATGACAGAACCGATGCGGAAAGAGATGTATAAAGTCTGGGGTAATCAGTTTATCTGTACACAGAATTACGGCATGAGTGAGTTGTGTGGTCCGGGTGTGGCAGGAGAGTGTACAGAGTTATGCGGTATGCATATCAATGAAGACTGGTTCATTCCGGAAATCATCGATCCTGAGACAGAAGAAGTGCTTCCGCCCGGGGAAAAGGGGGAACTGGTGATCACCTGTCTCGGAAAAGAAGCGCTTCCGTTGATCCGTTATCGTACGGGAGATCTGTCAAAATTGATGTATGAGCCTTGCAAATGCGGCAGGACAACGGTGCGTATGGAAAATCTGTCCGGACGTGCGGATGATATGCTTGTGATCCGAGGAGTGAATGTATTTCCGACACAGATTGAGGAAGTACTCTTAAAAATCGAGGAGATTGGACCTCATTACGAGATTCTGGTAGAACGTAAGAACAGATTGGATGTGATGACGATCACAGTGGAACTGATCGATGACCGGCTGCTTGATAGTTATGCAAAACTGAGCGAACTGGAAAAGCGGATCAAATCTGCATTAAAATCACAGCTTGGTCTTGCAACACAGATCCGATTGGTAGCGCCGAATTCTTTGAGACGGTTTGAGGGAAAAGCAAAGCGTGTGACAGATTTACGAAAGGATGGATTATAAGATATGGCAGACAAGGTGATTATGTTGGGAAATGAAGCCATTGCCAGAGGGGCTTATGAGGCTGGAGTGAAAGTGTCTTCGGCATATCCGGGAACACCAAGTACCGAGATCAGCGAATATCTGGTACAGTACAAAGAAGACGTGTATGAAGAGTGGGCGCCCAATGAGAAAGTAGCGGCTGAGGTTGCCGTCGGCGCAAGTATTTCCGGCGTGCGTTCTATGGCATGTATGAAGCATGTCGGGCTGAATGTGGCGGCAGATCCGCTGTATTCGGTTTCTTACATGGGGGTGAACGGCGGACTTGTTCTTGTAGTGGCAGATGATCCGGGACTTTACAGTTCTCAGAACGAACAGGATACGAGAATGGTTGCCCGGGCGGCGCAGATCCCGGTGATCGAACCGTCAGACAGTGCCGAGGCAAAAGATTTTTTCAAGGCTGCTTTTGAATTGAGTGAACGATTCGACCGTCCGTTTATTTTCCGGACAACGACAAGACTTGCACATTCGCAGGGACTGGTAGAACTTCAAGAGAGAGTGGAGATGCCGGATAAGCCGTATGAAAAAAATATCCGCAAAAATGTGATGATGCCGGGAAATGCAAAGCTTCGTCACGTTGAGATCGAAAAACGGAACCTGGAACTTGCGGAGGCAGCGAATACGCTGCCGCTCAATACGGTGGAGATGAATGATACGGCGATCGGTGTGATCACAAGCGGAATTCCATATCAGTATGTAAAAGAAGCGCTGCCGAATGCCTCCGTATTAAAACTCGGTATGGTCAATCCGCTTCCGAAGAAATTGATCCGGAAGTTTGCGGAAAAAGTAGAGACACTTTATATTGTCGAAGAATTAGATCCGGTGATCGAAGAACAGGTAAAATCCTGGGGAATCCGGGCAATCGGAAAAGATATTTTTACGGTGCAGGGTGAATACAGTGCCAATATGCTGAGAAAAGCGATCTTAAAAGAAGAATTGGAATTAAAGAGTCCGGCAGAAGCACCGCAACGTCCGCCGATCCTCTGTCCGGGGTGTCCGCACAGGAGTGTGTACCATGTGCTGAATAAGCTGAAACTGCATGCGGCAGGTGATATCGGCTGCTATACATTAGGAGCAGTCGCGCCGCTTAGCGTGGTAGACACAACCATGTGTATGGGATCCAGTATATCAACACTTCATGGAATGGAGAAAGCAAAAGGAAGAGAGTATATCAAAGACTGGGTTGCTGTGATCGGAGATTCTACATTTTTACATACAGGTGTGAATTCGTTGATGAATATGGTGTACAATCACGCAACAGGAACAGTTTTGATATTGGATAATTCTACGACCGGAATGACCGGACATCAGGATCATGCGGCAACCGGAAAGACTTTGCAGGGAGATCCGACATATGCGATTGATATTCCGGCACTCTGTAAAGCAATGGGTGTGAAAAATGTAGTGGAAGTCAATGCATTTGATATAGCGCTTCTGGAGAAGACCGTAAAAGAAGAGCTGGAAAAAGAAGAGGTATCCGTGATCATCACGAAATCTCCATGTGTCCTGTTGGATAAATCAAAGAAACCGCTTTATATCGCACATCCGGACAAATGTAAAAAGTGCGGCATGTGTATGAAACCGGGATGCCCGGCAATGACGAGAAATGCGGACGGTACCATCCATATTGATGATACGATGTGTACGGGATGTGGATTGTGCGAGACGTTGTGTAAATTTGAGGCGATAGAACTGGTAAAGGCGGGTGAGTAAGATGACGACAAAGAATATTATGATCGTAGGAGTCGGCGGACAGGGAACACTTCTCACAAGCCGTATTTTAGGAGGGCTGACGATTGCCGGAGGATATGACGTGAAGCTCTCCGAAGTACATGGAATGGCACAGCGAGGCGGCAGTGTCGTGACGTTTGTACGCTATGGAGAAAAAGTGGCGGAGCCGATCGTGGAGGAAGGACAGGCGGATGTGATCATTGCGTTTGAAAGGCTGGAAGCGCTCCGATATGCCCATTTTTTGAAAAAAGACGGCGTACTGATCGTCAATGACTGGCGGATCGATCCGATGCCGGTCGTGATCGGAGCGGCACAGTATCCGGATCAGATTTTGGAAACACTGGAAAAAGACTATAAAGTATATAAAGTCAATGCGACGGAAGAAGCAAAGAAGCTTGGAAATCCAAGAGTATTCAACTTGATCGTCCTTGGGATTGCGGCACAGCATATGGATTTTACAAAAGAAGAATGGTATGACGTGATCGAGAAGACCGTTCCTCCGAAGACGATCGGGATCAATAAAAAAGCATTTGATGTCGGATATGAGATGTAGCAGAAAGGCGGCGAGAATATGATCAGACAATTATCGGTATTTGTAGAGAATCAGCCGGGCAGTATTATGCGGGTTACATCTGCACTGACGGAAGCACAGATCAATATTCGTGCGATTTCTTCGTTTGATGCACCGGAGTTTGCAATCCTGCGCCTTGTCGTGGATAAACCGGAGGAAGCGAAAGACGCATTGACAACAAAAGGATTCGTTGTGCGTTTGCAGGACGTTATCAGTGTGGAATTAAAAGATGAGCAGGGCAGTCTGAACGAGATGCTGAAAGTACTTGCAGATAATGGAAACGGTATTAATTATATTTATTCATTTGTGATCCGTGGAGAAAAAGCGCCGGTTATGGTATTTCATACGGATCGCTTTGAGGAGGCGGAGAGTGCGCTTCAAAAAGCCGGGATCAAAATGATCGAGGAAAAAGACTTATAAAGACACAAGGGGGAGGAACAAGAATCATGGCGGCAGTGTCATTGGAAAATTGGACAGAGCGGATCAGAGATCCGAAAATAGAGTGTATGAGCCGGGATGAAATGGCGGTATTACAGAGCAAACGTCTGGTAGATGTTGTAAACAGAGTTTATAACAATGTAGAGTTTTATCGGAAAAAAATGCAGGATCTTGGAGTGGAGCCGGGAGATATTAAAGGGATCGAAGATATCAATAAACTTCCGTTTACGACAAAAGAAGATCTGAGAGATCATTATCCGTTCGGACTTCTGGCAATTCCGAAAAAAGATGTGGTCCGCGTGCAGGGCACTTCCGGAACGACCGGAAAACTGACGCTGGCATCTTATTCACAAAAAGATATTGACGTGTGGGGGGAGTGCGTGGCCCGATGCCTTACGATGGCGGGATTGACGGATGAAGATGTGCTGCATATTTGCTACGGATATGGCTTGTTTACCGGAGGGCTTGGCTTGGATTTCGGTGCGAAAGCGCTGGGAGCAATGGCAATTCCGATGTCGGCAGGCAACACGAAACGTCAGATGATGTGCATGGAAGATTTTGGCGCGACTGCATTTGCATGTACGCCCTCTTATGCATTGTATCTGGCAGAGTCTATGCAGGAAGCAGGCGTAGTTGACCGATTGAAACTCAAAGCCGGAATCCATGGCGCAGAGCCATGGACGGAGGAAATGCGCAAGAAAATCGAGAGTATTTTGCATATCAATTGTTTTGATATTTACGGACTTTGTGAGATCACAGGTCCCGGAGTGGCTCAGGATTGTATCCATCATACAGGACTTCACATTCATCATGATTATTTTTTTCCGGAAGTACTTAATCCGGCGACTCATGAGGCGTGTGCAGATCATGAAACCGGAGAACTTGTATTTACGACACTGGCAAAAGAAGCTATGCCGTTGATCCGTTATCGGACAAAGGATCTGACCAGCATCGATCACAGTGCCTGCGCATGCGGAAGAACGCTTCCGAGAATTTCGAAGTTTACAGGACGCACAGACGATATGAAAGTGATCCGGGGAGTCAATGTATTCCCGACACAGGTTGAGACAGCGCTTCTCAGTATGGGCGGAGCGGTTGCGCCGCATTATCTGATGATCGTAGACCGGGAAGATAATCTGGATGTACTGACCGTTATGGTAGAAGTGGACGAGAGCATGTTCTCCGATGAGATCCGGAAATTGGATGCGTTGAAAAACAAGATTGGTGCGGTGCTGAAACAGGCGCTTGGCGTATCAGTCCGTGTAAAACTGGTGGAGCCGAAAACAATCCAGAGAAGTGAGGGAAAGGCTGTTCGTGTCATTGACAATCGTGGGCTGTAAGTATGAGAGGAGTGAAATTAGAATGGGAGTGACGATCCAACAATTATCGGTATTTTTGGAAAACAGAGAGGGAAGATTGGATGAAGTGCTGAATGTGCTTGCGGGAAATGATGTAAATATCGTTGCGCTCAGTCTGGCAGATACATCGGATTACGGGATGCTCCGGATGATCGTATCTGATCCGAACAAAGGGCGGGCAGTATTGAAAGAAAATGGAATCACAGCGATGCTGACAGAAGTTGTTGCCCTGCGGGTACCGCATGCAACGGGATCTCTGAGTAAAGCGATGCATCAGATCGTAGAGGGTGAAGTCAATATTGAATATATGTATGCGTTTGCAAACGGTGGGGATGCATCGGCAGTGTTAAAATGCGATGATCCGGTGAGAGTCGTGGACATTTTACGCGGAAGCGGGTTTGATGTATGGGAAGCAACAGAAGCATATACTTCTAACATGAAAGGATGATCAGAAACAGCAGCAACGAAAAAAGAAACCGGATCAGTGATCTGGTTTCTTTTTCTAATCTCGTTTCTCTGTATTACTTTTAAATATTAAATCTAGCTGGTCTGAATTTATATAATTAAAAGGTACATTAAAAAATCTGATTAAAGTTTTACTACGTTTGTTGCCTGCGGTCCCTTAGCGCCTTCTGTTACTTCAAATTCAACAGCCTGACCTTCTTCTAAGGATTTGAATCCATCCATTACTAATCCTGAATAGTGTACGAATACATCGTTTCCTTCGGAATCAGAGATGAATCCATAACCTTTTTGGTTGTTAAACCATTTTACTGTACCTGTCATGATGGTGCCCTCCATAAAAATAAAAAAATAATGATGTGTAGATATTGAATCTGGGTTAAAATTCAATACTGTGATAGCGTAGCATATTTAACAATGAAAGTCAACGTATTTCTGTGAGGATGTGTAAATTTGTACAATAAAAGTGAATTGTAAAAGTAAATTCCATCCCTCACATATAAGCCATGGAATTTATTAATTCTCAAAATAAGTATGGCATT
>NZ_JADMSO010000008.1 GCF_015560805.1 Mediterraneibacter glycyrrhizinilyticus | reverse complement strand
TCCTTGATCTATGACTATCATATACTATTTATTGAAAATGGTCATGTTTATTTTGTACTATTTATATTCTAACATCATCCATCATCTCTGTGAACTACCACTCTTCACAGCGCCTCCTTTTTAAACCTCCAGAACCTCTGTCACATGTTTCTCGAATTGCTGATATTCTTCAACAAGCTCCAGAATTTCATACAGCTTTTCAAACTCGATATGTAAAATCGCACAGATTCTCCGAAGCGCATCATTTTCTCCGGGGGAATATATACCATCCGCATAAGCCAATACGACAAGCTGATAGATCAGTGCAAGCTTATTTGCGCGTCCATGAACATGACTCAGTACATCTCGAAGTTCCTTTCCCTCAAACAGTTCGTTTGATAAATGCGGGATCTTCTGCTCTATATTTTCCACATTCAATTTTTCTGCCAATTCCCGGATGACCCGGAGTTCTTCTTCTTTTTTTATCCCATCTATTTTTGCCACATACAACATTGCCTGAATATAACTTTATTTTTCTTTCTGTTTCATCTTTTTATTTCCTCCTGCCGTTCTTCTACAATTTCTTCCATGTCTTTCCGGATTTCCTTATCATCGACCGCCGATTCATGGATCAATATATCCAAATGTCTTTTGTCCTGTTCGGTAAACACTTTGTTTTTATCCGCTTTATACATCATCAGGCGAAAAATCCCACGCCGCACTTTCCCCTCCTTTTTGATATTACCGCGTTCCTTGATCCAGGCTATGAGAAGAACCGCTAATAATAAAATTCCGAGATATCCGAGAACAGGATACATAAAAGCAACCAGTTTTTTAAATCCGAAAAAGCTCAAGGCAAACGCGGTCAACACGATCAAAGGCATCAGTTTCCGAAAACGTGACTCCTTGTCTCCCGAAAGGCGTTTGGCAAGCGAATAACATGCGCTGAATCCTGTGTTGAAGATCATGCCGAAAATGACAAACGTCATCAAGAAACCAAGCGTCGGATGGATCAGCCCCAATAATTTTTGCATCGGAACATTTGCATCTGCGACAAGATCAATTCTGGAAACAAGAAGCAGCGCGATCAAAACTGTGATCATACCAGTAAAGAATCCACCTAAAATTCCGCCTTTCTTCGCGTTTTTCAATCCCATGATGCTCCCGCCGAGAACAAACAGCATTGACGTACTCGTCATCATGCAAAGGGCAAAATAATTTACTACCGATACATAAACATTCGGCAGGCTCGACTCGATCTCTTGACCGGTTTCCAGCATTTCTTTCCATGGGACCGGATCTCCGGTCAGGACAGTGAAAAATGCTGCCAAAATGATGAGCAGGATCATCGGTGTAAAAATTCCGAGTGCTCCGATCACTTGATCAAACTCCATATAACTTACTGCGAGGATCATTCCGGCACAGATCAACGACCCGATCCATGACGGAATCGAAAATTGCTGTCCGAGACTGGAACCAGCTCCCGCAATCATTACAAAGCTCAAAATAAAACAAGAAAATATCATCGAACCGTCCAGAATCCGACTGACGATCGGATGAGACACCTGTTCCAGAACATCGCTGTGATTTTGCGCCCGATAATAGGAACCCAGAGAAAGGATCATTTTTCCAAACAGCATATACAAGACTGCGATTATCACGATCCCCTCCATTCCAGCTCTGCCAAAACTGATAAAATACTGTACAAGTTCACGCCCGGATGCCAGTCCTGCTCCGGTCAGAATGCCCACATAGGCAAATGCAACCGATAAAATCTTTTTTCTTGAAACCAATTGTTCTTTTTCCATAATCCCTCTCTTTCCTGCCCTCAGTAAACAACGATGCTTCTGTCCGCCAAACGGTCTGATGCTTTGACTGATGAAATGACGGCAAAAAGCAGCCATATCACAAGGTATGACTGCTTTCCAAATTGCCTATTCAGAACTCATCCACGGAGACAAAAGTAGAAATTGATTTTCCGCTATATGTCTTACCCGTTATTTATTTTAGAGGAAATAAAAAAGAAAGCTACACTTTCGTATAAAGCTGGTGTTTCCTTACATAAATTTCCCATGATATACATGAGTTTCACAAATACTGCTTCACTGCCTCGACTGCAGCCGAGATCAAATTGATGATTCCCTTATTCATATCGCTGGATTTTTCAAATTCCAAACTTATGATAATCACAAAGACTCTAAGCCACCAAAAAGCAGAAATAATAAAAGAACCTGAAAATCATATTTTTCACATGACCTCCGGGTTCTTTCTTCCTCTTTATTCTCTTACCATTACTACTTTTATCTTTATCGCTTTTCCCTGCGCAGATCCAGCCACGCCGCCTCTTCTTTCGTCAACGGAATCTGAAGCGCTTCGATATTCTCTTTCATCCGCTCCGGCTTCGACGCGCTGACAACCGCAAATACATTCAGATCCTGATGGAAAATATACGCCATCGCAATCTGCGCGACCGTCGCTTGTTTTTCTGCTGCCAGAATTTCGCATCGTCTCAAACGTTCAAAATTTTCTTCACTTCCGTAACCTTTGATCGTCGGCGCATCCAAAAGTTCTGCGACCCGCTCCCAATCGGTGCTCTTCACCTTTCCTGCCAGCAAACCATGAGCGAGACTTGAATATGCAACTACCGGCATATTCTGTTTCCGATACCATTCCCGGGCTTCGACCTCTTTCGGTCCCGAAATCGTGACACATCCGCCGCCCCACGGATCACCTGCCTGGTCTGCCAGACCAAAATTCGGGCTGGAAACGGTAAATGGGATCAAGTTATGCTTATATGCGTATTCATTTGCCTGTTCGATCCGCTCATGAGTCCAGTTGGAACCTCCGAATGCACCGATTTTTCCCTCCGCGTGCATTCCGTTGAAGATTTCCACGATCTCACCGGTCTTCACATCCGGATCATCTCTGTGGAGCAGATAAATATCAAGAAAATCGGTCCTGAGCTCTTTTAAAGATGTTTCGAGATCTTCCCACATCGCCTTTTCATTTACCCGTTTCTCCCACGTCTTCAGATCCGGATGCCCGCATTTGGAAAGAATCACGATTTTTTCCCGCATATTCTTTTCTTCGATCCATTTGCCAAGTAACGTCTCCGACTGTCCATACACTCGTGCCGTATCAAATGCTGTGATTCCAGATCCGTAAACAAAATCCAATAATTCACTTCCGGCGCTTCCTTCCAAAGCCGACGACGTCGCCGTTCCGAAAAAAATACGGGATACCGGATTCTTTACATAAGCCATTTCTGCATACTTCATCTTCTCCACACTCCTCATCCTGCCTTCCTGCATTAAAAATAATTTAGAAACTCTTCTTTTCTTATTATAAAGAAAGCAAAGACAGTGTACAAGGAAAATCCGTCTGAATCTTTTCTATTTTTGCGGATTCTTTTTATTTCCGTTTTCACTCTGTTCTTCGAAAAAACGATCCACTTTTCCAAACATTCGATAGCCGCCCGCGAACAATACGACCATGATCAAAAATAATCCTGCATTTACCATAGTTCTTCCCTTCTTTCTCTGTCAGTATTATAGCAACGCAGGAATTAACATAAGCTTAAGGAATTTTTCTTCGTATTAAGAAGTTATAAAGTTTTTCCGTCTTCTTTATGTTTTCTTAATGTCACAGGAAATTTCTTTATACAGTTTTTAGGTTAAATCTTTTATATTGTATATGCCGTTAGAAAACAAACCAAAGAGGTGATTTTTATTATATCGATACACAATCTTCGGTGTCGGCTGCTCCAGCTCTCGCCGATGAAAATCATATTGATCGGATATTGTACCATTATCCTGATCGGCACGTTGCTGCTCGGTCTTCCGATCGCAACGAGAAATCCGGAAGACGCCAACTTTTTCACAGGATTTTTTACCGCTACAAGCGCTACCTGTGTGACCGGACTGATCCAGTTCGATACCTATACATACTGGTCGCCGTTTGGTCAGGCAGTGATCCTCGGACTGATCCAGATCGGCGGGATCGGCTTTATGACGCTCGGGATTTTTATTATGGTACTTGCAAAAGTAAAGATCGGACTGATTTCCCGTTCCCTGATGCAGAACTCTGTTTCCGCACCGCAGATCGGCGGGATCGTCAAGATGACACGTTTCATCCTGCGCGGAACGTTTTCCATCGAATTATTCGGCGCCATACTTCTGGCAATCTATTTCTGCCCGAAATACGGACTCGGAAAAGGAATCTGGTTTTCGATATTCCACAGTATTTCCGCATTTTGCAACGCGGGATTTGATCTGATGGGAACTGCCGAACCATTTTCATCGCTGACCGCGCAGGTCGGAAACTGGTATGTGAACCTGATCATCATGTCGCTGATCGTAGTCGGCGGACTCGGTTTTTTCGTGTGGCGGGACATTTTGAATACCCGTCTGCATTTTACAAAAATGCAGCTTCACACAAAACTGGTCCTAACAGTGACCGCATTTTTGATCATCAGCGGTTCCGTTCTTTTGTTCCTCTTTGAACATGGAACAGCTTCCTTTGAGGGTCTGACTTTATCGGAACAGATCGCGGCGTCTTCGTTCCAGTCCGTCAGCGCGAGAACTGCCGGATTCAATACGATCGATCTCGCTGCACTGACAGAAAGCGGTCGTTTCTTGATCATTATCCTGATGTTCATCGGCGCATCGCCGGGATCCACCGCCGGCGGAATCAAGACGACAACGTTTGCCGTGCTGGCGCTTTCCGTTGTCACCACATTCCGCAGCAGAAAATCAACCGAAGTTTTCGGGCGACGGCTGGAAGAAATGATCACCCGGAAAGCAACGTGTATTTTTATGCTGTACCTTTCGCTTTCCCTTTCCGTCAGCATGATCATCGCAAGGATTGAAAATATCGAGTTTCTCGACGCGTTGTTTGAAAGTGTTTCCGCGATCGCAACGGTCGGGCTTTCCACAGGCATTACACCGGGACTGTTGCCGCTTTCCCATTTTCTGCTTGCATTTTTGATGATCTTCGGACGCGTCGGTTCCCTGACGATGCTGCTCGCATTTGCATCCAAACGGAAACAAAACCTTTCGGCGCTGCCTTTGGAAAAAATACAGATTGGTTAGCAAATATTATAAGAATGAGGTAAACTGTCATGAAATCTATTTTAGTAATCGGACTCGGTCGTTTCGGACGGCATATGGTCGCGAAATTGTTGGAAGAAGGCAACTCCGTCCTTGCCATCGAAAAAAGTGAGGAACGCGCTGACAACGCGCTGGATATTATCAGCGACGTCCAGATCGCAGATGCCACCAATGAGATGGTCATCCGCTCTCTCGGCGTTTCCAACTTCGATCTCTGCGTTGTCGCGATCGAAGACAACTTTCAGAGCGCACTGGAGATCACGGTACTGTTAAAAGACTTCGGTGCAAAATATATCCTCGCCAGAGCAAGCCGGGATGTCCACCGGAAACTGCTTCTTCGAAACGGCGCAGATCATGTTGTGTATGCGGAGCGTGAAACCGCCGAACGTCTTGCGATCAAATATGGTTCAAAAAATATCTTCGACTATATCGAACTGACACCGGAGATGGCAATCTGCGAAGTCGCTGTTCCATCTGCATGGATCGGCAAAAGCATCGTTGAAAAATCCGTCCGTACAAGTTACAACATCAGTATCCTTGCAACCAAAAAAGGGGAGCAGGTATTTCCGCTTCCCCATCCGAATCATATTTTTACCAACGATGAAACTTTGATCATCATGGGCGATAAGTCCGTGATCCATTCTTTCACTTATTAAAATTTTACTTATCCGAAATCCGGAGCATGCGGTATCCGATCCCGACATGCGTCTGGATATAACGCGGCTGTGACGGCACCTCTTCGATCTTCTTCCGAAGAGTTGCCATGAACACCCGCAGCGACGCGATATTATTTTCCCATGCGCTGCCCCATATTTCTTTCGTGATGAATGTCGGAGTCAGTACTTTTTCTATATTCTTCGCCAACAGCACAAGCAGCCGGTATTCCGTGGAAGTCAGATGTATTTCCTTTTCTTTCAGCCAGACACATCCTGATACATAATCGATTTTCAGATCTCCATTGATAAATTCTGTTTCTTCCGGTTTCTGTTCCGCATTCTGATACTGCAGCCTGCGAAGCGCAACCCGAAGCCTTGCCAGCAGTTCCTCCACAAGAAACGGCTTTGTCAGATAATCGTCCGCCCCCAGATCCAGCGCCTCGATCTTATCTTTTGCCTCTCCTCTGGCACTGATCACAATGATCGGAACCTGTGACCAGGAACGCACCTTTTTGATGATCTCTGTTCCGTCCATATCCGGCAGCCCGAGATCCAAAAGGATCACATCCGGATTTCCGGATACCGCCTCCATGATCGCCTGTCCGCCGTTTTGAGCTGTATGAAATTGATAGTCCTGTGTTTCCAGTGTGGTCGTGATCAGATTGCGAACTGCCGGATCATCTTCCACTACAAGAATCTGTGGTCTGTTCATCCAATGTAACCTCCTCCGCTTTTAGCCTGAATGTAAAGATCGTTCCGTCCGTTTTCCCATCTTTCACACGGATCGTTCCTCCGTGTGCCTGTATGATCGCCTTGACAAGAAACAGTCCCAGACCAAGCCCTCTTCTGCTGTCTGATGCCTGTCCGGTTCCGGTATAGAACATATCAAAAATTTTCTCTTTCATTTCATCTGTGATGCCGTTTCCGTTATCACTGACCGAAACGCAGACCCATTCGCCTTTTTTCTCCGTCGTCACTTCGATTCGGGAACCGGGCGGCGTATATTTGACAGCATTATCCACCAGATTGATCACAACCTGCATGATCAGTCTGGAATCCATTTTTGCCAGCAGGATCTCATCGGACGGCTGAAATGTAATGATATGTTCCGTGCTTTTTCTTGTCAGATGCTTCAGCGCTTCCTCAACGACCTCGTCTACAAGTTCCACCTGCAGATTCAAATTCATCGTGCCGTCTTCAATTCTCGTGATCGACAGCAGATTTTCCACCAGACTGATCAGCCACATCGACGCCTCATAAATATCCGTATACAACTGCCGTCTCTTTGCCTGTTCCAAGCGGATCTCTTCACTGAGCAGAATATCCGCATTTCCGGAAATACTGGTAAGCGGCGTGCGCAGATCATGGGAGATCGAGCGCAGCAGATTCGCGCGGAGCTGTTCGTTCTTCGCTTTTGTCACCGCTTCCTCCCGCTTCCTGTTGAAATATTCTTTTTCCAGCGCCAGCGCGCATTCGCCGAGGATCGCCTGAAGAAAGTTCTCTTCCACTTCCGTCATCCTCTGTTTCTCACTGACGATCCCGATCACACCGTATGTCTTGTGTGTATTTCCAACCGGAAAATACATACAGTTCTGATCCGAACGCACCTCTCCATTTTGCTTAAGCACTTCCGCTGCCGCTTTATATTCCTGTTCGGATAAATACCGGTTCTCATCGATTTTCGGATTGACCGGATACAAGACCGGCGCTTTCAGTCCTTCTTTTGTATTCCGGTAAAAAATAGCCGTTCTGCCGAAAAGTTTTACAATCTGATTCGCCGTCTTTTCCAAAATCTCATCCACATCTTCGGCTTTCTGTAAGATCTGATTCGTCTCCAAAAGCATCTGTGTCCGCGCCGCCATCTTTGCTGAGATCTCCGCCTGCCTTTTTAACTGGATCGCCAGATTGCTCGCGATCAGCGCGGCCAGAAATGCGATCACAAAAGTGACCGGATAGCCGGACGCATAAGCCGCAAAAGAAAACCTTGGAACCGTAAAGAGAAAATTAAATAACAGCACGCTAAATACGGAGGCAAAAATACTCCACCCCCGGTTTGCCGTGATCGCTGCGATCACAAGAACTCCCAACACATAGACAATGATGATATTCTCCTCGGTAAATCCAAGTGACTGGAATAAAAACCCGATGCCCGTTGCAACCGCGAGAATCCCGGCCGTGATCAGACCGCTGTGCAGAAATTCATGTTTTACTTTCAACCGTTTCAAAGCCAACCGCATCTCCTTTATGTAAATTTTTTCACTGCTTAATGAAATATTATACCATCGGAATCCGGCTTCGTCATGCTTTTCGGATGAATTTTCTCTATTTTTCTCTCTATTCTGCTTTCACCATACAATATCCGATCCCGATATGGGTCCGGATACAACTGTTGGAGCTGTCCGCTTTTTCTATTTTCTTGCGGACTGTCGCAATATGCACCCGCAGGGATGCGATGTCCCCCTCCACGGAGCTGCCCCAGATTTCTTTCGTAATATAGGTGTTCGTCAGCACACGCCCGATATTTTTGGCAAGAAGGCAAAGTATCTTATATTCGATCGGTGTGACATGGATCTCCTGCTCCCTGACATAGATCGTCTGCATATTATAATCAATCTTCAGGCTGCCGTTCTGAAAAAACGGCTCAGGTTTTGCCGTATCACTCTGCATATACTGGATGCGGCGGAACGTCCCACGGATTCTTGCCAGAAGCTCCGCCGTTGAAAATGGTTTCGTCAGATAATCGTCCGCCCCCGCATCCAGCGCGTCGATCTTGTCTTTATCCTCACTTCTCGCACTGATGACCGTGATCGGGACCTGCGACCAGGAACGGATCTTTTTGATCACATCGATCCCGTCCATATCCGGCAGCCCCAGATCCAGCAGGATCAACGCCGGATAACAGGTTCCCGCCTCGATCAGCGCCTGTTTTCCGTTTCTTGCCACGTGACAGCGATATCCCTCCGCTTCCAGTGTCGTCGTGACAAGGTTACAGATCGCAGACTCATCTTCCACAACTAATATCACTTGGTTATTCATGAATCGCTACCTCCTCCAATGGCAATGTAAAATCAAACACGGAACCTTTCGGGTGATTATCATACACCCGTATCGTCCCACCGTGTGCCGTAACGATCGATCGGCACAGTGCCAGCCCAAGACCGAGACTTCTCCGCGAGTCCACGATTTTTTCATTTGCCATATAAAACATATCAAATATATGCTTTTTCTTTTCCTCTGAAATCCCGATCCCGCTGTCCGCGATCCGCACATGGACAAATTTCATTTCTGTTTCCGTTTCGATCGAGATCGTTCCGCCCGGCGGTGTATATTTGACTGCATTATCCAAAAGGTTGATAAACACCTGCAAGATCAGACGTGAGTCCACATTGACCAGAAGCACCTCGTCCGAAAGCTCTTTTTTGATCTCATATTCTTTACTCTTCCTGCTGATATGCTTCAGCGCCTCATCGATAATGTCTTCCAGAAGTTCCGCATGTTTCGTAAGCTGCATCGTTCCGTTTTCGATCCGTGTTGCGGAGAGCAGATTTTCCACCAGATTGATCATCCAAATCGCGTCCTCATAAATATAAGTGCAAGTCCGTTTCCGCTGTTCTTCATCCAGATGATTTTGCAGCAGGATATCCGCATTTCCGGAGATACTGGTCAGCGGCGTGCGCAGATCGTGGGAGATCGAGCGCAGCAGATTTGCCCGCAGCTGCTCATTTTTTGCTTTTGTCGCAGCCTCCGCCCGCTTCCTGTTATAATGTTCTTTTTCCAATGCCAGCGCACACTCTCCGAGGACCGAAAGAAGCAGATTTTGTTCCGCCGTCGTCAGCACCATTTCCCTGAGATCGATCCCGACCACACCATATACGTTATTCTTATTGCGGATCGTCAGATACAGGCAGACTGCGCCGCTTAATATGTCGGTTCCCGCGCCTGCACGCTTATGATTCCGAAATGCCCAGAGCGCGGTCTCCCGTTCCTCATCGGAAAAATATACCGACAGATCGTTCTCCTGCCCCGCCGGATACACGACCGGATTCTCCAGATTTTTTTTGTTTCTGCGGTAACAGACCACACTTCTTCCGAATAACTTGACGATCTGTCCGGCAGTCTCTTCCACGATTTCTTTTTCATTTACCGCCCGCTGGAGCATCTGGTTCGTCTCCAGCAGGATCTGGGTGCGGTACGCCATTTTATCGGAGCGTTCCGCCTGTCTTTTTAACTGCACCGCCAGATTCCCGACGATCATTGCTGCGATAAACGCAATGACAAAAGTCACCGGATACCCGGAACCATACGCCGAAAAAGAAAAACGGGGCACCGTGAACAGGTAATTAAACAAAAGGACGCTGAACAATGCCGCAAGACCGCTCCAAACGCGGCTTGCCGTCAATACGGCAACGATCATCGCTCCGAGCAGATACACGATGATGATATTTTCTTCTGAAAATCCCAGTGTATAAAATCCAAAACCGATCCCGGTCGCCGCAGCCAGGATCCCGGCTGTGATCAAAAAATCCCTCAGGCATTCTAGTTTCTTTTTCCGATTAAAAATCTGCATCGTTCTGCCTCACTCCATTTCTTTTTTGCATCCGTTTTTCATTATAACAAAAAGCAGATTAATATCAGATAAGAACCAGTCTGTTCGTATTAAGATTGTATAAAGAACTCAATCCAGAAATTTATCCTGTAATTTTACTCCAGTCTCATTGAGCATGGCGATCAAAAGTCCATATTTGAACTCCTGGATCTCCCGACGCTCTTCCAGCACCACTCCCATTACTCCTTTGACTTCCTCTTCATCCTGGATCGGCAGATACATCGCCTTTGCCGTCGGGAGCGTGTGCGTACATGCTCCGGCACGGTGCCGATTGGCGATCACCCACTGTACCACCGCTTTTTCCTGCGGATTTACATATTGCAGCAAGTCTTTCTTCTCTGCCCCCTGTCTCGGAAAAAGCAATGGTTTTTGCGGAAGTCCGTTCTTTGCGATCGGGTAGACGATCACGGAAAGATCCAGAAGCCTCTCGGACTGTGACGCGACTTGTTCCCAAACCTCCGCCTCGGATTTACAGCGCCTTAATTTTTGACTGTTTTCCAACAGGATCTCTGTCCGATATGCTTTCTTTGCGTTCTCTTTATTTTGCACTTTCAGTTTCCGCGTCATATTTGCCGTAAATAAACCGACGATGAACAACATAAGGAACGTTGCCGGATACCCTCGGTCATAAGCTTTCAACGACAAATACGGTTCGGTGAAAAAAAAGTTAAATGACAGCACGCCGAGCAGGGAAGAATACAGGGCATATAACCGGTTGTCCGCGATATAAGAGGACAGCAGGACTCCTAAAATGTAAATCATGATGATGTTGGATTCCGATAAATTCCACATCTGCATCCCATGTGCCGCCACTGTCGTCACTGCCATCACTGCGGTGATCCCCGCCAGATCCAACAGCACCGTTTTCCATCCGTTTTTTGGTTTGCAAAACATCACTTTTTTCGTTGTACGCTGCTCCGCTTTCATATCCGGGATCACATACACATCCGTATTCGGCGCAAGAACACTTAATTTTTCCAGAATTTCCGAACCGGGACGTTCCAGAAAAAAACGGTGGTTCGTTCTGCCGATCACAACTTTGGAGACGTTGCCGACGAGTGCATATTCTGCGATCTGCCTGCCCACATCTTCTCCGAATACCGTCACGATCTTTGCTCCCAGCGTCTTCGCAAGCTCTATATGCTGCCTCAGTTTTTCTTTTGTCTGGACATCTGCCTCCTGCATCGCCGACGTTTCCACATACAATCCGGTAAACTGGCAGCGGAATGCATACGCCAATCTCGCCGCCGCACGGATCACTTTCGCATTGGACTGTGCCGCTGAAATACAGACAAGGATATGCTCGCCCGTATGATAATCCAGTTCGCCTTGTACAGACCGTTCTTCTTCCGCAATATGTTTTACCCGTTCTGCCATACGCCGAAGCGTGATCTCCCGCAGTGCAGCCAGTTTTTCCCTGCGAAAAAAATGATCCAGCGCCCGCATCGCCTGCGTTTTTTTATAAATCTTTCCCTCTTTCATCCGGTCGATCAAGTCCTCTGGTTCGATGTCGATCACTTCCACCTGATCGGCATGATCAAACACGGAATCCGGGATCCGCTCGCGTACCCGGATCCGTGTGATATTTTCCACCACATCATTTAAGCTCTCCAGATGCTGGATATTGATCGTCGTATAAACATTGATCCCGGCTCTTAATAATTCCTGTACATCCTGATACCGCTTCTCATTTCTGCATCCATGCGCGTTGGTATGTGCCAGTTCATCTACAATGATCAGCTGCGGACGCCGGATCAGAGCGGCATCCAGATCAAATTCCCGCAGTTTCACCCCTTTATAGTCGATCTGCAGATAGGGAAGCGTCTCCAGCCCCTGCGCCAGTTTCATCGTGTCCGGACGGTCATGTGGCTCGATATATCCTGCCACCACATCCACGCCATGTGTTTTCGCATCATGCGCCGCCTCCAGCATTGTATATGTTTTCCCGCTTCCGGCAGCATAGCCGAGAAAAATTTTTAATTTTCCCCGGCTCTTTCTGCGTTTCATTTCTTCTTCATATTGTAATCTTTTTAAAAGCACTTCCGAATTCGGTCTTCCGTCTTCCATTTAGATCAATCCCATCTTTTCTGCAATTCCAAGGTTGCATTTCAAAACATTGACACGCGCTTCTCCGTAAATGCCAAGCACTTTTTCTTCGGTATTCTCCTTTACGATTTCCCGCACGGTCTCTTCCGACAATCCGGAATGTTCCGCCACCGCTTTGACCTGCACTTCCGCCGCTTCCGGGCTGATATGCGGATCCAGACCGGATCCGGACGCCGTCAGAAGATCCGACGGAACGTCTTCTTTTTTCACACCCGGATGCGTGGCAAGAAATTCATCCAGATCTTTCTCAATCCGTTCTTTCAATTCCGGATTCGAGTTGCCGTAGTTATAACTTCCGGATGATACGCCCGCATATTCCCCGTTTTCTTTCTGATCTTCGGTATAAGTATTATAATTGACCGAAGAAACCCTGCCTTTGAAAAAATAATCCTCGGTGAAATTCTGACCGACTAAAGCGGAACCGACGGCTTCCTCCGGATCCGCAGTCGAATTTCCGTTTTTATCGATCAGATTTCCGTTCGCTTTCTCTTTCATTGCCACCTGACTGATGCCGGTCAGCGCCAGCGGGTATGCAAACGAGCAAAGCAGCATCATGACTGCACAGAATACAAATGCTTTTCCGATTGACTTTCCTAGTTTTTTCATTTCAGATCCCTCCTAAATTCCAAGTACATGCAACAACGGAGCAATGATCAGATCGATCAGTTTGATTCCGACAAACGGTACAATGATCCCGCCGACTCCGTAAATTCCCATATTTCTTAAGAGCAGCTTCTCCGCTTTCATCGGTTTATACTTGACCCCTTTCATCGCGATCGGGATCAGACTCGGAATGATGATCGCATTGAAGATCAATGCTGAGAGGATCGCGCTTGCCGGCGTTGCCAGATGCATGATGTTCAGGATCTGCATCTGCGGGAGCACGATCGTGAACATTGCCGGAATGATCGCAAAATATTTTGCAATGTCATTGGCGATACTAAATGTTGTCAAGGAACCTCTTGTGATCAAAAGCTGTTTTCCGATCTCTACGACTTCCAGTACTTTTGTCGGATCCGAATCCAGATCCACCATATTTGCCGCTTCTTTTGCCGCCTGTGTGCCGGAATTCATCGCCAGTCCGACATCCGCCTGTGCAAGTGCCGGCGCATCGTTCGTTCCGTCTCCGGTCATGGCGACCAGTTTGCCCTCCGCCTGTTCTTTCTTGATCGCTTCGATCTTGTCTTCCGGTTTACACTCTGCGATAAATCCATCCACGCCGGCTTCTTTTGCGATCGTTGCGGCGGTCAGTGGATTATCCCCGGTACACATGATCGTCTTGATCCCAATCTCCCGCAGACGGGCGAACCGCTCTACAAGTCCCGGTTTTACCGTATCTTTCAGATAGATCACACCGTAGATCTTCTTATCCGCGCATACGACAAGCGGTGTTCCGCCTAAATTGGAAACTTCCGTCACGATCTTTTCAAGATCCTGTGGGATCGTACCGCCTGCTTCTTTTACAAATGTCTTGATCGCTTCTCCCGCGCCTTTTCGGATGATCGTTCCGTCTTTCAGATCTGCGCCGCTCATCTTTGTCTGTGCGGTAAATTCTACAAACTCCATCTCACCAAGCAGCTTCCGGTCGACCCGGCATCCCATTTTTTCTCCGAGTTCTACCGTTGATTTTCCCTCGGGCGTTCCGTCCAGCAAAGAAGAGAGTACGCTGTAATAAATCAAGTCTTCTTTTTCCACGCCTGCCACCGGATAAAAATCTGCCGCCAGACGATTTCCGAATGTGATCGTTCCGGTTTTATCCAGAATCATCGTATCCACGTCGCCGCATGCTTCCACAGCCTTTCCGGACATTGCGATGACATTAAACCGGGTCACACGATCCATTCCTGCGATACCGATCGCGGAAAGCAGACCGCCGATCGTCGTCGGGATCAGGCAGACCATCAGGGCGATCGCCCAGGAAATCGGGATATCCGCACCCAGATAATGTGCAAACGGATACAAGGTCACAACAACGATCAGAAAGATCAGTGTCAGTACGATCAACAAGGTATTAAGCGCGATCTCATTTGGCGTCTTCTGTCTGGATGCGCCCTCCACAAGGGCGATCATTTTATCCAGGAATGATTTTCCCGGCTCCGCCACGATCCGGATCTTCAGCCAGTCGGATACAACCGTTGTCCCGCCGGTTACAGACGAAAAATCTCCTCCGGATTCTCTTGTAACCGGCGCGGACTCTCCCGTGATCGCAGATTCGTCCACCGAAGCGATTCCCTCGATCACTTCTCCGTCGTTGGGGATCACCTCATCCATCTTTACAAGGACGACATCTCCCTTTTTCAGTTCCGAAGCATTGATCATCTTCTCTTCTCCGTCTGCCAGAAGTATCCTCGCCTTTGTATCTTTCTTCGTCTTTTTCAGAGACGCCGCCTGTGCTTTTCCACGTCCCTCCGCAACAGATTCTGCAAAGTTCGCAAACAATACCGTCACAAACAACACCGCAGTAACGATCCCGTTGTATATTCTGTAATTTTCACTTCCTCCGAACAATGTAGGGAAAACCGTCAGGATCAACGTAATAAAAAATCCAATCTCTACGACGAACATTACCGGATTTTTCACCATATATCTCGGATCCAGTTTTTGAAAAGATCCGATAACGGAAGATTTCAAAATATCCTGTGTAATAAATTTTGTCCGTTCTGTTTTTTCCATGATGTATACTCCTTCCTTTCCATTTACCTGCTCTTACATCCACAGCGACAGATGTTCGCCGATCGGTCCAAGCGCAAGTGCCGGGAAAAATGTCAGCGCTGCAAAAATGTATACGATAAATACAAGGATGATCATAAATGTTACATTATCTGTCCGCAATGTTCCGATCGTCTCATTCACTTTCTTCTTTGCCAGCAGAGAACCGGCGATCGCAAGCTGCGCGACGATCGCGATATATCTTCCGAAGAACATTGCCAGCCCCGTCGTCACATTCCAGAACACACTGTTGTCTGCCAGCCCCTCAAATCCGGAACCATTGTTTGCTGCCGAGGATGCGTATTCATACAACACCTGACTGAGTCCGTGAAACGACGGATTCGTAATTCCATCCAGCCCTGCCTGAAGAGAAACTGCCAGTCCGGAAAATCCGAGGATCAAAAGCGGATGGATCAAAATGACGATCGCAACAAGCTTCATCTCTTTTCCCTCAATTTTCTTATTCAAATATTCCGGCGTACGTCCGACCATCAGACCACAGATAAATACCGCAAGGATCACATACATGACCATATTCATAAGTCCGACGCCTTTTCCTCCGAACACGCAGTTCAGCATCATATGTAACATCGGAACCATTCCTCCGAGCGGCGTCAGCGTATCGTGCATATTGTTGACCGTACCGGTCGTAAACGATGTTGTCACCGTCGTAAAGAGCGACGACTGTGCGACGCCGAACCGCACTTCTTTTCCCTCCATGCTTCCGGCGCTCTGATCGATGCCCATTTCCCTGATGATCGGATTTCCAGTCATTTCTGCGTTATAACAGATCAGAAGTCCGACTGCAAACAAGATTGCCATCGCGCCAAAGATCACAGCGCCCTGGCGTCCCATCCAGATTTTCTTTTTCTCAATCCGTGCTTCTTTTAGTTCTCTTCTTTTCTCTGCAAGCATATGTCCGAAAGTCACAACACACGCTCCCGGCAGGATCATCATTGAGATCATCTCCACGATATTGGAGATCACAGTCGGATTCTCAAACGGTGTGGCAGAGTTTGCTCCAAAGAATCCTCCTCCGTTTGTTCCCAGATGCTTGATCGCTTCCAGTGCAGCGACCGGTCCCATTGCCAGATCCTGCAGTTTTCCCTCAACCGTCTCCACCGTCAGATTTCCGATCAATGTCTGCGGCGTTCCCTGGCTTACAAGGATCAACGCAACAATAAAGGAAACCGGGATCAGGATACGCGTTGTGATCCGTACCATATCCCGATAAAAGTTTCCCACCTTTCTTCCGGAAAGTCCCCGACAAAAAGCCATACATGCCGCATATCCGCTGGCAGCCGATGTGAACATCATAAAGATGATCACGCACATCTGACTCACATAAGCCAGTCCGCTCTCACCGGAATAATGCTGTAAGTTTGTGTTCGTCATAAAACTGATCACTGTATTAAAGGAAAGGGATGCTTCCATTCCATCGATCCCGTTGGGATTCAAAAACAGGAAATTCTGAAGTCTTAAGATCAGATACCCCACAAATACCATCACTGCATTGGCAGTCAAAAGTGTGAGCGCATAGGTTTTCCATCCCATGTTCTCCCCTTTGATGCCGCAGACTTTATAGATCAGCCGGTCAACCGAATCAAATACTTTATCTGCAAATGTTTTTTGTTCCGTAGCAATATGATACATATATTTTCCCATCGGTATGACCAGTATGAGAAATATTGCCAACGTTAAAATAATTTGTAACATGTCTCTTCCTCCTGTTGCTTCCTTTCACCTTTAATTTTATAATTTTTCGGGATGTACCAACGCATATACCAGATACCCGCCCAGAAGCAAAATTATAATTCCAAGAATAACCATATCCATCATTACTTCCTCCTTTGCTTATTCTTCTTTCGGATTTACCTGAGATTCGCAAAAATCCGCGAACAACTTCACCAAAAAGAAACTTCCTGCCAGGACTGCAATCATAACCAAATCCATCATTGAACTCTTCCTCCTTTTCTTCTCATCGACTTATTATAAGAAATCTTCTATAAAATCGGTGTTAAGTCATCCTGCGCTTTTATTAAAAACCCATTAAGATTTCACACGGAGCGTTATATACGGCAGTCCGCCTCGCTGTATGCATACCGGAGTTTTCCCTCCCGAAGCCGGATCGTGCCGAACTGATCCATATTGTATCTTGCCGGAACATACGCCGGATCCAGACCGTATGCCGCCCGGAAATGTTTCATCGCCAGAATGTGATTGTGCTCTTTTTCCAGAAGAATCCCCATCAGATTGTGAGGGACTGCCGAATGCGGCATTGTGACCATCGCGTCTGCGATCTCTTTCTCACATGTCTCATATTCCTTTTTTTCAATTAATTCCCTGCATTTATCTTCCAATCGCTCACTCATTGTTGTTCCCTCCTTACTTACAGCCTTATTATAATGAATCTCTTATAAAATCGGTATTAAGCCATCTTGTACTGCCATTAAAAAGGTATAAACACCGGAAGTGCCAAAAGGCACATTCCGGGATTGTAAGCAGTCGCCAAGGTCTCGGGCAAGCCCGGACTTTGGCTCGTCGTCTATACAAAAAGAGACCTTGGAGTTTTGAATCTCCAAAGCCTCTTCCTCTGTCAGATATTTTTCTCTTACCATGCTCTCCAATACTTTTTTCTGCCGTTCCTCCGCCAATTCCATACTGACCGTCGGCGCATAGGCGGACGGTGCGTTCGGGATTCCTGCGAGCATCGTGCTCTCGTAAGCGGTCATTTCCGACGGCGGTTTTCCGAAATAACCGTAGCTTGCTTCCTCCACACAGTAATACCCGTCTCCGAAATAAATGCTGTTCACATATAATTCCAGAATCTCTTCTTTTGTATAATTCCATTCCAGCTTAAAAGCCAGCATCCCCTCAGCTACTTTCCGGTTCAGACTTTGTTCCTGCCCAAAGTACAGATTCTTTGCCAGCTGCTGTGTGATCGTACTCCCGCCTTCGATCAGCGCACGCGCCCGAATATCATTCCGGACCGCCCGCGCGATAGAAATCGGATCGATGCCCGGATGATGGTAAAACCTTTTGTCTTCCACAGCCACGACCGCATCGAGATAAATCTGCGGCAGATCTTCTATTTCCGTATAAGAGGGCTTCTGCCGGATCTCCGCTATTTTTTCCTGCAGCGGTACTTTCTCCAGCACCTCTTTATATCGCTCGTATCCTTTATATCCGATCACACCGCCAATGATCAGGAGTACCAAAAACAAAACACCGATCGTTTTTTTGATTATTTTCTTGATTGTTCTCATCTTACTCCCTCTTTTGTATTCTGCCTGCTTCCAATATACCACATCCCTGTGGTTACTTTCCTGTTTTTCTTCTTATATTTCTCTTAAGAAATCTTAAGATTTGTCTCCTCGCATGTTGACGCTGTCTTCTTGTTGGAACGATCCTTTTTTGAAACTGTATTTTGCAGAGTCAGTATACAAGAGGAAATCCACCTGTACACCGACGCTATCATATCGATAATATTCGAAAATAAATACAAGAGCGCTGCCAGCAAAAAGCAAATACTTCCGATCACCGCAACCAAAACCGACACGATCCTATAAAGACTTTTTTTCATACCGTCCTGTTTTTGCTTGCTCTGCCTTTCCTTTTCTACTTTCTTATAATAATATGTATCCGTATATTCATGTTCTGTCATTTCTTCTTCCTCCTTTTTGTACTTCTTATCGTTTGATCTTATTCTAGCACAGGATGGATTTTCTGCTCTTACCATAGACTGACACTTTCCTTACTTTTTTGTAAGAATTTCTGTCTGTTTTTCTATCTGGGTAACAATCTGGTCACTGCTCACATTAGCAACCGGCACTTCCGAATAATCCATCCATACATAGCATGCAAATAACACGATACATACAGCGATCCGAAACGAAAAAGAAGAATTAGGAACCTGCTTCTCGTCCGGTTCGTAAAGATCCTGATATAGATTACGGTATCTTGGATGTACAGCAGGAATAAAACGATCTTCATCGTACATTTGTCTTGCCTGCCTCAACAACTCTTTTCTACGTTCTTCTGTTTCATTCATATAGATTCTCCATTTTTGTAGAGTGTACTCTGTTTTTAATGTTTTCAAAATAGACTGTGCTCTGTTTTAATTAGATCACACTCTGTTTTTTAATGAATCTAAGAAGTCTGAAACACAAATCCTGTTTTCGACAGCAGAATTCTTTCAAAAAAAATAAGTCTCAGAGTCGATCCGATCCAAAACAATCTGTCGGGCTTTTTCCCCATATACTTCAATAACAAAAAGGACACAGAATACAGCTCTTTTTGCCATATCCTATGTCCAATTTCTTTTGGATAGAACCTTACCCAAAGCGAACACTTTCAATACAAATGAATTCTTCCATATAAAGCGATTCTCTGCGTTATCCGCAATCGCTGTACATCCAAAACGGAATTCCTGTCATCGTTCTGCCAGTTCTCTTGTAATATCTTCCCATGTGATTCCCCGTTCTACCATCAACACCATGACATGATACAGGAAATCGGAAATTTCATATTTAATTTCTTCCGGATTCGGATTCTTTGCGGCGATCACAATTTCCGTCGCCTCTTCTCCTACTTTCTTTAAAATCTTGTCAATTCCTTTATCAAACAGATAATTTGTATAGGATCCTTCTTTCGGATTTTCTTTTCGGTTCATGATCGTGCCGTAAACCGATTCAAACACCTGAAGCGGATTGGTCGTGTCATAATCATTACCGACGATCTGCTGGAAGAAACAGGATCTGCTTCCGGTATGACAGGCAGCCCCGATCTGTTCCACTTTCGCCAGCAGCGTATCTTTATCACAGTCTACCGTCAGTGATTTTAAATACTGATAATGACCGGACGTCTCGCCTTTGATCCAGAGTTCTTTTCTACTTCGGCTGTAATAGGTCATCCGCCCGGATTTCACAGTGTGATTGAACGCTTCTTTATTCATATACGCCAGCATCAGCACTTCATTTGTCTTATAATCCTGCACGATCACCGGAATCAGTCCGGATGGATTCAGTTTCAGTTCTGAAAATTCCAGAATACTCTCAAAAGACGTCATTTTAATGCCTTCCTGCACGCAGATTTCCTTAAACCCGTCAAAATCCATATCTTCCTGACTGATAAATCGTCCCGATACGCCTTTGACGCCGCTGGATTTCAAAATTTTAAGTATCTCATCCTGCTCCATCGTATCTGTCACGACCACACAGGGGATCGATGTGATGTTCATCACCGAATCCAGATCCAGACGATGCATAAAGATCAGCTCCGATGCATATTCCTCGATCAAATGCTGTTGTTTGAACAATGCGTCAAAATCATTCAAAGATACAGCGATCCGTTCTTTTCCGAATCGTTTCGATACCGATTCGAGCATCTCCTGAGCTGCAATTTTCGAGAAATTCAAAATTGCCCGTTTTGCTCCGGCATACAAGTATTTCTTCACATCTTCTTCTCTGCGGATATTCCCGCCTGCAACCATAGGAATACTGATAAACCGGTTGATCTTCCGCATCAGATCGATCGCCTCTTCATGATCTTCATCCGATGTGGACAGGTCGAACACGATCAGTTCGTCCGCCCCGCGCTCGGCATAATGTTTTGCGAGCGCCACTACGTCTCTTGCTATCACACTCCTGTCGTCAAACCATTTCACCGCTTTTCCACGATCGATCAGAATACAGGGTGTCAGTCTTTTATAACTCATTTTCTGCCCTTCTCTCTTTGTTTCTTTTATCCAGACAAATTACGCTTCTTCTAAAGTGTCCCTTTCGTAGACCATACGCCGCTCAAACGAGGTTCCTCCATCGTTGCGGCATCCAATGCCTTTCCGAATGCTTTGAACAGCGCCTCCGCCATATGATGATTGTTGATCCCGTCTAATATCTTTAGATGCAGGTTCATCGCCGCACTGTACGATACCGCATAGAAAAACTCCCGTATCATCTCGGTATCCAGAGTCCCGATCTGTTCCGTTGTAAAACATACGTCATAATTCAGATAAGGACGTCCGGAAAGATCGATCGCGCAGAGCGCCAGCGTCTCATCCATCGGCAGCAGGAAACTTCCGTATCGTTTGATTCCCGCTTTATCTCCAAGTGCCTGTGCGATCGCTTCTCCGAGCACGATCCCGGTGTCTTCCACCGTGTGATGGCAGTCCACCTCCAGGTCACCTTTCACTCTCACACGCAGATCAAACAATCCATGTCTCGCAAATCCATTCAGCATATGATCAAAAAACGGGATTCCGGTATCGACCGCCGCCTCGCCGCTTCCATCCAGATTGATCTCCAGTTCAATCTGCGTCTCTTTCGTATTCCGCACACAGCTTCCGATCCGATTCTGCATCCGCATCGCCTCCTTTTCACTTTTCAATATTGAACAATACTATTTCATCGATTTTCTCTATGATTCCTCTTCAAATCGGACTTTGATCGAATTGGCATGGGCCGTCAGTTGTTCCGCCTCCGCAAATTTCTCAATATCCGTATGGATTTCTTTCAATGCATCGTATGAGTAGGCGATGATACTGGATTTTTTTAGGAAATCATCCACGGACAGCGGAGAAAAGAATTTCGCTGTTCCATTTGTCGGGAGAATATGGTTTGGTCCCGCAAAATAATCGCCCAGCGGTTCGCTGCTGTATTCTCCGATGAATATCGCGCCCGCATTCCGGATCTTCGTCATCACCTGATACGGATCCGCCGTCATGATCTCCAAATGTTCCGACGCGATCTCATTTGCCGCGTCGATCGCATTCTCCATCGTATCTGCCACAAGAATATGCCCGTAATTGTCCAGTGATTTCCGGATGATCTCTCCTCTCGATAATTCCCGGATAAACAGATCCGTCTGCTCGGACACTTTCTCAGCCAATTCCATGCTGGTCGTCACAAGGATCGCCGACGCCAGTTCATCGTGTTCCGCCTGCGACAACAGATCCGCCGCCACATACCGCGGATTTGCCCCCTCATCAGCCAGCACAAGGATCTCGCTCGGTCCGGCAATGGAATCGATGCTGACATGTCCGTACACCGCTTTTTTGGCAAGCGCCACATAAATATTTCCCGGTCCTACGATCTTGTCCGCTTTCGGAATGCTTTCCGTTCCATACGCCAGCGCCGCGATCGCCTGTGCGCCGCCTACTTTATAAACCTGGTCTGCGCCGGCTTCTTTCGCCGCGACCAGAGTGGTAGGATTGACTTTTCCATCTCTTCCCGGCGGTGTCACCATGATGATCTCCTCCACACCCGCCACCTTTGCCGGCATGATGTTCATCAGGACCGAAGACGGATAGACGGCCTTTCCGCCCGGCACATAGACGCCAACTCTCTGAAGCGGAGTCACTTTCTGTCCCAGCATCGTGCCGTCCGGTTTACTGTCAAACCAACTGTACTGCATTTGCTTTGCATGGTAAGCCTCGATATTTTTCAAGGCTCTGCGGATAATGCGTAATAATTCCGCATCCACAAGTTCATATGCTTCCGCGATCTCCGCTTCCGTTACCCGGATATTCGACGCGTCGATGTCCGCTTTGTCGAATTGCTTCGTGTAGGAAAATACCGCCTCATCTTTTTTCTCTTTCACCTCGTCAAGGATTTTCTTTACATCCGCTTCGTACGCGCCGTACTGGTTCGGACTCCGTTTCAGAAGATCCTCCAGCAGTGTTTTCTTTGTCGTTTCATTCAGTCGTTCAATCCGCATGGCTTTCCTCCTGTACCAGATTACGCAGGTTCGTAATCAGTTCTTTGATCCTCTCATTCTCCATCCGCATACTGACCGGATTTACGATCATCCGTGCCGACAGCGGACACACTTCCTCCAGCACAACAAGACCGTTCTCTTTCAAAGTGGAACCGGTCTCCACGATATCCACGATCACCTCTGACAATCCCACGATCGGCGCCAGTTCGATCGAGCCGTTCATTTTGATGATCTCCACAGTCTGATGTTTTTTATTATAAAAATAATCTTTTGCAATATTCGGATATTTTGTCGCAACACGGATCAGCTCGTGATGTTTCAGAAGTTCTCCCGCTTCCTCCTGTCCGCAGACGCACATCCGGCATTTCCCGAATCCAAGATCCAGCACCTCGTGAACTTTTCTTCCCTCTTCCACGATCGTATCCCGACCTACAACACCAATATCCGCCGCACCGTATTCCACATACGTCGGCACATCCGGTCCTTTCGCCAGAAAAAATTTCAGCTTCAGTTCCTCGTTGACAAAGATCAGTTTCCGGGAATCCTTATCTTTCATCTCATCGCAGGTGATCCCGAGCCGTTCCAAGAGCTCCAATGTTTTACTCGCAAGCCGTCCTTTTGTCAATGCAAATGTCAGATATCTCATCTTGTTTCCTCCGATCCTGTGTCCGATTCCGAACGGATGACCCGTGTCTCTCCGGTTTTTAAATTCACCATTTCCATACTTCTGTCATCCTTTAAATAGGTCAGACTGTCCGTACCTCTGCGTTTTCCGTATTCCTCATACACTGCCCGTTCCTGCCACGGTTCCCGTTTCAAAAGTTCGATACATTTTCCTTTTTCACGCAGATCGCAGGCAAGAGACACAGCCCAGTTCAATGTCGCGTCTGTATACACGATCAGATTACAATGTCCGGTCTCGATCTCGATCTTCTGTCTGCCAAGCGCACTGAGCAGTTCATCGATGATGACGGCAAATCCGATGGACGGCGTATTTTTCCCAAATTTGGCGATCAAATGATCGTAGCGTCCGCCTCTTACGATCGCATCTCCGGTTCCATATGTATATGCGCGGAATACGATCCCGCTGTAATAGCCGTAACTTCCACTCATACTCAGATCAAAGGTCACATACGCTTCCGCCCCGTACAGTTCCAATATCTGATAAATCTTCAGAAGCCGTACGATCGCCCGTTTTGCTGTTTCTCCCGGCACCAGTTTGGCGGCGCGCACAAGCGCTTCCGTTCCGCCGGTCAGTTCCGGCAGGATCCGGAACATCTCCACCACAGACATCTCGACATTTTCCCGGATCAGGATCTCTTCCACGCCAAAATAATTCCGGTTTGCAGTCAGCGCATAGACTTCCGCTTTTTTCTCTTCATTTAATCCGGTCAGATCCATCAAAGTGTGTAGAAAATCCACATGACCGATATTGACCTGAAATTCCTTTAATCCCACTTTTTTCAAACTGTCCACGACCATTGCGATCAGTTCCGCGTCTGCTTCCACCGAATCTTCCCCGATCAATTCCGCCCCAAGCTGTGTATTCTCTTTCAGGCGTCCCTGATAACTGGAATGATTGATAAATGTATTCCCGATATAACAAAGTCTTGCCGGAAATTCCTCTTCTTCAAATAAGGTTGCCGCCGCACGCGCGATCGACGGCGTGATGTCCGGGCGGAGCGCCAGCGTATCGCCGTCCCGGTCAAAGAACTTATACAGTTCCCGTGACGAGATCGTTCCGATCTCGTCGCGGAACACATCAAAATATTCAAATGTTGGCGTCTGGATGTCCTGATATCCGTACAAATGCAGCAAATGATGAAGTTTCTCCTGAATCGTCAGCTTCTTCCGGCACTCTGTACTGTAAATATCTCTTACACCCTCCGGCGTATGTAATTTTTGTTCCATCTCAACACCTCCGCGCTTTACTCTGCTACTACGTTAAAATCTTTAGTCATTATACGAATTTTCCGACTAAATGTCAATCCCGAGTTCTTCCCGCTCATCCAGATCTTTCTGGATAAAATCGAGATACGGCACAAAACAGTTGTTTTTCAGATGCATAAAATACCGCTCGTCCAGTTCTTCCAACCGGAAACTCTTCCTGCCGCCCTGCTCTCTCCGCTCCCAAAAACGGACGATTTCACGAAAACGCATATAATAAAGAATATTCCTTGCACTGTAATAAATGACGAGAAAAGAAACTCCGCCCTGTTTTTCATATTTTTCCATAAACCGCATCTGATGTTCATGGATATTTTGAAGCGGAAATGTATCCGCACTGCATTCCTTTGCATCAAAACAGACCGGAATCCCCTGCACAGATCCAATGTAATCCACCGTACTGATCTTGTCAAAATATGCCAGTGTGATATGACGCCGTTCCTTATCGATCTGCACCGGCGTGATCGGCGTCGGGATTTTCTGGATCAAAGCCAGATCCAGTTCATCATACCGCTCATTCGTCCGGTTGATCAGATCTTCCAGTGTCGACCCCCGAAGTCCTCTTGAATTCCATGTTCCCACCAGTCCGTCTCTCCTTTTTATCTCGTTTCCATTACCCCCGAAAGCGCCAGCTGTTCTTCCTGGCAGATCCGCGCAAACAGATCCGGAAGAGACGCCCGAAATTCCCGTCCGGAAATATTTTTCAGTACGCCGTCTGTCTCCGGCATCCGGAGGCGATACGCATGGAGCAGCTGCGCTTCCAAGCCATATTGTTTTTTATATCTCTCATTGACGCCGAGGTTCCCATATTTAAAATCACCGAGGAGCGGATGCCCGATGCTTGCCAGATGCGCCCGGATCTGATGTGTCTTTCCCGTGATCAGATGTACTTCCAAAAGCGTCAGTCTTCCATTCCCCGCCACCGGATGATACTCGGTTTCGATCCGCGCAGATTTCTCATCGGAAATCTCCTGCACCTGCACGCGGTTTGTCTTGCTGTTTTTCTGCAGATATCCGGAAATCCGTTCTCCTTGTTCCACCTGTCCGATCACCGGGCAAAGATAATATTTTTCGATGCTGCGTTCTTTAAAAAACAAACTCAGCTCCTGAAGCCCTGCCAGACTTTTTCCTGCTGCCAAAATCCCGCTTGTGTTGCGGTCCAGTCTGTTGCAGACCGATGGTCGAAACGTCCGCAGCATCTCGGGCGTCAGCGCCCCTGTCTCCAGAAGATATGCGATCAGGCAGTCTACCGCAGAAATATCCGATGGTTTTGCTCTCTGCGAGAGCAGCCCCGGCTGTTTATTAAATAAAAGGATGTTCTCATCTTCATAAAGTATTTCCGGCATCTGCTTTTTCACTTCCCGGTACGCCGCCTGCCGTACACGCTGCTCCGCTTTTGCGGTGTCGCTTACAGTGCCAGAAAATTTTGCGATCGTCTCATCGGACAAAAAGAGTTTCACACAATCTCCCTCTTTCAGCTTTTCCGATCCCTCCGCCTTTTTTCCGTTCAGCGTGATATTCTTTTTCCGCATCATTTTATAAAGAAAACTTTTCGGCGCATCGGATAAAAATTTGCCGAGCAGTTTATCCAGCCGCTGACCGGCTTCATTTCCCGAAATATGTATTTCCTGCATATATGTTTGCTCCGTTTCTGTCTTTTACTCCGTTTTGTCATGCCGCAAGCGACCTGTTACAAAGAGATCAGCTGAATCAGATGACGGATCTTCGCTTCATATTCCGCCGTGTTTTCTTTTTCCACCGCCGCAATGTTTTCCAATCCCTCGATCCGGCTTAAAAATTTCTTATAATCCGGATACATTTTGACGGATACATCTTTAAAATGATTTTCCAGAAGAATGGATCTGATATGCTTCTCCGTATACTGCGGATCCGCTTTTTTCCCGGTCAGATGTCCGAATACTTTATTTCCGGAGATCACGAGCGCATCGATCGGCATGATCTTATCCCGGCTCGTCACAACCAGATCGAACACGGACGTCATATGCGGACTGAGTGCCCGCACCTCTTCCGCACGTTTCGGATCGATCGACGGATACGGAAGTCTCGTGATCACGCCGACCAGCGCCTTACATGCCGGAAGACAACCGACGACCGCAACAACCGTCAGCAGGTTTTTATTCGTATGTGTCTGGCTGTAGCCAAGCAGATACACTGCCGCAACTAACAAAAAATAGACGACCGTCCGTATGATCTCCACTTTCTTTTTATATTCGAGATATCCCGGTGTTCCCTTTTCACATTTCTTCATTTGCTCTCGCTCACTTTCTATCTAATTCCACTGTCCAAACGCTGTGATCCATCTGTGCGGGATCAGTTTGGACGCCACACGCGCCGCTTTCATCCAAAAACCATATACAGAAATCTGTTTTCCCGCTTTCGCATCCAGAAGCGCACGGTGCACGACGCTTTGCGCTTCCGCCATCATCCGTTTTTTCCAGGCATTTTCAATTGCGCCGGACACCTGGAAAAATTCGGTATCGACCGGTCCCGGACAAACCGCCGTCACCACGATCCCTTTTGATTTTAATTCCGCGCCCAGCGCTCTGGAAAAACGGAGTACATAAGATTTTGTCGCCGCATAAACCGCAAATTTCGGCTGAGGACAAAACGCCGCCGCGGAAGACAGATTAATGATCCGGCTTCCCTTCGAAAAATACTGCATGCAGATCCCGCACATCCGGGTCAACGCTTCGCAGTTCAGCCGGATCATCTCCGTCTGGATCCTCATATCCTCGGTGAAGATCTCATCCGCCCGTCCGCTTTTCCCAAATCCGGCCGCATTGACCAGCATACGGATTTCCGGCATATTCTCTCTCAAAAGATCTTCCAGTTGTTCAAAAACAGTTTCTTTTAAAAGATCGCCCTCCAGAACCCGAAGCGGAAGACCGGACTCTTTCCGAAGCGCCTCCAGCCGTTCCTTTCGCCTGGCGATGACCCATACCTCGTCCAGCGGCTGACCGCAGCATCCGATCTGTCTGACAAATTCCCGTCCCATCCCGGAAGAAGCACCGGTTATGATCGCTATCTTCATGATCGTCTTCCTTTCCGCTTACCGGAATGCGTTCCGGAGGAGCCTCTTCGGTCGGAATGATTGTTCCCGGAGTGATTTTGCTCTCTGCCTTTTTTCGGGGAAGCACCTCCCGAAGCCCATCTGCTCTGCGGCTTTTTCGCCTCGCCTCTCCGCTCAGCTTTTCCGCCAGCAGCCGCGGTTTTCCGATCGGTTTTTCCGGCAGCCGCCGCACGCTCTTTCGCGAACTGGCGCGGACGGATCAGACATTCTTCTCCGAAACCGATCAGATCGGTCCGTCCCGCTTTCATAAGCGCTTCTTTCACAAGCTCATAATTTGCCGGATTCCGATATTGGATCAGCGCTCTCTGCATTGCTTTCTCATGCGGATTTTTCGGCACATAGACCGGCTCCATCGTCCTTGGATCCAGTTCCGTATAGTACATACATGTGGACAATGTGGACGGCGTCGGATAAAAATCCTGCACCTGCTCCGGCATATACCCCATATCTCTGCAATACTCCGCCAGCTCCACCGCTTCTTTTAAGGTGGAGCCCGGATGCGAGGACATCAGATACGGCACAAGAAACTGCTTTTTCCCGAGTTTCTTATTCATCTCAAAAAATGCATTTGCAAACTGCGTGTAAACCTGATTCTTCGGTTTTCCCATCTTTTCCAGAACCGGATCCGACACATGTTCTGGGGCAACTTTCAGTTGCCCGCTGACATGATGCTCACAAAGTTCTTTCAAAAAAGTCTGTCCCTGCTCTGCAAGCAGATAGTCAAAACGGATTCCCGAACGAATGAATACTTTTTTCACTTTCGGGATGCTGCGCAGTCTGCGGAGCAGTTTGACATAATCGCTGTGATCTGCGTTGAGATTGCTGCAAGGCTTCGGAAACAGACACTGGCGGTTCTTGCAGACGCCGGATTTCAACTGCTTCTCACAGGACGGATGTCGGAAATTCGCCGTCGGTCCACCCACATCATGGATATAGCCTTTGAATGCCGGATCCTTTGTGAACGCTTCCGCTTCCTCCACCAGAGATTCGTGACTTCTCGTCTGCACGATCCGTCCCTGATGAAAGGTCAGGGCACAAAAACTGCATCCCCCGAAACATCCGCGGTTGCTCGTCAGACTGAACTTGATCTCTTCCACCGCCGGAACGCCGCCGTCTTTCTCATAAGACGGATGCCATGTCCGCATATAAGGAAGTGCGTAAATATCATCCATCTCCATCGTCGACAACGGCTTTGCCGGAGGATTCTGCACGACATACAGATGCGGACTGTATGGTTCCACCAGCCGCTGTCCGCGAAACGGATCCGTATTCTGATACTGTGTATAGAAGCTTCTTGCATACGTTTCTTTCTGTTCTTTTACTTGTTCAAAAGACGGCAGTTCCACTGCATCATAGACGGAATCGAGACTTTTCACCTTTACGACCGTTCCGTCCAGATAGGTGAGATCTTCCACCGCGATCCCCGCATCCAGCGCCTCCGCGATCTCGACGATCGAACGTTCTCCCATCCCGTAAGAAATGATATCTGCACCGGAATCCAAGAGGATCGACCGTTTTATCCGATCGGACCAGTAGTCATAATGCGCAAGTCTCCGAAGACTTGCCTCGATCCCTCCGAGAATGACCGGCGTCTGCTTGTATGTCTGCCGGATCAGATTTCCATAGACCACCGCCGCATAATCCGGACGCTTTCCCATCACACCGCCCGGTGTATACGCGTCGGTCGCCCTGCGTTTTTTCGAGACAGAATAGTGATTGACCATGGAATCCATATTGCCGGCGGAAACAAGAAACGCAAGCCGTGGCTCTCCAAACACCGTGATGCTTTCTTTGTTCTTCCAATCCGGCTGGGAGATGATCCCAACCCGATACCCTCTGGATTCCAGCACACGGCTGATGATCGCATGTCCAAAGGACGGATGATCCACATAAGCGTCTCCGATCACATAGACAAAATCAACCTGATCCCATCCCCGTTCTTTCATCTCTTTTCTGTTGATCGGCAAAAATCCTGTACTCATTCATTTCTCCATTTCTATTCGTTCTCTCCGGTCAAAGTCCGGCGTTCCTCGTCCGTCAGCGCCCGATATTCTCCGGTTTTTAAATTTTCATCCAGCACAAGGCTCCCCATACGAAGCCGCTTCAGATAGACAACCTCTTTTCCGACCGCATGGAACATCCGCTTCACCTGATGGAATTTTCCCTCCCGGATCGTCAGCGTGATCTCCGATTCTTCCCCGCTTTTTAAGATGTGCAGTTTAGCCGGAAGTGTCAGCTTATCTTCCCCGATGTCAACGCCCTCTGCAAATACTTTTTTGTCTTCCTCTGTCACTTTCCCTGCGATTTTTGCATAATACACTTTATCCACATGCTTTTTCGGGGAAAGGAGCCGATGTGCCAGTTCTCCGTCATTTGTGATCAGCAAAAGCCCCTCGGTATCTTTATCCAGACGTCCGACAGGGAACAGATCTTTCCGTTTCTTTTCCGTGATCAGATCGACCACGGTCGTCTCATGCCGGTCTTCGCTTGCCGAGATCACCCCGGCAGGTTTGTTCAGCATATAATATTCCATCGCCGCATAAGTGATCCGACGTCCCTGAAAGCAAACCTGATCCAAAGCCAGATCGATTTTCTGTTCCGGTTTTTTTACTGTCTCGCCGTTGACTTCGGTCAATCCTTTTATGATCGCTTTTTTCACTTCACTGCGGCTTCCCACGCTCATTTCCGTCAAATACTTATCCAGTCTTATTTTCATTTCGGTTTACTCCCTGCCATTTCGTCCTCTGCTCCTTACGACTGCCATCTCCAGCCCGGCAGATATTTGTTTTTCAATGTCTGGGACGCCAGCTTTCCGAAGCCAAGCGGATAGCCGTCCACACAGACAAGAAACCAGCCTTTTTCTTTCGGCGTCACAAGATCTTCCACATCCAGTGTCTCGCCTTTTAAATATTTTACGACACGATCATCATCGACGGAAAAATCCAGCGTCTTTTTATAGTTTTCTTTTTTCAGATACATCGCAAGCGCCTGACTCGGTTCAAACCGCTTTTTCTTCAACTCTCCGAGCAAAAGTCCGGAACGTAAGAAACGGACTCCTTTTAATGCCGGCAGATCTTCCGGCATATAATATACGCGTTCCTCCCGCAGATCGAATCTCGCCGGATCCAGCTCGATATTCAGTTCTTTCAAAAATGCTTCCAGATCTTCCGGAATCTTTTTCCCGCCTTTTTTATTTCCGGTCTTTTCTTTTCTTTCCCCCGGAGCGACATTTCCTTTTTTCAAAAGTGCAAGGTAATGACCCTCTCCATGCATCTTGTGCGGAAAAATGCGGACCGTTTTCTCCATCCCGTCGATCTTCTGTTCCGTCAGTTCCGGACGGCCTTTTTCAAATCCCTCGTAACCGTCCATTTCACAAATCTCAAATTCCGGATGTTGGGAAAGAAGATATTCGATCGTCCGCTCATTTTCCAGCGGGTCGAACGTGCAGGTGGAGTACAGAAGCATTCCGCCCGGGCGCAGCATCGAAGCCGCCTGTGTGATGATGCTCTGCTGGAGTCTGGAAAAGAACGCCGGTCCATGCTCTTCCCATGCTTTGACCATCTTCTTTTCTTTGCGGAACATTCCCTCTCCGGAACACGGCGCATCGATCAGGATCTTGTCAAAATATTCGGGAAAAAATTCCATCAGCTTTCCCGGCTCTTCGCTGATCACAAGCATATTGCCGATACCGAACAATTCCAGATTCTTCAAAAGCCCCCGCGCTCTGGAATTGCTGATGTCATTGGCGACAAGCACACCCTCGCCTTTTAATTTTGCTCCCAGTTCCGTCGCTTTTCCGCCCGGAGCCGCACAGACATCCAGCACTTTATCTCCCGGTTCGACCGGAAGCCTGTCAGCCGGCGTCATAGCGCTCGGTTCCTGCAGATAATACAGTCCCGCATAGTAATAAGGGTGTTTTGCCGGCTGGTACACACTGCCGTCATAGTAAAATCCGTTGGAGATCCATGGAACGGGTGTCAGCGGCCATGGCGCGATCTTCAAGAAATCCTCCACGGAAATTTTCCGGGTGTTGACCCTCAATCCATAGTGCCGCGGTTCATCAAAACACTGCAGATACGCGTTATATTCTTCTTCCCCAAGCAGCGATTTCATTTTTTCTTCAAATGCAATCGGTAAATTCATTCCTCTTCTCTCCTCTGTCCGTCTCACATCCATGCATGGTCACGGATCGTTCTCTCAAATAACTTTTCTTCAATAAATATCTCTCAATTTTTCCTGCCGTACACACACTCGATTCTGCGGTTCTCCAGATATTTCAATGGCTGATAGGGATTGACGCTGATCTCCTCTCCGTCATGGATCAGATAAATTCCGACGTGAAGATGTACCGGAAACATCCCCATTGTCCCCTCTTTTTTGCTGTATCCGGTATCTCCCATAAATCCGAGCAGATCTCCGGCTTTCACCGGATCTCCCTCTTCGATCTCCGCATAAGAATCCAGATGCGCATAATAAAAATAAGCCCCGCCGGGCGCTGTGATCCCGAGACGATACCCGCCCTGCTCCAGCCACCCTTTGTGGGTTACATAACCGTCGGTCATACTGACAACCGGATAATATCCCCGGACATTCTCTCCCGCCATGATGTCCGTTCCCTCATGTCCTCGTGTACCGCCGTAATTCCTCTCATACATCCAGGAATCTACAAAACTTATCTCTTCCGCTTCCCCGTCTTTCGATACAGGGATCGGAAAGTAGACAAGATCATCCCAGATGGCACGGCAGGCTTCCGCATAGACGTTCCAATAGAGTCTTCTTTTCCACGATCTTCCCATACTTTCAAACGCCTGTTCCGTGCAATTTCCCGAAAACGGCTGTTCTCCGAATCCGGTCTCCAGCCAGTAAATGCCAAGCAATTCTCCGGGATCTTCCATATCCCGTATCATATCCTGCATCCCGTCATCCAGCGTCTGTCTGCGAAATGCGCCGGTTTTCACCGTGTCTTCCTGAAGCCGACCAAAACGTCCGGCTTCTTTTACCTGCCCGATCCCCGCCGCGGACAAGATCACTGCCGCAAGCAAAAAAACGAGCAGTCTGCTCCATCGATGCCCCATCAGTCATATTCCCCGGTTCATAGTCTTTCTAGTATATGAACCGGGGAATGTCCTATTTGCATTGTTTCATGATTTCTTTTAATGCTTCCCAGATACGCGCTGCGGATGCGATCTCCAGACGCTCCTCTACGGAATGTACGCCGATCATATTCGGTCCGAAAGAGATGCAGTCCAGTTCCGGCTTATGTCCGCTTAAAAGTCCGCACTCCAATCCCGCATGGATCGTCGTCACTTCCGGACGTTTTCCGTAAATATGCTCAAATGCATCCAGAACGATCGGGCGGATCTTGGACTGTTCTTTGAACATCCATCCCGGGTACTCGCTGTTAAACTCGTAACTTCCGCCGACTAAGTTGGCAAGGCATCTGTATTTTTCTTTAAATTCTTCGAGCTTGGACGCAGTACCGCTTCTTGTCAGGACCATAAAACGGACACATCCCTCTTCTGTCTCTGTCACACCAAGGTTATCGGAAGTCTCCACCAGCCCCGGAAGCGAACGGTTGTATTCATCCACTCCATTTGGACAATTTACAAGAAATGCGATCACTTTCTTTGCGGATGCTTCCGTCATCACCTGATAGTCCGCGTCTTCCAGTTCTGTAAACTTTACAGCCAGTCCCGGTTCATCTGCTCCGAATTCTACTTTCCATGCAGCTTCCATCTCAGCGACAGCCGCTTTCAGTGGTGCAAGATCTTTTGCTGCGATCTTGATCTTGTTGGCAAGTGTGATGACATTGTCTTTAGATCCGCCGTTTGTCTCTACAAGCGCATACTCTGCCACATGGCGCAGATGACATAACAGTCTTCCTGCCAGTTTGTTGGCATTTCCTCTCTGTTTGTGGATCTCCACGCCGGAATGACCTCCGCGCAGACCGCAGATCTCAATCTCCGCGCCTTTTCCGCTCATCACTTCTCTTTCAACCGGAATCTGGCATACAAAACGGAATCCGCCTGCACATCCTGCTGTCAGGACGTCCTCCTCCTCAGAGTCCAGATTGATCAGCATCGTTCCTTTCAACGGGCTCAAATCGATGTTCATCGCACCGTTCATGCCCACTTCCTCATCTACCGTGAAAACTGCTTCGATCGGCGGATGCGGGATCGTATCGCTGTCTAAAAGAGCAAGCACCATTGCAACTGCAATTCCGTTGTCTGCCCCCAGTGTAGTCCCGTCTGCTGTCACATAACCGTCTTCTACCATCAGCTTGATCGGATCTTTCATAAAGTCATGATCGGAATCCGCTGTTTTTTCGCAGACCATATCGAGATGCCCCTGAAGGATCACAGGCTCGCTGTTCTCATATCCTGCGGTTCCGTTCTTCTTCATAATGACATTGTTCCATTCATCCTGGATCACCTCAAGTCCGCGCTCCTTTGCAAAATTCACGCAATAGTCGCTGACCGCCTTTGTATTGTAGGTTCCTCTCGGAATCTGACTGATTTCTTCAAAAAACCGGAACACTTCTTTCGGTTCCGTCTGTCCTAAAACTGACATATGATAAATTCTCCTTTCTATGTATGAAATCTACCTTTTACGGCATGTTCCATACTCACGCTATTCTTTACTATTTTGTCACAGCGGACATAAAAAATCAACCGATTTCATATATCTTTCATAACATTTGTTCTGATTTACGGAGAACTGTTGATGAAACGAACACTGACCGGACTTGGGATCGTTCTTTTATTTTCCTTTATGCTTCTTTCGCCCAAAGCTGTCTTTTCGGGGGCAAGCAGCGGACTTCTGCTCTGGTTTCAGACAATTCTCCCTACATTGTTTCCGTTTCTGCTCGTCTCCAATCTGCTTCTCGCAACCGGAAGCATACATTACCTTACCTCTGCATTCTCAAAAATCTGCCGGACATTCCTTTCCGTTTCCGATTGCGGAAGTTTTGCCGTTATCACCGGATTTTTGTGCGGATATCCGATGGGTGCCAAGACCGCTGCCGATCTGAATACACAAGGATATATCACGCATCGGGAAGCCTGCTATCTTCTCTCTTTCTGCAACAATACAAGCCCTGTTTTTATTATGAACTATATCGTCTATCAGACACTGGAAGACGAAACGCTTCTGCTCCCCACACTGTTCATCCTCCTTGTCAGTCCGCTCTTTGTAAGTCTGATCACAAGACGTATTTACAAAATGTCGCTTATCGATCGTGTCGGAAACCAAAATACGTTCGCGCGATCCGCCGCTTTTTCCACCCCTGCCGCAGAGCGGTCGAAAGAGCCCGGCTTTTCTTTCCGGCAGCTCGATCACTGCATCATGGACAGTTGTGAAACTCTGGTCAAAGTCGGCGGTTACATCATCCTGTTTTCCGTCCTTTCATCCATCGTTTCCTCTTCTCCGTTCCCCCTCCCCGGCAGCAAGTTCTTTTTGCCGTTTTTGGAAGTGACAAACGGAATCTCCATGATCGGATCCGCCTCCATGTCCATGCGGTTCAAATATCCGATGCTCCTTGGACTTACGTCATTCGGCGGATTCTGCGCCGTCATGCAGACACAGTCCATGGTACAAAAAGCCGGGCTGCCGATTTTTCCCTACTTTACAGAAAAACTGGCAGCCGCTCTGACTGCCAGTTCCTTGGGTTATCTTTACATGATCTTTCGTTGATCTTATCATTCAAAAGATATTTGTATCTGCAGGTTCTTGTATCACTGATCACTGTGCCGCCGGTTCCTGCCCGCTGTAATCGTCCGGATTCTCCTCCGGGATCTCCAGTTCTGCACGGTTCGTGCGCACAACATCGTAACACTCCTGCAGCGAATTGATCAGACCGTCGTACTTGGTCGTATAACTGTCCAGCGTATGTCCGATGATACTCTCTGCATTGGCAAGAAGATCGTCGGTATACTGGATCGCGCCGATCCGGATCGCATTGGCATCCATCGTCGCATTGTCAATGATCTCCTGCGCCTGTGCCGTTGCCTGTGTCACGATCTCATTCGCCTGCGCATATGCCTGCTGCATGATCTCATGTTCGCTGACAAGTTCTGTCGTCTGTACCTGGGCGTCCTCGATCATCGCGTCTGCCTTTGCCTGTGCATCGGCAAGGATCGCATCCCGGTTGCTGATGATCTTCTGGTATCTCTTGATCTCATCCGGAGTCTTCATACGCAGTTCCCGGAGCAATTCGTCCAGATGCTCTTTGTTCACAATGATCTTTGTCGTCGACAACGGCTGATATTTACAGTCTCTGTCGATGTATTCTTCGATTTCTTCAATAATCTGTTCAATACGGCTGCTCATTATTTACACTCTCCTTTTTGTTTTCATCTTTTCGTTCAGTTCCCGACGCACAGCTTCCGGCACAAATTGTGTTATGTCTCCCCCAAAAGCTGCGATCTCCTTAACGGTCGTCGAACTCAGATAAGAATATTCGATATTCGTTGTCAGAAATACGGTCTCAATCTCTGCTCCAAGTTTATGATTCGTCTGGGCCATCTGCAGCTCATACTCAAAATCGGTAATCGCCCGAAGCCCTCTGATAATACAATCCGCCTTTCTCTGCCGGGCAAAATCAACCAGCAGACCGTCAAACGGTTCAATGACAACATTCGGCAAATGACACGTCACCTCGTTTAACATTTTAACACGTTCTTCCACAGAAAACAACGGCATTTTTGCATTATTGTTCAACACTCCGACAATCAGTTCATCCGCAATTTTACAAGATCTTTCAATAATATCAAGATGCCCGTATGTAACCGGATCAAAACTTCCCGGATAGATCGCTCTTAACATATTTCCTCTTTCCCCGCTTTCTCCACAAACAGATGTTTATTCGTCTTATAGACTTTTTCTTTGATGACTGAGAAGCCAAGATCTTCCAGATAAGAAAAATCGGTCTCTTTTGCCGCTTCTATGATGATCACCGTATCTTCATATACAAGCGACGATTCCGACAGATATTCCATCACACGCCGCTCAAGTCCCATATGATACGGAGGATCCATAAAAATGTAATCAAATACTTTTTCACCTTCCAACTGGTACAGCGCCGTCATCACATCCTTTGTCAGTGTGATACCTTTCCGGTCTAATTTCGTATATTTCAGATTGTCACGGACACATGCCATCGCTTTCGGATTCTGTTCCACAAAAACCGCTTCTTTCGCACCGCGGCTGAGCGCCTCGATCCCGATCCCGCCGCTTCCCGCAAACAGATCCAGAAACATACTGTCGAAAAGCCCCGGGCTGATTATATTAAACAATGTCTCCTTAATCCGGTCCGTGGTCGGTCTTGTATCCATTCCCTCTAATGTCTTAAGCTGCAGTCTTTTTGCACTTCCTGCTATTACTCTCATACTCTGTCTCACCGCCTTTAACTATGCTGAATTTTAGCAGAAAAAAGCACTTAGGTCAATCCCAAGTGCTTTTTCTCTCATAGATTCCCGGCAGTATGCGTTTCACATCCGGTCAGCTTATTTGCCTGCCATCTGCTTTTCCTGCTGCTCGATCATTTTCTTGACCATATATCCTCCGACAGATCCATTCTGCTTGGATGTCAGATCTCCGTTGTATCCGTCAGAAAGCGGTACTCCGAGCTCGCTTGCTACCTCATATTTGAATTTGTCCAGTGCGCCTTTTGCCTCTGGTACGGCTGCGCGGTTTGATGAACGACTTGCCATTTTCATTTCCTCCTTTTGCATCTTTGCTGTAACATTTTCTTGTTACTTTTTTCTTTGATTTGTTTGTAACTTTGTTTTTGTTACATCCATAGTATATGGAGGAATCCATGTTTTACACTGGAAATTTATTCCAGATCAAAGCGTCGTTTCCAGCGCCACCGCCGCCACGGTATGTTCCACTGCTTTTTTCAGCATGCGGTGTTCTTCCTTTTGAAGATGCGGATCCTCAAGCAAAAGTTCCTCCGCCGCTTCGTTTGCTCTTTGAAGCAGCCCGGAATCCTGAAAGACGTCTGCCAGACCAAAATCCAGCGTGCCGCTCTGGCGGATGCCGAAGAGATCTCCCGGACCGCGAAGTCTCAGATCTTCGCTTGCAATAAAAAATCCATCGTTGGATTTGTTAAGGATTTCCAGCCGTTCTTTCGTCTCTTTTGATTTGGACGCGCTGATAAAAATACAATAAGACTGATGGCTTCCCCGCCCCACCCGGCCGCGAAGCTGATGGAGCTGCGCCAGTCCGAACCGTTCGGCATTCTCGATCATCATCACCGTCGCATTTGGCACATCGATCCCGACCTCGATCACCGTCGTCGAGACAAGCACCTGGATCTCATTTTTTCCAAACGCTTCCATGATCCGGTCTTTTTCATTCTGCTTCATCCGTCCGTGCAGATATTGTACGGAGATGGAATCTCCCATTTCCGCCTGAAGCTGTTCGGTATAATCAATGACATTTTCCGCCTCGGTCGTCTCATTTTCCTCGACCATCGGACAGATCACATAACACTGCCGTCCCTGCGCGATCTGTTTTTTCATAAAATGATAAGCGGTCGTACGATAAGACGTATCGACCACACAGTTCTTGATCGGCAGCCGGTTTTTCGGAAGCTCTTTGATCACGGAAATATCCAGATCCCCGTACAGGATGATCGCCAGCGTCCGCGGGATCGGTGTCGCGCTCATAACAAGGATATGAGGATAAAGCCCTTTTGCCGCCAGCATTTCCCGCTGCCGCACACCGAACCGATGCTGTTCATCGGTCACAACAAGGGCAAGATTTTTATATTCCACTTTTTCCTGGATCAGCGCATGCGTTCCGATGATAAAATCTGCTTCCCCCGCCGCGATCCGGGCATAAGCCTCTCGTTTTTCCTTTGCGGTCATAGATCCGGTCAGCAGTTCCGTTCGCAGGGAAATCCCATATTCCAAAAGCATATGCGTGATATTTTCATAATGCTGCCGAGCCAGCACTTCTGTCGGAGCCATCAGCGCCGCCTGAAATCCGTTCAATCCTGCATAAAGCATGGCGAGCAGTGCGACGATCGTCTTTCCCGATCCTACGTCTCCCTGCACCAACCTGGACATCACATGCACACCGGTCATATCCTGCCGGATTTCCCGCCAGACTTCTTTCTGCCCGTTTGTCAGTTCAAACGGAAGCCGTAAGAGAAATTCCTCGATCTCCGGCTGCTCCCGAAAACAGTAATGATTTTTCACACGCTCTTTTTTGACTTTCGTCATCCGAAGCGATAAGATAAACAACAAAAATTCTTCAAATACAAGCCGTTCCCTTGCTCGGATATATTCGTCTTTTGTCTCCGGAAAATGGATCCCGCAAAGCGCATCTTTATACGAAACGAACCGGTATGCTTCCACAAACCGGTCCGACAATATTCCTGTTCCGACATCACATACTTCTAAAGCCTGCTTTACCGCTTTTGTAACCATATTGTTGGTCAATCCTGACGTCAGCGGATACACCGGCCAGAGCGTGTGTCGTTTCTCTTCGTATTTTGCGCTCGGATAGAACATTTCCGGATGTTCCATTACAAGTCCGTCCCGTTTCCGGATCACCCTGCCCCGCAGCGTGATCACACCGCCTCTCGCAAGTGTACTGCGCAGAAACGGCATCCGAAACCAGATCACTTTCAATGTACCGGTCAGATCTTTCACATACAATGTGGTGATCTGCATCCGCGGGCTTCCGCCTACACTGACCCTCCCGTAGATCGCGCCGGTCACAGTCACCGTATGTCCCTCCTGTACCTCTCCGATCGGAACCGGATCTTCATACACCTCGTAGCGGTGCGGATAATAGCGGATCAGATCCCCGACTGTGGCAATCCCCACTTTCCCGAATATCTGCTCCGTTTTCTCCCCGATTCCTTTCAAAACACCTATCTTGGAATATTCATTTATCATAGTTCTATCCTTACTCTACCGACAATACATAGTAATAGATCGGCTGTCCGCCGCTGTGCATATCCACATCGGCATCCGGATACAGATCTGCGATCTCCTCCGCCAGACGCTCCGCATCTTCTTCCTGCACATCTTCTCCATAATACAGGCTGATCAGCTCGGTATCTTCATCTGCCATGATCTCGAGCATCTCTTTCACGGATCCCTCCACAGACGGTCCCACCGACAGGATTCCGTCATCGCCGATTCCCATGATATCTCCCTCATGGATCTCTTTGTCGTCGATATGGGTATCCCGGACCGCATAGGTCACCTGTCCGGTCTTCACTGCTTTGATCCCCTCCAGCATCGCCTCTTCGTTCGTATCCACATCGGCATCCGGCATGTAGTTGATCACGGCGGTGATCCCCTGCGGAACCGTGCGGGTCGGAATCACAAGGATATCTTTGTCTTTCGTCAGAGACTGTGCCTGATTTGCCGCAAGGATGATATTCTTGTTGTTCGGAAGAATGAAAATATGATCCGCGTTGACATGATCGATCGCCGTCAGCATATCCTCGGTACTCGGATTCATCGTCTGTCCGCCCTCGATGATATAGTCAACTCCCAGTTCTTTGAAAATCTCATTCATGCCCGAACCGATTGAGACCGCAATAAATCCCACCGATTTTCTCGGCTCTTTCGGCGCTGCCGCTTTCTGCTCCGCTACCAGCTTCTCCGCTTCTTTGATCAGTTTTTCCTGATGCTCTTCGCGCATATTGTCGATTTTCATGCGGGAAAGCTGTCCGTAAGTCAATGCTTTCTGGATCGCCAGTCCCGGATCATTGGTATGCACATGGATCTTTACAATATCGTCATCTGCCACACATACGATCGAATCACCGATCGATTCCAGATAGGCTTTGAACTCCGTTTCGTCTTTCTCGGTAAACTCTTTTTCCGTCATAATGATAAATTCTGTACAATAACCGAACTTAATATCCGCCTGTGCCTGCGCCCCCGGTTTTACCATCGTCGTTCCGGAACTTGCTTCGATCGCGCTGTAATCGATCTCTTTTCCGAGAAATGCATCGTACGCACCGTTCATCACTTCCAACAGTCCCTGTCCGCCAGAATCCACAACGCCGGCTTCTTTTAAGACCGGAAGCATATCCGGTGTTTTCGCCAGAACATTTTTTGCCTCTTCGATCACCGCCTCGATAAATACTTCCAGATCATCTGTCGTCTCCGCCAGTTCTCTCGCTTTCTCTGCCGCTCCTTTTGCCACAGTCAGGATTGTTCCCTCTTTTGGCTTCATAACCGCTTTATAAGCCGTTGCAGTTGCACGTTCGCATGCTGCCGCCAAGATCTCCACATCGATTTCTTTATGTTCCCGGATCTCTTTTGTAAATCCGCGCAGAAGCTGGGAAAGGATCACACCCGAGTTACCTCTTGCTCCGCGCAGGGATCCGGAAGAAATCGCTTTGGAAACCGAAAGCATATCCGGCTCGCTTAACGCGCTGACTTCTTTCGCCGCCGACATGATCGTAAGCGTCATATTCGTTCCGGTATCCCCGTCCGGAACCGGAAATACATTCAGCTCATTGATGAATTCTTTTTTTGCCTCCAGATTCGCTGCCCCCGCAAGGAACATCTTTGTAAGCAGCTCTGCATTTATCGTCTTTGTTGCCACGACAAGTATCCTCCTTAATCAATCACTCTGACACCTTCAACGAAGATGTTGATTTTCTCCACCGTCATTCCGGTAAATTCTTCGACTTTATACTTCACATTGTTCATCAGATTATCGGAAACGGAAAGAATGTTCACACCATACGCTACAATCACATGAAAGTCCAGAGTCAAGCTGTTCTCATCGGAAATCTCAACCTGGATCCCATGTGTGAGGCTCTCTTTTTTCAGAAGCCTTACCAGCCCGTCTTTCATGTTGACTGCTGCCATACCGACAATTCCAAAACACTCCACTGCTACGGAACCCGCATATTTTGCGATTACTTCCGGGTTGATCGTAATGATGCCCAGATCTGTGCTCATACTGCCTTTCATCATATATTACCTCCAGTTCTGATTGGATTTTCGCATAATTAACAATGGTATTATACGCTTTTTTAGAATACATTACAATATCAAAATGCCTGATCTTTTGGCAAACCCGCTCGGATTCGCGAAAAATCAGGCATTTCCTTTTTATTTTACGTTTTTTATCTTTTGGCTTTACACATCTCTTTTAGTCGATCGGATCCGTCTCGATCACAAATTTGACGTTTCCGTCCATTGCTCCGGATTTTCCGCTGAACGTATCATACTCCAGCGCACCGGATGCCAATGTATCCAGACGATCCAATACATCTCCGAGTTCCTCTTCCACCGTGCTTTTCAGTTTTCCGGTTCCCTCTTCTTCAAACTGCGCCGCACCGTCTTTCAAGGTCTTTGCGCCGTCATTTAGCTGTGCGATCCCGTCTTTGACCTGTGTGCTGCCCGCTTTCAGTGTCACACCGCCGTCGGAAAGTGTCTTTGTTCCGGCAAGAAGTTCCGCCGCCCCATCCCGGAGTGCCTGACTGTTTGACGTCAGTTGATAAGCGCCTGCGTTCATCTGACCGCCAAGTGTATCCAGTCCGCCGGCAAGTGCATTGGTTCCATTGGATAACGTTCCCATGCCTGACACCAATGTCTGGCTGCCAGCTTTCAAAGACCCGGCTCCGCTCAGAAGCGATTCGTTATACGAACCAAGCTGAATAAATCCATCCTGCAAAGATTGGATTCCCGATACCGCTTCCGGAAATGCATCGGTTGCCGTATCCAGTTCTCCGATTCCATTGGACAATGTTCCGATCGAACCGTTCAGCATCTGCATTCCGTTGTTCAGCGCCTGTACTTTGTCAGTTACCGTACCGATTCCACCCTCCGGCAGCTTCTCCTGCAGCTTCTGTGCCGCCTCCAGTTCCGCTTCCACTTTCGGCTGCAGTTCCGTCATCGTCTGCTGCAGTTTTCCTGCCGCCGCGGAAAATGTCTGGGCATTAGTCAGAATCGTTTTGGTACAATCCGTAATTCCGGTCAGGTCGATCTGGGAAATATCTACTGGCGGAAGTGTCTGCAGATCCGTCAGGTTTTCCAATCCATCTGTGGAATCCGCTGCCGCCTGCAATGCGGCAATGCTCTCTCTGATTGTCGCATATTCCTTAGAAGCCGGATCATATTTTGTCTGTTCCTGCTGCAATGCTGCAATAGAAGCCTGTATCGCAACCTCACTGTCCGTTCCTGCGTCTCTCGCCGTCTGGATCTGTCCATTGTCCGCCGCAATGATCTGATTCAATCCCGCAGCCGCCTGTGTGCACTGTCCCATGATCGCATTCATGGATGTCTGAAGTGTACTCAATTCGGTCTGAAGCTGTGTAAGCGCCGCTCCGATGTTTGCAACCGGGGTTCCGATCCCACTTTGAAGTTCCGATGCCATGCCCTCGGTCTGCGTCATGATCTCCTGACCGTTTACCATCAGATCGTCCATCTCTTTCAGAAGCGCCGTGATCTGATCCGAATCCAACGCTTCCGCCAGTTTCTCCGTCGCATCTGCAAGCGCATCCGACGCCGCTTTCAAATCTTCCGTCGTCGCTCCCTCTCCGTCCGTCGCTTCTTTTAACTGGCTGATCGCCGCTTTCACCTGAGTAAGCCCATCGCCAAGTTCCCCAAGGCTTCCCGCGCCCTCTGCGAGCTTTTGCTCACCCGCAATATAAGAAGTCACACCGTCCGCCAGTGTATTGGCTCCGTCCGCATAATCTTTTACGCCCTGAACAACCGTGTTGACCCCGTTGACATATTCCGTGACTTTCACGGTAAGTTCTCCGTTTTCACCGAGATACTGCCGGATCCCGCCGCCGAGCTGATCCACACCGTCGGTGTAGCTTGTGATGCCTGCCGACAAATCTCCTGCACCGCCAGACAGCACATCGATCCCGTCTTTCAGCGTCTGGATTCCCTCGTCAAACTCGCCGTAGCTGTCGCTCAAAGTCACCACGCCGTCGGAAAGCGCCGCTGATCCATCCACAAGCTGGAGCGCCGCATCTTCCAGTTCATCCACTGCATTTTTCAGTGCGTCTGTATCCCCGATTTCTTCCAGATTCAGATCATCCAGCAGATCGTTCAGCGCCACCGTAAAGGTAGAAGACATCGTAAAATCTTTCACATCCGCCGAAATCTCCAGACTTTCCGGAAGTGAAAGTTCCGTTCCATCCGATAATGTGCTGTCCACGCCGAGGCTCTCCTGCATTCCCGGCATTGCAAATCCAAACACAATATTCTTATTTCCATCGGAGATCACTTTCCCGTTGTCGATCACTACATTGGAAAATGTCTCGTTGGGCAGGATCAATCCGGTCATCATCACGAATGGGCTGTACATTTCTTCCGCTTTTCCATTGATGTCCACCGTCTTCTTTGTATTGTTCCTATAATCGATATGGATCGTCAGATGTCCGCTTTTCCCTTTCAGATCCTCCGGCTTCATCTCCTGACCGTCCAAATAGTAAGTAAACTTCATGGAAACCGGGAGCGCCTGTTCGGTCGTTCCCTGATAGTAAATATCTTTTCCGTCCGTTTCCCATGTCAGCTTGTTTCCATCAGTCGAATACGTCTCCTCTCCTTTTAAGTTTTTGATTCCGGATAGGCTGCTTTCATCATTCAATGTTCCGGAATTTCCGACATTTTTCAGCCAGTTGGAAACCGTTACGTTTTTCTGTGTTCCGGCTGCGTCTGCGTTTACATAAACTGTTTCTTCCTTATATACGTTGCCCGAGGATGCACCATTTTCCTCCGCCGCGCAGACAGGGATCGCACACAGCATGACCGACATTCCGACTGCCACCGAAGTGGTGAATCCACGTTTTATTTTTCTGTTTTTATTCATAATACGACACGTCCTTTCAATTCTGAGTTTGCTGGATCTGATTTTCCTGTTTTTGTTTTCCAAATCCAAACGTTGTCTTTAAGATCACTTTATCAAAGATCATCAACATTGCCGGCAGTACGAGGATCACGACACACATACTGATCAGCGCGCCTCTTGCAAGCAACGTACAGATCGAACCGATCATATCCACTTTGGAATAACATGCTACGCCGAATGTTGCTGCAAAGAAACTCAATCCGCTACTGATGATCGACGGCATACTTGTCTTGTGTGCGATCGCGATCGCATCTTTCTTCGTCTGTCCGCGCAGCATACGTTCTTTCTGATAACGGCTTGTCATCAAGATCGCATAGTCCACGGTTGCTCCTAATTGAATCGTACCGATCACGATACTCGCCACAAACGGAAGACTGATACCGCTGTAATACGGCACTGCCATGTTGACCGCAATCGCAAATTCGATCACAGCCACAAGGATCACCGGTAATGAAATCGATTTGAACACGATCATAATGATCAGGAAGATCGCGATCATTGACACCGCATTGACATTGATCAGATCCACATCCGTCACATCCTGCAGGTCTTTCATCAGCGGCGCTTCCCCGATCACCATCGCCGTATCGTCATACGATTTTACGATCTTGTCAATCGCTGCGATCTGGTCGTTGACCTGATCCGTTGCAGACTCATATTCCGAGCAGATAAATGCCAGTTCATAATTGTCGCTTTGGAGCATTTCCTTTACATCTTCCGGGATCATACTGTCCGGAACCATCGGTCCGATCAGCGAATCCAGTCCGAGACTCCACTTTACGCCATCGATTTTATCAACTTCTTCCAGCATATCCGCTTTTGCTTTCTGATCCATATCCTTATCCATCAGGATCATATGCATATTGCTCATTTCAAAATCTTCTTTTAATTTCTCATTGGCAACATTACTTGCCAGAGTATCCGGCAGCGATTTTGCAATATCATAATAAATCTGTGTATGATTGTTTCCGTAAATTGCCGGGAACAGCATGATCAAAAAGATCACGATCCAAACTTTGTAATGTTTTGTGATAAATGCGGACGGACGATCCATACTTTTGATCAATGGTTTATGCTTCGTCTTTTCGATCAGTTTATCAAATATAAGAACAAGAGACGGCAGCAGCGTTACGCAGCAAAGAACACCGATCACAACACCTTTCGCCATCACGATCCCCAAATCTCTTCCAAGTGCAAACGTCATAAAACAAAGTGCTGCAAATCCGGCGATCGTTGTCACGGAGCTTCCGACTACGGATTTGAATGTATTCGCGATCGCATGCCCCATCGCGCGTTCCTTTTCCCCCGGGAACCGCCGTTTATTCTCCTCATAACTGTTCAGCAGGAAAATCGAATAGTCCATGGTCACTCCAAGCTGCAGGATCGCAGTCAGCGCCTTTGTGATATAGGAAGTTTCTCCCAAAAAGACATTACTTCCTAAATTATATAAAATTGCGGCTCCGATGCTGAACAAAAATAGCAGCGGGGTCAGATAGGATGTGGAAGTCAGTTCCAATACAAGAAGCGACAACAGCACTGCGATGACCACGTAGATTGGAAGTTCTTCATCGCACAGGTTTTTGATATCAGTGACAACGCCTGTCATTCCTCCGACAAAGCATCGCTCATCTGCAATCCTGCGCAGTTCACTAACCGCCCCCATTGCCTCATCCGATGAGGTCGTATTATCAAAAAGAACCAGCATCATCGTTGCATCCCCACGGAAAAATGTCTCCCGCAGATCTTTCGGGATCATCTCAACCGGCAGGCTGATATCCGCCGCATCGTCGTACCAGAGAACATCCTTGACATGCTCCACCTCACTGAATTCTTCTTCCAGTTTCTGTACGTCTTTCAGTTCCATATTCTCCACAACGACCATGGAGAACGCCCCCATGCCGTACTCATCCACCAGAATATCCTGACCTTTTACCGTCTCCAGATTTCCCGGCAGATAGCTCAGTAAATCATAATTAATTTTCGTCCTTGCCATGCCGATCATTGACGGAATCAGTAAAAGTATACTGAGAATCAAGATCAGCACTCTGTGTCTGGCAATCCCTTTGCCGACTTTCACCACGTCTACCATCTCCTTCTTTCTTTGTCTAGTACACATTATACGCAAAAATGACCGTTAGTCAATAAAATTTGTGTAAAAAATGAACTTTGGTCATTTTGTTGACTTTTCTTCCAAACTCGTTCATAATATACAAAAAATGAACAACTTTTTAGGAGGGGACTGTCATGGGGAAAGTCGATGACAATAAACTTTCAAAACGAAACGCTCTGTTAAAGACCGCATTCGATCTGTTTGCAGAAAAAGGGTTTGCGAAGACCACCATTTCTGATATCGTGGAAAAAGCCGGTCTGGCAAAGGGAACGTTCTATCTCTATTTTAAAGATAAATATGATCTGAGGGACAAGCTCATTGCTTATAAAGGCAACCGCCTTTTTGAAGAAACTTTTCAGGAAATGCGGAAACTGAATCTTGGCAGTTTTGAAGAAGAGATCTGTTTTATCACCGATTACATTATCGACCGTTTTCAGAAACAACATGATCTTTTACAGTTTGTTGCAAAAAATCTCTCGTGGGGTGTTTTTAAGACTGCGTTTTCCAACGCCGATTTCCCTGCCACCTACGAATTTTACCAACATTATCTGGATGCCCTGGATCGGTACCGAATTCATTGCCAATCCCCGGAATTGATGTTGTTTACAATGATCGAACTGATCGGGACGACAAGCTACAACTGCATTTTGCTTGAGCAGCCGGTCAGCATGGACGAATATCTTCCATACCTGCACAAGACATTGAAACATATTTTTCTCGTGTTTACCGAAGAAAAATAAAAAACCACTTGCAATTGGCAAATCTTTCTGCTAAAATATCATTGTTGTGAGTCCGTATGGACTATATCAGATTGTTAGGAGGTGCAATGATGGCTAAATGTGCTATTTGTGAAAAGGGTGCTCATTTCGGAAACAGTGTAAGTCACTCTCATAGAAAAACACCAAAAATGTGGAAATCAAACGTAAAGTCCGTTCGTGTGAAAACAGAAGGCGGTTCTAAAAAAATGTACGTTTGCACATCCTGCCTGAAATCAGGTCGCGTTGAGCGTGCTTAATCCGCCGGGATGAACAGATTGATAAAGCGAATGCATGATTGCTTTAGAGACACGGAATTTTAAAAAGACTCAGTATCGTATGGATATTGAGTCTTTTTCTTGTATAGGCGACGAACCAAAGTCCGGGCTTGCCCGAGACCTTGGCGACTGCTTACAATCCCGGAATGTGCCTTTGGGCACTTCCGGTGATTTTTATTTGCAAAACAAAAAGTAACCGCCTGCCACACAGGCAAGAAACAAAAGCACCCGGAAGACGGAAGTGGCAGGGAGCAAAAACACTACAAGCATTCCCACCGACATATTGATCAGTGCAAATCCGCAGACACGTTTCATCTGTCTTTCTCCTGCACAGTTCTCTTACACTATACTATGCATTCTTTTCGGAAACATGCAAAAATCCCATTCCAAAACATATTCTGTCCAGAATGGGATCTCTGTTCTCTATTCTGCTTTTGCCTCATCTAAAATATCCGCAACATCTTCTTCAGATAACTTATCTTCTTTTTTCGTTGTGAAACGATCCAAAAGTTCCGGCACCATGTCGAGGATCTTTGTCATCGTATCCTGATTCCGGATGTTCACAAGGCGGGTAGATCCGTCTTTGATCACGAGCACAGCGCTAGGCGTAATCTTTCCTCCGATCCCTCCCATGCCTTTTTCTTTTTTCTCCCCGCTAAAAGAGCCGGCTCCGATTCCAAATGATACATCCACAAGAGGAACGATCGTTGTGTCTCCGATATGGATCGCATCCCCGACAACTGTTTTCGTCGATACAACTCCATCCATCCCGTCAAACAAGGACTCCACTGTATTTTTTAAATTATTTGTTTCCGACATTTCTTTTCTTCCTCCCTGTTGATCATAATTTAAAATTCTTAATATGCGAAATCGTCTTTCGGATATTTTTGTCTGTGAACAGTTCCAGTACAAGCGCTGTAAATTTCCATGCGGTAAGTTTCCCGGCGATCAAAAGCTCTCCCTCCAGAATCTCCTCTTGAAATTCCGGCTCCACCTCAAGATTTCCCTCAAAAAATGGTGCCGTCACACTGAGTACTGCCAGCGTCTTTCCGGTCACTGCAGGATCTTCAAATCCAAACCGTACATTTCCCGAAAAATCAGTTGGTTTCAGTCTTAAGACAAGTCGTTTTAAAGACTGTATCGCTTTCAAAAACGCAACATGATGGATCTCGTCTTCGAGAAAGGATCTTATTTTCTCTTTCTTTTCGATCAGCACATTCATCTTATCACAGAATACCTGAAATGTATATTCGATCCGCTCAAAAAAGCTCCTTTTTTCATCTTCTGCTTTCTTTGCGGATTTTTCAAATGACTTTTCCGGGCTTTTCCAAGGCTTTTCTCGGTTTTCCGAGTTTTCATGCGGTTTTTCCGCACTTTTCCGCGATTTTCCCTGTTCTTCTGACGGCTTCTGCCATTCTTCTGACCGTTCTTCTGACCGTCTTTCCCCGGGTTCTTCCGTTTTCTCCATCGGCTTTTCTTCCGGTATTCCCACTCCTGTCTGCGCGTTTTCCGCCATTGATTCGGCAACAGATGCCGTTTCTTCCATCACCTGCTTTGCTTCCGCTCCCTGCAGTTGTTTCCATGCCACCCTCAGCCGCCATGTCGTCTTCCCATCTGCGTATTCCACGCACCCCTCTGCAAAACGGAACAAAAGAGAAAACTGCAACTGCGCCCACAAAGTTTCCTTTTTCCCCTGACACCCCGCCTCTCCCTTATATCGAAGGGGGGTGAACAAAACGAAACAAACCGCCAGCACAAACAGTCCTAGTACCGCCAAAAGAATCCCCCCTATTATTTTCAAGATCCATAAGACAATCTGCAAAATCATATTCCTGCTCTGCTTTCCTCAAATTTCATCTGACTCCGGTTCAGATATCCCCGCACATTCACATCTCCGGTCGCCCGGATCGTATCGTTTATGATTTTCTCCACCAGTTCCACTGCTTCATAATATCCATCTGCCAGCCCGACCACAAACAGTTCCGCATGGTCGAACACATGCTGCCACAAGAGAAGACCGGAATAAAATTCCAGATGGTTCTGCTTTCCCTGTGCCAGCGTGATCAGATACACGGATGGACGCGGACGCTGTTTCATCACTTCTTCCAGGATCTGGTTCTGCTTGTTTTTCAACGATTCACTTACATATAAATCACAATAACATTTGATCTTCATCGTCAGCCCCCGTAATAATAGGAATCCAGGATCTGTCTCGCGATCGGTACCGCTTTCGCGCCGTCCTGTCCGTCGGAACCCTCCACGATCACACTAATGACCAGTTCCGGATTGTCCACATTGGTAAATCCCATGAACCAGGAATGGGTCTTCTCGCCATCCACCATGCTGTACTCCGCTGTTCCGGTCTTTCCAGCTGCCGTATAGGACTGTCCGCCAAGCAGCATTCCTGTTCCCTCATCTACCACTGCGCGCATGTATTCTTTCAACTGCGCTGCCTCTTCCGAAGTCATCAGTCTCCGATAACTCTTAGGCACATTTTTGCTGATCTCCGTTCCAGTATAATTCGTCACCTTTTCCACAAGGTACGGTTCCATCAGTGTACCGCCGTTTGCCACCGCCGCTGTGATCAGTGCCATATGATACGGGCTTACCAATGTATTTCCCTGTCCCATCGCCGTCATCATCATCTCTGCCTCACCAGTTTCTTCCGTAACGGCAAACGAACTTTTCGTATAATCCAGGACAGACGGCAGTTTTTTATTAAACAGTAATTCTTCCGCCGTTTTCCGGTATGCATTTTTATCCAGCAGCAGACCGATATTTGCAAAGGAAGCGTTACAGGAATTCGCAACAGAACTTCGCAGATCCTCCAAACCATGCACCGTATTGTCAAAACAGTGGATCGTTGTATCTCCCACCGTGATCGCGCCGCCGCATTCATACATATAATTCATGTAATCCGGATATTCCCGCATATATTCCAATGTCGTCACGATCTTAAATGTAGATCCCGGCGCATAGGCGCCCTGCGTCGCACGATTCAAAAGCGGACTGTTCTCCCCATCTGCATTCAGATAATCCCAGTTTGCCGCGATCTGGTTCGGATCATACGAAGGAGTGGACAACATCGCGAGGATCTTCCCCGTGGAAGCTTCCATAACAACAACCGCCCCTTTATTCGCTCCCATCGCATTATATGCCGCCTGCTGTAAATTTGCATCCAGCGTAGTCACAACCGTATCTCCCATATCTTTCTGATCCTGAAATTCATTTTTCAGCTTTTCCAGAAAAAACGCATTGGATGTCAGAAGATGGAAGTTCTCGACTGACTCCAGCCCGGTCTTTCCAAGCTCCGGATTACTGTATCCGACTACATGGGCAAAAATATCGCCATACGGATACACACGATATTCGCTTCCGTCTTCTGCCCACTGTGTTTCTGCAAGAACGTTTCCGTTGCGGTCCGTGATCGCGCCGCGTACAACCTGTTCCGCAAAATTATCCTGCCGCTCATTGTGTGGGTTATTGACCACCGTTTTTGCACGCACCACATTAAAATAGACAAGATACCCCATCAGGGCAAGAAACAGGATCACAAAAAAGTAGGTGACTCTAGCGAACTCTTTGTTTAGGGACCTCCTCGAACGCCGGCTTTTTTCGTTTCTGTTTCGGTCGTTCCGGTTCTGTCCCCGATGGTCTCTGCTGTTTTGGCTTTGACTGTGTTGGTTTCTTCTTTGCCGTTCTTCTCGGTTCATTTCTATTTGCTCTCTCTCTTTTCTTCTCGATGATCTCTTCCTCTTCATCTTCCCGGATAATATACAATCCCTGAATGATTCCGAACATGATCATCGTACTCAACATCGAACTTCCTCCGTAGCTCACAAGCGGAAGCGTCACTCCGGTAGACGGGATAAATTTAGTCACTCCGCCGATCGTTAAAAACACCTGAAAAATATAACAGGTTCCAAGTCCCAGCGCAATCAGTTTATAAAAGCGGTTCCGTATCTCCATTGCAATATTCAAAAACATCACATAACAGCTCACACAGACAAGGATCAGACAGAGTGCAAATATCACTCCCAGTTCCTCGGCGATCGCCGAAAAGATAAAATCGGTTTCCGCTACCGGGATCAGATCCGGACTTCCCTGGCAAAGTCCCATTCCAAACCAGCTTCCTGTTCCGATAGCGAACAGTGACTGCGCCACCTGATAGCCGCCGTCGCTGTATGTCGCAAACGGATCTTTCCAGGCAGCTACACGTACCTTGATATGCGCAAACAATTTGTAGCCAATCACGGCTGCAAAGCTCCCCGCCCCCACGCCTGCCACCGCATAAAGCGGCTGCTGTGTCGCTACATAAAGCATAACCAGATATACGACAAACATAATGAGCGCCGCGCCCAGATCCGTTGATAATACAAGGATCAGCACATGTGCCGCGGCAAGCGCCGTCGTCACCACAACATTTTTAAATTCCGTCGATTTCTTCAGACTCGACGCCACAAAAAATACAAACAGGATCTTCACAAACTCCGAGGGCTGGATTCCGATCCCTGCAATCTCAAACCCCAGTTTCGCCCCTCCCGACGTCGCCGCAAAAACAGCAACCAGCGTCAAAGCGCCAAGTCCGACTCCCGCATAAATATACGTCCAGTCGATCAGCGATTTCATCTTTCGGATGATCACCGGTACGACCAGCCCGAAAACCGATCCAAGCACTGCAAAGATAAACTGCTTTACCGCGCTTCCGTAATTCAGCCTCGTGATCATGATCAGTCCGATGCTGATCAGCATACACATATTATTGACGATCAGTTTTGAAACTGTCGGATAGATCAGCGAGTATAAAAGGATTACCGCCAGAAAATAGACAACCTGCGCCGCATAAAAGAACATAAGCTTCGGTTCGTTCATTTTCAGATACATCACCATATATGCCAGAAAATGCATCAGAAACATAACGATATTCTGCATGATCAACACACGCTTTTCATCTTCCACGTATTCTTTCGTAAAGATCGAAAAACAGGAAAATGTATAACACGCCATCAATAAGATGATCAGATATTTTGATAGTTCTACGATAATATTTGTCACTTTGTCACCTGCCTCATATTACGCCCCGCTTAAAATGTCCCCGCGTATAGTCTTCCGGCATCCGTTCCGTCTGCTTTCCCAGAACAAAACTTTCCCGGTACGCGTGCAGAATCTGTTCCGTCTGCTTCTTATCTTCCACAGAAAACTGCAGACGTACGCGCTTTGGAGCGAGTTCCCGCACCTCTTCTTTTAAATCCAGCAGATACAGCGGCGCTGAATTATAAATCACATTATAGCACTCCCGACAACGATTCCGGACAGCAAACTGATTCTGATACCGGTCTGTCAGGACTGTCATCCCGTCTTTCTTACGGCATCCTCTTGTTGTTTTCTCGACACATTGAGCGGAGATCATCACCGCAAGATTACCATATAAAACCATCTCACCATCCTCGATCCCCAGCTCTTTTATCTCCTGCCGGTTCAATTCCAACGGAACCGTAAACTGTGCGATCCCGTTCTCTTTCCAGAACTGCTTCGTATATCGATTAAACACATATAAATTATGATCCGTAATCACATTCCTGTCAAATCCGATCCGCTCCAGAAAACGGATACTTTCCAGATTCCGCACAAGAATCCCGTCAAATCCGTCCCGGATCTTCTCTGCATACTGCGCTGTAAAAAGCGCCTCCGTCTCATTCCGGAAAATATGCGGCATCGCCAGATACACTTCCACTCCCGACTGCTGCAAGCATTCACAGATCAAAAGAGCTTCCGGTGTCCGGAAGAGATCTCCCCCCATCGCGCTGTCCACATAAACCCGATGGATCCCCCGATATTCTTCCGCGAATACTTCCACTGTCCGGAACTGTTCGATCGTTTCTGTCAGAATCGTCAGTTCCGGTCTGTTTTCTACCGATCGTTCATTTGTATTCTTGTATACAATCTCTTCCCGGTCGCAAAATACCGCTCTGTTCTCCCTGTTTTCCGGATTTGCTCTCAGTTCCCGATGATATTGCCTGCAGATCTGTTTTTCTAATTCCGCAAGCGCCCGTCTGCGCATCTCATTGAGCTGCTGCATCGGTAGAAAGACATTGGGATCCATCCCGATATCCAATGTCTCGAAAATAAACGGCGTCTCTCCTGTTTTTTCAAGCTGCTTTCGAACCTGTTCCTCCGCAAGCGGTCGTTTTCCCGCCTGCTCCACCTGTATCTCCGATTCGGCTTCCACCGAGACTGTATCCGAGCATACGATCAGTTTAGCAGGTTTTCCAACGGAAAGCGTAAAATAACCATAAATTTTTTCTTGTATTTTTCCAAATTGGATCGATTTTTCTAATTCTTCTAAAAGCGTCCGGTTTTTCGTTCTGTATAAAATCGTCCCCGGTTTTATGCGAACCTGTTTCGGCACAAGAAGTTTTACATTTTCCGCGCCTTTTTTATACGCAGCGCCAAATGTATAATCTTCTTTGATTCCCGCCGGAAAAGAAAGAACATCGCCTTTTCCGATCTCTGTCAGTGCAGCTCCCGTCACTTCCCGTCCCTTTTGCCCGGTTACCCGGACTGCCGCCACTCCGGCATGATTCGGACGCTCTTTCGAGATCATCTCTTTCCCGTTATGCTGCCGATAATAACCATTGTGAAAACCGCCGCGGTTGTACAGATCCATCAACTGTTTCCGGTCCGTCTCGTCCACCCGATAACCGGCTCGTCCTCTTTCCAGATACAGATCCGTATATTTACGGTACATTCCGGTCACGCCTGCCACATATTCCGGACGCTTCATCCGCCCCTCCAATTTGAAAGAATCAATCCCGGCATCGATCAGATCCGGGATCAGGTCAAGCGTGCAAATATCTTTCGGACTCAACAAATATCCCTTTTCCCCATTCGCGCCATACGGAAGCCTGCACGGTTGCGCGCACTGCCCCCGGTTTCCGCTTCTTCCGCCGATCAGACTGCTCATGAGACACTGACCGGAATAACAATAACAAAGCGCTCCGTGCACAAAGCACTCGATTTCCATTCCGGTTTCTTTTTTCATTCTGCGCACTTCCTCCAGAGATAATTCCCGTGCGGGAACAACACGGGTCGCCCCTCTCTCCTTTAAAAATGCCGCCCCCTCACTTCCGGTTACCGTCATCTGCGTGCTCACATGGATCTCCATATCCGGAAACCATCTTCTCACAAAGGAAAAAACACCCAGATCCTGTACGATCACCGCATCTAAACCCCCGTTATAAAAGGGTTCCAGATATGCAAAAAGCTCCGCCATCTCCGGTTCTTTTAACAACGTATTGACAGTCAGATAGAACTTTCTCCCGTGAAGATGTGCCTCGTCGATCGCCGCAAGCATCTGCTCTTTTGAAAAATTCTTTGCATAAGCCCTTGCACCAAAACGAGGGCCGCCTGCATACACTGCATCCGCCCCTGCCAAAATTGCCGCACGGAAACTCTCATAAGATCCCGCCGGCGCTAATATTTCCGCTTTTCTTTCTCTATTCACTCGCTGAACCACCTATACTCTTTACTTTCTGCGATTCTTCATCTCTGTTTCCAGTTTCACGATCTGCATCTGCAGATCATTGTTTTCCTCTTTCATCTTGGCAAGCTCTTTCTCCGCATTCTCAAGCTTGATCTGTACAGAAATCAGTTCATGCTTCAGATCATACATCTCCTTATCCTTTAATTCGATGTCGCTCTCAAGAGAATCTCCCTGCTTCTTTGCTTTGAAATAATCATCAGCGATATTCAGGGCCAGGAGCACGTTGCGTGTATCAGCACTCTGCTTACGGTAACCTTCACTGTTCGTACACTCGGTGATCTTGTGGTTCAAATAAGAAGATACTTTCTGCAGATACTCTTCCCCCTCAAATCCACTCAACGTATATACTTTTCCGCCTATCAATACTTCTGTAAAATGTTTTGCTGAACTCATAGCTTCCTCCCCATGCGTTTCTTATCTGCTATTATAAACTATATGGAATTAAAAACCAACTGTTTTTTAAAAAACAACACACTCCCTGCGCAAACCGCTACACTTCTGCATGCGGAATGCCCAAATGTGCATATGCAAGATCGGTTGCAACTCTTCCCCGCGGTGTTCGCTGGATAAATCCATGTTTCAAAAGATACGGCTCATACACATCTTCCAATGTTCCGGCATCCTCTGAGATCGACGCAGCAAGCGTGTCCAATCCTACCGGACCTCCGCCAAAACGTTCGATCATCGTCAGCAGGATGTTCCGGTCTATATGATCCAAGCCATATTTATCCACATCCAGAAGATCCAATGCATAATTTGCCACTTCTTTTGTGATCACACCATCGTATTTTACCTGGGCAAAATCCCGCACCCGCTTCAAAAGACGATTCGCCAGACGCGGTGTTCCCCGGGAACGCTTCGCCAGTTCAACGGCGCCCTCCGGTTCGATCTCCACCTCCAGAACCTTAGCCGACCGCATGATGATCGTTGTCAGTTCCTCCTCCGTATAAAATTCCAGATGGTGGATCACGCCAAAGCGATCCCGAAGCGGCGCAGTCAGCATTCCTGCGCGTGTCGTCGCGCCGACCAGCGTGAATTTCGGAAGATCCAGACGGATCGATCTGGCTGTCGCTCCTTTTCCGATCATAATATCGATGGCATAGTCTTCCATCGCCGGATAGAGCACCTCCTCCACCTGACGGTTCAGCCGATGGATCTCATCCACAAATAAAATGTCGTTTTCCTGAAGATTGTTTAAGATTGCCGCCATCTCGCCCGGTTTCTCGATCGCCGGACCGGATGTGATCTTAATGTGCACGCCCATTTCATTGGCAATGATCCCTGCAAGCGTCGTCTTTCCCAATCCCGGCGGTCCGTAAAACAGTACATGATCCAGCGCATCCCCGCGTTCTCTTGCAGCGCGGATATAAATTTCCAATGTCTGTTTTGCTTTCTCCTGACCGATATAATCTTTCAGGCACTGCGGTCTGAGATGATTTTCAATTTTGATATCTTCTTCCAGATTTTCCGTTGTGATAATTCTCTTAGCCATTGTCTTCCCCACGATTTGTCATCAGAACAGATTCTTCAACGCCTGTTTCAGTACATCCTCCACCGTCTTTGCCTGTTCCAGATCTACTTTTTTCACTGCGCGCAGACTTTCGGTGCTTCCATATCCCAATGCCACCAATGCCTGTACGGCTTCCGTCTGGATTTCTCCCGCAAGACCGCCTCCGACCGGTTCTGCCGAAGGAGAAATATCTTTCGGTTCCAGCATTTCTTCCAGATCCAGTTTGTCTTTCAACTCAATGATCACTTTTTCCGCAGTCTTTTTCCCGATCCCAGGAGCGGAAGAGATTGCTTTTGCATCGCCTGAAAGTACTGCAAATCGGAGATCGTCCGCCGTCAGCTTGGATAAAATGCTCAATCCGCCTTTCGGTCCGATCCCGCTGACACCGATCAGGAGACGAAAAATTTCCAGATCATCCCGCGTCAGAAAGCCAAACAGCTGCATGGCATCTTCCCGCACATTCAAATACGTATGAAGTTTTATCTCCTCTCCCATCTGCGGAAGCATCCCCATCGATGCTTCCGGCATAAATACTCCATATCCGACGCCGCCCACATCAACGATCACCTTGTCTTTCTCTACCGCGGTCAACTCCCCGCGAACATATGAAATCATCGTAATTCCTCCATATTGCGTTTCCTCTTTTTTCAAAACGTTATATTCTTCAGCCGCTTCAATACTTCCGCTGCAACAATGCCGATCAACATCCCTGTCACGATCCCCGCGTTCAAAAGAACCGGCAAATAGTAACCGACCTGATACGTCTCCACTGCCAGCATCGCCACGAGCAGCTGCCCCAGATTATGGCACACACCGCCTGCGATACTGACGCCGATCACACTGAACGTTCCTCTTTTTTTCAAAAATGCCATCACCGCAAGGCTCAATATACCTCCCGCGAGACTATAAAGAATACTGAATAAATTCGCGAACATAAAACCTGCCAGCACGATCCGCACGATGGATAAAAGCAATGCCTCTTTTGCATTCCTTTTATATAGAAAGATCACGATCAGCAGATTCGCCAATCCCAATTTGATCCCCGGAACACCAAAATAGATCGGGATCAGTGATTCCACATAACTAAAGATCAGCGCCAATGCTGTAAAAACTCCAAAATATGCTGCTCTGTTCTTCAATCCTGTTCCTCCTGTTTTGATGCTTCCTCTGCCGGGCTCAGTTCGACACGGCATCCGGTGAAATTCCTCCATCCGTCGCATCTCCTCCGATGATCGACACAACGATTTTATTCGGCAGACAAATAATACTCTCACCCGTTCTGGAAATCTCTTTGTGATGAACGCAGATCTGATCCGGACACTCGGCCCACGTCATCTTCGCAGTTCCCTCTGAAATCTGCACTTTATTCGTCTTATTGATCGAAATCTCCTGATCTTCGTTCAGATCATATCTTCCATACAATTCCCCATCTACACTGATCTCGACCTGACGCACTGCCTCTTCGGGTCTCAGCAATAAAACGGCAAGAAAAATTCCTGCAACAGCCGCCACAAGAATGATCAATATCCAGTCATTTTTTTTCATATACGTTTCCTCTTAGAATTGTCTATAACGGTATTATCATAGCACAGTCTTTTCGGGAATGCAACCATGTGTTCGATTTGATTTTTCTTGTCTTGAATAGAAAAGAAAAAACAATATAAAAATACGTTTCTTTACAATAAAAAAATTCCGAAGAATGACATATTTTACACCCATTCTTCGGAATTTTTCTCTATGAAACCGGAATTTCCCGCGGCATAATGATCTTCCGCGGACATTTTTCCGCGCACACACCACAGTTCGTGCATTTCGATGCATCGATGTGTGCAAGGAAATTCGTTACTGTGATCGCACCCGCTTCGCAGTTCTTTTCACAAAGCTTACATCCGATACAGCCGACCAGACAAACATCCATCAGAGCCTTTCCTTTGTCGTTGGAATTGCACTGTACAAATGTCTTCTGTTCATACGGCACAAGCTCGATCAGATTTTTCGGACATGCCGCGATACACTTCTTACATGCCTTACATTTTTCTTTATCCACGACAGCCACTCCGTCTACGACATGGATCGCATCGAACGGACAGGCTTTCACGCAGCTTCCGTATCCAAGACAGCCGTAATCACAGCCTTTCGGTCCTTTATCCTGCATCATATTCGCCATCACGCAGTCCTGGATTCCATAATAATTGTATTCTTCCTGTGCTTTCTCGCATGTTCCGCCGCATTTCACAAATGCGACCTGACGCTCCTGTGCTCCGGCATCCTGTCCCATGATCTTTCCGATCTCGGCAGCAACCGGCGCACCGCCTACCGGACATCCGCCCACTTCAGCCTCACCTTTTACGATCGCGGAAGCCAGACCGGAACATCCGGCGTACCCACAGCCTCCACAGTTATTTCCCGGAAGCACGCCCAAGATCGCCTCTTCTCTTTCATCGACTTCCACCGCAAATTTCTTGCCGGACACTCCAAGGAAGACACCGATAAACAATCCTGTTCCGCCGACGATCGCGGCGGCGATCAAAATTCCTGTCAACATACTTTACGCCCTCCTTAAATCAGACCGGAGAATCCAAAGAACGCGATTGCCATCAGACCTGCAGTCACAAGCACGATCGGCGTTCCTCTGAACGCTTCCGGAACATCATTATACTCAATCTTTTCACGGATACCTGCCATCAGTACGATCGCAACAAGGAAACCTGCCGCAGTCGCAAATCCGTTCACAACACCCTCCAGAATGCTGTAAGATTTTGTCACATTTGTCAGCGCCACACCGAGCACCGCACAGTTTGTTGTGATCAGCGGCAGATACACACCCAGCGCATTGTAGAGCGGAGGCATCACTTTCTTTAAGAACATCTCCACAAACTGTACAAGCGCTGCGATCACAAGGATAAATACGATCGTCTGCAGGTATTCAAATCCTGTCGGTACAAGGATGAATTTATAGATCAGCCCTGTCACAAAGGAAGAGATCGTAATAACAAAGATTACCGCGCCGCCCATTCCGCCGGCTGTCTTTACATTTTTGGAAACGCCCAGGAACGGACAGATTCCGAGAAACTGGCTGAGCACCACGTTATTTACAAACGCGGATCCAACCGCAATCAGTAATAATTCTTTCATCTTCTATCCCCTCCTATTTCAGATTCCCGCAAGTTTCTTTTTTTCCGCACTCCGCACAGTTCGTGCCGCAGCCGATCTTCTCCGCTTTCTTTACATCGCCTTTTTCCAACGCTTTCTTTTTCATTACATTCTGAAGCGCTGTCAGACATGCCAGTACAAAGAACGCTCCCGGTGCTAAGATAAAAATCGTGATCGGCTCATAGGATTCCGGAAGCACCTGTATATCAAATACTTTTCCCGAACCAAGCAGCTCACGCACAATACCGATGCATGTCAGACCAAAAGTAAACCCAAGTCCCATACCGATTCCGTCAAACATAGACGGCAGCACCGGATTCTTGGACGCGTAACTTTCCGCTCTTCCCAAAATGATACAGTTTACAACGATCAGCGGGATATAGATTCCGAGCGACGCATAAAGGCTCGGCACAAACCCCTCCATCAAAAACTGAACGATCGTTACAAAGGATGCCACAACAACGATAAAGGCCGGCATACGCACGGAATCCGGAATGATCTTCCGAAGCATGGAGATCAGCATATTGGACAATACAAGAACGACCGTCGTGGAAAGTCCCATACCGATTCCGTTGATCGCAGATGTTGTAACCGCCAGAGTCGGACACATTCCGAGCATCAACACGAAGGTAGGGTTTTCTTTCACCAGACCATTATACAGTCTCTCTGTGTATTTATTCATTGACACTACCTCCTAACTCATTCTGAAAATATACAAGGGCAGCATCCACCGCATTTGTCACGGCATTCGTGGTGATCGTTGCGCCGCTCAAAGCGTCGATCTTGTCATCGCCCTCTTCTCCGGTCTTTGTGTAACTGAATTTTTCTACTTTTTTATCGACAAACTGCTCTTTAAATTCCGGTTCATCCGCTTTCATACCGAGACCTGCTGTCTCCGCGATCTCAAGCATCTCGATACCTTTCACCGTACCGTCGTTCAAGATACCGACAGACAACGCGATATCTCCGCCGTATCCGTCATGAGACGTCACGGAAACGACAAATCCCATCGATTCCCCCGCTTCATCTTTTGCAACGGCAACTTCTGTAATATCGTCGGTATATCCTGCATCTGCTACAAGTTTTGCAGCTGCATCCGCATCGAATTTGTCATATTCCTCAAATTCTTTCGCATTCGTCAATACTGCCCGGTATGCCTCCTGCTTCGCATTTTCCTTTGCGACTGCGATCGGCTCTTTTGTGATCTCATAAACAAGCCCGAGCAGACACCCTGCGACCAGCGTGATCGCGGTCAGGATCGCTGTATTTTTTACAATCTTTTTCATTACTTTTCTCCTCCTTTACCAAATGGTTTTGGAAGAGTAACCTTTTCGATCAACGGAACCAAAAGGTTACTGATAATGATCGCATAGGATACTCCCTCTGCGGATCCGCCAAACAGACGGAACAAACCGGTCAGAAGACCAAGACAGACTCCGTAAAGGATCTGTCCGCCTTTCGTGATCGGCGACGTTACATAATCGGTAGCCATAAACCATGCGCCAAGCATCAGTCCTCCTCCGCAGAGATGTGCGGTAATGTACTGCGGGTCAAATCCATGTCCGCCGAAGATTGTAATGAAGATCACAAATGTCACGATATAAGTGCCCGGAATCCGAAGATCGATGACGCCCATCAGGATCAAAAACATCGCTCCCGCCATGATCGCAAGCACCGAAGTCTCTCCGATCGTTCCCCTGATATTTCCGATCAGCATACTCATTGTATCGACTGCCTCGCCCGCTTTCAAATCCGCAAGCGGCGTCGGTCCAGTCACTCCGTCATAGACAAAATATGTCATCTTCCCTGTGAAAGAAATCAACAAAAAACAACGTGCTGCAAGAGCCGGGTTCATAAAGTTCTGACCGAGCCCTCCGAAAAGCTGTTTTACGACAAGGATCGCAAATACAGAACCAAGCGCGCCCATCCAGAGCGGAAGTGTCGGCGGCAGGTTCAATGCCAGAAGCAGTCCCGTCACAAGCGCACTACAGTCTTTGATCGTAACCGGTTTGTGCATCAGCTTTTCATATATGTACTCTGTCAGCACCGCTGTACCGGTCGTAACAACAACAAGAAGCCATGCATTCTCACTTCTGAAATTATAGATTCCGAAAAATGTTGCCGGCAGCAATGCGATCACGACCAACAGCATGATGTTCCCCGTTGTTGCTTTATCACGGATATGCGGTGAAGAAGATACGTTCCATTTCTCATTCACTGTTCATTCACCTCTCTACTTTTTCTTTTTGTTCGCCAGTGCAATCTTCCGCATGGAACCGATTGCCTGTTTCAATGGACGCTTTGCAGGACAGACATAACTGCAGGATCCGCATTCGACACATTCCAGACCATTCTGGTTTACAAAGATCTCCTCATCATGACGCTCTGCATAATCCGCAAGTCTCGACGGGATGATCCTGCTCGGACAGACTTCCACACAGCGTCCGCAGTTGATGCAGGCTGAAACCTGGCTCTTTGCCACAATATCTTCTTTAAATGCAAGAATTGCAGAAGAAGTCTTTGTCACCGGCGCGTCCAGTGTGATCATCGCAAATCCCATCATCGGTCCGCCCGAAATGAGCTTCTGCGGTTCTTCTTTCCATCCGCCTGCCGCTTCGATCAGCTCTCTGTGGTTCGTTCCGAGCAATACTTTATAGTTGCCCGGATTCTGCACCGCATCACCGCTTACTGTCACGATCCGTTCTGTCAGTGGTCTTCCCTCTGCCACCGCATAGTGGATGCCGATCAGTGTCTCCACATTATCCACGATACATCCCGCATCTGCCGGAAGCATTGCCGCATGGATCGCACGTTTCGTCGTAGCATAAATAAGCTGACGTTCTGCTCCCTGCGGATATTTCGTCTGCAGTACTTTTACCTCCATGCGTGGTTCGTCTTTGATCGCTTCTTTTAATTTCGCAATACAGTCCGGTTTATTATCTTCCACCCCGAAAATACCTTTGGCGTTCTCAAACAATGAAAGTACAATACGCATACCGTTGACCAGTTCTCTCGTATTCTCCAACATTCTACGGTAATCTGCCGTGATATATGGCTCACATTCCGCACAGTTGGCAATGATATAATCAATCTTATCCGGTTCTTTTGGAGAAAGTTTTACGCGCGTCGGGAAACCGGCACCTCCCATACCGACAATCCCGGCCTCCGCGATCGTATTTAAGATCTCGTCCCGGCTCATCTCTCCGATCGTTTTCACCGGCAGCTTTTCTGCTTCCTCATAAGCCCCGTCATTCTCGATCACGATACAATCCACACTGCTTCCGGTCGGATTGAGACGCTTTTCGATTGCTTTCACAGTTCCGGACACGGACGCATAAATCGGCGCTGAAACAAAACCGCCCGCCTCCGCAATCTTCTGTCCTTTTAACACATGGTCGCCTTTTTTCACCGCTGCGATCGCAGGGGCGCCAATATGCTGAGACAACGGATAGACCAAATCACCTTTCGGCAGAAGCTCCATGATCGGCTGATCCTTTGCAAGGCTCTTGCCGTCATTTGGATGAATCCCACCCTTAAAAGTCAAAAGTCCCATTTTTTGAATTCCTTCCTTTCTTCAATTTCACAATATAGTTATGATACAGGATTTCCTATGTAAAATCCAGAGCTTATATGTAATTTTGTTGTATCTTTATCCGTACATCTTGTTGCTTTTTTAACAAAAAGAAAAAGCGGAGATACATTGTATCCCCGCCCTGCTTTTTATCCTTACTCTTCGTCCTGATCTGCCTCTGCTGTTTCAAGCGCTTTCATGCTCAGGCTGATCTTCTTCTCTGCTTCGTTCAGATCTACGATCTTTGCTGTGATCTCCTGTCCGATAGAAAGAACATCAGACGGTTTCTCAACATGAGCTCTGGAAATCTGGGAAACATGAAGCAGTGCGTCTACTCCCGGTGCAAGTTCAACAAAAGCACCGAAATCAGTCATACGAGCAACTTTTCCTGTGATCACAGAACCTACCGCAAAATCTTCCGCTGCATTTGCCCACGGATTTGTCTCCGGGAACTTCAGGCTCAGTGCAACCTTTGTATCGTTGATGTCTTTTACAAGAACTTTCACTGTGTCGCCAACCTGGAATACTTTTTTCGGGTTTTCAACACGTCCCCATGACATCTCGGAAATGTGAAGCAGTCCGTCTACTCCGCCCAGATCGATGAACGCACCGAAATCTGTTACATTCTTCACAACGCCCTCGATCGTATCTCCGATCTGCAGTCTTGCAAACAGTTCTTTCTGCTTTTCAGCTCTCTCAGCAACAAGAAGCTGTCTTCTGTCACCGATCACACGGTTTCTTCTCGGATTGAACTCGCTGATCACGAATTCAATCTCCTGTCCGTCATATTTACTCAAGTCTTTCTCATAAGAATCAGAAACGAGGCTTGCCGGAATAAATACTCTCGCGCCCTCTACTTCTGCGGAAAGTCCGCCGCCAAGGATCTGTGTGACTGTTGCTTTCAGCACTTCTTTGTTCTCGAATGCTTCGCGAAGTCTTTCGTTGCCTTTTTCTGCTGCCAGTCTCTTGTATGTTAAGAGAACCTGTCCCTCTCCGTCGTTGACTTTCAATACTTTTACAGTCATCTTGTCGCCTACGGCAACCACAGTTGTCAGGTCGATGGACTGATCATTGGAATACTCGTTCTTTGTAATGATTCCATCTGCTTTATATCCGATATTGAGAATGATCTCATCTGGTTTCACATCAATAACGGTACCTTCTACAACCTCTCCATTATGAATTGTTTTGAATGACTCGTCTAACATCTGTTCAAAAGATAATTCTGACATTATTTTGAACCTCCTCAATTATATTGTTGGGCGTGGATGCCCCTGCTGTAATACCTACTGTTTCCACTGACCCTAATTGATTCACATTCAAATCGTCAAGTGTCTGTATGTAGTACGTATCGTTGCATGCTTTCGCACATATTTCAAATAACTTCTGAGTGTTGGAACTTTGTTTGTCACCAATCACAATCATCGCATCCACACTCTCTGCAATCTCCCGGGCTTCAGCCTGACGCTCCTTAGTCGCATTGCAGATTGTATTTAAAACATTTATATCATAACTCTTTTCGCTAATAATTTCAACTAAATCTTTAAATTTATTGTAATTAAATGTCGTTTGAGATACGACGCAGACTTTCGCCCCGCCTTCCGCCGAAAATTTATCTGCCTCTTCTTTATTCTGCACAACGCTCACATGCGCTCCCGCCCATCCGCGGATTCCCTGTACCTCCGGATGAGCCGGATTTCCGATGATAACGATCTCGTGCCCGAGCGCACTTTCTTTCTCTACGATCTGATGGATCTTTTTCACAAACGGACAGGTCGCATCTACGATCGTGATCCCTTTTTCATTCAGCTTCTCATAGATCCTTTTCTCTACTCCGTGGGAGCGGATGATCACGACGCCTGCATCCAGATGCTCCAGTTCTTCTTCTGTTCGCAGCACCGTCACACCTTTCTTTTCCAGATCTTTGATCACTTCATCATTATGGATGATCGGTCCGTAAGTGTAGATTGCCTCCCCCTTGTGAGCTTCGATCTGCTCATACACCGTATTGACGGCCCGCTCCACTCCAAAACAAAATCCTGCCGTTTTTGCTGTGATCACTTTCATCCCTGCTCCTCCTTATGCCCGGCAGTAACCGCAGATCGTCTCCACGACCTGATCGATCGTCATCTCGGAACTGTCCACAAGGATGGCATCTTCCGCTTTTTTCAGCGGTGCGATCTCCCGGTTCATATCCCGCGCATCCCGTTCTTTGATATCCTCTTTGATCGCTTCAAAATCGCAGTCCTGTCCTTTTTCTTTCAGTTCGTCAAAACGGCGCTTTGCTCTTGTATCAACGCTTGCCGTCAGATAAATCTTTACGTCCGCATCCGGCAGGATATTCGTTCCGATATCTCTTCCGTCCATGATCACGTCCTGCTCTCTTGCAAGCCCTCTCTGAAGCTCCAGCAGTTTTTCCCGTACCTGCGGGATGGATGACGTTCTGGAAGCCATATTGCCGACCTCTTCCCCACGGAGTCTTCCGGTCACGTTCTCTCCGTTTAAATACACCTGCTGTACGCCGTCTTCATAGGCGATCGTAACATCTGCGTCTGCACATGCCAAAACGATCTGCTCCACATTTTCCGCGGAAATATTCTTTTTCAGAAAATGGATCGCCAAAGCGCGGTACATCGCGCCGGTGTCCACATAAATATATCCTTTTTCTTTTGCCACTAATTTTGCAATCGTACTTTTCCCGGCTCCTGCCGGTCCGTCTATCGCCACATTATATCCCATTGCTCTGCCCTTTCTTTTTATGTTTTAAACTCTGTGCTCTTCCCACAGCGCCTTTAGCCGGACGTCCTCTTTTCCGGCAGCGTCCGCTCCTGCTTTTGACCTACACGGCATTGCCTGCCGCCGCTGCCGTGGACCATGCGATCTGGAGGTTAAACCCTCCGGTCAGCGCATCCAGATCCAGCACCTCGCCGATAAAATACAGTCCCTTTATTTTTTTTGATTCCATCGTTCCCGGATCGATCTCTTTCACGCTGACGCCGCCTTTCGTAATGATGGCCTCTTTATAGCTGCGAAGTCCTGTCAGCGTCATCGGAAATTCTTTGATCAATTTCACAAAGCGGATCCGCTCTTCCTTTGAGATCTCATTTACTTTCTTCTCTGCAGAGATACCGGAAAGCTCGATCATGATCGGTTTTAATTTTGCCGGAAACAGGCGGTCCACCGAATTTTTAAACTGCTTGTTTCGATTCTCCTCAAAATCCCGCAGTATTCTTTGATCCAGCTGTTCCTGTGAAAGCGCCGGTTTTAAGTCGATACACAGCCGCAGTTCTTTTTCTTTTAATTTCTTTCCGACAGAACTGCTGGCGCTGATGATGATCGGTCCGCTGACGCCGTAATGAGTAAAGAGCATCTCGCCAAATTCCTCATACAGCTTTTTCTTCCCGTCGTAAATCGCCGCAGTCACATTTCGCAGAGAAAGTCCCTGCAGTTCCTTTGCATACCATTCTTTCACTTCCATCGGCACAAGGGCGGGGAACAATTCCGTCACTTTCAGTCCCAGTTCCTCCGCAAACCGCAGACCGTCCCCGGTGGATCCGGTGGACGGATAAGAAACTCCTCCGGTTGCAACGATGCAGGCGTCTCCTGCAACTTCTTTTCCGTTCTTCAGCCGGACCCCTCTTATCCGTTCCGGATCTTCCCGATCCGTCAGGATCTTCTCTACCTCGGCATGTAGATGCACTTCCACGCCCAGGCGGTTCATTTCCCGGCTAAGCGCTCCGATCACATCCGAGGAATGATCCGAGACCGGAAAGACGCGGTTTCCCCGTTCGATCTTCACCGGGACTCCCAGTTCCTCAAAAAATGCGATCGTCTGCTCGTTGGTAAATCCATAAAACGCGCTGTAAAGAAATTTCGGATTGCTGATCACAGAAGAAAACAATGTGTCCATATCCCCGGCATTCGTAATATTGCATCTGCCTTTTCCGGTAATGAATAATTTCTTTCCCAATTTTTCATTTTTTTCAAATACATGAACTTCCCGTCCGCCTCTCGCGGCAAACACCGCTGCCATCATTCCGGCCGCGCCGCCGCCTATCACAAGTACTTTCTTCATATCTTCTCCATTTTCTTTCTGCTTTCAGTCCATCGTATTGACCTGATTTAACTCGTCGTTGCTGTAAACCTGATATTCTCCCCAGATCTTCTCCAACGTTTCCAACGTCGTCACAACTTCCCGCTGTTTCTTCATGCAGAGCGCTACGACAAGCGCATTGATCACACTGAGCGGAGCCACAAGAGAATCCACGATCGACGCCATATCGCTTCTCGCGATCAGATTACAGGATGAATAAAGATTCATCGGAGAATGGACGCTGTCCGTCAGTGTGATCACTTTTGCTTTCCGGTTGCTTGCAAATTCCAATGCTTTCAGTGTACGCATCGAGTAACGCGGAAAACTGATCCCGACGATCACATCTTCTTCATTGATCCGGATCAATTGTTCAAAAATCTCACTGGAACTGTTCGTATTGACCAACGTGACATTTTCACATACCAGATTCAGATAAAAGCTCAAAAAGGAAGCCAACGGCGCACAGCTTCTGATTCCGATCACATAAACCCGTTTCGCATTTAACAATGTGTCGATCGCAAGGTCAAACGCTTTCTGGTCGATCGCTTCCAATGTCAGTTTGATCTTCTCAATATCCGAATGCAGTACCGCCTCGATGATCTCCGACTGACTGATCCGCCCGTAAGTCACTTCCATCCGCTGGATCGAATTCAACTTGTTGCGCACCAGTTCTTCCAATGCTTTCTGAAATCCCGGATATCCTTTATAACCAAGCTGCGTGGCAAAGCGGACAACCGTCGACTCACTGACGCCGACGACTTCACCAAGTTTCGCAGCGGTCAGAAACACGGCTTTGTCATAATTCTTGGACACATAATCCGCCAGCCGTTTCTGTCCTTTACTCATCTGGGAACGTCGTTCCTCCATTCTGCCAAGCAATTCATTTGTGCTATTCTCGTTCAAATTTACGCCCTCTTTTTCTGATCATTTCCTGATAGATTATACAATACGAACGTCTGCATTGCAAGATGCCTATATTTCCCTCGTATATCTTTTCAGCCATTCCCGCTCTTCTTCTCCAAGATACGAAGAGATTTTTTCCCACACCTGCGTATGATATGCATTCAGAAGTCTTCTCTCCCGATCCGTCATCTGTTCCGGATCCACCGCGTCCAGATCGATCGGGACAAACGTCAACGTTTCAAACCGGAGAAATTGTCCATATTCATTTTCCGTATCTTTTACAACAAGCAGCTCATTTTCCGTGCGGATCCCGTGCGAGTTTTCGATATAGATCCCCGGTTCATCGGTAATGACCATCCCCGGTTCCAATGCAGGGATCGTGCATGTTCCCATCGGCATTTTCCAGAAAAACCGTGCCGGCGGCTCATGAATATTTCCAAGATAACCGACTCCGTGACCGGTTCCGTGATTGAAGTTCAGATGCTGCCTCCAGAACGGTTCTCTTGCCGCATAATCCAGACTCATCCCGGTACACCCATAGAGAAATCTCGCATCCGCCAGATTCAGCATACTGCACAGTACCGTTGTAAAATGCTTTTTTTCCTCCTCCGTCACATTTCCGAGCACGATCGTCCTTGTAATATCCGTCGATCCCTCCATATAATGACCGCCGGTATCGCAGAGGATCATCCCCTCCTTTTTTAACTCCGCATCGGTCTTAGACGACGCAGAATAATGAACGATCGCCGCATGCTCCTTGTAAGCGCAGATGGGTGCAAAACTCGGTCCGATAAAATGCTCTTGTTCCGCGCGAAATTCTTCCAGTTTTTCGGATGCCTGAATCTCAGTGATCGTCTCGGTCCCTATCTTTGTTTTCAGCCAGTACATAAATTTGGTGCAGGCGATCCCATCTTTTAAATGCGCTTTCCGGATATTTGCAATCTCTGTTTCATTTTTCAAGGCTTTCATCCGGATCACCGGATTTTCAGCCTCCAACTTCTTTACATCCTCCGGAATGCTTCTGTACAATGCATAATTCATCTGCTCCGGATCCAAAAGAATGGTCTCTCCCGGCTGGAATTTCCGCATTCTTTCTTGAATAGCCGCATACGAATGTAATTCGATATGATCCTTTGCAAACTTCCCTTTCACGGTATCGTCAAATTTATCTGCATCCGCATAAAGTTCCATGTTATCCATTCCGATCACTGCATAGGATAAGATCAGCGGACAATACGCAACGTCCCGCCCCCTCATGTTTAAGAGCCATCCGATATCATCCAGCCCCGTGATCACACAATATGCCGCGCCTGACTTCTGCATCTCTGTGCGCAGGCGTTCCAGCTTCGACGCAGTCGATTCTCCCGCATAGCACAACTCCAGCGAAAACGCCGGTTCTGACGGAAGATCCGGTCTGTCATCCCAGATTTCTCCAACCAGATCTTTCTCCAAACAAATACGACCACTCATACGTCCCGCGATTTCTTCGTAACGCTTTCCCGCCGCAATACTGACCGTCCTGCCGTCAAATCCAATCCTCGGAGCATGTTCCATTTTCTGTATTTCCGCTTCCAGCCATTCTCCGATTCCCGGCACGCCCGGTTCTCCGGATTTCTGCAGCATGATCCCGCTTTCCTCCAACTCTTTTACCGCCTGAATGAAATATCTGCCGTCCGTCCACAAATAAGCCGCTTTCTTTGTAAAAACCGCCGTTCCTGCCGATCCTGTAAATCCGGTCATATATTCGCGGCATTTAAAAAAATCCCCTACATATTCACTTTGATGATAATCTGCTGTCGGAACAATATAAATATCGATCCCGTAAGCGTCCATCCGCTCTCGCAGCTTAGCGATCCGCTCCTGTACCGTCATCTGCTTCAACCTCCTCTTTCTAAAACAGACCGGGATCTGTCTCGGCTATCCGAAACAAATCCCGGTCTGTTATTATATTGCCGGAAAAGCACTTTGCTTATACCGGATAAGATCCATTTTCTGTATCAGCCACTGTCGCATCCACTTTTGTCTGCTGTGCCTCACGATACTTGAAGAAATCTGTTGCAACCTGCGGGAAGAGAGCGTAACTTAATACGTCTTCATCCTGCTGTGCCCACTGTGCACACTCTTTACGCAGTGTATCCAGCTCATCCGGGATCAAATCTGCCGGACGGCACGTGATCACCTCGGCATCTTCACCGATTACTTTCTTCTGCACTTCCGGATCAAACGGTTTTGCAGTCTTTCCGTATTTTCCTGAGAGAACGTCTTTTGTCTCTTTTGTCGCCATCTTATAACGCTCGCCCATCAGCACGTTAAATACAGCCTGAGTTCCGACGATCTGAGAAGACGGTGTAACAAGCGGTGGCTCACCGAGGTCTTTTCTTACGCGCGGCACTTCTTCCAGTACCTCGTAGAATTTATCCTCGGCTCCCTGCTCTTTCAGCTGACTTGTCAGGTTAGAGAGCATTCCTCCCGGAACCTGATACAGAAGAGTCTTGATATTAACGCCAAGGTTCTTCGGATTGAGCAGTCCGCTGTCCAGAGCCTCATCACGGATCGGACGGAAGTAATCTGCGATCTCTGCCAAAAGTTTCTGATCCAATCCGGTGTCGTATGGTGTTCCTTTGAATGTCTCGACCATAACCTCTGTCGCCGGCTGGGATGTGCCCAGTGCGAACGGAGACATTGCAGTGTCAATGATGTCTGCGCCTGCCTCTACGGATTTCAGATAAGTCATGGACGCCACACCGGATGTATAATGTGTATGCATCTCGATCGGGATCTCAACCGCTTCTTTCAGTGCTGTTACGAGTTCTGTTGCCTGATACGGGCAAAGCAGACCTGCCATATCTTTTACACAGATAGAATCAGCGCCCATTTCCTCGATTCTCTTCGCAAGATCCATCCAGTACTCCAGTGTATATGCATCGCCGAGTGTGTAGGACATTGCCACCTGAGAATGTGCTTTTTCTTTCTTTGCTGCCGTAACTGCTGTCTGCAGGTTGCGGATATCATTCATACAGTCAAAAATACGGATGATATCGATTCCGTTTGCAACAGATTTCTGTACGAAATACTCTACCACGTCATCGGCATACGGACGATATCCGAGGATGTTCTGTCCGCGGAACAACATCTGCAGTTTTGTGTTTTTGAATCCATCACGGAATTTACGAAGTCTCTCCCACGGATCTTCTTTCAGGAAACGTAAGGATGCGTCAAATGTCGCTCCTCCCCAGCACTCTACCGCGTGGTATCCGACTTTGTCCATTTTCTCTACGATCGGCATCATCTGTTCTGTTGTCATTCTTGTAGCGATCAGAGACTGATGAGCATCACGCAGGATCGTTTCAGTTATCTTCACTGGTTTTTTTACCATTTCAGCCATTTCTTAATCCTCCAATATTATTTCACACCGAAAATTGCCATAAATGTTCCGGCCGCAACTGCCGTACCGATTACACCGGCTACGTTCGGTCCCATCGCATGCATCAGCAGGAAGTTCGTAGGATCTGCTTCCGCTCCGACTTTCTGGGAAACACGCGCCGCCATCGGAACTGCGGATACACCTGCGGATCCGATCAGCGGATTTACTTTTCCACCGGTTGCCTTGCACATGATCTTACCAAAGATCACACCTGCAGCAGTACCGAATGCAAACGCGACCAGTCCGAGGAATACGATTTTCAGCGTATCCCAATTCAGGAATGCTTCTGCGCTTGTCGTTGCTCCTACGGATGTTCCGAGCAGGATAACAACGATATACATCAGCGCATTGGATGCCGTTTCTGTCAGCTGTCTTACAACGCCGCACTCTTTGAAGAGGTTACCAAGCATCAGCATACCTACCAACGGAGCTGTTGTAGGAAGGATCACGCAGACAACGATCGTAACGATGATCGGGAACAAGATTCTCTCCAATTTGGAAACCGGTCTGAGCTGTTCCATTTTGATCTTCCGCTCTTTTTCTGTTGTCAAAGCTTTCATGATCGGCGGCTGGATGATCGGAACCAGTGACATATAAGAATATGCCGCCACGGCGATCGGTCCTAAAATTGCAGTCTGGGACAATTTACCGGCCAGGAAAATGGAGGTCGGTCCGTCTGCTCCACCGATGATGGAAATTGCTGCTGCAGCTTTGTCGGAGAATCCCATAGCCATAGCTCCAAGGTACGCTGCGAAAATACCGAACTGTGCTGCCGCTCCCAAAAGGAAACTCTTCGGGTTCGCGATCAGCGGACCGAAGTCAGTCATCGCACCGACGCCCATAAAAATCAAGGACGGCAGGATCGACCACTCATCCAGCACATAGAAGTAATAAAGAAGTCCGCCTGTTCCATTGGCTGCATCTTCTGCATGAAGCATGATATCCGGATAGATATTTACAAGCAGCATACCGAATGCGATCGGAACAAGCAGAAGCGGCTCAAAGCCGTGTCTGATTGCTAAATATAGGAATACACACGCAACCGCGATCATGATCAGATTTCCGACGGTCAGGTTCATAAATGCGGTCTGCTGTATGAGGTTTCCTAATGTATTTGAAATATATTCCATTTGTCAAACCTCCCGGAAAAACTAGTTTAATGTAGCCAGTACCGCTCCTGCCTCAACAGCATCGCCCACTGCCACATCAATACTAGCAACTGTGCCTGCCTCTGGGGCAACAACCGGGATCTCCATCTTCATTGCTTCGATGATGACAACCGGATCGCCTGCCTGTACGCTCTGTCCGACATTCGCTTCGATCTTGAACACTTTTCCTGCTGCTCCTGCTTTTACTTCAATGCTTCCTGCGCCTGCCGCTTTCGGAGCTGCCTTTGGCGCTGCTGCCGGTGCCGCTTTCGGAGCTGCCTTTGGTGCTGCTGCCGGTGCTGCTCCTGCTCCGTTTTCTTCTACGGTTACATCATACACATTGCCGTTTACTGTAATTGTATAATTTTTCATTACGATTTCCTCCTGATTATCTCCACTTATTTGTTTTTCTTCTCTTAATAGAACGTACGACAAATCCGTCTGTCGTTGTTCCCTCCGCCGCTGCGATCGCCGCTGCGATCACCGCTACAAGTTCTGCATCATCCACGGCGTCTTCCACGACAGGCGCTGCAGCCGGAACTGCTTTTTCCTCTGCCTTTTTCGCTTCGCTCTGTGCAGGTTTCTTTTTGAATTTTGCTTCAATTGCAGGAATGTACTTAAAGAGGGAAATAATAAATGCGATGAAAATCAGTACAACAAATACGGTTCCCATTCCCAGCAAGGTATTCAGTCCTGCTTTTGTCAGAATCTCACCAAGTGAATAGTGTGCGTTGATCGTGATGCTGGTCATGTTCATCTTCTCATCGAAGTCAAACTCCAGATCTGCGGTCTTATCTGCACAGGTGATCTCTGTTGTCAATACTGCGCCTTCATTTGCAGCTTCCATCTCATATTCACCGTAATCTACAAATGAACCGCACTCTTTCATTCCGGCGCTCCATGCATCGAGCATAGCGAGGAAGTCATCCCCCTCCACCGGAAGTCCTGACTGCATCAGCATCAGGTTCAGTTCCAGATCAGACATGTCCCGGAACGTATCCATCGCTTCATCATCCATGTTGCTGAAGTTCATGATGATCGCGTCCGCATACTGTTCCATCATTTCCTGATCGTAAATGTTTTCTTCTTCAGCCTTACTTCCACATCCTGCAAGTCCCAACGCAAGCACAAGGGTAAGACCTAATAAACTCATTCTTTTCTTCACTTCGCCTCACCTCACTAAACCGTTCCATGTTTCTTGTCAGGACGATCCTCTCTTTTTGTGAACAGCATCTCGAAAGCACCGATCACATATCTTCTGGTGTCTGCCGGCTCAATGATCGCATCTACATATCCCCTTCTTGCAGCAGACATCGGACTGGACTGCAGTTCTTTGTACTCTGCGGCTTTCTCTTTCAGAGTCTCGTTGTCTGCATCGGCATACATGATCTTTGCTGCCAGTTTGGAATCCATCATTCCGATCTCTGCATCCGACCACGCATATACCATATCTGCTCCGAGTGATTTACTGTTCATTGCGATATAGGCGCTTCCGTAAGCCTGTCCTACGATCACGTTTACTTTCGGAACGGTTGCGTTTGCAAATGCGTATGTCAGTTTTGCAACACTCTTTGCCATCTCTTTTTCCGCTTCTTTTGTCGCTTCAAATCCGGTTACATTCGTCAGTGTCAATACCGGGATTGAGAACGCGTCGCAGAAGTTGATGAAATCCGCTGCTTTTTTACATCCGTCCGCTGTCAGAACTTTCTCGAAAGATTCTGCATTCCCCTCTGCATCATAGATCTTGGAACGGTTCGCAACCGCGCCGACTGTCATGCCATTTAAACGGATAAATCCGGTTACCATCTCTTTCGCATATTCTTTCTTTGTCTCAAAGAAAATATTGCTGTCGGAAATTGTAGCAAGTGCAATGCCGGTATCTTCCGCTGCATTTTCCAGATCTGCGCATACACGGTTCAGATCGTCCAGACATTCTTCATAGGACAGATCGTCTTCGTTGTTCGCCGGGATCATGCAGATCAAAGAACGGATCTGATCCAGGATTTCTTCTTCTGTTCCGATACCGTCTACCAGACCTGCTGTTTTGCTCTGATACTCTGCTGTGGAGGTATCACATTTGGAAATCTCATTGCCTTCCAGTGCGTTCGGAGAATTTACAAATAATTTTGCATTCTTGCTTTCCATAAATGTAAAGTCTGTCAGCCCCGGCACTACCGCAAGACCGCCACCACACATTCCGAAGATCGCTGTGATCTGCGGGATCACTCCGGAAGCCATTGCCTGCTTGAAGTAAAGAGATCCGAACGCTTCCAACGCGTCTGTCGCCTCCTGAAGTCTTAATCCGGCACAGTCTACCAGACCGATCACCGGTGCTCCCATCTTCATTGCCATATCATAAATGTTGGCGATCTTCTTTGCGTGCATCTCGCCCACTGCACCGTTCAATACGGTTGCATCCTGGCTGTAAACGTACACAAGATTGCCGTCAATCACTCCGTATCCGGTGATCACGCCGTCGGACGGAGTTTCTTTTGCCTGCAGGTTAAAATCTGTGCTTCTCGCTGTAACAGCGCCACCGATTTCAACAAAGCTTCCCTCATCAAGCATTGCGGCAATTCTTCTGCTTGCTGAGTTTCCAGTTGCATTGTAGCTCATTTTTTAGTCCTCCATATGAAATAATTTGTTTAAACTAAACCAAAATTTTTGCCTATTTTAGTATATACTACTTATTCTAAAATTTCAATGAATTTTGTTAAATAAATAACCTAGCGTCGATGTACAAGGGGAAACACGCCTCAAATCGCGTAATTTCGGTGATTTTCAGCGTTATCCTCAATCAGCGTACGTCCAGTACGCTTCAATCGTCTGTCTTGAAAATCACCGAATTATCTGCGTTTGAGGTCGGTGAGTCGAGAAGAGACAAATCTAAGCCTCTTTTAGGCACTTGACCGACGCGTACAGAGACGTACGCGGAGTGAAAGTAACAACAAAGAGACTTAGATTTGCTCTTCATCGACCGTTTTCCCCCTTGTACACCGACGCCAGCTTCGGCATATAACGTGAAAAACGGGAACGCTTCCGCTGTCCCGGCTGCGCTCCCGCTGAATTTTATACAATCTCCCGCCTCATTTTATATCTTTTGCAAAATCCTCTACTTCTGATTCCTGTACTGAACCGGCGTCATCTCATACATTTTCTTAAAGATCCGGTTAAAATGCTCTACATTTTGATAACCGACCGATTCCGCAATACTTTCCACCGTTGCATTGCTGCTCTTTAACATAGCACGCGCTTTCTTCATCCTCACCTTTTTCAGGATATCGCCAAATGTCATACCCGATTTTTCTTTGATATATTTGGACAGATACGGCTTCGACAGGAAGAACTGTTCTGCCAGATCATCCAATGTCACGGTTTTATAATTCGCATAAATATAATTCGTAATTTCCAGAAGCCGCTTATCTTTTCCGCCATTCATCGCCCGTACGGATTCCATCTTATTGACTGCCACTTCCAAGGCCGCGATCGACGCTTTGATGATATCCGCATCCACGCCAACGCCCCAGCAATTCTCCTCGCCGCTTCCGATTCCTACATAAGCGACCGCCTTGGATGAAGAGCCTTTCGTCAGGGAATGTTCTTCATATACAGCAAGTTCATAATTGATATCAAAATAATGTTTCAACGCATTGCTGACCGCATCCAGACGTCCGTTTCCAACACCGGTGATCGTGCGCTGCTCTCCGGCATGTGTGATCGTCGCCTCCGCCACGATCCCATCGTTCTGTGTGAAATGACATTCCTCGATCGTAAACACCGGCTTCGCATTGATATAATGATCTTCAAAAATATGGTATACCCATTCCGGACTCAGCTCCTTGTGTGCTTTATCCGACACGTCTTTCACGAGATAACCGACCTCTTCTTTCATCTTCTCCGGCAGACTGATTCCGAAATTCTGTTTCAGGATATAGTTGACGCCGCCCTTTCCGGACTGGCTGTTGATACGGATCACATCCGAATCATAGGTTCTTCCCACGTCCTGTGGATCGATCGGAAGATACGGGACCGTCCATTTTTCACACGCTTTCTCTTCTCTCCAGGTCATCCCTTTCGCGATCGCATCCTGATGCGATCCGGAAAATGCGGTAAACACAAGTTCGCCGGCATACGGCTGACGCGGAGACACTTCCATTCTCGTCAGGCGTTCATAGATCTCGCAGATCTCATGCATATCGGAGAAATCCAGTTTCGGATCCACACCATGAGAAAACAGGTTCATCGCCAAAGTGATAATGTCCACATTGCCTGTACGTTCTCCGTTTCCGAATAATGTACCCTCGATCCGGTCTGCTCCCGCAAGCACACCGAGTTCCGCATCACTGATCCCGGTTCCGCGGTCGTTATGCGGATGCAGGGAAAGGATCACGTTCTTTCTATATAATAAGTGTTTGTGGAAATATTCTACCTGGCTGGCAAACACATGCGGCATTGCATTCTCCACCGTCGTCGGCAGATTGATGATCGCTTTTTTCTCTTCCGTCGGCTTCCAGATATCAAGGACTGCATTACAGACTTCCAGCGCATAGTCTACTTCCGTTCCCGGAAAACTTTCCGGACTGTATTCAAACGTAAAATTACCATCCGTTTCGTCTGCCAATTGCTTTAACAGTTTCGCACCGTCGATCGCAATCTGCTTTACCTGCTCTTTATCTTTCCGGAACACCTGCTCCCTCTGTGCAACGGAAGTTGAATTGTATACATGTATAACCGCATGCGGCGCACCTTTTACCGCTTCGAAAGTCCGCTTGATAATATGTTCTCTCGCCTGTGTCAGTACTTGAACCGTCACATCATCCGGGATCAGATTTTCTTCGATCAGTGTCCGCATAAAACGAAACTCTGTCTCAGATGCTGCCGGAAAACCAACCTCAATCTCCTTGAAGCCGACTTTCACGAGCAGCTTAAAAAATTCCACTTTCTCTTCCAGACTCATCGGTTCGATCAACGCCTGATTTCCATCTCGCAGATCCACACTGCACCAGACCGGCGGATGATCGATATAATCTTTCTTCACCCAGTCATAACAAGCCTCCGGCGGCATAAAATATGCACGCTCGTATTTCTCATAATTTTTCATCCCAACCACTCCCTTATATTTTATCAATACAGTTGTCTTTTTTTATCTTCGACCATACTACCATATCTACTTTTGAGATTCCAGTGACAATTTTAATCTCTTTTCATTGATCTTTTTTAACATTGCAAAAACAATCGTTTCGCCACTTCTTCAATACACCATTTAAAATCTCTGCTTCGCGCCCCCGCTTTTGTCACAAGCACGCAGGAACCGATCTCTTCCCCGTCCAGAAAAAACTGCACTTTCCCGGCTTCGCTTCCTTTTTCTACCGGCGCATCCAGATAAGGTTTTCTGCTTGTTTTCATTTCAATCTTTTCATCATCCCGAAGCAGCATCCGCACCGTTTCCGTGTCGCCGCCGTTTTCTTTATTTTTTTGAACGATCTGTTTTGCGATCCCGTCTGCCGTTTTCCAGTCGGGACCAAGTTCCAACATCCGCTCTCCCTGTAATACGCCGCCTTGCGGTACAGCCCCCTCTGCTTGAATTTCTCCAAAATCTGCCGGCATATTCACTTCCCGATAATGAAAAGATTCCATTCCGTAAGTCATCAGTTTTTTCGTGTCCGCCCATTTATATCCTTTATGATTCGGCCATCCGCACGCCAGAAGCGCCACCACATATGTGCGTCCCTCATTTTCTAACGCTCCCACATAGCAATATCCGGCATCCGACGTAAATCCTGTTTTTCCGGAAATCGCCCCCTCCATCATCTGCAAAAACGCATTGTGGTTCCGGCAGGAAAACTGCCGTGCCCCGGTACTGTCCGTAAACTCATATTCCAAAGTCTGTGTAAGATCCAAAAAGGCTTCCTTTCGCGGCGAATCCATAATACAATATTTCATCACACGCGCCAGATCTTCGGCCGTCGTATGGTGCCACCCCTTCTCATCTTTTTCATCCAATCCGTTCGGCGTCACAAAATACGTCTGTTCACATCCGATTTTTTCCGCCTTTGCATTCATCAGATCTGCAAATCCCTCTACTGTATTTCCAACCGCCTCCGCCAGAACAACTGCGGCGTCATTATGGGATTCCAGCATCAGCGAATATAACAGATCCCGAATCCGGAACCGTTCCCCCTCCTGTGCCCCCAATCTGACTTCCGGCTGCGCAGCTGCCCGCGCACTGACAGTCACTTCCCGATCCAGATCCCCCTGTTCCAACACCAGAATACAGGTCATGATCTTTGTCGTGCTTGCCATCGCACGCTCTTTATTCCCCTCTTTCGCAAACAAAACACGCCCGCTTTCCGCATCCATCAGCACTGCCGACTGGGCATACAAATCCGTCGGTTCCTGAATTTCATCTACAGTATCCGCCGCTTTCTCCTCCTGCGCAGTTAGGTCGTTTTCCTGTATCAATCCAACATTTTCTCCCGCAAGCGCAATGTTTCCCTGCATACAAAGGCTTAGGATCAGCAGACTTATAAGTGCTTTCATACTTTTTCCCGTTATACATTTTTCCAAAAAGGATCTGTATTTATTTTTCTTTTTCAGGCACTTTCTCATCAAAAAAGACTCCGAAACATACTCCCTTAATCATAGGTATGTCTCGGAATCCCCTTTCATTCTCATATATTCTTTTTCCGTATTCCATGTGGAATTTTACTCAAATATCCAGTTTCAACTGTGCCTCGTCTTCCGCCTCTTCTTTAAACTGTTCCATTCTGACCGGATCCAATGTCGGAAGTTCATCCAACGACTGTACGCTGAATCTCCGCAGAAATTCTTCCGTCGTTCCGAACAAAAGCGGACGTCCCGGCGCGTCCAGACGTCCCACCTCTTCCACAAGTCCATACTCTACCAGTTTGTTTACCGCATGATCCGATTTTACGCCGCGGATCTTCTCGATCTCCAGCTTCGTCACTGGCTGTTTATATGCGATGATCGACAACGTTTCCAGCAAAACATCCGTCAGCACATACCGCTTCGGCTGCTTTGCGATCCGGATCAGATATTCATACATCTCTTTTTTTGTACACATCTGGTAAGAACGGTCCAGTTCAATGATCCGGATTCCCCGTCCCTCCTCCGCATATTGATCCATCAAACCGTTGATAAGCTTTCGTGTCGTCTCTTCGTCATGTTCAATCGCAGCCGCGATCCGCTCCAGCTCCACCGATTCTCCCATTGTAAACAGAATCGCCTCAATCACGCCCTGCAGCTTTTTTATTTCCATTTCATCCATCCTTTTGTTATCTTCCCGTTCTGCCTGCTTTGACATCTATCTTACTCCTCAATCAGAGAGTCTATCATGATTTCTCCAAATGTCTCTTCCTGCGCCACCCGGATCGCCCCGGTCTTCATCAATTCCAGAATCGCAAGAAAGGTTACAACAACATGCATCTTACTCGACTGCGCTTCCAAAAGCTGCCGAAAGCTAAAATGCCGGTGTTCTCTCGCATAATTTTCTACATAAGTCATTTTCGACGGCAGCGGAACTTCTTCTTTTTCAATCTTTCCAAACTTGCTCCGCACCGGGTCGATCTTATTATCCTGACGCTTCATCACATCCTGAAAAATCTGATTCAATTTGGAAAGCGTCAATCCGTCCAGAAGAGCATCCAGATCCACCGGTTCCGTATATGCCAAAACTTCCTCCGGCACCGTCGGCTGTTTGAACAATACCTGTTCTGCATCTGACTGCCGGTCTTTCAGCTCATATGCCATATATTTGTACATTTTATACTGCAAAAGCTGTTCTACCAGTTCTTTTCTCGGATCTTCCTCTTCGCCCTCTTCATTTATCTCTTTCGGAAGCAGCATCTTGCACTTGATATCCAAAAGCGTCGCAGCCATCACGAGGAATTCACTCATCACATTCAGATCTTCTTTCTGCATCCCCCGAATATATTCCATATACTGATTGGTGATCTCTACGATCGGAATATCGTAAATATCAATCTTGTTTTTATCGATCAAATGAAGTAACAGATCCAACGGACCTTCAAACACTTCCAGTTTTACGGGTATCCCCATGTGCTGTTCATCCTCCTGAAACCATTTCTCTTTCTTCCAAATAAATATGCTGTTTTATTTCTTCCTGTGCCCGCCGTGGATATGCACAACAACAACCTCCGGCTCGTTAAACAAACGCAGATTGATCGTGTGTGTCCCAAGTCCTTTGCTCACGATGATCGTATGTTCTTCTTCCGTTGTCATCTCCCCGGAATACTTCGGAAACGGAAACGCCTGCGGCGTGATACATCCGCGCCAGCCCGGGATCCGCACGATCCCTCCGTGCAGATGTCCCGACAGGACAAGATCTGCCCCCCATTCTTTATATCCCGAAAAATAGACCGGATTATGCGCCATTAATATATGGAAATATCCTTCCGACGCCGTGCCGACCTGTCGAGCCACATCTTCCCCACACACATCCATATGCCGGAACTTCTCATACGTTTCCATCGGAAGTTCCAATCCGGTCAGCATGATCCGAAGTCCGTTCTTTGTAAATTCCGCGGAATCATTTTCCAGAAAACGAACGTCCGCTTCCCGAAGCTTTTTCTGATAACGCTCAAATACATTGCCATATTTTTTTGTATTCTCTTTCATCCGCTGTTCGTGATTGCCGTTGCTGTAATACGTCGGCGCGATCTTCGGAAGCTTCCGCACAAATGTCAGCGCAGGTTTCGGAAGACGATCCCGCTTTCCGATCAGCATATCTCCGCCGACCAGGATCACATCCGGCTTCACATCCGCAACAGTCCGTAACAGCACATCATTATTAGCCCCGTAAATCTGATTGTGCAGATCACTTAAAAATACAATGGTCACCTCGCCCGCGTCTGCTTCCATCTTCGGCGTGTCAAGATCATAATGTGTCACCCGAAAATGTCTGCGTTCACGAATGCTTTCCACACAGATAGCTGCAGATGCAACCGCACCCGCAGCCAGAATTTTTCTCATCTCGATCATATTTTATACTCCACTATATTCTGTGAAATCATCCCCTATTATCTTATTTATCCTATCATTTTTTTCGGATAAAGTAAAGGAAACTTTCTTTCAAATAGTCGAGAAATCCTGCCTTTTCCACCGCTCCTTTTGTCAGGATCTCCACATTTCCCACTTCCTTTTCTCCCAGAAAATAATGCACAGTTCCCACTTTTGCTCCTTTTTTTACCGGCGCTTTCACTGACTGTTTCAGTTCTGTTTTTTTCGTCATCTGCGAAAGATCTGCTCCGGTCGTATCCAGATAAGTAAATGTATCCTTGTATTCTAAGGCAACCGTATCTTTCACTCCACCGTCAACAGGAAGATCTTTTAGTTTTTCCGGTTCAGTATCCTCATAGAGCTGACATTTTCCAAATCCGTAATTCAACAGATTCACCGCATCTTTAAACCTCGACTTCGAATCCTCCGCCGCCATAATGACTGCGATCAGATCGATTCCATTCTTCTTGGCCGTTGCCGAAACACAAAACTTTGCTTCCCCGGTCGATCCGGTTTTTAAACCGGTTGCATACTCATATTGTCTTACCAGCTTATTTGTATTTGTCAATCCAAACTCCGTCGTTCCTTTGTTTGTCGTATGAGTGATATTTTCCATCCAGGTCATACAGTAATCCTGGATCTGCGGATATTTTGTGATCATTTCCCGGGACATCAGTGCAATATCTCTCGCACTGGTCTCATGCCCCTTGGCATCCAGACCATTGCAGTTCACAAATCTGGTATTTTCCATGCCAAGTCCTTTCGCCCGCTCATTCATCTGCTGCACAAATGTTTCTTCACTCCCGCTTATGTACTCCGCCATCGCCACACAGGCGTCGTTCGCACTTGCGATGGAAATGCATTTTAACATCGTATCGACGGTCTGTCTCTCCTCAGGCTCAAGAAATACTTGCGATCCGCCCATAGACGCCGCAAACTCCGAGGTGCTCACCTCATCCTCCAGATGAATCTTCCCTTGTTCCAGTGCATCAAATATCAACAGCATCGTCATGATCTTTGTAACACTCGCCGGTGGTCTGGCTGTATCCGCATCCTTTTCATAGATGATCGTTCCCGTAGACGCTTCCATCAGAATCGCAGACGGCGCGCTGATCTCGATTTCCTGTCCTGCGGATACAGGATTCGGATTTTCCGAAACTGCATCCTCCGTATTCAGGTTTTCAACATCCGGCTCCGGAGCATCTTCCGCGCCGACTTGTATCCCAAAACATATTTGCGCTCCCAACAATACACTCAAAAATACCGCCAGAAACTTCCTCATAAAACCGCTCCCCAATTGTTGCATCCATGTATACAATTATATAAAACCTCTTCTTTTCTTTCCGTTCTATATCTTCCTACACAAAGACACACTCTTTCTTTTCAAATATAATCAGGAATTGTAATTTTTAGAACCTTCACCTGAAAGAACGCGTTGAAAAGTTAAGACCTGAAAAAGGCATGAAATCACAGGGATTGATTCCTTAGATGAATATTTTATACAGCTTCGCACAATTTCATACAGTTGCGCCGAATCAGGTTTTCTAAATGCTTGATTTTTTTTGCAGAGTATCGTAAAATTATAAAGTTAGCTTATGCACGATCCTTTATGCATAACTGCTGAATATGGGGAGTACTATCGTAATTATAAGGAGGAATCATGCCAGTTCGTACATATTATCATGTTCTGGGAGTATCCAGAGAAGCAACTCTGGAAGAAATAACAAACGCAAAAAATGCATTAGCAAAAGTATACCATCCGGATGCCAATATGCATAATGATATTGATACAACCGCATATATGCAGGAAATATTAGAAGCCTATCGCACACTTTCCGATCCGGAAAAACGCAGGCAATACGATCTGGAACTCGGCGGTGGAAAAAAACGGGTTTTTCGTACTTTTACGGTCGGAGATCCTGAGCGCGAAAAAAAGAAAGCTGAGAAAAAAGAATCTGATTCCTTTGTCACTTATTGGAATGCAGCATGCAAACTCAATGAGATCGTCAATAAAGGCTGCCATCTGGAAGAACAGGCATCCAGACGCGCCAGCCTGCCGATGAAAATATTGCGAAAAATCGGAAAGACAGATAGGGTGGAACAGGAAATCGAAGAACAACTCAGTGATCTTTCTTTACAAGCTGTTCAGTATATCACGATCTTGAAAAATGCCGGAATTCCGATGGAATACTGGCAGCCCGAGACAATGAATTGGGTTCTTGTCCGCTGGGGGCAAAATCAAGATGCCGATTATCACACATTATTTGCAAAATATGATGCTTATCTGAACCAGAACGCCTCTACAACCGAACGCAGAAAATACAAAGCTCAGCACCGGCATTTTCACAACAGCCTGAAACGCCTGCTGTCATATGCATTATAAATATCAATTTTAAAAAACCGCTTACGGTCAAACAGCAATGATCCATTCCGATCATTCTGCATCTTGTCCACAAGCGGTTTTCTTTTCTTCTCTTTTTTCCTTATTTCTATTGTTTTACCACTTTTTCAGTTCCTCTTCCCGTTCTTCCAGAAAATGCAGTAAACCTTCACAGCCCTCTGACACATCCCGATAAGTCAAATCAAAATTTCCGGTGTACCACGGATCCGCAATATCCCCTTTTCGTTCTGTAAAATCAAGTAATTTCTGCACTTTCGCTTCCGGATCTCCGCCGAGAATCCGGTTCATATTACGGATATTTGCGGAATCCATTCCGATCAGATAGTCATATTCTTGATAATCCGCTTTTGTCATCTGACGTGCACGATGAGAAAGCACCGGAATCCCCACTTCTTTTAATTTCCTCACAGTCCCGTAATGCGGGGGATTCCCGATTTCCTCGCGGCTTGTAGCTGCAGAATCAATATGAAAGTGGTCGGAAAGACCACGCTTGTTGACCATGTCCTGGAAAACAAACTGGGACATGGTGGAACGGCAGATATTGCCGTGGCAGATGAATAGTATTTTTATCATTGTTACATAACCTCGCATTTCCTTGTGTTTCTTGATATTTCGGGCTTTGTAAGCCCCTGTAAAAAATTGCTTTCTGGCATAAATTGATGTGTTATGGCATATGTTATACCGCAAAAGGTATAACATATGGTGTAAATTCCACGTTTTTACACCTTGCCATTTTAAGTTATAAAATCGTAATTGCACAATCCGAAGTCTGGCGACTTCTTCTCTGGCATCCTCAAGATTTACATGCGTATATGTATTCAGCGTTGCACTGATATCTGAGTGACCCATCAAATATTGCAATGCTTTTGGATTTATTCCAGATTTTGCCATATTTGAACAATACGTATGACGACAGATATGAAGTGTAATAACAGGCATCTGCACTTTGTAGGTATTATTATATTTCTGAATGATATGTTTAAAGTAATGCTCACATTGCAATGAATAACAGATACTTCCATCCTTATAAAAATATAAGAATCCACTTTTTCCATTTACCATAGGTTCTGCTTTCGGCGGGTTTCGTTTTTCTATAATTTTCTTAAAACTTTCCTCTACTTCCGAAGTCATAGGTATCTTTCTTATTCCACTGGTTGTCTTTGTTTCTTGAATATAATATCCAATTTTTGACTTTTTCTGTAATTGATGATCGATGTTGATCGTATGTTCTTTAAAATCAATATCAGAAATCGTCAAACTTGACCATCACCAAATTCTATGATCATTAGCTCTCCGTCATCTTTCCGTGCTATATCAATTGTTACAAAGTTGCTTTTAATTTTTTTGTGCTGCATTCTATCCAACTAATTTCAACGTCAGATAATCTCACATCCTCTTTTTCCGTCCCATAGTTATCCATTATCAGAATTTTCCCAGCGTAGACGACTATTCTATATTCTTCTGATATAGGCATTCCACTTCTTTCATGAAATCCAATTTTCTGTAAGTTCATAAATTTACACAGACCAATTCCTCCTTAGCATAAATCTAATCTTTCACATTTACCACACCTCTACATTTCTTCTATCTTATATTGCTTCTTTAGACGCTTGCTCATATGATACCATGCCCATGAATCAGCTCCGTGGAGTCTAAACAATTCCGCTGCTATTTCATCATCATTTCTAAGTTTAGATGAATAGTATTCTGTATTTGGAAAATCCTCTTGTAAATCAAGCATTGCCAGTTCCTTGTTACCTCGCAACCTTGCACTCATATACTCATAAATCGTATTGAGATTTCCACCCTGTTCCATGCAAAGCTTTGCCAATTCAAAATCATCTCGATAAGATTTATCAACATAGATAAAATTCCATCTTTCTACTTTACACGCCAAGTAAACAAGTTCTTTATCTTTACGATATGGCTTCATACAATCCAGATACATGATGGTTCCATTTGCTGAATGTTCAATAGCAAACTTCGCCCATTCACGATTATTTTGAAAGCGTTTAGATGCAAATTCTATCGCTTCTCCACTATGTGAAAGACTATATCTTACCATCACCTCATCATCCTGATATTGCGGAAGTACCCCTAACGACCATCTATACTTCAATACAACTTTCGCCAAAACTCTGTCATTGAAATAAGAAAGATCCAGCTTTTCCATCAACCTCGGATGTTCCTCTAATAATTTACTCAATCTTCTTCTGTACTCAATGTAGCGTTTCTGCCCTATAGCCTTTTTATAAGGCAGCAGGCAAACTTCAACCGGTATGTACTCTCTATCTTCAAATAATATTTTCTGTATTTCCTGAATCTTAGGAATTAATTCCTCATAGTCAATACCACATTCCTCTGCTGTTTGTCTGAGATGATCAAGTCTCCAAACTTTTTCAGCCAATTTCTTCAATAATTTTTCAATATGTGCACAACTTTTTTCGTGATTTTTCCTGGAAACCTCAATTTCTTTATCTATATCTACATTATTCGAACTTCTAATTTCAGACATAGACAATGCAGGTTCAAAGGAAATATCTTCTTTATACTCTTCCACCATAGTCATTGGATAATCACCATAAATGGCTCTATATTCCTGTCGCAGTTGGATGAATCTCTTATCATTAAACAGGTTTTCAATAAACTGATTATCATAATCATATTCGGGAATAAGCTTTGCAAAAATCATTCTAATAATTTCAGATGACAAATCATCAGGATCAGTCCAAAAATCCACATCAGAGAAATCTCTGTTATGTATGTAATGATTTCTGATATATAAACAATATGAAAAATGATAATCTATTGCATATGGATTACGAATAAGATGCTCTCTGTCTTTATCTTTAAGGTTTGCCACACACTCATCCACAACTTCCGTAATGAATTCTAATTCTGTTTTACACTTTACTTTTTCTCTTTCTTTTGACATAGCAAACTCCTCCGATAATCCAACTCTGATGATATCGTTTTACCAAAATACTGTCCAAAAATACTGACTTCATATCTCTTGCCATTCCATACATCATGTTTACCGATCCTCCAAAGGTGTAAATTCTATACTTCCATCCAAGCCCCCCAATAAAATCAAGACTTTTTAGAACAAAAGGTGTGTTGACAACTATCCGCCAAATAATATCATTTTCCTCTTGTTCAAAACGGTGATTCACGATCTTACATCTATACAGTTAGGAACTTGATCATTGTCTCCTTATAAGACGCTCTGTGATATCTTTATAATCTATAGATTGCTGTTGTATGATTGGTAAACTGCACATGCCTTAGACAATTCCAAACGATTACTTTATTTCAAATTCTTTTTTCAACAGTTCTACAATAAATTCTGCAGTCTGTTTATCGAATTGAATCGACTGACTAATCTTATCCGGATTCTCACGGTCAATTTTACCATAGGTATCTATCTGAACATACCGGTCACCATCAGCATTAAATACCGTATAAGTAGTATATACTTTATCATGTATGATGTTTCTGTTCTTCTTTATCTTTTTAATATTTTTTAAATTAATCTGTGCCATAACACCTCTCCTCAGATATTTATAAATAATACTATTATAAATCTTCGTAAGAAATCGCTATTTCAATCAATTGCAGTATATCTTTTCGATCTATATATAATTTATACAGCACGCCATCTATATCCGTTCCATAATGCAAAAGATTATGACAATAACTGCAAAGTGAAACTATATTTTGCTCTCTGTCTAAATTTACATCAGTAAAATCTTTCTGAGCAAATAATGAAACCAGATGATACTGTTCTGTATAATTCTAGCTCAAATGTCTGTGTATGCTCAATTGCTTCATTCAACTTACCACTTTTGTCAATAATATCCTGCAGCCTTACCTACCTCATCCGCACAGATAAATCCCAATATTGCCGCAAGATAACTAATCTTATGATTTATAATGCCAATAACACATAAAATCATAATCGCTCTAGTTCCAACCCATACTCCATTTGGTCCATGATTATAGTTTTTTCGGAGTTTGAAAAGCATATATTGAATAAGCAACGTACAAACGAAATATCCAATCCCATAAATCACAAATTCCAACATATTCTCAACCTCTTCATAATATTTCTATACGGTATATTCCAAGTCCTCTATTAGAACTGGTTCTTATTCTATTACAACTTCTTCCATACGCCTGTAATTTCCGCACAATATAATCAGCTACTTCCTTCTCTATGGCAACTTTATTTAGTCTGCCTTCCGCACGAAATTCATATATCCGTTCATTCTTTTCAATTAATCTGTCAATATATTCCATAAGTCGATGTCTCATCTGAAAGGACCAACCTCTCTGTACATAATAATTCGCTTTCTTGCTTCTACATATCGGTAAGCTGCTATCCGCTTTGTGATCCTGATTCATTAACTCGTCTGTCAGATTAAAGTAATCATATACCACGAACTGCTTGTTCTGCCCTGTTGTACTTGTATCCCAAGTAACATCTAACTGATACGGCTCTCCATCAATATTTACAATATTCCATGCATGTGGCACACACTGTCCGCTTTTTGTTGAATCACCGGTTACAACTATACACTTCATATCAACTGCATTCAAAAGAACCTTTACCGCCTTAGCAATCCCTTCACATTGAGCTTTATGATGTGCAAAAACACCAAGAATATTGTGTGAAGCAATCACTCTGGATAACTTGTCCTTATCGCTTCCTTCATAGTCATACGCAACATTCCGACAAATCCAATCGTGCACTCGAAGTTCTTTTTTATAATCATTACATTCCAGCAGATGCAGCTGTCCTGCAAGTTCATTCACCTTTTTTTCAATTTTTCGGTTATATTCTTTTACCTTTTCTTTCGAAAAAAAATATTGCGGACAGATTGCAATATGCCCAAACATATCACTGGCAGTACTACATGCTGACTGATTCAGAAAATAAATCAATGGATTATCCCTTGTCATTGCCATGAATATACGTTCAAAGCTATCCTGTGTAAATTTACCACGTACCGGAATTGGTATGATCTCCTGATGCAACATTGCCCCATTGTAAAATGCCTTATAGATCGCCTGCTCTTGTTTATTCAGTTGGTGATAATAATAGCGATCTACAATCATTTTCCTGTGCCCCCCTATTCTCCTGTAAAATACACCATAACAACTGTGATATCATCTCCACACCCAAGTTCACTAGTCTCTGTCAGCCAGTTCTTCAGATTTGCCTGTACCGTCTCTGCTCCATGCTCCTGAATCATCTGCAAATAATCCTTACATGTCTTCTGGTACTCTTCATCAGAAGTATAACTGTTTGCAAATCCATCTGTAGAAAGGATGTACATACATGACTCTTTACTTTCCCTTTCCCGTCTCCACACCGATACCACGGCTTTTCTCCATGCATCCGGTTTTGAAAGAGAATGTGTTTCTGTTCCAAGGAATTTCTCTGGTTCTACCAGCGGTGCCACTTCCTCTTTTGTCACAACACTAATATCACCATCTCCGATTTGGAAAGAAAATACAAAGCTGTCAGTCACCAGCATTCCAAGCAGTGTCGTTCCATACAATGAAAATACAGACGACCACTTGATATTTCCATCTTCATCGGTCATTCCATCTACTTTGTTTTTATAAAAAGACTGTTTCACCCTTGCCTGCCATTCTTCACATACATCCTGGGCGAACCGTATGTCGCCTTCCCGGTTAAGGAACGTGATCAGATTAGAAAGTCCATCCTCATTTTCTCCATAGACTCTCAGATAGTTTTTCATAACCTCATAAAAGGAATTTACAGCAATCATAGAACCTCTGTCACTTCTTGGACATTTAGAGCTTCCATGACCATCTGCGACCGCAATGATTGCAATTTTATCTGATACCTCTACAATTCGTTTATTATCCTGACAGGGCATTTGGTTTCTTACGTGAGTCGCACCTTTGACGATTCCATCACATATATAACGTTTCATCCGACTCCTCCTCTTCTTACCAGACAGCCCCTTCATCAAAATCATCTGGATTTGGAATATTACTCATATCAAGTACCAACGGTGCCCCATTGTTTACCGGTGCAAATGGATCATTTGCCGGTACGGATGGCACTACAGAAACACCTGCTGAAGATGTAGGTACAGAAGCTGGTACAGAGTTCATTGGCTTACTTGATGGTGCTGATACCATAGAAGCTGTCGTAGATGCCCATTTAATCATTTTCGCAAGGGCTGCCGCATTATTTGCCTGTAAAACCAATTCATTATTCCCACAAAACTCAACTAACACATCATCATCTGCATCTTGACCAATAGAAATTGCAATTTTAACTGCTTTTCTAAACCATGGTAATTTTTTCAATTTTTCTAAACTTCTTTTATAATCATCTGTAGGTTGTCCATCAGAAAGAAGTACAATAACCGGCGGTAATGCCCTCTCTGGCATTGGCGGAATACTCAGTTGTGCCGCTAAAAGATCAAACGCTTTTCCAAGCTCTGTCAATCCATTTGCATCCATATCTTCCCACCCATAATCTTCAACAGGTACTGGGGTTGTTGTAATCCAACTTGCACCTGAAGAAAACTGTAAGGCACGGATTAAAAGCTGTGCGTTCGGATTATTATCTGCTGCTGTACGCATCTCTGGAATACATTCCTGAATGGTATTGTTTACGATTCCAATTTTCTCTCCATACATGGATCCAGAGCAATCCACTACCCAAAAGAAATGAATTGGTCTTGTTGCTAATTCTCCACCTGGTATTTGTAATACTTCCATCTTCTTATCCCCCAATCTTTCCACTTTCAACTTCTAAGTCATCAAGTATCTTCTTATCTATTTGCCATGCATGTTCCAGCTTTGCTCTGCAAACTTTAACTTCTCTATCAATTACTTCTTCTCTATCTTTCGCATATTTTATTCTAAGCAATATTGAATAAAGATCTAACTCCTTTTGCATCCCCAAAGCTACTGTTGCTTTATCAATTTCCTCTTGCATTTTATCCTTTGATACCATTCCCCATTCTCCTTTAAGCGATTATCTGAACTCTCCAACCGTTCCAGGAAATATGATCTTTACACCTTTTGCAATCCCAGCTGTTTTTCCTGGTGCAACCGGTATCTGCGTGCCATCTGCTTTCTGGTAAGTCCAGTTCACGTTATCTTCATTCCGAATTCCCCAGAGTGCCGGGTTCTTCGGATTCTGAACCACCGATCCTACAACTGTATCCATATCAAAGTCATCATAAACATGATGATGCAACAATTTTGTATTCTGATTTAGCAGTACCTGGTTCTTCCCAATGATGATCTTATTGGGTATCTGTACAGCTTTCCCACAGTTCCAACAGGTATGTGCTACACCTTTTGCTTCCAGTTCTTCATCATAAAAGAACTGTGCACCACAGGAACACTGCAACATTCCACTCATCATATTGGAAAATAGTGTCATCCATTCCGGCTCTGTGATACGTTTGCTTGGCTCATTCAATCCGACTGTAAATGCCTTGGTAAACATCTGCCGCAATTTTTCTGGATATAATGGCCAGTAAATCGTTGCATTGTCATGAATCCCTTTTACCGGTCTGTTCGTCTTATTATTCGGATCAAAGATAAATACCGGATCTGTACCATACAGCTTCACTCTTGCTGCCATATCCATACAGCGAATACTTGCTTCCAGTTTTCCTTCCAGTGGATGATTTACCATAAAAAGATAAAACAACAGCACAGAAAGGGAATAGCGGTCTGTATCTTTGGATGGACGTTTCTCACCTCTTACAATCTCCGGTGCCATAAATCCCGGTGTTCCAAGAACTCCACCTGGCTTACTATTATCAAAAGAAACATTATCATTATCACAAATCAGTACATCTCCATTATCCGGATTAAAAAATAAGTTTCCGAAAGAAATATCCTGATACTTAGCTCCCATAGCGTGCAGTTTCTGATAACCTCTGGTTAGATTAAAAGCAGTTCTACACAAAGTATAAAAAGATGGATTTACACGTTTTTTCATCAGATCCACGATGCTTTTATAATTTTTCGGTCGAAGAGGCATGATATAACCATACAGATCACTCTTTGTCGGTACAATCAGTTCCATAGGCCAGAGAAAACTTTCATCCGGTGAACCTTTCGCAATGATTGTTTCCAGAATCTTTTTCTGACGTTCCGTAGCACTGCCTTTAAAGTACCATTTCAAAGCATAATGATTGCCGCCGCATTTCACATCATAGACTTCTCCCTGTCCACCAGCTCCCAGGAGACTGACTACCTCATATTTATTTCCACTCTCTGAAGTGAGAATTGTTCCATTTTTTAATTGTCCTTCCATTATGGTATCTGCCTCCTTTGTTTGATCAACTGCAACACTTGATTTACTACACTTCCATCCGCCACGATCATGCAATAGGATTTATTGCCAAATTGCATTTCGCAAGCATTGCTATATGGCGTAATAGCTGTCAGATAACGATAGGTCTTGTCAAATCCCCATTCCATTGCCTGAAACACAATTCTCTGATTGGTTATGTATAAAATTCCCCGGTGCTGCACAAGTTCTGTATGTTCAACAGTTCTTCCTCTTCCTGAACTCCAACGGGTTCCCTCAAATAATCCTGGGGCACTTCCTCCCACATGGCGGAACTCTTTCACTGTTTTCTGCTCCATATTGATTGCCTTATCAATAAAGTGAATCCTTTCTCCACGTTTCAGGAACAGTTTGTCTGTGTTTAAAATTGGAAGTCTGCCTGCAATGATCTCCTGCCTTGCTGCATCCGGCAAAATCGTCGTCACCGTAGGAATCTGATTCCGATTTCCAAATAGTGCATCAAAAAGTCCCATCCTCTCACCTCATTATCCTAGATACTACCTTATCATAATATGTTCTTATTCCAGTCCCTTCGCAGGTGACATTAAAACTTATACTAAATCTATTGTATAATTTCCCTCCTCAATTGTAATCACATCTAATAACTGATCTGCTTTTATCATCCAAAATAACTCCTCTGTTTTCAGCATTTTATTTTTTTGCCATTAGATTTATTCTTATTTACATTGGTAACACAAGAATCTTTCCATCTTCACATACCATTAGTGTTAATAAGCCATTGTTTTCTGCTCCATTAGGCAAAATTCTGTTTTCTTCTGTCACTTTCGTTTCCAATTTAAAATAGTGGTCGCCATATTTTTCATAAAGGTATTTTATCAAAATAACCTCTGTTCTATCTTCCTCTTCACTTAGAAAAATATCCAATCTTTTTCAGCTTACTCTCTATCCATTTTTAATCTACATCTACAATTTTTTCAATAATTTCTTTATCAGCAACGATTTTTTATCATCTGACCTATAAAACCCAAAATTACCCTATAAATTTACACTACTCTCAAACGACACCGGCAGAAGTAAAGCGAATGCGGAGTTTCATTCCCCTATAAATTTACACTACTCTCAAACACAGATTTAAATAATTTCTCCTGTCAATCGTTTCATTCCCCTATAAATTTACACTACTCTCAAACTATCATACTGGCTTCCTCTCTTCGTACGCAGTTTCATTCCCCTATAAATTTACACTACTCTCAAACAAAGCATATAATCTTGATAACCAAGATGAAGTTTCATTCCCCTATAAATTTACACTACTCTCAAACCACGACTATGTGTGTTCGGACGGAACGGTGTTTCATTCCCCTATAAATTTACACTACTCTCAAACAACTTAATTGTTATATAAATAAAGGAGTGGTTTCATTCCCCTATAAATTTACACTACTCTCAAACAACTAACAGGCGAACAACCTACTTTATCAGTTTCATTCCCCTATAAATTTACACTACTCTCAAACCTCAAATTCGAGAAAACGACCTGCTATCGTTGCAAAATCTATAGGATCTATTTAAAACTCGCACAAATCACAATCAACAATCAAACGATTTTCTTGTTCTAATCTTTCAAAATCGTGACTATCAATTAATAACACTCTAAAAGAATGCCCAACCACAGTATTTACAAATTCTTGCAATTGTTCTTTTCTTATATAACTACTTAGATTAACAAAAATAAACAGCTTATCTCCTTCAAACTCACGTATTAACTCCATATACGCATAAATTTTATCCACAAGCCTAGAATATTCATCTGCCACAGTCAGTTCTGCTGCTTTAAGTATCTGTTGAAACGAAATATCATGGCATTCTATTTCTGAATCAAAATTAAGGCTCAAATCATTAATATATGTCTCAATTTCAGCCAGCAATTTTTGTGTTCTTTCATAGTATACCGCATCCTGACCACACTTTTCCATAGCCACTAATACTTTTTTTATTATTGTCCTACTATTCATTTCTATAGCCAACGGATCTGTAATTAATTCTACACATTTATGAAAACTGACAGGTTCATTGCGAACGGATAATACTGTATTACCTTCAAAATTATTTATCTGGCTTTTTATATCCATCAGTAGCTCATAAAAAAATTCTGGGGCTTCAATCACAAGTACACTAATTTCATGATCGGATATTTCTATCTTACTATTTATTTTGGGATGCACAATTTTCATAATATAACCAGCCTTTCATCGGTATCTATTACTTCTTCATCTGGTTTTCCTACCAAAAATTCCATTTTTGAAAATTGTTTTTCTGTTACTGTCAAAATCTGAACTAATCCTGCCGGTGGTTTAGCCTTTCGAATCGTATGGATCACGTTTTTTTCTACACTTTGATTTAAAACCATTCTACAATAAACAGATTCTTGCATCATAAAAAAGCCATTTTTCAAAAGTGTTTTTCGAAACAATCGATAATTTTTCATATCCTCTGATGTCTGTACCGGCAAATCAAAAAAAACTAAAACTCTCATAAATCGATAACTCATAATCCATAAAATGTAATCAACGACAAGTCCTTTTCATTTATTGCGTCAAAAATACTTCTCACATAAATCTTAATGCCATTAGTTAAGACTTGCCGTGTATTATTAATCCCTATTTCTTGCTGCAAAATTTCTACCATTTTGTGTTTTTCTTCTACTGAAAATGCTGTAAATCCACTGGAATAAACGTATCGATCTACCAGAATACGAAACGGTTCCATTAAATCACAACTTAAATTAAATTGATTGAACATGTTATCATGAAAAAATCCTAATTGTGTCAGATATCCATTTGCAACAATTTCTCTGTTAATTGTTGATAAAATAAGCGAATATCCATAGTTCAAAGCTGCATTAATTGAATTATCATCATTTCTGGTAAAATCTTTTCCAAATAACGCATTAAAATACACTTTGGCCGCATGTCCTTCACGGTTCGTTGCATCCCGATATTCCATCTCATCTATGTAGATTCTCAGTAAATCTTCTTCTTCCTTTTGTAAATCCAACAAAAAATCTGCCTGTTTTCGAATTTTTTCTTTTACAATTCTTGTCCAAATTTCCCCTTTAAGTTCTTCAGTCCATGACATTTGTAATTTGATTTTACTAGAACAATCATGGCATCCATAATAGGGCACCAATTCCGACTGCGGATTTCTTTTGCTGTCGCAAAAAATCACTTTAATCTTTTTCTGTATAAGTGCTTCCATTAAACACCCTGTAAGAGATACCGCAGGATTCTCTATAATAAGTGTATGGATATCATCTAAGAGAATCCTTTTTGTATCTTCTTTCCTCACTTCTAAGAAATTCATTTTATAATCTAATTTACAGCGTTTTGTAATAACTACCGTTCTAAAGCTCATAATAACTCCAATAAATTCTGAGATATTTTCCTATGTAGTCCAGCTGCAGAAATGTCTACAATCCGGACATCTTTGTATGATTTTTTCCAATTTGACAATTTAGAATTTTCTGTAAATATCCCTGCCTGTCCAGCTCCTCCCAATGCTTTTAAATCACAGCCGGTTGTTCGCCCTGTTTTAAAAATAGAAAGAACATTTAAAAGTGTATCTACCTGTTGTTCTAAGTTCAAATTTTCAAACTCCTTTTCTTTATCATGTAATACCTGTAGTTGACTACCAAATATTAAACAATAAGGCTTTTCTTTTACTTTGCTTGTTAAAAATAAAAATAACTCACCATTTTCTTCTTTCGTTATTTTGTCATATACTTCATCTACTAACAAAGAATTATTTTGTTTCTTCTTTTTAGCAAAGCTTTCCAAGCGTTTGATATAGCTTTCCTTCTTATTGTCAACAAACAACGGCATCATAGATCCAAATACTAATATCTTTCCTCCATTAGATTTACTTGCCAGGGTTGCTTCAAATCCATCAAATGTCAACAATGTGTTTACTTTCATTTTTCTCATACCCAACAGAAAACTTACTTCCTGCACTACATCTCTTGGTTTTCCAAGAATCTTTGCAATCGTATTTCTTGCATAGTCTTTTGCATAGGTTTCATTATCCATAATCCGTTCCGATTCCATCAAATCTATTGGAACAAACATTACATCTTGCTTTGGTTTCTTTCCCGCTTCAATATATTTTACTAACAGGAAATAACTGGCTGTTGATTTATTATATCCTCCATATTTTTCTGTATCCAATCCAACTTTTCGCTCGATTAACCCTGATGCTGCTCTCAAAGGCTGTTGGTCAAATAAACCTCCTTTTCTTTCAAACGCATATCTTGTATAGTGGACACTGTTTTTCGTGAGTATTTTTTTCACTCTCGCGATATCTTTTCCCCCCTCCCACACTAATTCTTTTCCGCGCCATACTTTGTTTTCAAAAATCACCTTTGTCTTTACCGAATATTCATCTTGATCAACTTTAAAGAATTTGGCAGTAAATCTGGCATGATACACTTCTCCTGCAACAATATTCAAATATGCATCTTTCGCATGATGTAAATCATTTACAATTCTGCTTTTCGCACATTTCAGAATTTCATTTCGGAAATCTGAAACAAGACCAGCCTTCACAAAAACAATTTCTGTTTCTGGAAAAATGTACTGAAAAATTCTTGTCAATGCTTTTGTAGACTGTCTAGTCTCCACCAGTTGCCGATTGATAAACTCCATTTTTTCTGTGTTTGAAAATCCACTACCCCTTGTCAGACGATGATATTTTTCATCTGAAATAAGTCTTTTTTCATGGTACACTCTCCACATTTCTCCCATCTTTTGTCTGATTTCTGCACTAATTGGATATTTATCCCCCTTTACTCCATTTTCTTCTGACAAAACAAGAACTTTATTTGAGAGGCTATCATCTTTTACTCTACACTGTGGATAAATATGATCCACATTATAAGCATCTGTTTTTAGTTTTTCGATATCTATTGACTTGCCGGAATACATACTTCTTCCAAGCTGCATAAAATATAGAAAAAGAACTTCACTTCTAAGTTCGCGTTCACTACAATCTTCCAATTGTTTTGATAATTCCCTTACTTCGCCCTTATCCATACCTTTATACAATTCTAAAATCTGATCTTTCCTTGATTTCTTTCTACTGCTTCCTTCTTCCTGTCCTCGTGCCATTTCCACATAGATTTTTTTTGGTGCTGTTTTGCAAACACTTTGAATATCTTTTATTACATCTAATGTTCTGTAAATTGGACGTTTTACCGCATTTGAAACATACATTTCCTCTAATAAAGATTCTACCGTCATCGGATGCTCTTCATAATATTTACGTTGTTCTTCTTCGATACTGTCTTTGAATGTATATCGATCTGAAAGCAATTGCATCAAATTATCATTTGTATCCCACAATGCCTGTATAATACTAAAACTTTCACCGGTTTCCTTATTTGCAGCTCGAATTCCAGTAAAAAATTCTCTAGATAATCTTCCAAAACCACTATATTTTAATTTTGATAAATACCTTCTGTCTTCATCTAAAAGTTTTGGGAACTCCCTCTCTAATCTCCGAAGCACTCTATTTTTTTCTTCAGAATATGTAATGCACTCAATAATTCGCTCTGCTTCTCTTTCATTTAAAACTCCTGAATTTAGAAGTCTTTTAAAATCATGCTGTGGTTTGAGAGAAGATTTTATAGTAACATCGATACCACCCAGTACATCTTCTTTTTTCATATAATTATTACTAATTAAGTATTTCTTTATCTTATCAACTGTTACTTTTTTATTTTCTTCAAAAAGTCTATAAATCTCCTGTTTACATTCCACGGAAATTGAGGTTCCATTAATTTTAATATTGTTTATTTCATTCAACACAGTAAATTTGCAATACAATAATGAATTCTGTGGCAACACAGTTTCACCTGGCAAATAAGAGCAATTATTTGTCATTCGGTTAATAAATGCTTCCTCACTTTGATCTAAATCCACCTTTTCTTCAAAATTCCAGGGATAAATTTTTCCTTCTGACTTTCGTTTCAACCATGCATATTTACTTGTTGAGCAAAGCGGACCCACATAATATGGAATACGAAATTCAAATATAGAAAGCAACTTCGTTTTATTAGAAATGCCCTGTTCATCTTCCTTTTTCAAAAACGGCAAATAGTTTTCTGCATTTTCCAGAATTTTTTTCAATTCATCATAATAAAGCTGATAAGGTATAACTCTATTATCTCCCGTTACCTGTTTCGGCATAAATGTGTATGTTTCCAATCGGAACATCATATCTTGATAAATTTCCTCATCTTCTTCATCAATTTGAACATCTTTTAATTTCTTTTTTAGATAATCGCAAAATTCTTCTTGTGTGATCTTCTTCTTATATTCTTTCGTTCTTTTTCCCTTTGGGATATTATATACATAAGATGCATAGTTTTCTTTTTCTGCATTTTTAAATATGGTCGCATACTCATTCGGGCAATACTTACGAACAAAACTCTTTAGTATCTTTAAATCCGCTTCATGTTGAATATAATCTTGCACCTTTGCTTCTGAAATACTGGAACATCCATGTAATGAATCCACTAACAATGCCCAATCATAAAGTGCGCGAAGTCGAATCAAATACTCTGAATACTCTGAATCCACTTCATCCATTTCATCTAAAAGCAATTGGAAGTCTTCCTCTGATTTTTTCAACGAAATAGAAATTTTCTCCTGAAATTCTTTCTGATTAAATAGTTTTCCAGCCTCTACAGTTCCTCCTGAAAGAAGTCGAATCAGTCCTTCTTTATTGATGTAATCCTCTTCATCAGTTTTAGGCTTTTTCCCATCGTATAGTAATCCCCAGAATTTTCTCTCTTTATTTTTAATCGTTTGATGCAATAAAAGAATATTTTTGAATTCTTCTTTATCAGAACATATCCATGGTGGCGTTGTAAAAAGCTCCATCAAATTTCCGTAAATCGAATCAAAATCAAGTAACTCGGTAATATTATCTTTATTTACTTCACTTAAAAAATGTCCTCTATGCGCCATAAGCCAGGCAATTGCTAAATAAACCAAGCGAACATCGTGCGGTTTTGTATTTTCCATCAGTTCTTTAATGAGATGATGAATTGTTGGATAATCTTTGTGATACTCTTTATCCGTATAATTTTCATCTTGAAAAAAAAGATAAGTATCTCTTCCACTGGTATCTTCCCTAAATAATGCACTTTCCTTCAATCGAACAAAAAATCTTTCATCAACTTCACTAATAGCTTTTGCAAAAATTTCCTGTGTCAAATGAACTCTTTGTTGTCTGCGATCTAATCGTCTACGTGCTGTTCTATGCATTCTTCTGTCTGAACATTGTTTTCCTTCTTCAAACACATGGGATCCCCACATTGATTCCCCTTTGTACTTCAACAAATTGAACCGTCCATCCGTTACTGCGTAGCCAACGGAGTTTGTTCCAATATCTAATCCTAAATAATAATTTTCTTTCACTCTTGACACCCCACCTCAAAATATGATATTTTAATTTTGTAAATCATTACCCTATAGATTTACACTGCAAGTTCAAATAATATTATTATGAATGCGTCAGATAACTGACAAACACAGTGTGTGTTATAAAAAGCCTATTTCATATAGGCTTTTTTATTTTATACCATCATATCATCAAGCGCTGATTTTTTTGTCCCATATCAGGCGACATTTTACACCAACTGATATTTAATCTTATTCTTTCTGGCATACACTTCTGCATATGAACCAAAAGAACATTGAAGAATAAACTGCTTATCCATATTGGCAAATGCATCTAAACCAATTTGTTTCACACTATCTGGAATAATCAGAAAATCCAAAGAACTGCATCCAAAAAATGCACGTTCACCAATCTCAACTAGATTCTTCTGCAATTCCACCTTTTTTAGATTTTTACAATTTTCAAACATTTTAGCTGGGATTCTTTCTATATTCTCTGAAATTGTTATATGATCTAACGAATCACACTCTGCCAAAAGTCCTTCCCCTACCCAGAACACACTCTTTGGAATAGCGATTGTTCGAAGTCCTGTTCCTTTCAACGCACCATCCCCAATCGTCTTTAATGCCACCGGCAATGATATTGATTTGAGACTGCTACAATTTTCAAAGGCTGAATCTTCAATCTCTTCGATACTGATCGGCAATACCACCTGATGCAGCTTATTACACCCAGAGAAAGCTTTTCGTCCAATATAGGATATTCCTTCTGTCAGAATGGCTTCCTCTGTCGGAGAATTACTGAAGCTGTCATCTGCGATCTCCACCACCGGCGTATTCCCGGATTTATTCTGAAAAATAATCGTTTTGTTCTTATCTCCACGAAATCCAGTCACTGCAAGACCTTTTCCTCTACGGCTTTTTTCATATGTAAATAGATCCCCATAAGATCTGCCAGAAGATGACTGTTCTCCTTGAATTGCCGGTCCGCTTCCCTGCTTCTGAATGGAAATGTCACAGGCTTTTCCCAGCACTTTTGCCCCATAGCATGCACACCATACTGAAACAATCCAGTCTGCATTAACACGGCTCATGCCAAAATCGTCCATAAGCTGCTTCACATATCGGAATGCAAAGGTATTATTGATGTGGGATGCAGTCTGAATATCCTGCGCAATTCCCATGTTATATGCCATCAGCAATAAATTGACATTCTTCGCCTGATCTGGAAATAAGTCTTTTACCAATGCCTTAAATTTCTTTCTATCATCAAGAAATGCCTGGTGTTGCCGCAACATCTCTTCAAAATCCTGTTCAAAAATAACTCATCACCTTCTTATCTGCTTTTGTACTATTCTCATGTCTTATTCCACACCAAGTGCTTTAAATACTGCTTCTTCTGCGGAAGAATAGAAAATCAAGCTAAATGCACCAACCAAATCTGATGGTACAGTTCCCAGATCACCTGCAGAAGTAATTGGCAATAATACTTTCTTCGCTCCACTGTCTAGACATACTTGCAGTGTACTTGCCAGCTCATCTACCTTGATCAGAGTACCTCCAATACTGATTTCACCAAGAATTGCAAGGCTGTTCAATGGTGTCTTTCCAAGTGCTGCGGAACAGATTGCAATTAACGTCGGCAATGCCAGGTTTCCTGTCATTCCAATGCCCTGCATATCCTGATAGTTAATGATATAATCCTTTGTTGTGGTACTGATCTGACCGGAAATACGGTTTCCATTTGCTTTCAAATAATTAAATGCTGTATTTGTTGCCTCTTTCGGCTCTTTTCCTGATCCAATGCCAGTACAAGTCAGCTTTCCATTTCCAGGCATCATCTGTGTTTCCAGCATATAGCAACCGATCATACCTGTCTTTGATTTGGAAACGGTATAAACAGATCCTGGTTTTCCCATGCCTTCCGGAATTAACTTGCCGCCGCCCTGCTCTGGAACGGAAACATAATGCTCCTCAAAACTGTCATTATCTGTATAAGAGAAATTCACATCATAGAACTCCATGCCGCCGATCTTTTTCAACTGCTCTTTGACTCTGCGACGAAGTTCCAGTGAAATCTCCACAATTTCACGCAATTCTTCTTTCGTTACCTCTCCATCCGGATAAAGAAGTTTCGTAAATCCGGAAATCATCTTACGAACAGCAATAGTATCACGCTGATTCAGGTTGTTTCCAAGGTGGAAATACTTGTCCATCAAATCACTATAGCTGTCTTTACGCAGTTCTCGCATAAATTCAGATAGATAATCTGTAATAAAACCATAATCATTCGTGAATGAATCTGGTCTGTATTTCGGAATCTCCCAACCTGGAATATAGCAGTGCATACGATCCAGGAACGCTGTATCGGTTCCCATTTCCGGTGGGAATGGGTCAAATAAGCTGGATGTCTTTAAAAGCGTATCTACACTCTGGTTGATATTTCCTACAAATACCATAGAAGCCTTAGCTTGGATCTCTGCTTTTCCTCGTGAAAATGCTCCGGATGCCATGTAACCTTTCATAATCTGGATTCCATCTTTATCTTTAAATTTAATACCGGCAACCTCATCAAAAGCAACACAGTCCCACATACCAACAAGACCTACTGTGTGATTGGACATGTTATAAAAAAGGTTCGCAACCGTTGTCTGTCCCCCTGCTACCAGAATACTGTTCGGAGAAATCTGCTCATATATGTAAGATTTACCGGTAGAACGTGGTCCCAACTCACAAAGGTTGAAGTTATTCTCTACTAGCGGAATCATACGTGCAATCAACAGCCATTTTGCTCTCTCACTAAAGCTTTCCGGTTCCAATCCCGTAGAACGGAGCAGGATATCCATCCATTCCTCTTTGGTAAATGCTTTTCTTCCATTTCTCACTTCATCCATATCCACATGCGGCATCTGGATTGGTGTCAGCTTGCGGATACGAATTGGCTGTGTATTCTTCTTATCTTCTTCAATAAATTCATATTCCATCTGCAGGATACACCAGATGCCACCACAGAGCAGACGGTCATAATCTTTTACATAATCCGGATGAATCGGGATTCCCTTTACACCCAGATTAGAGAATGTAGCTTCATAGCGGTCTTCCTTTGTATTCAGTACAACCGTGATACGGTCAATCACTGTATAACTACCTCTTTCACGCAAAAGAGAGAGAATCTTCTGTGCCTCATCCGGACGCACATAATTATCTCTCAAAATACGCTTTACGTTCTCCACTCCCTCTTCAATGATCTCGTCATCATCGGAATTACAGTACTGTCCAAGGAGATATTCCAGTACATAGACCGGAACATTGGCTCCCTCACGAATAGATTTAGTTAAATCCTTTCGGACAATGCGCCCATCATAGTATTGTCGGAGCTTTCGTTTTATTTCTTCTCTTTTGTCTTCAGTTGTATTTTCTCTATATTCGTCCATTTTTTCTCCCATCAATCTCTATATATTTCTTGCAAAAGAGCCTTATGCGACTCAAACATATCATCTAAACAACTGATTTGTTGATAATAATATGTAAAAATCGTCCTGTGATCCAATTTAACTGCAGAGATATTCGAAAAGTTATTCACAATACCTGCATGTAATGATTCAAGATAACGATCCATAATAGGCTTTGTCATAATATACTGAATATTTGTAGCTGATATTTCTTTAAGCATATCCGTAAATTGCAAGTTGTCATATATTTTTCCAGAACGTGCCTCTTTTTGGCGTTTATAATGTTTTTCTAGTTCCTGATGTACTTCAACATTTAAAACATCCTTGACCTTATTAAAATACTCAGCGTTTGTTTCCATTATAATATTTTCAACCACGTCTTCTGAGTTTTCTAAACTATAATATGAGCATAATAATTTTGCCAATTTATCAGGCTCAGCTGCAAATGTTGACTCTATGCCATAACCATTTTGAAAAAACACTTTAAATTCCGCACCACTGGTATCAACATTCTTTTTATCTACATTTCCAGCAGATTCTTTTTTATTACATGGAACACAGTCAGTATCTCTAATTAAAAGCCATTTGCAGTTTGTAGGAATTATACCTTTTAATGCACGTGAATATGTAATTAACTTAGCGTTTAAAGTATCTATTCCATCCATTTTTACAACTATTTTCATCGGAAAAGACACATTTGCATACTCTTCATATTTAGGACACATCGTATCAAGAAAGTCAATATCTCCCACTCCTTCTACTAAAATCAGTTTTCTAGCATTTCGTAACTTTTCAACATCTTCAAGATCTCCAACTAAATTTTCGAGAACAATCCCTTTATATCCTGCTGGAAGATGATCTACTATACCATTCTCTTTAGCACTTTCTGTCATGAACAAAATTTCTTCTTCATCCAATTCTTTCAAAAAACGATCGTTATGAGATATAATCAGTAACTGACTATTCGTTAATGTTCTCAATTCATTTATCAATCTTCTTTGTAATTTAGCATGAAGATGTGAATCTGGTTCGTCAATTAAAAGTAAATATATTTCTGGTTCCACATATTCTAATGAAGAAAATATTTCTGCAAGTTGTAAAAACCCACTACCATATGAAAAAATATTTTTACCATCCACTTTTATGGAAATATAAGTCTTATCATCTTTTTGCTTTTCAACGATTTGATAGTCTTTTCCCATTACATTATTGATATGTTCCTGCACATTCAAAATATTATCCTTAATTTTATTACGTAAGACCTCATATCCTTTTCCTTTTGCAATTTTATCCATTACCTGAGCTTTATACATATATGGTTCTTTTGCTATAATATTAGCAATCGGCCTTGTTTCACTAATCATAATAAAATTTGATAAATTTTTGCCGGGAATCGAATTAACCATTTCAGCAAATTTTTCAAATTCAGAGTAATCAATATATTTTGTTTGATAATATGCGTCATCCATAGAATCAACTTTTTCAAGTCTAAATCCTAATCTATAAGATATCCCATTATATTCAATTTCCAATGTAATCTCCGCTTCCGCATCCTTTTTTGAATAATTGTGTGGAAATAAATCCATGTCCTGATATACTCTAATATGTTCCATATCTCGGAATAAGAGATTATGTGCTTGTGCATAAAATCCCTTTTTGCTCTTTTTTATTGTGCCATCATAGCACATTTTCCACAATAAAATAGCTTCAAACAGTGTCGTTTTTCCTATATTATTTTCCCCGATAATCACATTAAAAATGGGGTTAAATTTAACAGTAATATTATAAATACTCTTAAAATTTTTTATTTTTAATGATTTAATCATTTGTTATCACCTCAAAATCCAAAATCATCCACGAACGCAATATCAATCATAAATTCATACTGCTGCAGTATATTCTTCTCATCATTTGCATCTGCCAGCACCAGATAATACTTGTCTCCATACTTATATTCTCTGGACTTCAATGTAAATTTCTCATGGAATGTTCTCTTCTCCGGTGCATCTTCTCTGCTGTTCGCCACAATCGGTACATCAAAGGATATCTTCTCTCCATCTTCAGTTGTAAAGTATGCCACCAGGCTTCTTGCTTTCATGGTATCTGTTACTTTCTCTGTCTGAATGAAATCAAAGTAGGTGATCAGGTTTGTGACTTTTCGATTGACAGAAGTTAAAATCACATCCACATAATCATATGCCACTGCTCTGGTATTGGTTGTCAATTCGATCACCGGTATCAGCATTTCCTGTAAGGATGAACCACCATGTACATAATTCTGTCCGCCACCAGCGACTTTGAAAATATCTGCTCCAATCGGTGTGGTCACATATAACTGATTCATATATTCCATCATTCTTGACTTCATTCCCGGTTCATTTACTTTCTGTGTCGTCAGCAGGAATCGCTTATTGGAGTAGGCACAGATTTCCCGATCATAAGACACTTTATCAAATTCATGTAGCTTATCTCTCTTATATAAGAATCCATGATCTGCAGTAACAAAGAACTTCGCTGCTGATATATAACCTGTCAGCTTCTTGATCAGTTTATGGATTTCCTCGATTGCCTCTGAACAGGCTGTAAACACTTCATTCTCGCTGGCTGGCTTATCTCCACGGGCATCTACCTGGTTGTGATAGATGTATACAATATTTTTCTTCTGCAATAACTCACGGATTTTCTCTTTATTTGCACTTGCCACTTCATCAAAGGACAATGCCACGTTGTTCTCATTCTGAGCTTTTAAGATCTTATCCCTTGAAGCCAGATCCCCGCAGTTCTGTCCGTCTACCGTTACATTCAGCTTTTCATCCACCAGCAATTCCTTATGTGGTAAAAGACTTGCCATTCCCACAGAGGTTACAGATGGAAGACCGCTAATCATGCAATCCAGCTTCGGTGTACACTTTTCATCCAATTCCAGTCGTTCCATCAACTCTTTGGCACATTCATACCGGAAAGCATCCGAAATAATTACGATCACACGGTTCTTTCCTTCGTATGCTTTCAGATAATTCCGATAGAAATCTTCCTGGCGTTTCAATCCGGTATCTGCCATGAGATTTTCTGTCAGTTCCTGATTCCATTTCGGAGTTACTTTCTGCAGGTAAGTAAAGGAATACATATTCTCGATCCGCTCTCTCACCTGTGCAAAACGCTCCGTATCTTCCATACAGTCATAGGCACTGTAAAACCATCTATAATAAGAATCAATCAAATACGTCTGTTTCTGATAATCTGCGACCATTTCTTTGATATCACTGGTTACTTCCATAACAGATACCGCTTTCATCATCTGATAAGCATATTTGATTGCCTGATATTCGTTTTTATATACATTTCCAAAATGACAGGACTTTGCTGTTCGCTGCTCTGCGATCTGTGCAAGGTTCATGCCATCAATCTGAGCATCCAGAATCTCGTCATTTAACTGATCCAATGCCCAGTCAATTAAAATACCATCCAGTCCCCGGAAGGCATCACAGTTTGCAATATCCAGGAGCTGTGCTGACTGATCTTTTGCTTTGTCCGCATCCTTTTTTAATTCATCCCGGATTCTGGATACAACTCGTAATGTCTTGTCCACTTTTTCTGATAATACATCATACGCCTCCTGATAAAGCACATTGTCCATCAGGTTCCGAACAAATACCACTACATCATTTTTCTTTTTTAAAATATAAGATTTCAGCACATCTGGAAGCGTATCTTTCAACGCTACCGATGCGTAAGTCAAAAGCATACATGCCGCCAGATCATCCATGTTCGGATTCTCAGACTGATATCCAAAATACTTCTCACATAATTCCCAGAACTTTTCAATCAGTCCATTGTCTTCTAGTGCTTTTAAATACGCTTCGTTATCATTCAATAACAGCTGTCTTATAATTTCTTCAAAATTCGGTGTCTTCACATCTGTAAGAACGGCAATAAGACCAATATCAATGGTCTCTACATTGAAATGGTCTATGCCAAGTTCTTTAAACTTCTCAATCCGATTTTTATTCTTCCAGAAATTGCTGTACTGTGCCAGATGCTCTTTAAACCGGTTATCAATTCCGAGCTCCTGCGACATCTGGGATACTCGGTCCGTATAGTACAGAACCGAGTAATAATACATATCTGCCAATGGATTCTCAGCATCATTTGGTTTCGGGAATGGTGCATATACAAGATACTTACCTTCTACATCTGATTCATTCAATAACCATTTTGAATAGAACCAGTTTGTACCATCCAGAATATGTAATTTTGCATTATCTAACTGAATTTCCGATACCTCATCCTCATATTCTCCCTTATCATCAAACCAGAATATGATACGGGTGTCTGATTTAGAAAATTCTGTATTTAGCTGTTCTTGTATATTCAATAAATCCATCTATGTCTTCCCACTTTCCTATTTTATTTTTGCCAGAAGATCTACCTTTAAAGTTTTCTTTCCTTCCTGTGCCACTTCTACACCCTGGAACTTCTCATAATTTACCTTCACGCCATCATCCAAATCAATCTCAATTCTCTTATTGGCAATATGAGCAATAGCTTCGTCGTAAATCTTCATTTCAGCAAGCTGCTTCGTATATTTCGTGATTGCCTTTGTTGCTTTTGATTTTTCAGATGCGGATGAAGCATTATCAATAGTATACTGTGCACTCTGCATTGCTGTCTCTACATACTTCTGTGCCCTGTGAAGATAATCGGTTCTTACCCGTCCAACAGTATCTGCATCATAGCGGTGCATATAAATCAATGCCTTGAATCCATTCTGTTTGCCACTGTCAAAAAGCCAATAAATCGGGCGTTTACCAGATCCTGTGATTTGATACGCATTACAATGATCTCTATAAAATTCATTTAAAAAATATTCTCTAAGTATGCTTTTAGGTTCGCCATCTCCATTTAATACATTTGTTATAAATTTTAAATTTTCTTCTAAATATTCTTCCCCATAAGCATCTTTTATCAAATCAATAAGTAGATTAACTATGTCGTCTTTAAAATACTCCTCATCACAAATTGGTATAATATTATCACTATCCACTTTTAAATCTACCGCCTGTTTAATATTCCATTTTCCCCCTGCATAAACAATGCCTTCTTTATTAAGGGAATATCTACCAAACATACAACCAATAAAATATGATATCAGTGAACGAATTTCTCGTTTTAAATCAGCTTTATGAACAGTTACATATCTGTCATCCACTTTAGCATCAATTTCCGCTTGTAATCCGTATATATCAAGAAATATTTCATTAAGTCTTTCTTCTTTTTGCTTCAAAGCAGAAAATCTATTTTCACATTCATTTTTCCATAATTCAAATGCATATTTAATACTGGAGTGTTTTCTAATCAGCGGATGCTTTTTAAACTCCCATGATATTTCAAAATTATCCCAATCCTCTTTTACAATACTAATACATTCTTTCACTAACGAATCTATTTCATCCTTATGTTGCATTGAAAAACATATCGGAATACGTGCCATATCTCCTACTTGCGTTGTAATTGTTGGATTTAACATTTTAATACATTTTTGAGAAATTTTCGAATTAAGAAATCCCAATACATATAATATATTATCCTCATCCGGGAAACCACTTGACCCTTTAACATCAAAAATAAATCCACCCTCACAATATCTTCCTGAAAATTGCGCACTCGTTATATCTGACCATGTAATACAAGGTCTAAAATAATATGCAGTATTTTGAGGTCGAGAACGCAACTTTCCAGCTTGATTGAAGCAATGCTTTATATCATATCCATCATTTTCCCAATTGACAATATAGTAACGATTTCCGTACCATCTTTTAAACTCCCCGCCCTTATTATACGGAAACCATTTATAATGGAGTTTCTTAGGTTCTTCTAATGATTTTATATCAAATCCTATTCTTTCCCTCTCAACTTCAAACCATAGTCGTAAAAATGCGTCATTATTTCCGGTTTGCAATCCTACTTTAGGTTCGGCAATTTTTTTTAATGGTTGTGCTGTTTCAAATATTTGAAGCAAAGTCTCACTTGCCATAAACGCAATAGGTGTCCCTTCTATACGTTCATAATTCATTTTATTGTACTCATAGAGATATCCACATTTCGGATTTCTAATTGCTTCTAAAACTTTTTGTTTCTGAACCTCCATGCCTCCAACAAATTTTGAAAGATCAAAATATTTTCCCACCGCTATATCAGCATCATTGGATAATATAAATGCACAGAGTGGAACCGTTGCTTCTTCATACGCAGAATATTCCATTTGTATTAAAGAAACAATTCCTTTATTCTTTATTATATATTTTCTTATTTTTTCATATGATTTTATATACATCCAAACAAACGGTGTCATGTAGCCGCAATAACCATCTGATATTGCAAATTGCAAATTTCTATATATAAACGCACTGAATAGATCGCCCGAATAATCGCTATAATTGTCGCTTATAAATTTTTTCAGAGAGCTATTATACTTATTAAGATATGGTGGATTTGTGGCAACAATTGTATATTTTTTAGACAATAATTCTGCTGCTTTTATCAACGGCTTAAATTGAGCTAATGTCATATCTTTCCAAATATTAATATCCTCTTCTATTTCATTAATTCGAGCATATAACATTGAAAAATCAATACCGTTAACTTCTAGCAATGAGCCATATTCTTTAGCATCCACCATTTTTTGCTCAAGATAATTAATCATTCGCTTTAATTCTTCATCAGAATTGCAAAAATACTCTTTACAATATACATCTAAGTCATTACTTTCACTTATCGCATAAATATTAGGTTGAATATTCCTTGTAAAGAATCTTCGATCATATTGCCGTGCTTTCATCATAATTGAAAAATAAGCAAGTTGTGACGCCCTATCATCAATATCTAAACCATATATATTATTTTGTATAATTTCAGCCGCTGCTTCCCTTGATGAATAGCCATTCTCCAAATATATTTTCATAAATACATCAAATGCATAAATCGCAAAATGACCAGATCCTATGCATGGATCAAAAAAAGTTATCTTTTGCGGAATAATACTATTATCAAACTGACTCTTACAAGGTACCGTTGTTTCTATAAAATAATCTAATTCAGTTCTTAGCGATGATCTAGGATTCCTTTCAATCCAATATTTTCCAAGTGTATTATCAACCAAATATTTAACAATCCAATCGGTTGTAAAAAGTTGTGTTGCCGCTGGAATATTTTCTTTTTTAACAGCTTCTTTATTACTAATATTCACAATTGCATCATGCTTCTCAGAAATATAATATTGATATAACCAACCAATAATTTCAATGGATTCTTTCCAGTCTTCTTCCGCTATTTTATTAGACGAATTGATTAAATAAAACACAATTCCATCCCTGTTTGTATAAGAAATATTAAACAGCAATTCCATATAATCAGCATCTGTAGCAAATAATCCAGGCAATACTTTATAAAGTTCATGACATTCTTTTAAAAACAATGTACGATATAACATATCTGTATCTTCTGTTGTTCCACTCAGCTTCCAGTTAATAATCTCTTCTTTTTCCTGTGCAGTCAGATCCAGGTCCACATCTGGTGCCTGCGTTACCAGATCTGGTTCCATCTTTCCTTCTTTTTCAGAGGAAAGTACACGAACTCTGTTTGGAAGATAATCATTCACTTCCATAAAACGAATGGCACAGATTCGGTTGAACCAGGTATAAGCCACTTCTTCTACCACTGCTTCAAATCCACGGGATTTAATCTGTGATACCAGGCGTCTTCTTTGCTCGCACTGTCTTTTATTTAAAGTTACTTCTGTTCCTGCCACAGTCTGATAGACTTCAAAATCCGCACCTTTTGTGATTGGTTCACTGCATGATTTTTCCGTAATGCCAAGCATACCAGCTTTGTCTGTAACGGAAGCAATCAATTTTGTTCTTGCTTCTATGGCAAATTTCTTTATCGCATTCTTGTTCATGTACATTTCCTCCCACTGGAATGATTAGCTTAATGTAATAATGGTATTCTCATCCAGCTCTCTTAATAATTTCTGCTTCATCTCTGCCAGGAACTTGTCGATATCCTGCTCATTTTCAATCGAATAGGTTCTTGCACCTGCCACATTGCTGATGGATACATTCTTACGCTTCTTTTGTTTCGGCTGAACTGGTGGTGCTACCGGTTTCACTGGCGGTACATTGCCTCCCTCTGTAGGCGGTGTCACAGGATTTATCGGTGGTTCCGGATCTACTTTCGGACGATGTGCCTCTTCATATTCCGTAATCTCATCCAGGCAGCGAAGTTTCAGTGTATCACTTTCCAGACGGATATTCTTTACGCCTGCGATTTCGTGTGATGTATCCAGTTTCTGTTTTAATTCTTCAAAAGCACGCAGGAATTTATCCCGGAATACCGGTGCAAATTCTTTTTCATCCAGTGTATTTAATACTTTCTGCAGATCATCTTCTACGATTGGACGCATGGCTTCTGCTTCTTTTTCCAGTAATGCGCCATACTGCTGTACGAACTTCATGGACATATCCGGCAGTTTCTGAATCTGTCCGAAAGGATTCTTTGCAGTAACAATGGTTTCCATCTGAGCTACGTTATCAATAATTTCCTGTTCCCGGACGTAGGTCTTGCTGTTTTCAAACATCTGGATCTGTTCCAGTGCCTTTTCAAAGATCTTTTTCTGTCCGCTCTTGAAGAAGTCAAATACTGGTGCTGTATCATCGGCATCATCCAGGAGATCATCCCTTTTTTTATCCACAGTCTTGAAAAATTCTACCGGCTCCTTGATTGCCAGAAGCTCTTCCAGATTCTTCTTCGCCTGTTCCATCAGAGATTTACATGGCAGTTTCGGATTCACACGGTATTCGATCATGATATCGTTAAATGTTTCCAGTTTATCCTGTGCCTTATTCTTAAAGCTTCTCATGATGGTATCGTCATCATCACTGGATAAGGAGAATCCAAAGTAGTCTTTTAATACTTCTTTCACGGAACGGATCTGTCCGTCTGTCGCTCTTTCCCGGATATCAATGAGCAGTTTTTCTACAAATTCACGTTTGGTCAGGTAACGTACCAGCTCATCCTTTGTATTGGAAAGCATGGATAAGCTCTGGCTGTTGTAAGTCAGGGATACTCGTCCCATCTTAAAGAGCATAGCCACCAGCCACTGCACATCTTTCGGATCAAAGCCATACGGAGCTGCTCCAAATTTATCCTGCAACGATTTCAGGGAAGTTTTCATATGTCTTGCATTGTTCAGGCTGATCACCTGAATCACTTCTTCCAGTGCCAGTTTATTTGGTGTAGTGTCACTGGTTCCAAGGAAGGATAACTGACCATCGTTGCCGTTAAATACAGCCGCAATATCTGATAATTCTGGGGCTGTCTCCATATAGGTCAGCTTGTTATACTGCATTGCCACCAGCTTACCAAGTGCTTCGTTAATACGGCTTGCCGGTTCTTTTGCAGAGATGTTCGCTTTATCGCCATTCACATAGATATCTGCATGTTTCAGCGCTTCCTCAATAAAGATCCGGATACGGTCTTTTTTCTCAATACGCTCATCTTCTTTCGCACGACGTATGCTGTCAAAGCTTCCTCTTGCTCCGGAAGCATTTTTATTTAAGAATTTATAAATCTTGATGGATTCTGTAATCTCATCCAGAAATGTACTGTCATTTGGAAGTTTCACGATCACAGTATGTTCCTGTGCAGAAAGCATACGAAGAGCGGAATCCGGATAATCCCCACCATATGGTGTAATAATAGACACACCAATATCATTGGACTGATTACCTTTGAAATAACGATCATCTACTTTCTGGTTAAATGGGAACAAATACCGACTACTGTAGCGATACTTCTTATCTGTAAAGATTTCCTCAAAGATAACCGTGGATGCTTCTCCGATAATCTCTCCCATTTCTACAGACTCGTTATTGATGGCATTGTTGATTTCCTGTTCCTCATTGGTCAGAAAGATATAGATATCTCCATTCTTCTGTACCAGTGTTTCACGGATCAGTTTCTTTAAGGATTCTTCAATTTTTCCACGAATTTCGATACGGTCATCGTCAATATTAGAGATCATCAATGTGGTCAGGTTGTCTACGTTTGCTTTGATCTCTTTGACATATTTAATCATAAACAGTACTTTCAGCAGTTCTACGTCAAACTCATCCAGCCTGCTGTTATCCTCAGCATCGGTAATCACCTGACTGTGCTGGTGGTCGATAAATTTGTGCAGTGGATCATAGAAATAGCTGAATGGTACCAGAACGCCTGTTTCACTGTCTTTCAGGCGGATGGCTGACTCCTGAAACAGTGCCAGCATGGAACGGGACTGATCGGATAAGTGCTTTCCACTGGCTCCGTGGGTACGAACAGCTGTCAGCACCTGTCCCAGTAAGTTAAACTGGTAGGGAATAAACGGATAGCAGTCTGCAAAGTCCGTCTTGTCTGTATATAATTTCTTATCTGCAGTATCCGCAGTGAAGGTGATCAGGTTTTTGATAATCGACTCTTTCTGCTCATACAGCAGTTTGAGTGACGATTCTGCGATCTCATTTTTCTCCAGAATACGTTTCCGGATAACTTCATCAACGTTGGATGCTGACAGGGAAAGCCTGGTATCAAAACGTCCCTGAATCTTTGAAAAGTCATTACCTTTTGTCTTTGTGATCGAATCAATGTCTTCCTGGCTGGTAACGATCACCCATGCTTTTCCTCTGCAGGCAGTTCCCAGATCTTCTACGATGGTCTGCAGGTTGAGCATCAGCTGGGTATCGTCTGCAATATACTGTCCGATCTCATCCACAAGGAAAATAACATGATGGTTCGGTCCTTTTTTCTCACAGTACTCTTTGACCAGAGATACAAACTTCTCAATACTGAGGTCATAGCTTCCCTTTGCATTTTTACACCAGTTACGGGCAGCCTCCTCACTCATGAAATCCATCGCCACAATAGTTTTTACAATTTTATCCTGAATAACGGCAAAAGCCTGTCTCTTTTTCTCCCAAGGTGCCCCTGCGATCTCTTCAAATTTCTCTTTGAACTCTTCAAATCTGCTTTCGTTATCCAGCTGACGTTCAAATTCTGCAAGATACGGAATGGAACCACAGTATCCCTGCATCTCATTGAAGACTTTCATAAAGACTTCTACAATAGCCTCTTTACCAGAACCGACCTTTGCAGAACCTTTGGAATCAATATTAAAGAGCATGACATCCGAAGAAATGGTTCCGGAATTGGTCATCTTGGCAATCAGCATAGGATCATCGACTTTCTTTCCGTCTGTAAAATACTCGATGGCTCTCTTTCCTTCTACCACACTGTTTTTTAACAGATAAGAAAGAATCTTTAAGAAGTGAGATTTACCACTTCCAAAGAAACCGGAGATCCAGACACCCATTTTATCTGTGTTGTTATTGATCCCCTTTTCATAGTTATCAAAAAAATCACGGAAATGTTTTAACAGTTCTTTTGTTACTACATATTCGTCCAATTCCTGATATACGTTTTCTTCATCAGACTGACCTACTTTGATTACGCCCTTAATATCACGATCAATCTGTTTCTCAAACATCTCTTTAATCTGCATTTTTCTTCTCCTTCGTGTTTACACAAGCCGGAATGCCCGGTAATAATTTCTGGAATCCATCGTTCCAAATAATTTCAGATCCTGTCCGCTGTATTCTCCAGGATAAAACATCACAACCGGCACACTGTCCAGCACCTGATGTAAATTGTTCAAAATATTATGGCTTGCAATGATTGGATGGCATTTTCCAACTCCTGTCAGGAAAATCACGCTGTCTGTCAGATCTTCCTGCAAAATCTTTGAGATAATCAGGTTCAGTTCGTTCGTTTCATCCAGTCCTAATGTCTCTACCAGACTGTCTGCCATATCAAAAAAGCCATTATCTTTTTCCAGATCAAAGAAGGCTTCCAGATATCCTTCTTCTTCCAACACCTGAATCATTGTATGAAACAGATCAAATTCTATAATTTTAAAATCTTTATTACCGTTGTTGATTCGGTCTTTTAAATATGCGATATGACTGCGCACTTCTAGCTCTGCTCTCGGATCGTAATCAAACACATAATATCCAACTTCATTTCCAAGTCCTTTATTTTCACGGAAAGACTTTTCAGAAATCTTATCTTCAATCCGGTTCAGTCTTTCTTCCAAGCTTAATCTCGCCATTCTTAGACTCCCTTCACTGCCTTCAAGTATTCTCCAAGCCCATTTGCAGTCAGTAATTCTTCTGTACGGTAATCAATATGAATTGGCTTGATTGTTCTTGGTTTTGCACTGCTTTCCAGTAATCCTGCCTCAAACATCATTCGGGTAAAGCACTGTTTTAACTTCCGTACTGCAGTATCCGTCCAGCCAGCAACCACATCACTCTGCATTGCCTTATCTGCAAAAAAGACATTCAGATCCCGGTCTGTGATCTCTTTTTCACCTAATCGAATCTTTTCGTCGTATACTTCATGTAAAAATTCAAAAAATAATCTGCTGTCCATCAAAATTGCAATCAGATTCAGAATCTTTGCGGTTTCTACATCACAAGTGATAAATGCCTGTAATACTGCTTCTGGTAAGGCTGATACCCTTCGGTATGTTCCATTCAGCACTTCATAGGCTCGATATTCTGCTTTCACCTGATAGATATTTTCCTCCCAGGCAATCTTGCGGATATCTGCCTTACTAAGTCCTTCCAGAATATAACCCGCTGTTTTTCTGGACTCTTGCAGCCAGAATAATTTTGATGTAAGTCCTGCACTGTATTCCATTACTGTCCACCATCCTTTGTTTCTTTTTCATAATGGACAATATCTCCGAAATCACAATCTAACTTCTCGCAGATCCTCTCCAGAACCTTCATGGAAACCAGCTCTCCATTGGTCATTTTTGCCACGGTGCTGCTACTGATTCCCACCTGGTTCATCATATCCACTTTTTTCATATTTTTATCGATTAATAGCTTCCAAAGTCCGTTGTATGATACTGCCATCTCTTCTACCTCTTCATTTATACACAACTTATGGTTTTCTTTTATTTAGAAAGTATATTTTCCCTGTCCGTTCTGATACTTTCACTCTTTATTATTGTACCATACCTGATGTATTTCTTCAATGAGAAGTACAAATCAAAACTTCGACTTTACGAATACTATATTTGAAAATTCTGAAGTATATCACCTGTCTTTTTCTACTATTCTTCCAAATACATTTTCAACGCATTGTAGCAATTAAGTGTTTCGTTATCCGCATCATTGAAATTCTGGGAATAGATCCGAAGACTTATCCGATATTTGCTCGCCGCAGTTCGGGAATGTTGTCATAGCCATAATCTTTTCCCTCCAAATTTTTCATTTTCAATTCCATCTCTACCATTTCCAGTAGTTTTTCCAATCTATTTTTCTTCGACATACGTTTTACAATCCCTGCATCATGATATTTTATATATTGAATCACCTCAAAAAAATTCTCCGATGGAAGCTTTTGTTTGTGATACCCTTCTATGCATTTCATTTTCTGTTTTTTAAATATTGCGACTTGCATATTCTGTAGTTTTCATGAAGTAACTTTTTTACCTTATCCTTTTGCAGATAAACAATCCATCTTGAAAAAGCAGTCCTTACAAATACAATTTCGCTGCTGATGTTATAAGATAACTGAAACCATTTACATATTTTCTCTATATTTGTTTCTGTTAGCGGCATTTGCTTTAAATCATCTCTGTATTTCTTGTTTTGTATTCTATATTTATCAACAAATTCCCACTCCAATTGTTTCCAGCTTTGACTTTTACCGCAACATTTACATACCGCATATCCTTTGAAAATCATACTTTTAGGTACTATTAATTTTCTATCAACAGACATATTTCGCACATACCGACAGTTCTCTGTATGTAACTTCTTAGTAATCCTATTTGCAAAACATCTCTCTTCTGCAGTCGAACTGCTAATTTGTTACCGGAGTATGCGTTACAATTTCTGTCTTTTCATTAAATAAATTCGGATCACTCAATCTGATTGCTTTAGAAAACGTCTTTATTTTTTGTATTTTGTTATCAGCAGCCACTACTCCTATCTGAATTGCTTCACGTCCATCCAAACCTGTAGTTCCTGGTGTCTGATTTCACTCTAAATCAAGAAACAGATATTCAAATCTTTCTTTTTCTCTTTTAGCAACTTCCACTATTCTTTTCCTTCTTTATATGCCTGAATCTCATCTGCCCAGTGATCATCCATAAAGTCCATCATTGCATCACTTTCAACTGCTTTTGAAATTGCTCTTCCTACAGCTTTAAAGTTCAATTCAACACCCTTAGCATCATTCTCATATGTCACAGATCTGTTTCTGGCAATTCCTATCTTCTCAGCTTCTTTTCCTGCATCAATATTGGCACCCAGAAATAGGAACTCCCACCCACATTCTTTCTTTGCTTCTATCTTTTTCTTGATCTGCTCTTGTGTGAAATGCTCACTAGAATTTTCCAATCCATCTGTAGTAATGACAAATATAATTTTTCCTGCCCGGTGATTCTCTGGGAGATGTTTCTGTACATTTTCCATTTTCTCAATTGCTATTCCAACTGCATCTAATAAAGCGGTACAGCCACGCACAAAGTATTCTTTTTCCGTAAGTGGTTCAATAATCTCTGCCGGAAATCTGTCATGAATGATATCTATTTCATCATCAAATAAAATCGTAGTAACATTCACTTTCTTTTCCTGTTCCTTTTGCTTTGCAATCATTCCATTAAAGCCGCCAATAGTATCACTTTCCAAACCACCCATTGAACCACTTCTGTCCAAAATGAAAACCAACTCAGTTAATTCTGTATTCATGTGATTTCCTCCTTAAAAACTTATTGTTAATCACATTTTATCTACAGAACCAACTGGGTTGGTCGCCTGTCAGGTGACATTGCACCAAAATATTTTATTAAAACACTGGTTGTCCATACGCATCCAGCACATCATTGATTTCAAACATATCATAAATCTTATTCTGCAAGAAATATGCCACGATAATATCTGTTTTTGAACTTCTGGATAATGCGAAACCGGCACTTGCCAGTAAATCTTTTGCTTCATCCAGGGATAATTCCAAAGCGATTGTAAAAGCCAATACAGTTTTCTTGTTAGGAACATAATTGACATCTTTACGAATTTTCGAAAAATGCCGACGATCCACATATGCCTTGGTATATGCTTCTGAATCAGTCATACCTCGCTCATCAATCATGCGAAGCAATCTCTGTGAAAATGTTTCTTCCAGCTGATTCATCAGATTATCAATGTTTCTGTTTACCGACATTGTAGAAGACATTCCTTTTTTGAGTTTCGTCTTCTGCATCGTCGAAACATCAAATTCTTCCGGTACCGATTCTTCTGTCTGACTGTTCTCCAAAATCTGCTGATCCTGCAATGCTTTTTTCTCAGCACTCTTCTTTCTGAATCTTGTGATTCTGTCAAAAATGGATTTCATTTCCTTATCCATTTTAATATCATCTTTCACCGGTTCATAATATTTATCTATGTATTTTCCCACCTCATCAATCAGCTTCTGCCTTGTCATGTTTATACCGCCTTTTATAAGTTTTAATCATCATAATGATTTATGTTTTCAAACAAACCTAATCTGCTATATTCTCTTTTTACTCATAACATCATCCGCCCGACGCTCTTTCCCTCTTGTTTAATTTCAGAATAGCACACTTTTCTCCCTTTGAAGTCGCATAGCAGGCGACATTCTCTTATCATATCTACAAACATTATAACTTTTATAATACTTCCAACAATACACACAAAAGCTAAAAGTTACAATGATATCATTCTACAATTTTCTTAATACCGTTTTATAAAATGCAACCGCTCTCACCACAGACTCCATTTCGATATTCTCATTCTTATCATGTACAGAAGCATATTGCTGATTATTAATATCAATAGGGGCAAAACGGATTACCGCATCGCTCAGTTCACTGAAATGACGTGCATCGGTCCCCGCCGGAAGAATAAATGGTGCACAGGCTGCATAACCAAATTCCTCTTCCACGCAAGACTTTATGAATTGATACCCGCTGCTCTGCATACTTGCCGGACGATGATATTCATTTTCAATAACTTCATCCACCTCAACCTGAAATTCCTCAGCAATCTTCTGAAATGTTTTCAAATCTGTTTTTAAATCTTCCTCTTTCACACAGCGGAAAAATACCTCTGTCATACAATCTCCGTTTTCTGCTGTCCGCAAATTTTTAAAAGTACATGTCGTGCCGAGCATCGATCCTGCCTGTGCATTTAATGCAGGAATCAGTCTTTTTAATAATCCGCCAAAACACCACATATTTGCAAAGACCAGCCGCATCGGTAATTTCATATACGGAGCCAGCGATTCGAACATTGCCAAAACTTCCGGATGTATTTTTCGGATAAACGGTTGTTTCTTTTCTATTTTTGTGATCAATCCTGCGATACGGACCGCCGGCGATTTTAATTGTTTCATCAAACTGCCGTGTCCTGCTGCCTGGGCAGCTTTCACCCGGATGGTATAACGTCCTTTTTCATGAACCGCAAGCATCGCACATTTACAATCCATTCCGCCCATCGGCGCATCAATCACAGCGCCTCCCTCATCCAAAATCCATTCAAATGTTATCTTCTGTTCTTTCAGCCACTGCAAAACAAGAGGTACCCCATCCCCTGCGATTTCTTCATTATGAGAAGAAACAAGGTACACGTTGCATGGCGGGATCCAGCCTTTTTCTAATAACTCTTCCAACGCGGAAAACTCTGCAAAAAGCGGGGTTTTCGTATCCACCGTCCCCCGTCCCCAAATGCATCCTTCCGCAATCTGTCCGGAAAATGGCGGATAGCTCCACTCACCTTCCGCCGGAACCACATCGTGATGTGACATGAGCATTACATTTTTTTCCGGTTCTCTTCCTATGAATTTATAAAGATAACAATCTTCTCCAAAATAAAGAACTTCCGCCTTTTTTGTCACTTCAGGAAACAGATCACTTATGACAGAACGTAATTTATAAAATTCTTCCGAGTGAAACTCACCCTTTTTCGATACTGTCCGGCAAGAGATCATTTCCGCCAGCCTTTTACTATAATATACTTGCCTGTCTTCCGAAAATTCTTCCAAATTTTTTTCTGAAAATGCAGGCTTCTTTTCTGCTAATTTTCTTCCTTTCGCCTTACACATTTCTGCACGAAGAAATAAGAAAAATGCTCCGGCTATAAAAACCATAAAAATTACAGTCAACATGTTCATCTTCTCCCGTTCTGATATCACCGATATCCGATTTCTTTCAGAATCCGATCCATCACCCGCGCATTACGCAATGAAAATTCATGCGTTACCCGAGGATTTTCACCATCTGTGATGCATCTCCCAAACTGCTCGATTTCCAACATATAGTTATCCGGTGCTGTAACTGTAATTTCTCGGACGGATTCTTCTTTTTTCACATAGTATACCAATATTCCTTCTTCATTAAATGAAATCGGCGCTTCGATCGTGCCCTCCGTTCCATAGATAAAAAGGCGATCTCCCCTCTGCGCAGAACACATTCCAGATGTCATACATGCCCGGCTTCCATTACCAAATTCCAAATATGCCGTCGCAAAATCATCGATCTGTTGCTCTGTAAAATGTCCGATTGCTTTTATCTCTTTCGGTTCTTCTTCAAAAACTAACAACGTCAGGCTTGTACAATAGCATCCAAGATCGTAAACAGATCCTCCTAATGTTTCTCTGCGTACACGAATATTTTCAGCTGTATATCCGGGTGTAATAAAAATAGATTCCATAAAAGAAAGTTCTCCGATCGCACCAGAATGGATCGTTTCTTTTACAGATCGAATCAGCGGACTATGTAAATATGCAAATGCTTCCATAAACAGGACTCCGTTTTTTTCACATGCTTCGATCATTTCTTTCACATCTGCTTCCGTTCCGGCAAGCGGCTTCTCACACAACACATGTTTTCCATGTTTCGCAGCTTTGATCACCCATTCTTTGTGCATCGTATTCGGAAGAGGAATATAGACTGCTTCAACCATCTCGTCTTCCAACATTGCCTCTAACGAACCAAACGCTTTTTCAAAACCAAATTGTTCCTGAAATTGTTCTGCTTTTTCTTTAGATCTTCCTGCAATTCCATAAAGATAGCAATTCTCTGCTTTTTGCATTGCAGGGATCGTACACCGTCTGGCAATATCTGCGGTTCCGAGTACACCCCATTTTACCTTTCTGCCCATACTATTTTTCTCCGTTTCTTCTTAATATTTATCGTTTTCGCTTTCTTCCCACGTTTCTCCGAAACTCAGAATCCTATTATGGTATCTATTTTAGCATGTTCTTTGTCCTTGCTCAACTCCGAAAACTTTACTAAGATGCCGTGTTCTAAAATGAAATTTTATCAGCACAAATGGCAAGAGCCTTATCAACTCTTGCCATTATATGTTTGGGCATCATCCCTATATACTGTTTTGACCTCTGCTTATCAATCGTCCTAATGACGTATATTCCTTCTCTTTTGCCTCTATTTCATTCCTTCGTTTCTTTCCTTTAACGCAATTGCAACCTCATCCATCTTTTTAGAATCCAATTTATACCAGATAAGCGGGATGATTCCAACAAGCTGAAGAATTGCCGGAATTAAATTAACAATCACATTAATTCCGGTCATTGCAGATGCACTCTGCTGTTCTCCTGCAACGTATCCTGCCGCTGCAAGTAACCAGATGCTTAATGAGCCTGTAATGGCTGATGCCAATTTAACCGAGAAACTCATCAACGAAGAAGAAATCCCCTCATTACGAACCCCAAATTTATAATCGCCATAGTCAATACTATCGCACATCATTCCATAAGAGATAGCACCTGCCCCCTGTGAAAATCCTCCTATTACAGAAACTCCAAGTACAAATGCAATTGTCGGATGTCCATTAAAGAACAGAACCAGATCACTTGCGGCATTAATAATAAGCAAGATGATCATATAACCTTTCTTTCCGAATTTCTTTGTTCCCCAAGGTAATGTTGCCGTACCAATAATCTGGCAAACAGTCAATGTTGTAAACACTGCGGATATCATTGTATAAGAACCCACTACATAAATAACATAATATGTAAGCAATGACATTCGGGCCATCGCACCAATAGCCCCAATAAACACTGTACTTATTGAAATTACAAGAGGTTTATTTTTCAACATTAATTTTAAATCTTTTGCAAAAGAACCTTTATTTTCTTTTTTCACGGGTTCTATGATCTCAATTTCTTTACATTTAAATCCACATATCAAAAATAGCGGAACAGAAACAAGTGCAAGGATTACTGTTGTCCATAAAAACCCTCTTCCATTTGCCGTATCTGATTTACTGAAAAATAAAATCATTGGCATTGCCACAGCTGCAAGTACTGTCTGAAGTACATTACTGGCTACATTTGCGATAGAAATAATTTTCATTTTTTCATTTGAATCTGTGGACAATCTGTTTACAATACCATTGATCGCTACACCCACTGCCGTATATGCCATTCCGGCAAGAATATAAGAGATTCCGCATAGTACGGCTTTCATTGCTCCTTCCACCGGCCATACTGTAAATGTCAAAATATCAAAGATAGCGAGAAACGGCGGTGCAATGATAATATAAGGTCTGAATTTGCCCCATTTTGATTTTGTCTTATCTACAATCACCCCCATCATTGGATCATTTACAGCATCCCATACACGCGCTACCAGCATAATCGTTGAAATTGCTCCCGCCGAAAGACTTACTACATCTGTATAGAACAACATTAAATATGTGTTGATCATATACCAGATAATATTTTGGGACATAAATCCCATGGAATAGTATAATGAATTTTTCGTTGCTTTCTTCATAATATCCTTTCTGTGTGATATTGCACTCACACGGTGACTCTATTATCCTTTTGCGTTTCATCTTTGTCAGATATTCGGAACTTCTCTCAAAAGTGCATCTATTTGTTCTTCATTGATTTCAATCGATTTCTCATGAAGTATATCCCGTAATTTCATTCTGCTGAAGCAATTCATCATATCATCAAATGTCATTTCCGGCGTAAACGGGATGATTGTTTTTTTCATTTCTTCAATTACATCGATCAGAACTTCTTTTGCTGCCGGGTTGCCCATGATTCTTCCAATTGTACAATCCAAGGAAAGCCATGCGCTTTCATCATCGGTCACATGTGCTTTACATTTTGGCTTTGATAAAATCTTATCTTCTGCAGTACCAACGTAAAAATCACCCATTACATCTTTTAAAAATCCAATACTATCTTGTACCCAGTTTGGAATTCTCTCACAAAATGCACTCTCCCTTGTCTGGATTGCAGTATCGCCTACTGAAAATCCATGTGGACCGAACGCATAAATATGACTTTCAAATGTAATCCCTGCTTTATCCAATGAGATTGCCATATCTAATGTATTTTTTATTGGTACTACATTATCCGCTCTTGATGCAAATAAGAAACATGGAACTGTATTATAATCTACTTGCTCTGCAATTATTGGCGCATCTTCTGCAATCTCATCTACTACTTCATTAAGTACAGCATATCCAAGTATTGCTGCTGCCGGTTTATGCTTTGCGATTGTTGCTGCTGCTCCTGCAAGATGACCTCCTGCTGAGAATCCAACAACAGCAATTTTGTCAGACAAAACATTCCATTCCTCTGCATGAATTTCAATGTATTTCATTGCATCCTCATAATCTTCCAATGGTTCAGGCCATTTATGATCAGCTCCAACAGAATATCTTAATATAAATGCATTATATCCTGCTTTCAAATAAGCAAATGCTACCGGATCCGCCTCTCGATCCGAACAGAATTGATATCCACCTCCTGGAATCACTAAAACTGCCGGTCTTTTTGTTATGTTTCTAAATTCTTTCTCAACATCCTGTAAATATGCTGTAAGACTTACATCCTGTCTGCCGTTAATAGCTACTTCTAAAATTTTCATCTTCTCCCACCTTTTCTCTTTTCATATTCACCTGTTTATACTTGGTTGCTTGCTATGTCTATTATTATATTTTTAGCAAAAACGATTATCTTCCGAATAATCATGTTTTTTTATTATAATTATTTTTCTTCTCCTTATTTTTGCAAGAAAAAAAGCTTGAAAAGGATAATATTTTCAAAAATAATTATCTTTCTCAAACTTTTCTTCCTGCATATACTCTATTCGTACGCATACTGGATATTTAAATAACATATTTCATTTGCAGACAATGTGATCTGTAATTCTAACACTTCATCTTTTACCTCATATGTTCTCAAGGTTTGTTGAGGTACGAGTATCTGCTTTAAATACTCGACATCATCATTATGTAAAAATGCCGGCATAATTATCTTTTCATATGGTGCAATTCTTCTCAATTCATCCTGTACACTACCATGCTCTATATTTACAGAATGCTTTTTTACGATATATCGTCCGTTTTTCACATTTTCTAACCGAATCTTCAGTTCTTTTTCATTTTCGTCGTCAAAGTATCGTTCCATCTTCTCCAACTGCTGTTTCATCTCATCCAGATAATAATGATAACTTAATCTTTTGCAGTTGTGACATATAATCTGATAATCTAAGAAATCATTTCCAAATACGATCGCATACTCATTTTTCCCCAAATAATATGGTCCCGCTTTTTGTAGGAAAGAATATGCATAATAGGATGGCTTTCGCAATCCTTGTTTTGTGATCAATCCGTCTCCTCCGAACAGAACTTTATCTTTCATTCCATTTATATAGCAGAGATCCAGCGGAACACTATGTGGCAGAGCATTTGTTTTTTCAAAACACTCAATCACATTTTTTATGATCGATGCGCCTCGATAACAAGAATCATTTAAAATATTCATCTGTTGAATACTATCATAATAATCTGTGATGTAAATATGTTTGATCTCCGAAATCAGATCCGCAAAAGATTCGTAAAAAATCTGAAGCTGATTTTTTACGTATCCACTATCCGTAATACGGTTGACGGTCATACCGTCCCCTGTTTCCATACAAACGTACGGTTTTACCTGCATAGTCAATGCAGGTAATTTTCTTTGATTCTTTTTTGCAAATTCTTCAAATTGTCGGATTCCATCCCAATCCCCCAATTCCAAACCTGCACCAAACAATTCCTCTATCTGATATATCGCAAGAATTTCTTTGATCTTATCGTATAAAGTCCAATATAATTCCGCTTTTTTCTCATCAAATAAAGTATTGTATTCTAATTCAAAACGCCAGTTTCTTATCTCATTACTTCCATAATGCGGCGCAAAATGAGAAAGCATTTTTTTCAAATATGCAAACAGCATTTCTGATTCTTGTAATTCTCTGACCGAAATAGTAAACCATAATTTCAAATTATTTTTTAAAAGAAAATCAAAAACTTGTTCTTCCAGATAAAACGTATAGATCTCTTCTTCCGAAAACTTACTCCAATCTAAATGTATTCTGACATATTTAAAATTCAACTCTTTCTGCAGCTCTTCAAACTGTTCCCTTGCTTCATAATTCAGCAGCAAATTACAATCTCTCAGATTAATAATTTCTCTCCAGTATGGTCTGTATAGCTGTTTATTACCGACGTCTACCGAGATAACGTCTTGAATTTGATCCACAGCTTTAATACCGCCCAACTTTTCTATTGCTGTCTGCAGATTTTCTGTTTGTTCTTTCTTTTCAAACTCTTCTTTTACCTTTTGTTCTATCCGATATTCATATGGTGACATCTCATATCGTTCTGTAAAATATTTCCGAAAAGAAGCTTCATTTGGAAATCCATTATCCATTGCCACACATAACAAATTTTTATCACTATGCAGCAAATCTTCCCACGCATTCTCTAATCTTACATTACATAAATACTGATAATAATTTATCCCGAAATTTTTCTTGAAAAATCGCGAAAAATATGTTGGTGTCATGCAAAATTGACTGCTGATCTGTTTTAATGATAAATCTTCTTGAAAATGCTCGCTAATGTAATCCGTTATATTTTCAAAAAGGGGATTGAGTTCTGTGATAACTACATTTGTTGCGAAATTACTTACTAAAAAAATCAGAATTTCACAACTTATTTTATTCCATTCCGCCCATTGATACTCGGTTCTTTCATATTGTAACACGAGTAATTCAGTCAAATATTTTCGTAATATTGCAAAATTATCATTTTTTGTATTTGTTGAATTACATAGAAAACGATACTTTTTGTTTGGAAATAATTTTCTGAACTTTCTGATGGAGATCGTAAATTCTGCATATAACGACTTCGCTGCCCGAATTGAAACAGGTGTTTTTGAATTGATCACGATTATTTCATCTTCCGTCAAGATCATCCCTTCCCCTGCATCCATCGTTATATTTAACTCATTTTCAATCCCTAATAGAATTATAATGTCATTTGAACATATTTTTTCACACTCTGTACAATATTTTACTGCTGATGTTATCACACGTTCCATATCTCGTTCTTCTTTCATTTCTAAATCGTTTATGTAAGTTTTTTTGCGCAACTTACTCAACCACGAAGACCTTCGCCGTCGACTGCCTCTTTTACGATTTCTTCCATCTCTCCCGGATCCAATTCAATCTCTGGCAACAATTCAAAATAGAAATCCGTATATTTCTGCGCAAGCGCCGAAATACAACGCTTCTGATAAATTTTGAAACGACGTACAGAAAGTTCATCTTTTTCCAATGTAATATATACACTGATCCAAAGTTTTCTTCCTGTTTTTACAACTTCATAATAAAGATCTGAATAGCGACACCCTCTCAACTCCGGTTCCACCAACTCTCGGATCTCTTGAATGGTTTCTTCTCCCGGAGAAATCAATAGTAAATCTCGGATTCCCGAAATTACCGTCTTGACCGGCGCCGGAAGCATGATCATCGACAAAATGATCGTCAGGATCGAATCCAGATACGGAACCCACGGCTGAAACCATGAAAACGTAATGAACTTCGGCATAAAAAATGCCGCCGCCATCCCAATGGAAATAATGCTGTCGATCTTCCACCCCTGCATTTCCGCCTGGATCAGCGGTGAATTCATTGTGCTGTTCCGATACTTCAAATACAATGTAACCGCAATACCGATCAGACATGCTGTCAACTCAAATCCTGCAACAGTATCAAAAGAAACAACTCTTCCTCCATGTAGCACAATATTCATACTGTTTGCGATCAGCCCGATTGTAACCGCCGTCATTGTAATACCTTTGACTACAATAAAAACCGTTTCAATCTGCATGTATCCAAACGGATGTTTCTCGTTACTTGGTTTATAAAGAAGCGGTATCAAAAATACCGATGGCAACAACATAAAAAATTCAATCCCATCATAAACCGCATCCAAAAGTACCGCCTGAGAACTTGTATAAATTGCCATTCCTAACTCTAACACGACAAAGAATAAATTTCCGTAAAGCGACACGGACATCGTCGCTTTTTCCTTCTTTGGTGTTTTTCGTCCGATTCGCATCGTATCTACATCCTCTCTGTTTTTAGCATAATCATCATTATAACATAGAAAATTTTTTCGGCAACAGTTCCGGCATCCGCTTTTATAAAGCCTTTATAAACCATTTACTAAAATTCAATATTCCAAATATGCACTTTTCATCGGACTCGCTGCATGTTCTGCAAATATCCTTATATGTATCACACCTAACCGTTTATCGAAAGAAAAAAATGAGATAACAATTCAAATTGCTACCTCATTTTTTCTTTTATTTCATGTATTAAAAATGTGTTTTTCATTATAACCATTATGGAATCCAATTTGAGACCGGTGAAGAAAGAATCAATGTAACCCAAGTCGACTTTTTAGATGCCCAGATTTTGAACTTGGCTACGGGCTCTCCGATTTTCTTTAACACACGTATCGCTATGTGTTCTCTTGGACCACTTGAATATCTGGAAGCTAAAATCAGACCCGATCTTTGTCAATTCATTGTCAGTATGAGCGAACCACCTAAGTGGTACGATAGTCCAGATTACCTATAACAATATCAAATAATTAAAAAAGCATCCGAATATGATTCAAAATATCATCATATCCCGATGCTTTTTTCTTTACTCCACCAAAATTTTTTTCAACTTCTCTAAATCTTCTGCATTCACTCCGCATTCTTTCAAATACGTTTCTGCATTTCCCCATGTAGAATCCAAATAATCCAATGTAATTTCCATTTCTTCTTTAGGGGAAGATAATAACACGTCAGAAATTTCTATTCCGCGTTGTTTAAAAATTTTTCTCTGTTCTTCAAATATACTTTTCATATTTTCAGCACTTACACTATAATCTGCTGCAACCACTTCTTCCGAAACACCTGCCAGACGAAGCAATAACATTGCAATGACACCTGTACGGTCTTTTCCTACTGCGCAATGAAAAACAACCGGTTCTCCATTTCTTTCTGCAATCCGTTCCATCACTTCTTTAATTTCTTCTTGATGTGTATTTAAAATCGTAATGTAAAGATCGGATAGTCTTTCCGGTATCGAAAGCGCTTCTTGAGAATCATTCATCCGATCCGACATCGGAATTGAATAATATGTAAAGTTTTCTCTGATCCTGTCCGGCGCTTGTTCTACTTCACTTCTGCTTCTAAGATCTAAAACATATGTGATCTTCTTTTCTTCCATCCAAGACAGATCATCCTCTGATAATCGATGTAATGCATCTGATCTATAAAAACATCCTTTTTTTATCGTTCCCCCATTTGCCGGATAACCGCCCAAATCTCTAAAATTACAAGTCCCATCCATCGGAACCGGAAGATTCACACTCCATTTTTTCATTTCCTGTATCTACCTGCCTTTCTCCCATACTTCTTCTTTCATATTACTTTTAATATAGACAACTGCTCCGCCCAAACATAATAAAAACATCAGAACAGAAAGTGCGGCAGCTTTTTGATAGTCAAGATATGTATTCACTTGTTGATACAATAAGATTCCCAACATTTTCGGATTATTCGGACCAGTAAGATAAGGGATCGTAAACGCTCCGATCTGTCCCATTAATATAAATGTGGCTGCTACGATCACATCTTTATACACAAGCGGCCATATGATTTTCTGAAAAATCTTCCAATAAGAACATCCCGCATCTCTTGCGCTTTCCACATAGGAATCTGCGACTGCCGATAATGCTGCGGAGAGCAGCATAGCGGAAAAGGGGATATTAAACCAAAGATTGCACAAAATAATTCCTTTTATATCATATAAAAGTCCCGGCTTGTATACGATACCAAATAATTGTAAAAAACGATTGATAAAGCCAGAATCCTTTATGATATTCATAACAGCGTATACCGCTACAATTCCCGGAATAAATCTGGGAAGTAAGTAAAGTCTTCCGATCAATTTGCTGATCTTACTTTTAGAAAAACGCAAATACAATGCCAGCAAGAAACTGAAGATAATCGCTAAAATCATCGTGCTAAATGCTTCGATCGCCGTAAAGATCAAACTCTGAAAAGCTTCTTTACTTGTGAAAAAGTATTGATAATTTGCCATTGTAAATGTACCGTCTGCAGTTTTAAATGACTGCAAGATCGTATTGATGATCGGAAGCACTACGACTAACATCATAACTGCGAATGCCGGAAGCACCATCGCATATGGCGTCCATGTTTTTTGCCTTTTTTGTTTCATACCATCCTCATTTCCAATATATGATCCTCCTGCTTTTTGCAAGGAGAATCATATACTATTTCCTCTACTGTGCAAGACTTCCGATTTCCTCTGTCCATCTTGCAGCAATATCTTTTTGAAGCAAACCAATGGAAAAATATCTCAAAGAATCCATATTTGTCTCTTCCAGCCAGTCTTCATGTTCCAGTCCTTCTAATTTTGAAGAATCAACAACCGGGGATGCAAACATTGTGTTCCAATCAATCGCCTGTGCTTCATAACTCAAATAAAAATCAATTACAGAAAGTGCTGCTTCTTTATCTTTTCCAATAGACGGGATCATAAATCCTGCAAGACCACCTAAGAAAGGCTCTTCTAATTGTGTCAATTTGATCTCTTCCGGAAGTGTTCCCATTGCTTTCTGGCTCAACACCATATTTACAAATGCCGGTGTCATATCTACTTCTTTGTTAGCCAGCAATTCCAATGATCCGGCATTTTTCATCGGATATTGTACTTTACCTGCTGTTTGATAGAGATACGGATGAAGTTCTTCCAACAAGGTAAAAGCATTGTCCCATTCTTCGGTATGCTCTGTCTTCCACTTTTCATCGGAAGAGGTTGCCGCTTCTTCCGGAAGCTGATTATAAATCGTATTTGCAACAAACGAAAAGCCTGAATTTCCCGTACTTGGATCATTGTATGTAAAACGTCCCGGATGTTCCTCGATCCACTGATATAACTCCTCTGCGGTTTTCGGCGGGTTCTCTACTGTTTCTGAGTTATATGCCAAATAAACTGATGTTCCTCTGTATGGAACAAAGTTATCTCCTACAATATTATCCTTAAAGATCAAATTCTCATAATTTGGAATTTTAGATAAATCAATTTCTTCAAAGAAATCTTCACTTGTCTGCGCTTCGATATTTGCGATCGCACTGTCATCGATCGCGATCAGATCGAAATCCGTATCTTTTTCGCCTGCTTTATATGCAGCGGAAAGACGATCCGGCAAACTTTGTTCACTTGTTCCCGATACAACAAACTGTACTTCAACTTTTGCTATTTTATTATATTCTTCGTTTGAATTATAAGCATCGGCGATTGCCTGCAATGCTTCTCGCACTTCTTGTCCTCCGCTTGACCAGATTGTAACGGTTGGCACCTCTTCTTCTGTTGTTGTTTTGCTGCTTCCACATCCAACCATTGTACAGATCATAGTCATTCCCATTGCTGCTGCAAATGCTCTTTTCCCTCTTTTCATCCAAATGTTTTTTTTCATAGTTGTTCTCCTTTTCATTTCCATTCATTAATTACTTTCTTTATCTATGCTTTATGCCCTTGCCGCAAACTCCTGTTGTCTGTCAAAGATACAGTTTACGCGGTTTCCGGTCTCAAAGCCTTTCGCCTGATCTTTTTCCAGAAATACTTTCAACATTTCCTTTTCAGACTTTTTAACGATTGCCTGTGTATAATGTCCAAGTGACATCATCTGAAAGATTTCATACTTTCCATTTTGATCATGCTGAAGCGTCACATCTTCCGGACGCACTGCAAATGAACTTCCATTCTCTTCAATAAAATTCATCTCCCCGATAAATTCTGCTACAAATCTTGTCTTCGGATGATCATAAATTTCCTCCGGCTTTCCTACCTGTTCCATATATCCCCGCCGCATAACTGCGATTCGGTCTGAAATAGCCATTGCTTCTTCCTGATCGTGTGTAACAAATATAACGGTCAATCCGGCTTCTCTTTGTATCCTTTTTAACTCCTCACGCATTTGTCCGCGTATTTTTGCATCCAATGCAGAAAATGGTTCGTCCAAAAGCAATAAAGACGGTTTTAACACTAACGCTCTTGCGATTGCAATTCTCTGCTGCTGTCCGCCGGAAAGCTGACTTGGATACTTTTTCTCTGATCCATCCATTCGGACTAATTCCAGCATTTTTTTGATTTCTTTTTTGATCTGCTCTTTCGGACATTTTCTGATCTGCATTCCAAATGCCATATTTTCATAAACGGTCATATGTGGCCAGAGATTATAACTTTGAAACACCATACCTGTCGGTCTTTTTTCCGGCTGAAGATTTTGGATCTCTTTTCCGTCCAGTAAGATCCTTCCTGAATCTATCTGGTTAAATCCGCCGATCGCTCGTAAAATGGTTGTCTTTCCACAACCTGATGGTCCTAAAAGAGTCAATAATTCGTGTTCTTTTACACTGAGATTGATATTTTCAACCCCTTCATTTTTACCAAACTTTTTTGTTAAATTTTCAATGATTAATTTTTCACTCATGACATACCTCACATTTTAAATCCACTTGACAAGGCTTCCGCGCTCAAGTATTTGCGGAACACGATCAATAATAGAACAGACGGAATCAACAAAATCACTGCGAAGACTGCTCCTGCCGTATCCGGGAACGACATAATGATTCCGTATAATTCACTCGGCATCGTATGTATATTCGGCAGCCCGATCAAAAGTGAACCTTGTGCTTCTTCCATTGATCCAAGAAATGTATACAAGGATGCAACAACAATTCCCGGCCATGCCATTGGCATTGTGATCTTGAAAAACACCTGAAGTGCAGATGCTCCCGCATCTCGCGCGCTCTCTTCCTGCTGAATATGTACTGTTCGAAATGCACCACTTGGAATCCACACCATAAACATCATCGTATTTACAACATGTACGAGCACAACTCCTGTAAACGTTCCTATGAGATTTAATTTATAAAATATTACTGCCATCGCTGTATAAATCCCCATTTTAGGAAATGCATTTGTCAAAAGAAAACTCAGCCTCACAAAACTTCTTCCTTTAAACTGATACCTTGCAATCGCATATGCCGCCGGAAGGCAGATCAGCAACGAGATTACCGTGACTACAACCGCCAAAAGTAAGGACGTCGTAATAGACTCTAACATCTGACCTTTTGATAAAATATAATCCCACCACTTTAATCCATACGTTTGAGGGATTACGTCAGGATACTCATATTTCCCTGCAAATGACAATGTCAACATATTAAACAGCGGACCATAAAAAAAGAGAACGAATACAGCCAAAAGAATCCATTCGGCAAATTTTCTTTTTCCCAATCCATAATACAAACGTTTCATTCCTCGTTTCCTCCTGATTTCCATCTGACCGAAATTCCGGCTGCCAAAAGATTTTCATATTGACAGTTTTCCTCATACATCCGTAAAACAACTGTATGCTCCCTCTGTGAATCCGCTTCTTGTTCTTCCTTCAAAACACCTGCTATTTTGATTTTCTCTGTACTCTTTGTAAAACGTAACGGAAGTTCTTTCTCTATCTGTTTCCCGCGGATTCGTAACACCGGATGACACGCTGCCCATTTTAAATTCCAGTTTTCATATTCTGAAGAATGATCCACCTCGATCCATAAATCTTCTTTTTCTGCCCAGGCATGTAACAAAGGTCCCTTCGTGACAATTGTTTTTTGTCTCATCACCGCTCCCAAAACAGCTTTTTCCACTCCTTCGTTCTGTCCTTCTCCGCTGTCTTCAAGCAATGCATAGGTAATCATAACCGGAAGTTTTTTCGGTTTTTGATGAATATCCTTTCCACTGACTGCTGCCAAATGATACCCCGCTAATACTTTTTCTTCCCAAAATTCTAAAGCCTGTCTGTTTCCCATAATATGTCCGGCCATCGCTTCGGTTCCACCGCTCGTATTAAAAACTTCTATATAATCAATTTGATCCCAATCATGGATTTCCAGATCCATCCGACAACCGGCTGTAACAGGTCTTCCTATACAAAACGGATGGGCTAATCCGATCGCACCTGCGCCGGCTGCTCTCAATTTTCCTAAGAATTTTTCAGGTGCTCTCGGGTCTAAATTGGTAAAATCAATCATATGTTCAATACCCAATGCCAAAATATGTCCGTAAAATGTTGTTACTTCGATTCCTTTTAACAACTGAATATGTAATTGTTCCTCTTGTATTGTTTTTTCTGCCTTTTCATGTCCCGAACAAGTATTATGATCCGTCAGCGCAACAACACCATAGGCTTCTTTTTCTGCCCATCTCATCAGTTCTGCCGCCGTCATTTCTCCATCCGATTCCGTGGAATGATTATGTAATTCTACTCTTTGATACCTCATAATTTTTCCTCTCTTTTGATCACAACCTGATAGGGAGTATTCTGATTCAATACCTGATATACATGCAATACAACCTTCAAAACTCCGCCGTGGAATTTCCATGTACGAAACCCTTCCGAAGCTTTTTCCGGAGAAATAACGATCTTTTTTGTCATTTCATCTCGATGTGCACATCCTAAATACGCCTCATTATGGAATACAGACACATTGATCTCTGTTTTTTCTCCGTTGATCATTCTTATAATTTCGTTTTCTTCCGGATTCGTGCCTACATTTTCTCGGTACGCTTTGATACAGGCTTCACGATCTTCTTGCGTAATCTTTTCCATTATTCTTTTTTCAAAAGAGACTTCTACTGTAATTTGATCCATATCAACCGGTAATACGACTTCATAAGCAATATTTCCGATAAACCCTTTCATCAGTTCGCCTGATACTTGATATTCCTTCATCTGTTCCTTCCTTTCTTCGAAAATCACAAGCGCCAGTATAAAAATAATTTTTTAACTTTTCACCAAGACTCCGTTAAACTCCTGTTAATCATTTTCTTCAAAAGTTAATTTTTCTTTAAGTGCATTCGATTACAACGCATTTTTATTTCCATCCGTGATTTTTTTCACAAATTAAATATTTTGAAGTTTTTTTATTGATTTTGTTGCTTTTATATGTATAATATGATAATGGAAGTCGAAGTTTTTTCGACTCTGTGGAAAGGTATTTTTAAGACTGGATATTCAGCTTATGATAGATACATTTCCATAAGAAAATACAATTTAAGAAAAGAGGTTAATGTAAGATGGCAGAAATCGATTTGAGCAAGTATGGTATCACCGGAACTACCGAAATTGTGTACAATCCTTCTTATGAGACATTATTCGAGGAAGAGACAAAACCGGAACTTGAAGGTTTCGAAAAAGGTCAGGAAAGTGAACTTGGCGCTGTCAATGTTATGACAGGTATCTACACAGGACGTTCCCCGAAAGATAAATTCATCGTAATGGACGAGAATTCTAAAGACACTGTATGGTGGACTTCTGACGAGTACAAGAACGACAACCATCCTGCATCACAGGAAGCTTGGGATACTTGTAAAGCACTTGCTTTAAAAGAACTTTCCAACAAAAGACTTTTTGTAGTTGATGCATTCTGTGGAGCAAATGCTGACACACGTATGGCAATCCGTTTCATCGTAGAAGTTGCTTGGCAGGCACACTTTGTTAAAAACATGTTCATTCAGCCTACTGCTGAAGAGCTGGAAAACTTCGAACCGGATTTCGTAGTTTACAACGCTTCCAAAGCAAAAGTTGAAAACTACAAAGAGTTAGGACTGAACTCTGAAACAGCCGCTATGTTCAACATCACAACACGTGAGCAGGTTATCCTGAATACATGGTACGGCGGAGAAATGAAAAAAGGTATGTTCTCTATGATGAACTACTTCCTTCCATTAAAAGGAATCGCTTCTATGCACTGCTCCGCTAACACAGATTTGAACGGTGAAAACACAGCAATCTTCTTCGGACTTTCCGGAACAGGTAAAACAACTCTGTCCACAGACCCGAAACGTCTTCTGATCGGTGATGATGAGCATGGTTGGGATGACAACGGTATCTTCAACTTCGAGGGCGGATGCTATGCAAAAGTTATCAACCTTGACAAAGACTCTGAGCCGGACATTTACAATGCGATCAAGAGAAATGCTCTTCTTGAGAACGTAACACTGGATGAAAACGGAAAGATCGACTTCGACGACAAGAGCGTAACAGAGAATACTCGTGTATCTTACCCGATCGATCACATCGAAAAGATTGTTCGTCCGGTATCCGCTGCACCGGCTGCTAAAAACGTAATCTTCCTGTCTGCAGATGCATTCGGAGTACTTCCTCCGGTATCTGTTCTGACACCGGAACAGACAGAGTACTACTTCCTGTCCGGATTTACAGCAAAACTTGCTGGTACAGAACGTGGAATCACAGAGCCTACTCCGACATTCTCAGCTTGCTTCGGACAGGCATTCCTTGAACTGCACCCGACAAAATATGCGGAAGAGCTCGTTAAGAGAATGGAAGCAAACGGAGCAAAAGCTTACCTTGTAAATACAGGATGGAACGGAACAGGAAAACGTATCTCCATCAAAGATACCCGCGGTATCATCGATGCGATCCTGAACGGAGACATCCAGAACGCTCCGACTAAAAAGATTCCATACTTCAACTTTGAAGTTCCGACAGAACTTCCGGGTGTAGATCCTGCAATCCTGGATCCTCGCGATACTTATGCAGACGCTGCACAGTGGGATGAAAAAGCAAAAGATCTGGCTGGAAGATTCATTAAGAACTTCGCTAAATACGAAGGAAATGAAGCTGGTAAAGCTCTTGTACCGGCTGGTCCGCAGCTGTAAGATCTATATCTTTTCAAAGATTGATACAATGAAATTAAAAAAGACGGTCACACGCTCGTGTGCCCGTCTTTTTTTGTATAGGCGACGAGCCAAAGTCCGGGTTTGCCCGAGACCTTGGCGACTGCTTACAATCCCAGAATATGCCTTTTGGCACTTCCGGTGATCCAGCCTGTTTTATTGATTCTCCGCTGATAGATCATCCGCAACAAAGTCAACTATTCTTATCTCTCCGGCTTTCAAAAATAGTTTCCGTTCTTTTCCGTTAAACCAAAGAGAAACTTCCTGCTCCTGCTCTGCTTCCAGCCGTGCCTGACAATCTTTTCCACCTTTCATTCTCGCAGAAACCAAAATTCCGCCCTCTCCGCGGAAGTGTTCAAAAGCTGTCTCCTCTTCTTTCTCTTTCCAGCTTTCCGGAACTGCCGGAAACAGGTCGATCCGCCCTTTCCGCGTCTGCAAAAGCATTTCCTGAAGCCCGTCTGCCGCATACATATTTGCTTCCAATGTAAATGGACGATAATGAAATGTCGTATACCCCCGCCGTTTATAATCCCCGTTCAAATGAAATCCATTTGGCGAACAAAAACTCTCCCAAAAGATCCGTAGCTGTTCATATGCCCCCTCTCCGTTTCCCTGCACTGCATACAAATGCGCCATCCACACAAATGAAAATCCAACCCACATGCCGCTCCCGAGCCTCTCATAATCCTCGACCACCGCATCAATGATCTTTCGGTCATCCTCTTGCTCATATTAGTACAAATGCAGCGGACAGATTGCCAGAGCGTTGGACAAATGCCGATGCGATTCCTCCAGACTCTCATCCGGCGAAAGCATCAATACGCCTCTTTCATTCACAGAAAACTCAGAAAGATGAGAAAGAATCTCTTCCCACTCTTTTTTCGGACACTCTCCCAGTTCTCCGGCAAATCGGATCAATGTCTGGTACAGATAACGCAAAAGCGCCAGATCATAATGACTGTTCGGAGTCAGCCAGGCTTCGGCTTCATCATCATGGATTTCCGGAGAACTGGACACCGGAAGTACATAGTCCCCGACTTCATTCTTTTGTAAAAGTCCTCGGATACACTGTTCTGTTTCCTGAAAATAAATCCATGCCCGTTCTCTCAAAAATGTGCGATCGCCGGTATATCGATAATATAGATCGAATGACTGGCACAGCCAGATCTGGTGGGTCGGTGACAACGAATACATCGGCCATCCTCCCAACGGTTTTCCATCGATCGTCATCACGCCCGGAAGACAGATCCCTTTTGTCTGATAGAATTTTTCGGCAAATTGTTTCGCCGCGTCTTTTTGAGCCCACAAAAAATCAAGAAAGCTCTCTCCTTCTTCCAAATGATTTGCCTTATAAAAATGCGTATAACTCAGCTGGGTATTCAGATCATTATGATAATCCCCTTTCCATGGCGGGAGCTTTCCGTCATCCGCAGTCCATACGCCTTGAAGCGGCATCGGATATTCCCCTTTTCTGGAACAGGATGCAAACAGATAGTTCGTCAGATACCATTGTTTCTCAAACATCGGATCGGGAACCCGTATCCGGCTTTTCTTCCAATATGCAGTCCACCACGCCCGATGCGCAATCCGGCACTTCTCATATCCGTCACCCAGCTCTGACCGTAAGGCGTCTATCGCATCCTGCAGCCAGTCATCGCCGTCCTCACTTGTCACGATCCGATAAAAAACCTCCGTGCTCTCCCGATCTTCCGTCTTCCCTACGACAATTCCATACGAAAACGCCGCGTCGACTTTCTGCGTAAACCAGAAAAACTGAAACTTCCTAAGGCTGCCATTTTCTGTCATTTCACTGACAGTACGCATTCCGCTCTCAGCTTCCGGATAATGAAGCTTTTTCAGAGAGCCTTGCGAGATTTCCCGATGCATCGGATCATAGACCTGTTCTTCTTCCTTCTCCGGTCTTCCAAAATCCGGATGTTCCAGTTTTACCCGAAATGAATCTGCCGAAGCAGAAACCCGGATCATACCGGTCTTCGTAACTGCATGGCAGAAGCTTTCCACAATGGCAGCTTCTGCTATACTTGTTCCCTTTTCCGATACGATCGCAAATTTCGCTTCGGCAGTCTCTAAATCCAATTCCGAACACACATGATCTCCATCCGAAAAACAAAAAATTAATTTCCCGGACGGCAGCTTCGTCGGAGTCGGACATTGATATGGCGCATCAAAAAATTCCCGGATTTCTCCTGTTTTCCCGTCTTTTGCCAATTTTACCAGATTTGCATATGTAAAATCTTCCCGCTCCGTATACATCGGCGTCGATCTGTCCCATATATCTGTCCGATCCAGACTAAACCGCAAGGCAGACGGTCCGCCCCATACCAACGAACCAATCCTGCCGTTTCCAAGTGGGATTGCCTCATCCCACCTTGTAATACTCTTCTCAAATTTTAACCGATATTTCATAATCCCTACTCATACTGTCTGTTGTAAAGCCACAAAAGTACCAACAATCCCGCCAGTCCGACAAGCATCATCAAAAGCCCCGATGGTCCTATTTTTCTCTGACCTACGATCACCAAGGCAATACATACAACGAATACGACAGCGATCAAAATACCCAGCAACAGTTTTTTTCCATTCTCGCTCATAGTATCTCCTCCTTAGCCTTTCAGTCCTCCGACTGTCATTCCCTGTGTCAGCTTCTTCTGTACGCACATATAAAGGATCAATGTAGGAAGCATGACGATTACAAGACCTGCATACATTTTTCCATACTGCACCGCCGATCTCTGTGCCGCCATCAGATTCATAAGTCCGACCGGAAGCGTCTTCAGTTCCGGCTTCGTCAACAACGTCATGGAAATGATGTACTCATTCCAGAATGCCAGGAAATTGAACAAGATCACTGTCACGATACTTGGCTTTGCTATCGAGATGATGATCTGGACCATTGTCCGGAAATATCCGGCGCCATCCACATATGCCGCTTCCTCATAATCTCTCGCCAACGTCTTAAAATATCCGGACAACAGATAAATCGTAAACGGAAGCGCCGTCGCCGCATAGACAAGCGCCAGCACAAACAAGTTGTTCATAAAAAAGGTAGTCCCGAATGTCTTGTAAATCCATTTATCTCCATCATTGAGCATCAAAAAGATCGGTACGACAATATAGTTTACATTGATAAACAGTCCCGCCATAAATAAAACATTCCAGAATTTGCTGGATTTAAACTTGAATCTTGCCAGTACATATGATGCCGGAAGCGCAATGATCACAAGCAGGAAAATCGCAACCACCGTCACAAATACAGAATTGAGCATATAAGAGCCCATATTCGCACTTTCCCACGCATCGATAAAGTTCTGGAAATAAAATCCCTCCGGAAGCGCCCACGGATTGCGGTAAAATTCCGAATTCTCCTTGATCGACGCCATAAACACCCAGAACACCGGCACTATGATCAAGATAGACAGGAGAATCAGCGGAATGTAAATAAGAACTTTCGCAAGTCCGGACGTTTCCCGGATCGCTCCTTTATTCTTTTTTCTCATTGTTCTCCCTCCTTTAGAATTCAATCTCTTCACGCTTTGTAACAACATTCAGGATGCCCGCCAGAGCAAACGAGAAGATAAATACGACAGATCCGATCGCCATACCATAGCCGTAGGAAGAATTGGTATATGCTTCCTGATACATATAACTTAAGAATACGTTTGACGCTCCGTCCGGTCCTCCGTTTGTCATCGCTTTTACAAAGAGGAAACTCATGTTAATGGTACTGATAATGAAAAATGTAAGTGTTGTCCGGATATTTGTCCAGATCAGCGGAAGTGTGATCGAGAAGAACTGTTTGATCTTTCCGGCTCCCTCCAGACTTGCAGACTCGTAAAGACTTTCCGGTACATTTGCCATACTTGCCATATACATTACCATATAGTAACCGATTGCCTGCCAGATCATAGCGATCACAATACTGTAAATAACGATCTTCTGACTTCCCAGCCAGAGAATCGGATTCTCGGCTCCGTCCGCTCCACGGAACAGATTCAAAAAGGAATTCAAAAGCCCCTGATTCGTATCGTAAATTGCAGAAAAGATCGCACTGATAACTACAATGGACAAAATATTCGGGATATAGAAAATGATCCGGAAAAAGTTCTGTCCTTTGATCTTCTCTCTCGTCAGGATTGCGGCGAAGATCAGCGAAAATGCAAACGTACAGATCGTCACAACGATGATCAGAAGCACGGTATTCTGGAACGCCTGATAAAACTTGTCGCTCTGGAACAACGTCTTAAAATTATCCAATCCTACAAAAGTCTTTTCTGATGTGTATCCGCCCCATTTGTACATGGACATACGGAATACGCCGATAGTAGGATAAATCATAAAAATTGCAAATAAAAACACGGCGGGAGCCAGACAAAAGAATATAAATCTCCCTCTACCTTTCTTTTTTCTCATTCGGTCATCTCCATCCTTTCAGAACAGTCGAACAGCCGGCGCATAGAGAAACGAACGCCGGCTGTTTCTACTATCTGACAATTCACAGACAGTTTGTTATCTTGCTTATTCTTTTAAAGCTCCGCGGAATGCATCGCTTGCTTCCTTAAACTCCGCGATCCACTGATCTTCTGTCTTATCTCCGGATACAAGAGAGTTTACAGGATCAAAGAATGCACCTCTGGTCGTCAGACCTTCAACCGGATCTGTTGTTGAGAATGCGTCAAGAACTGCAACTGCTCCTGTGTCGTAAATACCATAATATGTTACGGCATCTCCTGACAGCTTATCTGTCATTCCTGCGATCGGCTGTACCGCTCCGCCCTCTGTTGCGAAGATCTCAGCTGCTTCGTCGGAGTACAGATATGCGATAAACTGTTTTCCAAGATCCTGATTCTTCGCTTCTTTCGGCATCCATACCTGCTCAAAGAACGAATAAGATGCTCTCTCCGCCCTCTTCAAGTGCCGGAAGTGCTGTGAATCCCCACTCAAATCCCTCTGCACGAGGAGCCTCTGCCATCTCACCGATCACCCAGTTTCCGTTCGGCATAAAGAGTGCTTTGTTGTCCAGGATCATCTGCTGATTTTTCTGGAAATCATTGTCGTTTGCATTTGCAGGAGTTGTCTTCTCTGTATAAGAAGCCAGTTTTGCAATGATATCAAATACCTGCTGTGCTTCCGGTGTATCCCAGATTCCTTCTTCATACTTCAGAGCCTTTGTGAAGTTCTCTTCTCCCATTGCTTCGTGAAGCAGTGCATAGAAGAATGCATCAAAATATCCGGTTGTCGGATATGTGAAGAGCGCGATGCCCTCTGCCTGCGCTTTGTCTCCAAGTTCCCACATCTCATCCCATGTCTCCGGAACTTCCCAGCCTTTTTCTTCAAAAAGCCCTGCGTTGTAGAATAATCCGCATGGTCCGTAGAACATCGGCATCAGATATGTCTTTCCGTCTCCGTATGGATTCACGATCGTATTCTCTGTAAATCCCGGAAGAATCTTCTCGCCTACGGTTACCTCTTCACCCGGTACTGTCATATCCAGAACGTCTGTCAGTTCTGTCAGGTTGTTATCCCGGATAAAAGTCTCTGTCATACCGGATTCTGCTCCGACTGCACGCATGATCACATCCGGATAGTCGCCGGCTTTCATCGCCGGATCGATCACATCTTCCAGATTCTTGTCAATCGTCAGTTCTACGGTCACGCCTTCGTTTGCTGCTTCAAATGCATCGCAGACTTTTTCCCACATAGCTTTTCCGTAAGCGGTTTCAACTGCTGCAACTTTTAAAGTCTTTCCGTCTTCGCCTTTTCCTCCTTTTGAAAAACGGATTTTTCCGCCCTTATTGGTATATCACAGTCATTACCACCACTTCAAGTGGTGGTTTGAATTGGCCCTAATAAGGGCCGGTTACATGCTCGCCCAAAAGGGCGGGTATCGCAAGCATTGTTACTGGTCCGCTATAAAGCGGTACTTCTTAAA
>NZ_JADMSO010000007.1 GCF_015560805.1 Mediterraneibacter glycyrrhizinilyticus | reverse complement strand
AGGCTTTTTATTATTATCCTACACGCTACTGCTTACTCCATTCTCCCCAGCATAGCTGGGGGATTAGGATTTTCATTCAAATTCCAATTCAAAGATAGCCGACTATTTTCGTCTGTTTTTAAACGCCTATAGTCTTTCATAATATACAACTGGAACTCTGGAGAAATCCAAGTTGCGAAAGACATGGCAATATCGCTATGAGCATATGTTCCGCCATAGCGTCCTGCTTTTGAAACGATACCAACAGCATCTGTCGCTTCAATCCATTTCTTCGGTGACATTGTAAAGGCATTTGCGCCAGCCTGTTTTCTAACCCCCTCGAATTCGAGGTGTTTAAAATCTGGATTATGCAACCTTTCCCAGAGACCTAAAAATTCTATCACATCTCGACTCCTCATCCAGTTTTGAATAACTGCTGTCGGGTCATCACTCTTATATCGGGCAATATCCGTCAAGGAAATAAATTCATTTTCAAAATCCTGCGTATAAATTCCAATATCTATTCCATTTGCATGGATTGTATCTTTAATTATTTTCCCCATTGTTTCTCCTGCAAATATATCATAACCTTTTTTAACGCCTTATCCTCTTTCCCTTTAAGACAGTTCTGCTGAATAACTATCTTCATCTTTCACATTTCCCGGACTCCACCCTCACTTTAATACCACTATCTGGTGATTTGTCGGGACAAAAGTACTATATTCTCACAATGCACCGTCTCACAAAATTGATCCACCGCCACGCCTTTGACTACCTCATATCCTCTTGCCTGCATCATCTCCAGATCCCTTGCAAGACTCGTCACCTTGCAGGAAATATATACGATCTTATCCACACCATAATCCAGGATCTTCGGCAGCGCTTTCGGATGGATTCCGTCTCTCGGCGGATCCAGAACGATCACGTCAGGTTTCTCCTCGATCTCATCCAATACTTTAAACACATCGCCTGCAATAAACCGACAGTTATCCAACCCGTTGCGTGCGGCATTCTCTTTCGCAGCCTCGACCGCTTCTTCCACGATTTCCACTCCGATCACCTGCCTTGCCACAGGCGCCAGCACTTGTGCGATCGTTCCGGTTCCGCTGAACAGATCGAACACCGTCATATCATGAATATCCCCGATATAATCCCGCACTGTACTGTAAAGCACTTCTGCTCCGCGGGAATTTGGCTGGAAAAAGGAAAACGGAGTGATCTTAAATTCCAGACCGAGCAACTTCTCGTAAAAGTAATCCTGCCCATACAGGATTTTCGTCTCATCACTCTGAACCACATCCGACAACGAATCATTCAAAATATGAAGAACACCTACGATCTTTCCATCTAGGTTCAATGCCAGAAGCTTCTCCACAAGCGGCTGCAGATCATATGTTTCCTGCGTGGTTGTAACCAGATTGACCAGAATCTCCCCTGTTGTATCTCCTCTTCTGAGAAGCAGATGGCGCAGATAACCGGTATGCTGCATCTTACGATAATGGGACGCCCCCAATTTCCGGAAATATTCCAACACGCATGTCAGGATTTTCGTCATATCCTCATGCACCAGCTTACAGTCCGACGCCGTCAAAATGTCGTAGGTGCTTCCTTTTTTATGAAGTCCAAGAGAAAGCGGTCCGTCTTTGTATTCATCGCCAAATGAAAACTCCATCTTGTTACGGTAGCCGAACTCTTTCGGACTCGCCTTAATTCCCTCGAATACAAACGAATGCCCAGATGCAAGCGCTCCCTCGATGATCTCTTTCATCTGCTCCGCTTTCATTTCCAACTGCGCTTCATATGACATCGTCTGATACATGCATCCTCCGCAGGCGGGGAACAAACTGCACACCGGTTCCCTCGTCTCCAACGGTGATCGTTCCAGCACTTCCAACAATCTTCCCTCTGCCCTGCCATGTTTAAATTTGTTGATCCCAAAACGGATTTTCTGTCCCGGTATCCCGTTCTTTACGAGCACATATTGATCTTCTTCCGCAACATACACCAGTCCTTTATTCGGAAACTCGACTTTTTCGATCACGCCTTCCAGAATCTGTCCCTTTTTCATTCTCTCTTTCTCTCCTCTGTTTTTCTCCTAACAACTCTTCCTGATCATTTTTTTGAATCATTATTTTGAATCGTTCTTTTGAACCATTCTCTAAGTAATTTGTCATCCGGTTTCAAATTCATCAAATAACATGAAAAGAACAGGGTGCGGCATCTGCCACATCCTGTCCCGTCTGCACCTGTCTCACACTTTTGATCAGATCTGATCTTCCTCGCTGAAATAATCATCGAAATCATCGTCAAAATCTTCTTCAAAGTCTTCCAGATAATCCGGTGTGAAGAATCTGTATACTCCATATGCGATCGCTGCTACTGCCGCAACCGCTCCAATGATCGCCAGTACCCAGATCACTGTATTTTTCTGCTTGTCATCACTCTTCTTGTTCAAAAGTTCTTTTAATTTTGTTTCTGCGATCAATTCCTCTACTCTGTTCATATTCATCCCGTCCTTTCCCTACTTTTCATTCAGGTATTCTTTTTTTATTATAACACTAAGCTATTCAGATTACTACTGATAAGACCCGATTTTATATTTTTTTCAGCTTTGCAAATGTGGCAAACATTTTTTTGACTCCGGCAGTATCAAACTCGACGGTCACTTCAAAATCTCTGCCGCCCTCCAGGATGCCTTTGACTGTACCCTCGCCGAATTTGATATGACGCACCCGGTCTCCTACCTGATAATCCAGCCCTTTTTCTTTTGACACTGCAAATGCTTTCGCCCCTTTCTGAATCCCGTAATTTTGGAACGGTTTCTGGCGAAATGCCTGCTTCGCCTGTGTATAAGCATTCTGTCTGATCAGTTCCTGTTCCCGTTCTTTCTGCATTTCCTTGTCAAACGGAAGACTTCCGTTCTCCATCAGTTCTTTCGGAATTTCCTGTAAAAAACTGGACATCCGGTTATAATGCGTCTCTCCACGGGTCATACGTTTCCGTGCACACGTCATCGTCAATTCCTGTTCTGCCCGGGTGATCCCGACATAACAAAGTCTCCGCTCTTCTTCCAGATCCTCATCGTTGTCCGAAGTGATCGTCATATAGCTTGGGAACAAACCGTCTTCCATTCCGACCAGATAGACATGCGGAAATTCCAACCCCTTTGCGCTGTGCAGTGTCATCAGAACGACATAATCCGGATTTTCTTCCAGTGAATCGATATCCGCAACCAGCGCAACCTCCTCTAAAAACTGGCTGAGGGACGGCTTCACCTGCTCGGCTGCGCACTGTTCCTCATATGCGGCGATTTTGCTTACCAGTTCTTCGATATTTTCAATCCTTGCCTGTGCGTCTTCCTTATCTTCCGCTTCCAGATTTTCAATGTATCCGGTCTTCTCAATGATCTCATTCATCAGATCTGTAATGCTGACTTCATCTGACCGCCGCTTAAAATATTCGATCAATGCCACAAAAGAATCCAATTTGGATGCGGCGCGCGCGACTCCGGGGATCAGATCCAATCCCAGAAGCGCCTCGTAAAATCCGATTTCCCTTGCTGCCGCCGATTCCTGGATCCGTGTGATCGTCGTCAGACCGATCCCCCGCTTCGGCACATTGATGATCCGTCGTACTGCCAGATCATCCCGCCCGTTATCGATCGTTTTCAGATAACAGAGCAGATCTTTGATCTCCCGCCTTGCATAGAAGTTGACGCCCCCTACGATCTTGTATGGAATATTGCATGCAACAAATTTTTCCTCAAACATACGCGACTGTGCGTTTGTTCTGTATAAAATCGCATAATCCTGATATGTACCGCCGTTCTCTATATTTTTCCGAATATCGTCCGCCACAAATTCTGCTTCATCATAAGCGGTATCAAACTGACGCAAATGTACTTTTTCTCCGTCTCCATTGTCGGTCCAAAGTGTCTTGTCTTTTCTTCCTCTGTTGTTTTGGATCACTGCATTGGCTGCATTTAAGATATTCTGTGTGGAACGGTAATTCTGCTCCAGTTTGATCACGCGTGCATTTTGAAATTCCTGTTCAAAATTCAAAATATTCCGGATATTCGCTCCTCGGAATTTATAAATGGACTGATCGTCATCTCCCACGACACACAAGTTCTGGTATTTTGCTGCCAAAAGACTTACAAACTTAAACTGCACCGTATTCGTATCCTGATATTCATCCACCATAATATAACGGAAACGTTCCTGATAAGATTCCAGCACATCCGGCTGTGTCTGGAAAAGCTGCACGGTCTTTAAAAGCAGGTCGTCAAAGTCCAACGCATTGTTGGCATGAAGCTGCCGCTCATACTCCCTGTAGACCTGCGCGATCTTCTGTTTTCCAAAATCCCCCGCTGCGTTCAGTTCATACTCATCCGGCGTGATCATCTCATCTTTCGCTGCCGAGATCGCACTCAAAAACATCCGCTCTTTGTATTTTTTTGTATCCACATCCAACACACGACAGACGTCTCTCATCAAAGATTTCTGATCGTCTGAATCATAGATCGTAAAATTTGTGTCAAATCCGATCCGGTCGATATACCGCCTAAGGATCCGCACACAGGTTGAATGAAACGTACTTACCCAGATACTCTCCGCTCCGAATCCGACCAGACGATCCACACGCTCCCTCATTTCCCCTGCCGCCTTATTGGTAAATGTGATCGCCAGGATATTCCATGGGTTGACGCCCCGTTCTTCGATCAAATAAGCAATCCTGTGGGTCAACACCCGGGTCTTTCCCGATCCCGCTCCCGCCAGGATCAGAAGCGGTCCCTCCGTATGAAACACCGCTTCTTTCTGCTGTTCATTTAATGTATCATAAATACTCATAACTTCTCCTTTTTTCATCCGTTCTGCTTCTGTCTCCCACGTATTTCACGCGGTGTACATCCGTAAATCTCATGAAACATCCGGTTGAATAATTTATAATTCGTAAATCCATGCTTTTCAGCAATTTCCATAATTCCGTCCTGCGTATTGCATATATCATGATAAATATGAGTCAGCCGCAGCTGATTGACATATCGTGAAAATGTGACTCCCATATTTTTCTTGAAAAAACGGCTGAAATACTCCCGACTCAAATAAAATTCAGAAGAAATACTCTCCAGTGAGATCGGTTCCCGATGATGCCGGTCTATATAAGTAATGATCTCGCCCATACGCTCCATATCCGCACTTCGTTCCGTCATGACCGGTTCTTCTTCCCACTTTGCAAAATGATGCAGCAATTCATAAAACACTTCCATCGCCACTGCATGGCTTTTCAGTTTAAATCCGGTCGGCTGCGTCACATAGATCGGCGGAAGCACTTTCAGCATACTGCATACATGCAGATACGCTTCAAGCTGTTCTTTCTGTAGCGTATCTTTTGTACACTGAAAATGATATTCATCCAGATTTTCAATAAAATTCTTCATACTGTTTCTGGAAAAATGGATCACGACGATCATGGAAGCCCGAACACACCGCACTTCATGCATCTGATTGGAGTCGATCAGCACAAATTCCCCCGCTACTACCGGATGTCCGACCCCGTTGATCGTAACGGTCCCGTTTCCATTCAAAATATAGATCAGTTCGATCGCACTGTGCCAATGAGTCGGATTATACTGTCCTTTATCGGTATAATAACGCATCTGCACTCCTGTTTTTTCCAGTTTAAAAAGCGGCTCATAAATCATATGCCGTCCCACCTTTTCATCAGTCTTCCGTGTCATAATACCATAGAACCGGCACGGCTTCCAGAAAAATTTATCTTGCCATCTAGTTTTTAATACTATATAATATCAATATCGAGGTGATAAGATGAACATTAATTCAGAAAATTTATTGGAAAGTATTCTGGAAAGTCTCTCCCGGATCGATTATATCCATGCCGAAGACATCCCGAATATCGACTTATACATGGATCAGGTCACAACATTGATGGATTCCGGACTTTCTTCTTCCAAACGATATGAAGAAGACAAGATCCTGACCAAGACGATGATCAATAATTATGCCAAGAATAATCTGCTTCCCCCGCCGGATAAGAAAAAATATTCCCGGGAGCACATTCTGATTCTGACATTTATCTACTATTTTAAAAATATTTTAGCGATCAAAGATATTGAAACGTTGCTAAATCCATTGACAGAGACCTATTTTCAGACTGAAAACCAGCCATCCCTTTCCGAGATATACGAAGAGATCTGTTCTATGGAAAAAAGCCAGATCCCGGATCTCAGCAAAGAGATTTCCGCCGCTTTTGCAAGGGCTGAAGAATCTTTCGCTGATGCTCCGGAAGAAGACCGGCATTATTTACAGATGTTTTCCTTTATCTGCAGTTTAAGTTTCGATGTTTATGTTAAAAAATTATTGATTGAAAAACTGTTGGATGAACTTCCGGATTTTCAGAAAAGCCAAAAGAAAGAGAAATAAAAGTGCCCGAAAGCACTTTTATTTCTCTTCTTTTTCAATCCGGTCAAATACCATATCATATCCGTCATTCCCGTAATTCAGGGAACGGTTCACCCTGCTGATCGTTGCAGTCGATGCCCCTGTCTTTTCCGCAATCTCCAGATACGTTCTCTTTTCTCTCAGCATCTTCGCCACCTCAAACCGCTGAGAAAGCGAAAGTAATTCATTGATCGTACAGATATCTTCAAAAAAAGTATAACATTCCTCTTTGTCTTTCAAACTTAAGATTGCACTAAAAAGATAGTCAACAGCCTCTGTCCTGATTTTTTTACTCATTCTAAAATCTCCTTTACCACTCAAAGACTATTTTAAATTTTAGCACACTAAATTCTTAAAGTCCACCTTTTTAAAGAAATTCCCGTATTTTCTTTTCAAATACGGGAATTTTATCATAGATCGATCTGTAAATACCTCTTCAACTGCTCCGGATCCGTCGTCACGACCAGATCTTCCGGAAAATTACAGTACTCCAACAATTCCGACACATAACAAAAATTACCTGCATCCACATCCACATGCGCATCACTTCCTGTTGTGACGGCAACGTCATACTGTCTGCAAAGATCCAGCATTGTCAGCAGATTTTCTCTTGTCCCGACCCGGAAACTTGCCGGACGCAATGAGGAATTATTCAATTCCAAAAGTGTTCCGGTCTCTTTTGCCATTTTCACAAGTCTCTCATAATCTGTCGGGAATCGACTGTCATCCGGATGCCCGATGATCTTCACATACGGCTTCTTCATCACGGCTTCATAAGCCCGCATTACCTCATCCTCACTTCTTCCCTCGCCAAAACACGGAATATGCATACTTGCGATCGCCAGATCCAGTTCCTCGCATACTCTTTCCGGAAGATCCACATTTCCCTCCGGATCCATAATATTTAATTCTGCGCCGAACAGCATCCGGACACCGTCCATTTCCCGCGGGATCACATCCAGATTCTGAAAATAATAAAGCCCGCATGTTCCCGGCATCTTCGGCGCATGTTCTGTAAGCGCCTGAACCTGAATCCCCCGTCTCTTGGCGGCTGATGCCATCTCACGGATCGTGCTGTATGCATGACCGCTCACGATTGTATGTGCATGTGTATCTGCAATGATCTTTCTCATCTTTCTCTCCTTTTTCTCTCTTTCTCCGCTAAATGATAAGCACTATCGAATACGCTCATTGTACGTCCGTATTCTTTTTATGTCAACATACACGATTTATCTTGCTTTTCCTAAAATATTTAGTATAATAAACGATGTTTTGTCAATTAATTAACACACTATGGAAAGGATTCACTTTATCTATGGATAATCACTTTAACACACCGTCAGAAATCATAGAACTGAATATGAAAGCAAGCGAAACCAAAACAACACTCCCTCTCGGGAAAATGATCTTGCTCGGAATCATGGCCGGAATGTTTATCGCATTCGGAGCAGCTACAAGCAGTACCGCCGCGCACTCCATCGAAAATGTCGGTGTTTCCAGAGCGCTTGCCGCCGCGATCTTCCCTGTCGGGCTGATGCTGATCGTCTTTTTGGGAGGAGAACTATTTACCGGAAACTGTCTGATCCTTTTAAATGTATTCGACCGACGCACGTCCCTCCTAAAAATGCTCCGCAACCTCGTTATCGTTTATTTCAGCAATCTGCTCGGCGCTCTTTTGGTCGATATTTTGATCGTTTTTTCCGGAAATCTCAATTATTCCGGCGGTCTGCTCGGTGCATATACGATCAAAGTTGCCATTGGAAAAATTTCCGTCTCGCCGCTTCAGGGACTGACTTCCGGTATTCTCTGCAATATTCTTGTCTGTCTTGCCGTGCTGATGTCACTTTCCGCAAAAGACATCGCCGGGAAAATATGGGCGATCTTCTTTCCGATCTGCGCATTTGTAGCCGGAGGCTTTGAGCACTGCGTGGCAAATATGTTTTATATCCCTGCCGGGATCCTCGCTTCTTTCAATCCGGATTATATACGGATCGCACAGAAAACCTACGGAATCACTGCGAATCAGCTTGAAAATCTGAATCTTTCCGGCAGTTTACATAATTTTATCCCGGTCACGATCGGCAATGTCATCGGCGGAATGCTTTTCGTCGCAGTTCCTCTCTTTCTGATTTATAAAAAAGATTGGAAATAAGCCCCATTTTTCACTCTCTTAAATAAAATATGAATTTACGCAAATACTATTTTTGAGGTGAAGATTATGAAAACTCCAAAGGAAAATGAAAAACTCATCGATGATTTCGATTATCTTTCCAATGCTGCTTCTGCCCGGGAATGTACCGGACTGATCCCATTTCTTCCAACTTCGGAAGCCGAACTGGAATCCTACAACGATGTGTATCAGTACCGCCCTCCCGTGATCCCAAGCAAAAATGGATCCACTGAGAAAAAAGCCGCTCCATACAAGTAGTGCCCCGAAAGGTCTCCTCTAAAAAATAATGAATTGAAAATAAGAGACCTGAAAATAATTCTATTTTTCCATTGTCCTGTTTTCTACAAAATGTTATAATAGCGTCAGTATACGAGAATTTTCAACATTTCTCGCATATTGGCGCTATTTATTTGCGCTTCTGATCAAGATTTTTCGCATCGGTATGCTTAGCTTAGGGCATCCTATTTTCCCTGCATACTGATGCTGCCATCCGTAAAGAAATGGATATTACCGATCATCCTATTACAGGATCCCAATAACAGGAAAGCGAGGAATAAGAGACAATGAAATGTCCGATATGTGGAAAAGAAGTCGAATTACAAAATAAACAGGTCGGAACCGATGCAAACGGCACTCCGGTCTTTCATGAATATGCAGTCTGCCGTGACTGTAAAAAGCAATGGGATTTAGATAAACAGCGTGCAAAAAAGCGCGCGGAAAAAGCAAACGCATCCGCGCGGAAGAAAACCGGAACCCCGGAAAAACCTGTTGCTCCGGCGCAGAAACCAATTTCCGAAAAAAGGTCGGTTCAAAACGCAGCTCCAACCGAAAAACCTGTCGGAAATCCGGCAGAACGACCAGTGGATCCGGCTCACAAAAAAAATGCAGTTTCTGCTCCGAAAAAAGACAGTTCTCATGAGAAAAAAACAGTTCCCCAAACCCCATCTGCAAAAGCAGTAAAACCGACTTCTGAAAAAGAAAATGTACAGGTTGCCAAAAGCACTCACACAAAAAAAGAAACAGCTGCCAAAGTAACCGTAAAAAGAGATGTGACAGCCAAAGCTGCTACCGGGAAAAAAGAATCCGCCGCCCAAAAATCTGCTCCGCACAGCAGACCATCTGCCCCGGCAAATTCTTCCACTTCCAATACCACCGTAAATACAGAAACAGAGCAATATTACGGAAATATTCCTCCGGAGCACGTCCGCGCCAAACGGGAACGTGCCGTTCGGCAAAGTTACGAGGAAATGCTCGCCACAGATCCGAATTACAAACCACGTAAGAAAAAAAGCGACGCAGAAAAACTTCCGCAAAAGAAACGCGCAGAAAATCCGGAATCTGTTTCTGAGACCTCTAAAAAACGTCCGGAACCGGAAAAGAAACGCCCGGTTACCAAACCGGAATATGAAGAAGAGGACGATTTCGAGGAAGATGATGATTACATTTATTATGTACCGGCAAAATATCGGGTTGTCCGTGTAATTCTCGGAATCCTCTCTATCCTTGGCTTCGGATATTTCGCATACCGCGGTTTCCTTGCCGGACTGGATAATATCGCTTCCGGCGGACAGGCTTCTTCCGGAACAACTTATATCGTTCTTGCAGTCTGTATGCTCGTCTCCGGACTTCTGCTTTTGATCCTGCAGAACAAACGTTCCGTCGCAGCCTACATCGCTCCGATCATCTTTTATATTGCGGGAGCTGTCTTTGCATTTTTGAAACGAGACGGGGATTCTATTCTGCTGTACAGTGCGATCGTCAGCGCCGTTCTCGCTGTCGTTTTAGTAATTCTCTGCGCGACTTCCCGCAATCAGGAAGATGAGGACGATGACGATGAGGACGAAGATGATGAATTCGAGGACGAGAACTTCGAGGATGAGGATGATTACGACGAAGACGACTACGATGAATTTGACGAGGAAGATGATTACGACGAATTTGACGAGGAAGACTGATTTTCTCGCCTTTCTGTAAGGTTCTTGATCAGTTCACAAATCAAACTGTATATTCTGGCTTATTTTGAAAGGAAGACTTTGAAATCTAATTTTTAAATCTTCCTTTTTTCACGCTTTTTCCCGCCCCACATATAGTAAATAAGAAAAACTGCTGCTTGATACAGGAGGATTTATGAAAAAGCGTTTACTCACATTTACACTCGCCGCAGTGATGATCCTTTCATTACTCACTGCATGTACCGCAAATGACAGTAAGGAGACAACTGCAAATCCTGACTCTAACCAAACGGAAGAAACACCCTCATCCGAGAAGTCACAAAATAAAGAACTCGTCGATGTAACACTGAATGAAGTCGCACATTCTATTTTTTATGCACCGATGTATGCCGCGATTGAAAACGGTTATTTTGAATCAGAAGGGATTAATTTGGATCTTGTATGTGGGTTTGGAGTCATGTAGTTAGTACAAGACGATTTTTCCTCGAAAACACTGGATCCGACACAAGTTGCCGGATTCTTTTTTATGCTTTCAGCGCACCCGATCCGTCAAACCGGTACTCTTTTCCGTCGATCACGATACTCTCATTTGCTGCCATCACGCCATCCTCTTTCACATAATAACGCTTACCGTTTTCCGTGATCCAGTGGCAGCACATCATCGATCCGATTGGTTGGCAGTTTTTGTCCGGATTAAAATAATACCACTTGCCGCCGATCTGTTCCCAACCAAGCGCCATCGAGCACTCCGGCTTGCTGCCTTTTTTCTCCGGAAGCAGATAATACCAATACAGGTCATCCCGAATCCATTCCGTTGCCGCGGATCCCTCCGGATGATTTCCGTCGCGCGCCGGACGCAGGAAGTACCAGTAACTTCCGATCTTCTGCCAGCCGGTCAGCATCGCACCCTCCGGTTTTGCTCCGGCAGTCGGATTCAAATAGTACCAATGACTGCCCAACTTGATCCAACCTTTTACCATCCGGCAGTCGTCACCGAAATAATACCACAATCCCTTGATATACTTCCACTGGTTCCGCAGGGCGTAGCCGTAGGAATCGAAGTAGTACCATGCATCCAGCTTTAACCACTGATCCTTTGGATAGCTGCCGTCGGCGCGCCGGTACCACCAGCCCTTTGCGTCTTTTACCCATCTATCAGATTCTACTTCATTCGCCGGCTCTGTGTTTACACATTCCAGAATTCCATCCCAAGGACGATCATAATAAGCGTGCTCATAGGATTCATATCCAGTCTGGTCGCCCTCTGCCCCGTCAATTCCACCAGTTTCTGAAATGCAGAACTCTGCCAACAGATCCGGCACAGCAGACGTGCACATCGCCGTGTGATGTACTTCGTTCAGGTACACATCCCCCGGCTTCGCAATATATCCGGAAGACATCGGATGCCAGACAAAATTTCCAGTTCCCACCATACATGACCGCATATTTCCGGTGTACGTTGCGCCACCGCAGCTGATCCCGGCAGCTTCAAACGCCGAGATGATCGCGGAACTGCAGTCCCGGTCGCCCTGCTCCAAGTGATATACCTTTCCAGCAATCGCAATGTCGCAAGTACCCTCGCCGTCTCCCCAGCGGCTATACTGGCTGTACCCGTGCCAGTCATGATTTACCAAGTGTTTCATCAACTCTACTGCTACTTCTCGTTTTAACATAAGTACTCCTTTCTCCCGGTTTTGCACCGGTGCAAAATAAAAAGAGCCTGTTTCCAAGCTCTTTAGATGTTTTTGATTTATCTTCCAATATTTAATTTTGCCATTAACGCTTCCTGCAGCAGCTGTGAAAAGTTTACCCCTCTGTTCACAGCTTCCTCATTTAACCATTCCGGAATACTAAGTGTCTTTTTAACCGCACGCGAATTGTGCTTCTTTTGATACTCCAACATATCGAATTCTACGATCACCAATACTCCGTCTTCTGTATCTATTTTATTAATTTCTGTTGGATCTGGAATAACTTCACCATCTTTTTTTCTTTCTGTCAAACAAAGCCCAAGTGCCTCTACCGCCATTTCATATGCGTCCTGCATATCGTCTCCCTCTGTCAGACATTCCGGTAAGTCTGGAAATGACACCCAAAATCCGCTTTCTTCCGCTGTATGAAAAATAGCTGGATAAAATAATTTGTTCATACGTAATACCTCGCTTTCTTTTCAGGCGCGGGACTATTTCAGTCCCGCTTGTTTCAATATTGCCTGCTCCAATCCTTTTTTCATAGCTTTGGAGTGATAAGGAACAATCACTGTCTTTCCAGTCTCTTGATTCTTCATTTTTACATGAGAACCATTTTGACTGATTTCCTCAAACCCGTTTTTCTTGAGATGTTTTATCATCTCTCTCGGCGTCATTGGCATCTTTTGTATCTCCTTTCCTTATCGTGCCTTTATTGTATCACGTATTTTTACGTATGTCAATACTTCACGTGTTTTCACGTACTATTTCTTATTATATTTTGTCCTGCTCCACATTTCCGTTACTTTTTCCCAGCCGCCGGTTGCAACCAAATAAACAATAAACGCAGCCAGGAACGAAGCGAAAATGTAATACCATTCGATTGTAATCTTATAATAGATACACAGGATCACAACCGCAAGCGGTGTGATAATCATGGCTGCCACAAGCGCAACCACATTCGTCTGTATCTTTTTCAGATACGGCAACTCTTTGATGACCTGCACGATCGCGCTGGTCATAAACGCCAGCACACCGATCACCATCAGTAAATACGTTACATACTGCATAAAAACTTCCATATTCATACTTTTCTCTCCTTTAATCCCGAACCCGTAAATCCTTAACTTCTTCCAACAACTTTGTCACCATGCCGTTTCCACCAAGGGAATGGTATGCATCATACATCTCGATGAAATTCTCTAAGCCATGCTTTGTGATGTAGCCCCTCTCTGTCCATTTCTCATGATATTCTATGAGCTGGACACGCAGAAGCAACATGGTTCCCTTGCTGTTTGCGTCCCGGTCTTTCTTCTGGTTTTTCAAGAGCCAGACCACATACCCAAGCAGAGTTGGCATGATGATCGCACAGATGTCTACAATGATTTTTTGCATGTTATCTCCCCTACTCTTCTTTTATCGCTTCCTCGACGTTTGCTCTCCATCTCTCCGGCACATCTTCAATCGTGATCGTGCCGTCTTTGATTTTCATTACATAAAATTTTACCATTATGCCTCACCTCCAACCATTCCAGCCAGTTCCACGATTGCACCATCCTGAATCTCCTGACTTGCACTGATCTCCGCCTGCTGTCGCTGAAGCTGCTCGATCGCCAACTCCATTTCTGTCTTCTGCCGGATGCCAAAGGTGGCATGGATCTTTCCATCCTCCGCAAAATCCACCGCAGAGAACAGCGGGGACTCCAACTTCATGTTCTGGTACTCTCCGGTCACGGTTTCATCCGTTTTAAACTGCACTTCATCCAGATTCCCAGATTCTTTCAGTGCTTCAGCAATTACTCCAAGTGCCGTCCAGTTATCGGCAACCGCGGTAATCGCATTCAACGCAGCCCCGTTCATGATCTCCAATTCTGTTTTGTCCTTTAAAATCATTCTTTCCATTCTGTTTCTCCTCCTTTTATTTTACAAATGTAATTACTCCAAACATTGCACACTTTCCAAAACTGATTGTCGTATTTTTTTCATTTCGCATCGAAACAATTCCGTTCGTATCTATTGTGAAATATAATCCATCTACCGCAGAAACTGGAATCTGGACTTTCGTTTTTGGACGATGCCCTGCCGGAAGCGTTCCGAAATTGCGCTGTGTATATGCTGCCAAACTATCTCCGACATTGGTTCCGTTGAAATAAACAGATTCCATATATATACTGCTGTACGCCGTGGCTGTAACCCCATACGCACTTCCAACCGTAATAGGGGTATTCTGCAAGTTCGTCTTTATCGTATTTGCCGTACTGTTTGCTGTGTTCGCTGTGCTTTGTGCTTTCACGACAGAATCATTCAGCCGCTTTCCAACTCGCCCATCTAACACAGTTCCGGCTACTGTCGTTGTTACATTATCCACGACAGTATGCTTATCCATCTTTTTGCTGACTTCCTCAACGGTTGCAACCACGCCGCCCGCTCTGTCGTATCTAAATGTATAATCTACATACTTGTTACTGCTTCCAAATGAATAGATCCGAAGATGATTTGCATTGGCGTCAATTTCCCACTTGATACCATCTTTTGAGGTGATCTCGATATTTCCACCTTCGCCATTTTGGTAAACCCGAACTTTCCCATTTGTCCGTTCTTCCAGTGTCTTATTCACCGAATCAATCTTCTTTCCGGTTTTATCCAGTTCTTCCGCCAGCACCTTAAAATTTCTGTTCACTTTGAACAACTTATCCACACCCACAACGCTTAGGTTCTCAATCCGCACCCTGTACAGCGGATAATCCCGCTGATTTCCTCCGGCGTACAAGTCCTCCTGTACGATTGCCGGATCCTTTGCCGTGGCTCCCGGTGTTCCTTTCACGACAACCAGGCTGTAAGTATCTGCTCCGCCGGTACCGCCGCTTTGAAACCGGGCAACGATCAGATCATTTCGCTTCTGATCCGCTGTTCCATTATCGATCATCATGTCTTCGTAGTCACCTTTGATAATCCGCCCCACATGACCGCCGACTGCCACTACACCGTCCATCACGCGAATCACGTTGTTGCTGATGGTCTTGGATGCAAACTGCTCCCCAAGCTTCAGCACACAGTCTTCCCCGAAGATCCCGTCGTAGAGCGCCGCATCGTCTTCCGCAAGGATGTGCGCTTTTTTTCCAGTTGGCGTATTCACTGTAAGTGGTTTAAATGCCATTCTACTCTTCTCCTCTCAGTTTATATTCCACCGATGGGATCCCATTGTTCATCCGCAGGATCTTATTGACGATCGGCTTCTGCAGCGACATACCAGTGATCCGGTCACGTCCACCCACAATGTCTCCGATCTCCACATCCACATCGGAAATGGTCGCATCCATCTGTTTGTAGTTCATCAATTCCCGGAGCCGCTTTTCCCCCTCTTCCAGAAGCTTTGCGTCGTCTTCTACGGAAGTGTAGGAATAAAGTGCTTCCCGTTCATCCAGTCCTTTATAATACTGCGTCTGTCCGATGCTCCCGTCTTTCTGGACATACAGGTGCAGGATCTTCCGGTCGATGCCCTCTCCCTCTCCGGCACAGACCAGATGGTTAATGCCCATCCGGCTGTCTCTCGTCGTGAAATGCATCTTGCCATCCTGGCTGCACTCCAGTTCCTCCGACCAGTCCGTCACCGGAACGGCGCCGACCACGACCTGTCCGCCGTACTCGCCCGGATTCCCCTGCCGATAAACGATCTGCAGTCTGGCATTCTTCGCCGCCAGCATCTTTTCCAGCCCAGAAAGGACGCTGCAGTACCGGTCAAACTGGAAGTTCTTGATCTGGATCCCGCTTTCCTTTGTCTCCGCACAAAAAAGAGAACCGAACCGGTTCCCCAAAATGTCCTGTATGATCATATTGGCATCTCCTGATACGGTGAGATGAGTCTGTCCCTCCGGCGGATAGATCAGTTTTTGACTGAGCAGCCCGCGCCAGGTATACCCTCTCCATGTGATACGGTTGTCCTTAGTAGATGTCTGCTGTTCCTCCAACAGTCCGCCGTATTCCGTTCCCGGAATGTAGATCCGGTTCCTCCAACTGTACCGCTCCGGCGACCAGATGGAAGCGTCGATCTGCAGTTCAAAGTCGTTGGTATCGCCCAGATCCAGATCGATGCTGTCCACATCTCTCACGAATCCCAACTCCCAGCCTTTCGGATCCGATACGATAAAGGTCAATTCTTCCGGAACTGCTTTCAGGTCTTTCATCGCCATCTCGGCTCACTCCTTTCTTCATAGATCACCAGGTCGAACGCAAACCGACCGCTCCACCCGATGTCCTGTCCGCCGGGATGGATCGGTTCAAACACCGAGATTTCAAAACTTCGGTTATGAAACGCGTTGACCCGCTCGCCGGAAGCTTTCACCTTGACCACTGTCCCCGCAGCACTGTCAATCTCCAGATATTCTCCCTCTTCCAGCACGATTTTCACAGAATACTCATGCCCGCCGATATACAGTACCGGATCCACGATCGGACCGTAGATTGTCAAAAGGAAGTTGCTGTCTGCGTAATGGTCATTTACGATCCGAGAGTTCGTCAGACCATTGGCGTACCGGTACGGATAACGGTTCGCATACCGCTTGGCTCCCTCCGGATCGCTTTCATTTTTTCTGAAGCTGTAACGGTGCTCCCTGACCCAGTAAGGGTGATCTGTCACCACTCCGTATTCACACGACAAAATTACATCGGTTGTCCAATTCGTTTTTTCGCAAGAAACAATATAACAGGTTAGATAATATTCTCCCACAAATAATTTTCCGGGAATTCCACATTGAACATCTTCTTCAAAGATATCTGTTAAATCATTTGCAAGTTTTCGGGAAGATTTCCCCTTTGTTCTAATCACATCAATATCTATGCTTCTTTTTGAAATTCCTTTTTTAAAACCGGCAATTTTATTTCCTGACTCTACCATTTCCCAGTCGTAATCTAGCAAGTCTGATATGAGCATTTTGTAAGGTTCACTATTCAAATCCACCTTTTTATTTGAGCTATTTACATATTCTATATTCACGCCTTTACAAATCCCTCCTCTCGCATAAATCTGTTCATTTGCCTACCATTAAGAACAATCGGTTTTTCGTTCGCTTCGTTTATTGCTTCTAAAATCAATTTTTTTAATTTTCTATGATCTAATTTTGCATCCGTATAATTATCACTCACTGTTTTCGATGCTTGAATTGCCGTTATCGGCGTTCTGGATGTGACTTGCTCTGCTGCCCCTCGCATCTGCTCAACAGATCTACTCACTCGATCCGTCATTTCTTCCGTCGGTACATTCTTCTCGAATCCGATTCCCATACCAAGAGCCATGTATTTACCAACTTCATCACGCATAAGCTTTGACGGTGATGCAATCCCCAGCCAATCTTTTACCGCCTCCACTGCATCTTCCGCCGCGCCTACCGCCGCATCTACTAAGCTTCCTGCTGCACTGATAATACCACTGACGATTCCATCGATAATATTAAGCCCTATACTAACCCAGTCGATGTTGTCAAACGATTCTTGGATACTGCTGATTATATCGATCGTGGATGAAATAACATCCGGAATCCGGCTAATCAGTCCCGCGATTAATTCCCCTACAATCTCAATACCCTTTTGCAAGATTTCCGGCAAATGTGAAGCGATTGTCGAGATAAATTCCGCCAGCATCTGCGCAGCCTGCTGGATGATCTGCGGCGCCGCCTGGACAAGTCCGGAAAGCAAATTCAAAATCAAATTCACTCCCGCCTGTAAAATGGACGGCAGATGCGACAAAATGGTTTGGATGAAATTACTCGTCATATCAAAGGCTTGCTGCAATATCTTAGGCGCATTTTCTACAAGCCCCTGCAAAAGATTCTGCATCATCTGTGATCCGGAATCTAAAATCGTTGGGAGCATCCCCAACACAGTATCGACCCACGTTGTCATCATCTCACCTACCTGAGCGATGATCTGCGGGGCTGCGCTAAGGATTCCCGTTAATAAATTCGTAATTATACTGACACCATTCTGCATAATTACCGGGAAATTCGTTTGTATGACACTCTGATACTGATGGAGCATTTCACTTCCCTGTGCTAAAAGCTGAGGGATACCAACTACAATTCCATTTGTAAGCGAATTGAGCATGAAAGTTCCGGCGGAGCTCAACATTTCACTTCCACCCTCCTGCACTGCCGTAGCAAGCTGCTGGCAGAGTGAAACTGCAATTGCCGGAATCGTCGAAGCAAGCCTTGGGATGATTTCCGCAAGATTCTTTAAGATCACAAATGCCGCTGTACTGAATGATTCTGCAAATTCTTCCGCGGTAATCGAACCGGTCAAAAAATTATCCCATGCAGCTTTTGCCGAATTTACAGACCCTTCGATTGTAGACGCAGCTTCTTTTGCTGTCGTTCCGGTAATCCCCATTTCTTCCTGGATGATATGGATCGCTTCCGTCACATCTGCAAAGGAATCGATCGACAGATCTGCCATCTCACCATTTGCTTCTTTGACCTTGTTGGCATCGGCGATCAGCCGCTCCATTTCCGTCTTTGTACCACCATATCCGAGTTTCAGGTTGTCCAGCATCGTATAATTCTGCTTGGCAAATCCCTGATATGCATTCTGGATGAGCTCCATACTGGTTCCCATCTTATTTGCATTATCTGACATGTCGATAATCGCCATATCCGCAATCTGAGCCGCTTTCTCTGTGTCTCCACCCAAACTTTGCAACAACGATGCAGAGAAGCTTGTCACTGTGGACATGTATTCATTCGCGCTCATTCCCGCTGTCTTATAAGCGATATTCGCACTATCGATCACGGCTTGTGCACTGTCTTTAAACAACGTTTCCACACCGCCGATATTCTGCTCCATACTAGAAACTGCTTCAAGCGCCGATTTTCCAAGATTTGCAATACCATCCACCGCACGGGTCATCATTTGTCCGCTGAATACCCCAAGCGCTGTCTGGGCAAGACTCCCCATCTTGCTCAAACCACTATTAAAGCCTTTTTCGTTGATCTCCGTATCAAATTTTAAAGAGCCGTCATACCCCATACTATCCATCCTTTCTCTTTCTTGGATAGCACAGGCTCTGCGGCTCATTTTAAAGTGCTTATATTCTTATTTCTATTTCCCTTTTACACGTCTTGCATTTGATATAAACATGACTGGACTTAGCCGTATTATCATAAATCGCAAGTCGCGTTCCACAATTCGGACATTCAAACCATCTCCGTTCTACCGGAGGTTTCTTTACTGTTTTCACAAGCTTCCTCCTCATGCAAACACATTCCCTATGTCATAATCTGATAACTGCTCCGCCGGAAGCCGGATCGCTCTCTGTATCCGGGCAATCCTTTTCTTCTCCTCTTTGTCTTTGACCGTAGACAGGTCGATTCCACGATACATGATCCGCTGTTTGATTTCCGTATCATCAGACAATCCATCAAACAATGCGCGAAACTTCCACCAGTGAAGATATTCGATTGTTTCAAGATCGATCCCATAATCCCGTAAAAAACCTGATAAGATATATGGATAATCGATCGTATAGGAAAAAAGATTCTTCTTCCTTGGTGTCTCTATTTCCTCACTATATTGTTCATCCGCTGGATCCAGCATGAGAATAAAATCAGAAAGCGCCATAATCGCATCCGCATCAATCGTAATATCCTCCAAAAAATATTCTTGGATGATAAATACTTTCTCCCTGCTTTTCAGTTCGTCACAACGGAGCATATCGAAAAGCCGGATGTACTCCCTGAAATCTGTAATGATCGGAATCCACTTTTCATGTACTCGGATCGTACTTGGATATTTCTCATAAAACAAATTCAAAGAAATCACTTCCCTGTTTTTCTACGCTGCTGCCGGTTCGGTCTGAACTTATTCATCCGGTTATTTCTACGCTCTGCTGCTGCTAAAATTCCTTTCTGACATTCTGCAAGGAATGAATCATAACATTCCTCGCAAATTCTTGAATTCATTTTTCCGGTAAAAAGCTGATCTCCGGTTCCGTCGCCAAACAAATCATCGAACAGATCATAAAACATCTTACAAAATTCTTTTACAATTTCAGACTGACTGCCTGTCTTCTGAAGTGTTTTTTCCGTTTCTCCCATTTTCTTGAAAGCGGCTTCATACCGCTCCAAGAATTCTGCGTCTTCCATGTCAACTTCAAGTTCCACGTTATTCCATTTCCAAAGGCTCATTGGCTCATCCTCCTACTTAATCCGCGTCATATGCTCCGCTCGCAAAGGTCGCTTTCTTAAAATCTGATCCGGCAAATGTCACATTTCCAATCTCAATCGCTGATACAGCTTTCAATGATCCACTGTAAATCAACGCATCCGTTCCATCTCCATCGGAATCCGGAATGACTGCATAGGTACGCTTTGTGGCATGATATTTTTCTCCCGCGGACGATTTTTTAAATAAATCAACCACAACAATATCCACATGCGTATCATTTCCGAGAAGTTCTCCATCGTGGATCTTCGCGATCTTCTCGTGAACCGGATTGCTTGAATATCGGTCAAACGAATACTCAATTGCCGGTGCGTATCCAACAACATCCGAAGTCTCCGTATCCATATCAATATACTGTCTGGAATACTCTTTCGGGTTCTTAGAATTTGTCATTGAGGTAAACCCTGTCATTCGTTCAAAACTCGCCGGTCCCTCTGCTGCAGCCGTGTCCATATATGCCACGCGCTGTGAGCGTTTTACCAATACTTCTTTTGACTCTGCCATATTAGACCTCCTGTCTGTAAATCAAGCGGCACTCTATACGATATCGGGCTTTCTCTCCATCTACATCGTATAAATAACCGCTATTTAATGTTTCTACTTTGATCGGGATTTTATTTTCTCCAAGATCCGGCAGTTTTCCTGCCATGTCCTGTATTTCCAGCCATTCTTCAAAAGCTTGATAAAATCCGCTGTTTTCAATATTGATCCTCGCGTCCTGATCATATTCTTCCCTGCTGGTAAACGCAAACTGGAACTGTTTCTTTGCTCCTCCATCCGTATATCTCTGGATCACAGGATCGCACGGAAGAGGATCTATGGAATACTCCATTCCTGCGCCAAGATAATCCACGTTGACTCTCCACTCTGAAAGAAATGGGCATGTAAGAATATAATCCCGGATACTGTTAATGAGATTTGACATACTGTGCTGCTCCTTTCAAGATAGAATCTTTATGCCGGTTCTTCATTCTCTCAAACCAGTAAGATTTCTCTTTATGCTCGTAATATTGCCTCCTTGCATACGGAGCAATTTGATTGATTTCTCCTGAACCGATTACTGTGCCGAGTGTAGCTGATTTAATCAGCACACCGGTCCGTCTTGGTGTCTCCGGATTCATGCGCCGGATACATTCTGAATCAATAAATCCCTGCGCATTTTCGAATCCTTTTCCCATCCTGGACGCAAATGCCGGATTCCACTCCAGTTTTGCGGAAACTTTTCCGCCGTTGGAAGCCTGCGTATATATCACCCCTCTTGGAGTTTCAATCCGGATTTTCCTCTTTCCTTTTCTCATTACACTCCCACCACCTTTATGTGCGGGTTGTTCCCAAACCGATTATAATTTGCAGAAGTAACCTTTACATAATCTGTTTCTTTCAGATCCTTTACTGTCTGCATTTCAACGGAACACGCGCCCTTTACAATATAATCATCTTTCACAACAACTTTTGAAATATCCGGAATGCGTATTGTGGTGATATCTGCTTGCATCAAGCCATCCGTAGTGAGCGTAGCTTTCTCTGCCGTGAACCACCAGGCTTCTGAAACATAGAATCGCGTCCATACATCAACTCGCATTTTCGGATCATATTCTCTGTGATAAATCGTAAGATCGGTATTGGTGATCATTCGTCCACCCCCATATATAAAAGCCCTGTTGGTTCCAGATATAGTTCTGCCGCCTTATAAGCTTTTCTGCTCAACAACGCTTCCGATGTCTCATCAGCTTCCTTTTCTTGTACATAGCTTACGGAATACCCATCTGTACTCTCCGATACAATCTGTCTGCCACTGTTATTCTCACGGATTTTCCCATCTGCGATCAACATATCACAAACCGCGCATGCCGCAAATTTCACTTCTTCCATTTCCGGACAGCTGTCCGCACGCCCAAAGGTGATCCTCCGGACGTGGGCACTCGCTTTCATGATCTGACGCTCGAACTCTTCTTCTGCAGCTCCTCCTCGGTACTCAGTCGTATAGAAGTTATAGTCCGCATACACATTCATTCAAATCAACTCCTACTCCGCAGCAGTATGCACATAGATTCCATCTTTCTTGTTATCGTAAGCTTCCACGATACCAACAGTACGATAACCGAACTTCCAAGCATCTGCATCCTGATTCTGATCTGGAGTGATAATCTTGGAGACGGTATGCTTCTGATACTGGATAGCCGTCTGTTTATCCACGATCATAAAGTTGATAGCTTTACCACTTTCATTCTTAGCAAATCCACCAGCTCCGTTTGCAGTGAGATCGATCTTGGAGTAGAATCTTCCCTGCGGCACCTTTACGATCCCTGCAAAGCCCTCGATCGCTTTCTTGGATGCTGTGGTATCCAGATCCTCGATCATTCCGAGCACCGTCGGATTGATAAACAGATAACAGGTTGCAAGGTTCGCTTCTGCATTCTCGATCTTACTTCTCGCCGTTCTGAGCGCCGCCAATGCATTCTTGCCGGTGTCAAGCGCTGCTTCCACAGTTGCCACGCCATCAATAGACGCATATCCGGCAAGTCTGTAAGCGTCCAACTCCGGAACAACCTGTGTTCTCAAGAACTCTGCGGACAGTCGTCCGAATGCCACACCTGCGGACTCAATGTTGTCCATCGCATCGATTGTAAACATACGTCCACGATCATATCCGCATTTCTTTGTCTCATATTCAAGAGTTACATCGCCAGCAACATAGCCTGTCTGCTTGTTGTAGTTTGCAAGTCCCTGCATGGACATTTTCGGGATCAGGATCTCGTTTGCGTTCGCCCCCTCCTTGACCAGCTCATTCGGTCCATCCAAAACCGCGGTTAAGGACGCCAGTTTGTAAATTTCATCCAATAAAGTGGAATACTGTTTTCTTAATGCAATTGTATTTGCCATACTTTTTTACCTCTTTCTTTCTACAATTATTTCTTTTCTGCCGGAAGCCCCATTGCCGCCCGGATAGCTGACAGATTATCTCCGCCAACACCAGCACCGCCTCCGGTTGCTCCGACTGCGTTCATAAATGGTTCGTCTGAACCAAATAAATAAGCATCCGATTCCTTTACGGTTTCCAATGCTTTCTTAATGTCCTCAGACTGGTTTTTCGATGCTTTCAATGCGTCCATATCCAGCATAGCCATGACCGCTTTTTCGTTACGTCCTCCGGCTGTTTTAATGGCTTCCTTGATGGTATCAGAGAAAATACGATCTGTTTCTTTCGCAGCATATTCCGCATCTTTGTCTTTTAACTGCTGATTGAGCTTGTCAATCTCACTCTGCATGGCTGTCGGATCTACGTCCTTGAACTTTTCTAAAGACGCTGTTGCTGTCGCAAGCTGGTCTTTAAAATTGTCACGTTCTCTCTCTGCTTTGGTAGTCTTTGCCTTTTCAGCGGCAATATCTTTCCCATTCTCAGCCATAATCTTGTCAATAACATCCTGTTCCAATCCGAGTCCTTTTAAAAAATCTGTTTTCATGTTCCATTCTCCTTTCGTATTAGGTTATTTTAGGCGTGTAACCATCCGCCACGAATTGACTATTTTAGGTCTGATCAGCTGACCATATCTCCATAAAAATAAGACGCGTCACCCTGCGTCTCAACGGGAGATAACCGGATCACCATTCCTTTCCTACATCCAATTCAAAAAGTTTCACGACAATCCTCCTTTCTTAAAAATGGGTACAAAAATACCACTCACTCTGAAGAATGGGTGGTATTTATACAACTGCTTTCATAGCCTTGTCATACTCAATCTTTAATTTCCGTTTGAAATCCTCAATTTCATCCGGCTTCATACCAGGTTCCGCAGAAGCACAAATATCTGGGGTTTCATCCGCAAGAATCTCCGTTGCCTTTGGTTGTTCGTTGTGCATTTCATCATAATCATCTACCAAAGCATCTTCCAAAATAATTGAGAACTCATAAATGTCCTTTGGTGTATCTTCCAAAAATTCTTTAATATAATTCATTATCTTTTCAAACACATTCCCACACCTCCTTTGGCATTTTTCGCCTTACAATAGAAACTATATCATCTGTATCTTTATTTTTCACCACAACAAGTTGTTTGCCCGAGTCAAAGAAAATCAACTTGCTTTCTCCCTCTGAATAATTCGGATTCCCTTTCACTATTGTAAGAACATCGCTTTCTTCAATGTTCGGATAACCTGGCTTATTTAATCTTGGTAGCCGACTCAATGCATGAACTGACAAATATACTCCATCTTTTTCAAATCTTACATACGCATCTTTTGACTTCTGCTTAAATTCAGAAGACCATTCCTTTTTATCGATATCAGAATATGTATCGACTTTCTTTTTCAATGCACTAAATTTCTTAGGTTCATTATACTTCATCCGCCGGAAATCAGCAAGACTGCCAACATCATCGCCAAGTATATTTTTGTACCGATAGTACTGTTTTGAATCCCTGTCAGCATTCCGAATCATATCAGAACTATACCGCAGATTCTGCATCTTCGTATTTGTTGCTACTCTTCCCCGCATATCATAATAGATGCGCTCTCTTTCTTCTGTCAGCCCCATCTTCTTACAAAACCGGCTATATTCATTCAACTGTCCCTGATATTTTGCCCTTGCAAGCATCACTTCATCCGGATCAGCGCCACCAGCTTCCAGAAGTTTCACTTTTTCCCTCTGCGCCCTCATAGCGGTTTCCATCTGCCTCTGGCGTTGCTTTGCTTCATACAAAGTGTATTCTTTTCCGTTAAAGGTCTTCGGTGTGTTTTCTTTACGATCTTGTTCCGCAAGCCACTCATCCGTCCAGTTTCGTTCGGAAATTCCGGGAAAGAACGGATAATATTCATGATAGCAGTTCCATCCAAGCAGTCCGGGACCAGTACCTAGACCGCACACCGTAACCAATTCTTTCTTACTCCAAACTTTACCTTGCCACACTGCATGAGACGGACGCGCCCCGCCATGCCATGCAACCTCAAAATATTCAGTTCCAAGTTTCTCGGCGTTCATATCCGAGATTTTCCCTGTAAGCTGTGAAACACCTGTCATCACAGCTCTTCTGGCAGCCACATCCACTCTGTTCGCTCTTCCCGATGCATAATCAATCTGCCTGAGCCCGCTGTTGGTAATCTGTGTCACAACTCTTCTAAGTACGCTGTTATAATCAAATGCCCCGGTAACGATATCCATGCAAGCCGCATCCAAATACTTCTGATATACCTCTGCCAGCGGAGTCAGAACCGGATTCCCGTTTCCATAATCCAAATAAAATCCCAGTGACTGTGTGATATTCTTCAAATCTGCTTTGCTTTGCTGAATAAATCCCTCTGCCAACTGTTGAAGTTCTTCATTTTCTTCGTACGGAATGAACTCTGCATTGATCTGCTCATATATGTCTTTATTTCGGACATATTCCCAATCAATAACCTTATCGTACAGTTCGAACATTTCCGGATAAGATTTATCCAGTGTTTCTTTCAGCATTTTTTCGATATCCTCAGATGAATATCCAAGGATTCTGAGTCGGTTTATCTGCCAATCTGCCGTACTGGTTATTTTCCCCGTCTGCTTTATCCGGCGGACAATGTCTTCCATGATCCGAATTTCCAGATCAGAAAAGGGTTTTTCAATCTGACCGGATAGCTGTTTTTTATAATCTTTCCGCAATCAGATCACCTACTTCATAACTTGGTTCTGTTCCGGAAGCATCTTCTCGGCGGTTGCTTCATCTTCGTTGTACCACTTCATGCGATATTCCAAGTGTGACATCACACCCATGCTCACATCCTGTCGATCCTGCTGCCGTTCCGTTTCCTCATCCGTTAAGATAGAATCGTTGAATTTACAGGAGAACTCGTATCCGGAATTTAGCATGCTATTGTAAAAAGCAAGCCCCGCGGCGAAATCTTCCAGGCATTCTTGCAAATTGCTCTGTATTGCCGTGACTCGGTTGTATTTCCGATTCTTCGATGCTTTTATCTCCGTCGCTGTCTTTGCTACCTCCTGCACATCTGACAGATCTCCGTAAGCAAGTCCTACGGAAAACTCAATCTCTCGCTTGTACTCTTCCAGACCACGCCTAAAAGCTTCATCGCGCATTTCCGGAGAATATTCTTTCAAAAGCTCCTGATCTTTGCCTGCTTCCAGATTCAATCCCCGATACAGCCGTTTGTTCAGCTTCGCCATTCCGAATCTGCCAGTGGATTTATCCTGTTTTAGCGCTTTATTATCCACATGGATGGCACGTTCTCCGGATTCATACTCCCAATCCAGCCTTGCCCCCTGTATATCTGCTTTTCTGATCAGATCTTTCGCGGAATCGTATGCGGATACTCCGCAGGCAGAGCCATCCACTTTGTTCTTGATCGGATTCCGATAATATCCAAAGTCCATCCGGTTCATGCCCGGGTATGTAACAGGACCCGGCGCAATCCCCGCCCATTCTTCCACTGCTTCCAGATTACACGGAAGACCGATGTCATTCTCTGTCTGCGAATGGAAACATTTATTTTCTATGGTCAGATTTCCGTTTAGAAAATAATGTCGTTCAAATCGCGTGAAATAATCCACATCCCCGACTTTCTTCACAGTCAGAAATGCAATATCATTCGGTTTTCCATCATCACCGAAGCTGATCGGGATGATCTTGTCCGCGGATACAAACTCAGCGGCTGCTCCTCCAAGCGGCTTCAAGGCAAAGGAACCAAGCGCAAGCCCCTCCTGCAGGTTCTCATTCAGCCTTACAATATTCTTCTGGTATATCTTGTCCAGTCGCTCGTTGCTCACACTGGTCTCCATTTCCACCAGAACGCAATCAGCAAATTCCCGGCAGATCCCATCTTCAATACCTAGAGAAACAATGCTGTCCGTGATCCAGTCAGCCTGCCCATTCAGCATCTGCTTCCATTCATTTATTGCATCGATCATTCTGTCGGAAAGTGTGACATCCTTTCCGACGATCTGCTTTAATGTCGCATATCCAAACATACGCATGAATCCTTTCCAAAATCTTTTAATTCCATCAAACATCTTCCACCTCTTCGATCAGGTATTTCATATCGCGTTCAATCGTATATTCGAACGCATCCAAACTGTCAATATCTGTACTGCCATCATCCAGTCGTTCATCCTTTCCGATTACGTCTTTATTCCACACAGCGTCTGAAAATGCAGTCTGCAAAGATTCGCAATCCTCTGTGATAAAAAACCGCCCTGCTCCCATAAGCTTGACAGTACACCGGATTCTGTCATTGATCGCCGCTTTCCTTGCCTTGCGGACCGATATCCACGGATACTCCTTTTCCACGGCATTCCGGATGGAATTTCCAAGAACAGTCTCCGCATTATCGTAGTAAACAGTTTCCACGTTACAGTACTGAACATATTCTCCCCTTTTTCTGATCACTGCATATTTTTGAATTACTTCCCCAACAAAATCACAGAACATCTTGTTCAGCATGTTGCTGTCAATGTCCTCATTTTCATCTTTCGCCATGATCCTCCGGGATTTCAAAGCGATCACGTTTCTGTAATCGTCAGTATATCCTCTTGCCACAAAAGAATGTCCCGACTGATTCCCACCAAAGTCCAAACCTATTTCGATGGATGTAATATCTTCTTTCCGGAACTGCTGATACTCCGGATCCGATGAAAACTCATCAACAATTTCACACCGGAACGCATCTGGATTGTCTGCAAACCGTTTGTAGATTGCTCCGTCTGCACGCTTCCACAGTCCAAGGATGAGACGGTCATAATAAATCGTCCCCTCATACTCTTTGCAAAGCTGCTCCACAAACGCTTCGGGAAGAAACGGATTGTCAAAGATCGTATACTTCTGCAGGTAAATATCCAGTTCCGCATTATCCAGAAACTCTTTTAACCAATGCGTCGGATGCTCCGGGTTACAGGATCCATCAAAGCAGGAATACGGTTTATCAAGACGGGATTTCAGCATCTGGAAGACTTCTTTGTTCCACTTCGCCACCTCATCCCCATAAGCATACTTGATGCTGGATCCCTGAATCTTTGCAACCTGACTGATTTTCTCTGCACCAAGACAATACACTTCTTCACCGCATATCTGTGCAACATTCCGGCTGTTTATAGTCCCGATCAGCTCTTCTGTATACACCTCACGCATTGGCTGCAACACGTTTCGTTCAATAGATTCTTTCGATACCCCAAGAATCGTATTTAATCCCGGAAGTCCCGACCGTTCGCGGATACGGGACAGAATCACAAAGGCAGTATCTACATAAGACTTCCCAGATCGTACAGCACCTGACTTAATATTCCATCTATGAGTGGCATTCAGTATGTACTCATTTTGTTTCTGACTTAGCTGCATGATCTCTCAATCCCTCCAAAATCAAATCGAGTCGTTCAATTGCATCCTGCTTTCCACCGACTCGCTCCGCAATCTCTTTGTATTGCTTTATCATACTTCTCAATTCCCCTTGTGCTCTCGACTGAGCTTTTAGGAAGTTCGCCTGCTTATCCCACGCCTGCTGCACCTCCCACTTTTCCCCGATCACGTTGCCGTCTTTTCTTTCGACTTTTTCAACTGTCTTGTCTTCTGCATCCCGGACGTACATGATCTGCTGTGCCCGGATAATGGCAGCATAGGCGATCTGGATCTGATCCCAGAGGATGTCCAGCGGATCCGTCGGCATCTCCTGAATAATAGAAACGGTCTCTTCCGGAAGATACTTCGAGAAGAAACCGAACTTTTCTGCATTCTTATTTCTCGGCGGCGCACCGTGCCCGACTGCGTTTTTGTTTCCGGGCTGACCGCCGTGTTTTCGTTTTATCGTAGTACTACAATCATTTTTTCGTAGTACTACATTCCATTTATCCTTACATTTCCAATTGCTGATCGTGTTCTCTTTTTCATTCAGCATCTCAGCAATTTTCCTGTTCGTAATTTTACCGTCATGCTCTTTGAATATCTCAAAAGCTTTATCTCTATTCTCACTTCTACGTTTTGGCATCTCACCACCTTCCAATCTGGTTTATTATATATAACCTGGCTTAATTATTACGTTTACCAAGTAACGCCATATATTTACGCATTAGAAAAGCACCCCGGAGGGTGCCTGTTACTATACAACCATAAACCTATATGCACTTATTGGATTTATTTTACTTTCTTGATATTTCTTATATCGTTCAACCGCTTTCTCTATAAGCCTAACGCTTTCACCTATTTCATACACCTGAATTTCATATATCCCTTTTGTTGGAAAACTAATTTCTTTTGGTTGCGCAAAGATACTTTCAAACACATTATACTCCTCTGTTTGATTTTCTTCTTTCTTTTTCGCCTCTATAGAAAAAAGAGGGATTTTTGTATCTTGATATCTCTCGTCCTCTGGTTTTATGCACTTTACAAAATAATCCAGTCCCAAATCTACCTCTTCGCATCCAACGTAATTTAGCATTGAAAACACACAGATTTTTGCCTTATTATCAATAGCTCTTACTTCATTAAAAAACTTAGTTACACTCATCGTTGTATTATCGTATGATTCACATAATGCAATATTAACATTAAAACCTTTCATCACTAAAAAGTCTCCCACTCCACATTTTCACCGGTTTCCTGCTTAACAGATGTATCACTTGTACTTCTATACTTTGAAAATTCATCCCTCGTTTTCTCTGTAGATTCATCAATTTTACGTTCTACATCCTTTTGCAGTCTATGCATACGTTCAATCATTTCTGATTGAAAGCCTTGTATTATTATTACTGTCTTATCTTGTGTTTTATTAGCCTGATCAACGTTGTAGAAACTCAAAAACAATGAAATTATCCCAATCACCAATGCTATTAATCCAAGTACAATTCCAACCCATGTATTAATTTCATCTAACCCGATTACTTTCTCGAAAAATATACTTCCTAAAAACAAACCAATAATACTTGTTGCTAAAACATAAAAGACAAATTTTCCCCACAAGGAACGAAAAAACTCTATCGTATCGTCTATCTCTTTTCCTTTTTTATGCTTTCTCAACAACCAAATAATGAAGATACTTTCGATAATAACTATTATGATTAACCCAAAACAAATATGTCTCATTCTAACCTCCGTTGAGTTGATAGAATGTCATTATATTATCACATATATTCCTGCTTTTCAATCAAAAAACGCCCTCCAAACGGAAGACGCTTTTCGTTTATACATTTCACAGGGAGGGTTTCGGAAGCCGGTTCCTTTTCTCTGACTTCCGATGCTATCATAATAGCACAGGTAATACTGACATTCACTGACATCTTTTAAATTTTCAAGTTTGCTAATGCTTTTCCATGTATCCTAAAAACTTGTCTCTCTGAAAATTGCATACTCTCTGCAATCTCCCACCAGCCCATCCCCTTTATGTACCGGTAAAACAGCACATCCCTTTCATCCTCATTCTCAAGCTGTTGAATCCGCCAGGAGATGTCTTTGTATGCCTTTACCTGTTCCACGCCTTCCTGATACAGCATTTCCTCTTTTTCGTGTAGTTCTGCCGCATAACTGGACAGATCTCCCTGTCCACTTCCATGCGGCATCCCGTCATTGTTCACAGACGGATACATCTTCAAGTTCCGTATCTCGTCAATCTCCAGTTCGATCCGTTTGATCCGGCGCCCATGCATCCGGTATCCCCGGAGATAACTCTTCTTCCTGTCGTTCTCAAATTTCACGTTATTCTCTTCCAGTCTCTGTCCCACCGGCAATCTCCCCTTTCACTGCATCGATTCCGTACTTTCTTGCTACAAATTCCGCCACGTCTTCTCTTCGCATCTGCTCTCCCTGCTCCCGGATCAGCGCCGCAGCCTGATACGGCTTGTGCCGCATCTGCCGCTTCGCCGCCGCGGAGGGATCGTGTTCTGCCATCTGTTCAAGCCCGCGCCGCCGGATGCTCTCTGCCTGCTTCCGGCGCTGGGCTTCGTTTGTTTTGGTCTTTCTCAACATTTAGTCCTCCTTGTACGGTTCTGGAAGTGGCTGCCATGCGGTTACACTTGACATCGAACCACTTCCATGCCAAAATGCTCCATCATAATATGCCCTGTTTGTACTCCTAATCCCCTTTTTTGTTTGGCACGTTACTAAGACCATTCTTTCGTCTTCCGGCAACCGCTCTTCCACTGGAATCCAACCTTCATTACTAGGGACATTTGTGTCTTTACCATCCCCCATGTGAGAACGGATGATATCCATACATTTCTCATATGCGCTTAACTGTCCATCAATATAACCGGAATCATACCAATCTTCTACATCGCACAATTCTTCACAGTCAAACTTTTCTGCATCTGCTGTTTTAAATTTTTCTTCAATCTCTTCCAAAATCTTCTCTAGTACGTTCATCACTCCACCTCCACATTCTCTCTAATCCATTTTGATATGCCGTAAATGAGCACTTGCTCGTCCACGGTCAACGGCTCTTTCAGATACCCGTCAATTGTCAGCTTATTATAAATGTCTTGTAAAGTATCGGAATCCTTGAGTTCTAACTTTCCTCTTTTCATCACTCACTCCAATCTATCGCCTGCCCACAATTATGACAGTAATACAAGCATGTTCTTCTATTTTTTCTTTGGATAATCAATCCGCACGAGCATGCTAAATCTCCATTTTCCAATTTTTTCGGTTTCTTCGGCAACTGCTTTTCCAGTGCTTCGATTGCAGTGTACAAACGCTCATCGCCATTTCCGGCAGTTATCAATGTTTTAATAAAATCTATCGCTTCTCTAACTTTCTTTTCGTCCATTTAATCACTCACCCCAATCTAATCTCTGTCCGCACTCATCACACTTGATTTGTCCGTACACATCTATATTTCCGCACGATGGACATTCATACATTGGCGCAAATTTTGTTACATGTTCAATAGGCTTCGTCGCCGTATCCCTTTCTTTCAGCCGGCATGCTTCCTCCGGATCCAGACCACTGTTCTCATAGTCTTTCAGCTTGCACAGCGCACCGTATATCTTTTCGTTGGTGTTCTCTGTAATGATCTGTCCTACATAAGTATCTTTCCACGGCAGACCTTTCAAGCACCAGTTTCCTTGTTCGTCCTGTTTGGTTAATCTTCTCAACGTATCTCGCTCCTTTAATACAATCTCATTAACGGACATTCTTCCCCGCCTCTTCCAACTTCACACTCACCGTCTTCATCGACTGTGTCACCATACTTACAGTAACGATTACAAATATCTTCACATACTTCTTCGATTATTTTCATCGCACTCTTTTTTTCATCCATCGTCATCCATCCTTTCCGCAGCAGTACCCGACCATCACTCCGATCAGGAACGCTGCCAGTATCAAAATTCCTGCTGCCATGTGATCTCCCCTATCCGATCTTCACACCCATGATCGTCGCAACATCCAGATCATAGGTACTTTTGTAATACTCTATGACGTCCTTGAAATACTGTTCGTCATCACCGATCTCCTCCATACGACCTTTCAGGAATTTCAAGAACTTCTCCATTCCGTTCTTCTTGTATCTGTGCTGCATTTCCAGATACTCGCATCCGATAAACGCCATCCAGCACATGGACTGAAGCACTGCCTGTTCCTCTCTCCGGTTACTGGCTTCAATGAACCGCTTATCTTTCAGGACCTTTTCCACATCCCTCGCTACTTTGTTGCGCCTGTGCGCTTTATCTACCCAGCTCACTTCTCTTCCTCCCAGTATTCCACCGTATACTCCATCTGTTTCTTACCTCCGGTACTCTCTATCTGCTGTCTCCCGATCTTGACAGAGTATCCGGCTTTTAATAACAATGTTGCTATCTTCAGCCGATCCTCTTCGTTCCACTGCGCAGAACCTTTCCGAATGCTCCTGATCACGTTTCTCATCTTATCCTCCATGCTCTCTGGTAACTTCTTGAACCTTCAACTTGAAAATACATCTCACTGATATACCCTCTTTGCTTCGCTCCATCATAATAAATGAGCCGCCTGTATATGCCATCGTACTCATCTCTTTCCAGTATCTTCTCGACAAGTACTGCCTTATACCATGCGTGAGATTGGGTGCTCTTATCAATCGCGATCACCTTTCCTACAGACTGTGCGATCTCATCAAAGGTCATTTCTTCTCCAAGCTGACTTTCCTGCAGCCACTCGCCCGGTTGAACCGGTGGCTCAATAAAATCAAACAGATTCATTTGTTTTATCATGGTAATACCTCCGGAAAGTCAAAAATGCTCATTTGTTCTTTTTCCCAATCAACATATCGGTCTTCCCACTCTACGCCTATGTAGTCCAGAACTCTTCCCCAACCGTACTTTTCTCCTGTTTCTGTATCTGTACAACACGAATACATCCAAAATTTCCATTCTTTTTCATTTCTTTCCCTGAGCTTATCAAAACGGTGCGGTCTCTTTTCCATGTGGATTCCAAACCCACACATGCTGCACCCCGTTCTTTGTGCTTCTGTTGTATACAGCATTCCATCCGGTTTTCTTTTAATTTCTCCATATATTTTCGGAACCGGAACATTCAGATCCAATGCAAGCTGAAGCAAATCTTGACGCAAAAACGGTGCAAATGGTGCACTTCGAATGACTGTTTTTCCAAAGTAATTACAGCCATGATCTACAAGTGCTTCCTCCCTCTGTCCTCCCTCTGATGCCATAAGACCAAGAAACGGAGCACTCCTATGTTCTTTCGCATATTGGTCACAAGGATCTTCTTTCAGAAACTGACAACATTTATTCGAAACTTTAAACGGAGCAATTCGATAACCTGTCCCCTCATTCTCATTTTCATATCCTGCAAAAAGTTCCAGCCATTTTTGCGGCAGTTTCATCCTACTGTTTTTAGCAAAATGTCCCTGTTCCCCGCATTCCCCTGTTATAATTGCATGTCTGACAGTCTGATTCTTTGCTGTTGGATTTTGCAAGGTATCGATTCTCCCTGCAATCTTTTTACTAATTACCGGAAAGCCAAACTCTCGTATAATATTAACTTTGGATTTCATCGGCTTAATTGGCATAACACCTAATTCTTTATGAATCTCTTGAATACTCTTATCTTCCAACGAGGAAACTGAAATTGCCGGAATGTCAATTCCTATTTTCCTCAAGAACAAAAGCAACGTTATACTGTCCAATCCACCGACACTCACATGAGCTTCCATGTCCATTTCATCTAACTTCTCAACGAACTCGATTGCCCGAAGCTCTGCCCGTTTTACTTTCACCTCATAAGGCTGATTCTGCATCGCGGCAAACTGCGCTTTCTTCCGCCTTTTCTCTTCTTTCCACAACTCCATTTCTTTCTCATCCATCTTCTCTACTCCATATAACTTTTCTCGTCCAATAGCCTGTTGAATTTCTCTAATTGCTTTTCCGACACTTTATTTCCGCATTTCTCCGGTTTCAATCCCACCGTTAGGTGTTTCTCCATGATATGTGACAATTCTCTTGCCAGAGTTCTTTTCCCCTGCGCAATTCCATCATAATATCCTTTCGCCGGTCGGTATTCACTGATCTGCTTCTTTCCCTCGCCCTGCCCTCCGGCAGTTTTATTCCGTAGCTGATACCCATTCTTTGCATATCGTTTGATCCAGAATTGTTCATGTTCATCCAGTTCATTCTCCGGATAATGCAGAAAGTTTATTTTCCAGCCATACACATTCCCCTCCGAAAACATTCCATGCTTTTTCAGGGACAGATCAATATGCTGATACCCGCTTAAGTGCTGCGCCAACCGAGTCAATAAATGCTTTGCCTGTCCGATATATGCGTACTGGATCCCGTTCTCATCCGCCCTCGTAAGAAAATAGATCCCACTGCTTTCATCCACGTTCTGGTTGACAGAAAGGATCTTCCGCTTATTTTGAGACTCTATGGCTTTTACTTTTTGAATATTGCTCTTCATTCAGTGCCCCCTACACTTCCGGTTTATCTAGGTCAACCACTACCGAGATCCCATTCATTTCCACCAAGCCGTCTGCATTGACCGCCAGGCACTTCATGCCATGAAGATCCGTCGGTTCCAACATATCCATCCGGCTCGGTTCCAGACGGATTGTTGCATCTGCTGTCTTGATCGTGATTCCTTTTGGGCTTACCAGATTGGAAACCTGAAGCAAAGTGTCTCTGCCAATGAATTCCTCGTATTCCTTTTCGAATCGTTCTGCCATCTCTTCCGCGGCACCGCTGTTTTCCAGAATCCTCCGCAATTCATATTTTCCTACTGTAACCGGATCCGGATCGTCTTTCCCCTCTTCCAAAAGTTCATACAGCCGATCATAAACATCCATGACGATGGAATATCCTGCCCGGTTTTCCAGTACATTTCCGAGAATCTTCTGGAACATGCTCTTCTGTGCTTCCGCAGAAAGCGGGATATTCACGCCAAAAAGTGCCTGTGTCAGCTGTTCCTGCAATTCTTCTGTTTTTTTCGTGTAATACAATGCTGCATGGATGTCGGTATTCCGGTCATTAAATGCCGGAAACAAGAATCCTTTCACCGGTGCTCCCACTTCCCATTCCCGGCACCGCTCTGTGATCGTGTTCTCTTCTTCGTCATAGCAAAGCCCTGCTTTTGAAAGTTCAACCGGGCAGATGCTGCAAAGAAGATGCTCATACACTTCTTCCGATGCATCGTATAATTCCGTCTGATCAGACGCTCTTCCCGGAATGTCGTACATCGCATGGACCAGAACAATGTAATAATTCCCTGAGCAAATATAATTCTCGATCACTTTCTCATAAAAAGCATTCAGAAGTTCATCATCTTTCAGCTTGCTGTCTCGTAGCCGTAGAAGAAATTCCTGTGCACCTCCCGGCATCTCTTCTTCCATCGGGATTTCCAAATTCAGCAGATTTCTTCCGATTTTTCCGGAAAGTGTTTTTCTTAACATGTCAAAATATTTGAATCCCTCTTCCTCCGGCATCGACAAAAATGCTTCTTTCATCTGCATGCGTTTTGTCTTTTCATGATCCACATAACACCCGCAAATTCTAGTGATCGCACAATTCACTGGTGTAAGCTGCTTTCTAATCTCCAATATCTCTTTTTTATTCATCGTTCTTTCGTTCCTCCAATCTGTTCACCGACTTCGGATTGATCTGGCTGCACAGCCATTTCCAATACACGCAAAACATTTCATAATCCAGATTTCTTTGGAAAATCTTCACTCTGCGTATCTCCTCTTCCGTGCGGCTTTTATTCTTGTCTGCCATACATATCCCTCACTTCGATCTTGTTCTTCCCAGACTCCAGCAAGCTCCGCTCCAGTTGCTCCATGTCATAATGTCTGCGATGGAAATTGTTAAAACTGTTCCTTTTCTCCCCATCCATTCCGCGCAGTTCCGAGATGCTCGGCGCATACTTACAAGTCTTGATATGCGTTTTCAGCCTTGCACTCACCGTCCCATACATCAGATCTTTCAGCATCGAGTACCAAAGTTCAAACACATCCTGCGTCTTGACCGGACAATTCTGCGGATACGCTGCCATCATCGCTTTTACGATCATCTTAAACTCTTCTCGTGTCACCAGCTGTCCACCTCGCTTATCTGTGGCGCTTTCGTCCTGTAATTCAATTTTCCCTTATCCTGCTCTCTTGACAGCCAACTGTTCACGAACCTAAGGATCCCTCGCTTGGTCTTTCGTCTACTTGGGTTGCTGTCCAGCCAAGATTTCATTTTTCTCAATTCCTGCAATACGTCTACTGCCGGAAATAACTGTGACCACTGCTCGACCTGATCACCATAGATCCAGAACTCCGATCTATCATTCAGCGTCAGCGATATCACCTGCTCTCGGTCCGGTGCCGGTTCTTCCGGCTCTGGACAAGCAGTATTTATACTGCTCTCTATACTTACCTTACCTATCCTATCCTTACCTACCCTTACCTGGGTTGCCAATTGGTTGCCATCTGGTATACCAACGGTTACACACTGGTTGCCATCCGGTATACCAGACGTTTCTTCCAATGCATAAGACCCATCTTCTTTGACGGATAGCATGGCAAATTCTTCTCGGTAAACTGTCTGTGTATATCTGTCTTTCCGAATATAATTGTTCATTCTCCAATGCTTGATCACAACAACACCGTCTTCAAACGGGATCACAAACCGTTTCATGACCAGCAATTTCAGATCATCGTCTGTCGCCCCGATCAAGCGCTGTATCCTCTTTGTATTGTTTAAAAAACCATCGTCATCCGCCCGCATCGACAGGTGGAAGTACAGCGCCTGCGTAGACAACGGCATGTCCAGAAATGCATCGGAATCAACAATTGTCTTCGAAAACATCCTGCGTTCCGCCATTTAGGAAACATCCCTCCAATCTATCCCGCAGTTCCTCAACGTCTTCCGCGCTCCAATCAGAGACCAGAAGATCTGTTTCCCTCTGCTTGTCTCCTGTTGTACATACCGCTTCAGTAAGCTTCTCTCTTCTGCCAGATTCATGTCCGGTATAAAATATCCGCTTCCATCCTGCATGTTCAAGATCGGCATTTCACGACGCGCCTGTGATATGGCATACCGTACAGTGCGGTCATCCAGTCCTGTAACACTGCAAAGATATGCTCTCGTCACTGCATTCGCATGTCCTGTCGGGATATAATCCAATATATCAAATCCGTCTTTCTCCAAAGACTTCAGATAATCCAGTAATTCAATCTGTCCTTCCATGTTCTCCTTTCTCTCCCCGGATCCCCCGGGGAGTATGAATCCCGACCATATCGGTAAAGTCACCGCAATGGTCTCCCTGCATAGTACCGTGACATACCCGTGCAGGTGCAACATGAACGGGTTACTTATAGCCAAGACTTCCCGAAGATGCAGCGGAACTCTTCCCGAGTTCCGTAATGCTCTTCGAAATAAGCCTGTGCCATCTGCTTTAATTTCAAATCCAATCCCTTATTCGGATTGTCATGGATGCTTCCCGGTGCAAACTCATGTAAATGTGCTGCGACCGGGATCACAAATCCATACCGCTCTGACAGCTGTCTCCGGCTGCCGTAAAAGATATGATGCCTGTGGCAATTCGGTGTTCCGGTAAAATAACAGTGCTCCATATCCTCTGTAAATACACTCCATAGCCGTTTAGCCAAGATCCACACCATACCTTTCTTTCAAAAGCCGCTTTTCCTCCGGCGATGCGATCTCTGCATCCGGAATCCCGGCATCTCTGCAACTCTGCACCAGACCATCGATCAGCCTTGCCATTTCCATTGTGTTATAGGTATGAGAACCGCGCATCAAGCGGTAAGTACGATACATGACCCCATCCAGCCCCTCCCGTACCTGTGACGTCGGTTTCAGATGATAATCCATCGCATGCTTTACTTTGTTTTCCGCATTTTCCGTATCTGGGATGGTAATGTATGCCGCCTTTCCCTCGAAAATTTCCGGTTGTCCATAACTGCAGAGCATTTCATTATGTACCTCTTCATTGGAGGTATGGAGAACACCTGCCAGCTTTGTACAAAGCACCCAGTAGTACGCATTTGCATCCAGGCTTCTCCTACGCCGGAATCTCTTGATTTCAAAGCTTAACTTCTCACAGCCTTTCAATTCTTCATATGCCTGCCTGAAGTCCTCATACGGCTCAAATTGCACGATCAGACGCCCTGTCGCATAATCGATGACCGGCTCTTTCAATTTTCCAGTGAGTTTCATCACTCATCACCAAACTTCTTTTTCAGTGAATGCAAGAGCAATCCTGCCTGTTCCGCTGTTAATGTTGCTTTCGATAAATCATTCGAACTGTACAGCATATCCGGATCGATCTTATGCGCTTTACATATACTTTCGATTGTTCCGATCTGTGCCTTGCTTGCTTTCTCCGGCTCTAACGTCTTAATGATCGTTCCGTATTCGTATACAACATTGTTCGTCTTTTCATTCCGTATCTGAAGTGCATTGATCACTCTGTTTTCGTCATATCCGATATGACTCACATAGAACTTTTCGTAACATGTGTACCCTGTCCCTTTTGATGTGATATCGCACTTCGTTGAGGGAATCCAAATGAATGGTGCTGTATACAGTTCCCGTCCGATCCCCCAGTTGAAACAAGCTCTCTTGAAGCTGTCCGATGCAAGCCCCTTTTCTTTCTCCGTGTTGCTCTCTGTTCCAGTATCTTCTTTACTGATCCACTGCTTCTTCGAATCATCCCAGATACTCACAGTACAGTTCGCATTGTCTCTGGAATGGCTTCTTTGCCAATTTTCCTGTCCGACCTCTTCGTCCAATATGTTCATGTCACATCTTGCATCCTTATACAGCAGAAGTGACAATCCGCTGTTCTTAACCATTGCAACCCGGCAATCGATCTCGTCTGCACGCAACAATCTGAATTTCTTCATAACACCCTCCTGTATCCATCACTTAAACACTTCTCACAAATGCCGCCGTCCACAGTGTATAGAGCATCCCCCTCATAAAGTGGATCACCACACTGGTTACAATATGCAACAGGCTCCTGTTCCTCCGGCGCACTCGTCTTCCATTCATCATATCCCGGAATGTGTTCCATGCTATTCACCCGGAAATGGCTGCTTTGTCTTGTTCACACCAAGAATCGCCATCACTGCGCCTACATTCACATCATCATCCGGATCAAACTGCTTCAGATAATCCGCAGCAGCTTCCCTCCGCGCTTCCTTTTTGATAAAATCTATAAACTCGTACTTTTCGAGTTCAATTTTGTTTTCTCCCACTTTTCAATCCCTCCGAAATTTGTTATACTTTACTTGATTCATTTCGAATGCGCTTACGCCTTGCCGGGCATATGTAAGCGCTTTTCTTATGCCAGACACAAGAGCAGCATCACCCACGCCCCGATCCCGGCGCCGATCAGACACCACGTCACGATCTCCAACAGGCTTGTCCGCGGTTCTCTCCGGCGCTTCTGCTCCCGGACCGGTTCCGCCCTCACAAGCGATGTCCGCTCTGTACTGATTAGTTTTAATTCTTCCATGCTTGTCCTCCTTTTCTACCGCCATCAGGCGGTCTCTTTTTCTTTCTCTTCAACCGTATACTCAATTTCAACATCTTCCTGCTCCTCGATAAGCGAAATGAGCACCTGTATAATTTTCTTAATATCTGGCTTCATATTCATCACCTCTCTAAAGCTTATGAAGCACGGTTTGTACTTGTTGCGTTGTCCTATGGAATCCCTTTATTTTTCTGGCGGTAATTCATCCACTCTCTTATCTAACTTCGGAAAACATTTTTTAAACTCGTTTTTTCCGACTGGCACTCCAACTAATTTAACAAGCACCCTAACTCTCGGATTTACAAAAGATGTCAAAGAAAATCCAAGTTCATTTAATCTCTTTTCGAACAAGAGATATGCCATTCTTTTGCTTGTTGCCTTTTGATAAAACTTCATTTCGGAATGATCCTCTATCCAAACAAGATATAAGCAATCTCCAATTTGAGAATCTATTTCTGCATCAATTAACCAATCAACTGACACATTTAAGATGTTTGCAATATTATTTAGTTCATCATATTTCACTCTTGTTTTTACCAGCTCAGTGCTAGAAATCCTGGAATATTTTAATTTGCATTTCTTAGCAAGCTCTTCTTGCGTTATTCCTTTACTTTCTCTTGCTTTCACTATATTTCTTGCAATATCGCAATAAAAATCGAATCCTATTCGTTCTAAACTTTGTGATTCATAAAAGCGCATCTCCATCACTCTCCTTTCTCTGAATTCCTGTCCTTTTTATCGGACACCTAAACCGTTATACTACTTGCTATTCTTTTCCGTCTCTCCTATACTTTAAATACAGGCACTGCCATGCCGAGTATTATGAAAGGAGAAGTACCTATGAAATTAAAGTCTTTCGACGAATTTTTATCATCATTAACCGAAGAAGATTTGGATTATATCACCGGGAACAATGATGATGAAGAAAATAACTACGTCGTTAAAACTACTCTTGGAGATCCCGAGGCATTTAATAAACTAGGTGCATTAATCGCAGGATCTAGTTTCAGAATGTGTCGCCGTCTTCTTGAGAAGTATCATCAATGGATTGCTGAACAACTTGAGAAATAGTTCTTTCATCAAGTACAATTTGTGGATTGAACTCCATGCTACTCCGAATAGCTTGGAGTTCTTTTCGTATCTCCCGAAGTTCATGTAATATTTCTTTTAAAACCAATTTAATCACTCTCCTTTCCCCTGTCCTTTTTATTGGACACCTAAACCGTCATAACATCATAATTGAAATATCTTCCATATCGTGATAAAATCCTAAAAAAATACGAAAGGTTCTCATTATGCAAATACCATCAGAAATTATTGAAACAATCCACAATTTCATAACACGCGAAAATATAACACTTGTGCTCGCTATTTTGGGAAGTTTTGGAACTCTTTCTTCTTGGTTCTTTGTACTTCTTAAAAATAGAAAGAACTTGAAGATGCATATTGTAGGTCATCGTTTTTCTGAAGATAATCATTCCTTGCTTATTTACACAATGTTCGAAAACAAATCTCGTCTTCCTATTTCAATCACTGGAATTTATGTCGAAATAGGAAACGTTCTTTATTCCTGCGAAAAAATTCCTATCGTGACTTTTGAAGAAACTGTACGAAACAGAAATCAAATAATCTCACGCCGAGAATATAGATCTATGACTTTTCCTATCTCTATACCTGAATTGGGTGGGACTTCTGGTTATGTTTACTTTGAATTTCCTGTAACATCCGAACAACTTCCTTCCACGCATCTGAATTTTCAACTTTCAACCAATCGTGGGAAGATAGTTCAAAACTCACTATCACTCGACCGTTTTCTTGATTGATGTATTTTCTTTCATATACAAAGACATCGCACAACTCACTCACACCTCCCCTCTTCTGATTCTGTCTGGAATAGGTAGTCCAGTGTCTTGTCTGGAAAAACACTCTTTTTAATTGCTACGCATTCTTTCAAAGACAACGTACCCTTTCCATTTAATTTGAATGACAAGGTTGTTGGAGTAATACCTAGAATCTCAGCCAATTTTGCCTGTGTAATTTTTGACCTTGCCATTTCTGCTTCTAAATTTGGAAACAACTTCATCACCTCTTTTCTCGATTTTTCGTGATTACAATTCTATGATACACGATTTTTCGTGATTGTCAATTGTTTTTTCTCATTTTTTCGAGAATTTATTTTCTATTTCATGGATTTTGTATTGATTTTTCGAGATTTAAGTGTTATTATCAAGCCATAGAAAATAAGAAAGGAGAAGACGCTTTCATGAATGAACTTGAGTTAAGCCTAAAATCGCTCATTATAGAAAAATATGGAAGTCTAAAAAAATTTTCAGATACAATAGATATGCCTTGGACTACTCTTGATAGCATATTAAAAAGAGGTGTTGCCAATTCAAACATAACAAATGTCCTAAAAATAACTCGGGAATTAGGTCTTGATGCTGAAAAATTAGTAGAGGGGACGATTTGTGATAACGTTCACTCCCAAACTACTATGGCTGCCCACTTCGACGGCGATGAATATACGGAAGAACAACTGAACCGTATACGGCAGTTTGCAGAATTCATCAAGCAAGACGACGCTAAGTAAGTCCATCTTATGACACATCTGTTTTGATACAATGTAAAAAATGTGTGGAGGGATTTATTTTGAATAAACTTGAATACTTAGAACAGGAAGCCTTTGAAGCTGACATTAAGATCCATGATTTCTATCTTGGAGAGGAAAATCTTAAGGGCTTATATATCAATGGAAATATCGCAATCAATACTTCTGTCGATAACAATCCAGAAAAGACTTGTGTACTTGCAGAAGAACTCGGGCATTATCATACGACTGTCGGAGATATAACAGACATGTCCGATCCCAAGAACCGAAAACAGGAACGGCAGGCAAGGCTCTGGGGATATAACAAGCTGATCGGGCTGACTGGAATTGTAAATGCCTATAAACGTGGATGTCAGGACATACATGAAATGGCTGAATTTCTTGACGTAACAGAAGAATACTTGAAAGAAGCAATTGACTGTTATACAGAAAAATATGGAGAATTTGTAAAAGTGAATAATTACACTGTATTCTTCATTCCGAATCTTGCAGTCATGGAAGAGTTATAAGCGCTTCGGTGTTTATATAGCGTGGTATAAAAAGGTACAGAAGAGGAGGAAAAAGATATGCAGGAAATTGAAAGCTCTGCACATTTATAATCAATATAACTCCATAATTAAAAAAAAACGCTTTGTTATCGAACTGGTGTTTTTGTAGGAGATGTTATTTATGGCTGTACATAAGATAATAAAATTTTATGTTTTAGAACCTGCCCCTTGCCTTACTGCAAATGGAACAACACATAAGAATTTTGCGAATGCAACTTACTCAATTTTTAAATCTGCTTTTCCGGAAATAAATTTTTATGACATTGAATTTGAAAAAAAAGAAATTGTTTTTTGATATAAAAGAATATGATGATAAAAAAATGTTTGGTACTTGCTCTACAGACGAAACAATAAAAGCCACAAACTTTATGCAAAAAAGAAATAAGCAAACCAAAGAAGCCATTCCATATACTACTGTCGGGAGTGAGGAACAACTAGAAGCATATACCTTTTTTTATATAGATTTTGTGCATAACAGAATGGCAGTAATTGCAAACAAGAAAATCTCAAAAATTCATGAGGCCTTATGTCAATTCATTGTGGAAAAATCCGGAAATATGTCTGAAATACACATTTATCCAGAAATGATAGAAGATATCAGACAAGAAGCTAGTTCTATACTAAATCCATCTTGGATCGAAATGGAATTTGCTAAGCCGAACTGCATGGATGACATTCCGACTTTAAAAGAATCCCTTGGTTCTGATTTTCAAGCAAAAAAATTTAAAATAAAAATCAAGTTAGAAGAAAAACATAATCCCAATCTGATAGAGAGAATTATAGCAATAAAAAATAATTCCAGGCAGGAAGATATTCCATTATTAAAATTATATGGAAAAAACGAATTAGGAGTTGATGAAACTCTAAATTTTATTGAATCTGTGTACACAAAAACAGTACCACTGGAATTAACCGATGATACTGTTACGAATATAGAATGTATTAAAAAAGAGTTAGAAAAATTTTTAGGCTATCATTTAGGAAAAATTGCTAAGCACTAAAATATAGTAACCGGTAATAAGCATATTCACTAAGCCTGCGCAAAACAGGCAAATAACAATAGAATAACAATTTGTAAACAACCAAATCAACAAAGCAACACTTAAAAGTATGATTCCTGCGCAGATATTGCTTAACAAAATATGATCATGCCCTGTTTTTTTCATTCTCTGTTTTACAATATCGGTTTTAGGAAATGATAGATAAATCGTAAGTACTGTTAAGAATATTCCTACTATAGATACTATAACACCAATTAATGTATCCATTTTCTTTTCTGATACTTTCGAAAGTAACCCATACTTGTTATCTATCACTGACAATAATATAAAGGAAAGTATTGGAAAAATTATAGCTGAATGATATTTTATTTTGCTTATTAGTTTTTTCATAACATACACCGCCTTGTGTTTTTATTATATAGGTATTTTATATTTTTTCAATAATTCGAACATACATTTTGTAAATTCTATGGTTATTTTACAACTGGTATAACCCCGATCGGGATTATATTCAATACAAAATATCAAAAGAAAGGACGTGACCACATGCCATTACCAAAAGAACACTTATATACCATCGACGATATATACGCACTTCCAGATGGTCAGCGTGCAGAGCTGATCGACGGAAAAATCTATGATATGGCGCCGCCGTCTCCACTTCATCAGGAACTGGTATTAGAACTTTCTGCCACACTGCGGAATTACATTCGTGAAAAAGGTGGAAGCTGCAAAGTCTATCCTGCTCCATTTGCCGTATTTTTAAATGAAGATGATAAAAACTATGTAGAACCCGACATCAGCGTTATCTGCTCACCTGAGAAGCTCACAGACAAGGGATATGCCGGTGCTCCGGACTGGGTGATCGAGATCGTGTCTCCAAGCAGCCAGCGCATGGACTATCTGACAAAGCTGTTTAAATACCGGACAGCCGGTGTCCGTGAATACTGGATTGTAAATCCTATGACGGAAACGGTACAGGTATACTCCTTTGAAGATACGGAAGACTCCACGCAGTTTTCTTTCGACGATTCGATTGCTTCCGGCATCTATGATGGCTTCGTGATCTGCATCAGAGAATTGCTGAAGTAATACAATCCCCCTGCTCCGCAGAGGGCAGGGGAACAACTAAATAATGTATTTACCCAGGCAGCCGACAGGCGGCTCGTTATCCGTTCCGAGTCTTGCGGAAAGGATGATGTCTTATGACTACATATGAGGAATTTATGGTGTTACTCACCATTGGTCTACTGATCGTAGCCATCCTGAATTTGAAAAATAAGAAATAGCCGTCCCTGTCTCTGGTAAAGATTGAACGGCTATTCTTTGTAGCTTATTAAATTGATTCGCCGGAACGGGTAGCGTGCACCTACTCGTCGGCTGTCTTGTTAAGTACATTATAGCAAATGTACCATAAAAGTCAAGAACCGCTCCTGCGCCAACAGGAACGGCAAACAATTACACATATCCGAAGATATGCAATGAGGCAAACAGATTGCCTACTACCTAATCAACAAAAATATTGTATCATCTTCGGGCAGCCTACGCAAGCGGAACACTCGTTCTTGCTGGCTGTTATTTTTATACCCTTTTTTACATAATATGAACCAAAGGAGCTGATACAATGAAGTCAAAAACTCTCCGGTGCGCGATCTATATCCGAGTGTCTACAACAGAACAGATGATGCACGGCAAATCGCTGGAAGCGCAGAAAGATTATCTGATCCATTACGCCAAGGAACACGATATGAATATTGTCGGAATCTATGCGGATGAGGGAAAAACCGCAAGAAAAGAACTGAAGCGCAGGAAAGCCATACAGGAACTGGTCAAAGCTGTGGAACGTGACGAGATCGACGTCATCCTCTTCTGGCGTCTTGACCGCTGGTTCCGCAACCTATCGGACTTCTATAAGGTACAGGACATTCTGGACCAGCATAATGTCCGCTGGATCTCCGCGTCGGAACCGGGCATAAACATGGAAACACGGGACGGACGTCTGCAGCTTAACGTAGTTCTTTCGATCGGTCAAAATGAAGTGGACACTACCTCCGAACGTATCAAATTTGTAAATGAAGCATCCATCCGGCAGGGAAAGGTGATCTTCGGGGATTCCAACATGCCGATCGGCTACATAGTCGGTACCGTAGACGGAGTAAAGCGGATGGTAAAAGATCCGGAAAAGGAAGATCTGGTGAATGCGTTTTACCGCTACTTCCGCACACACCAAAGTAAGATGAAGACTCTGAAATTTATCCAGGAAAATTATGATCCCACTTTTTCATACAGTCAGCTCCGCAATATGCTTGAGAGTGACTTCTATCATGGAGCATACCGGGATAATCCTCACTACTGCCCTGCTTATCTGACCGAAAAAGAATGGGCGGAAATACAGGAAATCTCGAATCGGAATGTGAAGCATCCGGCTTCCGGAAGAGTCTATCTGTTCAGCGGAATGATGCGGTGTCCCGTATGTGGACAGCTGCTCGCCGGAAGAGGCGGCAGCTCTATCATAAACCGGAAAACGAGAGAAACAAGAACCTACTGCTATTACCGCTGCAATAAAGCCTGCATTGATCACATGTGCACATACCGGCATAACGTAAGCCAGAACCTCATAGAAGAGTATCTGATCTCCAATTTGGAAGAAGAATATAACCGGTACAAAATTCAGAGCCAGAATATCCATTCAAAAGCTGACCTCCCCAAAAAGAAGCGGACTCCCGAACAGGTCAAAAAGGAGATGCAGCGCCTGAATCTTCTTTTTCAGAAAGAACGGATCGAATGGGATTATTACAATGAAGAATACGAGAAATTAACAACGGAACTGTCTTCGCTGGAAGAATCCGATCAGAAACCAAAAACGAACTTTGACAATATCGAAAAAATATTGCATAATGATTTTAGAAAAACTTACGACAATCTTTCCCCGGAAAACAGACGAGCTTTCTGGCGGTCCATTATAAAAGAAATACATATCAATACGAGCCATGAGGTCACCGGCATCGATTTCTATTAACCAATAAAAGTGTCTTGTACTAACTATACCGCCCCATTTGGAGCAGATAAAGTCATGACCGCCGTCCTCTCCGGCGAAGCCGACATCGGATTCATGGGTTCTGAGTCTTCAATCTATACCTATAATGAGGGGGCAACCGATTATGTTGTAAACTTTGCCCAATTGACACAGCGTGCCGGAAACTTTCTTGTCTCCCGCGAGCCGATCGAAGATTTTCAATGGGAAGATTTGAAAGGTTCCACCGTTCTCGGCGGTCGGAAAGGTGGCATGCCGCAAATGGTTTTTGAATATATTTTAAAACAGCACGGACTGGATCCGGTATCCGATCTTTCCATCAACCAGAATATTGACTTTGGTTCCACCGCAGCTGCCTTTTCGGAGGGAGAGGCTGATTATACCGTCGAATTTGAGCCAGGCGCCACCTCCCTCGAATCCGAAGGAAAAGGATATGTCGTCGCTTCTCTCGGAAAAGACAGCGGTTATGTCCCATACACTGCTTACAGTGCAAAACAGAGTTTTATCGAGGAACATCCTGATGTGATCCAGAGTTTCACAAATGCGCTTCAAAAAGGCATGGATTTTGTTCAGACACACACACCGGGAGAAATTGCCGAGGTGATCGAACCTCAGTTTCCTGAAACAGATTTGGATACGATCACAACGATCGTCACACGATACTATGAACAGAACACATGGAAAGCGGATCTGATCTTTCAGGAAGAAAGCTTTGAACTTCTTCAGGATATTTTGGAAGAAGCCGGCGAACTGGAAAAACGCGCCCCCTATGAGGATATTGTCACGACAGAATTTGCCGAAAAAGCTGTTAAATAATATTTCTGTTTCTTACCATTCCGTTCCTTTCAATCGGTCTGGGCATGTGGAAGCTGCATCTGTGTAAAATCGGATGCAGCTTTTTGACGGATCAGTCCTAAAAAAATATCCGTCACATTTTTTTGGAAGTTTGTTAACATCCTATTCAAATTTATATCACAGTTTCTACACAAGTAAACGATATACTAAGATTGTTCAAAGATAAGAACACTTTTTCATAAACTTTTTCCCCCTTAGAGTCACAGCAATGTGGCTCTTCCTTTTTGCACTTTTTTACTTGCCCCTTTTTCTTGTCTTGTGGTACTATATTCAACAACGCCGTTTCCCTTACAAGCGGCATAAAATCCAGAAGAAAGAAGGTATCCCCCTATGATCGATAAAAAACTGATCCCTGTCGGAGGGCTGAAAAAAGAACCTTTTTCCGGAAGCCACGACGGCATGCGTTATTTTTTTCGTTGCGATGAAAGCAAAGAGACATTCTCTGTATTTGTCTATCCGGAACCATGGAGTTTTGACCGCACCCCCGATGATGAAAAACAATGTTCATCCTTTCCGATGACCGATGCTGGTATGGATGAAGCAATTTCCTGGCTTTTTTCCATATACGAATCTCAAAAAGATCGATGGCAGAATGCAAAAAAAAACTGTATGCATGTTTTGTAAGTTTCATTTCTTTCGTTGAAATTAAGAATTTTCATAATTTCTTCCGTATCTTGTCACAGGTGATTCACATTTCATTGCTATGATAATACCATCATCAGAGAACAGAGATGTATACACATCTTGTCCACTGATCATATCAAAACAGAAGACAATGGCTGTGGATACAGACATGTATTTACGGTCATTGGACTTCGCCTAAAAATTGCAAATTCACGATAATAACAAACAGTGGAGATTGAACTTGATTTTCTCTCTTCTTCCTTTATAAAGACGCCGGCAGATACGGATTTCTCCATCTGCCGGCGTCCCTTATTATTATAATCTTGTTCCAGCGTCCGTGCACAAGGGGAAATACGCCTCAAATCACGTAATTTCGACGCTATTTAACGGATATATCCATTCTGATATGCCATCGTGCGGTTCACACTGTATAATTCGGCGATCGTAGCCTCATAATATGGTCCCGAATAAAATATACCAACAATTCCAAAGCTCAGCATTTCTAAAATTCTCCATCCGATAAAGGTCAGATCCAACACGAATGCGTTCATTTTCTGTCCCATCATCATTCTTTTGCTGATCAAAAATGCTTCCTGACGCTCCATCTCCGGATTTTCTGCTAATATATACGGGATCATCAGATATTCATAGTGTTTGATGATTCCCGGTACGATCAATAAAAGTGTCCAGAGTCCCTCATACAATTGTTTTAAAAACATAGTCAGAACCAATTTCCCGTAATTTCCCGATTTGAATCCAAATCCGAGCATTCCTGCTGAAGGATTCTCTGTCTGGTTCATGATAAAGAAGCGGCATCCCCCGATTTTCAATACATTTCCAACAAAAATATCCAGGAAAAAGAAAATCAGTCCGATAATGCCTGCCACAGCCGCTACGACCATCATTGCTGCCGCAAAGGCGAGAGAATCTCCGCCGCCCCAGTAATATTGATACTCCTCATACGCATTGCTGTATCCCGATGCTCTTCCCGCTGCCATTCCGGCGCTTCCACCAAAAATCGCCATTACAAAACCAACCAAGACCGCCGACCAGTAATTCTTCTGAAACGCACCTTTTGCACGCATTTTCAATTCTGCACTTGTCCACATAAAAAGATGTCCTCCTTTTCCGTTTCCTACATTTTACATAGCGTCGTTGTACTGGGAACAATATGCCCTTTGTATATTGACACTAGTATTATCTTATCACATTTTTTTAAGGAAGACATCTTTATTTACACTATTTTTTTGTAAAATTATCTTCTATTTTGCAGCTTTTTTCTTTTTTTCATACGGCGTATTGTGGATCGGAAGTTTCGTCTGAAGTTCTCCCTGTAGTTTATAATATGCGCCCACGATTGCCGGTGCTGTCGGAATGGACGTGATCTCCCCGATTCCGATCGCTCCGTATCCCGGCTCCACGCCCGATTTCTCTACAATGATCGACTCGATCTCCGGCACTTTATCCGCTTTGAAAAGTCCCAGTGTGCCATACCGTGATACCGGTCTTCCCTCTTTAATCTCATACTGCTCGGTCAGCGCATAGCCCATACTCATGACGATGCCGCCCTCGATCTGCCCTTCCACACTGATCGGATTCACTGCTTTTCCGACATCATGTGCGCCGATCATCTTCTTGATCGTACCGTCTTCATTGAGCACACAGACCTGAGTCGCATATCCGTAAGCGACATGAGATACCGGATTCGGCACGTCGCTTCCCATCTTATCGGTTTTTCCGAGATATTCTCCGTAATACTCGGTTCCGTTCAGTTCTTCCAGTGTTTTTCCGCTCAACGCCTCTTTCAGCTTTAACGCTGCACGTTTTGCCGCCTCTCCGGTCAGTAACGTCTGTCTGGATCCGGATGTCGTACCGGAATCCGGAGAATTCGATGTATTTGGTCTGCAATACACGATCTGTTCATAATCCAATTCAGCAGTCTGGGAAACAACCTGTGTCAATACTGTTCCCAACCCCTGACCGATACAGGATGCTCCGGCGTGGATCTCTGCCTTTCCGTCTTTGATAACAAGACGGCAACGTCCCCAGTCCGGAAGCCCGACTCCTACGCCGGCATTTTTCATCGCACATGCAATTCCGACATACGGTTCGGTATCAAACACTTCCTTGACAGCTTCCAATGTCTCCGCCACTCCCGTAGACGGGTCCGCAATCTGACCATTCGGAAGCACCTGCCCCGGACGGATCGCATTGCGGTATCGGATCTCCCACGGAGTGATGCCGACTTTCTCTGCAAGCAGGTTCAAATTCATCTCCGAACCAAAGCAAGTCTGTGTCACACCAAATCCCCGGAATGCGCCGGCCGGCGGATTGTTCGTGTATACCGCGGTTCCGTCAATATCGATGACCTGAAAATTGTACGGCCCTGCCGCATGGGTACAGGCACGCTGAAGAACCGGTCCGCCCAGTGACGCATACGCTCCGGTGTCTGCCACAACAACCGCTTTCATCGCTGTCAGATAGCCGTTCTCGTCACATGCCGTCGTAATGTCCATCCACATCGGATGTCGCTTCGGGTGGATCGTGATACTCTCCTGTCTGGATAATTTCACTTTTACGATCCGTTTCGTCAGATATGCGATCAGCGCCGCGTGATGCTGTACGCTGACGTCTTCCTTTCCACCGAATCCGCCGCCGACTAATTTATTTTCCACGATCACTTTCTCCGGCGGAAGTCCCAGCATGATACAGCATTCTTTCTGGGTATCATAAATGCCCTGATCCGTCGAATAGATGAATACCCCATCCTCGTCAAACGGCATAGCCACCGCGCACTCCGGCTCCAAAAATGCATGTTCCGTCCACGGCGTTTCATAATGCTGCGTCACTTTATATTTGGAGTTTGCGATCACTTCATCCGCATTTCCGCGTACGAGATGCTCATGTGCCAGGATATTGCCGGACTGATGCACAAGCGGTGCATCTTCTTTCATCGCCTCAAACGGATCCAGCACCGGCTCATACACCTCGTAATCCACTTTGACAAGGCTCTTAGCCTGCTCCAGGACCTCCGGCGTCTCGGCTGCGATCAGACAGATCGCGTCTCCGACATAATGGGTCACGTTTCCGACCGGGATCATCGTATCCCAATCATGTTTCAAATGTCCGACTTTCACGTCTCCCGGAACATCATCCGCGGTAAATACGCCGATCACACCGTCCAGCGCTTTCGCTTCTTCGGCATGGATCGCCAGCACTTTTGCACGCGGATATTCTGCGCGTACCGCGCTTCCGTAGATCATGCCGTCCAGATAAATATCGTCCGGATATTCTCCGGTACCCAATACTTTTTCTGCCGCATCCACGCGCTGGATTTTATCGCCAACTTTTGTAATACCGCTGTTTTCCGATACCGTAAGATTTTCACGGAAGATTTTTCCGCTCAGCAAGATTCCCTCGATAATCTTTTTGTACCCGGTACAACGGCAGATATTATTGCGGATCGCCGCTACAACTTCCAATCGGGTCGGATCCGGATTCACATCCAGAAGTCCTTTCGCACACATGACCATACCCGGAATACAAAAACCACACTGAACAGCTCCGACTGCGCCAAATGCATATGCATATACTTCTTTTTCCCGTTCCGAAAGTCCCTCCACCGTCACGATCGATTTTCCCTCCATTTTGGAGATCATCGGGATGCAGGCCCTTGTTGTCTTTCCGTCCACCAAAACTGTACAAGTTCCGCAGGCGCCCTGACTGCATCCGTCTTTGACGGAAGTCAGGTGCAGGTCATCCCTCAAAAAGCGCATCAGCTTTTTGTCTGTTTCTGCTTCATACATTTTTCCGTTTACCTGAACCGTATACATATTCCCCTTCCCTTCTTTCGGATTTCCCTGCGGAATTCCTTTTTCCGGTTTCTTTATTTCCTGTTTTATTTTTATGCAGATCAAAAAAGATCCAACCTCCGGTCAATATCTCTCAACTCTTCTTCTCTTGTCTCCACACACAGACATTTTTCCCAATGTTTTTCAATCACTGCACGTCCGCCGACATCACCGCTTAACTTCTCCAACTCTGAAAAATACTCCCGATCCCAGAGCACCGGATTCCCGGTCCTGTTTCCATGAGCGGATGCAAGGATCATCCCCGGTCTGTTGACCGCAAGCCGGATCAGCTCCATCATCGTGGACAGACTTAAGCCCGGCTGATCGCAGACACAGAACAAAACACCTTTTACTTCCGGTTCTATCGACTTGCATTTCTCCAATCCTAATTTCAAGGAATGAGAGATCCCCAGTTCCGGCTGATGATTCGCCACGGTGCAGACACCGATCGCTTCCGCCGCTTCTGCGATTTCCTCATACCCGGTCACTAAGATCCTTGGAAATGCACCAAGTCCTGCCAGTTTATCAAGCATATGGCGATATAATGGTTTCCCCTGTACATCCGCCAGAAGTTTATTACTCCCGAATCGGGACGCATTTCCCGCCGCAAGCACGATCACTGCATACTTCCGATAGATCCGTTCAAACTGCACGACCGCTTCCAGCACACCCCCGCCGATCGCACGCGCTTTGTCTGAAATCGTAAAACAATGACTCGTTTCACATCTTGCATCGATGTCTCCGATCTTCAGATCCTTTTCTACGTTCACTCCCTGTTGAAGCATGCCGCGGACAATCCCTGTCATTTTCGCATACACGGGTTCGCCTCCGGTATAAGCAACAATCTCCCCCGTCTCAACAAGATCACCGATCGACGCGACCGGTTCCATCACACCTGCCGACGTCGATTTCAGCAGCCGCTCGATCGTATAACCGCCCACATCTCCCGGAACCCCTGTATTCGGAATTGCCGAACCTCGAAAGATCACGCTTCCCAATGTATGTCCGCGTTTTGTTTCTATGACACAGTGACAGTCTTCTCCTGCCGTAAATCCCGGTCCGACGCCGATCACAAACGGCGCGTCCGTCACTTCTGTTCCCAGATTTTTCTTAGCGAGGATCGCATCGATCAAAACATCCGGCTGATACGCGGTACGGATCGCAGCATGCGGATCTACCAATACCGGTATCTTTCCTGCCTGCTGTGTTTTTCGGATTTCTTCCGGCGTCTGTACCCGCACGCCGGTGATTCCCTCCACGACTGCTTCGCCCTCATAGACCGCCCTGGAAAATGCGACCATTCTCCTCACAGTCAGCGGCTCTTCAATCTCCGTCATCAAGATCGGATATCCACAGTGATGCAGACGTACTGCAATTCCTGTCGCCAGATCCCCGGCGCCTTTGATCAATATTTTCATGTTCCGTCAATCCCCTTTTGCCTTAATTTTACTGTTTCTGCACGAACATTTCCGATCGCTCGGTTTCCTCTGAGAACGTGATCAAAATCCGGCGGTTTCCATATCGTTCCAATTCCCGGCATACTTCTTCTGCCGATTCTTTTCTTTGATCGGTGTCCGCTTTGTTTAAGATCACCCAGTGATCCATACCTCTTTTGACTCCTTTGCATCCGCCGTTTCCGTCCGCTGCAATTTTGGCGAGATCTGCTGCCTCCAGTCTGTCTGTCTCCCGTTTTCCCAGTACCTCTGCTGCCAATTCCGACCGAAAACAGCAGTCACAGATCCTTTGTCCGATGGCATCCAGACCATATACACTACATACCGTCGTCGTCCGGGGAACGATCACCGGCTCATGCGCTGCCGGTACTTTACACGGCATCCGTCTTGCGCCGTCTGCCTCCACGATCACAGGAACTCCCAATTCACAGATTTCTTTAAAAAATACTTCGGAAACGGCTTTCATTTTCTGCATCGGCAGGCTTCCTCCGAGATCTTCCTTTTTCTGCCGTTTTGTCATCGGGATCCCGACCCAGACCTGTCCGTACCGCCTCCTGATCTGCTGTAATTTTTCCATGGATTCTTCTAACAGAAACCACGGCTGATCCCAGATCGCCAGATGTGTCGAGGTCATCACGACAGCCGGATTCCCAACGTCCTTATATTCGTATGCCAAATGCAGAGCGGTCGTTGTCTTCCCCCCTGCACCTGTAATGGATAAAATCGGGGAGACGCTGCCCTCCAACCGGAGAGCTTCCCGATAGCTCTTTTTTTGTGTCATTCTTCCGGATTCATAGCTTAAGATCATATTGGTCTCCCCGATCTCCCGTCTCTTTGACAGTCAGAGGACTTACGCCCTCTTATCCGTCGTCATCATATTTTACACCAAATAAGCATAATCGCTTACCACCGCGTCGATCAGTTTCTGCAGTCCCTCTGCAAGCCGGGTTTCCTCCCCTTTCTTCCAGATGAATTCCTCTCCGAGGTACCGTACTTTACATGTAAGCACATCCCGGTCAAGAACTGTAAATCCCTGGTTTTTACTGTCTGCGAAATCTGCTTCATTTGCAAACAATGTAAATTTGTCCAGATACGGCGCGCTTGTATATGGGCAGAAGCTCTTACAGTTGCCGCACTCGTTACACATATAATCGACATGGATGATCTGGTGTTTCTCCATGCCCGGAACGCGGATCGCTACGTTCGCACGGTTCGGACATACCTCCGTACAATTCTCGCAGATCGTGGAGCATCCGAGACATCTTGTACTCTCGTCTTTTCCGTCTGCTTCCTGACGGAGGATTCCTCTTCTGTTGTAGATCGTCTCTTCGTCCGCAGTCTGATCAAAATCTTTTGCAAGACATTCCCCGATGATCGCTTCCGCCGCCATCTTACCGTCGCGGATTCCCTCGACAACCGTAGCCGGACCTCCCAGTCCGTCACCGACAACATAGACCCCTGCCACGTTGGATTCCAGTGTTTTTTCATTGACAAGTGCCTTTCCGCGCTCGGATACATGCAGTCCGTTTGCTTTGTAGAATGCCGTCGGGACTTTTTCTCCTACCGCCACGATCACGGTATCCGCATCCACTTCCGCAAATTCACCGGTCTCAACAACACCTCTTCTTCCGGATGCATCCAGATCTCCAAGCTTCATCACTTTACAAACAAGTTTTCCTGCTTCCAATCTGACCGGAGCGAGCAGCTCACAGAATTCCACGCCGTCCTCAACTGCCATCTCCAGTTCTTCTGCATCTGCCGGCATGTATCTCTTCGTACGGCGGTAAACAAGGGAAACTTTCTCCACTCCGTTTGTACGTTTTGCCGCTCTCGCCGTATCCATCGCGGTATTTCCTCCGCCGATCACAACGACGTTCTTTCCGATATCGACATTTCCGTCCAGCGCCTTGAACTGTGCCAGGAATTCCAGTGCGTTCATCGTCTCTCCCGCTTCCAATTTCAATGTTCCGGGTTCAAAAGCTCCGACTGCAAGAACCACATTCTCAAATCCCTGTGCTTTCAGCTCGTTCACATCAGCCACTTCCGTGTTGAATACCATTTTGACACCCATTGTCTCGAGGATCTTTGCATCCCGATCAATGGCTTCGTCTGCGATACGGAATCCCGGAATGATATTGCGCACAACGCCGCCCAATGCTTTCTGTTTCTCAAAGATCGTAACGTCCATGCCGCCTTTTCTTAAGAAATACGCTGCTGCCATACCTGCCGGACCTCCGCCGACAACCGCTGCTTTTCCTCTTGTCACTGCCGGTGCGCTCACTTTAGAAAGCCATGCCTCGTAACCATTTTCTGCTGCCACTAATTTCATATTGCGGATATGAACCGGTTCTTCATAGAAATTCCGTGTACATTTATTCATACAATTATGTGCGCAGATCGTACCGGTGATGAACGGAAGCGGGTTCTTCTCCACGATCACTTCCATCGCTTCCTCATACTTGCCGTCGCTCACCAGTTTCAAATATGTCGTGATATCCTGATGGATCGGGCATCCCTCTTTACACGGCGCCACATAACAGTCGATCAGCGGAACTTCCTGTTCCATCTTGCGGGACGGAAGTGGTTTCACTGCTTTGACATGGTGCGGATCTGTCACCGCGTCTTCCGCAAGTTTCTTCGCCGCTTCCACATCGATTCCCTCAAATACGACGCCCTCTTTTTCCAGTTTTTCCGCCATCTGGATCGTACGCAGATATCCGCCCGGCTTCAGCAATGTGGTTGCAAACGTTACCGGCCAGATCCCGGCATTCACGATTCCCTCTATATTATGTGCATCCGCACCGCCGGAATAAGAAATATGGAGTTTTCCGTCGAATTCTTCTGCCAGTTTCGCTGCAAGCGCGATAGAAAGCGGATACAGCGATTTTCCGGACATATACATTTCTTCGCTTGGAAGTTCGTTCTGCATCACATCCACCGGGAATGTATTTGTGATCTTCACGCCGAATTCCAGATTCCGCTCCTCGCAGACTTTCATCAGTCTTGTCAGCATCGGAACCGCATCCTCATACTGCAGGTCATCCAGAAAATGGAAATCGCCGAACGCTACATAATCGTAGCCCATCTCGTCCATTCTCTTTCTTGCAAATTCATATCCCAGCAGCGTCGGATTACATTTGATAAATGTATGGAACCCTTTCACTGTGATCAGATACATCGCGATCTTTTCGATCTCCTGCGGAGGACATCCGTGAAGCGTGGAGATCGTCACGGAATTACAGATCTCCGGTTCGATCGCCTCGATATCTTCTTTTGTCACTTTCTCAAATTTATCCACATTGTCCAACAGATACTGTCTGCATGATCTGAACACTTCGCTGTCCGCCGCATTCTTCATTGTATTTAAGAATGTATCGATCTTCTCGGACTGAATGCCTGCCAGATCATATCCGACGCTGATATTGAACTGGAAGCCGTCTGCCGCACCGAGTCCGAACTCCTTGGAAAATACTTTCAAGAGGAACCACGCCTTAATGTATTCTTCCATTGCCTGCGGTACATACAATTCCGTAGACCACTCGCAGTTATAACACTCATCATCCGCTTTGATACACGGTTTGTTGATACAGGCGGCAAGTTCCGCTCCGTCCATCTTCTGTACCGTCTTCAGTTCAAAGAATCTGCTTCCGGTATAGTAAGCCGCTACGATATTCTGTGTCAGCTGGGTATTCGGTCCTGCCGCCGGTCCGATCGGAGTCTCAAGCGGGCGTCCGAAGATCGTACGGTTATATTTTTCATCTGCCGTATACGCATGTTTCTCACCGAACACTGTGCCATATTTTTTATGCTCTTCCAGAATCCAGTTTACTAATTTATCAAATGAAATCGGTGTCATCATATCACTCATAGATTTTTCCTCCTTTACGAATCCGTCGATCATGCATTGATTCTGTCTGCGAGTTCTTTTGCAGCCTGACGACAGTCTGCCATCACCTTATCTGCATCGATATGGAGAAGCTCGCGGTCTTTCATCAGCACTTTTCCGTTTGCGACAGTTGTCACAACGTCTCTTCCTGTCATACCAAATACAATATGACTGTTGATATTTCCTGCATGAAGCGGTGTCAATGGATTGTAATCCACGATGATCACATCGCCTGCCGCGCCCTCTTTCAATACGCCCAGTTCCTGTTTGAAATAGCGGTTTGCAATCTTTGCGTTCCCCTCAAACAACATCTGCGGAACCTCTCCCCACGCTGCGTTTGCATCGCAGAGATGGTGTTTGTGGAGCACATTTGCCACCTTGTAAGATTCGGTCATATCATGGGTATATCCGTCGGTTCCGAGACCGGTTAAGATTCCCTTGTGTACGATATGCATGGTCGGAGGACATCCGCATGCATTTCCCATATTGGATTCCGGATTATGTACGACCATCGTATTCGTCTCTTTGATCAGATCCATCTCATGCTCATTGATATAGATGCAATGTCCGAGCAATGTCTTCTCTCCAAGGATCCCGCAGTCCATCAGCCGGTCCACGATCCGCTTTCCGTAATGTTTCAGACAGTGATGCAGATCTTCGATTCCCTCTGCAACATGGATATGATAGCCGACTCCATCCGGTTTGTTGGCTGCCGCCAACTCCATCGTTTCGTTTGAGATGGTAAACTGTGCGTGCATTCCCATCATTCCCGCGATCATACCACTGTCGTCTTTCAGTGCATAACGAATAAACTCTGCGTTCTCCATCACAGACGCCCTCGCCTTATCCTTGCCGTCTCTGTCAGAGATTTCGTAACACAGACAGGAACGTACTCCCGTCTCTTTCGCCGCCTTCTCGATCTCAAACAAAGATCCTGTGATCGAACCGAAACTTGCATGATGGTCGAAAATCGTCGTAACTCCGTTCCGGATACAATCGATATAAGTTGCCATCGCACTTAAATAGGTATCATGCAGTGTCAGATTCCGGTCGATCGTCCACCACATTCCATCCAGAATGTCTAGGAATCCTTTCGGATCATATCCGTTGATCGCCATTCCTCTCGCGAAAGAACTATAAATGTGCTCGTGCGCATTGATAAATGCAGGCATGATCACGTTTCCTTTCGCATCAATAAATTCCGCGTCCGGATATGCAGCCTTTACTTCCTCACAACTGCCTACTTTTACGATCGTATTCCCATCGATCGCTACCGCGCCATTCTCCAGATACGGATTCTTCTCGTCGCGTGTGACTAATCTGCCATTTCCTAAAATCAGCATACTCTTCGTCTCCTTTTCTTCTTATTAAAAAATTTACAAAAGAGCCTTATCACCCGTCAGCAAACTCTCCCGGCGGAGGCATACAAATTCTACAAGAATTTCGTCTTGCACGTCGCGCTATATTTTGTATTTTCTTTTGCCCCTGGCATTCTTCGATCCACGCACAAATCATCGAATCTGCCTTTGTTATCTCTAGCATAACATTAAAGAATATGAAATGCAATCACTAATTCTAAAAAAAAATCAGATTATCTAAAAAATTTTTAGAAAACCTATTGAATTTCTTTTTTTTTGGTGCTATGATGGATTCAGAAGCAAAGCAACGATCCATTGAAAGGAATGAAGACTTATGGGAAAACGACTAGATCTACTAATCCAACTGGCACACGGTCTTGCAGTTCAATTCGGCGATTCCTGCGAAATCGTCATCCACGATCTGAAAGCAGAACAATTGGAGCATTCCGTTGTACATATCGAGCACGGACATGTGACAGGGCGTGAGCTCGGAGACGGACCATCCCGAGTCGTATTTGATACGCTGAGCAAAGATCCATCCAAGATCAAGGATCGTCTCGCCTATCTTACGAAAACCGATGACGGACGTATTTTAAAATCAAGCACGATGTTCGTCAGAGGGGACAACGGCACTGTGGAGTATATCTTTTCATTAAATTATGACATCACAGCACTGCTTGCAGTGGAAAGTGCTGTACACGATCTTATCACAACCGAGAAAGAATCCCGTCTTTCCGACAGCGATTCTGATTCCGTTGATGATGCACAACCACAGCAGATCATCCACAATGTCAATGACCTGTTGGACTCTCTGATCGCTCAGGCGCTTTCTCTGGTCGGCAAACCGGTTGCCGCCATGAATAAAGACGATAAGATCGCTGTCGTCAAGTTTTTAAACAACGCCGGTGCATTCCTGATCACCAAATCCGGAGATAAAGTTGCTTCACTTTTGGGAATTTCAAAATTTACGCTTTATAACTACATGGACGCAGGGAACCGGTAGACACATTTCATTCACAAGGAGGTTTTTCAACATGGAAACAATCAAATGGGCAGTCAATCACATGCCGAAAACAGAAGATGCGAATCTGAAAGTTATGGCGCTTGATGAAATTGCAAAAGCCCGCGCATTTCACGAGAGCTTCCCGCAGTACAGCGTGACGCCGCTTACGAAGCTCGACAAGATGGCTGATTTTCTCGGGCTTGGCGAGGTTTATATCAAAGATGAATCTTACCGCTTCGGTTTGAATGCCTTTAAGGTGCTCGGCGGATCTTTTGCAATGGCACGCTACATCGCACAGCAGACAGGAAAAGATGTTTCTGAGCTTCCGTACAATGTCCTGACATCCGATCGGCTCAGAGAAGAATTCGGTCAGGCAACTTTCTTTACCGCTACGGACGGAAACCACGGACGCGGCGTTGCGTGGGCAGCCAACAAGCTGGGACAGAAATCCGTTGTACTGATGCCGAAAGGATCGACGCAGACGAGACTGAACAATATTCTTGCTGAAAACGCAGTGGCTACGATCGAGGAAGTCAACTACGACGAATGTGTCCGCATGGCAAACGACATGGCGATGAAGACAGAGAACGGCGTTATGGTTCAGGATACTGCCTGGGAGGGCTACGAAGAGATCCCGGCATGGATCATGCAGGGATACGGAACGATGGCGATGGAGGCGAACGATCAGCTTCACGAGTACGGATGCGACAGACCGACCCATGTCTTTATCCAGGCAGGCGTTGGTTCTCTTGCCGGAGCTGTTCAGGGATTCTTCGCAAACCGTTATCCGGACAATCCACCGAAAGTGATCGTTGTGGAAGCCGAAGCCGCCGCTTGTCTTTACAAAGGCGCAGCGCTCGGAGACGGCAGCATCCAGATCGTAGACGGCGATATGGTCACGATCATGGCCGGTCTTGCATGCGGCGAGCCGAATACCATTTCGTGGGACATCTTAAAGAATCACGTTGACACCTTTGTTGCCGCTCCTGACTGGGTAGCTGCCAAAGGAATGAGAATGCTGGCTGCTCCGATCAAAGGAGATCCGGCTGTTACTTCCGGAGAATCCGGAGCCGCACCGTTCGGAACGCTTGCCTGCATCATGTGCATGGACGAATACAAGGGATTAAGAGAACATCTCGGACTGGATGAGAATTCCAAAGTTCTGCTCTTCTCCACCGAGGGAGATACGGATCCGGATCGTTACAAATCCATCGTCTGGGACGGAAATGAAATGTAACCTGTAAACTTTACATAAAAAAGAAAAGGAGATTAAAAAATGGATCTGAACAAAATCAAAGAGGCTGCACAGGGATATGAAAAAGACATGACCGCATTTCTTCGTGCGATCGTAAAAAACCCGGGCGAAAGCTGTGATGAGAAAGCCCACATCGACACGATCGCTGCCGAGATGAAAAAAGTCGGATTTGATGAAGTAGTCATCGACCCACAGGGAAATGTCATCGGTTACATGGGAACCGGAGAAAAGATCATCGCATACGATGCACATATCGACACCGTAGGTATCGGAAATATCGAGAACTGGACATTTGATCCATATGAGGGATATGAGACAGAGACCGAGATCGGCGGACGTGGTGTATCCGACCAGTGCGGCGGTATCGTATCTGCCGTATACGGCGCTAAGATCATGAAAGACTTGGATCTAATCCCTGAGGGATGCAAGATCATGGTAGTCGGAACCGTACAGGAAGAAGACTGTGACGGTCTCTGCTGGCAGTACATCATCAACGAAGATAAAGTCCGTCCGGAATTTGTCGTATCCACAGAACCGACTGACGGCGGAATCTACCGCGGACAGAGAGGACGTATGGAAATCCGCATCGACGTGAAAGGGGTTTCCTGCCACGGTTCCGCTCCGGAACGTGGAGACAACGCAATCTACAAGATGGCTGACATTCTTCAGGATGTACGTTCCCTGAACGAGAACGATGACGCAGACGAGACAGAAATCAAAGGTCTTGTAAAAATGTTAAATCCGAAATATAACAAAGACTGGGAAGAGGCTCGTTTCCTCGGTCGCGGTACTGTAACAGTATCTCAGATTTTCTACACATCTCCTAGCCGTTGTGCAGTTGCAGACTCCTGTGCAGTATCTCTTGACCGTCGTATGACATTCGGCGAGACATGGGAAAGCTGTCTGGAAGAGATCCGCAACCTGCCGAACGTAAAGAAATACGGCGACGACGTTGTCGTTTCCATGTACAACTATGACCGTCCGTCTTACACAGGATGTGTATATGAGATCGAATGCTACTTCCCGACATGGGCGATCCCGAAAGACCACAAAGTAACAAAAGCGCTCGAGGAAGCTTACACCGGACTTTACGGCGAGCAGAGAATCGGTGCTGCCGAGACTCTGGAAATGAGACAGTCTCGTCCGCTGACTGACAAATGGACGTTCTCCACAAACGGCGTGTCCATCATGGGACGTAACGGAATCCCATGTATCGGATTCGGTCCCGGAGCAGAAGCACAGGCTCACGCACCAAACGAAAAGACATGGAAACAGGATCTGGTAACTTGTGCCGCTGTATATGCCGCACTTCCAAAATGCTACTGCAAATAATAAAAACAAATACATACACAAACAGGAGGATTTAAAAAATGGATGCAAAATTACAGGGATATATCGACAAACTGAACGCTTTGAACTTTAAAGACATGTACAACGGAGACTTCTTCCTTACATGGGAAAAATCCGACGATGAGATCGAAGCCGTATTTACCGTAGCTGACGCGCTCCGCTACTTGAGAGAAAACAACATTTCCACAAAAGTATTTGAGAGCGGTCTCGGAATCTCTCTGTTCCGTGACAACTCCACACGTACACGTTTCTCTTTCGCTTCTGCCTGCAACCTGCTTGGTCTGGAAGTTCAGGATCTGGATGAGGGAAAATCTCAGGTTGCACACGGCGAAACTGTTCGTGAGACAGCAAACATGATCTCTTTCATGGCTGACGTGATCGGTATCCGCGACGATATGTATATCGGAAAAGGTAATAAATACATGCACGAAGTTGTTGACGCTGTGACAGCAGGAAACAAAGACGGAATCCTGGAACAGAAACCAACACTTGTAAACCTGCAGTGTGACATCGACCATCCGACACAGGCTATGGCTGACATGCTCCACATCATCCACGAATTCGGCGGCGTTGAGAACCTGAAAGGCAAAAAACTGGCTATGACATGGGCTTACTCTCCGTCTTACGGAAAACCGCTTTCCGTACCGCAGGGAATCATCGGACTGATGACACGTTTCGGCATGGACGTCGTTCTGGCTCATCCGGAGGGATACGAAGTATTCGAGGATGTTGAAAAAGTTGCAAAAGAAAACGCGGAAAAATCCGGCGGATCTTTCACAAAGACAAACGATATGGCAGAAGCATTCAAAGATGCCGATATCGTATATCCGAAGAGCTGGGCTCCGTTCGCTGCAATGGAAAAACGTACGGAACTGTACGGAAACGGCGACTTCGACGGCATTGCAGCTCTGGAGAAAGAACTGCTCGCTCAGAATGCAGAACACAAAGACTGGGCTTGTACCGAAGAACTTATGGCAACGACAAAAGACGGAAAAGCGCTTTATATGCACTGTCTGCCGGCTGACATCACAGGCGTAAGCTGTGAAGAGGGCGAAGTAGACGCAAGCGTATTCGACCGTTACAGAGATCCGCTTTACAAAGAAGCTAGCTTCAAACCATATATCATTGCAGCTATGATCTTCCTCGCAAAATTTGCAGATCCTGTGGATGTCCTGAAAAAACTGGAAGAAAAATCAACACCGAGAGTTTTTGAATAATCTTTCAACATAATATCCGTGTATATAGATCGGCACGGACATCATTTGAGGCGTATGCCCGTTGTATATCAAGGCGAAACAATCTTACAGGGCATCTGCACCTTTGCGGGTGTCCTGCATTTTTATATTATGATAATCAGGAGGAAATTCTTATGTTAAAATATGTAGACACAAAAAACGCACCGGCAGCTATCGGACCATATTCTCAGGGGATTATCGTGAACGGAATCGCATTTTTCTCCGGACAGATCCCACTTTCCGCTGAAACAGGCGAAGTTGTGGGAACTACGATCGAAGAACAGACCGAACAGGTCATGAAAAATGTAGCCGCACTGCTTGAAAGCCAGAACGCTTCCTTTACCGACGTCGTAAAAACAACCTGCTTCCTTGCAGACATGGGTGATTTCGCGGCATTCAACGAGATTTATGCAAAATATTTCACTGGAAAACCGGCACGTTCCTGTGTCGCTGTCAAAGCACTTCCAAAAGGAGTTCTCTGTGAGGTAGAAACCATCGCTTACGTTGGGGAGGAATAATTATGGCAAAGAAAAAAAGAATTGTCATCGCACTGGGCGGAAACGCGCTCGGCAACACACTTCCTGAACAGATGCAGGCGGTAAAGATCACCGCCCGTGCCATCGTGGATCTGATCGAAGAGGGATGTGAAGTGATCGTCGCACATGGAAACGGTCCTCAGGTCGGCATGATCAACAATGCAATGATCGCTCTGACGCACGAAGACGAACAGCAGCCAAACACGCCGCTCTCCGTCTGTGTGGCAATGAGCCAGGCATACATCGGATACGATCTGCAGAATGCACTCCGTGAAGAATTGTTAAACCGCAATATCACTGATATTCCTGTGGCAACCATGATCACACAGGTGCGCGTAGATGCGGAAGATCCTGCTTTTGAAACTCCATCCAAACCGATCGGACGTTTCCTTACTAAAGAACAGGCTGATGAAATGGCTGCAAAATATGATTATATCATGAAAGAAGATGCAGGACGCGGATACCGCCGTGTTGTTGCCTCTCCGAAACCGCAGGAGATTGTAGAGATCGGAACGATCCGCAATATGGTTGACGCCGGTGATCTTGTCATCGCCTGCGGCGGCGGCGGTATCCCGGTCGTACGTCAGGGCAACCACTTAAAAGGAGCCAGCGCAGTCATCGATAAAGATTTCGCAAGCTGCCTGCTGGCAAAAGAATTAGATGCAGACTTTCTGATCATTCTGACTGCTGTCGAAAAAGTAGCGATCAACTTCGGAAAGCCGGAAGAAAAATGGCTGGACAACATCACTGTAGACGAAGCAAAGCAGTATATGGAAGAGGGACATTTCGCTCCGGGATCCATGCTCCCGAAAGTACAGGCCGCCGTGGACTTTGCAGAATCCAAACCGGGTCGTCAGGCTTTGATCACATTGCTCGAAAAAGCAAAGGACGGAATCAACGGAACTACCGGAACTCGAATCAGCTTAAAATAGTAAGATAGGAGGATCACTATCATGAACAAATCAACGACCCGCGCTTCCTTATTTGAATTAAACGGTGTGCCTGATTTAAAACAGGCTACACCGTTGGCTTTCCAGCACGTCGTGGCAATGATCGTAGGCTGTGTTACACCGCCGATCATTGTCTCCGGCGTAGCCGGACTCTCCGAACAGGATTCGATCATCCTGATCCAGGCAGCACTTGTCATGTCCGCACTGTCTACACTGTTACAATTGTTTCCTTTTATCCGGAACCGGTTCTTTAGTATCGGTTCCGGACTCCCTGTCATCATGGGAATCAGTTTTGCCTATGTACCGACAATGCAGGCGATCGCAGGCGATTTTGGCGTCGGCACAATCTTAGGAGCCCAGATCGTCGGCGGTGGCGTGGCGATCATCGTCGGACTGTTTGTCAAACAGATCCGCAGATTTTTCCCGCCTCTGATCACGGGAACCGTTGTATTTACGATCGGTCTTTCCTTATATCCGACTGCGATCAATTACATGGCAGGCGGTACTTCAAGCGAAGATTACGGTTCCTGGCAGAACTGGTTCGTCGCATTTATCACACTGGCGATCGTAACTTTATTGAACCACTTTGGAAAGGGAATCTGGAAACTGGCGTCGATCCTGATCGGTATGATCTGCGGTTATGTCGTTGCTCTGTGCTTTGGCATGGTTGATTTCTCCCCAATCGCGGAAGCATCGGTATTCCAGCTTCCGTCACTTATGCACTTTGGAATCAATTTTGAAGTTTCTTCCTGCGTGGCGATCGGTCTTTTGTTCGCGATCAACTCCATACAGGCGATCGGTGATTTCAGTGCGACAACAAGCGGAGGGCTGGATCGTCTTCCGACAGATAAAGAATTGAACGGCGGTATCGTCGGATACGGAATCGGAAATATCATCTGTGCACTTTTCGGCGGGCTTCCAACGGCAACATTCAGTCAGAACGTCGGTATCGTAACAACTACAAAAGTTGTAAACCGCTGCGTTCTCGGAATGGCTGCGGCAATCCTGCTCATTGCCGGACTGATCCCGAAATTTTCTTCTGTCCTAACGACAATTCCATACTGTGTGCTCGGAGGCGCTACGGTTTCCGTATTTGCTTCCATTGCCATGAACGGAATGAAATTGATCACTTCCGAAAAGATGAATTACCGAAACACCTCCATCGTCGGACTTGCCGCAGCGCTTGGTATGGGTATCTCTCAGGCAAGTGCAGCACTGGCAACTTTCCCGGACTGGGTAATGACGATCTTCGGAAAATCTCCGGTCGTCATCGCGACACTTGTCGCTGTTCTTCTGAACATCATTCTTCCGAAAGAAAAAGAAGAAAAAACAGAGAAACAATAGCTTATTTTATACTCCTAAAAGTCAGATATGTGATACATACAGAGCCGGTCACGACGAAATCGCGACCGGCTCTCATTTTTAAAAACATACTTTCTAAAAACTCAGAACAACTGCTCTCCCGCTACATATTTGGCATGGATCTCGCGTTCATCTGCGAGATAAACCATCCGTTCCAGTCTCTGTTCGATCGACAGTTGCTGCGGATGTTTCAGTCTCGCATCATCCAATACGATCAGATCAAGGTCATATCCCTCCTCAAAACTTCCGACCTTACCGAAGAATGCTCCGCCGCCCTTGGTCGCCATGTAAAAAGTTTCCGGCAATGTCAGCGGCTTCAGCGAATCATCTTTCAGACGCCAGCGCAGTTTCGATGCCTGGATCGCATGTGCCATTGCAAGGAACAGATTTTCCGTGGAGCCTCCTGCCACATCGCTTCCAAGTCCTACATGAAGCCCCTCATCAAGATACGTACGGATCGGAGCAACTCCCGACGCCAGATTCATATTGGATTCCGGACAATGGGCGACAAATACGCCGTTTGCTTTCATCCTTGCGATCTCACGCGCATCTGAGTGGACACAATGTGCCATGACCGTCTTCACATCGTTTCCAAACAATCCAAACCGATCGTAAGCATCTCCGTAAAATTCCGATTCCGGACACAACTCCTGTACCCAGGATATCTCCCCATAATTCTCCGACAGATGTGACTGTACCGGAAGCTCGGTCTCTGTCTGGATCTCTTTCAGTAATTTCATCAGTTCGTCGGTACAGCTCGGGATAAACCGCGGCGTCAAGATCGGCATTGTATTGTGATATGCCCGGCTTTTGACATCCTCAAGCCATAGCTTTGTCTCCTCGGCAGAACTCCTGGCCGATGCCTCGCTTAAATAATCCGGGCAGTTCCGGTCCATATTGACCTTACCCACCATCGTGCGAAGTCCCGCTTTCTCAAGCTGATCCATCAGATACAACGTCGCCTCCCGATGTACGGTTGCGAAGATACATGCTCTCGTCGTTGCGCTCTTTCTTAAATTCTCTGCAAAAATCCCATATGCTTTCTTCGCATAATCCAGATCCCGATATTTCGCTTCCTCCGGAAATGTGTTCGTCTCTAGCCATTCCAGCAATTCCATATCCATTCCGAGACCGCGGAATGCATACTGCGGTGCATGGACATGCAGATCGGACAGGCCCGGGATCAAAAGCCGGTCTCCGTAATCTTTGACTGGAATCCCGGCGTAAGTATCCGGCAGAGCCGGATACACACCTTTTACTTTCCCCTCTTCACAGACAAGATAGCCATTCTCACAGATTTCCAGCTGCATCGGGGTTTTACTATAAACAATGTTGCCTTTTAAACCAAACACGGTATTTTTTGCGCTCATAAGGCGCACCACCTTTCTGTTTTCTTTCTTCTTACCCAAGTGTCATAAATGCATAACGCAGTACAAACACGATGGAAATGATCGCTGTCAACACTCTCACATCTTTGATCTTTCCTGTGAAAAGTTTGATCAGGCAATACATGATCAATCCGACTGCCACACCGTTTGCGATCGAGTATGTAAACGGCATAAATACGATCGTACAGAATGCAGGAAGCGCATTTGTCATATCGCTGAAATCCACATCTTTGATATTTCCAAGCATCAAAATACCAACAAAGATCAATGCCGGTGCGGTTGCCGCCCCCGGAACGATCCCCACGATCGGAGCAAAGATGATCGAACCTAAGAACAACAATGCGGTTACCAAACTGGTCATACCTGTTCTTCCGCCTGCCGCGATACCTGCGCTGGACTCTACGACCGTTGTTACTGTTGAAGTTCCGACCATAGCTCCTGCTGCGGTTGAGATCGCATCGGACATCAACGCTTCTTTCATGTGGATGATCTCTCCGTCTTTATCAATCATACCTGACTGTTTTGCCGCACCCATCAAAGTTCCGATGGAGTCAAACATGTTAACCAGTGAGAAACTGATCACCAGCATCAAAACGGTAAAGAATGTATCGATCGGATTCTTTCCCGAAAACATTCCGCCAAAGTCCATTTTCATAAAGGATACTTCAAAGAAATCCGCAAATTTTGCGCCGATGTTCATATCAAACGCCGATAATTTTGTAACGCCCAGCGGAATTCCAACGATCGTTGCCGCTACGATTCCCAAAAGGATCGAGCCTTTTACGTGCTTTGCATGGAGCACGCCGATCACAACAAGACCGACCAGTGCGACCAGTGCGCCGCATACGAGCGCCATGTTTCCGTCTTCACTTCTCCACTGTGCAAAGTCTACCATGCTGATCAGCGTGGACGGATTGCTTACGACAAGTCCCGCATTCTTCAAACCGATGATCGTGATAAACAGACCGATTCCCGGTGTGATCGCCAGCTTCACCGCATCCGGTATGGAGCGGATGATCGCTTCTCGCAGACCGACTGCCGTGATCACGATGAAGAAGATACCGGAGATAAACACAATGACAAGCGCTTCATTGTAGCTGTATCCCATCCCCAGCACGACCGTGTATGCAAAAAAAGCATTCAGTCCCATACCGGGAGCCTGTGTAAACGGAACTTTCGCATACAGCGCACAGAGTATCGTTCCGATAAACGCGCCGATACAAGTACCGATGAACACACCGTTTGAAATCTTGCCTGCCATTGCTGCATCCCCCATGATCACATAAGGGTCTGCCAGAATCTGAGGGTTCAGGATCAAAATATACGCAATCGTAATAAATGTCGTTACACCTGCCAAAACCTCAATCTTCATTGTAGAGCCATTTTTTGAAATCCCAAAAAAACGTTCAAAAAAACCATCCTTTTTTTCTTCCATTTTAGAATAATCCTCCCTTTCAAAAAATTTCTGCTTCCCCGTGCCGCATGTTTTCCATTTTGAAAAACTGCATTCCACAAGTCCGGCCACGACTTTTTACACGTCGCTCCTGTGCCGGTTCAACAGAAAATCCGAATGAGGATTTTTGTAAGAACAGCTCCTGACACGAAAACATCCGCGGAACATTTTCTCGGAGATCTCTGCATCCTGAAATCATCAGAATAATTTTACCGGATGCCTGGCAACAAAAAAAGAGCGACCACACAAGGTTATGTAGTCAACTCTTTACGGTAGTTGGTAGAAACACTGAGCCAATCCTCAGCATATACATAAGTCAGCAGTGCTTTATTAAATTACCATCATTATAGCATCCGGATTTTTTTGTGTCTATTGCCAGTTTTGCCAGTTTTTTCACAAAATTTTTGTGATTTTTGAATAGTTCTAAAAAATTTTTAGAATATGTTATTCCTCTATCTGTTCCAGATCCTGCATCCAGACCGTCATGCACGCATCACTCGGCATCCGCCAGTCTCCGCGCGGAGAAAGCGCTACGGTTCCGACTTTCGGTCCATCCGGCAGACAGGAACGTTTAAACTGCTGGGTAAAAAATCTCCGGCAAAATGTCTTGAGCCACTTCAAGATCGTATCTCCGTCATATTCGCCTGCAAATGTCTGCTTTGCCAGCCGGTAGATCTTGGACGGTTCATAGCCAAAGCGGAGCAGATAATACAGGAAGAAATCATGAAGTTCGTACGGTCCCACAAGGTCTTCGGTCTTCTGCGCGATATCTCCGTCTTTCGGCGGCAGAAGTTCCGGACTGACCGGCGTATCCAGCACATCGTACAAAACCTCTTTCAGCGCTTCATCCTCGGTCGTATCTGCCGCATGCTTCACAAGATAACGTACCAGCGTCTTCGGGATCGAGGCGTTGACTCCGTACATAGACATATGATCGCCATTGTAAGTCGCCCAGCCGAGCGCCAGTTCCGAGAGATCTCCGGTTCCGATCACCATACCGCCCATTCCGTTGGCAATATCCATCAACACCTGCGTCCGTTCTCTCGCCTGCGCATTTTCATAAGTGACACTGTGCTCTTCCGGATCATGTCCGATATCCCGGAAATGGACATTGACCGCCTCTGCGATCGGCACTTCCCGAAGCGTTGCCCCGAGCTGGACGGACATCTTGCATGCATTCTGATAAGTCCGGTCTGTCGTCCCGAAACACGGCATTGTCACCGCATGGATATTCTTCTTATCCAGTCCAAGAAGATCAAATGCCCGCGCCGTCACGATCAATGCCAACGTAGAATCCAATCCTCCCGATATACCGACAACGGCGCTCGACGCATGAGTATGAGCCAGACGTTTTTTCAGTCCCATTGCCTGAATCGTCAGGATCTCCTCACAGCGGTTTGCCCGGAGCAGTTCGTTCGGCGGCACAAACGGGTATTTGGAACATCTTCTTGTCAGCTCCGTCTTCTCGATATTGAGATCAAACGGCACGCGGACAAGATTTCTCTCTCCCCGCATCCGAAATGTCGTGTTCTGACGGCGTTCTCTGACGACTCTTTGTACATCGATTTCCGAATAAATTGCCTGATTACAGAATCGCTTTGCCTCTTTTAAGATACTTCCGTTTTCCGCAATGATACTATGTCCGCCAAACACAAGATCCGTCGTCGATTCTCCCTCTCCGGCATTGGCATAAATATATCCTGCGATCAGACGTGCCGACTGTCCCTGGATCAATTCACGGCGGTACACGTCTTTCCCGATCGTCTCGTCACTAGCCGAACAGTTGACGATGACCGTCGCTCCTTCCAGCGCAGATTCGATGCTCGGCGGGATCGGAGACCATACATCCTCGCAGATTTCTGCCGCTACGATCAGATTGTCTATGGAACGTGCCTGGAAGAGAATCTGCGGTCCGAACGGCACGCTTTCCCCATCGAACAGAATCTCTCTGCACACTTCCGGTCCCGGCGCAAACTGCCGCATTTCGTAAAATTCCGCATAGTTCGGGAGGAACGTCTTTGTCGTAAATCCGAGAATCTTCCCACGATTGACCGCCGCCGCAGTATTATACAGCTTTCCGTCTGCCTGAAGAGGCGTACCGATAAATACGAGCATATCTTTTTCTTTTGTATATGCCGCGATCTTTTTGACCGCACATTCCGCCGCATGTAAAAGTACATCCTGTGAGAACAGATCTCCGCATGTATAACCCGTCACGCAAAGTTCCGGGAATACAACGATCTTCGCCCGCTCCTGTGCAGCCTCATCCAGTGCCGCACAGATCTGCTTTGTATTATATTCCACATCCGCCACGCGGATATCCGGCGTCACTGCCGCCACTTTCACAAATCCCTGTCTCATCTTTTTTCACCGCCTATCTGCTCTTTTTCAGCAATTCGGATAATTCTTCTACTGTGAAATGATATGCCGTATTACAGAAATGACATTTCACTTCGATCGTTTCTCCGTCGTCGATCATCGACCGGATCTCTTTCTTTCCGACACTGATGATCACTTTCTCGATCCTTTCTTTAGAACAGTTACAGGAAAACTGTGCCGGAAGCGTGTCGGTCACTTCCATATCCAATCCCTCCAACACCTGAGAGAGCATCTCTTCCGGTGTATGTCCGCCGTCCAGCATCGATGTCACGGACTGGATCTTTGCGATATTTTCTTCCAGCTTCGCCAATACCGGTTCCTCGATAAACGGCATCACCTGTACGATAAATCCGCCCGCGCAGCGTACGGTATTGTCTTTGTTCATCAGGACGCCTAATCCTACCGAGGACGGAACCTGCTCGGATGTTGCAAAATAATACGTCAGATCTTCCGCGATTTCCCCGGTCTGCAGGATCGTCTGTCCGCTGTAAGGTTCTTTCAGTCCCATGTCCTTGATCACGTTGAGGATTCCAAGACCGAGCGCTCCGCCCACGTCCAGTTTGCCGTTTTTCGGCGGAAGGATCACCTCCGGCTCATTGACATATCCTTTGACGTTGCCCTGCGCGTCGGCCGTCACGGTCAGTCCCCCGATCGGTCCCTGACACTGGATCTGCAAAGTCAGTACATCGGTGGCATTTTTCATCATGCTTCCCATCATCACGCCGCCGGTCAGAAGCCGCCCCAGCGCCGCCGTCGCCACCGGACTCGTATTATGACGGGAACGCGCCTCCTCCACCAGTTCTGTTGTCGATGCGGCAAATGCACGGATCTGTGCATTTGCTGCCGCTGCTCTTACAATATAATCTTTCATGCTCTTTCTCCTTTTCCTGCAATCACATAAATCCGCTCGCTCGTATCGGTCGGTCCCTCTTTCGTAAATGCATCGTATGCCGCCAGAAAACGCATTCCTGCGGCTTCCAGAAGTTCCCGCATTTCCACCAATGTATATGCCCGCTGATAGTGAGTCTCCCGATATCTGCGGTACATCTCATATCCGTCCCGGTTTTGTTCTTCTTCCCGGATAAACAGGCTCAGTTCATATTCGTTGATCCGCTCTTCCTCATAGTAATAATTGTCCCATATGAAGCTGCACGTCTCCCGGTTCTCCGCGATGGTCTGATCCCCTAGTACTTCCCGGTATTTATACTCTGTATTAAAATCAAAGATAAATACCCCGTCCGGATCCAGATAATTGTCTGCCCAGTGAAATACCTGCTTTAAATCATCCGGCTCTGTAATATAATTGATCGAATCACAGATACTGACGATCGCCCGCACCGTGCCGTAAAGTTCAAATTCTCTCATATCCTGCAGAAGATATAGAATTTCATGTCCGGACTTTTCTTTCTTATCCTGCGCGATCTCGAGCATCTCCTCCGACGCGTCGATCCCGATCATGTCATATCCTTTTTCCGCCAGATATTCTGTCATCGTTCCGGTTCCGCACCCGAGATCCGCAACGATCCCGTCGCAGATCCCGTACTCTTCTAACAGCCCGCTCAAATACGCTCCCCACTCTTCGTAAGGAACATTGTCCATAAAGATATCATATACTTCCGCAAATCCCGTATAAGCTTCCATACGCACCTCCTGCTGTTCCTGCTTTTAGTATACAACGCCGATCGTACTTCCGATAATATTCTGGTTGCCGTCCGCATCGACCAGATAAACATCAATATGGTACTCTCCGGTCTTATAGTTAAATTCCGGAACGTCGATATTCATCCAGAACGTACCGTCCTCCTGCTGCTCTGCCTGCATCCACTGCAGATCGCTCTGGTCTTCCTCGGTCCAGACTGCCACGTTGACCGTACCGATACCTTTTCCAGCATCGTTGATCTCCGAGATCTGCACCGGAAGCTGCCCGCTCATAGAATCATATTCGTAGACCGTCACGAGAGCCGTCGGCAGATTTTCTTCCACTACTTCTTCCTCCTCCGGTTCGATCCCTGCTGCAAATTCTTCCATCAGCTTCGATTTCTTCTGGAGCTCCTGTGCCATCCGGTCTGTTCCGTATAACTCTGTCAGCGTCATCTCATCCGAGAACAGATTGGTTCCCAGTCCCAGGCGGTTTCCCTCGATCTCCACACCAAGCCCCGCAAGTGTCGTCGGAAAATCGTCAAACGTCGTGTACTCTCTTCTCAAAGACGGATCTGCCGTCTCCGCCGCCGGATTGATATACACCGTATACATTTTCCGCACATAATCTTCCGGCACGTCCTCGCAGAAATCACTGTCCATCGTCGGGTGATCCCCTGTGATCACGATCGTCGTATTCTCATAGAAATCCTGCTGCCGGATCCATTGGATAAATTCGCTGATCTGATGGCTGGAACATGCCATCACATTGGCATACTGATCGTCTTCAAATTGATTCTGGCACAATTCGCAGACCCATCCGTCCTCAAAATGCGTATCCACCGTCAGCATCGTCAGGTTAAACGGCTCTCCGCTCTGTGAGAGGTTCAAAAGCTCTTCCTTTGCAAAGGAAAACAGTTTCTCATCCTCATATCCCCACCATACACGATAATCTGCCGGGATCCATCCCGCTTCCACCGCATAATTATAATCTTTGATATCAAAATTGCCGTGCTCCATATAGAGCTGTCTGCGGCTTCCGAATGTGGCGTCGGATCCGATCAAAAGTGTCTGCCGGTAGCCCGCGTCCTCCAGCACATCTCCGATCGTCTGCACTTCCGGGAGAAACACGTCCTGCGCAACTTCCGAATTTGCCCCGCCCGGAAGCACAAGAGGAAGACCGGAAGAATGAGCAAACATCGCCGCCACGGTCCACGTTGTGGACGGCATCGAATAACCGCCGTTCAACGCAGGATCTTCGCCGGAAAAATCTTCGTTCTCCTGCGCCAGCGCCGTCAGTTCCGGGATCGTATTTTCTTCAAACCCTCCGCCGTTTTCTTTTGACGTAAACGTTGTCTCCAGCGACTCCAGATAAATATAGATCAGATTCCGCTTTTGCTCCGGAAATTTCAGTTCCACATCGTTCGGACTCACATAGTTGTCATCGATAAAAGAAGAATAGGTACTCTGATTCTTCGAATAATTTCCGATATCCAGACGATCCCAGGCGTATTTCAGAGATCCTCCCGCCGTCAGGACCGATACCGCCGCGATCAGTCCCAACACAAGATGATACCCTTTCTTCTTCCTCATTCCGAAAAGAACTGCGATGACCAAAAGGATCACGATGATCACCGCCGGAATACAGGCATTGATATAGTCCAGGATCATTCCCTCGTTCGTACCGGTGATCGGTGCGTTCAACTGGTACATCAATTCATCCATATTCAAATATTTCCATGTGTCAAACATCCAGGAAATACTGCCGCACAGTAAGACGGACACACCGCAAAGCAGTGTCACAAATACCGCTTCCAGTCCGTATCCGATTCCCCGGATGATTTTTTTTATCCGCTGTAATCCTATTTTTTCCACGCTACTACTCCTTTATGTATCCGATCGCTTACAGTCTGTCCTCAGACTCATCCGCCATTTCTTCCATGAATATCCGTTCACGTTCCCTGCGCGCACGATCCCGCTTCCGCTGCCGCTCCCGCTCCAGTGCAACATGTCTGGAATACAGAACAAAGACCGCCAGCAGAACAAACAGAACACAAAAAACGACTCGAAGTGCATTTTTCAGTGCACTTCCGCTCTTCTTTTTGTCCTCCGCCTGTTTCCGGTCGTTTACTTTTCCACTTTCCGAACCGTTTTCAGCCGTGTTATCCACATTCCGATCCGACTTGTCTTCCGCTCCCACATCAAATTCATACGGAACCATCGTTTTATACAGACAGACTGTCCTGCGCCCATCCGTATACTGTACGTTCACTGCCGCCAGAAAAACTCCGGGTTCCAGTTCCGCGATCGCCTCCGGTTCGTCTATCACAACATTTTCAAACTGAAAATCAAGCTGGGATTCCGATACGAGCGTCTTCCGGGAGATCGAGTACATATTGATATAATCTCCGATCCCCATATTCAATGTCAGCGGAAAGTTGATGATATAATCGCCGCTGACGCAAAGATCCTGAAAATTCTCTCCCTTTGCGGTTCCCGCATACTGTCCCAGATCTTCAATCACCTGAAATGAACTGTCCAGTATCTTAAAACTGTATCCTCCTGCCGCATCCGTCTGAATGACGTAGCGGTCATTTTCCTCATCGTAATCGATGCCCAGAATATTATAATCCGCCGCAATCTGCAGCTTACTTTTATACTGCAATGTATCCGCATCCATCAGATAAATACATCCCCGGTTTGCCGGATCATACGACGTATAAAGTGCCACTGCGATCTCATTGGTATTGGGATTGTACGCCATCCCGTTGGCATGTTCGTAATCGGTCTCCTGCACCCGCTTTGCGAGCGCATATCGCTCCACCGGATTACCGTCCTCATCGGTGTCGTTCCGATAATAAGCTTTCACGATATCCGGTTCCCCGGTCGCCTCCGCATAATTCTCCATGCAGATGATATATTCATCGGTCACGCACATCGACTGCACGATCCCCTGCGCGCCCTCCAGATCATCTTCCAGGATCTTTTCCCAAGTGACGCCCTCAAACGCCTGATCGGACGCGATCCCCGCCTGTACTTCCTTTGCAGCAAGATTCCAGCAGAAAAAAATGCCGGTCAGGCATGACAATATATATAGTAAAAACGCTCCCCGTTTCATCCATCACTACTCCCTGCTAAAATTCCCCTGTCGTTTATCATAACATTTTGTAAATTCCTTGTAAAGGAAGAAAAAGAAGCACCGCAAAAGTCGATGATCTCGCATCTGCTTTTGCAGTACTCCCTCTGAAACGATATTTGAAACACGATCTTTTTATTCGATCACATGGATCCAGCCTTTCGGAGCTTCGATCTGTCCCATCTGGATCCCGGTCAGCGTATCGTAAAGCTTCTTGGTGATCTCACCCATCTTCTCCATTCCGCTCGGGAAACAGATTTCTTCACCGTGATCCACGATCTTTCCGACCGGTGAGATCACCGCTGCCGTTCCGCACAATCCACATTCGGCAAAATCTTTCACTTCATCCAGATATACATCCCGCTCTTCCACTTCCAGTCCGAGATAATGTTCGGCAACATACATCAGGGAACGTCTTGTGATCGACGGGAGGATCGTATCGGAATGCGGCGTAACTACTTTGTGATCCTTTGTCACAAAAATAAAGTTGGCGCCGCCGGTCTCTTCCACTTTCGTTCTCGTCGCGGAATCCAGATACAAATTCTCATCGTATCCCGCCGCATGCGCGCTCACGATTGCATGAAGACTCATCGCATAATTCAGCCCTGCCTTGATATGACCGGTTCCATGCGGAGCTGCACGGTCAAAATCCGATACCCGGATCGTCAAAGGCTTCACGCCCCCCTTGAAATACGGTCCTACCGGAGTCGTAAATACACGGAACTGATATTCGTCCGCCGGTTTGACGCCGATCACCGGATTGATCCCAAACATATACGGGCGGATATATAAAGAAGCCCCGGAGCCGTACGGCGGTACATACGCCGCATTCGCACGTACTGTTTCCGTCACCGCCTCTAAGAAACGTTCCTCCGGAAATGCCGGCATCTCCAGACGCTTCGCGGAATCTACCATCCGCTTCGCATTTAAGTCCGGACGGAACGTTACAATCTGACCGTTCACCGTTGTATATGCTTTCATTCCCTCAAACACGGTCTGCGCATACTGCAACACGCCCGCACATTCATTCATCGTCACATTCGGGTCTGCCGTCAGATGTCCCGCATCCCATGCTCCGTCTTTATAATTCGCCACAAATCTCTGATCCGTCACGATGTAACCGAATCCGAGATTTGCCCAGTCAATTTCCTTTTTCTGCATCTGTATCTCCTCCATTTCCATCAAGCGGAACCTCGGAATGCCTGCTGCCGCCCCGCCCTCTTCCTGTATGCAAATCTGTTTGTGCCAATTATAATACTTCCGGTCACAAAATTCAAGAGTGCACTCTGTTTTTTGTCTCGAAATAACACGCCGGACAATAAACCGGCAAATCCGCCCTGCGCTTATCGTTCCATCATGCTGATCGATTCGATCCCCACGCTTCCGCCGCGGACGACTTCGATATCTTTAAATTCTTCTTTCATCAGTTTGATCACAGCGTCATTTTTGGTTGCCGTCTGCACAAATTCCAGAAGCAGGCTGTCTTTTCCATAATCGATCACCCGCGCTTTGAATGTCTCCGCAATCTGGAATAACTCCGCCTTATCTTCCGGCGTACATTTACGCACTTTGATATATAAAATCTCTTTCATCCGTACAAACACATCGGTAAAATCAATGACTTTGATTACTTCCACAAGACGGTTCAGCTGCTTTTTGATCTGCTCAAACGTCTCGTCATCGCTGACCGTCGCGATCGTCATACGGGATACCGTCGGATCTTCGGTCGTTCCGACAGTCAGACTGTCCAAATTGTAAGATTTTCCCGAAAACAATCCGGAAATCTTGGAAAGTACGCCCACCTGATTTTCTACATAAAGTGAGATCCATCTTTTCTTCATATGATTCTCCATCGTCCTGCCTCCTTTTCTATCAACAATCCAGAATCATTTCTTCCAGTGTTCCGCCCGGTTTGATCATCGGATAAACCATTTCTTCCGGATCAATGATAAATTCGATCAATGTCGGGACTTTTGTATTCTTCTTCGCTTCTTCAAATGCCGGTTCGATCTCTTCCGGCTTCGTCACACGGATTCCTTTCGCCCCGTAACTCTCTGCCAGCTTCACAAAATCCGGCGTGTACTCCGGCATCTCCTCCCCATTGGTCCGTCGAAACAGTGCGCCGGATCTGAGGTTCGTCATACCGTAACGTTTTCCGTAAAACAGCTTCTGCCACTGCCGCACCATCCCAAGATAGGTATTGTTCAGCACACATAACACAAGCGGAAGTTCTTCCAGCACTGCGGTCGCAAACTCCTGAATGTTCATCTGCATACCGCCGTCGCCGGAGATCGCGATCACCGGGGTATCCGGATTGCCGAGTTTGGCGCCGATCGCGCCGGGGAATCCGTATCCCATCGTTCCCAATCCTCCGGACATGATGATCTTCTTTTTCTCGGTGATCTCCGTATACTGGGCTGCAAACATCTGGTGCTGTCCCACATCCGTGACAATGATCGCCTCCTCGAACTGACGGTTGATCGCATCGATAATGTCTTTCGGTCCCATCGCCCCATGTTTCTTCATATCCAGCGGATGTTCTTTTTTCCATCCCTCGATCTTCCCAAGCCATTTCTCACTGCCGCATGGTTCCACATATTCATTCATCTTCTCGATCACCGCTTTCGCATCCGCCACGATCGGAATGTCCACATGGATATTTCTGGAGATCGAAGCGGTGTCAATATCGATATGCACGATCGTCGCTTTCGGTGCAAATGCATGCAGTTTTCCGGTGATCCGATCATTAAACCGGGTTCCGATGGAGAATAAAAGATCACATTCACTGACTGCCATATTCGCCGCATAAGCGCCGTGCATTCCCAAATTTCCTATATAAAGCGGATGATCCGTCGAGATCGCCCCTCTTCCCATCACCGTTGTGACAACCGGCACATTGGTCTTTTCAACCACCTCGGTAAACACTGCATTGGCGCGCGCGATGTTGACGCCGCCTCCCGCCAGAAACAACGGACGTTTCGCTTTATGAAGCATCTTCAATGCGCGCTTTAACTGCCCGATATGTACGTTTGTATTCGGCTTATATCCGCGGATGTTGACTTCTTTCGGATATTCGGCGCTTCCCAGCTCCGCCATCACATCTTTCGGAAGATCGATCAGGACAGGTCCCGGCTTTCCGGTTCTTGCAATGTAGAACGCTTCTTTGATGATCCGTCCCAGATCCGCACGATCCCGGACAGTCACGCCGTATTTGGTAATGCTTCTCGTGATCCCGACAATATCCACTTCCTGAAACGCATCGTTCCCGATCAAATGTCTCGCTACCTGTCCGGTAAAACAAACAAGCGGGACACTGTCATAATTCGCAGTTGCAAGCCCCGTCACCAGATTAGTTGCTCCCGGACCGCTGGTCACAAGGCATACGCCGACTTTCCCGGTCGTCCTTGCATAAGCGTCCGCTTCATGAACAAGCGCCTGCTCATGACGCGGTAAGATCACCCGGATCTCATCCTGCTTGTACAATTCGTCACTGATGTCGATCGTACAGGCCCCCGGATAACCAAAAATCGTATCCACGCCCTCTTCTTTTAATGCTTTTACCAACAACTTATTTCCTGAAATCTGTCTCATCCCTCTGCCTCCTTATCTGTTTTTCATACAGCCGATCCTGCCCGGCAAAACAAAATCCCTACTTTTGTAATGAAAAACGCCCCAAGCTTCCAAGCTCAGGGCGAATCGTTATCCGCGGCATCCGTGAAATCAAAAAGCATCTCTGAAGTCAAAAATTATCTCTGAAATCAAAAACTTCCCGGCTCTCTGCCGGTGCAAATACCGCATGTTCCATCAATGTCTTCTCCCTCTTCTCCTCATTCCAGCGAAAAGTTACATTTATTATACGGTGTGCTTTTTGCTTTGTCAATGTCGCTTTCTTGATGTATTTTAATGTCTGTATGCAGGATTTCCAACGTCTGCGCACAACGCAGCACATGCCGTCAGATCATCTCCACGATCTCTCCGCAGGCGATCATCGCGCCTGCATCTCCGGACGGCTGCGTTTTAAAATCATCGCGCTTTTCATGGATGACCACAGTCTTTCCGATGATGTCTTCCGGGTAAAATCTCGTCGTGTAGAACATCATCCATACATTTCCGTTATTCGCCAAAACAGGCGGCAGATCACCAGCATGATCCGGATGTCCGGTCTTGTTCGGATTATAATGTCCGTCTGCATTTTGAAACGGCACGTCTTTTGTTCCCGTACATGTACTTCCCGCATGGATATGAAATCCATGGAAGTTATCATCCCGCAGTCCTTTTACTTCAACAGATACGACGGTTCCTCCGTATACTTCAAAGAAAGAAACCATTCCCGTGATCTTCGGATGATTCCCGTCTCCTTTTATTTTGGCATAGGCTTCCGGTTTTGTTTTTCGATCGAACAATATTTTCACCCCGAGACCAGTATATGCGTCTTATCCCCTGCGGTATACCGAAAAAACATATTCCAGATCAAAACACGTCTGTTCGTCGCTTACCTGCGTCATCTTCCAATCTTCCAGTTCATCCAGGTTCGGAAAATGCGTGTCGGCCTCATAAGCATGGTCGATCTTTGTAATATAAGCGGTATCACAGTATGGAAGCATCATCCGGTATACGCTTTCTCCTCCGATGATATAGATTTCCTCGGAATCGTATTTTTTCAGTTCTTCCAAAAGCTCATCCTTTGTATGCACGATCACGGCATCTTTGACCTTGTAGTCACGATTGCCCGTCAACACGATATTCGTGCGGTTTTTCAGCGGAAGACCGTTGGGAAAGCTCTCCAATGTCTTTCTTCCCATCACTACGACATGACCGCTTGTCTTTTCCCTGAAAAATTTCATATCCGCCGGAATACTCGTCAAAAGCCGGTTCTTGTTCCCAATCGCCCAGTTGCTGTCTACTGCTGCAATCACATTCATTCTTTTTTCCTCTTTTCCTTGTTTTTGTTCTTTAAACTGCAATCGGTATATTTTTGATCTGCGGATGTGTCTCGTAATTTTCCAGACGTACATCGTCCGTTGTAAACTGATAAAAGTCTTTCACTTCCGGATTGAGCCAGAACGTCGGCGCCGGAAGCGGTTCCCGTTCGATCAATTCTTTGATCAGCGGGATATGCCGGTCATAAATGTGCGCGTCTGCGATCACATGAACAAATTCTCCGACTTTCATATCACATACCTGCGCCAGCATATGAAGAAGTACCGCATACTGGCAGACGTTCCAGTTGTTCGCCGCAAGCACATCCTGTGAACGCTGGTTCAAAATCCCGTTGAGCGTCAGTTTTTCGCTGTCCGGCTCTTTTGTCACATTAAATGTCATGCTGTATGCGCACGGATACAGGTTCATCTCATGCAGATCCTGATGCACATAGATATTTGTCATGATCCGACGGCTGTACGGATTGTGTTTCAAGTCGTAGATCACACGATCCACCTGATCCATCATGCCCTCCCGGTACTGATGTTTTACCTGCATCTGATACCCATATGCTTTTCCGATAGAGCCGTCTTCATCCGCCCAACTGTCCCAGATATGACTGTTCAGATCGTGGATATTATTGGATTTTTTCTGCCAGATCCAAAGCAGCTCGTCGGTACAGCTTTTGATTCCGGTCCGTCTCAAAGTCAGCGCCGGAAATTCCTTTGACAGATCATAACGGTTCACCACGCCGAATTTTTTCACGGTATATGCCGGAGTTCCGTCCTCCCATACCGGACGGACTTTCTCTCCCTCCGTACTTGTCCCGTTCTCAATAATATCTCTGCACATGTCGATAAACACTTTATCTGCATAACTCATTTCTTTTTGTCTCCTCTCCAACTTTATGGTTCTGCAATATTATACAGAACCTTTTCCAGTCCCCGCTCCAATGCGGCAACTTCCTTTTTTGTCAGTCCTCTCGTAAGCTGTCGGTCCAGTTTCCGGCGGTTCGCTTCCATTTTACGCTGAATATCATACGCTTTTTCTGTCAGAAAAATATTCTTCTTCCGCTTATCCGCCGTATTCGGCACACAAAAAATAAAACCTTTCTCTTCCAGCCGCTTCAAAAGTCCCGTCACCGTCGGGTTTTTCAGACTAAGCCCGCGCTCCACGTCCCGCTGGTTGACCTCTTCTTTATTAGTATGAAGCAAAAAATCCAGTACCGCGCACTGTGATGCGGTGATCCCAAGCTGCTTCAGATTTTCATTGAGATCTTTCTCATAAATATTATTGATCTGCTTTACAGTAAATCCGATCGGATACCCTCGTTTCTCCATCTTTTATCCCTGCCTTTTCAGAACTCAATACTCCCGGATGACGCTGCTGATCTCGTAGATATTCTCCATTTCTTTCAATTCCCGTAATGCATCTTTCAAATGATATTCTTTTACTTTCTCCGTTCCGATCACAAGTTCCGCTCTCTCGCCCTCTGCCGCTTTCTGAACGACCCGCGCAATGCTGACCTTATGATCTCCGAATACTTTTGTGATACAAGCCAGTACACCGTATGTGTTTTTCACCTGCATCCGCAGGAAAAACTTATTCTTCACTTCATCAAATGCTTTGACAGGTTCTTCTTTATAGCAGGTGCAGCTGATCCGACCGTTGCAGTGATATTCCAGATTTCTCGCCACATCGATCACATCTCCCATGACCGCGCTCGCTGTCGGCAGTTCTCCTGCCCCTCTGCCATAAAACATCGCGTCGTCCACCGCATCTCCGTGCACAAACACTGCATTGAACGAATCCCGGACCGATGCAAGCGGATGATCTTTATGGAGCATCACCGGATATACGCCGACTTCGATCCCTTTGTCTGTGTTTCTCGCAACACCGAGCAATTTGATCACACTGTCAAATTCCCTTGCATATTCAATGTCTTTGGATGTGATCTTAGTGATTCCCTCTGTATACACATCGTCAAAAACCACTCGTGAATGAAATGCGATCGAGGACATGATCGCCATTTTTCTTCCGGCATCCAGTCCCTCCACATCTGCCGTCGGGTCCGCCTCCGCATAGCCAAGCTCCGTCGCTTTTGCCAGCGCCGTCTCAAAATCCATATGATCCTCAAACATTCTTGTCAGGATATAGTTTGTCGTACCGTTTACGATCCCAAGCACCTCACTGATCTCATTTGCCGCAAGACACTGCTTTAACGGACGGATGATCGGGATTGCTCCCGCTACCGCCGCCTCAAACAACAGATCGCAATGCTGCTCTTCTGCCGCATCCAGAAGCTCTCTTCCATAAACCGCGATCAGATCTTTATTGGCCGTCACGACATGCTTTCCGGCATGCAGCGCATCCAGGATATAAGTTTTCGCCGGTTCGATCCCGCCCATCACTTCGATCACGATCCGGATCTCATCGTCATTCAAAATCTCATTCCAGTCATCCGTCAAGAGGCTTTCGTCAATTCCCGCTCTCTTTTTCCCAAGGCTGTGTACCAGGATCTTTTTCAGTTCCAGCTCGGCGCCCACAGTCTGCTCCATGACGTCGGAACGTCTTTCAAACAATTTGTATACGCCGGTTCCGACTGTTCCTGCTCCCAAAAGTGCTGCTTTGATCTTCTTTCCCATATCCTATTCCTCCTGTTTTTATTCATAGCTTCGTATGCATCCTATCCTACAATCCATCTGGTATCCTGTGCCCCAAATATATTCCATACTATCTATTGATACTTTTGCTACTTATCATAGCATAGATTTTGAAAGAAGACTAGCGTTATTAATTTCACAGCTCGTAGTATCTTAAAAACAAACTTTCTGAATTGTTTGAAAAATTAGTAAAAATTCCGACACATTATTTTTAAAAAAGTGTTGACTTCTATAAGACCTTATAGTATAGTATGTATTGTTCCAAGTGAGGAACGCAAACAAAACGCGATAGTGGCTCAGTTGGTAGAGTACGACCTTGCCAAGGTCGGGGTCGCGGGTTCGAACCCCGTCTATCGCTCTTAAGACCGTAATTCCGGTAGGGATTACGGTTTTTTTGTATCTGTATATACCTAAAGCGAATACTTTCCATACACATAAAATCTTCCATATAAACATTTCTTACCCGGCGCTTCCAAGTCCCCCTTGTATATTAACGTTACGAAAACGAAAACTCCTGTCAGCAATTTCTTCTGCCGCAGGAGTTCTCGTTCTCTTTTATCAATTTCTTATATTATTCTTTCGTTTTTATTCTTCGGTATTGTCTTTCTCTTCCGGTCTGAGTTCCAGTCCGAGTTCCGCAAGCTGTTTGTCATCTGCCATACTCGGCGCTTCCGTCATCAGACAGGAGGCGTCTTTTACTTTCGGGAATGCCATCACGTCACGGATGCTGTCCACTTTCGCCATCAGCATCACAAGACGATCCAGTCCGTATGCAAGACCGGCGTGCGGCGGAACACCATATTTAAATGCATTCAAAAGGAACGCAAACTGTTCATATGCCTGTTCTTTTGTAAATCCAAGCACCTCAAACATCTTCTCCTGAATGTCATTCTGGTGGATTCGGATACTTCCTCCGCCGATCTCGTTACCGTTCAGAGTGATGTCGTAAGCTTTTGCGCGCACTCTGCCCGGATCGCTGTCCAGATACTGCAGATCCTCTTCCATCGGCATCGTGAACGGATGGTGCATTGCCGTAAAGCGGTTCTGCTCCTCGCTCCACTCAAGAAGCGGGAACTCTGTGATCCAGAGGAATTTATATTCATTCTTATCGAGAAGTTCCATCTGACGCGCCAGTTCCAGACGCAGGTTTCCGAGCACATCCCAAACCACTTTATTCCGATCCGCAGCGAACAGAAGTAAATCTCCGTTCTCTCCGTCCATTGCCTGGATCAGATTCTGCATCTCTTCCTCCGTCATAAATTTCGCGAAAGAAGATTTCACCGTTCCGTCTTCCTGAACTGCGATATATGCCAGCCCTTTCGCCCCGAAATCTTTTGCGAAGCTGACCAGTTTGTCGATTTTCTTTCTCGGCATGCCGCCCTGTCCTTTCGCATTGATACCACGGACAGTTCCGCCAGCTTCGATCGCGCCTTTAAACACAACAAATTCACTGTCTTTGACAACCTCTGTCACATCGACCAGTTCCATTCCAAACCGGGTATCCGGCTTATCGGAACCATAACGATCCATCGCTTCCTGCCATGTCATCCGCGGGATCGGGAGCTGTACGTCAATATCGAGAACTTCTTTGAATAACTTCGCAAGAAGACGCTCGTTGATCTCCATCACATCATTCTCATCTACAAAAGAAAGCTCCATATCGATCTGTGTAAATTCCGGCTGTCTGTCGGCACGCAGATCCTCGTCGCGGAAACATTTTGCGATCTGGAAATAACGGTCGTAACCGGAACACATCAAAAGCTGTTTGTAAAGCTGTGGAGACTGCGGAAGTCCGTAAAAACTTCCCGGATGGATCCGGCTCGGAACAAGATAATCTCTCGCCCCCTCCGGCGTTGTCTTTCCGAGGATCGGAGTCTCGATCTCCAAAAATCCCTCATCTGCCAGAAACTGTCTCGTCAATGTTGCAATTTTACTGCGCATGATCAGATTTTTCTGCAGATCCGGTCTGCGCAGATCCAGATAACGGTATTTCAGACGAAGTTCTTCTTTTGTCTTGGAATTTTCCTCGATCGGGAACGGCGGTGTCTCCGATTCGGAAAGGATCCGCAGGGAATCCGGGATCACCTCGATTTCTCCGGTCGCAAGATTCTCATTGACCGCACCGGAACGTGCTGCAACCGTACCTGTGATCGCCACCACATATTCCGCGCGCAGCCCTGCCGCTTTCTCGATCAGCGCAGCGTCTGATTTTCCCTCTTCAAATACAACCTGGATCAGCCCGGAACGGTCCCGGACGTCCACAAATACAAGTCCGCCTTTATTGCGGTTCTTCTGTACCCATCCCATGATGGTTACCTGTTCTCCGATATTGGCTTTTGAAAGTTCGGCGCACCGGTGTGTACGATGCAGTCCTTTCATTGATTCTGACATACTCTACTTCCTCTTTTCTTCCTTTTCTTCTCTGTCAAACAGACAGTTTCCGTTATTTATCTGCTGAAAATTTCTTCGATCTCCGTATATCCCTGCTGTGCCAGCTGTTCTTTCTGAAATTTCTTATTTTTCTTCATATTTACGATCATAACCTGCATTCCGTCTGCGCGGTCTGCTTTCGCCTGTTCCAGAACCGAAAGCATCTTCTCCTGGGGCAGATTCTTATCCAACAGGTATGCTTTTTTCTGTTTTCCGGTCGGCACCTGATAGCCACGCTCTAACAGAAGCATGACGATCCGCTCGAATCCGATCGAGAAACCGACTGCCGGTGTATTCTGTCCGGTGAACTTGCCGATCATTTCATCGTAACGACCGCCGCCGCCGACAGAACCGCCGAACTCATCCATGGAAATCTCGAAGATCGTTCCTGTATAATAAGACATGCCACGTACAAGCGTCGGGTCGAAACTGACCTTAAAGTCCGCTTCCTTTGCACGTTCTACGCTGGTGATGATCGTCTCCAGAGACTCGGCTGCATCCGCCGGAAGAAATCCCTCCAGTTTCTCTTTGCACCAGCGGACGCCTGCCACGTCATTGGTGATCTCTTCAAAAATCTGCAGATATTTTTCTACGGATTCGGCTGCGTAACCGCACTCTTCCAGTTCTCTCTTTACACCGTCCAGACCAATCTTATCCATCTTGTCCAGAATGATAAAGACATTGTCATATTCACTTTCCGCAAATCCGCTGTATGCCGCCATCGCTTTTAAGAAACGACGGTCATTGATCCGGATCGTAAAATGATTAAAATCCAGTTTGCCGAGCAGCGTCGTCGTCGCAAGGATCAGTTCGATCTCCGCAAGATTGGATGGTTCTCCGAGAATATCGATATCACACTGCATAAACTGACGGAAACGCCCCCTCTGCGGACGGTCTGCACGCCATACATTTCCCATCTGCAGCGCTTTGAACGGCACCGGAAGTTCATTTGCATGATTGGAATAATACCGGGAAAGCGGCACGGTCAGGTCATAGCGTAGTCCGCCGTCCACCAGATCGATCTCCTCTTTCGCCTGATCGAGCTTCAGTTTCTCGCCTCTTTTTAAAATCTTAAAGATCAGCTTCTCATTGTCTCCGCCCTGTTTGCTGCACAGATTCTCAATATGTTCCACACATGGAGTTTCAATAGAAGAAAATCCAAATGCCTTATATGTCTCTTTGATCAGTGCGATCACATAATCCCGGATCTCCATCTCCTCCGGCATCATGTCTTTCATCCCGGTTACCGGTTTCTTCTTTAATGCCATAACCATTCTCCTTTTCTCTCTATCATCTCATCAATACGACTGATGTATTCTGTGATATTCTTTACGTTTTCAATCCGGATCAGATTCGTTGTCTTTCCGTTCTCAAGCGTCATCTTTTCCGGCAGAACGATCTTTGTGCCTGCGCCTGCTCCGCATGCCAGTATCGTCTGCTTTTCTTCCATAATAAGTATATTGTAAATTCCCGCTTTGTCAACCTTTGCATAACCAACATTTTCAAAATTTCCGGCGATGTTTTTCTGCCGGTACAGATAATAAGGAAGTAACCCCATCCTCCTTGCCGCGGCTGCGCCGTCCTCTACCATCTGTCCGATTTCACTTGAAAACGTCTTTTCTGATTTCGACGTCCGATTTACTTTTGCATCCTGCCCCATCTTTGCCGCCCGTTTGATCGCCAGAGAATGGATCGTCAGACTGTCCGGTCCGAGCTGTTCGATCTGCGCAAGCGTATCCCGCATATCTTCCGCACTCTCGCCGGGAAGTCCGGCGATCAGATCCATATTGATGTTGTCGAATCCAAGCGTTCTCGCCAAATGAAAGATCGTTTTCACATCCCCGACCGTATGCTTTCTTCCGACAAGATCAAGCGTCTTCTGCTGCATCGTCTGCGGATTGATCGAAATCCGTGTCACCGGATATTTCCGGATCACTTCCAGTTTCTCTTTTGTGATGCTGTCCGGTCGTCCCGCTTCCACCGTATATTCCTGTACCGTCTCCATCGAAAAATTTTGTTCGATGCATAAAAGCAGACGATCCAATTGCCCGGCAGACAATGTCGTCGGCGTTCCCCCGCCGATATAAACCGTATCCAATATCTTTCCTTTTGCCATCTTGGCTGTCGCCCGGATCTCCCTGCACAGCGCATCCAGATAGGCATCCATCTGACCCCTCCACTGATCTGCCGGCGAAGAACTAAAGGAACAATAGGAACAAATACTCGGGCAAAATGGGATTCCCACATAAAGACTGAATCCCTCCGGCGTGTGCAGGCATTCCAGCTGCCGTTTCTCGCGCTCTGCGATTTCGATCGCAAGTTTTGCCTTACTATCAGATACACTATATTCTTCTTTTAGAAACTCAATAATTTCCTTTTCACTTTTTCCACTTTCTATTTTTTGCATGACAAGCTTTGTAGGGCGAACCCCCGTCAGCATTCCCCAAGCAAGCCTCCTGCCTGTTCTTTCCGACAGATACTCATACACTTTATGCGTCACAAAGCGTTTGCGCATCTGGCGGCACACATCGGACTGTACCTCCGCCCCGATCCCGGGGACTTCTGCAACGGAAAAGCAAGAGCCTCCGTCCACTGTCAGTTTCACCAGAGGTTCTTGCTCCCCGTCTACGCACTGCCTGATTTCCGCCTCCGGAAAAAAAGCTTTCGTAATATGGTATAAATTGTAGGTGAATAACGTTTCTTTACTTATGATCTCAATCATACTTTACTCCTTATCAAAGAAACGGATTGTATGTTTTCTCATGACCGATCGTCGTCTCGCTCATATGTCCCGGATAGACGACCGTCTCTTCCGGCAGTCCGAGAAGTTTCTCCCGGATCGAGCGTACAAGCTGACTCTGGCTTCCCGTCGGAAAATCCGTTCTTCCAACAGAATCATGGAACAATGTATCTCCGCTGAACAACACATTTTCCGATTCTATATAATAACAGCATCCGCCGATCGTATGCCCCGGCGTATGGATCACACGGATTTTCATCCCTGCAAGCTCCAAAACCTGTCCGTCTTTTATATGAGACGCACCGGAAAATGTATATGCCGGTCCGTAAGAAACCGATGCATTGTAAGACGCATCTTTCAAAAGGATCTCTTCCTCTTCCTGTACATACACCGGAACAAAAAATTGCGCTAAAACTTCGTCCAGTCCCATGATATGATCAAAATGCCCGTGCGTCAGCAGGATCGCCCGCGGTTTCAGCGCATTCTCCCGGATATATGTTATCATCTTGTCCGAATAAGCGCCCGGATCAATGAGAAAACATTCCAAAGTCTCCTCATTGGATACCACATAACAATTTGTGCCTACCATCCCCACTATAAATCGTTCAATCCGCATCTTCTTCCTCCCTGCCTCTTTTTTATCCCGCAGTTCTTTCGATATCTATCACGCCCTCGATCTGACGCAGTTTCTCGATCAGCCGGTTTAATTCTTCCCGACCGCGCACGATAAATCCCATCTCCAATGTTGCCGTTCCTTTTTTGCTCGTCCGCACGTTCATGGATTTCACATCAATCTTCGCTTCCGTAAATACTTTGGAAACATCCATCAAAAGTCCCTGACGGTCGCCGGAATAAATCTTTAATTCCGCCAGATACTGTCCGCCGCCGTCGCTTTCCTCCGTGCTCTCCCATTCCGCATCGATGAGACGTTCCCGCTCTGCCGCGGAAAGATGCAGCATATTGACACAGTCCGTCCGATGGATCGACATACCGCGCCCTCTCGTAACAAATCCGACGATCTCATCTCCCGGCACCGGTGAGCAGCATTTTGAAAAACGCACCGCCATATCGTCGATTCCTTTGACGATGATCCCACTCTTGGATTTCCCGATATGGACTTTCTGATTGCCGTTCCCTGAAAGCTTTTCAAGGATCGTCTCATCAGTCACTTCTTTCTTGTGTTCTTTCTCGTACTCTTCCTGAAGCCGGTTGACAACCTGCCCCTCTTTGAGTCCGCCATGTCCGATCGCTGCCAGCACGGAATCCCAGTCGCGGAATCCATATTTCTGCTGCACGATCTGCTGATATTTCGGCTTCATGACATTGGCAAGGTTCACCGATTTGGCACGGCAGCATGCCGCCACCATCTCACGCCCGCGGATGATATTTTCCTCTTTGAACTCTTTCTTAAACCAGGAATTGATCTTGGATTTCGCCTGCGTACTCTTTACGATATTCAGCCAGTCACGGCTCGGTCCTCTCGAATTCTGGGACGTCAATATCTCGATACGGTCACCGTTTTGGATCTTGTAATCGATATTGACCAATTTGCCGTTCACTCTTGCGCCGACCATCTTATTTCCGACGGCGCTGTGGATCGCATAGGCAAAATCAACCGGCGTCGAACCATTCGGCAGGTTCTTGACATCTCCGTTCGGTGTAAAACAGTAGACGTCCTCCGCAAACAGATCCAGATCTCCTTTTAAGAGACTTAAGAATTCCCGATTGTCGGACATATCCCGCTGCCATTCCAGGATCTGACGCAGCCAGTTTAATTTTTCTTCCTGCGCCTGCACCACTTTCGCCGCATCCCCGCCCTCTTTATATTTCCAATGGGCTGCGATACCGTACTCCGCAGTCTTATGCATCTCCTCTGTACGGATCTGGATCTCAAACGGCTGTCCGGACGGTCCCATCAACGTTGTGTGCAGGGACTGATACATATTCGGCTTCGGCATCGCGATATAATCTTTAAAACGTCCCGGGATCGGCGTATACATCTCATGGATCACACCAAGCGCCGCATAACAGTCTTTCACGGAATCCACAATGATCCGCACGGCAAACAGATCGTACACCTGATCCAGAGTTTTATTCTGATTGACCATTTTCTTGTAGATGCTGAAAAAATGCTTCACTCTTCCATATACTTTCGCCTGAATATGCGCGTTCTTCATATGTGTCGATACTTCCGAGACGATCTGCTGGACAAATTCTTCCCGCTTCGTCTTGCGCTCGTTCAGATCGTGAACAAGCTGCTGATACACTTCCGGCTGGGAATATTTCAAAGAGAGATCGTCCAGCTCGATCTTGATCTTGGAAATACCGAGCCGCTGGGCGATCGGCGCATAAATGTCCATCGTCTCTTTTGCTTTTTCTTTCTGCTTTTCCGGACGCATAAATTCAAGCGTCCGCATATTGTGCAGACGGTCCGCCAGTTTGATGATGATCACACGGATGTCTTTTGCCATCGCAAGGAACATCTTGCGTAGATTTTCCGCCTGGATCTCCAGTTTATCCTGAGAATAAGATAACTGCCCCAGTTTCGTCACACCGTCTACAAGGAGAGCCACCTCTTCCCCAAACTCACGGCTCACATCATCCAAGGTCATATCGGTATCTTCCACGGCATCATGCAGCATTCCCGCCACGATCGTCTCTTTGTCCATCTCCAGATCCGCAAGGATGATCCCCACCCAGAGCGGATGGATGATATACGGCTCGCCCGATTTGCGCACCTGTCCGTTATGTGCCTCATTTGCCGTCTTATATGCTTTTTCGATCAGGGAAATATCTGCCGACGGATGATATTTCCTGACACGTTCGATCAATGCCTGATATAACTGTTCAGGATCCTGATAATCCTCCGGTGCTTTCACGGCATGCCCGTCAACCATCGCAAAATTCCGATTTAATAATTCATATTCCGGTGTTCCTGCCATATCAGTGTCCCCTTTTCTTCCTGTATTTGCTTTTTCTAGTATAGCATTATTTTCGCAATTTTCAAACATTTTTATCTCCGGTAGTTTACCACGGTGATCTGCAGTGTCCGACGCCCCATATATTCATTGACCGACGGATAATATGTAAACGACATCTCACCGCCTTTTTCCATCTCTTCCAGACAGGTGTTCACATTTCCGAAATAAACGGCTTCCATGCGGTTTCCGCCCCGGTCTTCCACCTGAAACTTCAATACATTCCGGTTCTTGCCGATGATACGCGGTCGGATCACCCGGAGATTTTTCTCTGCAAAAAGCGGCTTCGTATTGCCTTTTCCAAAAGGTTCCAGCAGTTCCAGCTCTTCCACCAGATTTTCCGTAATATACGGAAGCGGAAGCTGCATGTCGATCGATACTTTCTCCATCAGGTCTTCCTCGCTCAAATCTGCCAGTTTGTTGATCACCTGCCGGAAACGCGGTACATTTTCTTCCGGAAGAGACAAACCTGCCGCCAGCTTATGTCCTCCGAACTTTGTAAACAACGCGCGGCACTTACACATTTCTTCAAACATATTGTAACTTTCAATTGATCGCCCGGAGCCTTTCACTCCGTCTTCCGCGCGCGTCAGCACAAATACCGGGCGGTAATACCGCTCCCGGAGCCGCCCTGCAATGATGCCTGCAATACTTTCATGACAATCCGGCAGATAAACGACAAGCACCGGATCTTCCTGCATGGAAGTCGATTCGATCTGCTCCACTGCCTGCTCCACTCCTTTTTCCGTCATCTCTTTCCGGCTGTCATTCAATGCTTTCAGGTCTTCCGCCAGCATCACCGCTTCTCTCCGATTTTTCGCACAGAGCAGTTCCAGCGCACGTTTTGCGGTATCCAGCCGCCCTCCTGCATTGATACAAGGTCCGATCACAAATCCGATATGATACGCATTCAGCCGGTCCACCGGCACATTCGTACATTCCATCAACGCTTTCAGACCCTCGTTGCGGGTTCGTTTCAGCATCTCCAATCCCTGCTTGACGAAAATCCGGTTCTCGCCGCACAGATCCATTACATCTCCTACCGTCGCGATCGCCACATTTTCCATCAGATAGTCCACGTCTTCCGCATCGCGCTGCATCACTTCATATAACGCTTCCACCAGTTTATATGCCACTGCCGCCCCGCAAAGCCCTTTAAACGGATATTCACAGTCCGGACGGTGCGGATCCACGACCGCATCCGCCTGCGGAAGCAGATATTCTTTCTCGCCGCCCGCATCCAAAAACGGAATCTCATGATGATCCGTCACGATCACAGTCAGTCCGCGCTCTTTCCCGTAAAGAATTTCCTCTCCTGCCGCGATCCCATTGTCACAAGTAATGATCGTATCGACACCGTCTTCCAACGCCCGGTCGATCAGATTGCGGTTCAGACCGTATCCGTCCTTGATCCGGTCCGGAATATCCGTATCCACATCGGCGCCGAGTCCGGCAAGTCCCTCCTGTAAAATATACGTTGCATTGACCCCGTCTATATCATAATCCCCGATAATGCGGATCGCCGCCCTCTCCCGTATCTTCTCCGAAAGGATTTCCACTGCCTTGTCCATATCTTTCATCAACATGCCGTCATACAGATCCGCGATCGTTCCATTCAGATAAAAATCAATCGCCTCCTCCCCGATGACCTCCCGATTCCGGATCAGACGTGCCAGGATCGGAGAAATGTGGTACTTCTCGGAAATAGACTGAAAATCGGCTTTTTTCATTGCCACAAACCATTTTTCCATCGCCGTTCCTCCTTTAGAAAAAGAGCAGGGATATTCCCTGCCCTTTTCGTTGTCGTAAATAAATCAAAAACTTTCTTATGCTTTCTTTGCCGCCTTTTTCTCGGACGCTTTTTTCATCACATACCAGAGTGCACCTGTGATACATACGGAAGAGTATGCTCCGCAGATGATACCTACCATCAACGGAAGTGCAAATTCTTTGATCGAACTTACACCCATCACATAAAGAACGGCAACCATGATAAATGTTGTCAAAGAGGTATAAATACTCCTTGTCAATGTCTTGGTGATACATCCGTTTACCAGATCCTGAAGATCGGTTCCGCGCTTCTGTGTTTTCAGTTCATCACGGATCCGATCAAAGATCACGATCGTCGCGTTGATCGAATATCCGACGATCGTCAGCATACACGCGATAAATGTATTTCCGACAGATACGCGGGAAAGCACATAAAATCCAAGTACGATCAGCACGTCATGGAGTAGCGCCACAACCGCGCTTGTCGCAAAGCGGATGTCTTTAAATCGCAGCCAGATATACAAAAGCATAAAGACTGTCGCAATCGCAACCGCTACCACTGCGTCCTGACGCATCTCGGAACTTACCGTTGAGCTGATATTTTCACTTGTGATCTCTTTTTCGGAAGCGCCGAACTGCTCTGTCATCACTTTATTAAACGCTTCTCGTTTTTCCAGATCCAATGTCTGTGTCTTAAAGACAACCTGCTTGCTTCCCTCTACTTTTTGAACCTGTACATTTTTGTCGCCGGTCACGTCCTCGATCAACGGCACGATCTTATCATCAATCTCTTCCAATGTATACTCTTCTGCAAATGTCACATTGGTCGCCGTACCGCCTTTAAACTCCAGACTGTAATTCAGCGCTCCGACGCCGCGCGCGGAATTGACTCCCATCAGTACGAATCCCGCCAGGATCAATGCCGCAGAAACACCAAAGAACAGTTTCTTCTTTCCGAGGAAATGGATCGCTTTTCTTTCCTTTTTCGGACGTCCGTATAATTTTTCACTCCGGATTCCAACCGCATAGAATGAGTAGATGATCACCCGTGTGATCACAAGCGCCGTAAACATGGATACGACGATACCAAGCGCCAGTGTCTGCGCAAATCCTTTGACTGTGCCGCTTCCGCGAAGCCAGAGAACTGCCGCCGCGATCAGTGTCGTGATATTGCCGTCCAGAATTGCCGACATCGCTTTCTTGAATCCGGCATTCAGCGAACTGCGCACGGATTTGCCTGCCGCCAGCTCTTCTCCCACACGGGCGAAAATAATCACGTTTGCATCCACCGCCATACCGATGCCGAGGATGATACCCGCAATTCCCGGAAGCGTCAGCGTAATGTCAAACGCATTCAGAGAAACCAGCACCAGTCCTGTATAGATCAAAAGCGCCAGTCCGGAAGCAAGTCCCGGAAGCAGATATACAACACACATGAAAACAAATACGATCGCCAGTCCGATCGCACCTGCCATCAGGCTGGTCTTGATCGCATCCTGTCCGAGCTGTGCTCCGACCACATTGGAACGGAGTTCTTCCAGTTCCAGATTCAGCGCTCCGCTTCGGATCGTCGTTGCCAGCGCATTTGCTTTTGTGTAGTCCATCGCTCCGCTGATCTCCGCACGTCCGTCTTTGATCTCACTGTTGACATTCGGAACCGTTACAAATGCATCGTCGTAATAGATACCGATGCTCTCCTTGGATTCGAGCGCTTTTTTCGTCGCCTCGGCAAACTTAGCCGCGCCGTCTTTGTTCATCTCCAAAGCCACGGCATATTCCGCCGCATCGCTGACCTGATTCGATCTCGCAACCGCCTCCGCATTTTTCACATCCGTACCTGTCAGCACGATGGAGCCGTCTTTCTGCAGCTCCTCGATCGATTTTGTCAGTTTATAATCTTCCGGATTTCCCGTCTGCTTCTCATTTTTATAATTTAAGTTGCCCTCACTGTCTGTCTGGGCAATAAAATACAGACTTCCCGGTCGTCCGAGTTCATCCAGGATCGCATTCGCATCGCTGACGCCCGGGATCTCGATACTGATCCGGTCATCGCCCTCCTGATAAACCGTCGCTTCTGTACTGTATCCCTCGACACGTTTCTGCAGTTTGTAGATCGTGTCCGCCATATCTTCTTCCGACGGGGTATCGCCTTTTACCTGATAGGTGATGCTGACTCCACCCTCCAGATCCAAACCAAGGTTGATATTTTTTGCCGCGCCTGTTTCGCCCTTGCCCCAGCCATGAATGGTTGTAAACCCAAGCAGACCGGTCAGAACGGCGATCAAGATCAGGCTGATGACTCCTTTACTCTTCTTCACGTTCCTCATCCTTTCCATTATCTGCCAGAGCGGCTTTGATCATGATCGCACACTCCACACGTTTACGTTCCATTTCACAACTCACATCATACGTATCGTGGATGGTGTTGTGGAATTTATAAGAATTCGCCATACATCCGCCGCTGCAGTAGAATCTTGCAAAACAACTTCTGCATTTTTCTTTGGAGTACACGCTGCAGCTTCTGAAATCATCAGCGATCTCCGGTCTTACGATGCCATCATCCACATTTCCCATAAGGAATGTCTCATCTCCGACAAACTGATGACATGGATAAAGATCTCCCCATGGAGTCACTGCCAGATACTCCGTACCGGAACCACAGCCGGATAACCGCTTCGCCACACACGGACCGCCCTCCAGATCGATCATGAAATGGAAGAAATTAAATCCTCTGCCCTCCCGTTCACGTTCCACCATCATTTTCGCCAGCTTGTCGTATTCGGAGAATATCTGAGGAAGATCGCTTTCCCGGATCGCATACGGATCGGTATCCTCTCCCACGACCGGTTCGATGGAAATCTGCTCAAATCCCAATTCCGCAAAATGCTCTACATCTTTTGAGAAATCCAGATTCTCCCGCGTAAACGTTCCGCGGATATAATATTTCTCCTGATTCCGGCTCTCGGCAAGTTTCCGGAATTTCGGAACGATCAGGTCATAACTTCCTTTTCCGTTCCGGAACGGACGCATCCGGTCGTTGACCTCTTTTCTTCCGTCCAGGCTCAGAACAACGTTATCCATCTCACGATTCACAAATTCCTGTACTTCATCATTTAAAAGTACACCGTTTGTGGTCAGTGTAAAGCGGAAATGCTTATCATGAAGCTTTTCCTGTTCTCTTCCATATGCAACCAGATCTTTGACAACCTGCCAGTTCATCAGCGGTTCTCCACCGAAGAAATCCACTTCCAGATTGCGTCTGCTTCCGGAATTGGCGATCAGAAAGTCAAGCGCTTTCTTTCCGACTTCATAAGACATCAGCGCACGTCTTCCGTGATACTCCCCCTCCTCGGCAAAACAATAGCGACACGCCAGATTACAGTCGTGGGCAATATGCAGACAGAGTGCTTTCACAACCGTCTTGCGCTGTTTGACTTCGTCTATGTAATCTTCATAAATATCTTCCGTAAAAAGCTGTCCTGCTTCTGTCAGCTCCGTTACCGCTTCCAGAATCTCCTTTACTTCTTCCGCATCCGCTTCTTTTCCGGAAGATTTGAGCTCCGAAAGCACCATCTCCAACGTCTCCGGTTTCTTTAATGATTCCGCCGCCTGGGATGGATTCTGCTTCTCCAAACATGCGATGATGTCATAGGCAAGCGGATCTACTACATGAACCGAACCACTGTTGACATCCAGCACGATGTTATATCCATTATTCTGGTACTGATGTATCACAACAGATACCTCTCTTTCTAATTAATATGTTTCTTTACTGAGTTCGTCTTTCTTTTACATATTTCCAGATAAACAAGGATAAGGCAGCGGCCGAGGTCGCTGCCCTTTTAATTTCCTTATTCATTTCCCTTTGCGCCTGCCGGCAGATCTGCCGCGCTTCCAACGTGCAAAAGGATTATTTTCTGTTCTCGCAAGTCTGATTTCCTACGGTACAAGATGTCTTGCATGCAGACTGACATGATGTCTGGCACTCGCCGCATCCGCCTTTTTTCACTGTATGATTTAATGTCTGAGTATTCAGTGTTTTAATGTGTTTCATCTTGATCTCCTCCTACTTTTCATACTCTTGTATTTCTACTTCGTTGTATTATATCATACTGTGCCATGATTTAAAAGAGTTTTTTCTCACGAAATCTGTCACTGAAATCTATCACGAAATCATTCCGCCGACCATTCCCCCGCCGGCACATACAAGAAACGTTGTCACCAGTTCCGATACGCTGCCCTGAATCGACCGATATAGTCCAAATGACACGAGTACAAGAAGCACCGCATAAAAAATCCCTACAAGCAGTCCCCAGAAAAATTTCTTTGTTCCGGTGATCTTTCCGATCACAAACCCGCCTGCAAAAGCTGACAGTACATAGATGATCAAAATCCCCGCCGTCACTTTCGCCTCATCTAAATTAAACTTATAAAGGATTCCTGCCAGGATCAACAGTAAAATCCCTGTAACCACGTACGAACAAAGCAATGATTTCAACATCCAAAATATCGTCTTATCTAATCCTGTCTTGTTTTTTATATTCTGTTCCATATCCACGCCCCCCTTTTCTTCTTCGGATCATCGTCTGATCTCCACAGCTTCTATATTATGTTTATGGTTCCATTGACATGGATATGCACAGAAATCAGAACTTCCCTTTACTGCTCCATCTGTTTTCCTAAAAATGCTGCCGCACATCGTGCTGCTTTTTGTTCTGACTCATCAAATTTCTTCTTTGCTTCCCGATTCAATAATATAACGCTGCCGATCACATCTCCCTCACACAAAATGGGGCAGATCACCTCTTCACACACGTTTTCATCCTCCTGCACAATAGGAATATAGAAAGAATCCTTTTCCTTACCGCTCTTCATTTCTCGTTTCTTTAGAAAGTTTTCCATTTCTTTACTTATATTTTTATTGTTAAAGTCCTTTTTTCCATTCCCATTCACTGCAATCACTTGATCGCAGTCTGTTATACATACCGTACAATTTAGTGTCTGTGCCAGACTCTCGCAATACTGTGCAGCAAACATTCCCAATTCCCCGATCGGAGAATATTTTTTCAGGATGATCTCCCCCTCCCGGTCTGTGAAGATCTCAAGCGGATCGCCCTCCCGGATCCGCAGTGTCCGTCTGATTTCCTTTGGGATCACAACACGGCCAAGATCATCGATTCTTCTTACGATTCCTGTTGCTTTCATATAAAAACCTCCGCTTCCTGTACTTTTTTCCATTTCTGGAAATAGTATCTGTAAGCAGAGGTTTTTTATACCTTTACCGATGAATTTTTATTTTTGCGATCAGTCGGTTCACAAAAAAATCAATGTGGCAGACAACAAATCATTTCCAACATTGAAAAACCGAGTGCGGTCTGTTAAAATATTTTTATATTTTGATGTAAAAAGCGATATGTTCATGGAAACGAGGTATGGTCGGATGAGTTTAAAAATCCCTATTGAAACATCTGCAAGGCACATTCACCTTTCAAAAGAAGATTTTGAGATACTTTTTGGCACAGGCTCTCACATGACCTATGTGAAAGAATTGAGTCAGCCCGGACAATATGCCTGTAAAGAACGACTTCGTGTTGTCGGTCCAAAAGGGCAATTGGAAAAAGTAGTTGTGCTGGGTCCATACCGAAAAGAGACACAGGTTGAAATTTCCGTAACTGACACAAGAAGACTCGGTATTCCGAGCGTGATCCGTCAGTCCGGTGATCTGGAGGGAACGCCCGGCTGTACGCTGATCGGTCCATACGGAACGATTACACTGGAGAGAGGTGTGATCGTTGCCAAACGGCATATCCATATGACACCCATTGACGCTCTGCGTGCTCATGTCAAAGACAATGACATTGTATTTGTCATCACAACCAGTTATGAACGTTCACTGATCTTTTCCGATGTAGTTGTCCGTGTCAGTCCGTCTTTTTCACTTGCCATGCATGTAGATACGGATGAAGCAAACGCATTTGCAAACGATGACCATCCGACCGGCGTCATACTAAAGCTCTTTGACGGACATACTTACAATCTCCAGACCTGGGCAGACGAGATCCAGGAGGGAATCCATCGATAGGAGTTTCTGTTTATGTTTACTTTAATCTTTAACCAACTGCTCAAAATGCTTTTCATCATGCTTCTTGCCTATTTTTGTTATAAAATCGGATTGATCACTCAGGAGGGAAACCGGACGCTGTCTAATCTTCTTTTGATGGTTGTCAATCCCTGCCTGATCATTACCGTTTACCAGACACCTTATGACCCGGCTCTGATCCGCGGACTTATGATCTCGTTTGCAGCTGCGGCTGCAGCCCATATCCTCGGGATCCTCATGGCACATTTTCTGATCCCTGCCGGCAAAAATCCGGAATATGCGATCGAACGGATCGCCGCAGTCTATTCCAACTGCGGATTTATCGGAATCCCTTTGATCAACAGTGTATTGGGAAGCGACGGCGTCTTTTATTTAACCGCTTATATGACTGTTTTTAATATCCTCACATGGACACACAGCCTGATTCTGCTCAATGGGAGTTTTTCTTTCAGACGTCTGCGTCAGGGACTACTCTCGCCCATGATGATCGGTGTCGTGATCGCAGTTGTACTCTATTTTGCCCGGATCCAGCTTCCCTCTGTCCTGCTGGATTCGATGAACTACATTGCCGATATGAATACGCCTCTGGCTATGATCATCGCAGGAGTATCTGTCGCACAGACCGATCCGAAAAAGATTTTTACCAAACTGCATGTTTACTGGACCACGATTTTAAAGCTGATCCTCATTCCATTTGCGGTTCTTCTGCTTTTGGCTGCGTTCCGGACCGAACACGATATCGCATATACAACGCTGATCGCAGCGGCATGCCCGACCGGCGCAACTTTGACGATGATGGCGATCCAGTTTAACAAAAACTATCAATACGCTTCCGAAATTTTTGCGTTTACAACGGTTTGTTCTATTGCCACGATCCCATTCATGACATTTCTGGCAGGATTTTTCTTCTGAATTTACCGTTACAGAATCGCTGCAGTACAAAACACAAAACAATTTATCACAAAGCTCACGCTTCCAATATCGTTTCTTATCAATCACCGGAAGTGCCAAAAGGCACATTCCGGGATTGTAAGCAGTCGCCAAGGTCTCGGGCAAGCCCGGACTTTGGCTCGTTGCCTATACAAAAATGACCGGGAAATCATTCCCAGCCATTTTTCTATTCTCTTTCGTTCCATTTCCTGTAAATGCCCTCCAGGGCATCTACCACGCCATCGATCCCCATCAGACTTGCATTAAACAACATCTGATGCGCTTCAATACTTCCCCAATCCCGATCCGTATGTTCTTCATAATATGCTTTTCTCGTCTTATCTATCTTCTTGATCTTATCCCAAGCCTGCCGTTCCGTCAGATCGTACAGTTTCATGATCCGACGGATCCGGTCTTCTTTATATGCATATACAAATGCATTGATGCAGTTTGAATAATCTCCCAGCACATAATCCGCACATCTTCCCACAAAAATGCAGGAGCTTCTGTTTGCCAGTTTTTGGATGATCTGTGTCTGCATTACATAGACTTTGTCACTCAGCGGCTCTTCAAATTCTGATTCATTCATAAACATCAGATAGTCTCCGGATCCGAGAATCGCGGAGGACATATATCTGCCCAAAATAGATTCATCCACTTTCTCTGCTTCTTCCGGAGTAATCTTAAGTTCTTTTGCCGCCATCCGAATCAGATTGTGATCATAGAGCGGAATGGAAAGCCGCTCTGCAAGACGGTTTCCGATCTCATGTCCGCCGCTTCCAAACTGTCGCCCGATCGTGATAATAATGTTTTCTGTCATCCAAATCACTCCTCTCAATCTATGGATCCGTTTTTATATACCGATTATACCGTATTTTACAGAAAACAAAAAGGGTTTTCTTCTAATTATCGGAAAATTCTTTCCCGAAATTTCTCGTAAAGAGCGTTTCGTCTTCCAAAAGCGCTTCAACGGTATCAAATCCCAATTCTTTCATCAACTGCATCACATATGGATTCTCAAGCGGCGTCTTCACCTTTGCCGCATTTCCATACTCATTCACATACTCTGTCCCCTGCTTTGCCGAAAGCATCGCTTTCGGTCCGCCCACACATCCTCCTTTACATCCCATGCCCTCAAGAAAGTTCGCATCGGAATCTCCCTTTCGGAATCGTTCGAGAAGTTTTCTGCAGTCGGAAACACCGTCTGCCTGCTCCGCTTTCACCTGAATGCTTTTCCCATCGCTTCTCAACTGACGTACCGTTTTGGTAACTGCTTCACTCACCCCGCCCGTCCTCGCATAGATTCTTCCTGCTCTTGAAGAATGGTCGCGTCCCCTTTCGGGAAGTGTTTTCGGATCGATCTTTGCCGCTTCAAACAGGTCGTTCACTTCCTGAAATGTCAGCACATAATCCACCGCATCAGCAACATCTGCTTCTCTTGCCTCCGCCTTTTTCGCCAGACACGGACCTATAAAGACAGTCAGAGCTTCCGGATGCAGCCGCTTCACGACACGACCGGCAGCGATCATCGGAGAAACCGCGCCCGGTACATGATCCATCCATTTCTCTTTCCTCAACATAGAGATCCAGATCGGACAGCAGCAGCTTGTCATTTGAAAATCCCCTGCTTTTCTGACATGCTTGTCAAACTCCAATGCTTCTTTCATCGTCAGTATGTCCGCAAAAAGTGCAACTTCCACCATCCCGTCAAATCCGAGGATCCGAAATGCACTCCGCAATTTTCCCGGAGTGACCTCTTTTCCGAACTGCCCCATAAACGCAGGCGCCGCCAATATATATGCTTCCCCCTTTTTCTTCCACAGCGCCATCATCACTGCCAGCAGATCGCGGCTTCCCTGCAATTTTTCCGGTTTGCAGGAATGAATGCATCCACCGCACCCGGTACATTTTTCTGTATCAATAGAAACTTTTCCATTTTCTTCTTCCTTTATCGCTTCAAACAAACAACTTTGAATGCATTTTCTTTTTATCTCTTCCTCACAATTTTGAAATTGAGTCGTTTGAAAAACCGGTGCATAATTTTTCGGATGAAGAAGACAATCCAGATGGAGCGGATCATATTCCGGCGGAAGCGGTTCCCGCAGATCTATTTTCTGCTGCAAAATATCCCGATACAGTTCATCAAAACTTTTTCTTTCCATAAAAAATCCCTCATTTCGCCGATACATTTTTTTCAAAAGTATTGACAAAATGAGAGATTCTTATTCCGTGCTCCGAATCTCACAGACAAAAAGACTATTTTTTTCTACTCTGAATTTCACTTCCCATTTTCCGTACCGCATCCCATAAGTCCGGGCAGGATCCTTTTGATAAGATGGACGCGGGTCCTGTTCCAACACTTCACAAAGCTCGCGATAAGTAGTTTCGGAAATCATCGCTCTCAAATGTTCCGGAACGATCACTTCCAACCGGTACTCTTTTGTGGATTCTGTAAAACCTCCCAACGCCTCCGGATGGCTGTCCACATAAGGAAGATACGGTTTAACGTCATAGATCGGAGTTCCGTCCATCAGATCCGCCCCGCTTACATACAAAGCCGGAGCATCCTCCCCGTCCAGATCTATATGGTCCAGCCTGACGCAGGAAAGCCCGATGGAGTTGGGACGGAACGGAGAGCGTGTCGCAAACACACCCATCCGTATATTTCCACCAAGCCTAGGCGGACGTACTGTCGGAGACCAGCTGCCCCTCACTGATTCCGAGAACTGCCATAACAACCAGAAATGAGAGTACATTTCCATTCCACGCACAGCTTCGCGGCTTCGGTATTCTGGCTCAAATACGATCTTTGCCGTCGTATCCGCCAGACCGCTCTGCCGTGGGATTCCAAATTTTTCTTTAAAATCATTTTGTATATATGCGATCGGTCGTATCGTATGTTCAAATTCCATTTTGTTTTCTCGCATTTCTAAAGATTTATTTTTATTTCTTTTAATATTTATTTATTTTAAAATCAACTATTTCCCGTCTGTTTATTATATAAGAACATGATCACTGCCATGGAACAGATGATCACATAACCGATCCAGCTGAACAGATCCGGCATCTGTCCGAACACAACGATCGCAAGGATCGCGGAGAAAATGATCTGTGAGTAATCATAGACGGAAATCTCTTTTGCCGGTGCGTGGAAATATGCCGCTGTGATACTGAACTGTCCGCCTGCTGCCGACAAGCCCGCAAGCAACAGATATAAAAGCTGCATCCCTGTCATCGGATGATAATCGAAGATCAAAAACGGCAAGGTTACGATACAGGAAAAAGCGGAGAATACAAAGACGACAAACGGTCCTTTCTCACCTTTCTGTCCGAGTACGCGCACATAAGTGTAAGCGATCCCGGCTCCCAGACCGCCCAACAATCCGACGAGTGCCGCCGGAGAGGAAAAGATACCAACCGTCGGTTTGATGATCAACAGACTTCCGAGAAACGCCCCTGCAACGATCAGCGCCTGTGGCAACCGTACTTTTTCTTTCAGGATCAGATAACTGAAGATGATCGCAAAAAACGGAGACATTTTGTTGAGCATCGACGCATCCGACAGAATCATATGATCTACCGCGTAAAAATTGCACAGCACACCAAGTGTTCCTGCTGTCGCTCGTGCCAGAAGATATTTGACATTCTCTTTCTTTCCGGAAAACCATACCTTTTCTTTTGCAAGAATGATCCCTGCAAATACAAGCGCCACCAGATTTCTGAAAAAGCTTTTCTGGATTGCCGGCAGATCTCCGGAAAGTCTTACAAACATCGACATCAGCGCAAAGCAAAATGCTGACAGGATAATGTATATGATTCCGATATATTTCTGTTTCTTTTTCATGATAGTCTTGATATCCTCCTCCAAAATATATCAAATTCCGTGTATTCCGGCAAATAAATCTCCGCCAGTTTCCATATTTTTGCCAGATCACAGTCATTTGCCTTGTCGTATACCGCCACGGTTCGAAATCCCGCCCTCTTTGCAGTCTGAATCGCATACAGCGCGTCTTCAAACACCAGAATTTCCGACGGATCCAGATCCATCTGCAGTGCGGCTGCTAAAAACACATCGGGATGATTTTTATCGGTTCCCATTTCCAGACAAGTCAGGATTCCCTCAAACCAGCTTAAAATCCCCAGACGGCTAAGTGCCGCCCTCACATTCGTTTTATCTCCGGAAGTCGCAAGCATCATCGGAAGAGATAATTCCCGAAATCTTTCCAAATATTCCCGGACGCCCTCTTTCAGCGGAACTTTCTTTTCGTAAAATCCCCGCACCTCCCGATTTAACCCCTCTATCACTTCTTCTATCGTCTGATCCAGCCCGTATTGTGTCTTCAGATACGCTGCCCCCTGACGGACTCCCATCGTATACAATATATCCCTCAGCCCTTTTTCCGCAGATTTCCCCTGTGCCCGAAGATATAGTTCCCCAAGGTTCTCCCATACCGGCATCGAATTCAAAAGCGTGCCGTCCACATCAAAAATGATTCCCTTTATCATTCCTCTATCCTCTTATTTTTTTCAATAAATCCGCCAGCTCCATGATTTCCTCTTTTGTCGTCGCCCAGCTCGTCGCAAAACGCACGACCGTATGTTTCTCATCTAATTTCTCCCAAAAACTAAATGCCACATGTGGTTTCAGCGCCTCCATCTGTTCATTTTCCAATACAACAAACTGCTGGTTAGTCGGTGATTCCAGATAGAACGGCAGTTCATTTTCCCGCAGGACTTCTTTTAACAACTCTGCCGTTTCGATCGCACGGCGGCTGATCTTCCAATAAAGCTCATCGGTAAACAACGTATCAAACTGCAGACCTAACAGCCACCCTTTCGCCAGAAGCGCGCCCTTCTGTTTGACCAGCGTCAGAAAGTGTCTCGGCGCATTTCTTTTTGTAAATACAACCGCCTCTCCGAACATCGCGCCCACCTTTGTTCCGCCGATATAAAAAACGTCGCAGAGTTTCGCCAATACCGGAAGCGTCACATCCGTCTGCTTCGCTGCCAATCCATAGCCAAGCCGTGCTCCGTCCGCATATAAGACCATATCGTACTCGCGGCAGATCTCCGAGAGTTCTTCCAATTCCGATTTTGTATACAATGTACCGTATTCTGTCGGATGGGAAATATAGACCATCCCCGGATACACCATATGCTCCCGGTTCTGATCTGCATAGAACTGTTCTGCATAGGCCCGTACTTCCCCCGGATCCAATTTGCCGTTATGAGACGGGCAAGTCAGCACCTTGTGTCCGGTGCACTCGATCGCTCCCGCTTCGTGTGTATTTACATGACCGCTCTGTGCTGCGATCACTCCGGCATATGCCGGAAGCATTGTGCCGATCACCGCAGCATTCGTCTGGGTACCGCCGACAAGAAAATAAATCTCTGCCTCCGGACATGCACAAGCTGTTCTTATCTTTTCTTTTGCCTGTTCACAATAAAGATCACTTCCATATCCGGGCATCGTTTCTCCATTGGCGGCAAGAAGCCGTTCTAAGATCCGCACATGTGCGCCTTTTGTATAATCACTTTCAAATGACAACATTTTTCTCACTCCTTATCTGTCCAAAGCGAACACTTTTAAACCAGTATTAAAAGTGTTCGCTTTTGGTATCCACTGTCTTTCAAAAATTCCCCTTGTCCGCCGGATCGCTTTTCCGGTCCAAACAAGGGGATTCTTGAATATCATACATTTATTTCAGGAAATTCTCTATGATCACAGACTCTGCTTCCTCCTCGGAAAGCCCAAACGTCCGCAGCTTGATCAGCTGTTCGTCATTGATCCGTCCGATTGCCGCTTCATGCACGATCTGGGCATCTACATGCTTCGCGTTGATCTCCGGAATGGAACTGATCTCTGCCTGATCCATGATGATCGAATCACACTGTACATGCGCATGACACGGATTCTCACCGATCGCTCTCGGGTGAAATACCTGCACAGACGTTCCTTTTGCGACCGAACGGGAAATAATACGCGCAGAACTATTCTCACCTTTCAGCACGACATCCATATTAGAAACGGCGCTCTGTGCTTCATGAGTCATAAGCTTCTCTGTCACATTTAATTTCGCATTCTCCGCCAGCTCGATATAATTCTCCCGCTTTGTAGAATCGACACCTTTGATCTGCGTTGTCTCCAGCGTAAACACAGAACCCTCTCCGACGTAAATCTTTGTCACGGGATTCAATACTTTTTTCCCTGTTCCGTTTCCGTCTGCATAGTGATTTTCCACATATTTTACATTTGCATTCTTTCCAACGTGAAACGTATGGATTCCGTCGTGTCTCGTCTCACTGCATCCCTCTCCGTGGATACCGCATCCTGCCACGATCGTCACGTCTGCGCCGTCCTCGATATAAAAATCATTGTATACGACGTCCACTCCTGCTTCCGTCATCACGACCGGAATGTGTACCTGTTCGTTCTTCGCTTCTCCGCTGATATGGATGTCGATCCCCGGCTGATCCTCTTTCTTTACGATCTGGATATGCCGACTGTCTCCATGACAGACTGCCATGCCGTTCAGCCGCAGATTATAAGCGCCCTCCTGTTTAAATCCATAGGAGTCGATCACATTCAGCACATCATTCGTCACATTATTCAGCTCCACAAAGATCGCCCCCTTTCTGCTGTCTGCATACACAGCTTTCCGCTTCCGTACCAAAAAGCTGCGGCATGATCTCTTCTGCTTTTCCGATCGATTCGATCTGTCCGTCTGAGATCACCATGATCCGATCCGCCATCCGAATGATCCTCTCCTGATGGGAGATCAGAATCAGACTCTCTTTCTTTTCCTTATGGATCTGCTCAAATCTCTTTACAAGCATCGAAAAACTCCAAAGATCGATCCCTGCCTCCGGCTCGTCAAAAATACAGATCGCATGATGTGCAGCCAATACGGTTGCGATCTCGATCCGTTTCATCTCTCCGCCGGAAAGTGTCGCATCCGCTTCACGGTCGATATATTCTCTCGCACAAAGTCCGACGCTGCTTAAAAGATTACAGCACTCGTCCTCCGAAAGCGTCCGACCGGCCGCCAGATGCAGAAGCCGTCTGACTGTCATTCCTTTAAAACGCGGCGGTTGCTGGAATGCAAATCCCATCCCCGCTTTGGCGCGCTCGTCGATCGAAAATCCGGTAATATCTTTTCCGTCCAGCTTGATCGTTCCGCCTGTCTGCGTATAAATTCCCATCAGAAGTTTGGCGAGTGTCGATTTTCCGCCGCCGTTCGGTCCGGTGATGACAAGCATCTCTCCATCTTCAACCGAAAAGCTGATATCCGAAAGAATCTCCGACTGCCGTCCCTCTTCGTGGATGTCATATGATAAATGTTCAACCTCTAACATCATTCGTTCCTTCCTTTTCCCGGCATCAGACCGTCCGGTTTTCATGCCGTCATTGTACAATGGCCGCGGCAACAGTATACAGGGGACAACACATCGTATTGTCCCCTGTCCGCCAACCATACTATATAAAACTGTAATACCAGAGCCGGATTTTGTCAACCGTCAGAGAAGATTTTTCTCTCCTATCCACTTTTTCTTCTCCTATTCTTATACCAGCTCCGCGATCCGCGACACCCCGACATAGATCTCCGATATTTTATACCACGTCCGGAAATCAACCGTCCCTGTCTGCGGCAGTCCGAACACCTCCTGAAATGTCCGGACTGCCTCCGCCGTCGCCGGTCCGTAAATTCCGTCCGCCTGGATTTTCGGGATCGCCGGGTAAGCTCCAGCGATCACATTGAGCTGTTCCTGCATCTGAAGCACTTTCTGACCGCTGGAACCATTTTCCAGTGTATATCCCGGCCACGAAGACGGAATCCCCGAGATTTCCGGCGCAGTGTTGATGTACATATTGTCCCCGTAAAAATATCGCAAGATCTCGATCGCCGAATATCCCTGATCGCCGAGGCTCTTCGCCCCCCATTGCGTCATCCATCCCGGACACTGGACACGGCTGCCGTCACAGTACTGGGTCAGGATCGGCTGCCTCACATTCGGACGTGAGAGATAATTTCCGTAAAGTTCATCTACCACTTCCGAGATCGTATCATAAATGTTCCGCTCCGGAATCCACTTATGGTCAAATGCGGTGGATGATGTTATGGTGAAATCATACCCTTTGTTCCGATACCACTCCGTATAGACCCGGTTCAGCGTAAATGACATGATCGCCAGCACATTTGCCCGGATCGCATCTTTCGACCATGTTGCGTAAATCTCGCTGGACGCCACATTTTTGATGTAATCTTTATATTTCACATAATAATTCTGCGCTGTCGAATCCCGCGGCGAGCCGTCATGTACCACGATATATTCCGGGATCACGACCCGGCTCAGTACGATCTCCCCGGATTCGTTCATCGGCTTGATCTCATCCTCCGCGATCTTCGGCGGATATTCGCCGTAGAGCGTATGTGCCGGAATCACAAAGACCTGTTCCTGTGTCTCCGGAACGACCGGACGCAGCCGGATATTCTGCAGAGCCGTCACTTCCGGCAGCAGTTCTGTTCCCGCGATGCTGACCGGTTCAAATCCGGGCGCGCTGATATTCAGCGTGTACTCCGAATATGGCTGAATCACATTTTCCGGATCCAGACTATATTCCAACGGCGGCGTCGAAAGTTCCACTGATTCTGTCATTCCGGATCGGTCTGTTCTCACTTCCTCCAGCGTATTCTCCGGCACACCGGTATAAGAAATCGAGATCAGTGCATCCTCCACCGGATAAGCCGTGATCTCTGATGTAACGGAAATTTTCAGCTTTCCTTTATCTACCGCATTCTCTCCCGTCGGCATCTCGCTTTCCGTCTGCATTGCCCGCAGTATATTTCTTCTCATCTATCATGATCCTCTGAGAAATCTTTTCCTTTATTGTATGTGAAAACAGAAAAAAAGTGCGGATCATGAAAAGATCCGCACAATATCGTTATACATCACAACAACCATCAATACCATCAGCAGGGCAAATCCCGCAAAATGTACCATCCCCTCTTTTTCCGGCGGGACCCGTTTTCCTCTCACCGCTTCCACGATCAGAAATGCAAGTCTTCCGCCGTCCAGCGCCGGTATCGGAAGCAGGTTCATGATCCCTAAGTTCGCCGTTATGAGGATACAGATATTCATCAGGTTTAAAATCACCACTTCGATCCCGCCCGGCAGTGAATTCTTATATGCATCATCCACCACAGTGACGATCCCCACCGGTCCGGACATCTGCTGGATTCCGACCTGACCGGTCACAAGCATTTTGAGACATTCAAATGTGTAATCCACCCAATATTTTAACGTATACGCACCATACTTCACCGCGCCGATGATCCCGGTCTGCGTCCGCTCTGACGGTCCGTTAAATCCGAGCATCGGATAAGGATCCCCATCCAGCTGCCGCGGTGTCAGTGTAACCGTTGTTTCTTTTCCGTCCCGCAGATAAGTGATTTCCGTCGCCTCACCTTTCTGATTTGTCAGATTATGAAGACTGACCTCATCCCAGAGATGAACCTTTTCTCCGTTCACTTCCGTGATCACGTCCCCGCTTTGGATTCCCTGTTCCTTTGCCGCATATCCGTCTCTTACCTCGGTTATGACCGGAGCCGCATATCCGATCCACCCGACCATGATCATGCAGAGCAGCCATCCGAGGATCAGGTTAAACAGCGGTCCCGCAACGATCACTGACATTCTCGCCCAGACCGATTTACTGTTGAAGCTTCCCTCCGACATATCGTCGGCATCGTCTTCCCCCATCATACATGCCCCGCCGAACGGCAGCAGTTTCAACGAAAACTTCGTCCCGCCGATCACTTTTCCGAACAACGTCGGTCCCAAGCCAAGTGAAAATTCATCCACGCGGATCTTGTTTGCTTTCGCCAGTGAAAAATGTCCAAGCTCATGAATGATAATGATCAAGCTAAACAGCAAAATTGCCAATACAATACCCATGCATCTACCACCTTTTAATTATGATCCCCCCGGATCTGTTCCTTTCCGTCTATATACGCGTAAACTTCCGCTTCCGTCTCCAGAATCTGTTCCACCGTCGGAGTCTCGATCACCCGATGCCGACGCATACATTCTTCGATCAGCTCCGGAATCTGCAGATAGCCGATCTTCCGGTCTAAAAACAATGCCACTGCTTTTTCGTTTGCCGCATTTAAGACGGTCGGAAGCGATCCGCCGGTCCGTCCGGCTTCATATGCCAGTTTCAACCCGTAAAATGTATCCATATCCGGCTTTTCAAATGTGATCTGCGTCAGTGTCTCAAAATCCAGACGGTCTCCCGGCAGATATCTTCGCTCCGGATAATACAGCGCATACTGGATCGGCAGTTTCATATCCGGCGTTCCGAGCTGTGCGATCACTGCGCCGTCTTCATATTCCACCATGGAATGAATGATACTCTGCGGCTGCACGACAACCTGTACCTGATCCACGCTCACATCAAACAGCCATTTTGCTTCGATCACTTCCAGTCCCTTATTGATCATTGTCGAGGAATCGATCGTAATCTTACGTCCCATCTCCCAGTTCGGATGCTTCAATGCATCTTCTACTTGGATCTTTGTCAGTTCTTCCCGTTTCTTTCCCCGGAACGGTCCGCCGGACGCTGTCAGAAGAATCTTGTGAAGCGCCCCTCTCTGTCCGCCCTGCAATGACTGAAAGATCGCGCTGTGCTCGCTGTCCACCGGCAGGATCGACACGCCGTATTCTTTTGCCAGAGGCATGATCAGATGTCCGGCTGTCACAAGTGTTTCTTTGTTTGCAAGCGCAATATCTTTCCGCGCCTTGATCGCCTCGATCGTCGGACGGATCCCGATCATTCCCACGATCGCCGTCACGAGGATCTCACTCTCCGGGGCGGCTGCCACTTCCAAAAGACCATCCATCCCGGATACGATCCGGACATCCAGGTCTTTTACCCGGCTTTTTAACTCTGCCGCTTTTTCTTCCGACCAGACCGCCGCAAGCGGAATATGAAATTCCCGGATCTGCTCTTCTAAAAGCGCGATATTGTTTCCCGCTGCCGCCGCCGTAACTTCAATATCTCCATTTTCCCGTACCACTTCCAATGTCTGTGTGCCAATGGAACCGGTAGATCCTAAAATTGCTATCTTTTTCATTCTGCCCACATCGCTTTCCATATGATTCTATAATAATACTGCCAGATAGAAAATAATCGGCGCCGTAAAGATCACGCTGTCAAACCGGTCCAAAATCCCGCCGTGTCCCGGGATCAGTTTTCCGTAATCTTTGATATTGTAGTTTCGTTTGATCGCAGACGCCGCCAGATCACCGATCTGGGAGATCGCTCCGCCCGCTGCGCCGATCACCGCAAACTCTGCAACGCTCACGCCTGCGCTTCCCCAATGATTGATCGCCAATGCGTAAAGGATCCCGATCAGCGCCGCGCCGACGATCCCGCCGATTCCGCCCTCCACGGATTTCTTCGGACTCAGAACCGGAGCCATCTTATGCTTTCCGATCAACATACCGACACAGTAGGCGCAGGTATCACATCCCCATGCACAGATAAATACGAGCCAAACCGTAAAAATCCCGCCCGGAAGCACCCGGATCTGATAAATATAAGAGAGCATCACTGCCACATAAAAAAATCCGAAAAATGCAGCCACGATCTGACTCGGATGATATTTCGGATACCGAAACACCATTGCCGCCATCAGACAGATCAAAAACGCCATATAAAGCGCCATAAACCAATTCAGGGATTCTCCAAGAAGTTTGCCGCCCTGCTTCCAGTATACCAGCGCATAATAGAGCAGTACGAAAATATTGCCAAGCACCATCAGCGCCGTATGTTCCATCTTGAACACTTTGTAAAGCTCCCGAAGACCGATCAGGCTGATCACAGCCAGCACGCCCAACAATACAAGATCTCCCGCCGTCAGCGCCGCAAATGCGATGATGACCAAAAGGATCCCGCTTATTAATCTGGTCTTAAACATCCTGCTCCTCCTTGATTCCACCGAAACGTCTGTCTCTGCTATTATACTGCTCGATCGCCTTGATTAATTCCTCTTTCGTAAAATCCGGCCACGGAACGTCCGTAAAATAAAATTCCGAATAAGCCAGCTGCCAGAGCAGATAGTTGGACAATCTGAGTTCTCCGCTTGTGCGGATCAAAAGATCCGGATCCGGGATCTCCGAGGTATCCAGATAAGAGGCATACAGCTTCTCGTCGATCTCTTCCGGCTTTAACTTCCCGTCCACACAGTCCGCCGCCATCCGGCGCATCGCACGTACCATCTCGTCCCGGCTTCCGTAGTTGAGCGCGATCGTAAAGTTCAATCCGCCGTTGTTCCTGCTCGCCTCTTCCAGTTCATGGATCCGTTTTTTGATATCGTCATCGAGCGGCGTCATGTCACCGATCACCCGGATCTTCATATCGTTCTTCTCCGCGGTCTTCAGACAAGTCTTCATATAATTCCGAAGCAGCTTCATCAACGCATCGACTTCCGACTTCGGGCGGTTCCAGTTCTCCGTGGAAAATGCATACACGGTCAGATATTTGATTCCCATGCGCCATGCTTCCTCACAGATCCGTTCCACATTCTTGCTTCCCTGGGCATGTCCGTAATTACGCGGCATCCCTTTCGCTTTCGCCCAGCGCCCATTGCCGTCCAATATGATCGCAATATGCTGAGGTACATTCATCTTCTCTTCCTCCATTTCCCTGTAAAAAATCCATCTAAAAGTTCATCCAATGAGCAAACAAAGAGGGACTGCAGAAAAGCCCCTCTTTTTTGTCTCTTATTAAACCGTCATAACCTCTTTTGTCTTCTCGTCTACTGCCTTGTCCACTTCTTTGACATACTTATCTGTCATCTTCTGAAGCTCGTCTTCCAGATCTTTGATCTCGTCCTCGGAAATGTCTCCGCCTTTCAGCTTCTTAAATGCATCGTTTCCGTCTCTGCGGATATTGCGGATCGCAACTTTCGCTGCCTCGCCTTTTTTCTTTACGTCTTTCGCCAGTTCTTTTCTTCGTTCCTCTGTCAGTTCAGGAAAGATCAGACGGATCGTAGAGCCGTCGTTCGTCGGATTGATCCCGAGTTCGGAGGTCATGATCGCTTTCTCGAGCACTTTCAGCATACTCTTCTCCCATGGCTGGATCTGGATCATACGCGCCTCCGGAACCGATACGTTCGCTACCTGCTGGATCGGAGTCGGCGTTCCGTAGTAATCTACAAGGATCTTATCGAGTACATGCGGGTTCGCACGTCCTGCACGGATCGCTGCCAGCTCGCTGTGAAGGCTGTGCATTGATTTTGTCATCTTCTCGTCATATACTTTTAATTTTTCATTCATCTTCTCATATCCTCCTATACAGTTACTTTTGTTCCGGTAAATGTACCGCTCATTGTCTCAACAATGCTGTTTTCTTCATTCAGACCGAATACAAGCATCGGCATCCGATTCTCCATGCAGAGGATCGACGCGGTCAGATCCACTGCCGCAAGCTTCTGGTCGATCACTTCCTGAATGGAAATCTCATCATACTTTTTCGCCTCCGGGTTCACTTTCGGATCGCTGTCATAAATTCCGTCGATCGCTTTCGCAAGCAGCATCGCGTCCGCCTCGATCTCAATCGCACGAAGTACCGCTCCTGTATCTGTTGAAAAATACGGATGTCCGGTTCCGCCTGCGAAAAAGATCACTTTGCCCTCTTCCAACGCTGCCACTGCCGCATCCTTGGAAAACAAAGTCGTAAATGCGCCGCATGCAAACGGTGTGAAGATCTCGGTCTTCATGCCGACATGACGGAAAATATCGGAAACATAAATGCAGTTCATCACGGTTGCAAGCATTCCGATCTGGTCTGCCTTTGTCCGGTCGATCGTCTCGCTCGTACGACCTCTCCAGAAGTTGCCGCCGCCTGTCACGATCGCTACCTGAATGCCGCTGTCGGCAAGCTGTTTGACCTGCCTGGCAACACCGATACAGGTTGCCTCGTCAAATCCTGTCTTTTTATCTCCTGCAAGCGCTTCTCCACTTAATTTCAGCAATACTCTTTTCATATCTTTTAGCTCCTTCATGTGTTGTCTTAAATGGTGCACATTCTAAAAGGAAGTATAACATAACTTTTCCATTTTGTCATGTACATATCCTGCATCTCTTTCATCCGTGATCGTCGTGAGGACATCCCCCGCCATCAGCTTTGTTTTGCCCCGCGGGATCATCTCTTTTCCGTTCCGCTCCAATGCGATCAAAAGGCAGTTGTCCGGCCAGGTGATCTCCTGTACGCACCGCTCCTCCAATACCGAACCGTTCATGATCGTAAATGTATTCAATACTTTCTGACCTCCGGCTTTCTTCTCATTTCCTCCAACAGCTTTTGATTTCTGCGCTGTCAGGATCCGCTCCAGCAGACTCTCATAGATCGGAGCCGACCGAAGAAGCGTCGCCACGATGTATGCCGTCACCGAAACGATACTAAGAGACAGCATCTGGCTGACGGACCCCGACATTTCAAATAAAAGCACGATCCCGGTGAGCGGAGCTCTCACGATCGCCGTAAAAAATCCCGCCATCGCAAGCAGAACAAAATTATTGATATATTGCTGCGGCAATCCGAACCACTGCGTTCCGATCATTGCAAATGCGCCGCCGATCATCGCTCCCAATATCAAAAGCGGAAAGAAAATTCCGCCCGGCGCGCCGGATCCGAAACTGACTGCCGAAAATACGAATTTCACAACCAGCACAAGAAGTACCGTTTTCAATACCATTTCCCCATCAGTCAGCGAAACGATCAGTTCATGTCCGCTGCCCAATACTTCCGGCATGCAAAGTCCCAGCACACCGGCCGTCAGAAACGCGATCAGAAGCCGTCCGGTCTCATCCAGACATTTCGGTTTCTTATAAAGTTCCTGAACTTTCAGCATTGCCCAGTTGTAGAAAACGCCCGCGACGCCGACGATCACACCGAGTAAAAGCAACAGTCCGTAATAACGCTGTGGAAGAAATTCATCCAGCCGGAATGCGAATACCGGATCCAGACCGATAATATAGGAAGAAATAAAATCCGCCGTCACCGAAGCCGTCATGACCGAGATCAGGATCGACACGGAAAATCCTTTATGGATCTCCTCGATCGCAAACATCACGCCGGCAAGCGGCGCATGAAACGCCGCCGCCAGCCCTGCGCTTGCTCCGCATGTCATCAGATAACGTTCTTCGGTCTTCCCACGATCCAGGATCCTTGAGATCCCCTGCCCGGTCATCGCACCAAGCTGGATCGACGGACCCTCCCGTCCCAGTGACAAGCCGCCGAACAGGCACAAAAAACCGCCGATAAATTTCGCCGGAAGCACTTTTTTCCAGTTCTGCCGCAGCTTTCCGGTCACTTCTCCCTCCACCTGCGGGATTCCGCTTCCCGAGATCATCGGTTCCCATTTCACCAACTTTCCGACGACCACCGCCAGCAAGACCAAAACCAGAAACCATCCGATGATCCGAACCGGTCTTCCTTTTATATAGGATAAAATCGCATGCAGCCAGTCGCCCGCATAGCTTAACGCCACCCGGTACAAAAGCACGATCAGCCCGCCTACGATACCGACTAACAGTCCCTCTCCGATCAAAATGACCGGAAATCGCTGCGCGCGGCGAATCGTATGGGACGTATTCTTTTTCATATCCGCCATTTCATGTTCACTCTCTTTCCTTTACATATCATTCCTTATACGCTTCATTCCTTTCTGATTTAACATACACCACCACACGCAGTTCTGTCAATGCGCCGCCCTTTTAATGAATGGTCCATGAATTGTATTTTCTTTCGTATTTTCATTGACAATCCCGCATTCCTGTTTTATGATAATAATGTTTTCGCACTTTAAACAGCTAAAATTTTACAGTATGAAGTTTATGAGGAGGATCCTATTATGATTATCGTATTAAAACCTCGCACCACGGAAGAAAACATTATCCGTGTAGAAAATATGATCAAACGTCACGGATTGGACACCCATACCGTGCGCGGAGCCGAGATGACGATCATCGGATGTATCGGCGATACCACATCCGTTGATTCCAAACTATTTGAAGTCGATACATGCGTCGACAAGGTCATGCATGTACAGGAACCATACAAGCTTGCAAACCGCGCATTTCATCCGGAAGATTCCGTAATCGACGTCTCCGGCGTCAAGATCGGCGGCGGACACATGGGTGTGATCGCCGGTCCCTGCTCCGTTGAGTCTTTTGATCAGGTTCTTGAGATCGCCAAAGCCGCAAAAGCCTCCGGCGCAAACCTGCTGCGCGGCGGTGCGTTCAAGCCGCGTACAAGCCCGTACTCTTTTCAGGGGCTCGGTCTGGAGGGACTGGATATTCTCTGCAAAGTCAGGGAAGAAGTCGGACTTCCGATCGTAACGGAACTGATGTCCCCGGATTATCTGGATGTATTTGAAGAAAAAGTCGATCTGATCCAGATCGGCGCGCGCAACATGCAGAACTTCGATCTGTTAAAACAACTCGGAAAGGTAAAGCGCCCGATCCTTTTAAAACGGGGTCTCAACGCCACCTACGAAGAATGGATCATGTCCGCCGAGTATATCATGGCTTCCGGCAATGAGAACGTCATTCTCTGCGAACGCGGGATCCGTACTTTTGAAACATTTACACGGAACACCCTGGATCTCCAGAGCATTCCGGTGCTGAACAATAAGACGCATCTTCCGGTAGTCATCGATCCAAGCCACGCCGGCGGAAAATGGTGGCTCGTAGAACCGATGGCAAAAGCCGCAGTCGCAGCCGGAGCAGACGGTCTGATGATCGAAGTCCACAACAATCCGGAATGCGCGCTCTGTGACGGAGCACAGTCTCTGAAACCGGAGAAATTCGACGCACTGTTAAAACAGATCCGCCAGATCGCGGAAGTCGTCGGCAAACAGATCTGATCCCGGAATACCGTTCCCGATCCGCAAATGTAATTTTTAAGGAAACGTGAACAAAAAAGGAGAACGCCCTATGAAATTAACCGTTCATTTAGATAAAAACAGCTATCCGATTTACATCGGATCCAATATTTTAAGCCAGGCAGACCACTATGTTTCGGAAGTATTTTCCGGAAAAAAGATTTTTATCATCTCCGATGACAACGTATTTCCGCTGTATGGAGAAGCACTCATTCAGACACTTTCCGGATACGAATGTCATTCCCTTGTCCTGCCGCACGGCGAACCGACCAAAAGTTTTGAGTCGCTTCCGAAAATATACGAAGCGATGCTTCAGGCAAAAATTTCCCGCAGCGATCTCGTCATCGCACTGGGCGGCGGCGTGATCGGCGATCTTGCCGGATTTGCCGCGTCCAGTTTCCTGCGCGGGATCAAACTCGTACAGATCCCAACCTCGCTTCTCGCCCAGGTCGATTCCTCGGTCGGCGGAAAAGTTGCGGTGGATCTTCCCCAGGGCAAAAATCTGGTCGGCGCATTTTATCATCCGCGCCTTGTCCTGATCGATCCTGAAGTATTAAATACGCTTCCGAAACGTTATATCAACGACGGAATGGGCGAAGTGATCAAATACGGCTGCATCAAAGACGCCGCGCTTTTTTACACGCTGAAAACCTGCGGTTCCTTTGAAGCATTGAAGCCGGAGCTCGCCTCGGTCATCGCCCGTTGTGTCGACATCAAGCGGCTCGTAGTGGAGCAGGATCAGTTCGACACCGGCGAGCGAATGCTCTTAAATTTCGGTCACACACTGGCCCACACGATCGAACAGTATTATCACTACGAAAGAGAAAGCCACGGGGAAGCCGTTGCGATCGGCATGTATCAGATCACCCGCATTGCGGAAACGTGCGGTCTGACAGCCCCGGGCTGTGCAGATGAGATCAAGTCGGTGCTCACCGCATACGATCTTCCCCACGCTTCCGGTCTTCCGATCGAAGATCTGACTGCTGCCATCAAACTGGACAAAAAGAATTTAAACAGCAGTCTGAATCTCATTCTGCTTCACACGATCGGAGACAGCTATATCCATCCCTCCGACGTTGGATTTTTCCAAAATGCCGGAACTGTCTGAACAAACTGCGCGCCCGGCAGATTCCTATTCCAAAAAGACATCGCCTTGTCTATCAGATAAATCTCTGACAAACGGACAAGGCGATGTCCTTTTTATTTTTACACAACTTCCCACGGATCTTCTTTTCCCGCTTCATGCAGCACACAGCTTTTTACGGAATGACGTACCATATCCCCAACCGCTTCTTCGGTGTAGAACGCTATGTGCGGCGTCACGATCACATTGGGAAACCCGCGCAGTATTGATCAACACCGTACCTTTTCTCATTTTACCGATCGCGTCATGATCGATCATATGATAATTCGCGTCATTTAACGGCATATGAAGTGTGATCATATCACAGGTTTCATAAATCTCTTTCAGCTCCACATACTCGGCATACCGTTCCACTTCCGCATTTCGGTATAAATCATATGCGTATATCCTGCATCCAAATCCGCTCAGATCACGAATGACTGCCTGCCCGATCCTTCCGGTTCCGATCACGCCGACCGTAAAGCCGTGCAGTTCTCTTCCACGGATTCCCGGCAGCGAAAAATCATTGAGTTCCTCACGCTGCATGATCCGTTTCATTTTGCGGATACACATTAACATCAGCATCAACGTATAATCTGCCACGCATTCCGGAGAATACGTTACATGACTGATGTGAAATCCAATCCGTTTTGCCACTTCCACATCGATATGGTCGTAACCAATCGTCCGCGTCGAGATCATCCGTACCCCAAGATTCCAGAATTTCTTTAACAATTCCTCATCGATCTTTGTCGTAATAATGCTGACATAAGGGTACCCTTCCGCAAAATCCGCATTCTCAAATCAGCCCATAATGCTTCATCGCCCATGCGATCCCGCCCTCTTCCACGGTCTTTGTCACAAATTCCGTGTAGGGGGCAAGCCCCGGCGCATGTTTTCCCATGGCGACCGTATGTACCGCATATTCAAACATAGACAGGTCATTCATACTGTCGCCGAAAACGTAGACATCCTCCTTGTCTGCCCCGAATTTCTGTACCATATACTCGCAGGCTGTCGCCTTGGAAAAAGATTTCTGCGCCAATTCATAGGTATTCCCGCCGCGGTCGATCACTGCGAAGTGGTCTTCCATCAGCTCAAAAAAACGTTCTTTGTCACTCTGTTCATCGGCGTACACAAAAATCTTGTCATAGATAAATCCGCCCTCTTCGATATATTTTTTCTTCCCGAGCCCCAATTCTCCAAAATAGATCCGCCCCTGTTCCAATTGTTCAAACCGAGAAACTGCTTGCGGAAAATAAAGATCCTCGGTTCCCTCCAGCACACCGTCCAGATTACATTCCCACATTTGTTCAATATATTTACGACCGAGAGATTCCTCGATATGCCGCTCCAGCAATACCTCGTCATGGAATAGCAGATAGCTTCCGCAGCCGCACAAATATCCGTCAAAATCAAACCGGTAAAGTTCTTTCGGGAGCGCGCAGATCGTTCTTCCCGTATTGATAAACAGAAGATGTCCGTTCTTCTTTGCTTCTGTAAGAGCCTGAAGCGTGCTGTCCGGGATTTTCCCCGTCTCATCGCTCAAAAGTGTGCCGTCAATATCAAAAAACAGGATCGCTCGTTTCATTTCTCTATCTCCTCTTACTCATTCTTTATCCTCATTTATCATAGCGGAGATTCTGTATTTGTCAACCCCGGAGCAGCATACGTTTCCCGTCTCTACGTTTCCTGTCTGTTTTCCACATAGTTTCCCCCGCTTCCACATAGTTATTATCTAAAAGGTACCAGAATCGGTGAATCCACTATGAAAAAAATCGTTTGTACATTTCTTTGTTTTACAGCCGCCTTTTTTCTGGGCGGTCTGGCTGCCCGCACAAAAGAACATTTTTTCCCGGAAGCTGTCGAGACGTCCGCTGACGGCAACTGGGGATTGAGCTTCGGTCAGGACGGCGAACCACCTGCCGCCAACGCCACTTACGAAATACTTGCAAAATATAACGCATACTATGCAGAAGACACAAAAGAAAAACGGATCTATCTGACCTTTGACGCCGGATTTGAAAACGGAAATACCGAAGCGATCCTGGATGCCTTGAAAAAACATCACGTTCCCGCCACTTTTTTCGTCGTCGGAACCTATATCAAAAACAATCCGGAACTGATCCGTCGGATGAAAGAAGAGGGTCACACCGTCGGCAATCACACTTATCATCATCCGGATATGTCGCAGATCTCCACGAAAGAATCTTTTGAAAAAGAATTACAGGATGTGGAAGCCGAATATCAAAAAATAACCGGCGAGGAAATGACAAAGTTCTACCGTCCGCCGCAGGGAAAATATAATGAAGACAATCTCCGGATGGCAAAAGAGCTTGGATATCACACATTTTTCTGGAGCCTTGCCTATGTGGACTGGTACGAAGACGATCAGCCAACCAAAGAAGAAGCTTTCGACAAACTGCTTCGCCGCATCCACCCCGGCGCGATCGTCCTGCTCCACAGTACATCAAAAACCAATGCGGAAATACTGGATGAACTGCTGACAAAATGGGAAGAGATGGGGTACACATTCGGAAGTCTTAAACAACTGATATCCTGAAAAAACGAAAAATAAAAATGAGCAGAGAGCTTTTTGCCTGCCGCCCGATGCGCTGACAAAAAGCTCTCTTTTTTGTTGGATGCGCCGTCTCTATTCCAAGAGCATGGTTCCGCATCCTGTTTTATTCTTCATATCCCTCAAACTTCTCCATATCATGCTTCATAATATAAAAGTACATCACGATCAGAAGCGCCGCCGCAAAGATCCAGGCAATCGGACTTGCCAGACATACGCCCACATAACTTCTCTTTCCCGCCGCGATCACCGCGACAATTCCTCTTCCGACAAGTTCCGCCACACCGGCCATCATCGGCAGGATGCCGTATCCCATCCCCTGGATCCCGTTTCGATACAGGTTGACCACCGCCAACGGAATAAAGAAGATCCCGACACATTTCAAATAGATATCGACCGAAGCCATGATCTCTGCCACATCTCCCGATACAAACAGATACGTCATATATTTTCCGACGGTCATGATCAAAATAGCGGAGATCACCGCATAGACAAACGACATGATCGTTGCGGAACGAAATCCGCTTCGGATCCGCTGTACCTTTCCCGCGCCGATATTCTGTGCACAATACGTTGCCATCGTCGTGCCAAGCGCCACATACGCCTGGGTCACAACCTGTTCGATTTTGCTTGCCGCCGTAAACGCAGCGACCAGTCCGGAGCCCAGCAGATTCAGAGAAGTCTGTACCATCATCGTTCCGATCGCTGTGATCGAATATTGAAGCGCCATCGGAATTCCGATCCCCAGCTGGATCTTCAAAAGATGTGCTTTTGGTTTCCAATCGTCCCGTTCTAAATGCAGGACAGGAATCTTTTTCACAATGTAAACAAGACAAAGCACACCGGATACTCCCTGTGAAATGACCGTCGCATATGCCGCTCCCGGAGCGCCGAGATGAAACACGATGATCAGCACAAGATCCAGCACGATATTCAGCAATGCCGATAAGATCAGGAAATAAAGCGGCACTTTACTGTTTCCAAGCGCACGCAGCACACTTGCCAGCAGATTATAAAGCATCTGCGCCGCGATCCCCGCACAAATGATCATGATATAAGAATAGGCATCGTCAAAAATATCCGATGGGGTATGCATAAACCGCAAAAGCGGCTTCATGAACAGCATGCTTCCTGCCGTCAGCACAATCGTCACGAGGATACTCAATACTGCCGCTCCGCCGACCGTCTGCCGCATCGCTTTCATATCTCCCGCGCCGAATTTCTGCGCGGTCAGCACGGTAAATCCGGCAGTCATCCCGAGTACGAACCCAAGGATCAGAAACATGATCGTTCCGGTGCTTCCCACCGCCGCCAATGCTTTCGTCCCGACAAACTTCCCTACGATCACCGTGTCCGCCATATTATAAAACTGCTGAAATACATTTCCTATAAAAATAGGGAACGTGAAATCCAATATGATCTTTGTCGGATTTCCCGCTGTCATATCTTTCTGCATCGTTTTCATCTTCTATGCTTCCTCAACAAGCGTTCCCATGCTGATCGTACCTTTCAGTTCATACTCCTGATCAAGCACAACAAAATCCGCATCTTTTCCGGTCTTGATCGCACCTTTCTGTGTCAGAGCGAATTCTCTCGCCTGATTCACCGAACTCATCTTCACCGCTTCCTCAAGACTTGCGCCTGTAAACTTCATGATATTTCTAAACGCCTGAATATAAGTCAGTACGCTTCCCGCAATGGTCCCGTCCTCCAGTCTTGCGGTTCCGTCTTTCACATACACAACCTGTCCTCCGAGCTCGCTTTTTCCCTCCGGCATCCCTTTCGCCCGCATGGAATCCGTAACCAGCACGATCTCGTCGCTTCCCTTTACTTTATATGCCATGTAAACCATCTTCGGGTTGATATGGATACCGTCGCAGATGATCTCCGTATTCACGCCGTCTGTCAGCATACCATACCCGGTTACCCCCGGCTCTCTGTGCTTTAGACCTCTCTGTGCATTGTATAAATGTGTCACATGTCCGGCTCTGCTCGCACACAGCTGCTCGAATGTAGCGTCCGAATGTCCGACACTCAACACGATCCGATTGGAAAGACACCAGTTCTCAAAAGCCTCATCAGCTTCTTCCGGAGCATATGTGACAACACGGATCCTGCTGCCGCTCAATGCATTCCATTTTGCCAGTACGTTCTCATCCGGTTTCTTAATATAGGAAGCATCCTGCGCTCCCTTATAGTTTACAGAGATAAACGGGCCCTCCAGATGGATTCCCTGGATCACCGGGTTCTTCTCGGCAGCTTCTTTGATATTTACCATCGCTTTTTCGATATTTTCATATGTCTGTGTCATCGTCGTACAGAAATACGAAGTGATCCCCTCTTTTGCCGTCATCTGACGTACCATCTGGTCGATCTCTTCCGGGGAAGCATCCATCGCGTCAAAGCTGTACCCTCCGTGACTGTGTACATCGATAAATCCCGGGATCACATATGCGCCATCCACTTCCACGATTTCATCCTCGTCTTTTGGGATAAAGTTCCGCATATCATCCACTTCTGATATTCTTTCGCTATATCGGATATATCCGTTCTCAATTTTTCCGGTTCCGGTGTAGATTGTCTTATTCTTTAATACTTTCATTCCATTTTTCACATTCAGCGGCAGATCTTCTCTGAATGTATCTCCTTTCTGCTGCATATTTGGGATAGAATCTCAGCATCTATATACATAGACGCTGCCGATCTGCTTTTCACACGAAATCAACCTCCTATGCATGAGGTCGATTTTTAAATCCACTCTCATTATAACATAGGAGGTTTCCGATTCATACTTTTTATTTATGCCAGATACGATTTCCGTATTTTTCTTCTAATGTCTGATTATACTCTCTTCCGCCGTCGATATTGGCGCTCTTAAATACCGGAGGTTCGTACCCCTTTTCCACCATATCTTTTACAGCTTCATAAATCGTCTGCTGAAGCAGAAGACATGTGCTGAATGAAGAAGTACCGCATACTTTACTGTCAAATCCGTCGATCTCAAGAGCTGCATCACCAAACTCGGACTGGTTATCCAGCACTACGTCCGCAAACTCATATAAAAGTTTTCCGGAAGAATGACGGGACGTAGAAGATTTTGATACTTCCAGTGCTGTCACTACGATGACCTTGCAGCCTTTTTTCTTCACATACTCAGCCATCTCAATGCTCAACGGATTTCTTCCCGAGTTTGAAATGATGATAAATACGTCTTCCGGCTGTACGTCTACCTGACGCATCAGAAAATACGCATTTCCCTCTACACTCTCAAAAATCCCCTCGGAATAATCTCTTACGACTTTCGACGGAATCAGCCCACCGGCACGTCCGCATACTTCGATCGCCCCCGCATAAGAATGTCCGCTTCCGAATGCCTGGAGAATCCCCCCGTTGCGGATCGACTCGGAGATCAACAGCGCTGCATTGTGGATATTTTCAGCCTGAGTACTCTCCAGTTTTCCCATGATCTCTTTTGCTTTATCGAAAAATTCAAATGCCATAATCTATTTCCTCTTCTTTCTTGTTCTATCAGCCAAGGATTCCCATTGCATGCAAAGCGATAGACAATACCATTACAATAATGATCGCTTTTGTAGATGTCATTTTCTTTCTTCCAAGCAGCCAGTAAATACCGCCGACAACCGCTGCCGGAACAAGGCACGGCATGATCTGGTTTAAGATGTCCTGTCCATTTACGGAAATCTCTCCGCTGACAAACGTTGCCGTTACATTTGCTCTTACTACCGTCGCGATCAATGCGCCGACTACGGTAATTCCAAGCAACGTTGCCGCGGCTGTCAAAGCGTCCAGTTTGTCTTTTGCGGAAGTGATGATCTTCGCCCCCTCACGGTATCCGATTCCTGCCGAAAACGTACGGAACGTGAGGATCGCAAGATTTACGAGCAGCCAGATCAGCGCCCCGATCATATTGCCCTCCTGTCCCATATATGCAGCGATCGAACCGAAAATGGTCGGGAACAATACGCCGAACAGTGTATCGCCTACACCTGCAAACGGTCCCATAAGACCTGTCTTCAAACCTTTGACCGCTTCTTTCGCTTTCATTCCCTCATGCTCTTCTGTCGCAGCGTCGATACCGAGAATGAAACCGCCCATATGCGGCGTCGTGTTAAAGAACTGAACATGTGTTTTCATCATTTCTTTCTGATCCGCCGGGTCTTTGTATAATTTGCGGATGATCGGAAGCATTGCCCACAAATATCCTACACCCATCTGTTTCTCATAGTTCCAGGTCATCTGGGAACCCATGATCCATCTTCTGCTTAAGCTGTTTATATCTTTTTTTGTCAATTTTGTTTCGTTAGTCTTCATATTCTCCATCTAACAGTCCCTCCTGTGAAACTCCAGCATTTACTGCAACTACTTTCTTACTTTCTTTCAAACTCTGCTGAAATGAAATTACTGCCATTGCTACTCCGAGGATTGCGATACCAAACATCGGTACTGCAAGGTATGCCGCTGCAAAAAATCCGATCAACAAATAGGAAATGTATTTCTTAACCGGCAGATACCGAAGAAGAATCGCGATACCGACTGCCGGAAGCAGTCCGCCTGCAACGCTCAGACCGCCGGTCAGCCATTCCGGCATTTTCTCAACAAGTGTATTTACAATATTCTCTCCGAAGATCAACATCACGAAAACCGGGAACGCTCTGGAAAGTCCCCACGGGATCAATCCATACCAGACGTTGCGCTTGATCGCTCCGAAATCCATTCTTTCGATCGCCGCTTCCACTCTTTTCGCAAAAAATACGTTGCAGAATCTTCCGAACACATCCAGATTTACCATCAGAAGACCTACCGGAACCGCAAGACCGATTCCAAATTCGATTCCTTTCCCTGAGGTTACTGCAAAAGCAGTTCCGATGATCGCTCCTGTGATATAGTCCGGCATCGAGGAACCTCCATATGTACCGACTCCCAGTACCATAAGCTGCAGCGTTGCACCAACTGCAAGTCCTGTCCCCAGATCTCCCATAATGATACCTGCTATGATTCCCGCAAAAATCGGTTTGTTATCAAAAATCGCAGTGCTGACTCCATCCCAAATAAAAATCAATGAAACAATTGTAAGTGCAATAATTTGCCATGTCTGTATTTCCATACTGCTTTAACCTCCTTTTAATTAGTGAAGATAGGAACGAAATGTTTTCTTCTCATCATTCGGAACCATCTGTGCAAAAACCGTAACACCGGCCTTTTCAACTGCTTCAACGTCCGCCAGTTCCTCCGATGTGCAGTATACGGATTTTTTGATCCGCTGTCTGCCCTCTTTTTCGCCCATGTTTCCTATGTTCACTTCTTTTACTTTCAGTCCACTTTCCACCATCCTGCGGATTGTTTTTGTCTTGTTTACAATGAGAAATACTCTCTGTCCGCTGTAAATTCCCGCATTTAATCGCGCTGCCGCATTGTCAACTGATAAAATACTCAAGTGTACACCGGACGGTACCGCTGCTTTCAATGCACTGACTCCGATCTCGTCTTTTAACACGTCGTCATCTGCGACAATGATCCGGTCTGCCTGCAATGTACGTGTCCAGAACGTTGCCACCTGACCATGGATCAGTCTTTCATCCAATCGGAAGTTTACGATCCCGTTCTTTTCCACCGGTTCTTTCGGAGCCTGTACTGTCTTCTTCTCTTTGGCAACTTTCGTATTTCCGTAAATCTCTCCGACCTGTTCGATCGCATCCGCCAGTTCTTCTCCTGAATTGATCAACACAAGAAGCTGCTGGCTGAGTCCTGCGACAAGCTGAATATTTTTATGCTCTGATACGATACGCATCGCCGCGTTATACGGAGTTCCGCCCGGTAGGTCCGCGATGATCGCTTTACATTCCTCTGCGCCTTTTTCGGCAAGGATCTCTTCGTATTTTTTCTCTACATCTTCTTTTGTCATTTCCTCGGTAAATGTAACCGGGACAAAAGCGGACGTATCTCCAGTGATCATCTCACAGCTCGACTTACATCCCTCTGCATATTTTCCATGTGCAGTTATGATATAGTACATCTATTTAGTCCTCCTGTTCTTTTAAAATAAATTCAATAACCGGCACGATAACATCCGGTTTCTGTACAGGCAATGTTACAAGAAGCGCTTTCTCCTCAAATTTATCTTTGATGTGGATTTCGGTCACTTCCAGATTCAGATCTTTGTGTGATTTTCTTTTTCCCGACAATCCCTCATCCTGGATATATTTGATCTCCGAATGGTCGTTCAAAAGCTGCGCATATTCAACCTCGCCGCCCAGACCATTGATCAGCAGCGTACGATACGGCCATGAAAACAGGTGCAGATACAGATGATTTCCATTCTGTGTAAATCTTGCATCCAACGGCGCCTCGTATTCGCTCGGTCCGCATCCGTAAATCGATTCCCTGTGGAGTCTCATCCATTCTTTGATTTCATCCAGAATGCTCTGTGTACGGCTGTCGATCTCACCTCGTCCATTCGGTCCGATATTGAGAAGCATATTGCCGCCCTTAGATACCGTATCGATCAGAAGTTTGACAACCATCTCCGGTGATTTCCAGTTCAGATTATCCCGATCATATCCCCAGCTGTTATTCAATGTCTGGCATGCTTCCCATACGATCGGTTTTCCGCCGTTATCCGCCTTGGAACTTCTCTGGTATTGTTCGGGCGTTCCCACACCTCTTCCGAGTCCGAGTCTGTCATTGATGATAATATCCGGCTGTAATGAGAGGATCATTTTTTCCAATTCTTCCGAACCCCAATCCTCTTTTCCTTTTCCGACGGAGTCGCCCCAGTCACGCTGCGGATAAGAAAAATCAAACCATAAGTAATCGATTTTTCCATATCCGGTAAGCAGCTCTTTCACTTGTCCGTGCATGAATTTCCGATAAGATTCCATATCTCCCGGGTGACTTTTGATATACTCTTCGTTATTTCTCTCCGGATGATATCCGTCCACGAGAAAATCCGGATGATACCAGTCCAAAAGCGAAAAATACAGTCCGACTTTCAATCCCTCTGCCCGGAAAGCATCCACATATTCTTTTACAACATCCCGTCCAAATTTTGTATTTGTGATCTTATAATCCGAAAGCTGCGTATCCCAGAGTGCAAATCCCTCGTGATGCTTTGCTGTCAAAACTGCGTACTGAAATCCCGCTTCCTTTGCTTCCTTTGCCCATTTCTTTGCGTCAAAGAAATCCGGGTTGAAATTATCAAAATATTTTTTGTACCCTTCTACTCCGATCTGTTCCAAGGTCATTACCCATTCATGCCTTGCAGCTGCGGAAAACAGACCAAAGTGAATGAACATCCCGAAACGGTCATGGATAAACCAGTCCGGTTCTCCATAATTTTCCGGCCATTCATAAATATCCTTACATTTCATCCTCTATATTTCCTTTCTAACTTTTTTGCTATGCATAGCAACTGTCTACATTATAATTTTTTTATTTTTAAATCTTAAAAATTTCACATTTTGGAAACTTCTTTATATACTTTCCATATTATTGCCGTTGATTTTTTGTATGATATGCACAATCTCAACTCGTGTCCTGCCATTTTTATAACCACTGACAATTTTTTTCTGTACCTTTCAAAACTTTTATGATATACTCCACAGCATCCGAAACATTTTATTTTCTGTTCCTTTTTTAGCATCAATGTACAAAGAGTAGTGCGCCTCAGATTGCATTATTTTATTTTTTTAAAAAAGGAGATTATACAAATGAAAAACTACATTCTTGAAACATGTGTCGACAGTATCCTTTCGTCTATTGAAGCGGAAAAAGGCGGTGCAAGCCGTGTAGAATTGTGCAGTAACCTTGTCATCGGAGGCGTCTCGCCCTCTCTTTCCCTGTTCCGTCAGGTTCGTAAATATACGGGCTTAAAAGTCCGTGTACTTCTCCGTCCACGTTACGGCGATTACTGCTACAACCAATATGAGTTTGAAGAGTTAAAAGAACAAGTAGAGATGTTCCGCGAAGAGGGCGCTGACGGAGTCGTTGTCGGTATCCTCAACCCGGACGGTACGTTGAATCTGGAGCAGCTCGCAGAATTAAAACAAGCTGCCGGTTCTATGGAAACTGCACTTCACCGGGCATTTGATGTGTGCCTCGATCCATTGAGCGCGTTGGAGCAGGCGATCGAATTACAATACGATACCATCTTAACAGGAGGTCAGGCTCTTTCTGCATGGACCGGACGGGATATGCTGAAAATACTTCATCAAAAAAGCGCCGGCAGAATCGAAATCCTTGCAGCAGGCGGAATCTGCCGAAATGTCATCGAGAAACTGGTTCCTTACACCGGTATCTGTTCCTACCATATGTCCGGTAAGACCGAGATCGAAAGTGCTATGACATATAGAAAACCGGGCGCAAGCATGGGACTTCCGGAGCGGGATGAATACAAACTTTTAAAAACCGACAGTACGCAGATCCAATCTGCCGTAGAGTTCCTCCGTTCCTATTCTGACTGATAAAAAAGTGAGCAATAAATGAAAAAATACGTCTTATCAAAGATTTTTCTTCGCAGATGCCATCCGGCAGGTGTCGAATCAATCTCTTGATAAGACGTATTTTTATATCTCTTCATTTTCTTTTACTACTTTTTTGTATTCCAGTATGAGCATTTCCATCACAAGTCTCTCGATCAGCATATGGCTATGCACATTTGATGAAAAACTATACAAAATCGGATACCTCACCATCGGATCTTTTGCAACTTCTTCATTTGAAGTGATAAGCGCCAGTTCTCCCTTGGTCTTCTTCAAATATGTTTTAAAATGGTCATTCAGCCGCATTCCGTCTCCGTACAGATATTGTCCGGAATTCGAGAAAATAATGACAAGTGTGTCCTCATTCATATTTCGCAGATACTCTTCCTGTCTGGTATCATAAGTATATGTCCGGATATATTTCCCCTCATCCGCCATCCGGTACATAAAATCCATGGCAACATTTTGGGAATAGACACTCCCGAAAGCTACAACTTCCTTATGCCGATACATTGCTTTTGCAAGCATCTTAAGCATTCCCCTGTCGATCCGATCCATAAAACAGTCCAGATCATTTTTCAGGATCTTCAAATAAGAATCCCATCCCTCTTTTTCAATATACCGCCACATCATGATTTTGTTCTCATATCCCGAATAGCCGGAACGTCTTTTTTCATTTCTCGCAAAATCCCGAAATTCTTTGTAGTCATCAAATCCGATCGTTTTCACAAATTTTGAAAGTTTCGATTTTGAAACATCACAGAGTTCTGCCATCGTCTCTATGGATAATCTGTCCAGTTCGTTTATATTTTCAAGCATCACTTCCACAATATGCGAATCCGTAGAGTTATTCCCCGAATTGTTTCTCAGATTGAGTAATCTATAACCCGTAATAAACATATTTCTGTATCTTTTCCTCCGTGATTTTTAATTTCTCAAAAAATGCAGTACCATCCCCAACTCAAAAAACGGAGCCATCGCAATTCCCGTCCTGTACTCTCTTTCCTTTACCCGCAGCAAAAACACTGCCAGCGCTGCGGCGATTACCGCGGTCACAAAAGCGTCCCGGATCATCTCCCATCCTAAAAATCCGCCGCAGGCTGCCATCAGTTTTATATCTCCGCCGCCAAAAACGCCCGGCAGGATCAACGTCGCGGTCAGCATCAGGCTCCCGATCGCCGCGGCACTCAAGATCCGCTCCAGAGGCGTCACTCCGGGCATGAAGAACACGGCGGCGACAGCGATCCCCAAAATCAACCCACAAAGCCGATCGGAAATCTTCCGGCATTTCAGGTCGCTGACCGAGGCTGCCGTCACCAGGCAAAAAAATACAAATACAAGCAGCGTTCCCGCCGTCGTTCCTCTGCAAATATTCCGATAAAAAAACGCACACAGCAGCGCTGCCCCATCTCCGGACAGTGCTGCTACGGCTAAACTTGTCTTCTTTCTTCTCTCCCGCTTTTTTAAATGCATCCTTTTCTTTCGCTGCGATCACATTTTCCCCAGTGTTCTTTCGGACATTTAATTCTGTCCGTAATATGCATTTTCCCCATGTTTTCTGAAATAATGCTTATCCTGCAATTCCTGCGGAGCCGGTTTGTTTGCCGGATTGAGCCATTCGCAGCGCGCCGCCATCTTCGCCACTTCTTCCAGCACTACCGCGTTGTGTACAGCCTCATTTGCGTCTTTTCCCCATGTAAACGGTCCGTGATTTTTACAAAGCACTGCCGGAACTGCAATATAATCTTTTTTGCGCGCCTCAAACTCATCGGCGATCAGTACACCGGTATTCAATTCATACGCTTCCTCGATCTCTTCTTTTGTCAGATTTCGTACACAAGGAACCTCACCGTAAATATAATCTGCGTGGGTTGTTCCATAGCATGGAATGTCTCTTCCCGCCTGTGCCCAGCTCGTCGCCCACTCGGAATGAGTATGCACGATACCGCCGATCTTCGGGAAACGGTTGTAAAGCACCACATGGGTCGGCGTATCGGAAGACGGATTATATCTTCCCTCTACTTTATTGCCGCTCAGATCTACAACTACCATATCTTCCGGCGTCAGTTTGTCGTATTCTACACCGCTTGGCTTAATGACAAACAGTCCCGACTCCCGGTCGATTCCGCTGACATTTCCCCATGTAAACGTAACAAGTCCATGTTTTGGAAGCAGCATATTTGCCTCATATACTTCTTTTTTTAATTGTTCCAGCATCGCGATAATCTCCTTTTCCTATTGCTTTTATTTTCTGTTCGTTTGTTTTGTCCGATCACAGTTCTGCTTTGCAGACCATATCATTTTTCAGGTTACATCATATCCACGGCGGCACGTTCTATCGCAAGACCGGCTTTATACAGCTGCATGAATTTCTCAAATCCTGCCGCATCTGCCGGATCCGGCTCCATACGCGCTCCCTCTTCTCCGCCAAACACATGCGCTGCAAGATAATCCGTCAGGGATTCCTCTGCTTTTTTATTCTTCATATAGGACGCAAGTAATGCAATTCCCCACGCGCCGCCCTCTCCTGCGGTCTCCATCACATAAACCGGCGTATCGATCGCCCCTGCCAGAATCTTCTGTCCCACGCCTTTTGTCTTGAACAGACCACCGTGACCAAGCATCTTATCCAGTTCCACATGTTCCTGTTTCGTCAGGATATCCATACCGGTCTTCAATGCGCCCAGCGATGTACTAAGATGCACACGCATGAAGTTTGCAAGATCAAACTTACTGTCCGGCGTTCTCACAAACAGCGGTCTTCCCTCTTCAAATCCCGTAATATGCTCTCCCGAAAAATAGTTATATGCGAGAAGTCCTCCACAGTCTTTATCGCCCTCCAGCGCTTTATTGTACAGTGTTCCGTATAACGTATCCATATCCACTTTCGCGCCGAATGCTTCCAGACATTCTTTAAACAATCCTACCCACGCATTCAAATCCGACGTACAGTTATTACAGTGAACCATCGCCACCGGATCGCCCGCCGGCGTTGTCACCATATCGATCTGCGCATAAGGCTTTGACAACGGCTGTTCCAGTACCGCCATTGCAAATACGCTCGTTCCGGCAGATACATTTCCCGTGCGCACCGCCACACTGTTGGTCGCTGCCATTCCGGTTCCCGCGTCTCCCTCCGGAGGGCACATCGGGATTCCCGCGCACAGATCTCCGTCCGGATCCAGAAGAGCTGCTCCCTCTTCTGTCAAAGCACCGGCATCCTCTCCTGCCACGAGCACTTCCGGGAGGATCTCTTTTAGCTTCCACGAAAAGCCTTTCTCCGCTGTCAACGCATCAAACTGTTCCAGCATCCGTGCGTCCCATGTATGTACCGAAGAATCGATTGGGAACATTCCTGCCGCTTCCCCGATTCCCATGACTTTTTTCCCGGTCATCTTCCAATGGATATAACCTGCCAGCGTCGTAAGGAAACGGATCTCTCCCACATGCTCTTCGCCATTTAAGATCGCCTGATACAAATGCGCAACGCTCCAACGCTGCGGAATATTGAACCGGAACAACTCGGAAAGCTTTTCGGATGCCGGTCCGGTGATCGTATTTCTCCATGTACGGAATTCCGCAAGCTGCCTGCCCTCTCCGTCAAACGGAAGATAACCGTGCATCATTCCGCTGAAACCGATCGCCCCCAACGTCGTCAATGTCTCTCCGTATAATTCTCTCACATTCTGTTTCAGATCTGCATAACATGCCTGAAGTCCGCTCCAGATATCCTCCATCGTATATGTCCAGATCTGGTTTACAAGACGGTTTTCCCAGTCATGGCTTCCGGATGCAACCGGCACGTTCTCCTCGCCTATAAGAACTGCTTTGATCCGGGTCGATCCGAACTCGATCCCCAGTATGCATTGTCCATTTTTGATCGCTGTTATTGTCTTCTCCTTGTCCATATATGGATCTCCTTTCGCCCCTTTTTATCTGCCCGACGGAATCCCGTTCGGGTTATTTGCACTTGTCTTAAAGTATACCGCAAAATCCTTAGTTTAGGAAGCAGAAAATCTTTTTTGACGCCTTGCTTTTTCCCGATTGATTCCATATACTGTCTTTGTATACAGTGTCCTACAAAATACATCGAAACGAAAGGATGATAAGAATGATCAACCAAGAATCTATTGACAAGTTCCGTCTGGAACTTCCGGTATTTGAAAAAAATATCCGTGCATTTGAAGCCGGAGAGATCGACCGCAATACGCTCAAAGGCATCACCGGCGGTTTCGGAAGCTATGCACAGAAAGAGGGCGGCTACATGCTGCGTCTGCGCCTCCCGGGCGGTCGGGTTTCCAAAGATACCCTGAAATTTATTGTTGATAAAATAAAGGAACATCAGATCGATCTGCTGAAGCTGACCACATGCCAGACGATCCAGCTTCACAATTTATCCGCCGATTCTGTCATCACATTGATCCGTGATGCACTGGATTTCGGGATCTTCACAAAAGGCGGAGGCGGTGATAATCCGCGAAACGTCATGGTTTCCCCACTCAGCGGTATCGAACCGAGCGAGTTTTTTGACGTGTATCCTTATGCGAAAGCCGCAGGCGAATATCTGATCGACCGTATGCCGTCTCTTCATATGCCACGAAAATTAAAAGTCGGATTTTCCAACTCACCGGAAAATGAGGTACATGCAACGTTCCGCGATCTTGGATTTGTCGCAAGAGAAAACGGTACATTTTCTATATACTGTGCCGGCGGTCTCGGACCGAATCCAAAACTCGGCGTTCATATCGCTGACGGTGTCTGCCCGGATGAAGTCTCCCTTTATGTCAGCGCAATGATCCGCCTGTTCACCACATACGGCAATTATGATTCCCGTGCAAAAGCCCGCACACGCTACTTGCAGGATACGTTAGGAGAAGAAGCTCTGCGCAGTCACTTCCTTGCATTTCTCGAAGAAGCACGGAAAGAAGAAACACCGTGGCCGATCGAACCGATCGCGACCATCACCAAATCCGGATGCGGCAGCCTTTCCGAAGACCTCGCTTTAAACCGCCGCGTGAAAGCCCAGAAACAGGACGGACTTTACACCGTTTCCTATCACCCGGTCGGAGGAAGACTGACTGCGGAAAAACCGGCAGAACTCTTCCAAGCGATCCAGAACCTGGAGGCAGTGGAGCTTCGCCTTTCACCGGACGGAACCATTTATATCATTAACCTGACTGCCGATGAAGTTCCCGCTGTTTTAAATGTAACCTCCGACGGAGCGCAGAATCTGTTTGAGACAAGTGTCTGCTGCATCGCTTCTCCGATCTGCCAGCATGGGCTGCGGAATTCTTATCAGCTTTTGACTGCCTGTGTGGAGAGATTGAGAAAAGAACAGTTTGCAGACGGCGTACTTCCGCAAATGCATATCTCCGGATGCCCATCCAGCTGCGGAACACATCAAGCCGGTGCGATCGGTTTTGCCGGACACTCCAAAAAAGTAAACGGCAAAATGGAGTCCGCTTTTAAATTATTCGTCAACGGATGCGCCAATGCTTCCGAACTTCGACTCGGCACCGATGCCGCGGTCATCTTGGAAACTGTGATACCAGAATTTCTTGCCGCCCTCGGTCGGAAAATCTCTGCTGACGGAAGCACATTTGCCGAGTGGTACCCGACGCATCCGGAAAAATTTATCGCCTTGGCGAATGAATATGCAGACAAAGCCGAGTAATTATTTTATTTCTTAGTGTTTATTTTTATATCTTTTATTGTAAAAATATGGCGTAACCGGGTGGGAAACTTTTTTATTTCCCGCTCGGTTACGCTTCTTCTGCTTTTCTCCGTTGTTCTCTCCGGCATCCTATTTAACGGAGCATGATCTGAATGATTTCCTTGTCTGTCTGTGCCATTCCCTCTCTCGCCAGATCTCCCACATTCATGATCGTTTTCTCCACGCCCTTTGTCACGATTCCGTCTCCGCCTACAAACTGGCTTCCCTGTCGGTACATCTCCATCCCAAGCAGTCCCGCTCCGACCGCCGATGCGATCTTAGCCGCGCAGCTCGCTTTCGCACCGTCGCAGACCATTCCGGAATTGATCACGACCGGAAGTTCACATCCGCTCATCCTCGCGTCCGAACCTGCTGCCGCCCATGCTTTCGCCCGGTTTCCGACCGAATTGCCATATGCTGTCAACAAAACATTTCCTATGTTTGCCCCATATTTCCCACGCAGTCCCTCTTCCGCAATTGCTGTATTATATGTGATCTGCCGTTCCAGTACTTCCGTCACATCTTCCAGTTCCACTTCCTCAGCAAATAGAACGATCTTCTCTACCTCCAACAAACTATGATCCGTCTTGTGCACCGCTTCATCCGGAGCTTCCGAGAGCATACTGCTCTCATACAGAATTTCTTCATTCCGTCTGACGAGAACTACATTCGTATGACCATCCACGATTTTCACCTGTACACGCCGTCCGTCTTTTTCTGCGCGCAGATCGATCTCAAAAACACGTTCCGTTTCCGCCTGCGCCACCGTAATCTCCGTCTGTTCCAGATAAGCCTTGATCTGTTTGATTTGTTCTTCCGTTACGTCCGCGATCACTTCCAGTTCCCGCTGTTGATCTCCCGCAACCAGCCCTGCCGCCACCGCCGCTTCGATTCCATGCAGTCCGCCGGTATGCGGAACGATCACACTTTTCACATTTTTAATGATATTTCCACTGACATGGATCTCCACATGTTCCGGGAGCATCCCCAATGCTGCTCTCGCAATGGACGCCGCATAAGCGATCGCGATCGGTTCGGTGCATCCCATCGCCGGGATCAATTCCTCCTCTAAAATATGAACATATGTATTATAAAGTTCCCTGTTCATTCTCCATTTCCTTTCCTCTTTTGTGTATCCTTATTATATTCCGCTCTCGATCAGAGAAAGGATTTCCTGATATCCTGATCTTTCAAACAACTGTTTGAAGCCAAAGAGCACCTCCTCTTTTGAATATTGATGTGCTTCCAAAAATGAATCCTCTTTCTCGCTTAAATACAGATAAAACAGCGCAGCCCCCATCACCTCTTCCTTGTCCGCATAATCGATCTTTTCCAAAAGCAGATTTTCCGCCTCATTGATCTGCCCGGCATCGATCATTTCCCACAGATCATTCAGCGCTTTTCCTGACACTCTGTATTTATTCGCCTTTTCCATTTCCACGGAAACATAAGTTTTATCGAATGCCAAGGAAAATATCACTCTTGCCATTTCTTTTATCATACGCATCACATAATCTTTCTCATCCGAGTATATCATAAGAACCTCCCTCATGAATTAAAAATGAAAGAATACTTCGAAATCCGACTGCTCATCTCATCAAATTCCGAAGTATTCCGCTTACGCTTGGATCTCTTTCCGCCTATATTATCTCTATTTCCTGTATTATAACAGCTGCGATTGTGGATTGTCCACCCTGATTCGCAAAAGAAGTATATCAGCGTACCTCACTAAAATAAATCATATACCCATAAGTTCTGAATCTGGGATTCTAACCTCTCATATTCCCAACGTTTTTCACTTTTCTCCTTACTGTTCGGATCATTCACTATGATTTTTCCGTCTTCCACTCCCGTCAATACAATGAAATGTCCTGTCGTCGTAAAATCTCCTGCCCCCATACTGCATATGATAGGCTGTCCATTTTCAAGCGCAGTAAAGACCGTATTTTCACTTAAAGCCATTTCTTCTCCATAGATACCATATTGCTGTACGCCCTCTGTCATAAACTGCCAGCTTGTCCCGACTCCATCTTCATAATATCCCTGTTCAGCTGCAGACTGTGCCACCCGATATGGGGTGATCGAATCGTCCCCTGTCAGACCGGAAGCCACCATCGCAACCGCTGTCGGTCCACAACCGTTTACTGCGATCATATTGTCAACATAAATGCCGTATCCCCACCGTTCATCCCATTGCAGAAGCAGAGGAATTTTCCCGTTTTCCAAAGTTCCCACAGAGTCCGCCGGAGGATCGTCCTTTTTTTCATTGTAATGCTTTACAAATCCGATCGTTTCCGGGTTCTTCTTCAGAAGATTTTTTAATTCCTCTGTATATTCATCGGATACATCCATTTCCCGAAGCATTTTTTCTGCCTGAAATTTGCGGATCTGATTTTGTATAAATGCCCCGGAACCTGCTCCCTCTCCCCTCGTCTCTCTTATCGCCCAAAGAGCACATATGGCACATAAAACAATCGCAAACGCGACTGTTGATAAAAATATCAATTTCATCCGCTTTTTTCTCTTCCTGATCCTGCATGCTCTTTGCCGCGCCTTTTGCCGTTCCCTTTTTCTTCTTTCCTCGTACAGATTTCTTTGCATTTTTGTATTCCTCTTGCTCTCATCCGATCTTACATCATGAATTTCAAGAAGAAGTATACAAAGAAACTGCTCGTTTTTCTTTAAAGAAAATCTTAAGACTTCCTTATTTTCTCAGCGAGAAAACAAGGCTAACAGTCTCTTTGCCGCTTCTTTCGTATCTTCGGGTGATCCAAACGTCGAAAAACGGAAATACCCTTCTCCACATTCGCCAAATCCGGCTCCCGGCGTACCTACAACCTGGATTTCATTCAATAAATAGTCAAAAAATTCCCAGCTTCCCATTCCCTCCGGACATTTCATCCATATATATGGAGCATTTTTTCCTCCGGTATACCAAATTCCCAGCTTATCCAACACTTCCATCAACACATGCGCATTCTTTTTATATATCCGGATATTGGAATGGATCTGCTTTTGTCCTTCCTCTGTAAATACTGCTGCCCCGCCTTTTTGAATAATATAAGACACGCCGTTTGTCTTCGTTGTACGATTCCGCACCCACATTTCATTTAAGTTCATTCCATTACGCTGAAGTTCTTTTGGAATCACCGTGTACCCAAGCCTTGTTCCTGTAAATCCGGCTGTTTTGGATAAAGAACAAATTTCGATGGCGCACGTTTTTGCACCTTCTAATTCAAAAATACTATGAGGAAGATCTTCCTCAATAAAAGCTTCGTACGCTGCATCAAAAAGGATCACCGATCCATTTTCATTGGCAAAATCAACCCATTTTTGCAGCTGCTCATAAGAAAAAACAGCTCCTGTCGGATTATTCGGCGAACAAATATAAAGGATATCTGCCTTGTCATCTTCTCCCGGATCCGGTAAAAATCCGTTTTCTTTTCCGGAAGTCAAATGAATGATTTCCCTGCCTGCCATCGTATTGGCATCCACATAAGCCGGATATGCCGGTTCTATCACAAGCGCAGAATTTTTCCGGTCAAACAAATCTAAAAGATCCCCGAGTTCATCACTTGCTCCGCTTGATACAAACACTTCATCCGCAGACAGTCGAATCCCGTTTCTCTTATAGTATTCCGTTATTGCCTCTCGCAAAAACAATGCCCCACATTCCGGCATATAGCCATGAAAGCTCTCTTTTTCCGCCTGTTCGTTTACTGCCTCATGAAGCGCCCGGATCACCGCGTCACATAATGGAAGTGATACATCTCCGATTCCCATCCTTAAAAGCGTTTGTTCCGGATGAAGTTCTAAATATTTTTTTGTCTTTTGTGCAATATTATAAAAAAGATACGACTCTTTTAATTGATCATAATACATATTGGGTTTCAACATTTCATTTTCCTCCATATAATTTATTACTCCGCATCAATCGTAGTGACACCGATCGTCACTTCTTCCAATACATCCAGAAGAACTTTTACTGTGTCAAGCGAAGTCAGCATTGTAATATTATTTTGTGTAGCAGCACTTCGGATCGCAACTCCATCTTCATAATGTACTCCCGACAAGATTGCCCGTGTATTGATCACATAACTTACATATCCTGCCCGAATAGCATCCAATATCTCTGTACTTCCCTCCGACGGTTTTCCGAGCACTCTTGTTCGGATTCCATGTTTTTTTAAATAATCTGCTGTGAGAGAGGTTGCTTCTATATTAAATCCCATGTTATAAAACCGTCGGATAAAAGGAAGTGCTTCTTTTTTATCTTCATCTGCCAGAGTTACGATCACCGTACCATAGTTTTGCACACGGATTCCTGATGCGATCATTGCTTTATACATTGCCCGATGAAGCTTCTTATCATATCCAATCGCCTCTCCGGTCGACTTCATTTCCGGAGAAAGGTAAGCATCCATTCCATTTAATTTTGCAAATGAAAATACCGGTACTTTTACGTACCATCGTTTCTTTTCTTCCGGATAGATCTGGTCGATGCCTTGTTCTTTCAAGCTCTTTCCGAGCATCACCCTGGTTGCAATATCTGCAAGAGAATATCCGGTTGCTTTCGATAGAAACGGAACGGTTCGTGAAGATCTTGGATTTACTTCTATAATATAGACATTTTCTTCTTTGTCAACGATAAACTGAATATTAAACAAACCAACGATTCCGATTCCAAGACCTAACCTTTTCGCATAATCTAAAATCGTTTGTTTCACTTTGTCTGAAATGCTAAATGTCGGATATACGCTGATCGAATCTCCTGAATGGATTCCGGTCCGTTCTACCAATTCCATAATTCCCGGAACAAACACATCTGTTCCATCACAGATTGCATCAATTTCAATTTCTTTCCCACAAATATATTTGTCAACCAATACCGGTTTTTCTTCATCAATTTCTACTGCTGTTTTTAAATAATGACGCAAATCTTTTTCCTTTGCCACAATCTGCATCGCCCGTCCGCCAAGCACAAAACTCGGTCGTACCAATACCGGATATCCAATCTGCCCCGCTGCTTCGATTCCTTCTTCAATATCCGTCACTGCCTGTCCTTTCGGCTGTGGAATCGATAGCTCAGATAATAGTTTTTCAAAAGCATCTCTGTTTTCTGCTTTTTCAATCGCCGCACATCCTGTTCCAATCAACCGAACGCCTCTTTGCGCCAGCGGTTCCGCCAGATTTACCGCAGTCTGACCACCTAACGATGCGATCACGCCGTCCGGTTTTTCCATCTCGATCACATTCATAACATCTTCTGTACAAAGCGGTTCAAAATATAATTTATCCGATGTTGTATAATCCGTGGAGACAGTCTCCGGATTATTATTGATAATGATTGCCTCAAATCCTGCATCCTTAATCGTCTGAACTGCGTGAACCGTAGAATAATCAAATTCTACGCCCTGTCCGATACGGATTGGTCCCGATCCCAGCACAATAATCTTTTTTCGATTCTCTATGATCGACTCATTTTCTTCTTCATATACAGAATAAAAATACGGAACATAACTTTCAAATTCAGATGCACAAGTATCAATCATTTTATATACCGGAAAGATTCCATTTGCTTTACGCAGATTATAAACATCCTGTTCTTTTTGTTCCCAACACCATGCTATCGCCTGATCCGAGAATCCCATTTTTTTCGCCCCATACAAATACTGTGGCTCTCCGGGATGCATACGCAGCTTTTTTTCTTCTTCCACGATGTTTTTTATTTTTTCTAAAAAGAAACGATCGATCCGGGTTGCTTTCGAAATCTGACAGACTGTCGCTCCCATTCTGAGAAGTTGAGCAATCGCAAAAATCCGGTCGTCTGTCCCCCACTTGATATATTCCGACAATTCTTCGATTGCCATCTTGTCAAACTTCGGCATATAGAGATAATTTACTCCCGTCTCCAAAGACCGCACCGCTTTTAACAAACTTTCTTCAAACGTCCTTCCTACGCCCATCACCTCTCCGGTCGCCTTCATCTGTGTTCCCAATTTCTGATTCGCATCTGTAAATTTATCAAAAGGAAATCTCGGCATTTTTGTCACAACGTAATCCAATGCCGGTTCAAAAGCTGCCGGTGTATTTACTAATTGTATCTCATCCAAAGTCATTCCAATGCTGATCTTGGCAGATACTCTTGCAATGGGATATCCGCTTGCCTTTGATGCCAGGGCAGAAGAACGCGATACTCGTGGATTTACTTCAATCAGGTAATATTGAAAAGAATCCGGATCCAATGCAAACTGTACGTTGCACCCACCCTCCACTTCCAGTGCCCTGATGATCTTCAACGCACTGTCACGGAGCATCTGATATTCTTTATTCGTCAATGTCTGAGACGGACATACGACAATTGAGTCTCCGGTATGGATTCCGACCGGATCGAGATTTTCCATATTACATACCGTGATAGCTGTATCGTTTGCATCACGGATAACCTCATACTCGATTTCTTTGAAACCTTTAATGCTTTTCTCTATCAACACCTGATGAACCGGAGATAATTGCAGCGCATTTTTGATCAGCTCTAACAATTCTTTTTCATTATCCGCAAATCCGCCGCCTGTTCCTCCCAGCGTAAATGCCGGACGCAAAACGACCGGATACCCGATTTTCCCCGCCTCTTTCACCGCATCCTCTACTGTGTTCGCAATCGCTGACGGTAAGACCGGTTCTCCTAATTCTTCACATAACTCTTTGAACAATTCCCGGTCTTCCGCTCGTTCGATACTTCTTCTGCTCGTTCCCAACAGTTCTGTCTGACATTCTTTTAATATTCCTTTTTTTTCAAGCTGCATTGCCAGATTCAATCCTGTTTGTCCTCCGATCCCCGGTACGATTGCATCCGGACGTTCGTACCTGACAATCTTTGCAATATATTCCAATGTCAATGGTTCCATATAAATTTTATCTGCAATCGTTGTATCTGTCATAATCGTTGCCGGATTGGAATTGCACAATACGACCTCGTACCCTTCTTCTTTTAATGCCAAACATGCCTGAGTTCCTGCATAATCAAACTCTGCTGCCTGCCCAATCACAATCGGACCGGAACCAATGACAAGTATTTTTTTCAAATCAGTCCTTTTTGCCATTTCTCGTTCCCTCCATCTGTTCTATAAATTGTTCAAATAAATAGCTGCTGTCCTGTGGTCCCGGCGCACTTTCCGGATGGTACTGCACGCAAAACACTTTCTCTTCTTCGCAGGCAACGCCTTCCACAGTCTGATCTAGCAAATTCAAGTGCGTAATTTCAAGACGTGTATCCAGAATACTATCTTTATCCACGGCATAAGAATGGTTTTGCGAGGTGATCTCAACCTTTCCGGTACGCAGATTTTTCACCGGATGGTTTCCTCCTCTGTGTCCAAACTTTAATTTATAAGTCTTTGCCCCATATGCCAATGCAATAATCTGATGTCCAAGACAGATCCCGAAAATCGGATATTTTCCACGTAACTGTTTGACCAGCTCGATCACCGATGGAACATCTGTCGGATTTCCCGGACCATTCGAAAAAAAGATACCATCCGGTTCCAGTCGTTCAATCGCCTCCAGCGACGTATTCCACGGGAAGACCGTCACATTACATCCCAGCCGGTTCAAACACCGGATAATATTTTGTTTCATGCCGCAGTCGATTGCCGCGACCTGATATTTTGCATCTAAAACCCGATATTCCTGCTTCTTCTTTCTGCTGACAAGAGCAACCGCATTTTCCGGAATATCATAATTTGCCAATTTATCCAGTCCTTCTTCCAAAGAAGTTTCCACATCAGTAATCAATACTTTTCTGCTACCCAGATTTCGGATTGAGCGAACCAATTTTCTTGTATCGATTCCGGAAATCCCCGGAATCCCATATTTTCTCAAACTCTCTGCTAACGTATATTTACTTCGGAAATTCGATGGCTGATCATTATAATCTCTCACCACGATTCCACCGATTGTCGGCACTTCCGTCTCAAAATCATCTTCTGCAATCCCATAATTTCCGATCAGCGGATAAGCCATTACAACCGTCTGATACGTATACGAAGGATCTGAAATAATTTCCTGATAGCCGACAGGCGCTGTATTGAATACAATTTCTGTGATGCTTTCAATTTCAGCGCCAAAACCATATCCGTAATACTCGCTCCCATCTTCCAGGATCAGTTTTCTGTCAAATTTTTTCATTCTTTTCCACGCTTTCTTTTTTCTTAAAACCGTTCCGATATTTTTCTCTCAAAACGGTCTTTCCGAAGATCTGTCGGAACTTTCGTCGGATACGCCCCATCAAAACATGCTGAGCAATAATTTTCACTGTCAATCAATTGTCCAAGTTTTTCTATTGGCAAATACCCCAAAGAATCTGCACCTATGATCTCCGAAATTTTCTTTTCGGTATAATGACAGGCAATCAGATTTTCTTCGGAATCTATATCTGTTCCGTAATAACATGGATGCAAAAACGGCGGCGAAGAAATCCTCATATGAATTTCTTTCGCGCCTGCGTCACGCAGCAATTTCACAATCTGTTTACTTGTCGTTCCTCGTACGATCGAATCATCGATCAATATCACTCTTTTTCCATCAATGACACTTTTTACCGGACTCAACTTGATCCTTACTTTGTCCAGCCGATCTTCTTGCTCCGGTGAAATAAACGTCCGTCCAATATATTTATTCTTAATCAATCCGATTCCATATGGAATCTTTGCCGCGTATGCATATCCTAATGCTGCATCCAATCCACTGTCCGGTACTCCGATCACAATATCCGCATCCACCGGATAACTTTCCGCCAATAATGCTCCCGCTTTCATCCTTGCTTCATGTACAGAAATCTCATCGATCACGGAATCCGGTCTCGCAAAATAAATATATTCAAAAATGCAGGTTCGCTTTTTTTGCCTCTCACAATGTTCTCTTCTCGACTCAATCCCATTATCACTAAACACCAGAATTTCTCCCGGCAAAATATCCCGTATAAACTCCGCGCCAACCACAGACAATGCACAGCTCTCGGATGCCACTACATAACTTCCGTCCTTCCGTTTTCCATAACAAAGCGGGCGGAATCCATAAGGATCTCTAGCTGCGATCATTTTTGTAGAAGACATTAAAATCAGAGAATACGCTCCCTCTAACAAATTCATTGTATTACTGACCGCTTCTTCAATACTTGGAGTCATCAGTCTTTCTCTTGTAATGACATAGGCAATCGTCTCCGTATCACTGCTTGTATGAAAAATAGCTCCTGACAATTCAAGTTTATCCCGTAATTCCAAGGCATTACTCAAATTACCGTTATGTGCCAACGCCATTTTTCCTTTCTGATGATTGACTTCAATCGGCTGACAGTTATTTCGGGTCGTCCCACCGGTTGTACCATATCGAACATGTCCTATTGCCATCGTTCCTTCTGACAAATTCAACATTGTATCTTTAGAGAAAACATCACTTACAAGTCCCAGATCTTTATAAGAAGAAAACACACCATCGTCGTTTACAACAATTCCACAGCTTTCCTGCCCCCTGTGCTGAAGCGCATAGAGTCCGTAATATACATAGCTTGCAATATTTTCTCTCTTAGAGTTTATCATGCCAAACACTCCACATTCTTCATGGATTGCCATCGCCTTTCTTCCTCCTGTGCTCTATATTTTTCCAATTTTCCTCATCCGGTTTTATCATTCTGTCAATCTTTTTTTCTGCTCCAAAGAAGCGGAAACAAATCCTTTGAATAACGGATGCGCCTGATTCGGACGGCTCTTAAATTCCGGATGGAACTGTACCCCTACAAAAAACGGATGATTCCCCAACTCAACCGCTTCAACCAAGCGGTCATCCGGAGACGTCCCACTGATCACCAACCCATGCTGTATTAATGTTTCTCGATATTCATTATTAAATTCATAACGATGCCGATGCCGCTCCTGTATCATCTGTTTTTCATAACATTTCTCCATCATTGTGCCTGCCGTGATCCTACAAGGATAGCTTCCCAGACGCAAGGTTCCGCCTTTTGCAACTTCTTCGCTCTGTCCCGGCATAAAATCGATCACCTTATGCGGGCACTGTTCTTCAAATTCTCCGGATCCGGCATCTGTATATCCGATCACGTTTCTTGCAAATTCGATTACTGCGATCTGCATTCCCAGACAAATTCCCAAATAAGGCAATTTCTTTTCACGGGCATATTGCGCTGCCACGATCATCCCCTCGATCCCACGATTTCCAAAGCCTCCCGGGATAATCACACCATGAAGTCCTCCCAATATCCGTCCGACATTCTGTTTCGTAATCTCCTCGGAATCGATCCAATGGATTTTGATAAATGTATTTTTCTCATAACCTGCGTGCTGCAGTGCTTCTGCAATGGAAAGGTAAGCATCATGCAGCTTCACATACTTTCCCACCAATCCGATCTGCACTTCCTCCGCGCGGTTATGGATCCGTTCTACCATCTGCTTCCATTCCTCGAGATCCGGTTTCGCTGCATCTATATGAAGTTCTCTGCAAACCACATCGGAAAATCCGGATTCTTCCAACATCAATGGCGCTTCATACAGATTATTTAATGTTCTGTTTTCAATCACACAATCGGCTTTCACATTACAAAATAATGCAATTTTCTGAAAAATAGATTCTTCCAACGGCATATCTGCACGCAATACGATCAAATCCGGATTGATTCCCATCCCTCTTAATTCTTTTACCGAATGCTGCGTCGGCTTGGACTTATGTTCTTCGGATCCGCTCAAATATGGAACAAGTGTCACATGGATAAACAAGCTGTTTTCTTTTCCTACTTCCAAAGAAATCTGACGTACCGCTTCTAAAAATGGCTGTGACTCGATATCTCCGATCGTTCCGCCGATCTCTGTAATCACCACATCTGCATCTGTCTGTTTTCCGACACGATATACAAATTCTTTGATCTCATTTGTGATATGCGGGATTACCTGTACCGTCGAACCGAGATATTCCCCCCTTCTCTCTTTATTTAATACATTCCAATAAACTTTTCCCGTTGTCAGATTGGAATATTTATTTAAGTCTTCATCAATAAATCGTTCATAATGTCCCAGATCCAGATCTGTTTCCGCTCCATCCTCTGTTACATACACTTCTCCATGCTGATAAGGGCTCATTGTTCCCGGATCCACATTGATATAAGGATCCAGCTTCTGAGCCGCTACTTTCAATCCTCTTGCTTTTAAAAGGCGCCCGAGTGATGCTGCCGTAATCCCTTTTCCCAGCCCCGACACTACGCCGCCTGTTACAAATATATATTTAGACATTCTTTATCACTTCCTACTCATTTTCCGCTATCTCCATAATTGGAAAGTACCCGGGCAGACGGATCTTTCACATTACATCCGCTCCATTCTTTGTTTGGCATCCAAAAATCAACAACCATCTCAGCCTGTCCCGGATAATATTTTTCAAAAATACTTCTATACAGCAAAGATTCTTTCGTAAATGGACGTGCAAAGGTATACGTTTTCCGCAAATGTTCAAACTCCTCATCTGTATATATTTTTTCTGCATACTCTTTCAAATAATCAACCATTGAATGACCTACTGCATCCGAAAATGCCGCTTTTTCTCTCCAAAGAATTTCTTTTGGTAGATAATCCTCTTTTTCAAATGCGTGACGAAGTAAATATTTTCCTTTTCCATATGTATTGATCTTCAGTTTCGGATCCACTGCCATCACATATTTTACAAAATCCAGATCTCCAAATGGGACACGGGCTTCCAATGAATTTACAGAGATACAGCGGTCTGCCCGAAGGACATCATACATATAAAGCTCCCGGACTCTCTTCTGAGATTCTTTTTGAAATGCCTCCGCATCCGGCGCAAAATCTGTATACTTATACCCAAACAACTCATCGGAGATTTCACCGGTCAGCAAGACCCGGATGTCGGTCTGTTCGTGGATTGCTTTGCATACGAAATACATTCCAATAGATGCACGAATCGTCGTGATATCATAAGTTCCAAGCAAATGAATAACCGTATCCAAAGATCCGATCACATCATCCGGAGTCATATAGATCTCTGTATGGTCGCTTCCTATATAATCTGCAACCTGTTTTGCATATTTTAGATCGATCGCATCTTCACTCATTCCGATCGCAAATGTCCTGATCGGTCGACTGCTTTTCTTAGCCGCAATTGCACACACAAGAGAAGAATCCAGACCTCCGGAAAGTAAAAAACCGATCTTTGCATCCGCTACAAGACGTTTTTCTACTCCTGCTGTCAATTTATCATGAATCTTCCCGCATACAGTTTCTAAATCATCCTGACAAACATTTTCTGTTTTTGCAATGTCGCAATAACAAATAAATGTTCCGTTTTTATAATAATATCCCGGTGGGAATGGCATGATCTTATCTGTCAAACCTACCAGGTTTTTCGCTTCGCTTGCAAAAATGATCGCATGGTCTTTATCATATCCGTAAAATAGAGGACGGATTCCAATCGGATCTCTTGCAGCAATAAATTCTCTTGTCTTTCCATCATAAATAATGCAGGCAAATTCTGCATCCAGCATAGCAAACATTTCTACACCGTACTCCTGATACAAAGGTAAGAGAACCTCACAATCTGATTCACTTTTAAATACATATTTTTCCTTCAGCTCTTCTTTCCATTTTTCAAAGCCGTAAATTTCTCCGTTGCATACAACGTAACTGTCATCCAACTGAAACGGCTGCATCCCGGACGTTGTCATTCCCATAATCGCCAGTCTATGAAATCCAAGATACCCTTCTCCGGTATCAACCACTTTACTCGCATCCGGTCCCCTTGAGATTGTTCTTTGAAATCCTCTCATAAAAACCTCATACACTGCACTTGGACTGCAGTATCCCATAATCGAACACATAACATGTTCCTCCTTCGCTCTATATAAATCCGGCATTCGGAAAGAAAAATCTTTCTGAATGCCGGCTCTTATATAAAATTTTCCGATTTATTCTACATCTTGAAGCGCGTCAAAACCTTCTTCTCCCGTCCTTACTTTTACAACATTTTCTACATCGTAAACAAAGATTTTTCCATCTCCGATATGCCCTGTGTAAAGTACTTTCTTTGCGGTTTCAATTACTTTCCGAACCGGTACGGCGCTTACTACCATTTCAATTTGTACTTTCGGAAGAAGATTTGCCTCCACCTGTACTCCACGATAATATTCCGGTTTTCCTTTTTGAACCCCACATCCTAATACATGGGAGACCGTCATACCTGTGATACCAAGTTTCATCATTGCGCTCTTGAGCACTTCAAATCTGGATTCTTTACATACAATTTCAATTTTTGTAAATTTCGGTGTTCCTTCTTCAAAACTTGGAACTTTCTTAACCGGAACCGCTTCCGCAACCGGTGTTTCTCCTGTCACCATCACCGGAACTGTATCGGCTTCGTCTGCTGTCGCCGTATCCGGAACCATCGAAAATCCTGCATAGGCTGTCAATAAACCGTGCTCTGAAACATCCAATCCGGCAATCTCATCTTCTGCATCCGCGCGAAGACCGATCGTATGTTTGATTGCTAAAAATACAATTGTGATTACGATCGCCACATAAACTGCAACAGAAACAACTCCAATTATCTGAACCGTAAGAAAATGAATTCCACCACCATAGAAGAGTCCTGCCTCCGTTGTCACGCCGGTCGCAAACAAGCCGGTAAGAATTGTTCCGACTGCTCCGCATACACAGTGTACAGAAATTGCTCCAACCGGATCATCGATTTTCGCAACCTTATCAAAGAATTCTACGGAAAGGACTACTAAAACTCCACAGACTATACCGATCACAACCGCTCCGACTGCATCGACCGCATCACATCCGGCAGTAATACCGACCAATCCGGCCAGCGCTGCATTGTAAGTCATAGAAACATCTGGCTTTTTATATCGGATCCATGTAAAGATCAAAGTAGTACAGCACGCAACTGCCGCCGCCATGTTTGTATTAAAAAATACTCTTCCTGCTGTTTCTACTAAAGCATCGCTATCCATTCCCACTGTTGACGCTCCGTTAAACCCAAACCAACAGAACCAGAGGATGAAGACTCCAAGAGCCGCAAATGTCAGGTTATGTCCGAGAATTGCGCGTGGTTTTCCATCTTTATCATATTTTCCGATACGAGGTCCTAGGATCTTTGCTCCGATCAGTGCGCAGATTCCGCCAACCATATGTACCGCTGTAGAGCCTGCAAAATCATGAAATCCCAACTGGGAAATCCAGCCTCCGCCCCATACCCAATGTCCGGAAATCGGATAGATCAAGAGTGAAATTGCTGCCGAATAAATACAGTATGCACTGAATTTCGTTCTTTCCGCCATAGCGCCGGATACGATTGTCGCTGACGTTGCACAAAAGACGGTTTGAAAGATTGTAAATGCCCAAAGTGGAACTCCTGCCGGTAAAATATGACTATAATCACCACGTATCATTGGGTCAAATGTTCCAAAGATCGCAGAACCGCTTCCAAACATCAGCCCGAATCCTACAAGCCAAAATGCCGGTGTTCCAATACAAAAGTCCATCAAGTTTTTCATCAGAATATTTCCGGTATTTTTCGCTCTTGTAAATCCTGCCTCACACATGGAAAATCCCGCCTGCATGAAAAATACCAATGCCGCTCCAACTAGTACCCAGATTGTATTCACTGCACTATAACTCATATACATTCCTTCTTTCTGTAAACTCTCTGAATTTCACCTTATCTCACCCCGAAAAGCAGTTCCCCATAAGTCGGAAATGGCCAATATTTTTTCGCAGTCACTTTTTCTGCTTCGTCACAGACAACCCTTAGCTCGCTCATTTTATTCAATACCCGATCACGGATTCCATAAGCTTTTGTCTCGATGTCTTCAATATCCTGCAGATTCATCACCGCTTCTTCCAATTCTTCCGCATAAATGGAAATCTGTTCTTCAAATCCGGATAATTTTTTCAGAAGTTCTGTTTCATAGCCACAGGAAATCGACTCATCTACTGCTTTTTTTGTAGATGCTGTATTTGCCAGTTCCAAAACATAAGCACTGATTGCCGGAGCAATTTCCGTCTTCGCCATATCGATCATTGTATTTGCTTCGATCAGAACTGTCTTGCAGTAATTATCCAACATGATCTCACATCTTGATTTTAATTCTGCTTCCGAAAATACTTTGTGTGAAGTCAGCATTTTCACGTTTTTGTTATCCAGAAGATGCGGCATGCAATCCGGCGTCGTACGATAATTCAATAGTCCTCGCTTTTCTGTTGCTTCTTTGATCCATGTTTCATCATAGCCATTTCCATTGAAAATGATATGTTTATGATCTTTAATCGTCTTTCGGATCATTTCATGCAAAGTCTCTTCAAAATCTTCTGCTTTTTCCAACCGGTCTGCATAGATTTTCAAACTTTCCGCAACTGCACTATTCAGCATAATATTGGCACAGGCAATGCTGTTAGAAGAACCAAGCATACGAAATTCAAATTTATTTCCCGTAAAAGCAAATGGTGAAGTCCGGTTACGATCTGTCGTGTCACGATTAAATTTCGGAAGTACGTTTACTCCTAATTTCATCTGCGTTTTTTCCATGCCTTCATATGGAGTATCTGTCTCGATTGCTTCTAAGACCGCGTTTAATTCATCGCCTAAGAAAATGGATACAACAGCCGGCGGTGCTTCGTTTGCTCCAAGTCTATGATCATTCCCCGCGGTTGCCACAGAAAGTCTGAGCAGATCTTGATAGTCATCCACCGCTTTAATGACTGCACATAAGAACAATAAAAACTGTGCATTTTCATATGGAGTTTCTCCGGGAGAAAGCAAGTTCACACCTTTATCCGTCGCCAGTGACCAGTTGTTATGTTTTCCGCTTCCGTTTACTCCGGCAAACGGTTTCTCATGAAGAAGACATACAAGACCATTTTTCGCGGCAACTTTCTGCATGATTTCCATCGTCAGTTGGTTATGATCTGTCGCGATATTGGTTGTTGTATAAATCGGAGCCAGTTCATGCTGCGCCGGGGCTACTTCATTATGCTCAGTCTTCGCCAGAATCCCCAATTTCCATAGTTCTTCATTTAATTCTTCCATATAAGCAGCAACTCTCGGTTTGATGACTCCGAAATAATGATCGTCCATTTCCTGCCCTTTTGGAGGTTTTGCCCCGAAAAGCGTACGACCGGTAAATTGAAGGTCTTTTCTCTTTTCATACATTTCTTGTGTAATAAGAAAGTACTCTTGCTCCGGACCAACCGATGTGCGGACACATTTTGCATCCTCATTTCCGAAAAGGCGAAGAATACGAAGCGCCTGTTTATTCAGTGCTTCCATTGACCGAAGAAGCGGTGTCTTTTTATCCAGCGCTTCGCCGCCGTAGGAACAGAATGCAGTCGGAATGCACAATGTTTTTCCTTTAATAAACGCATACGACGTCGGATCCCATGCGGTATATCCTCTCGCCTCAAATGTTGCACGAAGTCCGCCTGACGGAAAAGATGAAGCATCCGGTTCTCCCTTGATCAACTCTTTTCCTGAAAACTCCATGATCACTCCGCCATCCGGTGAAGGAGAAATAAAACTATCATGTTTTTCAGCGGTCACCCCGGTAAGTGGCTGAAACCAATGGGTATAATGAGTAGCTCCATTGGCAACCGCCCAGTCTTTCATCGCCGATGCAACTGCATTGGCCACACTGATATCCAGTTTTGCCCCCTCATCGATCGTTTTTCTCAATGATTGATAAATCTTGGCTGACAAATTCGCCTTCATTACCCGATCGTCAAAAACCTTACATCCAAAAAATTCTGATACATTTTTCATCGTGTCACTCCTTTCAATCTGAAAAAGGCAAGAACTCCTTTCCTAATAACACTCTCGTACCGAAAAGACGCCCTTGCCTTTTAATCAAATTGTATTTTATTTTAAAAGAAAAAGCGCCTCTGAGATCCTATCTCAAAGACGCCCTTGCCTTTACTCGCTGAATATTACACTTGCAAAAAGGGATTGTCAATCTTTTTTTGCATTGTTTTATTTTTAATACAATTTCATACGATCATTGACAAACGACATTTTTCGCTGTATAAATAAATGCGAGTGAGCAAAGGCGTTCATTTTTAATGCAGATTTTCTGCCCTAAAAATGAGTGCCTTTCTTTTTATTATCAGAAAGGTAGGTAGCGATCATATGAAAATGGAAGGTCAAGTACGCATTCCTTCCGGATGTGCAATTTCTGCAGTTATTTCCAGAGAAGGGAAAAAAATATCCGGAGATATTATCACAAATTCCATGAAACCGATGCACGACCGTTCCAACGGACTGGGCGGAGGTTTTGCCGGATATGGAATTTATCCTGATTATAAAGATTTTTATGCATTACATATGTTTTTTAACTCTCGCGACACCCGAAAAACATGTGAAGCATTTTTAAAAGAACGATTTGAGATTGTTCAATCTGAAATTATTCCAACCCATAAAATTCCGGCAATCAAAAACGAACCGATTATCTGGAGATATTTTGTTGCTCCCCTTCGCTCTGTCATGTCTTCTCTTCAATTAGAGGAAAAAGAATTTGTTGCAAAATGTGTTATCCGGATCAATGATGAAATGCCCGGAGCTTATGTATTTTCCAGCGGAAAAAATATGGGAACATTCAAAGCGGTCGGTTATCCGGAAGATGTCGGTCTTTTTTACAGACTTGAAGACTATAAAGGTTATTCATGGACCGCCCATGGACGATATCCAACCAACACGCCGGGCTGGTGGGGCGGTGCGCATCCGTTTACTCTACTTGATTATTCCATCGTACATAACGGAGAAATTTCTTCTTATGATGCAAACCGCCGTTTTGTCGAGATGTTCGGTTATAAATGTACGCTCCAGACCGATACGGAAGTAATTACTTATATTATGGACTACCTGCTTCGTGTTCAGGAACTTACCTTAGAGGAAGCTGCCAGCGTCATTGCAGCTCCTTTCTGGAGTACCATTTCTGCAAAATCAGATTTAGAAGACAAGAAAAAACACATTTTCCTACGGACGATGTTTCCAAGTCTGCTCGTAACCGGTCCATTCTCAATCGTCTTTGGATTTAACGGCGGACTGATGGCGCTTAACGACCGGCTGAAACTGCGTTCCATGGTTGTTGGGGAAAAAGATGACAAAGTTTTCATTTCCAGTGAAGAAGCAGCGATCCGGACGATGGAACCGAATGCTGAAAATATCTGGTATCCGGCAGGCGGTGAACCTGTAATCATCAAAGTAAAGGAAGGTGCATTTTAATGAACGCCACATTATTATATCCCGAATTTGAAGTCGTAAGAAACGAGCAGCGATGCATCTCCTGCCGGATCTGCGAACGACAATGTGCAAATCATGTACATATTTATGATAAAGAACACAAATGTATGACACATGACGAACGGCTTTGCGTGAACTGCCATCGCTGCGTTGCTTTCTGTCCGACTAATGCATTGAAAATTGTAAAAAATGACTGTACATACCGTGAAAATATCAATTGGTCAAATCAAATGATCAAAGAGATTTATAAACAATCGGAAAGCGGCGGAGTTCTTCTTTCTTCTATGGGGACTCCGAAACAACTCCCTGTTTACTGGGATCACTTACTGCTCAACGCTTCCCAAGTCACCAACCCGCCGATCGACCCTTTGAGGGAACCGATGGAGACAAAAGTATTTCTTGGTAAAAAACCGGAAAAAACCGCTCGCTTAGAAAATGGGCTCTTAGATACAAACTTGCCGCCACAGTTGGAACTATCCATGCCGGTTATGTTTTCAGCAATGAGTTATGGTTCCATCAGCTATAATGCTCATGAAGCTCTTGCATTAGCCGCTTCAGATCTTGGAATTTTATATAATACCGGAGAAGGTGGTCTCCATGAAGATTTTTACTGTTATGGAGAAAATACGATCGTGCAAGTTGCTTCCGGTCGCTTTGGTGTTCACGAAGAATATCTGGAGGCTGGAGCCGCAATTGAAATCAAAATGGGGCAGGGTGCAAAGCCCGGTATCGGCGGTCATCTTCCCGGAACTAAAATCGTAGGCGACGTATCCCGAACAAGAATGATCCCGGAAGGTTCTGATGCCATTTCCCCTGCTCCTCATCATGACATTTATTCGATTGAAGATCTGCGTCAACTTGTTTTTTCTTTAAAAGAAGCGACTCAATATCAAAAACCGGTCATTGTCAAAGTCGCTGCAGTACACAATATTGCCGCAATCGCAAGCGGTATCGCCCGAAGTGGTGCAGACATTATCGCCATTGACGGTTTCCGCGGCGGTACCGGCGCGGCTCCTACCCGAATCCGCGATAATGTCGGAATTCCGATTGAACTGGCACTTGCCGCTGTAGATCAACGACTTCGCGATGAGGGAATCCGTAATCATGTTTCTCTGGTTGTCGGAGGTAGTATCCGCAATTCCGCCGATGTTATAAAAGCAATCGCCTTAGGTGCCGACGCTTGCTATGTCGCTACAGCCGCTCTTCTTGCTCTCGGATGTCATCTCTGCAGCACTTGTCAGTCCGGAAAATGCAATTGGGGTATCGCCACCCAGCAACCGGAGCTTGTAAAAAGACTAGATCCGAAAGTCGGCAGTCAGCATTTAATCAATCTCATGACCGCATGGAAGCATGAAATCAAAGAACTGATGGGCGGCATGGGAATCAATTCGATTGAAGCTTTGCGTGGAAACCGTCTAATGCTTCGAGGCATCGGACTAACCGAAAAAGAACTGGAAATACTCGGTATTTCTCATGCAGGAGAATAATAATTCAAAAAATCACATTATTATTCAAAAAAAAACAAAAAAGTATGTTGAGGTATGTTATAATATGGAAATCATAGATGCTAAAACTTTAGATTACAAAGCAATCAATGAAGCATTGCGCAGATCAGACGACGCCTGTACGATCCAAAACTGCTGTGGACAGCGGTTTCTTGCCTCCGGAATGTCTCAGAAAGATCTTACGATTTATGGAATACCGGGAAATGCGTTGGGCGCGTATTTAAATAACGCTGCGATTACCGTATATGGCAATGGGCAGGATGCCGTTGGCGATACAATGAATGAGGGACAGATCCTGATCCATGGAAATATCGGAGACGCTGCCGGTTATGCAATGCGTGGCGGCAAAATATATGTAAAGGGAAATGCCGGATATCGTGCCGGAATCCATATGAAAGAATACAAAGAAAAAAAACCTCTTATGATCATCGGCGGATATGCTGGAAGTTTTCTTGGGGAATATCAGGCAGGCGGGGTCATCATCGTTCTCGGACTCTCACGAAATAAAAAACGGATCGTTGGAAATTTTCCATGCACAGGAATGCATGGCGGTAAAATATTCTTACGCGACGACTGTCACGATATAAAATTTCCCGAACAAGTAACCGCCCGCCCGGCGTCCCGGGAAGATTTGGATGAACTTCGTGAATATTTATCCGATTTTTGTTCCGCATTTAATTATCAAATTGATGATCTTCTATCGGCTCCTTTTACCGTCATCACCCCCGACAGTAAAAATCCGTATAAACAGATGTATGTTGCAAATTAATAGAAAGCAGGTTGATTTATGAAATATTCCTATCAAGAAGTCATCCAATATATACAGGAAGAAGACGTGAAATTTATCCGTCTTGCTTTTTGTGATGTATTCGGAAAACAAAAGAACATCTCTATTATGCCTGATGAACTTCCCCGCGCCTTTGAATTTGGCATCGCTATTGATGCTTCTGCAATTACCGGATTCGGAGATGAAAATCATTCCGACCTTTTCCTGCATCCGGATCCGGATACTCTGATGCCTTTACCTTGGCGCCCGGAACACGGCAGTGTGGTTCGGATGTATTGCACGATCACCTATCCAAACGGAGAGATTTTCGCCTGTGATACACGTTCTATTTTAAAAAAAGCTATCCGAGATGCTGAAGAAAAGGGCTATCGGTTTTTCTTTGGCGCAGAGCAGGAATTTTATCTTTTTTATTTAGATGAACTGGGAGAACCGACGAATATCCCTTACGACTATGCCAGCTATATGGACATTGCCCCGGAAGATAAGGGCGAAAATATCCGCCGTGAAATCTGTCTCACATTAGAACAGATGGGTATTTATCCGGAAAGTTCTCATCATGAAGAAGGTCCGGGACAAAACGAGATCGATTTTCGTTATTCCGATCCACTAACCGCTGCAGATAACGCGATGACATTCCAAACGGTTGTAAAGACCATTGCAAGACGCAACGGACTCTTTGCTGATTTCACTCCTAAGCCATTAAAAGATCATCCGGGAAACGGTTTTCACATTAATGTATCCGTCAATGCCTCTGATAAAGAAGATCACATGGATCAGATTATTGCCGGAATCCTGGAAAAAGTCTCTGATATGACTGTTTTCTTTAACCCGACAGAAAACTCTTATCAACGCTTTGGAACCAATAAGGCTCCGCTATATATTTCCTGGTCCGATGAAAATCGGTCACAACTTGTCCGTATTCCGGCCGCTGTTGAAAAATACCGCCGTATGGAACTCCGCTCTCCTGATCCGACCACAAATGCTTATCTTGCATTTGCTCTGATTATTTATGCATGTATGGAGGGTATGCAAAAAGAATTGACTCCGCCTCCGGCAACAAATATCAATTTCTATCACGCGGATTCGGACACGCTGAAAAAATATCCAAAACTGCCAGAAACATTCAAAGCCGCTTGTACTGCTGCAAAAAACAGTTGTTTTATCAAAGAACTGATACCGGCTTCAATCTTAAATCTTTATTGTAATAAATAATCTGTTTTTCAAAGGAGGAGGTACGACATGAGTTTAAAAGAACGTGTTTACAGTATACTGATCGTATCTGCAACCGACAGTTTTACCTCCGCCTTTACCGGTATACTTCCAAAAACCAGATATTTTCCACTTCACAGTGTTACCAGTATCAGTGCCGCAAAAAAAGTCCTTGCAGAAAAAACTTATGATTTTGTCATCATCAACGCTCCGCTCCCCGATGATATGGGCACTCGCTTTGCAATCGATGCCTGTACCAAAAAACAGACTGTCGTTCTTCTTTTAGTAAAAAATGATCTCCACGAAGAAATTCATGACAAAGTAGTCGAATATGGTATCTTCACATTATCAAAGCCCGTTTCCAAACCTACTATGCTTTATGCGCTCAGTTGGTTAGAGAGTGCACGTGAACGCTTGAAACAATTTGAGAAAAAATCTTCCTCTATTGAACAAAAAATGGCTGAAATCCGTTTAGTAAATAAAGCCAAATGGCTTCTGATCAATGAATTAAAATTCACAGAACCAGAAGCCCATCATTACATTGAAAAACAAGCTATGAATCGCTGCATATCCAAACGGATTATTGCCGAAGAAATCATAAAAACATACTCATAATATGTTTTTCCCGTTTTCTTATTCCGGATCCGCGAAATGGATCAGCACTTTCAGTTTGCTTCCGCCATATTGGCTGAACTCTTCAAACGCCGCTTCCGCTTCATCCAATTCATATTCTGATTTTTTCGTCGGATCCTCACTTCCCGGATTCATCACGATCTTTTCCAAGTCGATCGCCCCTCCTTTTACAAGATCGATCAGTTCCGTAAAGTCAGCTTTCAGCGCATTTCTGGAGCCCAGAATATCCAGCTCCTTTTTCTGGATCATCGTAAAATTGAAATCCAGATTTTTCTTTCCCACGCCGATCAATACGACCCGACCGCCAAATGCCGCCGCATCGATACAATTTTGGAATGTGGACGGAAGCCCCACCGCTTCGATACATACGTCAAATCCATGATGATCGCCCGTAATTTCTCGCACACGATTTGCGAAATTCTCTTCACTGTCATTTTTGATCATGCCCGCAAGTCCAAATGTATGGTATGCGTACTGCAGTTTTTCTTCCGCAATATCCGCAATATACACTTCTCCGCCTTTTGCCTTTGCCGCAACCGCCGCAAGCACGCCGATCGTTCCGGCACCGATCACAAGCACCTTGTCTCCTTTTTGGATATCCGCTCTTGACACGCCGTGATAGCTGATGCAAAATGGTTCGATCAAAGCAAGACTTTTCGGGCTTAATCCTTTTCCGTCGTAAATCCGTTCAACCGGCATTGTGATATATTCCGAAAATGCGCCGTCTCTCTGCGCCCCCAGCGTCTCGTTCGACTCACAGCAATTTACCAGCCCGCGTTCGCAGGAGTAACATTTCTGACAGTTAAAATATGGATTGCATGTTACGATCATTCCCTCTTTTAACCCTCTGTCATTTTCCCCGATCTTTACGATCTGTGCGGAAAATTCATGCCCCGGAATCCTCGGATAGCCTGCATACGCAAATGTTCCGCGGTATGTTCCAAGATCGCTTCCGCAGATACCGCCATACAGTATCTTCAATAACGCTTCCCCCTGTTTTACTTCCGGCATCTCTGTCTCTGTCATCATCACTTTTCCCGGTTCCGGGATCATAATCGTTTTCATTTCATCTATCCTCCTAAAAAATCCTGCTTATCGTTCCATGTCGATATATGTTTCATTCCAGACAACAGCTGTTTTCATCGGCGCGCTCTTGGAGTAAATTCTGTTTTCATACGCATCGATCGGATCCGCAGTAAATTCTTCTTTCTCGATCAATTCCACGATCTCATCGTAACGGCTGTTTTGGAGGATCCGGATTGCTTCCTCCATGTGATCCTGCCGGAAGTTGATCGATCCGAATATCAACTGATTTTTAAATCCGAACGGCATCGTATCCACCGTTACTTCCGGTCCCAAAGAGAACGAATTGTAAATGCCGTTACATCCAAGCACGCCATATTGAAATGCGATTTCATGCTCGATCGCCGCCCCGCTGGAACCGATAAATACCGTTGCCGTACCGCCTAACTTTTCTCTGATCGCATCTGCAAGTTCTTCTTTTGTATCATAAATACTTCTTACATAAGACGCCCCTGCCTGTTTTAATGCAAACGAAACTTTCGGGCTGTCTTCCTCACTTCTTGCCACAAAGACGATCTTTACTTCCGGATATTTCTGACGGATCAGATCCCCGATAAACATTCCTGTCGTTCCGAGCCCGAAAATGCAGACTCTTTGGAACGTTTCCTTTCTCGCAATCTCTCTTGCCTCTGCCTCCGTACACCGATGCTCCGCCATTTTCACCCGAAAGTTATGTGCTTCGCCCAAGTCTTCCATCCGCTCTCTCTGAAAGATCATGCACGCATAAGGATCGCTGAATACTAATTTTTTTGCCAGTGTAAGCGGAATTTTCCCGTCTTTCACATATCCGTCCGGAATTTTCAGCAGCATATCCGGATGATAATAATTCCGGTCGGAAAACAATCCGTCTGCCTGATCGCACCCATATTCAAAATACGTCTCTTCCTCTGTATATCTTGTCGGATCATAGCTGTTTCCTCCCCGGATCAATACGATGGCAAACCGATTCTCAGACGGAACCCATACAACACCCTCGTGTCCGTTGACGAGCCGGTCACATCCTGCGGGAAACTTTTCTTTTAAATTTCCCTCACGTCCCATATTCATCAGCGTATGATCGGTTCCGCAAAATCCGACGAACACACTTTCCGCAAGAATCCCGTCCTTTTCTTTTTCTCCCCGCAATCTTTGTCTCGGTATATTTCGTATCTCAACGTCTCCATATACCAGCGGTCTTTCTGCATCATTTTGAAAATATGTACCTTTTACGATCATGTTTCCTCTCTCCTATTCCACCATATTTCTTATTTTTTCCGGAACATCCAAATCCGGAAATCCATAAAAGTCTTTCGCATTTTCTCCTAAGATCCTGTTTTTCTCTTCTTCTGAAAGCGCAGATGTTTTTTCTATAAAATCTTTACTCATATCATAAGTGATCGCCGTCATTGTACGCGGATAATCACTTCCCCACATTATTTTCTCTATACCACATATCCCGATCGCCGTTCTGATCGCCTGAATCGCAGACGGATATGGGTAGAATTCTTTATGGAACAACCATGTGATCCCGCCGCTCTCCACATAGACATTTTTGTGCCGGGCAAGGGCGATCTGCTCTTCCCACCCGTTTGTTGTAACCATACCGAAATGACCGATCGCAATTCGTAAATCCGGATACATCTTAATCAACTTTTCCATTTCTTTTACCTGGAGTTCCCCATCTGACAGATCAATGGAAATAAATCTCCCTAACCGGTCTGCTTTCGCAAAAATCTCCTTATGGTGCAACAGATTCTGATCTCTCAGTCTTCCCGCGCAGATTTTGATCCCGTCAAATTGTCTGATCCATTCACTGTCGATCTCCCGTTCCTCGTACAGACAACAGATTTTCATTCTTTCCGGATATTTCTTTTTACATTCCAGCAGATAACGATCCTGATTTCCGTCAATATATTCCTGCGTCACCACACAACCGCTGACTCTCGCATAATTCATATTGGCGATCAACATTTCTGCGGTATTGCGTCCATCCAGCATATAGGGCGGCATCATCTGTCGTATTTCCCCACCGAAATTACTTTTTCCCTCACAGAGCGCAAAAACCGGTTTTTCATCTACGCGTCCGCACTGCCGATCCCAGAGATGTAAATGTGCATCGATGATCATAAACATCCTCCTATCTCGAAATTTTATCTTTTTCTTGCTTTCATTATAGGATTTATAGTACGATAATCATACAGGAACAGCGGACATATCTGCTATATTTATGTCTGCTTTTCGTACTTAATTCGTACTAAATCCAGATTTAATGAGGTAAAGTCCATGAAAAACGACAATTTAAACATTACATTTTCCATAGAAGATTATCAGATCCGTATTCTAAAATTTACCTATGAATGTCAGACATGGAATACACCGTCACATTCACACAGCTCCAACAGTTATGAGATCCACTTTATTCCAAAAGGAAAAGGGACTTTAATCAGCGCGCAAAGTCCTTACGAATTATATCCGGATATATTGTATACAACCGGTCCTCATATTGAACACCAACAGTATTCCGATCCCGATGATCCCACTTATGAATACTGTATTTATTTAAGGATAGATAAATTGCATGCGAAGCAAAAAAATACGGCAGGCGCTTCCATGATGGCGTCTTTTTTACACTATCCGTTTTGGTATGGAAAGGACTGCGCCGATCTGCAGACGACGCTTGAGCAGATCCATCGGGAATTTTCCAGCCCCGGTCCTGCCGCCGCAGTCATGCTGCAAGCTCTTTTCATGCAGTTTTTCGTCAAGATCCTGCGAAATTATGAGCCTGCTTCAAATGCGGCGATCACCTATATTCCGATCCCTTTGATCAAATCCTATATCTTGATCGAGGACAGCTTTTTACTCGAATACGATACGATTACGCTGAAAGAACTGTCCAGCCGTCTCGGCTTAAGCCCCAGACAGACAAGCCGTATCCTTTTCAACCGTTACGGGCAGAATTTTCTTCAAAAAAGGACGGAAGCACGCATGGCTGCCGCCGTCACCTTTTTAAAAGAAAACCAGCTTTCGATCTCGGAAATCGCTTCCCGGCTTGGATATTCCTACCCCAATCATTTTCATGCCGCTTTTAAGAACTACTATAAAATGACCGTTTCCGAATATAAACGAACCGTCCTGAACCTCACATGACAATTTGACGGATGTCCGAAATCTGACGGCGAAAATCGGGCGGCAGTCTTCGGACGTAATCACCGGAAGTGCCAAAAGGCACATTCCGGGATTGTAAGCAGTCGCCAAGGTCTCGGGCAAGCCCAGACTTTGGCTCGTTGCCTATATAAAAGAGGATGTGAAAAAACTCGATTGAGTTTTTTCGCATCCCTCTTTTTGCTTTTATTGTGCATAAATTGCTGGAATCCTACGCTGAAAAGGCGTACTTCCCCTACCCCATAGAGATTCTCTTTTTGAATCTATGCGGCAGTTCTATTTCTCATCTTTTTGTTCTGATATTTGTATAGATTATGTCCTATTGCCACAAGTAAAACTTCTAGTTTAACCGAATTAATACCTCTTCGGACAATTCTCTTGTACCAACGGTCATTTTTCATGATTCTGAAAGTGCCTTCTGCTTGTATCGAACGGTTCATTCGTAACAGCGCACCATGAATACTTTCTAAGTTTTCGATTACTTCCTGATGCATTGCAGTGAGTTCCTGATTGATCCGAACAGTTCGATTTTTAGCTGTTTTCTTACATTTCTCTGCATATGGACATCCACTGCAATCTTCACATTCATACAGTTCTTCCTTGCGTCCGTATTGATTTCCCCTCACACTTCTTCTGTATAAAAGATGAAATGCTTTATCGTTAGGACATCTCATGACACCTTGTTCATCAATTCTAAAATTAACTGCACGAAATGGATCTTCATGATACTTTCGATCCTTGGTTTCCTTTTTAAACATTGGAAACTTCATATACTTTTCAATTCCGTTCTGTTCGCAAAAAATATAGTTGTTATATGATCCGTAGCTAGCATCTGCCACAGGATACTTGGGATAGAAGCCATACGTTTGTTTGAAGTGCTTCATCAAAGGAATGAAACAGTCCATATCTGAACGATAATGGTTCACGTCAACAACTGCGATATATTCATCTGCTACACCAATCTGTACATTGTATGCCGGCAGAAGCTGATCAATGATTTCATTCAGATAATCTGGTACATACTCAGAATTCGTTGAAATCTGTACTTCACTCCATGCGATTTCTTTGTTGATTTCCTCAATCTCCGCAGTGATTTTTTCATAAAGCTTGTAACGGAACTTTTCGGTAGCCTTCTTCCAAACCCAGGTATATTTGTTGGCATTTGCTTCAAACTTGGAACCATCGATGTAGATATGTTGCAAATCCACATGCTCCTCGTTGAAGATCGCTTGATTGATGTCGTTAAAAATGTTTTCAATCTTATCCTGAAGTACTTCGTTGATGAAATATCCAAAGGTTCGGTATGATGGAGTCTGGTGATCCATGAGATACATGAATCTGATATTGACTTTGCAGTTGTCTTCCAGTTCTCTCGGGGAGCAGTAGCCGCTGGTCATAAATCCGAAAAGTACTGTTTTTAACATGTTGACCGGATTATATCTGAGTCGTCCAGTTGTGTACTCCGGAATATCTGTCAGATACTTATTTAAATCGATTCCTCCCATCAATCTGTCAAATGTTAAAACAGGATCCAGCAGATCCAAACAATCTGAAAGAAACAGTGGTAAATATCCTTGTTTTGGATTATTATAATTTATAGTTGAAATTTTCATCGCAAGTTAATTTTAACATAAAAGAGGACCTTTCGTTCATTTTGAACGAAAAGTCCTCTTTTTTCGTAGAGAGTGTTATTTCACAGCCGCCGTTTCATACGGGCGTGTCAAATGACTGCTGTACGACGGCTTTTTTCTTTTGCCGTCGTACGGCAGATAATTATTTCTTATTTTTAATTAAAAAAGAAATTTTATAATATCGCTTATTTTTATGTTTCTTTTCGCTAATAATGAGTCTCTCTACCTCACATTTTTCTTTCTACACTTCAACGCCATTCGGATATTCAACATTTAATTTTCCATTAGCCCCTAAATATTCTTCAATTAAGATGTTTCATATTCTAAGTGCTAATAACCTACGCAACAATAGAACGATTTGAAAAGTTATCCCGCTTTTGCTTACCATATTATTTCCTTAAATTAACATTCATGTAATGCCCCATATTACGCAAATTCATCGAGTCCTCTACAAACTGAAGTTCATCCCAATATGCAGACCTTTGATTATACACGCTTATAAATTATTGGTTCATCATATCCAAAAGTTCTCTTTCCATTAACTTCCATGCTTTCCGATATTTCCAGAAAATTGTTGGAAAACTTTTCCCAAAGTTTGAATGTCATTACCGGAGAGAACTGGCTTGTGCTGCCTCCCTCCCAGATTCCGTCCTTTTCATGATAAAGTGCCGGATTAAATTTTTCAGATTTTTCTAGTTTAGAGTAATCAACATTCTTCATAGAATCATATGAAAATGTATTTTTATCTTCTCCTTTTGGAATTTCATAAGAAGAAAGTAAAATTCCCTGTTCTATTTCTGTGATAAGGAAAAGATGTGGAGATGCATGACGTTTTCCATTAATTTCATAATAACTCTCTTCAACAACAAATTTTCCTTTGAAATCTTCAGGAAGGTTATTTATTTTGTCATTACAGATTGTATTTACATGTTCCGCATATGGATATGTTTTCCCCTCTGCCTACATCTTATTAAATTGATCCTTATTATCAAAATGTCCTGTCATCATTCCTACAAAATTATCAAGTTTCATCATATACTTTACCTCCTGGTATTTGCCTAATCACACTATTCCTCTTTTGCTTTTGCCATACTGGCGATATCTCCCACTCCATTCAATACCATTGTCGGAAGATAAGCATAAGTTTTGAGTGTATCCTTCGTTGAACATCCAGAGAGAACCAATACAGTAGACATACCACTTTCCATTCCTGAAATCACATCTGTATCCATACGATCCCCAACCATTACAGCTTCTGCTGAATGACATCCAAGCATATTCAATCCTGTTCTCATCATCAGTGGATTCGGTTTCCCACAGAAATATGCCTGTGTACCTGTTGCCATTTCTATAGGTGCAATCAATGCACGACAAGCAGGAGCAATGCCGTTCTCAATCGGTCCGGAAACATCTGAGTTTGCTCCGATCAGCTTTGCACCTTTCAAAACTAAATTCGTTGCTTTTGTTAATGTATCCAATGAATAGGAGCGTCCCTCTCCCACAACAACATAATCCGGATTTACATCATTCATTGTGATACCTACATCATAAAGTGCATTTAACAGGCCGGCTTCTCCTATCACAAATGCCGAACAGCCTGCCGCCTGTTCTTTTAAAAATGCGGCTGTTGCCAATGCACTGGTATAAAAATGTTCTTCTGGCACATCAAGTCCCATCCTAGCCAGTTTCTGATTTAATTCTCGTGGTGTATATCCACTATTATTTGTCAAAAACAAATATTCTTTCTTTTCATCATGCAACCACTGGATGAATTCTGGAACACCTGGCAATATCTGATTGCCATGATAGATCACACCATCCATATCACAGATGAATCCTTTTTTTTCATTAAAATCGATTATGGATTTTATCATGTTCATATGCGCCCTGCCTTTCTTGTTTCTTTAGAATACACCTTACTCTTTTCATAATAGAATAAAACTCTTTTTTCTACAAATATTTTTATATTATATCATCCACACATGAAATCAAATACATAGCACTGTAAAATCAAAGTAAATATTTCGATCAACAGAACCTTTTATGTCAACATATCTTTCACACAAGTACTCCGATAATCACTCGGTGATATTTTATATCTTTCTTTAAATACTCGGTTAAATGTTCTCTGACTTTCAAATCCACTATCCAGACAAATGTTTGTAATAGAATCACTCGTATTTTCCAAACGATGGCATGCATAGTTCAGCCTTGCATCATTAAGATATTGATTAAAGTTTCTATGGAATGTTTTGGAAAAGAGTCTGGATAAGACATATTTGCTCACCCCCAGATCTTTTGCCATCTCTTCCAGCGAAAATTTCTTCTTAAAATTTGCTGATATATAGGAAACTGTCTGGTAAATAAGATCGTTGCTCCCCACATTACTCTTTTCTACCAAATTTAATTTTCCTATGCAGCGTGCCAACACAATTTGAAGATATGCCTGTGCAACAGTAATATCCGACTGTTCTGTCTCTAAAATTGCATTTATAACCCTATATACCTCCGGTTCAACCTTTTCCGCTTTGATGATTGGGTATTCAGGAGCCATGGATTGCATGATATCTGCAAATTTGGCTATCGTAAATGGCGATGCAATCAGATAAGTCGCTTTATTTACACCGGGTGTCAGTATCTGATAGTGATGAATAACATCTGGAAATACAAAGCCTATATCTCCTTTTTCCATATGGTATAGTTCCTGTCCGACACCAAGTTCTAATGCTCCACTTGTTACACAAACGATCTCCAATGCATTATGAAGATGTGGTTCAATATGTTTTGACTTCCTATTTATTGCTATAATCTCCTCTTTTGTGTCAACATATTTTAACTGCATGAAATACTCCCCTTTGCAACATTTGTCTATATCTTCTTTCGATTTGGCAAGCAATCCTTTTACATCTATCCTATAATCAACTTGTAAATAAGAAAAGGAGGAATTGCAAATGAGCAATCTAAAAAAATATCTGAATGACCTTTTAGTATTCTACGCTGAATATTTTGAGCATCCTTACCATGTATAAATACTAAAAGGACTATTTTGTGAAAACTGAATATTTTCTTAAGGTCATTTCACAAAAATGAAGTGGTCCTTTTTTATTTTCAAAATACAGTTCAATCACTTTATATATAGAAAAAAGCACTGTCTCATCGAGCAATGACCAGACAACGCTTTCTCCTGTCAATTCTAATTTATGTCTGATGCATCTGTTACTTCATCTGCAGCAATTCCTTTTTCTGCTTTCAGTTTTTTATTTGCATCTTCTACATTCATTCTTGAAAGTACAAACATAATCAATACATCAAAGATTAGCGGAAGCCAAAGATACATAAACTGCATCATATCAAGTGCAGACTGCGGCTGAGTTGCATTTGTTCCGATATATCCACTGAACTCAAGCATCCATCCAACAACAGCGGTTCCAATACCTCCACCGATTTTTACGCCAAGAGAAGTACAAGAGTACATCGTTCCGTCAATTCTCTTTCCCTGTGTAAGATAAGTGTATTCAGAGCAAGATGCGATAACTGCATTCATATCTCCCTGCCATGGTCCCTGACCTAAGGCTGCAAGAGCTGTAAATGCCATCATCAGCGGAACACTGCCCATATATCCTGCAACAACAACAAGTGCTCTACCGATGACTGCTAAGACATAACCTCTTAAGTTCAGTTTATACATACCTTTCCACTTACCAACTAATGTCGGTGTGAAAATCAGGGCAATGATCAGTGGAATATTTACTGCCCATGCAAATTGTCCAAACAAATTCTTATTTTTCAGTACCCATGTCATGTAATAAATGCCAGCTCCAATCATGGCACCATATAACTGCTGTAAAATATATGTTCCACAAATCATCATGTAATATTTGTTTTTAACAAGAAGCTTGAATGCATGTACCATTCCGAACTTTTCATTATCATTCTTTACTTCTCCTTCGTTAAGTTCTTCCTCAGGAAGTTCCTTAACAGAAAGTGCTGAAATCGTATTTACGACAAGACCAATGATTGCATAGATAATAGCAACTGTTCTCCATGCTGTAGCATCTCCACCACATTTATCTACAAATCCAACTGTAATTGCCTGAATCAGAAGACTTGTTGAAAACGCAAAAATAAAACGGTAAGATCCCATCTGCACACGCTCTTTGCTGTTCTTTGTAATCAGTGACGTAAGTGCTGAATAAGCAATATTGTTTGCTGTATAAAACACACCATTTAACAGTGTGTAAGAGATAAAGAACCATGCATATTTAGCCGTTGTTCCCAAGCTGACTGGTACTGCAAAACAGCAGACCAGCGTAATGGCACAACCAATATATCCATATAGCATCCATGGTTTCGCTTTTCCCATTTTACTATGTGTTTTGTCAATCATTGATCCAAAAAATATATCCGTAAAACCATCAAATAGTTTTGATACTGCAATCAGGGTACCTACGACACCTGCAGCAAGTCCTACTGAGTCCGTCAAATAGACCATCATAAAAGATGTCAGGAACGCATAGACTACATTACCTGCAATATCGCCTGATCCATATCCAATTTTGTTATACCATTTCAAATACTTTTTTTCTTCCATCGAATTTCTTTGCTCCTCATCTTCATCGCACTTAGAATCTCAATATGTCTAGCCGTATGATGTCTAATTCTAATTTTTTCTCTGTTTTTGTCTGATTGCTCTGTATATCCGGACTTTACATCTCAATCAGACTCTCTTTCCTTGTTTACGGGTTGCATGAAACTTTATTATCCCTTTATATACGGTATCAGTGTAAACTGAAACCGAAATAATACATCATCAAATCGGTACTGCTCCAATACAACTGGACCACAACTGTTAGAACCAATGCCATTTAATGCGTAGTCAACACAGAATACTACACTATCTGATTCTATTAATTCATAATTATGCGTTTTCTCCTCAAGTTCTTCCTGCGTATAATAAGAAGCATTGAATGAGAAGGCATTTTCCGCAGAGACCACAATTCCATATCGGCTGTTATTAAGCTCTACATATTCACAATCATAATGGCTTCCATTTTCCTGTGGGCGAATATAATCCTCATGCAAATCATCTACATTTGCCTGATACAAACCGTGGCTCGCAGCCTGATGTTTGTCACAATAGCTTTCCTGTGGTCCCATTCCAAAGTATCGTGCAGCCGAAAGTTTTTTATCCAGGAACATCCTCACACCAAATCTTGGCAGGTCCGGAAATTCATCATCTTTTGTTACTGCAATATCTGCATCAATCTTTCCAGCAGCTTCTATTTTCCATGTGATCGTCACATCAAGAATCTTCTGTACTGTCTCTGCCACAACGGATGCATGGCTTGTAATTTTCACACCATGCTTTCCCTGCACGACCTCTGTCGTGTAAGCTCTTGTATAAGCTTTATCATAATGGGCTTTCTTCCATTCAGACTTGATGTACATATCATTATCTGTTGGTGCCCTCCAAATATTTAATTCCATCGGGTGGTTCAGATATTCCCGACCTGCAAATTTCATCTCTGTAAAAAGTGCAGTACGTTTGTCTATGGTATAAGCAAATTCACGCCCCTTGATATGAATCTGTGTATCATTTTCATTTACCTGTAATTCAGAGCCCACTGCTGTTTTTTGTAGCCATTTCTCAGCAAGTTTACATTTTGCATCGTCCTTGCTTACCTCAATTTCATCAAATCCAAGAATATGGTCTTCATCCAATAATGGTACTTCTTTTTTCAGATGGTAAATAAGTTTTAAATAACATTTTCCATTCACTGGCACATTGATTTTAAGGTTTGTTTTTCCTTCACTGTGTGGTGCTGCTGAAACTTCTGAAAGTTTACCTTTGCTGATCACAAGACCATCCTGTGTCAGTTCATAGCTGATTTTCACATAATCTTTCAGATTATCAAAATCCATGTAGTTATGAAGCACCAGTTCTCCACTTTCTTTGTCATAGGAAATAACCCTTGCCGGGCGATAAACATTCTTGTATTCCAAAAGTCCTGTATGTACCGTTCTGTCTGGATATACTAATCCATCCATACAGAAGTTGCCATCATGAATTTCTTCGCCATGGTCGCCCCCATAAGCATATATAGTCTTTCCATTCTCAGCAGTTCCATGAGCAATTGCATGGTCACACCATTCCCAGACAAAGCCGCCGCACATTTTATCATTATCCTGAATCATCTGGAAGTAATCCTCAAAATCTCCAGGTCCGTTTCCCATACTGTGACAATACTCTACCAAAAGGAAGGGTTTGCTTCCATCTTTATCCAGATACTCCTGAATTTCGGAAAGCGCCGGGTACATCCGGCTGTACACATCCAGATTGCTGTAATCATATGTTTCATCATAATTACGGTATCTTGCACTCTCATATTGTGTGATGCGGTCTGGATCAAAATTCTTTGTCCATTCCAGTACTTTTTCAAAGTTGCAACCATAAGCACTCTCATTTCCCATTGACCACATAACAATACAGAAACGGTTTTTGTCACGTTCCACCATGAGTTTTACACGATCAACGATTGCCTCTTCCCATGCCGGATCATCTGCAATCATCTCATTCCATCGTTTGAACCGATTGTAATCGGTGTCTTCTTTTCTGTAGATCATAAATGGACCATGAGCTTCAATATCGGCTTCATCTATCACCATGAATCCATACTTGTCACACATTTCATAGAAAAATGGTGCGTTCGGATAGTGGCTGGAACGGATCGCATTAAAATTATGCTGCTTCATTAACGTAAGATCGGTTGTAATCTGTTCCGGATTGATTGTAAATCCAGTAACCGGATCAGAATCATGTCGATTGACACCACGGAATTTAATCTTCTGTCCATTTAAATAAATAACCTGATCTTTAATCTCTATCTTTCTTAATGCAATGTGATCTACAATTACTTCGTTCTCTGTTTCAAGAATCAGTTTATATAGATATGGATTTTCTGTATTCCAAAGTTCCGGACTCGTGATTTCTAATACAGCTGTTCCTTCTTTAGCAATACTTCCTAGTGCTACAACTGCTCCGCTTCTATCTTCAATCGAAATTTTTACATTTAACGGAGAGTAGAATTTCATTTCAATTTCTACTTTCGCAAGCATATCCTCAATTCTTGTTTTAATATGATAATCACTGATTGCCTGTTTTGGGCGTTTCAAAATGTACACATCCCGGAAAATACCACTCATACGGAATTTGTCCTGATCTTCCAAATAGGAACCATCACACCACTTCATTACCAACACTGCCACCGTATTTGTTCCATCCTGAAGTACACCGGTAACATCAAACTCACTGGTCATATGTGAGACCTGGCTGTATCCTATGTAAGAACCATTGAGCCATACATAAAAGCAGCTGTCTACTCCTTCAAAGTTCAAAAAAGATTTTGGCGCTTTCTCATCTCTACTGTACTCAAAAGTATGTACATAGGCTCCACACGGAATGTCTTGTGGCACATATGGTGGATCAAACGGAAATGGATACCGGATGTTTGTATACTGGTGTGTATCATATCCAGCCATCTGCCATACACTTGGAACCTGAATCTCATCAAAATTTTCTGTATCATAATTCTTCTCAAAAAAAGAATCCTGAATGTCATAGATGCTGTTAAAATACTGGAATTTCCAAGTTCCATTCAATAACTGCATACGATCTGATTCTTCTCTGTGTTCCACCAAGTTATCCATTCTTTTGGATGACGGAATATAATAGGCCCTGGCTGGCATTGTGTTTTCGTGCAGTACGCTTAGATTTTCATAATAACGTGGTACGATCATAAATAGCTCTCCTCCAATACATATACTTTTTTGTTCTTTGTTTCCTTAAATCAAACTTTATACTTTACTTTTTTGTTTACGTTCCTTAGTTATGCTATATATAGCTTATCCTAATCTGCAAAATATGTCTATGAATTGGATTAGACAAAATATGTACTAAATGATACAATGATAAAAAGTACAAAAAGAGGTGCTGTCCTATGTATTTGAACACTGGTTATTTGAACCACTCACATATGGATTTCAAAGACAAAAGTCGTCCGCTGATTGTAGGTAGCTGTGGTACTTACCGTCTTTCCAGACATCCCAAACTTCCTACCTACCGTCCAAGGGGTCGTCTGGATTATCAGATTATATATATCACTGCTGGTTGTGGGCATTTTCATTTTGATAATGTAAATAATGAAACGATTGTTCCAGCCGGCAACATTGTACTGTACAGACCGAAAGAACTCCAAAAATATGAATATTACGGAGAAGATAAGACAGAAGTATACTGGATTCACTTCACAGGAAGCAATGTAAAAAATATCTTACGTCAATATGGGTTTCCAGATAAAGAACATGTCTTTCAAGTTGGTACATCTAATGAATATGAACAAATTTTCAAGCGTATTATTATCGAGCTCCAACGCTGTCAAGATAATTATGAGGAAATGCTTGTCCTTTTGCTACGTCATCTTCTGATCAGTTTCCACCGGGAACTGACAAGAGAGCACATATTAAAAAATGAATACCTTGATCATGAGATGGATAATGCTGTTACCTTTTTCAATGAAAACTACAATCAAAATATCAATATTGATGATTATGCTGCCTCACGAGGCATGAGTGTCAGCTGGTTTATCCGAAATTTCAAAAAATATACCGGTTCTACACCAATGCAATTCATTGTGGGAATCCGCATCAACAATGCTCAGATGTTACTTGAAACAACAACTTATTCCATCAATGAGATTTCTAAGATTGTCGGATATGATAACCAGCTTTATTTCAGTCGGCTTTTTCACAAGTTGAAAGGATATTCGCCGAGAGAATACCGAAAAATAAGAAATAGGTTATGAAATCTATGAGAATGTGAAACTTTTTCTGTAAATAATGTTTTAGAAGGTCTTCTATGGTAAAATATTTTATCATAAGGAGGCCTT
>NZ_JADMSO010000006.1 GCF_015560805.1 Mediterraneibacter glycyrrhizinilyticus | reverse complement strand
GTCACTTTCATTATACAACACTATCGAATTTAAGGTGTCTTTCTTTTATGCAAAATCACGAACTTGCTCATTTATAGTTTATTTTTTATTTTGTCAGAAGCATCATGATCTCATTACTTCTCTGTACAAATGCCGTCATCTCTTCCGGATTCAGCGGCTTGTGCGCCAGAATCGCCAGATCATATAACTGTTTACAGATGATCGGAACACTCTTGCTTCTCTTATGTTCCACAACGAATTGTACAAGCGGATGGTTTGCATTCAGGATCAATGTGATCTGACTTCCGAACATTCCCGGATCCATACCTGCCATACCGTACATGCGCATCATTTCCTGCATACGTCTGGACTCCTCGGAAAGAACTGCCATGGAAGCGACCTGATCGTCTTTCAGTTTCTCCACTTTAACGTCAAGCTTTTCATTGTCCAGCTCTTTTCTGAAAATCTCAACAAGACTTTCGGTTGTCTTCCGGAAGCTCTCTTTTTCTTCCTCCGTCACCTCGTCTTTCAGTGAATCATGCACATCCGCATCGATCCGCTGGAATTTGATGTTCTCATTGTGCTGCTCCATATAAGTGATAAACGGAGTGTCGATATTATGCGTCAAGATTACCGCATCCTGTGACTGCTCTTTAAACATCTTAATGTACTGGCTCTGCTGCTGTTCATCTGTCACATAGTAAACGACAGTCTGTTCCTCTTTCTTTTCTTCCTCGGAATCTGCATCTGCTGTCTTGTCTGTGTTTTCTGCTGCTGTGTCTCCGGCATTCTCCGCATTTGAAGTATCCGCAGTTTCTGCCGTGTTTTCGGCATCTGTATTTTCTTCGTCCGCCGGATCAGCTGTTTCCTTCAAATACTCTTCCAGTGTCAGATATTTGTGGCCAAGATTCTTATACAGCATCGAATCTTTGATCTTATTGCCGAACTTCTCGTCTTTAAGACATCCGAACTTTAAGAACGGACTGATGTCATCCCAGTATTTCTCGTAATTCTCACGGTCTGTCTTGAACATTCCGTTCAATTTATCTGCCACTTTCTTGGAAATGTAATCGGCAACTTTATTGACAAATCCATCGTTCTGCAGCGCGCTTCTCGATACGTTCAGTGGCAGATCCGGACAGTCGATCACGCCTTTCAATACCATCAAAAATTCCGGGATCACTTCTTTGATGTTATCCGCGATAAACACCTGATTGTTGTACAGTTTGATCTTGCCCTCCACAGAATCATACTCGGTATTGATCTTCGGGAAATATAAGATTCCTTTCAGGTTGAACGGATAGTCCATATTCAAATGGATCCAGAACAAAGGCTCTTTGTAGTCCATGAAGACTTTCCTGTAAAAATCAATATAATCTTCTTTTGAACACTCACTTGGATTTTTCGTCCAGAGCGGCTTTGTATCACTTAACGATACCGGGCGTTTCACGATCTTCGCTTTCTTCTTCGGCTCACCCTCTTCGCCCTCTTTTACTTCCTCTGTAATATGCTCAACGACCTCGTCCGTATCAAGGACGTCCTCTTCATCGATCGTCTCATATTCCGGTTCTGCATTCTCTTTTGCAAGGAAGATCTCAACCGGCATAAAGGAACAATATTTTTCCAGAACCTCTCTTGCCCGGTACTCATTTGCAAATTCCAGACAATCTTCATTCAAGAACAGTGTGATCTCTGTTCCCACTTCCGTCTTGCTGCCGTCCTGCATCTCGTACTCTGTACCGCCCTGGCTTACCCAGTGTACCGACGCAGCCCCATCTTTGTAAGAAAGTGTATCGATATGCACTTCGTCCGCAACCATAAATGCAGAGTAGAATCCCAGACCAAAATGTCCGATCATCTCATCATCTGTCGTTTTATCTTTATATTTCTCAAGGAACTGGGTTGCTCCGGAAAATGCGATCTGTGTGATATATTCTTCTACCTCTTCCGCAGTCATTCCCAAACCATTATCAATAAACTTCAGCGTCTTCTCTTCCGGATTCACCAGTACCTGGATCTTGCCTTTGTAATCGTCCGGAAGCTCATATTCTCCCATCATATCCAGCTTTTTCAGCTTCGTGATCGCATCGCAGCCATTGGAAACGAGCTCTCTCATAAAAATGTCATGATCCGAATACACCCATTTCTTAATGATCGGAAATATATTTTCACTGTCGATTGATAAATTACCTCTTTTTGTTCCCATGAATAAGACTCCTTTCTGTACTCTGAACTCTCTATTGGGTATTCTAATACAGGCATACTCAAAAGTCAATAGAAATTTAGCACTCATTTTTAGTGAGTGCTAATAATTTTAAAACTTTCTATATGTATGTATGGAATTTCTCTCCTGATTGCGATAAAATAAAAAGAAAAAATACGAGGGAGAAATACTATGGGAAAAATTTATTTGCAAATGTATTCTTTTATGGACGGCACGATGAACGACAGCCGTGAGAACTTAAGACTTGCAGCAGAGATGGGATATGACGGTGTCGAACTGTTCGGACCGCTTCTGGCGATCCCGGCAGAAGAACTGAAATCACTTCTTGACGAATATCATCTGGAACCGATCTCAATGCATGCGCCGACTTCCGATATGGTAGAACAGCTCATTCCTCTTGCCAATGCTCTTGACATGAAATTCATTGGGATCGGAATGGAAACGATGCTCAATGATGACGCAGTTCATGCATTTGCCGGCAAATTAAATCGTCTCGGAAAAGCATGCGCAGAAAACGGGCTGACTTTAACTTATCACAACCACACACAGGAATTTCTTCCATGCGAAGATAAGAAAGTCATCGATATCTTGATGGAAGAAACGGATCCGAAATATGTCAGCTTTGAACTGGATGCCGGTTGGTGCGCTGCCGCAGGATTCGATCCGCTTGCACTTGTCGAACAATACAGTGGTCGTATCAAACTGATCCATGTGAAAGAAAGCGACCGCGTCATCGGACCGCAGCAGCCGATCGATTTCGGAAGCGTCCCAAAAGACGAAAAGGGAATGCCTGTTCTTCCGGAAGAGTTAAAACGTCAGATGGAAGAGATGGACAAGACCAATTGTGTCGCCGGAAAAGGGCTCGTCGATTGGAAAGTACTCAAAGAAACTGCCGACCGTCACGGATGTCAGGCATATATTGTAGAACGTGAATACGCACCGGAGGGAAAACGTCTGGAGTATCTTCAGGCAGATCTGGACTACTACCGCACCCAGATTTAATTTCATATGATCGGATCTGACCATATGAACCAAATACATCCAAAGAAAAGATTTATTGGGAGATGATGACAATGCATATTGAGCAGGCAACAACCGAAGAAGAGATCCAAACGATCGCCGATCTCGCAGAAATAATCTGGCACCAGCATTTCACACCGATCATCGGAAAGGAACAGGTTATTTATATGGTAGAAAAATTTCAATCTTTCAACGCTTTGAAAGAACAGATTGAAAATGGATATGAATACTACCGAATTTTCGATCAGGACGGATTTTGCGGCTACTGCGGCATCCATCCGGAAAACGGAAAGCTCTTCCTCTCCAAACTTTATCTGAAAAAAGAGGCACGGGGAAAACACCTGGCTACAAACGTATTTGAATTTTTAAAGCAACTGTGCCGGGAACGCGGCTTAACTGCGATCTGGCTGACCTGTAACAAACACAATGATAATTCCCTGGCTGTCTACCGCCATCTGGGATTTGAAACCGTGGATACACAGGTTGCCGATATCGGAAACGGATTTGTGATGGATGACTATATTATGGAAGTAACTGTATAGGCGACGAGCCAAAGTCCGTGCTTGCCCGAGACCTTGGCGACTACTTACAATCCCGGAATGTGCCTTTTGGCACTTCCGGTGATTGCCGATCCTGTTTAATGATATTTTTCATAATATTCCTTATAATCAATATCCGCGATCTTCTCGCTCGGCACAAATTCTGCCGGATCTCCCTCTATATAAATCTCCGCACCGTCTGATAAGTAAAGATTATGGTAAGTCTTTCCCGACTCCCCTCCATCCAGCCAGATCGATGTCTCATAATAACCGTCTTCGTCATATGGATCGGTTGTCTTCACTTTCAAGTATAAAACACCCCACCCATTCCACTCCGGAATCGAAACATCATAAACTCCCGGCTCAAAGTCTTTCCCTGCCACGATTTTATCCTCTGTTTCTAACGAAAATGCACATTCCTCCACATTTGGATTTTCTTTCATCTTCAGATCCGACGTCTGTGCATTCTCAGAGGAAAACTCCAGCGTCACATTATCGCTGATCTCAACGATCGCTCCTTCGTACAACCGGACATCCTGCCACTCAAGGAGCTCGTCATATTTTGTGTCTGTCCCGAAATCCTGCCATAAATAAATCGTATTCTCCGCATCGTCCACATTCACATATCCGCTTCCCTCTTTCAATCTGATCGTATAAATACCCTCCGGGATCTGTGAACCGACAATGTACTCCCCGTACTCCAGTTCCTCTATATATGTATCCCCCGATTCATCCAGTTCTCTGCTTACAAATTCATAAGAATGGGGATCTTCTAAAGCGACAAGTTCCCCGCTCTCTTCCGGTTCTGAAAAACCGCTTCCGGACTCTTCCGAATACTCAACGGTCATATTCGTTTCTCCGTAGTAGGATAAATCTGCTTCCATAGCAGAATACATCAGTGCGATCATAAGAACCACGAAACCGATTCCTCCGATCATAAATGCGGCTGTTTTTCTGCTGATTCCTTTCTCCCCGTTCATGTTTTTCTTTTTTTCAAAGTTCAAAGCTCTCTCAAGCCGGAAGCCGCCGCCAGCCGTTCCTTTTTGCATTGTCTGGCGAGTTCCTGCTTTTTTCCATTGACCTGCGCCGCCCGTTTTCGACCACGCCCGTTGCTGTGCTGCCTTATATTTTTGTATGTTCCGAGTCTCCGTCTCACGCTGTTCCTCTGCCATTTCCTCAAAGGAGTCATTTTTCTTTGTCGCGTTGCTCTCATTCAGCCTGTAACGGATTTTCTGGCTTCGTCGATTATCCAGACCACACTCCTTACAATATCCGTTCTGTAATTTTGCCCCACAAAGATAACACCGATCTTTTTTCCCCATATCGTTCACCTGCCTCATCTGAATTTCCAATCCTTTACTATTAATTTACCTTGTTTTTATTCAACACGCAAGCAAAAAAGACATTGCCAAAAAGATTCCTGTTATCCACATTGAAACCTTTTTTCGCAATGTCTTTTCACATTTTCACTTTCTGTTTTGGCAGATGATCAACAACGTTATTGTCTCACGATCTCAAGTGCTTTTTCCAGTTGGTTATCCGCCTCCGGATCGTTCGGATCCTGCTCAAATTCAATCTCCACATCCGGCTTCACGCCTTTTTTATTGATGCTTTCTCCGCTCGGCGGGAAATATTCTGCGGTCGTGATCTTGACGCTGCTTCCGTCCCGCAGTCCGATCACATCCTGTACCACGCCTTTTCCAAATGTCGTTTCCCCGACGATCGTACCGATCCCGTAGTCTTTGACCGCCGCCGCAAATACTTCGGATGCGCTGGCGCTCGATCCATTGACTAATACCGCAAGAGGTTTTGTAAATTCATGTGCCCCATCGCATGTATATTCTTCTGCGGTTCCATCCCGGTCCTTTGTCGTAACGATCACGCCCTCCGGCAGGATCTGCCGAAGCATCTCAACAACCGTGTCCAGATTTCCGCCCGGATTATCCCGGATATCAATGACCAATCCGTTCATCTCCTGTGCTTCCAGATCATTTAACGCCGTCTCAAACTGTGACGCTGTCACCTCGTCAAATTCTTTCACATAAATATAGCCGACCTGCCCGTCTTTCATCTCATATTCCACAGTGTTCTGCTGGATCACGCGCCGCGTCATTGTAAAACTCAGTTCTTCCTCTCCGCGGACAATATGAAGCGTAACTTCCGTCCCCTCCTTTCCGCGAACCCATTTTACAATTTCATCCAGACTTTCATCAACGATCTTATGGTCGTCTACCTGCACAACAAGATCTCCTGCCTGCAGCCCGGCTTCTTCTGCCGGAGATCCCTTTTCAATATCTGTGATCTTTGTCGTTTTGTTCTCCAAATCCTGCGTCATCGTCGCTCCGATTCCCGTAAACTCGCCGGAAATCCCCTGCATCAGTTCTTCTGTCTGCTCTTCTGTATAATAAGTTGTATATGGATCCATCAGACCTGCCATATATCCCGTATAAATGCCCTCTGCCTGTGTATCCTTATCGATCTCATCATGATACAGATAATATTTATCTACCATCTGTTCCAACAAATACAGCTTATTCTCCACCTCCGATGTGGCAGATAATGACTCCGGCAGAAATCCAGCCATGGACGCCCATTTCCAAAGTGCATTTCCACCTGCGATCACACAAAACATAGCGAGGGCGCCTATCAGCGCCCCCCTGAAAAATTCTTTATCTTTTTTCATCCTTGCCCCAACCTTTTAGAAATATGCTTGCGGGTCTACCGGTGCACCGTTCAGTTCAAGCTGGAAATGCAGATGCGCTCCGAAAGAATTGCCGGTATTTCCCACCAATCCGATCGGCTGTCCTTTCGTAACTGTCTGTCCGGCACTGACTAACAGTCCCGAATGATGCATATATTTACCGACAAATCCATTTCCATGATCGATAACGATCCAGTTACCGGCGCTGTCGCTCCATCCTGCGATCAGAACCACTCCATCGGCTGCCGCATATGTAGGTGTTCCCTCCGGTGCTGCCAGATCCAGACCTTTATGGAAAGAAGAATCAAAATCACGGTATCCGAACGTACTGGATACATATCCTGCCGGACACGGATTCGTAAACTGTCCGTTCCCACTCACCACATTGTCGATTACAGGCGGTACATAACTGCTTCCGCCGCCGGAATTGCCGGAATTCTGCGCTGCCTGCTGCTGTGCAGCCTGCTGAGCTGCGGCAGCCGCCGCGGCTGCTGCCTGTTCCTGTTTCAGACGCTCTGCCTCAGCCTGTGCGATCAGATCCTGCAAAAGTGCCGCATTGTCACCGATCTGTTTCTCCAGATCCGAGATCTGGAGATTCTTTTCACTCAAAAGACTTTCCAGATTCGACTGTTTTACAAGCAGATCGTCCCTGAGCACTTCGAGTTCCTCATACTCTGTCTGAAGCGCTGCTTCTTCTGCTTCCACTTCTTTTACAACAGCCTGAAACTCATCAAGCATATCTCTATCATACTCGGAAATCTGTGAAATATACTCTGCCTTATTCAGAAATTCTCCGATATTCTCACTTTCCATCAAAAGCTCGATCACTTGGGAATTTCCATTTTCATACATATACTTGATACGCTTTTTCATACTTTGGTACTGCGTATTCTCTTCGACCTTTGCCTGTACGAGCGCTTCCTCCGCTTCCTCGATCTCGGTCTGCTTATCTGCGAGCTTCGTCTGTGCGTCTTCCATCTCGCCTAAGATGGTATTCAACTGGGTATTCAGCGAATTCTTCTCCGCCTCAGCCGTGCTTTTCTGCTGCTCAAGCGCATCCGCTTTCTGCTGTGCCTCATCGATCGTCGTTGCATTTACATTGATGACCATACCGAAACTCATCACAAAAATCAGACCGCCGCTTAAGATTCTCTTTGTTCTTTTGTTCATTTATACTCACCCTTATATCTTTCTTCTGTGCCAAAAGCAACGTCACTCTTATCGTCCATTCCCCGTTCTTTCACAGAGAGTTCCCCTACGCTTCTCTGCTTTTATCAGACTTTCAAGTGCTTGCGGACTGTAAAGAAACTTCCTACAAATCCGATTCCCACTCCCATCAGAAGACCGATCGGAAGCAGATAACGGTACACACTGTCTACCGGGAGGAACGTAATGATGTTATTCAAGATACTGAACCGCTCCAGAATAAATCCTACCGCTTTTCCGTAAAGCACATACAAAAGTGCCAGCGGGATCACCGCTCCGAATAATCCCATGATCAGACCTTCGATCACAAACGGCGACCGCACGACAAAGTCCTTGGCTCCGATATACTTCATGATCGCGATTTCTTCTTTTCTGACCGTGATACCCATCGTGACCGTATTGCTGATCAGGAAGATCGATACGCCCAACAGGATCAAAATGATCGCGATCGATACATAGCCGACCAATACGTTCACACTCGACAATGTATTCGCCACAACATCGGATTTGTTGACTTGACGTACACCGTCCAGCCCTTTTGCAAATTTTACAAGATCCTGCTGCGTCTTTGACAGCGAACGGCTCTTGGAAATAATATTGACATCATCCTGCTCATCGAGCACTTTCATGTAAACTTCATAGTTATCGGAACCTGCAAGCGGATTATCATCTTTGAATCCCTCCGCCAGTTCCTCGTTGCCCTTGAAATAATCTTTCTGGAATCTATCCCACGCTTCATCCGCAGAAACATATTTCACCTCGGAAACGTCATCCCTGCTTTTCAGTTGTTCCCCGATCTCTTTGATCTGTTCATCGGTCGCATCTTCCTCAAAAAGGACCGTGATCGCAACGCCCTCTTCCGCGGACTTGATAATATACTGAAAGTTCATGATGATCGAGAAAAACAGTCCGAACAGAAAGATACATGCCGACATCGTTGCAATGGAAGCAGCAGAAAACATCTTGTTTCTTCCGATGTTCTTCACACCCTGTTTTCCAACATATCCAATTGTACTAATCCTCATTTGTATACCCACCTTTTCGTTCATCACTTACGATTACGCCTTGTTTCATCGTAATTACACGCTCGTTCATCTCATTGACGATCTCCTGGTTATGTGTAACTACAAGTACCGTTGTCCCTCTGTCGTTCGCTTCTTTCAGAAGACTCATGATCTCCCACGAATTCGTCGGATCCAGGTTACCGGTCGGCTCATCTGCCAGAAGGATCGCAGGTTCATTCACGATCGCACGGGCGATCGCAACCCTCTGCTGCTCTCCGCCGGAAAGTTCTTTCGGATTAGACTTATATTTCTGCGCAAGACCTACGAGAGACAATGCCGCCGGAACTTTTCTCTTGATCACGCGGCTCGGTGTCTCTGTCACACGCAGTGCAAATGCGATATTCTCATAGACATTTCTGTCATTCAGCAGACGGAAATCCTGAAATACGACTCCAAGACCTCTTCTGTATTTTGCAATATTACGGTGTTTCATTCGATTCAGGTTCTGTCCATTCACGATGATCGTCCCCTCTGTCGGATCCAGCTCTTTCATGATCAGACGAATCAATGTAGACTTCCCTGATCCACTGTCACCTACAATGAATACGAACTCGCCTTTTTCAATCTTCACGGATACTCCGTTCAGAGCGGCATGTCCTTTTGAGTACTCTTTCGTGACGTTCTTTAACTCAATCATATGCTCCTCCTAATTATTTTACTCCTTAGTGTCTATCCCGTCCCCATGCCGTACGGGCTCCCCTGTCTGTAAAATGATCAATACTCCAGGGTCTCCATATACTTCATATATTTCACAACCATCAGCGCGATCTTAAATGTGATCGCATCTTCAAACACACGCAGATCCAGACCGGTGCTCTTCTGCAGCTTGTCGAGTCTGTAAACGAGTGTGTTTCTGTGAATATAAAGCTGCCGGGAAGTCTCCGATACGTTCAGGCTGTTCTCAAAGAACTTATTGATCGTAGCCAGTGTTTCCTCGTCGAACTCATCCGGCGATTTCCCCTCGAAAATCTCTCTGATGAACATCTTGCACAACGGAAGCGGAAGCTGATAGATCAGACGTCCGATCCCCAAAGTACTGTAAGCAACAATATCTTTCTCATCGAAAAATATCTTACCCACATCAAGCGCCAGCTTCGCCTCCTTGTAAGACTTGGAAACTTCCTTGATATCATTCACAACTGTTCCGTATGCGATATGGATATGTTCGTCGCCGCTTTCTTCTTTCAGCGTTGCGAGCATCTCTTTTGCCATCCGGTCCAATTCTCTGCTTCCGTCTTTCGGAGACAATTCTTTCACAACAATGATATTCCTCTCGTCCACTGCCGTAATAAAATCTTTCGGTCTTCCGCCGAGAAGCACTCTCACATTGTCAAGGGCAGCGCTGTCCTTTTCGTGCGATGTCTCAATAATAAAGATAACACGTTTTACTTCTGTGTCAATATGTAATTTTTTGGCGCGATTGTAAATGTCCACCAAAAGTAAGTTGTCAAGCAATAAATTTTTAATAAAATTATCCTTGTCAAACCGTTCTTTATAGGCAACCAAAAGGTTCTGGATCTGGAATGCCGCCATCTTGCCGATCATATAGGAATTCTCGCTGTCTCCCTCCACAAGCAGAATGTATTCCAACTGCTGTTCATCAAAAATCTTAAAGAACTGATAGCCTTGGATCACCTGACTTTCGGCCTGTGATTCCACAAATGACCGGACTGAGCCCTCAAACATCTGGCTGTCCTCGAACGTACTGGCCAGCACCTTCTCCTCCGTATCGAAAATACAGAAATCTACCCTTGAGATTCCTTTTAATCCCTCAATTGTGTTAAGAAGTATTTGATTTGTAATCATGACTGCCTCCTCCGATCATCCTTTGACACTTATGTGCATTTTTCACAATTTTTCTTCTTTTGCATCCATAATCTCATACATATATACACTATATTTTAATGCAAACAGCCCAAAAAATAAAGAGGAAATCCACATTTTTATGCATTTCCTCATATTCCCATTTTTCATCTTCCGAACGCAGCGTCAGTGTACAAGGGGAAACACGCCTCAAACCGACGCTATCTATACAAAATAAACAAAATCAATCATTTTTGCTTTCCTGATTCTGCTTTTCAACACGATACCGGAAAATCCGTTTCAGTAGGAACTGCCGTACTTTCCCCGATGCTTTGGGCTTTTCACTCTTCTGCAAAAGAAAAGATCCTCCGCCGATCCAAAGCCTCGCATCCAGAAGCGCGCGGCTACCCGTGATAAAAGAAGCTTCTTTCTGAGCCGGAAGTACCGACAAGACACAATCCATATCTACACCGTTGATCTCATTGATCACACTCTCGGCAAGGTTTATATCATCCGGAAGCACCGCTTTTCCCGCAATGATCAGCCCTTTGCAATACAGATTCAAAGAAGCTTTCAGCCCGGCAAGATCTTCCTCGCTTCCGGCAACCAGAAAAATCCTCTTCTTATTCTTCTGGAAGTACTTCAAAAGCATACGGATAAATGTATGATTCTCCAGATCTTTCACCAGTTCCCGCTCATCTGCTCCCGCCGCTTTCAAAATCTCGCTTTCCCCGGGTATCAAAAGATCCAGTTTTTGAAGCTGTTCTTTCCATACAGCATCATCCTGTCCTCTGACGAGCATCTCCATGGTCACGATCTCTACAGTGCTGACGGTCTCCCCGGTCATAAAATCCATGACCTGCTTCATCGCTTCTTTCGCGGTAAGCCCGGTCAGTTCAATGCCAAATATATTAATATCCCGTTTCATTCTACATTCACCTATCCCCGGCGTACTGCCTTTCTCATTCATCACTCCGTGCTAAATCTGCCCTCAACGGTCACCGTCTTCATCGGTTCTCCACTGATAGCAGTCGTACAATTGTACCAAAAATTCTTACATTCCGCAAGCTTTTTTACATTTTATTTACATTTTCGACATCTAAGTGTCCCTGCTCACACCGTTTTTCTCTGTTCCCGTTTTCTCTTTGTCACAAGCCCTCCGATACGCCCTGTTTCTTTGGACGTCAATCCTTTCCATCCCTCTGCCAAAACGCGGTCCAGAAGTCCCAGCTCTTCCGCAATCTCATACTTCATTTTTTCCTCGGGTTCCAGATTTCGCAGATCGATCGGTTTCTGTTTCTTTGAAGACATCATAAACTCCCTCTTTCTTCTTTTCTTTTGAGTATTGCCTGAAAAAGGGATTTCATACTTCTTTTACTTTGCAGGAAGCTGTTCCATCACGCGGATCATTTCCACGATGGAATATCCGTAATTTTCGTCTGTTGCCCATCCGTATCCTTTCGGATTCTCTTTTTGTCCAAGCCATTCCACATACGGGGCGCTGCCTTTCGTCACATATTCATAACGGTCGTCCACACATTCCTGCGCCAGAACATCGGTTGTCGCATAAGCTTTCAAATGCTGGATCTGGGCGCGGATCCCGGTTCTTACATCCGGATAGGAATTTCCCGGAACGCCCCCTCCGGTTGTTCCGAGCCCTGCAAAATTGAACTGCTCAATAGAAGCATCTCCGCCGTACTGCAGCCAGTTCGTCTCTTTCATCGTCTGCACAAACGCAACTTCCGGACGCACACCCTCTGCAGACGCCTCCTCATAATAAATCTGACAAAATGTTTCTATCGTGTCCGCTCCTCCTTTTGCAAGCGCTTCCGCCGGGTATGGGACGTTTGCAGTCTCAAAATATGCTTTCATCTGCGCGACTGTCACCGGGCTGCTCCCCATGATCGGATACTGGTCGGTCGCCTCCTGCGCCATCTCCTTTGTCTGTGTATCATCCACCTGCACATCATTTGTCTGCGCATCCGTATTTACACTGTTTGTCTGGTTGCTTCTGTTCTGCTCATTTTTACTTTCTTTCTGCACGGTATCCCGCCCGGTAAGCCATGCTCCACCGACTCCAAGCACGACGGCAAGCAAAACGGCAAGTCCGATCTCCAACCATACCATCCGCATACTTTGCTGTTTTTTATGATCCATCCGGTTTCCCTCTCTTCTCACTGTCCTGTCAATGTCAGTGCATAAAGAACCCTTTTCCCTGTGCTCTGACGCAGTCGCTCCTTCTTAAATCTATGAATGATTCTATCACACCATGCCTTTTCCCTTCAAGAAGAAACACTTATAATAAAGAAAGGAAACGTTCCGCTGCCGGTCCGTTTCCTTTCTTTTCTTTCCTCTTATTCTCCGAACAAATCATCTGGAGCAGCTACATAATGCCCTTGACATCTTACGGGCAGAAACTACTCTTTCTAGTCTGTTACAACGCCTTTCTGCAGCATGACATTTGCGTAAATTGCAGACTCTCCGGTCGCGATGATCGCATAGGCGGTTTTTGCCTCATCATAAAATGCGAACCGCTCGATGTTTCCGATCGCATCCGCTCCACGTTCGTCATGTTTTGCCACGATTTCTTTATAAGTATCCCAGATCGGTGTCTCCACCTTGCCTACATCTCCCGGCATCAGCTGCATCAGGTTCACCGGTTTTTCTACATAAGTATCCAATGGAAATACCTGCAGGATCGCATCTAAGATCTCCGGAACGCCATGTCCGTCACAGCGGATCACAATGCTGTCCTTTCCCATCGATTCCGCCGGGAAATTGCCGTCTGCAATGACAATACGATCGCTGTGTCCCATTTCAGCCAACACCATCAACAGTTCCGGTGATAAAATTTTCGGAATTCCTTTTAACATGATCATATCCTCCTCTGATTTTAGATAAGGAGCACCCTGAAGAGCGCTCCTTTCTCTGTTTTTCATTTCAATATTATTTAATTGTCTTGTACATCGGTCCGTAAGCCTGGCATGCTCTGTAATCAGCACCCTCTTTGTCCATACCGAACGCATTCCATGATGCCGGACGGAAGATCTTTTCTTCCGGTACGTTGTGCATAGCTACCGGAATTCTGAGGATCGAGCAAAGTGTGATCAGATCTGCTCCGATATGTCCGTAGCTGATCGCACCGTGGTTAGCACCCCAGTTGTTCATTACATCGTAAGCAGTCTTGAATGCACCCTCTCCTGTTACTCTCGGTGCGAACCATGTACATGGCCATGTGTAGTCTGTTCTCTTCCACAGTACGTCTGTCACTTCATCCGGAAGTTTTACAGTCCATCCCTCTGCGATCTGCAGCATCGGTCCTAAATTCTTTACAAGGTTCAGACGGATCATTGTCACAGGCATCTCAGCCTCTGTTACAAATCTGGATGAGTATCCGCCGCCACGGAAGTATCCAAGGTCTGCGTAGTTCCATGTTGTTGCGTTCATGATCGCATCCTGATCTTCCTCCGTCACTTCATACCACGGTTTCATGACTGCATTTCCGTCCGCATCTTTTGCCTGTCCGTTTGCATCCAGACAAGCTGCTCCGGAGTTGATCAGATGGATGAATCCGCCTGCTTCTTTTGCTTTGCCCTCCAGCTCGTATCCGCCGGTTGCTTTCTTAACAGCCTCCGGGCTCCAGTATGTACGAACGTCCGCAAAGATCTGTGCGGAGTTTGTGAGCAGTTTACTGAACATCATTCCGAGTCCGTTCAGAACGTCGTTCTCTGTTGCCAGAACGTACGGCTCTCTTGCTCCGTTCCAGTCAAAGGAAGTGTTGAGCATTGCCTCTGCAAAGTCACAGTTCGGATAAAAGTCTGTCCACTGTCTCTGTCCCTGGAATCCGGCTGCCAGTGCGTTGTGTCCGACTTTCTCTTCTTCGCATCCCTCCGGCAGGTTTTCGTTTCCGTTCATCAGGTCTTTGATGATGCACATCATCTTAACAACAAATTCCCAATCAGCTTCTTTCGCCTCATCGGACTTCTGAAGTTCTGCCGGGTTCTTATCAAAACCGATCTTGCATTTCTCTTTTGTCCATGCAAGAGCTTTCTGGTATTCTGCTTCGTCGTAGATTCCCTCTGTCATACGACGGATGATCTCCACCTCGTCAACAGATTCTACACGCATTCCAAGGTATTCCTCGATGAATGCCGGATCGATGATGGATCCGCCGATTCCCATACAGATGGAACCGATCTGCAGATAGGATTTTCCTCTCATGGTCGCTGCCGCAACTGCCGCACGTCCGAATCTCAACAGTTTCTCTTTTACATCTTCCGGAATCTCTGTATCGTCCGCTTCACATACATCGTGTCCGTAGATTCCGAATGCCGGAAGTCCTTTCTGTGCATGTGTAGCCAGTACGGATGCAAGGTAAACTGCTCCCGGTCTCTCTGTTCCGTTGAATCCCCATACAGCTTTGATCGTCATCGGATCCATATCCATTGTCTCTGCGCCGTAGCACCAGCATGGTGTAACTGTCAGTGTAATGTCAACGCCCTCTTTTTTGAATTTGTCCGCACATGCTGCCGATTCAGCCACACGTCCGATCGTTGTATCTGCAATGACAACTTTTACCGGCTCGCCGTTTGTATATCTTAAGTTTTCCTCAAACAGTTTTGCGGCGGATTTTGCCATGTTCATTGTCTGCTCTTCCAGAGATTCACGAACTTTCAGCACACCTCTTCTTCCGTCAATTGTAGGTCTGATTCCAATTACCGGGTAGTCACCGATCAATCTTGATTTTGCCATAGTTAGTTTCCTCCTTGATTCTAATGAATAAAAGTTTTAAATTTCTCATATGCAGCATCCCATTTTTCCGCGTCCTGCGGGAGATACTCATATGTAGTTTCTGAATCTGCAATGATCTTTCTCGCTTCCGCGACGTCTTTGATCTCGCCGAGCGCCATCAGCTGTACCGCAATATTACCCAGCGCGGTTGCCTCTACCGGTCCCGCGATCACTTTGCGTCCCGCTGCTCCCGCTGTCATCTGACAGAGCAGTTTGCTCTGGATTCCGCCGCCGATCATGTTGATGACCGGATAATGTTTTCCGGTGCAGGATTCGATCTGTTCCAGTGCATATCTGTACTTCATCGCCAGACTCTGGTTGATACAGCACATGATCTCGCCGATCGTCTCCGGTACTTTCTGTCCCGTTCTGCGGCAAAATTCACGGATACGCTCCGGAATGTTCCCCGCCGCTACAAATTCCGGCGCATCCGGATCGATGAAACTCTGGAACGGCTCTGCTTCAAGCGCCATCTTCTCCAGTTCTCCAAACGAGTATTCTTTTCCTTCTCTGATCCACTGTCTTCTGCTTTCCTGTGCAAGCCAGAGACCGATGATATTCTTCAAAAGGGTCGTTGTGTCTCCGTAGCCGCCCTCGTTGCTGACATTACACTCCAGAGATTTCTCTCCGATGACCGGTCCGTCCAGTTCGGTTCCAAACAGACTCCAAGTGCCGCAGCTGATAAAGATAAAATCTTTCTCCTGTGTCGGAACGGATACGACTGCGCTCTGCGTGTCATGTCCCGTGATCGCGATCACTTTCGCCGGCTCTACCCCCAGTTCCTCACAGATCTGCGGTTTCAGAGTGCCGACAACCGTTCCGCTCGGAACGATTTCCGGCAGGATCTTCTTCGGAATCCGAAGTGCCTCCAAAATCGGTTCACACCATTCTTTTGTATTGGCATCCAAAAGCTGAGTCGTCGCCGCCATCGTATATTCCGCTTTCTTCTCTCCTGTCAGGAAATAGTTAAACAGATCCGGCGTCAATAAAAGTGTATCTGCCTTTTCCAGAAGCCACGGTCTTTTCTGAACCAGTGAATACAACTGGAAAATGGTATTAAAGTTTTCAAACTGAAGTCCCGTCAGACGATAAACCTCATCTTTCGGGATCGCTTTGAATACTTCCTTCTGCATTCCGAGTGTCCGGTCATCTCTGTAATGCACGGCACTCTCCAGCAATGCGCCGTGTTCATCGAGAAGCCCAAAATCCACTCCCCATGTATCAATACCTATACTGTCAAATCCGCCTTTTTGTTTTGCTTTTACAATTCCTTGTTTGATCTCAAAGAAATGCCGCAGCGTATCCCAGTACATCGTGTCATTCAAAATAACCGGATCGTTGGAGAATCGGTGCACTTCTTCCATCCGGATCTTTCCGTTTTCCAGACTTCCGAGGATTGCCCGTCCGCTTCCTCCGCCAAAGTCGAACGCGAGTACCTGTCTTTTCTTATCGCTCACTCACGTACCTCCTTTCACCCCGCGATCGCGCAGGGAATCTGTATTTCTGTTGCTGGCTTTATTCTAACATTGTTTTTCAAAATATACTTGTGTTATAATGATAAAAAATATAACAATATTCACATATTTTTAAAGCGTGATCCACAGCAAAACATCACGCTTACAGATAAGGAGTCTCTATGCAGTATATTAATTATAGGGAAAGCCGTCAGAGAGGAACCGCCGACTTTCCGATCGAATATCACCACGTTTCCCCGACACACCCGCAATACATCATGGCACTTCACTGGCATGTGGAATTTGAACTGATCCGGATCCTGAGCGGTTCTCTGAAGCTGACCGTCGACGAAGAAGAATATACCGCGAAAGCTGGTTCTTCCTGCTTTATTCCCGCCGGAACGATCCATGCCGGAGAGCCGGACAACTGTGTCTATGAATGTCTTGTCTTCGATATGAATGTGCTGATGAACAAGAACGACGACTGCTGCCGGCTGATCCGGCGCGTGATCGATCACCAGGTGGAACTGCCGCATCATTTCCCGGATTCCCGCGCCGGGATCAACCGGATCGTCTGGTCCATCTTCGACGCTTCCGCCTCCAAAAACGAGGGATACCAGCTTGTTGTCCTCGGCGCAATGTATCAGCTCTTTGGTACGATTTTCGCCACACATGATTACAAGCCGGTTCCGGAAAAACAGACGCGCACACACCGCAGGATCCTGCAGCTTAAACAGGCGCTGGAGTTTATGGAGTCCTCCTATAACCAGCCGATCACATTGGAAGAGATGGCCGAAAGCGTCGGCATGTCCCCCAAATATTTCTGCCGATTTTTTCACGAGATGACCCACCGCACCCCCGTTGATTATCTCAATTATTATCGGATCGAACGTGCCTGCTATCAGCTGATGACGACCAATCTCTCGATCACGGATGTGGCCTACGGATCCGGTTTCAACGACTTAAGCTACTTCATCAAAACATTTAAAAAATACAAAGGAACTACACCCAAAAAGTTTTTGAGGTAGTTCCCGGCATTCCTTTCGGGGGACGATCAGAAGATCCCGAAGATCTTCTCCCGAAAGGAGGCATATAATGTGTCATAGTCTGTATATTGGATATCGCTTTCTTTAAACGTCCGGCTCCATACTTTGCAGATACCGTCTGCGATCCGTTTGGCGTCCGGACTCTCCAGCTTCAGGATCGTCGGAAATACATAATAAATCATGAAAAAGTTCAGATCCATCTGCGTCCGTGCATTGATCTTGCCTTTCTTGTTCTTAAACTTCTTGTCCACTGCGTTGACAAAACATTGTGCCAGCTCCTCTACCGCCGCATCCTTATCTTCGGCGGCTTCCACATATTCTTTCATTTCCTCAAAATAAAACCCATTCTCACGGACAAATACTTCTGTATTCGCCTCGTAAGATTTCTTCTTCAGATGGTGCAGCATCTGTTCCAAATCATCAAAAATCGTTTCAATTCCCTGAAGCATAGTCTTCCTCCTGCCATTTCCATAAATTGTGCATCTGTATTCCCTTACCCAAAGCGAACACTTTTAAACCAGTATTGAAAGTGTTCGCTTTTGGTACACGCTGTCTTTATTATAAACGATAAACCGGAAAAAGAAAAGGGAAGCCGCTTTATTCGGCTCCCCCTGTTCTCATGGTCGTCTCAACCGTATTTGTTTGTATTACAGATTAGTCATACAGGTTCGGAGAGATTTCCGGATCTTCCATATTTGTGGAATCATACCAGTATCCGTCTGTCTCAACGTCAGATACTTCTTCACCCTCACAGATCTTGTACAGAGTCTCGATGGAGATTTTTCCCTGCATCAGAGGAGACTGTGTAACTGCTCCGAGAAGAGTACCGTCTTTTACAGCTGCTTTGATAACTGAACCAGCATCAAATCCTGCTGCGATGATGTTTTTCTCCGGATCGCTTCCGAGTACGTTCAGGTTGTTGTTTGCTGTCAGAACACCCTCTGCAGATACCTGGTTAGAACCAAAGATCGCGATCGTGTCTTCTTTGTTCATAATGTTGGCAGCTTCTGTTGAGCAAAGCTCTACAGTTGTCTGTGCCGGAACTGCTACTTCGATGATGATGTCTGCTTCACCCTCAGCTACGGTTCCCTCTACAAGGTTCTTGTAGTAGTCATTTCCAACTACCGCGCATTTCTTTCCGTCTGCTTCCGCAAGTTCGATGAATCTGTTGATGAATCCAAGTCCACGCTCTGTGATGTTTGCAGATGTAGCATCCTGGTTAACTTCACCTACACGAACCGGCTCTTTTGCGTTAGCAATTTTGTCTTTTACTGCTTCGTAGATCTTGTCTGCTGCGATCGCACCTGCCGCACCGTTGTTTGTTACAACTGTTGCGTATACAGATCCTTCCGGAGCATCCGGTACACCAGAGTCAAAACATACTACCGGGATACCTTTGTCAAGGGCTGTCTGCAGAGATTCGATTACAGAGTTCTGGTCACAAGCTGCAAGAGCGATTCCGTCCGGAGCCTGATTGATCGCATTGTTCAGCATGTTTACCTGATCAGCGATATCTGACTCAGCGTTCGGTCCTGTTGTATTTGTTGTAACGCCAAGTTCTTCCTCAGCCTGCTCGATTCCCTGAACAGCTGCCTGCCAGTAAGATGACTGGAAGCTCTTAACTACAACTTCGAAATGATAGTCTCCGCCGCCTTTGCTTTCATCTTTTTTTCCTTCATCCGTTGCTTCTGTCTTAGTGCCTTCATCCTTTTTGGCGTCGTCTCCACCGCCGCCGCATCCTGCGAGCATTCCGACTACCATGCATCCACCGAGTAATACTGCTAAAACTTTCTTTTTCATACTTTCTTGTCCTCCTTAGACATTTTTATATAGTAACAGCCGGCAGCATCTTTGCTGAAAAATCCGTTTCCGGCTGCTATCTATCATGATTGATTTTCCTGCACAGAATGATAAATTCTGATTACATCTTCTCGTTCTTTCTCTTTAAGATATCTACAAGTACCGCTGCGATCAGCACGAAACCTGTGATGATCTGCTGCCAGTTTGCTGTCAGTCCGATGAACGGAAGTCCTGTCTTCAACATACAGATTACGAATACACCTGCCAGTGTTCCGGTGATGCTTCCCGCTCCACCTGACATGGACACACCGCCGATAATCGCTCCGCCGATGGCTTCAAGCTCAAATCCGGCTCCGCTTCCCGGCTGAACCGTTGCGAAGATCGCGGAGTAAGAAATTGCTGCCAGTCCTGCGAAGAAACCGGAGATCACATATGCGAAAATGTGATAGAATTTTACGTTTACTCCGGAAAGTCTTGTCGCTTCTTTGTTGCTTCCGATCGCCAGTGTATAACGTCCGATCTTTGTATGATTCAGTACAAATGTCATCAAGATCACCAGCAGGATGATCCAGATAAATCCGATCGGAATGTTCGTTCCGTTCACCTGGATCTTAAAGATGCTTCTGAACCAGCCTCCCTCTGCTGCCGCTGCCGGCCAGGAGATTCCGAAACCGCCGACAATGATGGAACCGAGTCCACGGGTGATCATACAAGTACAAAGTGTTGCCAAAAACGGCGGCAGATCCATCAATGCTACCAGACATCCGTTCAGTACACCGACTGCACATCCCATCAAAATGCTGACAAGCATTCCTGCCCATGTCGGCCATCCCTGATATACGATCAGGTAACCGCCTACCAGTGAGTAACATACAAGACCTGTACCGATGGAAAGGTCAACACCTCCGGTCATCAGCGGGAACGCAACTCCGATCGCCATCAAGGTAATGTAATATGAGAAGTCAAGTATGTTTACGAATGTTGTATATTTTCTAAAGTTCGGGCTCATCACACTGAAGAAGATGAACAATGCGATCACAACGAGAAGAACGATGAACTTCTGTCCTCCCAGTCTGTCGATTGTCGACCTTTTCGTGCCGGCCGTCTGAGTCGTCTTATTTGCCATTACTCTTTCCTCCCTATTCAATCTCTCGTGTAGCCATGTTCATGATATTCTCCTGTGTTGCTTCGGAGATATCCAGCTCACCCGTCTTCTTACCTTCGCACATTACGACGATTCTGTCGCTCATACGGAGGATCTCGGTCATTTCAGAGGAGATCATGATGATCGCTTTTCCCTCTGCCGCCAAAGAATTCATCAATTTGTAGATCTCATTCTTTGCTCCGACGTCGATACCTCTGGTAGGTTCATCGAATATCAGGATGTCACAGTCTCTGGTCAGCCATTTTGCAATAACGACTTTCTGCTGGTTACCACCGGACAGATTCACTACAAGCTGATCTACATCCGGTGTCTTTGTAGCAAGTGATTCTACATATTTTTCAGCAACTTCTTTTTCTTTCTTCTTGTCAATGAAAATACCTTTCATGTACTGCTCAAGCGTTGCCATTGTCGTATTTTCCGCAACGGATTTCTGTACGACGATACCATATCGTTTTCTGTCCTCCGACAAATATCCGATGCCGCATTTTACAGCGTCCTGCGGACTCTTGATCGTAACCTTTTTACCGTTTACATAAATATCTCCGCTGTCCATCGGATCTGCTCCGAACAGTGCTCTCGCCGTCTCCGTACGTCCCGCTCCCATCAGTCCGGAGAATCCTAAGATCTCTCCTTTGTGAAGTTCAAAGCTTACATCCTGTACCATCTTGCCTGCATTTAAGTGCTCTACTTTCAGAACGACCGGTGCATCTTTCGGAACGGTACTCTCCGTCTTCGGATCTTCATAGATCACACGTCCGACCATCATGTTGATGATATCGTCTTTTGTACTGTCTTTTGTGATCAATGTTCCTACATAAGAACCGTCACGCATAACGGTTACACGGTCTGTGATCACTTTGATCTCATCCATACGGTGGGAAATATAGACGATTCCGATTCCCTTTTCTTTCAAGTCACGGATGATCTTGAACAATTCCTGGATCTCCGTCTCTGTCAGCGCTGCCGACGGCTCATCGAAAATGATAACTTTTGCGTCATGGGAAATTGCTTTTGCGATCTCACACATCTGCTGTTTTCCGACTGTCAGTCTTCCCATCATTTCTCTCGGATCGATATCGATGTTCATGCGGTCGAACAGTTTCTTTGCTTCTTCATTCATCTTCTTATCATCGATGCGGATTCCTTTTTTGAATTCGCGTCCGATGAAAATGTTCTGCGCTACCGTCAGGTGGCTCAACATATTCAGCTCCTGATGCACGATCACGATACCTGCATCCTGCGCTTCTCTTGTATTGGAAAATTCTACTTCTTTTCCCTCATATGTAATTGTACCGGAATCTTTTTTATAGATACCTGTCAGCACTTTCATCAGTGTTGACTTTCCGGCTCCGTTCTCTCCCATCAGAGCAAGGACTTCACCTTTTCTGACTTCCAGATCTACATGATCCAGTGCGTGAACACCCGGGAAAGACTTGTCAATATCTTTCATCGTTAATATAACTTCGCCCATTCTCTTACCCTTGCCTTTCTCTTCTCAATCTAAGATGCCATGTGACATTATCAATTCTTTCTGCGTCTTGCAACAACATCGCTGAATACAGCGGCGATTACAATCACACCTGTGATGATAAGCTGGTAATCTTTTGTAAAGCCAAGAGCAAGAATTCCCTCCTGGAGCAGTGCGATAATGAACACACCGATCACAGTTCCGCTGATCGAAGCAAGTCCGCCTGCCATGGATGTTCCACCCATTACGCATCCCGCGATCGCCTCGTTATTGTACTGGTCTCCATATCCAGGCTGAACAGTTGTGTAAGCAGCCACATAGAAGATCGCTCCGATTCCTACGAGAAGACCACAAATGATGTAGGAGATCATCTCCCATTTCTTTACATCCACACCGGAAAGCCGAACCGCTTCTTTGTTGCTTCCAAGTGAAAGGATATAACGTCCGATCTTTGTCTTGTTTAAGATGATCGCACAGACAATGGCTACTGCAAGGAAAATGAACAGTCCCACCGGAATATCTCCGACTTTGATCAGGGATCTGTACCAACCGCCTTCTGCTGTAGCCTGCGGCCAGCTGACGGACTGTGTTTTTGTAAATACAGATGCAAGACCTTTTGCGATGTTCATACTTGCCATCGAAGTAATAAAGGATGGTACGGACCAATAAGCTACCAGATAACCATTGAACAATCCGAATGCCAGTCCCACAAAGATACTGATCACGATCGCCGCTCCCATCGGAACTCCGTGTGCGGTCAGGCTGTAACCTGAAACAAGCGCACAGCAGAACATAACCGGTCCGATCGAGAAGTCGATCCCTCCTGTTGCGATCACGAACGTAACTCCCAATGATAAGAATCCCAGGAAATATGCATAGTTAAGGGCGCTCAGAATTCTCTGCATTCCCGCGAATTTTCCCTGCGTCAATACGCAGAAGAGACCGTACATGAGAATTAAGACAAAACATAAGACGATTCTGTTAAACCCTACCTTTTTTACAAAAGGATTTTGTTTAATCTTTTCCACTCTTCTTCCTCCTACTTCAATAAGATTACGCGTTTTCTGTCCCTGCGTCAGAAAGCGCCCCGAAGACATCTGCTGTCCCCGGAACATAGGTTTATTATAGTCGCCCTGTTTCAAAATAGAAATTGAAATTCTTACTAAAAAAGGTTAAAAAACTACTGCCCGTAATTTTTTAACCTTTTTACATTTTCTTATATTTTCGTTTTTCTCTCTACTGCCCGGAAAACGGATACAGCAGTCTCTGGTTTTCGTCTTCATACAGATTCTCTTTTGTGATCAGCTTACTTCCGGAGTCCAGCTTTGGCTCCGCCTTTTTTCCGTTCAGAACATGGATCGCCTGCTCGACGCCGAGATATCCCATATTCACCGGCTTCTGGATGATAATCGCCTGAAACACCCCCATCTCCAGCAACTGGATCTCCTCGACAGAGCTGTCAAATCCCACCATTTTCACTTTTCCCGCAAGCCCGAGATCATTGACTGCGCGGGCAGCTCCGATAGCGCCGTACTCATTGGTCGCAACGAGCAGACTGATCTGCGGATAACGGTTCAGCATATCCTTTGTCAATTCATATGCTTTCTCATAAGAGGAGTTGCAGTAGACGATAGAACGGATCTGATGCGAAGCCTCCCCCATTCCGTCACAGATCCCATTGCTTCTCTCCATTGCAGTGGACGAGCCTTTCACATGGGAAACGATCCCGATCTCTCCCTCCCCATCTATAAGTGTCGCCGCGTATTCTCCCAGTTCTTTTCCCGCGCGGTAATTGTCCGTTCCGATCTCCGAAACCGCAATATCCCTGTCGATCACAGAATCCAAGAGGATCAGCGGGATCCCCGCATCCACGACTTCCTGCAGCACATCCGAAACTTCAGAATAATCTCCCGGAGCGACAAGAAGCGCATCCGGTTCCTTTTCCATGCTCTGCCGGATGATCTCGATCTGCTCTTCCACATCTTCCTCAGCGCCGGCTCCCATCACTTCAATCTCTGCCCCCATCTCCTCCGCTCCCAGTTTCGCACCGTCGATCAGGGCTGTCCAAAACCCGTTTGCCGGATCGATCGTCTTGGGGATAAAGATCAGATGATACGTTTCCGCCTCATCCGGATCATTCCTCGCCAGCCGCACGCCGAGACAGACAACTACAAATGTCAGCGCCACAGTCATTAATATCCCGATTTTATGGTTTTTACTCATCCATTTTTTCATCTGTCCTGCCTCCATCGACCGGAATCGTGATCACAGCCTTCGTGCCCGCGCCTTTCACACTCTCATAACGGATGCCGTACTCCGATCCGTACTGAAGTTTCAGCCGCTTCTGCACATTCGGTACTCCCACGCCGTTGCGTTTCTGCTCTTTCCGATGCTCATCAAAAATATGTTCCATCACATCTTCATCCATACCGATCCCGTCGTCTGCCACGACGATCTCAACTCTGCCGTCCACAGGTCTTGCATAAATTTTTAAATTTCCTTTTGTCTCTTTATACTTGATCCCGTGATAGATCGCATTTTCCACCAACGGCTGCAGCACAAGCTTGATGATCGGGACATGCGCCACTCTCGGATCAACATAAATAAAAAATTCCAGCTTATCTTTGTAACGCATTTTCTGGATCGTCAGATAATTTTTCACATACTCGATCTCTTTTTCCAGCTCGACCTCTTCCTTATCGTTACTGATACTCTGGCGCAGGAGTCTTGCCAGAGCAGAGGTCATTTCCACGACCTCGTCGTTTTCTCCCGCTTCCGACATCCAGATGATCGAATCCAGCGTATTATATAAGAAATGAGGATTGATCTGTGCCTGCAATGCTTTCAGTTCACTTTTTCGTTTCTGCTTCTGTTCGTATACATTCTGCTCCATCAGCGCCTGGATCTCGCTGGTCATCAGATTGAACGATCTTCCGAGGCTTCCGATCTCATTTTCCGTGATCACTTCCACATGGGTGCCAAACTGTCCGTTCTGTACTTTCCGCATGGAATCCCTGAGGGAACGGATCGGTTTTGTGATCTCCCGGGAGATGATGCTTGAAATGCCGATCACGGCAAGGAGCAGGATCGATGCCACAAGCAGATACCACATCTGCGCCTGTTCGTTATTTTTCAGCAATTCCGATGTATAAGCCGCGCCCACTACCGTCCAGCCTGTCCTCTTGGATTTGGACATCGTATAAAGCTTACTGTCCCCACCCTCGTCAATGATCAGAGAATCTTCCCTGCACTCCATGATCGCGTCGATATTTTCGGTTTTTAACCCGCCGTACATCAACTGCTGTTTCGGATGATATACAATATTCCCCTCCGCATCCAATACAAAAATATATCCTTTTTCTTCAATACTGTTATTATTACACAGATCACTGATCGCACTGTAATTCAGATCCACAAAAAAGAGCCCCTCCCGCTCTCCGGTCTGGTTGTTCACAAGCGCTCTGCTCAGTGTGATCACCCATTTATAGCTGGACTGGATCGCATTCTGCACATGAGAAGAGGACACCGCGATCCCGCTTTTCGATTCCATCGCCGCCTGATACCAGTCCAGAGACTCGATATCCACATACCCTGTCAGCTCGTCGTCCCCCTGGTTGATGATATATCTTCCGTTCTTCGCCACAGCCGCCACATTATAAATATCGTCCCTGCTTTCCATGATCGTCTGAAACTGGGTCAGGATCCGTTCTTTTTCCGCCTCCCTCTCCGCTTCCGTCTGGTTCTGGTCAAACAGATACCGCGGCACATCGCTGCTTTTTGCGATGACCGAGGAGATATTTTCCATATATTCAATATAAGTATCGATGTCATAGTTGACCTGCTGGATGATCTGACTCATATAATTGATCGAATTTTCGTAGATCGTCCCGCTCGTATAACGCATCGCGATCACCATGAAAACCAGCATGGCAAGTACCATCAGCGCCGAAAATGACACAAGCATCGTGCTCTGGATGCTCTTAAATTTTCCAAACATTCTTGTGATCAGATTAGGTTTCTTCATCTGCCGTTCTCCCTGGCATATTCTTTCGGCGTCATCCCCGTCGCCTTTTTAAATGCGATGCTGAAATAATGGGGATCGCTGAATCCGACTTTTTCCGCGATCTCATAATTTTTCAGCGTTGTCTGACAGAGAAGCTGCCTGGCTTTTTCCATACGGATATTGGACAAAGCTTCCAAAAATGTCATTCCGGTCGATTCTTTAAAAATGCTGCTGAACCGGCTTGTGCTGATATTTAAGTATTCACAGATCTGGTTCAGTCCCAGTTCGCTGTCCCCGTAATGTTCTCTTATGTAATCCAGCGCCATTGCCGCCTGACGCTCCCCGCTTGTCTGTCCGGAACGAGCGCGCGCCTCCATTCCTTTTGCCGCATATTGCCGGACAAGTTTCATCGCTTCTTTTATGGAATATGCCGACGCCACAGACGAAATCACATCTTCCGGAAGCGTAAACGCCTCGTCTGTCTCTCTGACCATCTCATGGATCACATGCAGCAGACGGTTTAAATATCCCCATGCCCGGTTTCTTCCGACCATTCTCTCACGGATCCATGTCTCAATATGATCGAGATGTTCTTCCATCTTGGCTTTGTCACCGCTCCGGATCGCCAGCGCGATCTTTTTCAATTCTCCGGAAAGATCTTTAAAATCCGCCTCGCAGAGCTTCTCCTCACAGTCAAATATCGCTCCCATTCCACGGCTGTAACGATATTTCAACGCTTCCGCCGCACATTCGTAAGACTGATAAAGAAGATCCGGCGTATCCACATAACACCCAATCGAAATGGAAACACATAATTTCATCGCCCGGTAGACATTTTCCTGGATCTCCCTGCAGATTTCTTCCACTTCCCTGCGAAATTCGTTCGGTCGGTTTGTCCAGAACAGGATGCAGATCCGGTTATCCGAATCCCGGTATGCGATCCCTGCGTGATGTTCTGCCACAATCTCGCCGCTGACATTCTCCACAACAAATGCCATCAGCGCGCTCTCTTTTTTCAGTTCTCCCTCATTGCCGCCTTTCCATTCCGCATAAAGGTCAATATCCACCGCGGCCACACGGAATGCGCTTCCCTCGATCCGCACGCCAAACTCATCCAGTTCCTGAAGACACTGCATCGTATCCTGCGTTCCCTGCACAAGTCTTTGCAGCGCTTTTCCGATGATCACGGATTCATTCTTCGTATAATTACGGTATGCCCGCGACAGCGTATCCAACCGCTGTTCCTGTTTTCGCTCTCCATCCAGCTTTTTCCGGATCCTTGTCAGCACTTCGGAAAGTTCTTTCGCTGTCACCGGTTTCAGGATATACTCCGCCACTTTGTACTGGAGCGCCTGTTTTGCGTACTCAAAATCACTGTAACCGCTGAAAATGATGATCGTCGTCTGCGGGCAGTTCTCATACAGCCACTTGCTCAGACCCATACCGTCAATGTGCGGCATACAGATGTCTGTCAGCACCACATCAACCGGATGTTCTTTTACAAATTCAATCGCATCTTTTCCATTCTCGCAATCACCGACCAGTTCAAAGCCAAGCTGATTCCACTCCAATTTCTTTCCGATCGCTTTCCGTACCAGGATCTCATCATCTACCAACAATACCTTATACATACTTTTTCTCTCCTGTATCGCAAACTTAGATTAAGTATACACCAAGTTTTTGGAGTTGAAAAGCAAAAACGGGACGCTGTGGCACAGGTGGTCTCCCACTTATGTCATAGCGCCCCGTCTCTCACTTTATGACCGACAAGTTCTAGTTGTCTTTTTTGATCGTACGATAAACATCTACCAATTCTTTTGCAAGATCTTTGAACATCATTCCCGTCATCAGATGATCCTGTCCGTGAACCATCAAAAGTGACATTTCCACAGAATCTCCGTTCGCTTCCTGTGTCAGCATCTCAGTCTGTGTGTGATGTGCTTCAAGCAGAGACTTCTCCGCCGCCCGGATCTTTTCGTCTGCAAGGTCAAAATTACCCTCTTTCGCTGCATGGATCGCCTCCATGGCAGAACTCTTTCCGTCTCCGCCGTAGATGATCAGATTCATGATCGCCTGTATATTCTTCTCGTCCATCATTCTTATCCTTCCATCAACTGATTTGCAAAATCCAGAACTTTTGCACCGTTCATCATTCCATAGTCTGACATTGGGATCACACCTACCGGAATCCCTTTCGGCTCCATCTTTTTCTTAAAATCCGCTTCCATAAAACGTACCTGTGGTCCCAATAGAACTACGTCGATATGCTGTTTTTCCGCATAATCCGGTGCTTCTGCCGCTGCCACCGCAAAAATCTCCGCATCCACGCCCTGTTCTTCGGCTGCTTTCTGCATCTTTGAAACCAAAAGACTTGTACTCATTCCTGCTGCACATGCCAGCATGATCGTTTTCTTTTCCATATCCAAAACTTCCTTTCTACCGATTGATCGAACGCGCGATCATAGATACTGTATGACGTACGCCCCGAAGCGCCTTGCTGATCGCCAGCAGATTTTCCACCGGTGCAACTCCGCCGTATCCCGCATCTCCGATATGTTGAATATCGACTCCGCAAATCTTATTCATGATCGCAATCTCCTTGATCGTATCTTCGTCGGAACTTTCCTGACTCGTTCCGATCGCAGACAGTACCAGACCGCCGCAGCGATGAACTTCTTTCACTACACGCTTCAGTTCGTCTGTGTCAAATCCCGGTACGGTTCCCACCGCCGGAACCAAAATCACATCCGCACCTGCTTCCACAAATTTCTTTGCAGTTGCAAGATCCGCTACCGGCTCGTCTGATCCGGCGCCATGCATCTTTCCTGCGATGACCATTCCCGAGAAATGTTCTTTTGTCAGACGGATCGCTTTCTCGATCTGTTCGTTTGTCACTCCGGTTCCCGGATTTCCGGTCAGACATACAAAATCAAATCCGAGCTCTTCCAAACGTTTTACCGTCTCCAGATTGAGCTGGCGTCCTTTCGGAATCTCCAGTCTGTCTTCCAGCATCTCCGCTTCGAGATCTACCGGTTCCAGATTAACGCCGATCGGACGTCCTACCAGACGATGTAATTCCGAAACAAAATTATCCTTGTCGTGCTCCAAACCGTAAATGTCCGGCTCCAGAACATCCACACAGTTGAGCAGGATCAGATCCGCTCCGAATGCACGGGCAATCTCTGCATTTGTGATGTCGCCGATATATGTTTCTCTTGTTGCCACATTCTCTGAAAGAATGACACGCCCCTCGCTCGCTTTAATACTCTGTTTCAACTCTGCCGCATTCATTGCCAGCATTTCTGATGTGTTTGCACTAATCAGCCGTTTCATATTTTCAAAGCTCCTTCAATTCTTGTTTATTATTTTGCCTGTTCTTCGTCTGCTTTGAAGCGTTTCTCAACTGCCGCCACAAACGGAAGGTATAACAGGATATCCGCTACGACCAGGATGATCTGCAGGATCGATGCCCGGATACTTCCCGTCGCAAGGAAACCACTGATAACCGGCGGTGTTGTCCAGCCAGGCGCTGTATAAGTCAGCGGTACCAGTCCCGATGCCATGGATAAGTAGGAAATGATCAGGTTTACAACCGGCGCTACAACAAACGGGATCAGAAGCAGGATGTTCAATACAACCGGAATACCGAACATTGTCGGCTCATTGATGTTGAACAGTCCCGGAACTACCGTGATCGGAGTCAGTGTCTTCGCCTGTTTACTTGCATTCTTTCTGCGCGCCATCCATGCCAGAGCAAGTACAAGACCGATCGTCGCTCCGGCTCCGCCGATGTATACAAAGTTGTCAATAAACGGTGTTGTGAAAATATGCTGCAGGTTTTCTCCTGCTTTGAATGCTTCTGCATTCTCTCCGAGGTTTGTCAGCCAGATCGGCTCCATGATCTTATTTACGATGTTTCCGCCGTGGAGACCAACGAACCAGAGACCGCTACAACACATTACGAGGATCACAACACCAATGATATTGTTTCCGAGTAATCCGAGCGGTGTTCCGAGTACAGTCTTTGCGATCATGTGAAGGTTCGGCAGTTTGAATGCATCCAGAACTCCGTAAACGATCAGCCATCCTACGATCAATGTTGCTCCCGGAAGGATCGCGCTGAAACTTTTGGATACTGCAGGCGGTACGCTGTCCGGCATTTTGATCTGGATATTATGATTGATAAACCACTGGTATACCCATCCGTTGATCAGACCAAGTACGATCGCTACGAACAGTCCCTGTGCTGCCATATAAGTCGTCGGCATTCCGTTTCCTGCTTCACCGGTAACAAACGGTGTAACAAGGATGAATGTAGACAGTGAAACGATTCCGGAAGGAACTCCGTCTACATTATACTGTTTTGTCAGACTATATGCAATTCCGAAACTTGCCACCAATCCGATCAGACCGAAACTGCTGTCAGATCCTTTCCACAGGTATGTTGCAATTCCCATGTCTCCCAGCCATTTCTCCAACGGCGGGATTGCGAAACCTGTTGCGATTACCATCAGCAGAGAACCGATGATAAGAAGCGGCATTGCCAATGTGATACCATCTCTGATTGCGATCAGAAATTTGTTGCTGGCCATCTTTGAAGCGACCGGCATCAGCTTTTCATTCAAAAACTTATTCATGATATTTTCTCCTTTTCTCATTTCCTTTTGCATTCTTAGTTATAAATTATAACCAATCATCCATAAGATACATTAATTTTCGCGATAAATAACGTTTCTTTATGTTTCATACCATAACATAAACTTTCATTTTTGTATATAATTAGTTTTAAATTATAATTAATATCAGCTTTTTATATAAATTTTAGCATCATTTTTTGTGCATTTTTACTCTGTTTTTGCCGTTTTAAATAATTCTCATCTGTTTTTTAATTTTAAAAAATAATTAATTCATGTATTTTTCGATATTTTTGAATGACCAATTTCATTTTTCGTGTTATAATTTTGTTGAAAGCATCTTTACAAGGAGAAAACCATATATTATGAAAACAACCAAAAAGCAACAGCTTCTTTATTCCACGATTCTTCATAAAATATATACAAAACATACGATTTCCCGCATTGACATCGCACGGGATACCGGGATCACCCCCGCCACCGTCAGCCTGCTCACTGCCGAGATGCTCTCCGATGATCTGATCCGGGAAGTCGGTGAGGAGATCGATCTGCAGGATAAGGTCGGACGCAAAAAAATCCTGCTTTCCGTCGCCCCCTCCCACTCTTATTATGTCGGCGCCGAAATATCGGAAAAATTCTTTTCCTTTGTTCTGACGGACAATACCGGTATCCTTTTGCAAAAAGAGACGGTATCGCACGACAAAAATTCCCCTGTTGATGCCGATTTCTTTGTGAAATCTCTCGCCGGATTTCTTGAGCAAACAGGATATTCCGATCAGGTACGGGGCATCGGCGTCGCGATTCCCGGTCACTACACAAAAGACGCTCCCGAAAAGATCCTGACCAACAATGCATCCTGGAAAAATTTCAACCTCAGAAAAATCGCCGAATGCTTTGACATCCCGCTCTATTTTTCCAACAATGTACATTGTATGACGAGAGCCGAATCTCTTTTTTATACGAAACCTGACGTCGACAACAGCAATTTCCTTTTCTTCCATATCGGTCGGGGCATCCACTGTACCCATCTGTACCACGACACGCTCTATGGAAGTCAGAATTTAAAGATCGGAGAGATCGGACACATGACGGTCCACCCGGACGGAGAATTATGCGAATGCGGAAAACATGGTTGTCTCCAGACCTACGCAAGCGAGACATGGCTGATCAAAAAAGCTCGTCTCCTCTACCACAGCAGTCCGGATACTTATTTACATCAGCTGGTAAACGATGAGCATGAGATTACGCTCCCCGTGATCTTAAATGCATACGAATTAGGGGACACTATTCTCGTCAAGCTGATCACCTTGGCAGTGAAAAGCATCGCTACCACGATCACCAACCTGAATATGATCATCGACTGCAAACGCGTATTTATACACGGAGAGTTATTCAATATTTCAAGCACGGTCGCTCTTTTAAAAAAGCAGCTTGATTTTGAACCGAACCTTTTTATGCTCCCCTCCAAACAGGAACTGATCATCAAGCCTTACTCTCCCTATACCGGGGCGATCGGAGCAGCCGCATTTGCAGTCTATCGTACGCTGTTATCCAAAGAATAGCTGTATTACCTTCTTATTAAATAACATTTTTATCAGATAAAAGACTCCGCCCTGGAAGTCCATGCCGGTCGGTCCGGAACCTCCAAGGGGAGTCTTCTTTTTGTATAAGCAACGAGCCAAAATCCGGGCTTGCCCGAGACCTTGGCAACTGCTTACAATCCCGGAATGTGCCTTTTGGCACTTCCGGTGATTTTAGTCCTTATGCTCTTCCGTTTAATATTCTTGTAAACATCTCATTTGCAAAAGTGATATCTTCTTTCCATCCCGGATTTCCGGTATACCAGAACTCTGTGACATATTTTCTCACGCCAAGTTCCCATGCTTTTGTAACTGCGCTTTCAAAATCCACATGCCCGGTCCCGAACGGGATCTCCCGGAATTTTCCCGGAACCGTCTCTTTTAAGTGCATCGCCACGATATGCCCTTTCCCGAGTTCCAGATCTTCCAGCACGTCATTTTCATACGTCTTTGCCGCATTGGTGATATTTCCGATATCCGGATAGACGTTCAGATACGGCGATCCGACAAGCGTCACATACTTCATTGCCTTTTCCACCGTGTTCATAAACTCATTTTCCATCGTCTCAAAGCCCATGGTCACGCCTGCTTTTGCCGCCATATCCGCCGCTTTTTTCAGATTGGCAAGGAAACGCTTCTTTGTCTCAAATGTGGATTCTTCATAATATACATCATAGCCTGCCAGCTGGATGATCCGGATTCCCAGGTCTTCCGCAAGCCGGATCGCTTTTTCCATGATCTCGATTCCCCGCGCTTCCACTGCCGGATCACTGCTGCCAAGCGGATATTTCCGATGACCGCTCAAGCACATTGTCCGGATCGGCACGCCGGTTTCCTGCATCAGCTGTACCAGTCCCAACCGTTCTTCTTTCGTCATGTCCAATCTGGAAAGTTTCGCGTCTGTCTCATCGATACTGATCTCCACAAAATCAAATCCCGCTTCTTTTGCCGCCAGAAGCTTTTCTCTCCATGTCAGATCGGACGGCATCGCTTTCTCGTACAAACCAAGGGTATACGCTCGTTCCATCGCTTTCATTCTCCTCTTTTCTTGTTTTCCTGTTTTCTTTTCTAGTTTTCAAAACATTCCCACACACTGCTCAAGCCCTCGATCACACGGCGGTATGTCTGATATTTTTTCTCATAGACCGGTCCGTATTCCGGACGTGGCTGCACGGTTTTTGTGATCTTGACCGTCCGCCGGATTCCCTCTTCGTAATCCGCATACACGCCTGCCGCGATTCCCGCTACGATCGCCGCTCCCTGTGCGCCCAGTTCCTTATCCTCGATCACGTCGATCGGGATCTGCAGTGCGTCCGCAAAGATCTGTACCCACACGTCGGAATTGGCTGCACCGCCCGAGAGCCGGATACTCTTCGGAACTTCCCGGTTGCGGAGCAGTTTCTTTACATGGGTCAGATGGGAAAATACGATCCCCTCATACACCGCACGCAGCATATGTTTTTTATTGTGGTACGCGGTCAGCCCGACAAACGTCCCTTTCGCCAGAGCATCTTCATTCGAACCGTTCAAAAACGGAAGAAAAATGATATTATTCTCCTGCGGCTCGATCGACTCTACCCATGCATTTGTCACATCGTACACCGATCCACCGTTTTCTTTCGCCTCTTCCTTTTCATATCCCATCAGATTGCGGATGAACCATTCCATATTTCCCGCCGAAGTCGGACTACTCTCCTCGATCAGATAATATCCCGGGATACAGAACATCGAATTTAACGCCACGGTTCCGTTCAAGACCGGCTCTTTTGCGATAAATTCATTGATACTCCACGTTCCCGCGATCATGCACATTTTCTCTTCATCCGAAAGACCGGAAGCAATTCCGCAGGCATTGACGTCAAACATTCCGGCAGCAACCGGCGTCCCCTCCGGGATCAGTGTCAGTTCGGCGGCTTCTTTCGTCACATGACCGCAGATGTCCGACGCGTGACGAAGCGGAGGAAGTTTTTCATACACCATATCCAGCCCCATATAGGAAAGTAATTCGCGGTCATATTCTCCGGTATGCAGATTGACCAGATTTCCTCCCGAAAAATCCGTGTACTCCGCATAAGCTTCTCCGCTCATCCGATACCGCACATAATCTTTCACCGCAAATACATACCGTGTCCGTTCCAATACTTCCGGCTCATGATCCCGCAGCCATGCGAGAAGACTGACCGGCTGACATGCAAGGATGTCCTGACAAGTCTTTTCATATACTTTTTTCGCAGTTCCGTCTTCTTTCCACTGCTTCACATATGCCCATGCCCGCGCATCGGTGGAAATGATTCCGTTATAAGCGGGTTTTCCGTCTTTTCCGACCAGATACAGACCTTTTCCATGCCCGGAATAGGACACGCCCGCAATCTCTTTCGGATCGATCCCGCTCTTTTCGATCGCCTGACGCGCCGCCTTTGCATTTACCTGCCAGAGTTCCTCCATATCCCGCTCCGTATACCCCGGCTTCGGCGTTAATGTCACGGTGGGAACGCTTGCCACCGAAATCTGCACTCCGTTCTCATCAAACAATGCCGCTTTGGAAAATGTTCCGCCATTGTCGATTCCCATCAAATATCTCATTTTGCCTCCTCCTGTCCGATTTTCCTCTTTTTCCTGCTTCTCTTACTTTCTACTTTATCACATTTCAAAACAAACCGACAGATGGATCTTTGAACGGAAAAGGGGAGAAAATCCCTTTTCTTGAATTTTCTCCCCTTTTCCGTTTTTTTATAGGCGGCGAGCCAAAGTCCGGGCTTGCCCGAGACCTTGGCGACTGCTTACAATCCCGGAATGTGCCTTTTGGCACTTCCGGTGATCCAAGTACTATGCGTCACATAACCGCCTGTTCCCATCTGCCATGCAGGATATCCGTCTGTTCTTACAGTACGTCGATCCACTCAGCCATATTGTTCTTTTCAAAGATGAACGGTGCGCCTGCCAGAACTGCTGTACCGTCGCCACTCTGGTATGCTTCGTAAGTTTCTGCTTCGTAATCACGGAACGCATCCATTTCAAAGCTGCTTCCTACGGACCCGTCAAATCCATCATTTACTGCTGCATATGTTGCTGCTCCGGATACTGCTCCAAGATGGATAACATCCCACAGCATCATGTATGGGCAAACATACTCGAATGCGTCGTCGTCAGCTTTTGTCGGCATGAAAGACTGCATCTCTGACGGAAGTCCAAGACCTGTCAGTTTGATCTCGCTGTTCGCGGATTTCAGAGCCTGTCCTGCTGCTGCGATACCTACGGTTGTAGGAGAAATGATACAGTCAACTGCGTTCTCTGCGATAAATGCCTGTGCCTGTGTTGTGGACTCTGTCAGGTCATCGTTACCATATTTCTTGTCAAGTTCCGGGCTTACTTTTCCTGCATAGAAATCTTTTGCAAGCTCTGTTTCCATCGCTGCGATCCAGGAGTTCTGAACCGGAGTATCAATGGATGCAGAAAGAACACCTAATTTGATCTCTTCTCCTGAGTATTTTCCGAGCTCTGTCTTTACAGTCTCTTCCATTTTTCCGTCACCAGGATAATCCACACCAAGTGTGATCAGTACAGCTGCCTGTACAAGGTAAGATCCGATATCCTGTGTCTCTGCCTGGTTTGTATGGCATATACGGTATTCCGGATTTGCCTCGGAGTCTACGGATACGATCGGTATTCCTTTTTCCTGAGCTTTCTTGAACACTTCATCATAACCTGCGTCACCGTTTGTAGAAATCGTGATGGATGCAACATTCTGTGTGATCAGCTCATCCAGCATCTGAACCTGTGCTGCTACGGTTGTTTCAGCCGGGCTCTTATAAGCGGTCTTCTCGCCTTTTGCTTCCAGATACTCTGAAAATCCCTCGTACATCAGGTCTCCGAAAGAGTTACCTGTGGATTTGAACATAAATACATGTGTTCCCTCCAGAGATTCTTTTCCGCCGCCTGACTCAGCCGGTGCAGCCGCTTCGCCGCCCTCTGAGCCGCCTTCCGTTGACTTTGTTGTGCTACATCCTGCCAATGAAGCGATCATCATTGCGCTCATTCCAAGTGCTACCAGACGTTTCCAGTTTTTCATAATTTTGTTCCTCCTTTTTTTTAATATATAAACAGCCCTCTGCTGTCTATAAACTTATGAATGTGAAACGATACATGTAAAACTATGAATCAAACTATTTTGCTGCAAATCGTTCTTTTGCTTTGCGTTCGTCCTCTTTTTGCTCTCTCAGCCAGATTTCTGTCTGCTCTTTACATTTTTTCTGAAGTGCCGCGATCTTGTCTTCACATTTCTTGATCTTTGCACTCTTATCTGCGTCATTCATTGCAGAGTCTTTCTTCGTCTCATCGATCGTCGCTTTCAGCGCTTTTACTTCCGCTGCTGTTTTGATGTTCAGCGCTTCTACGTTCTTATTTCCTTTGTAAACAAATTTCAGCTTCAGATTTGCGATCAGCTGTCTGTTCACATTCGGGATCAGGACTGCGATGATCAGGATAAATCCGGTTACGATCTTTCTCGTATTGGCATCCACTTCCAAAAGACCAAGCGTATAAGTAAGGAACGCCATGATCAATGTTGCGATGATCGGTCCGTAAACCTTTCCTTTTCCGCCGTTTGTGGATACGCCGCCAAGTACGCAGATCGCGATCGCCGTCATCTCATATCCGGTACCCATTGTAGAAGATACGCTTCCTCCCATTCTTCCTACGAAGAAGATCGAAGCAACTCCGCACATTACGCCCATCAGGACGAAAACGATCAGTTTTGTCTTCCTTACATCGATACCGGAATACTGTGCGCATGTCGCGTTGTTTCCGATAATGTAAAGCTTCCGTCCGAATCTGGATTTCTGAAGCAGGAATACGAAGACCGCTCCCATCACAAGGAACAGGATCAGTGACAATGGGATTCCTGCGATATTGGTCCAAGCTACGGTTGTGTAAAAGCTCGGGAACTGTTTCAACACATTGACGTCCAGGATGATCTTTACGATTCCTCTGAACAACATCGACGTCGCGATCGTAACGATGACCGCCGGCATCTCCACATATGCTACGAAATATCCGTTAAACAGTCCGCAGAGCGCTCCTGCTGCGATTCCAACGATCACGCCTACAAACGCCGACATTCCCGCCTGACAGCAAAGCCCCGTTGCCATGGATGCAAAAATCATCGTAGATGCAACCGATACGTCGATATCGCCGAGCATCAGGATCAGGATCATTCCGAGTACGAGCGGGCATACATCCATACCGGACTGAATGATCGCCTGGATCGTTCCGGGTGAGAAATACAGGTTGGTCCTGCTGACCATCAATACAACGTTGATCAAAAGTAAAATATAGATCAGCACCATTTCCCAGCTCACTAAAAACTTCGATAATTTGAATCCCTGTTTTACAGATAAGTCTCTTACAGGTACATTTGTATTCTTTTCTCCACTCATCAGATCAAAGCACTCCTTTCTTTCAGAGCTCTCTTTTCAGCAGAGCGTTCCGTGAATTTATTCAAGGCAACCGCTGCGATGATGATCGCTCCCTGGATTGCATCCGACCATACGCTCAATCCCGGAAGAAGACTGATAAAGTAAGTGATGACCGACATCATCAAAAATCCGATGATCACGCCGTCTACTTTTCCCTTTCCTCCTACGATGCTGACTCCGCCGAGGATACAGATCGCGATCGCCGTCATTTCATATGCGTCGCCGATCATATAACTGCAGGTCGCATAGTTCGCTGTATAGAGCATTCCGGACAGACCTGCGAGCATTCCGCAAAGGGTCATCGCCAGAAATACAACTCTCGGCTGTTTGATACCGGCAACCTGCGCGGACTCCTGATTGGTACCGATCGCGTAGATCCGTCGTCCTTTCGACGTATATCCGAGGAACAGGATCGCCAATACGAATACAATGATCAGAATCCATAAGATCGACGGGATCCCGAGGATCTTCTTTGTCGCAAATGCCATATACCCCTCTGTAAACTGATGCGGGAACCACCATTCTCCGCCGCTGAATAAGAAAGAAAAGCCACGGAAAATATACATCGTACCAAGCGTAGCGATCATCGGGACCATCTTGAAATATCCGACGAGCAGTCCGTTAAACGCACCGCAGAGCGCTCCGATCACTAAGGAGAGTACAAGCCACACGATCCCCGGAACTCCCGGGTTCTCTGCCATCAGCCGGCAGCAGATCACTCCGGTCAGCGACAACGTCGCGCCGATGGAAATGTCGATACCCGCAGTGATGATGACCATCATCTCGCCGATCGCAAGCAATCCGTATACCGCATTATTCTGAAGCATGTTCAGAATGGAATTCAGAGAATACATCGACGGAGTGATGATCGCCGCTACGATCAGAAGAACGATCAATCCAAGTACCAGACCGAAGTTTCTGCTTTCTGTTATTTTAGAAAGTGTTGATTTGTTATTCGTTCTCATGACTCGCTTTCCCTCCCATCTTCTTGTTTTAAGGAAGCTTCGAGGATCATCTCCTGTGTTGTGCCTTCCGTATCAAACTGCCCCGCCACACGTCCGTTTCTCATAACAACGATCCGGTCCGCCATACCAAGCACCTCCGGCATCTCGGAAGATACCATGATGATCGCATATCCGTTTGCGGTCAGTTCATTCATGATTTCATAGATTGAATATTTTGCGCCGACGTCAATACCTTTGGTAGGCTCGTCCAGGATCAATACTTTCAGATCGCAGTTCAGAAGCTTTGCAAATACGACTTTCTGCTGATTTCCTCCGGACAGTGATGACGGCGGAGCACTGATGTCTTTCGCTTTCAACTGGATCTTCTGACAAAGTTCGATCGCTTTTGCCTCTTCCGCACTCTCATCCAGCTTACCTGCTTTGATGAATTTGCTCATATCGGCAGAAGTTACATTCTGATAGATCGGCAGTTCATTGATCAGCCCCTGTGTCTGACGGTCTTCCGGAAGCAGTCCGATTCCAAGCTTCAGCGCGTCGATCGGGCTCTTGATCTTCACTTCTTTTCCCTCAAGTTCAATGGAACCGGAATCCGGCGTCATGATACCGAAAATATTCTGACATACTTCGGTACGACCTGCGCCGACCAGTCCGGTCAAGGCAAGGATCTCGCCTTTTCTTACATCAAAAGATACATCTTTAAAATATCCCTCTTTGGAAATGTTGTTGACTTTCATCACAACATCACCGATCTTTGCATGTTTCGGCGGATACATCTGCGTTAGTTCACGACCTACCATCTCGCCGATCAGCTTCTGATTGGAGATCTTATCCACATCCCAGCATCCTATGTACTGTGAATCACGGAACACCGTAACCCTTGTTGCCAGACGATACATATCCTCAAATTTATGTGTGATAAAGATAATCGATACGCCCTCGTCTCTCAGCCGTTCCGCGATCTGATACAACTCTTCGCATTCTCTTCTGGAAAGCGACGCTGTCGGCTCATCCATGATCAGGATCCTTGCATCTCTCGAAAGCGCCTTTGCGATCTCTACAAGCTGCTGCTGTGCAACGGAAAGTGTGCTCATCGGTTTGGAAACATCGATATTTTTACTCAGCGGCTCGATCAATTCTTTCGCACGCTTTGTCATCAGCTTCCAATTATAGATGCCAAGCTTGTTCTTGATCTCCTGTCCCATGAAAATATTTTCTGTCACGGAAAGATCCGGAAATGCAGTAACGTGCTGGTAAATTGCCGCAATACCAAGTTTCGCTGAATCTTCTGTGGAGCGAAGTGTGATCTTTTCCCCCTCCAGCAGCATCAATCCGCTGTCCGGCTGGTGTACTCCTGTGATCACTTTAATGAATGTAGATTTTCCGGCGCCGTTCTCACCCATCAGAGCGTGAATCTCGCCTTGCTTCAACTGAAAATGTACACCGTTCAATGCGGTAACTCCGCCGAACGTTTTTACGACATCTTTCAGTTCCAAGATATACTCACTCATCTTTGTCGTTTCCCCTTTCTCCTTTTTTCCTTTTCCTCATCCATCTGCTCCGGCGATGCGGTCTATATTTGACTCCCCCGATCAAAGCCGCCATGTGCCGATGAACTGAATTGGCTTGTCTGTGCCTCTACTATCATGCTTTTTCCTTGATTATTCAATATCAAAAATTGTTATTTCATTATCTATTCTTGTCATTTTATCATTTTTGCACTGTTTTTGTTCAATTTTTAACTTTTCTTCGTTATTTTTGTTTTGATTTCACAAAAATCATCGCTTTTTTGTTTCGTGAAATTTTACAGTACATTTTCTATTTGATTTTTCTGTTTGTTCATATTACACTATATGAGATACAAGTTATATCATTTGAATACACCCATAGAGGAGGTTCTTCTTATGCCGTCTCCAAAACGATTTTTCCCACTGGAATATAACAGCTTCCGTCTCCCCGGTAATCCACTCGCCGAATCTTTTCCTTTTGTGATCCGGGAATGTGGTTACTGCCAGGAGCGGAAGCTGGTCCTTGGAACAACAAACAATTTTAATCAGTATCTTCTTCTTTATTCTCTGGAGGGGACAGTCCGTTACAGCAAAAATAAAAATACACAGTATATCCAGCCCCATACGGTTGTGACGACAGCGTGCAATACAACTTTGACATTTACCCGTGTCACAAAAGAATGGAAATTTTATTATTTCATCATCGACGGAAGCCATGCAAAGCTCTTTTATAATATGATCCGCACACAGAACAATTTAATTTTAAGCAATCCTTTTTCTGCAGTTCTGGACTCTTTCATCGAATTATATAATATTACCTCCAATATCGGTTCTGAAGAAAAAAGCGGCGCTTGGAACTATATGCACATCAACCAGCAGCTGCAGACCATTTTCACCGCGCTCTACGATATTTCCTACGATATTGCCGAGATCAAGGAGCTGACTCCGGCGCAGGAGACATCCGTGAATACCGCGCTGAAATATATTTCCGAGAATTATAAGGAAGATCTCTCGATCGACGCGATCTGTAATAAGATCGGTTTTTCCAAATATTATTTCTGCAAACTGTTCAAGCAGCAGATGGGAGTGACGATCCACCAATATGTCAACGACTTTCGGATCAACAAAGCGAAAGAATTGCTCGCCTATACAAAATTATCCGTCAATTCAATTTCTTCCAATGTCGGCTTCAAATCCACACTCACATTTCTGCGCGCTTTTGAACGATCCGTCCATATGACGCCGAGCGAGTACCGCGACTATTATTGATCATCTGCGTTCTTTGCGCTCTGCCAAATCTCCGAATACCGGAGTCGCCAGACCAAAACCGCCGGATACCGTCAATATCTGTCCGGTCGTAAATGCGGACTCGTCACTTGCAAAATATACGACTGCCGCCGCGATCTCTTCCGGCTGTCCCATCCTTCTGATCGGCGTATGTCTCAGGAAAAACTCTTTAAAATCCTCCGACAGATTATTCTGCACCGCATCCGTCGCCGTCATCCCCGGCAGCACTGCATTGCAGCGAATATTATGTCTCGCTTCCTGTACTGCGATCAATTTGGTCAGATAGTTGATCGCAGCTTTACTTGTTCCGTATGCTACCTGTGAAATATCCGGAGTCTGACCGCCAATAGAAGAAATGTTGATAATACTTCCCCCACCGTTCTTCTCCATATGCTTCACCGCAGCCTGACTTGCCAGATAAACGCTCTTCAAATTGATATTTACTGTATTTAAAAATACATCGACATCTGTATGTGCAAAATCCAGATCCTGTTTCGGATCAGATGTTCCGAAATTATTTACCAATACGTCGATACGTCCTTCTTTTTCGACAACTTCTTCGATCATCGCCGCATAGCTTTCATCTTCCGTCGCATCATTATAAACCCAACGCACCTTTTTCCCTTCTGCATTCAACTGATCCGCTATCTCTTTTGCACGTTCCAAATTACGTGCTCCCATATACACAATCGCACCTTCCGCAGCGCATGCCTTTACAATCGCAAGTCCTATTCCTCTTGTGGATGCTGTTACAACAACAACTTTTCCTTTTAATCTCATAATCCGATTCTCCTTTCACATAGATAATGAATCTATTATAGTACATTTCCATTTATTATTTACATATTTTTGCTGAAAAAACAATACCAAAAGCGAGCCTTTCAATACACATGAAATCAAAAAACTCCCACAGGATTTCAGCGTGAATAAATCAGTGCTGTTTCCTGTGGGAGAGAAATGCTCTTTCTTTTATGTAATTATTACCACAACTTTTCGTAGATCTTTACGACATCTGCTTTACGCGGCACACGCGGGTTTGTTTCCGTACATCCGTCTGCCAGCGCAGCGTCCGCCATACGATCGATCGCCGCGAAATATTCTTCTTTTGTGATTTTTCCCATCTGTGAGATCGACAGCGGGATATCCATTTCTTTGAGCATGAACTGTACCCAGTTTACAAGGGAACGAACCGTCATGATCTCATTGTAACTGCTCAGCCCCAAAATCTGTGCTACTGTCGCATACCGTTTTACTGCCGGAAGATATTCTGCCCGGCTCTTGCTGTGCTTATTGATGTCACTGTTGAACTCGATAATATGCGGAAGAAGCATCGCGTTTGCTCTGCCGTGCGGGATATGGAATGTCGCGCCAAGCTGATGTGCCATTCCATGATTGAGTCCCAGTGATGCGGAGTTGAACGCCAGACCCGCCAGGCAGGATGCGGAATGCATCTTCTGTCTTGCATGGCTGTCATTGCCGTCCAGATAAGCACGAAGCAGGAATACCCCGCAAATCTCGATCGCTTTTTCTGCCAATGCCGTTGAAAAATCGTTACGATTGATACTTACGCACGCTTCCAACGCATGTGTAAATACATCCATTCCGGTGTCCGCTGTGATCGCCGGAGGAACACTTTTTACAAGTTCCGCATCCAGGATCGCCTCGTCCGGCGTCAGGCTTCTGGAAACAAGCGGATATTTCACCTGCTCTTTCGGGTCTGTCACAACCGCAAAGGATGTGACTTCCGATCCGGTTCCGCTTGTTGTAGGAATCGCGATCAATCCGACATCTCCATAATTATTGACACGAAGTGCAAATTCACGGATGGATTTGGAAGAATCGATCGCCGATCCGCCGCCGACTGCAACGATCGCATCCGGTTTATACGCCAGCATCTTATCCACCCCGAGAGAGATCTTCTCGATCGGCGGATCCGGCACAACGTCTTTAAAGACTTCAAACTGTTTTCCGCCTTTTTTCAGCGGATCTGTCACAAGACTGAACATACTGCTCTCCGCCATGAACGGATCCGTGATCAAAAGGATTCTCTCATATGGAATCTCCGCCAGACGATCCAGCGCCTGATCTCCAAAATATATTTTTGTTTTAATATCAAAGCTATTCATTATTTTTGTCCTCTATCTGGGATAAACGCATTCTATCCCGGCTTCCTCAAATGCCTGAAGCCATCTCCGGTCCGGTTCTTCGTCCGTGACAACGGTTGTGATATCATCCAGCGCACCGATCGCCGTAAATGCCGTTTTATCAAACTTGCTTTTGTCCACTGCAAGAATCTTCTTTCCTGCTGCGCCCAGCATCGTTATCTTATTGTTCGCATGAAGTTCATCAGAATCTGTGATCCCGCTTTCCAGATCAAATCCTTTACAGGAAATGACCGCCTTATCTACATGATAAGATTTCAGCATCTTGTCTGTCTGCGGACCTACCAGCGCGAACGATCCCTCTCTGGAGAGTCCGCCTGTGGAAAGTACTTTCCACTCCGGCATATCCATGAGTTCCACAATGATCTCTATGGAATTGGTGATCACCGTCAGATTCTTTTTCTCTTTCAATGCTTTGGCGATGTATACAGCGGTAGAACTCGCATCCAACATCAGGCTTTCTCCGTCTTTGACCATTGCCGCGATCTGTTCCGCGATCTTCTGTTTGCCGATCACATTGTAGTTCTTTCTTATATTAAAAGGAACTTCCAGATTGGCATTCTCATTGATCACAGCTCCGCCGTAACTTTTGATCGCTACGCCCTCATTGACAAGTTTCTCCAGATCCCGGCGTATAGTCTCTTCCGATACATCGTAAAGCTGGCTGAGTTCACTCACTACTACCCGCCGTTCAGCCTGCAGCTTCATCAATATCTCATTTCTTCTTTCGATGGCAAGCATTGCATCGCCTCCCGGTTTTCATTTTATATAATCACCAGAAGTGCCAAAAGGCACATTCCGGGATTGGAAGCAGTCGCCAAGGTCTCGGGCAAGCCCGGACTTTGGCCCGTCGCCTATACAAGGAACTGCACCATACAACAACTGTGCAAGGTGCAGTTTTGCAGATTCTATCTCTGCCCTGTTCTTTCTTAATTACAGGATTGCATCCCGGATCTGTGCGTCCGGATGTGCGATAACAGAAGAATCCAGATACATTCCGCCCTCTGCCGCAACCATTTTTGCTCTCTCGATCGCTGCCTCTACCGCTGCAACTTCTCCGGTGAGCATCAGATAAGATTTTCCGCACATACCTCTTGCGACACGAAGTTCTACAAGATCTACGATCGCGGTCTTTGCCGCTTCATCCGCTGCCACGATGATCGTTGTGGCATCGTATGTCTCCATGATACCAAGTGCTGAAACCTCTTCGATCTTAGCAGCACCATAGATAGCTGGGAAAATGGATTCGTGTGGGTTACCGAGTACAAAACTGTTGATCAGGTGCTTTTCATGCAGTGTTTTCGCAGTTTCAACCGCTGCATTTACGGCACTGAGATCCCCTGAAATGATTACGATATATTTTCCCGGACATACGGTCTGTGCTTCAATGATACTGACTTCAGAGGTCTTGACCATAGCGTCTGCCGCTACGACACCTGCTGAAACAGTCTTATATTCTACCATTCCAATTGCCTTACTCATTTACCTGCACGTCCTTCCTGAGTTTCTATGATTACATATTTGTCGCTTACTTCACTGACCGTTCCGTCAATGGATGCGTGGATTCCGACGCTCAAACCTTTCGCCGGCTCTGCGATCATCTGACCGCGGCTGACTTTATCTCCGACTTTTACGATCGCGCTCGCCGGCGCTCCGATATGCTGGCTGAGTAAAATTTTCACTTTACGAACCGGCACTTCTGATTCATCGAGAGGAGCTTCTTTGTTGTACTTCGTCAGATCCAGTCTCGCCATCAGACGTTCCATCGGAACTTTGCGGTATTCGCGTTCTTCTCCGACCGGAGCTGCCTCTACCTGCGGAGGTTTGATACCGTTTGCGCGAAGTCCCGCCTTATACTCTGCCATCAGCGTTCTCGGTGAGAGACCCTGGAAGCAGGAGTACAGTTCACACAGACCACAGGAACAACAGAAGAATGTGTTCAGGAAAATGTTAGGCTCCTGAATATCCTTGCATGTTGCGGCACGCATGAACAAATGCGGCTCGATCGGATGACCGAGACGGTTTCTCGGACAGAGATCGGTACACATGGTACACTGACAGCAGCTTGCCGCCGCACGTTTCAGATCGATGGACGTCTTCTGTCTCTTTCTCTGCACGATCAGATGCTCTTCCGGCAGTACCAGAACCGCATTGGTCGTCTTTGTCACCGGCTGGGAACCGCTTCCGATATTTCCCATCATCGGTCCGCCGATGAAATACACCGGATTCTTTGTTGTATTTGCTCCGGCAAGCCGAACCGTTTCCTCAATTGTAGTTCCGATCGGTACCCGTACCGTCACCGGATGTTCCACCTCGGCAACAACCGATACCAACTTATCTACAACCGGAGTATTCTGGTTCATCGCACGATACACGTTATATACAGTCTCAACATTAAATACAGCGACTCCGCATTCGATCGGAAGTCCGCCCGGGCGTACGACTTTTCCTGTCACTTCATAAATAAGAACGACTTCATCTCCGGCCGGATATACTTCATCGAGAAGTCCGAGACGAACTTCCGGATATGCGGTGATAACCTGATTCAAGGCGTCGATCGTCTTCGTGTACGCTTTTTTGATCCCGATGATCACTTCTTTTGCACCGACTGCCTGACCGATCAGATGGAACGTATCAACGATCTCCTGTGCATATTTCTCAAGAAGCTGTCTGTGAAGTCTCAAAAGCGGTTCACACTCTGCGCAGTTCAAAATGATCGTATCCGCGTTCTCATTCAGCTTTGCATATGTAGGAAAGCCTGCACCACCAGCGCCAACGATACCGTTTTGCTGCATTATGCTGCTTAATTCTTTCATATCCATAATTTCACTACTCCAGTCCTGTTCCGTCGTCAATAATTCCTACGATCGCTGCATCGACAGGCGCATCCGGCATTCCGACACCGACTCTCGCGGCGCTTCCCTGCGCAACCAGTACAAATTCGCCGATTCCCGCGCCGATCTTGTCGATCGCGATGATCTGCTTTGCCCCGGTCTGCATATGTTCCAGAACGTCTACGATCATGAATTTATTGCCGACTAAATTTTCACTTTTCCGTGTCGAAACAACACTTCCTACTACTTTTCCTATCAGCATATGACACCTACTTTATAATACGGACCGTATCTCCGGTCGTAATCTTTGCAGCATTTGCTTCATCGGTATCAATATGCATCTCAAGCGTAAAGCTGTCATCCACACGGATCTGTACATGATTGAATACGGTACCGCGCTCGTTCTCTGCCTTTACGGAAACGATATCTCCATCATGCACACCGGCTGCCATGGCATCTTTCGGCGCCATATGGATATGTCTTTTTGCGATGATGCAGCCCTCGTCCAGGTAGATCGCACCTTTCGGTCCGACTACGGCGATCGCTGCGGATCCCTCAACATTTCCGGATTCCCGGATCGGAGCTTTCACGCCAAGGCGAAGCGCATCTGTTGCAGAAACTTCGACCTGCGATCTGCTTCTGACCGGTCCTAAGATCCTTACGTTCTCAATGGCACGGAGTTTCAGTCCGACGATCGTAACGGTCTCGTTCGATGCGAACTGTCCTCCCATCAGCTCTTTGCGTTTCGTAAGCTGATATCCTTCCCCGAACAGCGCTTCCACATGTTCCTGCGTCAGATGGATGTGTCTTGCGGAGACACCGACCGGAACCAGATACCCGTTCTCCTCTGAAGCTTTCTGATGTTCGATAGCTTCCAATACCATCTTCGTAATCAATGCTACGTTATTATTGTCCATATCAATTCTCCTCATCTCTTATGCAGTATGCTCTTTTCAGATCACTGTCTGCATAGTCTGATGCTCCGAAGCGAGGGCACTCCGGAAACTTCAGATCGGTTCCCGGAATCCCCCCGCGGGCATCGGCATGACAGCAGTCAATTATTTGATTGCCGGAAGAATTTTCTCAACATCTGTATGAGGTCTCGGAATTACGTGAGTAGCTACAAGCTCTCCAAGTCTTCCTGCTGCTTCTGCACCTGACTCCACTGCAGATTTTACAGCTCCAACATCTCCGCGGACCATAACAGTTACAAGACCGGATCCGATCTTCTCTGTTCCTACCAGAACAACATTTGCAGCTTTTAACATTGTATCCGCTGCTTCAATCGATGCTACCAAACCTCTTGTTTCAACCATTCCCAATGCTTCCTGTGACATTCTTTTTTCCTCCTTTTGAATCAGAATCGTCTCTGCCGCCTGCTCCGTCTGCTTCGCAGTTCTTCTCACTCTCTGAACCGTCTTTGCCGGCGCTTTTGCGGTTGTTGTTTTCTTTGCGGATGCAGCTTTTGCCGTGCTTTTCTTCGCCGCACCTGCTGCTTTGGATGAGTCTGCGCTCTTTCCTGTGCCTGTCGGCTTCTTTTCCTCTGCCATGATCACTGCCCTCCGTTACGCAATCCGGTTTGCGCTGTTGTTCACAAGTTTTAACACCTCTTCGTGCGGGCTTGGTATCACAACATACGCGACCGGTTTTTTAATTCCATTTGCTGCGGCAGTTTCAATGGCTTGCGTTACTGCGGAAACGTCTCCGCGAATGATGATCGTTACAAGTCTTCCACCTAATTTTTTTTCCCAGGTAACCATCTCCACTTCCGCTGTCTTACACATGATATCCACTGCTACGACTGCTGCTGTTACACTCGGGATTTCAAAAAATCCATACGCCTGTCCCATGAGACTGCTCCTTTACCTTTTCTTATGGCTTTGATTATACAGTAGGAAGAATTTTCTCTACGTCGTTGTGCGGTCTCGGGATTACGTGAGTAGCTACAAGCTCTCCAAGTCTTCCTGCTGCATCTGCGCCTGTCTCAACTGCAGCTTTAACAGCTCCAACGTCTCCGCGAACCATAACAGTTACAAGACCGGATCCGATCTTCTCTGTTCCTACCAGTGTTACCTCTGCTGCTTTTGTCATAGCGTCTGCTGCTTCGATCGCTGCTGTAAGTCCTCTTGTTTCTACCATTCCTAATGCCTGCTGTGCCATTGCCATTTTTAAATCCTCCTAAACTTCTTCTATAAATATTTTGTTTGGTTTGCCTTTATCCATTCCGCTGAGTTTCAGCATCTTTTCCGTATCTTCTGTCGGTCGTGCGATCTCATATTCTGTCACGACTCCGGCAAGCTGTTCTGCTCTCGCCTTTGCAGCTTCAAGCGCTGCCGCCACATCCGAAACGCTTCCGCGAAACTTGACCATTACGATCAGCGGTACCGGCAGTTCGTCTGCGTTTGCCGGTTTGTTTTTATCAAAGGTCTCGAGACGGACATTTCCGGCTTTGCATCCTGCATCCGCCGCCGCAAATGCGGTTGCCAGTCCGAACACCTCCAACATACCTACTGCTTCTCCCATATCGATTCTCCTTTTTGGGATGGCGCTTATTTATTCACGATCGCGATCTTTAAACCTTCCTGTTTCAGGTTGGTCACATGCGCCTCGTTGATCTGCTCTAACGGGAACTCGTGTGTGATCAGCTCATCCATCGGAAGCCCGATCGCTTTTGCTCTCTTCAAGAAATCAAATGTTGTTGCATAATCTCTCAGTGTATATACCCAAGATCCAACCAGTGTGATCTCTTTGGAGCAAAGATCAAAGTGTGGATTGATCGTTGCATCTCCACCGTTGATGAAGAATCCAAGCTCACACAATCCACCGCCGTTGCGGATGAATTTGTAGATGTTCGCATGTGCGACCGGTGATCCCGTACACTGGAATGCAAAGTCTGCCAGATGTCCGTCAAATGCGTCTTTGACCGCGTCTGAAAGCGCTTCGATCCCTTTGTGATCCATGAAGTTTACAGATTTCTCTGCGCCCATTCTCTTTGCGAAATCCAGTCTCTGCTGATTTCCGTCTACCGCAACGATGTTCTCGATACCCATTGTACGGAGAACTGCGATACAGATCAGACCGATCGGTCCGCATCCCTGTACGACAACTCTGCTGTTGAATCTCAAGATTCCGGTTGTCTTTGCTCTCTCAACTGCATGTACGAGTACCGCACATGGCTCGATCAGGATTCTGGATTTCAGATCCAGGTCGCTTACGTTGAAAATCGAAGATCCCTCGCGGACAAGTATGTAATCCGAGAACCATCCGTTCAGATGAATGTCGTCGTCCGGAAGAAGTCCGTATACATCCGCTCCGCCGATGTTCTTCTTGTTCAGGTCGAACATCTCGATATCCGGATCGTCTTTGAAGATCATACAGGTTACAACTTTGTCTCCGACTTTCAGTGCTTTTCCTGCGCTGTCCACTTTGACATTTTTACCCATCTTCACGATCTCTCCGGTTCCCTCGTGTCCGAGCGCTACCGGGATCAGTCCGAATGGATCTCTCTTAAATTCATGTGCGTCTGTACCGCAGACACCACATCCCTCTACTTTTACAAGAATGTCTCCGTCACCGACTTCCGGCATCGGGAATTCTTTGATGTCATAATGTTCCAGAGCCGTCAGCATTGCAACATGTGCAGTTTCCGGAATCGCCTGACTTTTGGAAGCTGCTGCCGGTGCTGCGGAAACCGGTGTTTTCAGCATACTTTCCAGTACCTGCTTAACGACTTCTTCTACATTTGCTGAATTCATTTCCATTATTTGTTACCTCCATTATCGAATGCACAAGGAATCGGTCATGACACAACGTCTTCTCTTTGTAAATGTGCTTGCACTTGTGAGTCCCTCGCCTGTGCGGCTTGCGATCGTAAATGTGCAGTAGCCCTCTCCGCCGAATCCAAGTGCCGCGTAAGATGGTCCGTTCTTTACAAGGATCGCTGTATCGATCGCCTTTGCATATGTTGTGATATTGTCCACATTCTTGGAGTGAATATGGGCGGAATGTCTGTTTCCGTGCTCCAGCCATACTGCCTGTTCCACTGCGTCGTCAAAATCTTTTGCTCTAACAACACCGAGGATCGGCATCATCAGCTCTTCCGCGATCAGCGGATGTTCTTTCGGTCCCTCAAATGTGATACATCTGATATTGTCCGGTACGGTAACGCCGATCATACCAAGCAGTGTCTTTGCATCTCTTCCGACACATTTGCGGTTCAGTTTGCCGTCTTTTAAAACCACAGCCGTCAGGGCATCCTGCTCTTCCTTTGTGATCTTATAGCATCCCTGCTCGGAAACCATATAATACATCAGTTCGTCCGCAATGGAATCCACTGCGACGATCTCTTTTTCCGCGATACATGGCAGGTTGTTGTCGAATGTGCATCCATTGACAATGTCTTCTGCCGCTTTGCGGATATCTGCAGTCTCATCAACCAGTGCCGGCGGATTTCCCGCTCCTGCGCCGATTCCCCGCTTACCGGAGGAAAGGACTGCGGTTACAACTCCCGGACCGCCTGTCGCCGCGATCAACGGAATATCTTTGTGTTTCATCATAATATCGCTGGATGCCAGCGTTGGTTTTTCCACCGTACATGCAATATTATCCGGTCCGCCTGCTTCCAAAGAAGCTTCGTTCAGCAGATTGATTGCAAAGATGGATGTCTTGATCGCTGCCGGATGCGGATTGAATACAACGGTATTTCCTCCTGCCAGCATGCCGATCGTATTACAGAGAACGGTCTCGCTCGGGTTCGTACATGGCGTGATCGCGCCGATCACTCCGAACGGTCCCATCTCGATCAGTGTCAACCCACGGTCTCCCGACCATGCGGTTGTCGTAATATCCTCTGTTCCGGGAGTCTTTTCAGCAACCAGTACATGCTTGAGGATCTTATGTCCCACATTTCCCATGCCGGTCTCCTGTACTCCCATCCGTGCCATGATCTCCGCATTCTCTTTGATCTTTGTACGGATATTGGATATGATCTTTTCTCTCTGGTCCATGGACATTTTTCCGACGATCTTCTGCGTCTTCTTTGCAGCTGCAATGGCTTCGTTCATATCTTTGAACACGCCGTGGCTGCCGGACACATCCGAAGTGATCTGCATCTTCGCCATCACTTCCTGAACGATGTCCTGGACCATCTGTTCATTTACAGACACGCTACTACCTCCTCGAACACTTTTTTGCCGTAAGCTGCGATCGACGTATCTTCCTCCGCCGAACCGCCACTCACGCCCAAAGCTCCAATGATCCTGCCATCTGCCATCAGCGGTTCCCCGCCGCCGAAGATCACGATCTTGCCGCCATTCGTAAACTGAATGCCGTACAACGACTGTCCCGGCTGGCTTAAGCCGCTCAGTGTCTCAGTAGACATCTTCAGGCTCGCCGATGTAAATGACTTATTTAATGCAATGTCAAAACTTGCTATGTATGCCCCGTCCATACACTGGACTGCGACAGGTCTCCCCGCCTGATCTGCCACTGCGATCACAACATTGACGTCCATGGACGCCGCCTTTTCTTTCACTTTCTCGATCAAGATATTGGCTTTGTCCAATGTCATCTTATGCTGACTGCACTGACAGACATGTCCCTCCGTATGGGAGGCGGAAGCTGTTTTGCGCTCTTCCAATATCGTTTTCACGATGTTGGAGATTTCCTGTTCGTTCATAGCAAAACTCCCTTGCTTCGCTCGTACTCATTTTTCGCTAAGTCCTCGGGTGAAAATGAATACTTTGCTTCGCTCGTGCTCATTTTCTTTCCTCGGACTTACATTCCCAACTGATCCATGACTTTCTTTGTGATAGATGCGATCAGGTCAGCGTCAGCGGTCGGTGCTTCTGCTCCGCTTGCCGCACATCCGCCTCCGCAGCTGTGGCAGCTCGGTTTGCCTGCTTTTGCGTTCGGGCAAAGATTTGCCGGATGTTTTCCTTTCAGTCCCATCTGTCTTCTGATCTCGTACAGTTTCTCAACCTGTTCTTTGTTGAGTTCCTGCGGTCCGCCGATCTGCATTGTCTGCCATAACAGACGAGCGTAGAACTCTACGGACTCCATCTTATGATATGCGTTCAGCAGGGAATCGGAATAGGTCAGTGCTCCGTGGTTCTCAAGCAGGACTGCGTCAAAATACTGCAGGTGCTCAGATACAGCGTCCGGAATCTCTACTGTGGACGGTGTACCGTATTTTGCGATCGGTACGCAGCCAAGTGCGATAACTGCCTCCGGCATGATCGGCTGTGTCAGCGGAATACCGGCGATCGCGAATGTCGTTGCGTACAGAGGATGTGCATGTACAACGGATTTTACATCCGGTCTTTCTTTATATACGCGCATATGCATCTTGATCTCTGAAGACGGTCTGAATCCTTTGTTTGCCTGAAGCACATTTCCCTCGGCATCTACTTTACAGATATAGTCCGGTGTCATGAATCCTTTGCTGACACCTGTCGGTGTGCACAGGAATTCATTGTCGTTCAATTTTACAGAAAAGTTACCGTCGTTTGCAGCAACCATTCCGCGGTTGTAAACCCGGCGACCGATCTCACACATTTCTTTTTTGATTTCGTATTCGTTTTGCATCCTTTTGTCCTCCTTGGATTTGTAAAACATAAAATTTGTTTTATGTTGCTTCTGTCTCCATATTACCACATAACCCCACACCAGTCAACTTGTTTTTACGTTGGTTTTGTGTTGGTTTCATGTTGGTTTCATATTGATTTTATTGAAATTTATCCTCCGATCTGACACTCCAGACCTGAGTTTTTTTCCGCTGTAGCAAGCAGTATCTGCATTGTCTCCCGAGTCGGCGGTTCCACGTTGCCCATCGGATATTCCCGACCGAGACCTGTGTATTTATCCTGACCGAGCCGGTGGTACGGAAGCAGATGCAGCCGCTTTACATTCGGAAGCGATCCGGCAAATAACGCAATATCCCGGATTTCCTCCGGCGTATCGTTGAATCCCGGGATCACCGGAATCCGGATACTCAACTCAGTCAAACCGGAAGCCGCGATCTTCTTCGCATTTTCCAGCATCAGTTCATTGCTCTTTCCGGTAAATTCCCTGTGCTTGTCCGGATCCATATGTTTGATATCCAACAGGTACTGATCCAGATCCGGCAGGATCCGCTCGATCACTTCCCAGTCCGCGCATCCCATGCTTTCCATCGCCGTATGGATCCCGGATTCCTGCGCTGCCTTTAAAAGCGCCGCTGCAAATTCCGGCTGACACAGGCTTTCTCCGCCGGAGAGCGTCATGCCGCCCCCGGTTCTGCGATAGTACGGGCGATCTTTTTCGACGATTTCCATGACTTCCGCCACAGTCACGTCTTTCCCGATCACTTTCGGTTCTCCCTGCACCATCATCGTCTGGATTCCATACTCCTGAGACTCCGGATTGCAGCACCAGCGGCATCTGAGCACGCATCCTTTCAGAAAAACGATCGTGCGGATCCCGTCTCCGTCGTGAATGGAATAACGCTGAATATCAAAAATACGACCTTTCGTTTTCCAATAGTCTTCCATGCCTCTTGTTTCCTCCCTGTCAGAATCCCTGCTCGGTTCTTCTGATAATGTCGTCCTGCAGTGATTTCGACAATGTTGTAAACAATGCGCTGTATCCTGCCACACGAACAACCAGATGCTTGTACTGCTCCGGATGTTTCTGCGCATCCAGAAGCGTCTCGCGGCTGACTACATTAAACTGCATGTGGCTTCCTTTCTGATCAAAATAAGAACGGATCAGTCCGGCAAAATTTTCAAGACCTCTTCGTCCGCTCAGTGCGGATGGATGGAATTTCTGATTAAACAATGTTCCGTTGGACGCGATATAGTGATCCAGACGCGCCACCGAATTGGCTGCCGCCGTCGGTCCGTTCACGTCTTTTCCTGCCGACGGAGATACTCCGTCCGCTACCGGCGTGTGTGCCAGACGCCCGTCCGGTGTTGCTCCGGTCTGCGCGCCGAGCGGTACGTTCGCCGATACCGGATAAAGTCCGGCCTGGAACATTCCTCCGCGCGGATTGCGGTAATTAAGCAGTGGTTTTGTATAGGTATACGCCACTTTTCTCGCAAATGCATCCACTTCCGGAATATCATTTCCGAACTTCGGCACTTCCTCGATCAGTTTCAGGATCCGCTCGCCGTTTTCTTTCACTTCCTCAGATTCGGAAAGTGCATGGATCGTCTTTAAGACCGCTGCGATCTCCGCTTCCCCGACCGTTTCTCCCGACGAGCGCATTACCGATACCGTATCGGATGCCAACGCCGCCAGATCTTCCTGTGCCAGTCCTTTTCCGTAATTCAGCATCAACGCCTGTTTCAGTTCTTTCATCGTTACTTTCTTTTCATCGAAAACAAGCTGTTTCACCGCATAGAGGGAATCTGCCATATTGGCAACTCCGAAGCCCTGCGGTCCGGTGAAGTTATAGACCGCTCCGCCCTCCTGCACGGATTTTCCGCGTTTCATACAGTCATCCACCATCGATGACAAGAACGGGAGCGGGCATCTCTCCGCATGTGCCATATCGATCGCATTGTCAGCATTGACAAGCAATTTGATCGCATAATCCATCTGGATCTCATATGCATGGAAAAATTCCTCGAATGTTTCCATCTTTTCCACGTCGCCGGTCTCCGGTCCGACTTGGGCGCCTTTGTCTTTTCCATTGGAAAATACCAGTTCCAGCGGACGGCACATATTGAAGAATGCCGCGTCATGCCACCCCTCAGTCTTTCCTGCTTTCTGCGGTTCCACGCATCCGATGATATTGTAGTCTCTCGCGTCCTCCAACGTCAATCCGCGGCTGACAAGAGACGGTATAATCACCTCGTCATTGTAATATGCCGGAAGCCCGATTCCGGTACGCGTCAACTCTGCCGCCTTGATCAGAAATTCATGCGGCGTTCCATTCCACACACGCACCGATAACGACGGCTGCGGAAGAAATACATGCATAGATGCCTGAATGCTCATAAATGACAAGTCATTGGTCACATCGATCCCCTCGACGTTCTGTCCGCCTGCGATCAGATTCTGGAACAGGCTGTATCCCGCAAATCCCTCTGCGGACGCCGCATCTCTGCATTTGTTCAGGTCATTTAACTTCACCCAGATGCAGTCCATCAATTCCTGTGCCTGCGCGCGGGTGATCTTTCCGCTGTCGAGATCTTTCTTATAATAAGGATACATATACTGGTCAAACCGTCCCGGGGAGATCGAATGTCCGCTGGACTCGATCTGCAGAAGCTGCTGTACGAACCAGAATGACTGACATGCTTCATAGAAGCCGTTCGCGCCCTTTTCCGGCACATTGGCACAATTCTGTGCGATCACAAGCAACTCCATCTTCCGAACCGGATCCGTACATTTCTCCGCTTCTTCAAGCGCAAGCTTCGCATATCTCCTTGCATAAGTCACTGCCGCATCACAGCTGATCATCACCGCTTCCAGAAAACGGGAACGTTTCTGATAATCGCCGTCCGCGAGGCTGAGTTTTGCCAGCTCCGCTTCCGCTTTGGCGCGGATCCCGGAAAATCCGATCTCAAGCACTTCCCCATATTTTACGGTCACATGTCCGACGCCATTATAAAAATAATTTCCCGGCGTAAACATATTGTGCTCCATTGCCAACAGTGTCTGCGGCTCCATATAGGATGTCGCCAATTCGCTCGTCGTCTTTCCTTTCCAGTAAGCATTCGCCGCCTTTAATTCCTGCTTTGTCTGCTCGGAAATATAGAACGGATCCGCCGAACGTGTCTCTACCGTGTCAAACTCGTCTTCCAGCCATTCATAAGAAAATTCTGGATAAGTCTGGCAGCCCCGCGGTGCGATCGTTGTACTTCCGACGATCAATTCCTGATCGCGGATCACGATCGGCAGATTCTCAAGAATGTGCGCAAATGCTTTCGCACGCCGGATGATGATCGGCTCGCCCTCTGTCCGGCGATAGGATTCCGTGATCAGAACCGCCCGCGCCGACTCGATCTCCGGCATCTTTGCATACAGATCTTCTACCAGCTTCGTAATACGCTCACTTTTCGGAATATCACTGCTGTCATAAGTGTATAATCCCATTGCTCTTTTCTCCTTTCTTTTCAGATACGTTCATTATACGTTACGCCTCCCTATAAGTCAACAAAAACCAACATTACTTCCAAACAATTCACGATCGTTTTCCACATAAAACAACGCATTTTATATTGGTTTTCATTCTATTTCATTGGTTTTTTCTGTTTTTTCATTGACAAAGCGGTCAAAAGGATGCATACTGTATTTATCACTTAGCAGAAAGGAATGACCACGATGGCAGCATCGGAATTTGACATCCATACGCACACCATTGCAAGCGGGCACGCTTCCACTGCCACGATCACCGATATGGCGAAAGCGGCGGCCTCACGCAATTTAAAACTGCTCGGGATTTCCGACCATGGTCCGGCAACGCTTGGCGGCGGCAGACCATCTTATTTTCGAAATTTAAGCTATGCGCCGAGGAAACGGCTCGGTGTGGAAATGCTCTACGGCGCCGAAGTGAACATTCTGGACGAGAACGGCAGTCTGGATCTGGAGGATCCGATCCTCGCACATCTTGATTATGTGATCGCAAGCATCCATAAACCGGTCAAAAAACCCGGGACAAAAGAAGAGAACACAAGAACCTATCTCAACGCCATGAAGAATCCTTATGTGACGATCATCGGACACTGCGACGATGTGAAATATCCGGTGGACTATCTTGCCATTGTCCGCGCCGCGATGGAACATCAGATACTTCTCGAGATCAATAACAGTTCCCTTTCCCCGGACGGCTACCGCGGCGATACCCGTTTCAACGATCTGATGATCCTAAATCTGTGCCGGCATTTTCATTATCCGATCTTGCTCTCCAGCGACAGCCACGGCACCAAACACGTCGGAGATTTTACTTACGCGCAGGAGCTCCTGAAAAAAGCGGATTTTCCAAAGTCACTTGTACTGAATAACTCCTCCAGTGAATTTCAGGCATTTCTGCAAAAAAGGAAACGACGATGAAACAGATTGAAATTCCATATCATCTGTTCCATCGTCTTTTTACTTCCAGGGCGCAGGTCACCTACTCGATCGTAAACTCGTACGCAATGTCCTTTTCCGCATCGATGCGGTAATCTTCTTCCACATCACTTCCCCAACTGTCAATCCCGCCGACGCCTCTCACTGCACCGCAGATCGTAAGCACCGTTCTTCTCGCAACCGGAAGTTCCTCGTGATGCGTTGCATTTTCCAGCTCTTCCGCTGTATACGGAATACATGCAAATCCAAACCGTTTTTCACCGGATGTAAACGTAAGACCGGACTTTTTCACATTGTCCGAGCTGTTATCCAATGTTTTACTCCGATATACCGTCACCCATTCCGTCTCCATGTGCATTCCGCATTCCTGCGGGACAAGATACGGCGTGACCGGAAGACCATCCACCTCATAGACACCCGGGATACCGCCCGCCATCCGATCCGGATAAGTCTCCCCTGATAACCCCTCATACACATAACCATCCGCCTTTGTCGGCATCACAAAACGCATCCCGAACACCGGAAGTTCCGGCAGCCCTTTCCCACCGTGATACTGTACGTTCACATGGATTTTTCCGTCTGCAGTCACATGATATGTCACGTCCACCTTTGTCGCCGGAACCGTGATCGTCTCATAAGTATAAGAGATTTCCGCTTCTTTCGCATACTCGTCATTGCTGTAACCATTATTCTGAGGCGGCAGGAAATTCTCTATCGAGCCCCCATCCACAGTGATACGGATTCCCACACATTTCTGGAACAGATCCGCACTCAGCCACATTCCGGACTTTACCGAAAATCCATTTCCCCGGTCATTATCCGTTGTCGCTCTCCAAAATGTCGGTCGCGGTGAGCGGTACAGCCATTCTTTTCCATCTTTCACAAGAGATTCCAGTCCGCCGCGCATGTAGGAGAAAATATAATCGAATCCCTCTCCGTGAACGCCAAACGTCGCGTCTCCGTATACGATTTTTAATTTATTTGTGCAGTCCATAATAATATTTCACCTCCTGCATTGCCGGTTTTTCCATACGATCCGCAAAGACGATTCCATTTCCGGAAAATTCATAATCCGACGGACGGTCGTCGAAATCGCCGCCGTAGCGCAGCACCTTTTGCCCGGTCACTTCATCTTCCACGAGGATTGCCTGATCGATATAATCCCAGATAAATCCGCCCTGATACATTTCATACTGATCCAAAAGATCGATGTAAGACTTCATACCACCCAAAGAATTGCCCATATCGTGCATATATTCACAGAGCAAAAACGGCTTCTTCGGCTGATCTTCCAGATACTCGCGGATCTGCTGCGGTTTCGCATACATCCGGCTCTCCATATCGGAAATACAGTCTTCATAAGCACGGTTATGTACTACCCCCTCATAATGTACGAGACGGTCCGGATCTGTCTCCTTATAGTAAGCGTTCATCTCTTTCAACACATCCCCGGCATAGGATTCATTTCCCAACGACCAGAACAAAACGGACGGATGGTTTTTAAACACTTCAAAATTCGTCCGCGCACGGTCCAGAACAACCTCGCGCCATGCGTCAAAGCTTCCCGGCACATTCCACGACGGATCGATTCCTCCCAGCTTCTGCCAAGAACCGTGAGACTCCAGATTCGTCTCCGCCATCACATAGATCCCCGCCTCGTCACAGCGATAATACCAGCTGATCCGATCCGGATAATGGCAAGTGCGCACAGCATTGATATTGTTTCTCTTCATGCACGCAATGTCGAAAATCTCATCTTCTTCCGAAATGCTCCGTCCCTCGGATGCATTCCACTCATGCCGGTTGACACCGTTGATGATCAGACGCTCTCCGTTTAGTTCCATCAGACCGTCCTGCATACAGATCTTACGGAATCCGACGTCATAAGGTACGACCTCCGCCACATTTCCATCGGGATCCAAAATCCGGATCTCCAGACGATACAGCTTCGGATCCCGGTTATCCCACTGCCGCACCGGCTCCGGCACATCCGCTTTCCACGCAAGACGGACAGTTCCGTCCTTTTGTATCTCGAAATTATTCATGGAAATCTCTCCGGACAAAATCCGGCGCTCTTCCTCTTTCAGACAGATCACAGCGCTCGCTCCCGCAAGATCCGCATCTGTTTCCGCTGATATTTTTAAAGTCAGATCCAACGCGCCTTTTTGTGCTTCCGGCTCATAGGATGCTTTCGCCCACATATCTGCCACATGGATTTTCGGCAGTCCGTACAGGTTCACATCGCGGAACAATCCAAAAAAGCGGAAAAAATCCTGATCTTCCAAAAATGCCGCGGTGCTTCGTTTGTGAACTTCCACCGCCAGACGGTTGCCCTTTTCTCTCACATATGGCGTGATATCGAATTCCGACACGGTAAAACTATCCTCCGCATAACCGACAAACGAACCGTTGACCCATACATAAAGCGCCTGCTCCGCGCCCTCGAAGCTTAAGATGATCCGTTTTCCGACAAGTGCTTCCTCCAGATCGAACATCCGCACATAAGAACCGACCGGATTATAGTCCGCTTCGCTGAACATGCCGTCTTCATGCTCATGTAACGTACCCGCCGGTCTCCGATATTCTTTTCCCTCCCACGGATACATCGTATTAATATAATGAATTTTGTCGTAACCGGCGATCTCGATATGGCGCGGGACTTTGATCGGATCAAATCCTGACACTTCATATTCTTCTTCGTAAAATGCCGCCGGTCGCTCTTTCGCATTAACGGAATAGCGGAATTTCCATATTCCGTTCAATGACTGCTTCAATGTCTCACGATTTTCCCTCAGAGATTTCTCACCCTCATAAAACCTATGATCACTGTGTGCGTCCAGCCGGTTGACCCGAAATATTTCCGGCCGATCCAGCCATTTGATGTCTGCATGCATTGCGATCCCTCCTGTCTTTTTCTTTTTTCGCTTTTTTTATCATACCATGAATACGTTCATTCTGCACGACATCTCACCCAAAAACCTGATTTTTTTGTGAAAACTAACAATTTTCCAAAAAAGAAACGCTGTCTCCCCTGCCGGGCAGACAACGTTTCTTTCTCTCAGAAGCCGCAGGCTCGCTTACGCTCTCTTCGCCAGAACCTCTGTCTCATATGTTTCGATCTCGTCAAACCATCCCTCTGCTGCAACGCCGCATCTTCTGCAGTACTCTTCCCATACGTCTCCGAGCGGAAGCGTCTTGCACTGTTCCATCAGAACCATCTTCTTTGTCATCTGATTCGTATCCTGCAGTTCTTTCAGCATCGCACTCGGTGTACACAATGCATTCAGCAGTGCTTTCTGGAAGCTTCTGAATCCGGTCACCCATGCGGAGATACGGTTGATGGAAGCGTCAAAGTAATCCAGCGCAATGTATGTACGATCCAGACCATTCTCACAGCGCACGATCTCCTGTGCGATCTCTTTCGTCTCATCGTCAAACAGTACCACATGGTCGGAATCCCAGCGGATCGGGCGTGTTACATGAAGCGCGATCTCCGGGAAGAATGTCAAGAGCGCCGGAATCTTATCGGAAACCATCTCTGTCGGATGATAATGTCCGTTGTCCATCAGCGGCAGACATTTGTCCATGTTGGCTGCCGCGTAGCTCAGTGAGAATTCGGCAGATCCGACTGTATATGCTTCCACTCCGATTCCAAATACTTTCGATTCCACACACGGTTTTACCATCTTCGGATCATATGGTTCGGAAAGGATCTCATCGATGGATTCTTTATAACGCATTCTCGGTCCCATGCGGTCAGCCGGAACATCTTTGTATCCGTCGCCTGTCCAGATGTTCATCACACACGGGATTCCTGTCTGCTCTGCAAAATATTTGGAAATGCGGATGCAGGCTTTTCCGTGCTCGATCCAGAATTTTCTTGTCTCTTCATCCGGGCTTGACAGTGTCAGTCCGTCTTTTACCATCGGATGTGAGAAGAACGTCGGGTTAAAGTCCAGACCCATTCCTCTTTCTTTTGCAAAATCCACCCATTTCTGGAAATGCTTTGGCTCCAGTTTGTCACGGTCTGCGAACTCGCCGTCCTCGAAAATCGCATAGCACGCATGCACATTGATCTTTTTCTTACCCGGCATCAGGCTCATTGCCTTGTCCATGTCCTGAAGCAGTTCTTCCGGGGTTCTTGCTTTTCCCGGATAATTTCCTGTCGTCTGGATCCCTCCGGTCAGCGGACCATCGTGATCAAATCCGATCACGTCGTCTCCCTGCCAGCAATGCAAAGACACCGGAACGTTCATACATTTCTCGATCGCAGCGTCTGTGTCCACACCTAATTTTGCGTAAATCTCTTTTGCGGATTCATATCTTGTAGCCATTGTTTTATCCTCCTTTTATGAAGAGCCTTTCTGCTCTGTCGTTTTTGATCTGTCATGTTTCATATCGGACGATTTCCGTTCTTATCGGCGATACCATTTGATATCGAACGATTCGCCGATACAGGTTCTTGCCTCCGGAAGACTTGCAAATACGCCGTCGTGCAGCATCTGAACCGTAATATTTCCGATCGCCGTCGCCTCCGTCGGTCCGGCGGAAACGTTCTTTCCTGTATATTTGGCAGTCAGTTCATTCAAATATCCCGCATTGGCGCCGCCGCCCACTACATAGATCGTATCGTATGTATTGCCGGTGATCGCTTCGATCTCTTTCACCGTATCGCCATAGCATTTTCCAAGGCTGTTGTAGATCACGGCTGCAATCTCGCCTACGGTCTGCGGCACGGTCTGTCCGGTCGCCCGGCAGAAATCCTGCACCGCCTTGATCATACTCTGCGGCGCAAGGAAACAATCGTCGTTGCAGTCCACGATCGAATCGATCGTCTCTTTGGATGCCCGCTCACAGATTTCTGCAAAAGAAAGATCTTCTTCAAATTCTTTCTTCACCGACTGGATCATCCAGAGTCCCATGATATTTTTCAGGAAACGGAAACGGTGATCGTAGCCGCCCTCGTTTGTAAAGTTCGCCTGCATACTTGCCATCGAGCAGTCTGCCTCTTTGCGCTCGATCCCCATCAGCGACCATGTACCGGAACTGATGTAGATCGCATTGTCATCGTTGGTCGGAACGGAAAGCACCGCCGATCCGGTATCGTGTGTTGCCGGAAGCACGACTTTACAGTCAAATCCGACTTCTTCCTGTATCTCTTTTGTAAAGTTTCCTACAACGGTTCCCGGCATGGAGACCGGACGGAACATCTTCCGGTTATAGCCGAGCATCTCGATCAGTTCATAATCCCAGTCATTTGTCTTCGGATCGATCAACTGTGTGCTCGTCGCATTGGTGTACTCCATCTTTTTCACACCGGTCAAAAGGAACTGGAAATAATCCGGGATCATAAGTAAGGACTCCGCCTGTTCCATATATTCCGGATGCTGTTCTTTTACCGCCATCAGCTGGTAGATCGTGTTGAACATCTGCTTCTGGATCCCGGTCCGCTCATACAGGGCGCTCTGTGAGATCACCTCGTATACTTTCTGATCCATCCCGTCTGTGCGGCTGTCACGATACCCAACAGTGTCCCCTAAGATCCGGTCGTCTTTGTCCAGTAAAACATAATCAACCGCCCATGTGTCAATCCCCATGGATACCGGGATCTTCCCCAGCTCTTTACATTTCTTGAGCCCGTTTTTGATCTCGGTAAACAGGCGTTTTACATCCCAGCACAATGTTCCGTTCACATTGTCCATTCCATTCGGGAAGCGGTAGATTTCCTCCAACTGCATCTTTCCGTCCGCAACCGATGCCAGCATATGCCGTCCGCTGGACGCCCCGATGTCAATGGCTAAATAGTACTTCTCCATTTTGTGCCTCCTTCATACTTTTTAGATTCTATCCCTATTATAATTAGTAAAAGCGCACAAAAAAAGGACTCTATTTACAAAAAGCTACAACCTTATTTGCAGATTTTTGTATTCAAGCGTCCTCATTCGCCTCTGTTTCTTTCCCGATACTCTTTCGGGCTCATCCCGTACCTCTCCCGGAACTTCCTGTAAAAATAACTGGTATTGTCATATCCTACCGATTCGATGATATCCGTCACGGGAACCGCGCTGCTCGTCAAAAGATATGCCGCCTGACTCATCCGCTTGTTCTGAAGCAGTTCTTTGTACGTCTTTCCGGTCCGTTTTTTGATCTCCCGGCTCAGCCAGTACACATCATACTTCATCATCTCCGCCAGTTCCGTCAGACTTCCGCTTTTGTAATGTTCCTCGATGTAATTTAAGACCGTCCCGACAAGCTCGGTATCGAACCGGATGCTTCCGGTTTCCATTTTATCCATATAATTTAAAAGCTGCAAAAGAAGAAGCCCCATCGTAATCTGATTACAGCTTCGCTTGTTCGCCATATCGTAAAAAATCGTCCACACCATATTCTCGATCAGATTCTGGATCGGTAGGATCTTTGACACATGGAAATATAAATAAGAAGCGAGTTCATTTTTCCGGCATAACGTTCCGACAAGAAATTCTTTTAACGCATTGTCTTCCTCCCCCATCATTGCAAACGCCATGTTGAAAAACTCCGGCAAAATGATAAAATTCACCGCAATATCCGTCTCCTTTGCCGGAAGAATCTCCTGCTCCGCATTCTGGTTGAGAAAAAGAAGATCTCCCTCCTCCAAAACCACCTGATTCCCGTCGATGATATGCGTCGTCGTCCCCTGGCACATATAGATCACTTCCACATAATTGTGACGATGCTTCGGAAAACGGATAAACCGTGTGTGCGGGCGCACCTGGATCAGTTTGCCTCGCTCCAAAAGTTTATCGCAATCCACGATCAGCTCTTTTTTTTCCGTGTAAATCTTCTGATCGATATTGTCCCTTCCATTCAGGATCCGCTGTTCTTCTTCCGTGATCACAGACAATGCCCCAAGCAATTCTTGATCCATCTCTACACTCCTGCAATCTGCGCGATCTCTTTTGCCAGTTCCATATATTCCGCCGCGCTCCGGCTGCTCTTTTTATATGCCATGATCGGCGCGTGATTATCCTGCGACCACTCGATCCCGCTGTCTACACGGATATAGGTGTCGAACACCCGGACGTCTTCCAGTTCTTTCAACGTCTCCAATGTCTGTTTGAAATAGCTTTTCCGCGTGTCCACTTTCGTGATCACAAGACCGCCCAGTTCCAGTTCCGGCGCGATCTGCCGCACCTGCTCGAGAAACTCAAACATATTGCCGAGACCGAACAGCCCCCACGGTGTCGACTCCACCGGGATCACGATCTTATTGGACGCGCAGAGAATATTCATCACCCATCCGCCCAACGTCGGCGGCGCATCGATCAGGATATAGTCATACATTTCGGATTCCACGATATTTGCCAGACATTTTCTTAAAATATACTCTCTCTGCCACTTTGTAAACAACTCATACTCGATCGAGCTCATCAGAGTCGACGACGGGATCAGATCCAGTCCCTCGTAGCGGGAATGGACGATATAATCCGTCAGATCATCCTGCCTGCGGATCCCCTCGTAGAGATTCTTTCCGCTCTGTGCATAAGAAAGCACCTGATCTTCATCAAACAAAGACAGGGACAGGTTCATCTGCATATCCCCGTCGATAAGAAGCACTTTACTGCCAAGCACACTCAGTCCATATCCCACGTTGGAACAGGTCGTTGACTTGCCGCTCCCGCCTTTATTATTTGCAAAGCAGATCACTTTTGTCTTTGCCATCTTTCCCACTCTCCCTTAACATTTCTTTTTTTCCAGTCCATCGACGCCGGCTCTTTCCCAAAATGTTCCTCCACAAGCGCACAATATTCTTCATACGCCGCCGTGCCTTGAAAAGAACTTTTCAGCACGTCTCGGATACTCTTATAATACCATCCCATCGCCGCTTTGCTCTGCATCCGAAACCGCATCCAGAGATTTTCTCCGAACACCGGATAATCCCGGTGAATATCGCGCATATTGGAAAGCTTATCCGCCAGACCGATCATCTGTACTTCTCTCGGCGCTGTGCGAAGCCGACGGATCGTCGTACTTTTCCGCTCTTCCCAGCTTTTGGACTTGTCCTCACTTTCACAGTCTACCAACATGGCGACCCGTTCTCCGAACCGATCTTCCAGCGTTTCTTTCGTCACTCCTGCGCAGTCCTCGATCGTATCGTGCAGAACCGCCGCGCAGATCACTTCCGGATCTCTCGTCATCGTCGTCACAATATCCGCCACCTCGATCGGGTGGACAATGTACGGGCGCTTCGTTCCTTTCCGAAACTGTCCTTCATGTGCCTTTGTCGCAAATTCAACGGCTTCATTCAGCATGCCCCATCCTCCTTCGTGATCGTCTCCATGTCCGCAGACAGCAATCTATATATGCACTGTATCGTCCGTGTACAAGGGGATATATGCCCTTGCACATTGACGCTGTATATACGCTATTCAAATGATACCATAAGAAACCGCCGTTCACAATGAAAATCAGTATACAAATTTCGTTCCATCCGCTATAATAAGTACTGTTCACAACGTGTTGCAGACATACGCCACGTCGTGCATGACTTTGAAACGAGGTTGATACCATGAAACAAAAAACGGTTTTTATTACCGGAGCCTCCCGCGGGATCGGCGCGGCATGTGCCCGCCGTTTTGCCAAAGCAGGCTACCATGTTTTTATCAATTGTAAACAATCCGTCGGCATTCTGCATGATCTAAGAGACGAGTTACGAGAAAACGGAGGATCCTGTGACGCTCTGATCGGCGACGTTGGCGATCCCGATCAGGTCGAAGCAATGTTTTCCACGATCCGGCAGATCGTCGGCGGACTCGACGTCCTCGTCAATAATGCCGGGATTGCCTGGCTCGGTCTGTTGACCGATATGACCAACGCAGACTGGGATCGGATGATCGGAACAAACCTTTCTTCCGCATTCTACTGTTCCCGGGCTGCCATCCCCTATATGGTTTCCAAAAAGCAGGGGCGGATCATCAACATTTCTTCCATGTGGGGACGCACCGGCGCTTCCTGTGAAGCTGCCTATTCTGCTGCAAAGGCCGGGCTCAACGGTCTGACTATGGCATTGGCAAAAGAACTTGCCCCCAGCAACATCCAGGTCAACGCGGTCGCCTGCGGCGTGATCGACACCGACATGAACGGATGTCTGAGTGAAGAGGACAAATACAGTCTGCAGGAAGAAATTCCCGCCGGACGTTTCGGCACCCCCGAAGAAACGGCAGATCTCGTCTTTGATCTTGCGGAAAACCATCCGTACATGACCGGACAGATCCTCGGATTTGACGGCGGATTTATATAAGGAGGATCTACTATGATCGACGTACACCATCTTGATACGATTTCCATGGATTGTTCCATGACCGAATTTGTCGGCACAACCGTACTCGACACCATCGGGCTTGTCATCCCGGGAACCAGCCCGGCTCTGCTCGCCCGGATGGACTTAAAGAAACCTTACCGAAGTCTCGGACTTTTGAGTTCTCGTACCGGCGCCGCCGGACAGATCAACGCAGTCGATGAAGCGGTCAAATCCACCAACACCGAAGTCGTTTCCATCGAACTTCCGCGGGACACCAAAGGCTGGGGCGGGCACGGCAACTTTATCATCATCGGCGGCGACAACGTCTCCGATGTGCGGCGCGCAGTCGAGATCTCACTGGAATTCACAAAAAAATATGCCGGAGAACTTTACATCAGCGAAGCCGGACATCTGGAATTTACTTATTCCGCCAATGCCAGCCAGGCGCTTCACATGGCATTTGACGCGCCGATTGGAAGACCGTTCGGATTTTTCTGCGGCTCTCCTGCCGCCATCGGGCTTGTGATGGCTGACCTTGCGCTGAAATCTTCCCCGGTAGAGATCGTCAAATATATGACGCCGACCCGCGGGACCAGTCATTCCAACGAAGTGATCGCCGCAGTCACCGGAGATGCTTCCGCCGTAAAAAATGCGGTGTTGACCGCGCGGGAAGTCGGATTAAAGCTTCTGATCTCCATGGGAAGCTATCCAGAAATCCCATCCGAGCCTTACCTCTTCTGACAAATGCCATGTTCACCGAAACAGCGCGGTGTGAGACGTATTTTCCCACACACACCGACGCTGACAATCACCTGAAGTGCCAAAAGGCATATGCCCCGTCGGATCTAAAATCCGTATGGGACATATGCCTTTATTTGTATTCCTTCCGGAACATATTCTTCTTCCAAAAGTTCGCCGATCTCACGAATCCGCTGGATCTTTCCCGCCTCGGGAAATGGATACAAGCGCTCCACATATACCAGATCTTTCCGCAGTATTTCCAACAGAACCTGCTTCAATTCTTCCAGTCCCTCTCCGGTACGCGCCGAAGTGCAGACGGTATAATCCGCCTGAAAATCCCGGAACGCCCCCGGTGTCTCTACCTGATCCTGCTTATTGAACAAGGTCACGATCGGTTTTTCTTTCACGCCGAGCTGGCGCAGCGTCTCATACACAACATACATCTGTGTATCCATCTGCGGATTGGACGCATCAACCACATGGATGATGATATCCGCATAAATCGCTTCCTTCAATGTACTCTTAAACGCTTCCACAAGATGATGCGGCAGTTTCCGGATAAACCCGACCGTATCGGTCAAAAGAACCGTCTGCTTTCCGCCCAGTTCCAGCGCTCTCGTCGTAGTGTCCAATGTGGAGAAAAGCATCGCATCTTCCAAGATCCCCGCCCCGGTCAGCGCATTTTCAATACTGCTCTTTCCTGCCGACGTGTAACCGACCAGCGCAGCAACTTTCCGGTGGGACTCTTTTCTCTGGGTACGGATCAGTTCCCTGTGCTGTTCCACTTCTTTTAATTCTTTCTTCAAACGGCTGATACGCTCCCGGATCAACCGCCGGTCCATCTCAAGTTTTTTCTCTCCCGGTCCCCTCGTTCCGATCCCGCCGCCGAGACGCGACAACGAATGTCCCAGTCCCACGAGCCGGGACGCCCGATACCGTAGCTGCGCCAGTTCTACTTGGATCTTCCCCTCGCTGGACACTGCCCGCGCCGCAAAAATATCCAGGATCAAAAGCGTCCGGTCCATCACCTTGCATTCCAGCTCCTGTTCCAGATTCCCAAGCTGTGCAGAACTCAGTTCATCATCACAGATGATCCCTGTCGCATCTGTTTCCCAGATCATCTCTTTTAATTCCAGGATCTTTCCTTTTCCGATATAGGTTGCCGGATGCATCTGCTCCCGGTTCTGGATCATCCTGCCGACCACGACCGCCCCCGCCGTCTTTGCCAGCTCGCCCAGTTCATCCAGCGAAGCCTCCGCCGGATCACTGTCGCCGGTCTGGATCCCGACAAGGATCACCCGTTCTACATGTTCTTTCTGTTCATATAGTTCCATTTTTTGTCCGACTCTCTTTCTGTTTGTAAACGTTCTTGCTCCTAAATACCCTGTCCCATAAAAGTCTCTTGAGAATTTCATGAAAGTTTCACGAGAAATACCGGAAGCGGCGGATCATTTTTCCGGTTATAAAATTCATGCACAAGTACAAGCCACCGCTTTGGATCCAACGTTTTTAAAAAACCAAGCAGCACAGTCCGCTCCTCGTATCCGGTGTCGCCTCCGCTGTAAATGCAAAGACTCATCACGCCGCCGACTTTCAACAATTCCATACCGCACCGGATCGCCGCCAGACTCGTTTCTGCTTTTGTCGCGACCGCATGATCCGCTCCCGGCAGATATCCGAAATTAAACATGATCGCTGCCACTTCTTCTTTCACATAATAGCCCATCCGTTCATGCCCATCCCGGATCAGCACTGCGCGCTCTGCAAGTCCGCTCTTCTCCAGCCGTTCTTTCGTATATTCCAGCGCCGCATCCTGAATATCAAAGGCACAGACCCGTCCGCTTTCTCCGACCATCCTGCAGAGGAACTCGGTATCGCCGCCGTTGCCCGCCGTCGCATCAATGCACAGATCGCCCTCTCCGATATAGTCTTTCATGAAATTCTGACAGTATTCGGTGATCTGAAATCTTTTTCTCATCTGCTGTCTCCTTTTTGTGTCCGCACCCGTTTATAACTGCATCGATCCTAAAAATTCCGCTTCTTTCTTCGCCGTCTCATCATCCGGATAAAGTGTCAGATATGTTTCCATCTCCGCTTTTGCACTTGCCCAGTCCAGTTTTTTCTCAAAGCAGACGATCCGATTGAACTGCATCTCCTGGATCACCGCCGTGTAATCTGCCGTCTGCTCTTTTCCGTCCGCATCCGTATACACACTTGTCGCCGGAAGCTGGCACCCTTTTTCAAATGCAGTAAGCGCACTGTCATAATCTTCCAGATTCATCGCCGAAATCCCGATCAGGTTGTAAAGAGCCGGCGTCATCTCTCCGCCCAGATCCGCCGCCTTGTTCAAAAACTCAATAGCTTTGTCATATTGTTTCAATTCGTAATATGCCATGCCGAGACCTCTGCTCGCCTCCGCCTGATAAAATACATCGTCCTCATCGGCGCCCATATTTTCTTTTAAATAGGTATTGAACACCTCCGAGGCTTCTTTATATTTTCCCTGCTCTAAAAGCTTTGTCCCCTCCTCGATGTCTTTTCCTTTGTTTCCGAAAACAAGCACTCCCGCGACAACAAGCACTGCCGCGATCAAAATACAGATCCCTATGATCCAAGCTCTCGTTTTCCGCTGCCGTCTGCGCTTTTTGCGAACATTCGCCCTGCCTGAACTCCGTGTTCCCGCGCTCCGTCTGCCCTGACGGTTTCCCGCGTTTGTCCGTTTCTGATCCCGCACGGCATCCGATCTGCGCCTCTGTGTAGTTCCGTTTCTTTTTTTCTGTTCTGCCATAATCTCTGTCTTCTCCTTATCAGCAAAGCGTAATGACCCAGAATGAATTTAAAATATTGATCAGCATTACGCACATATCTGCAATGATCGCATCCTGCATCGACACATATCCGAAAAAAGCAAGTATCAGAAGTAAAATCTTCATCCCGATCGCAAAGATCAGGTTCTGCTTCACCGCCCGTATCGTTCCCCGGGAGATCCGTATCGCATCGATGATGCGGGATGGTTCGTCTTCCATCAGGATCACATCCGCAGCTTCCAGCGCCGCATCTGCTCCGAGACCGCCCATCGCGATCCCGATATCCGCCCGCGCCAGCACCGGAGCGTCATTGATCCCATCCCCCACAAACGCCAGATTTTCACTTTCCATCTGACTGTCGATAAATTCCTCCAACTGCGCCACCTTATCTTCGGGCATCAGATTGGCATATACATACTCAATCCCCAATTGTTTTGCAACACTTTGCGCCACCCGTTCATTATCTCCGGTGAGCATGACCGCTTCAAGCTGATGTCTCTCCAGCCATCGGATCGTACGTTTCGCGTCTTTCCGCAGCGCATCCGAGATCAGGATGTATCCGGCATATTCCCCGTCCACCGCCACATGGACCGCAGTCCCGATCTCCGACACCGGCTGATAATAAAGTCCCTGCCGGTTCATAAATTTGGAATTCCCGATATAGACATCCTTTCCATCGATCTCCGCCATCACGCCGAAACCGGAAAATTCTTTGATATATTTGACCCTGCCAAGATCCACATCTTTTCCATAAGCTTCCTGAAGCGAAACCGCGATCGGATGACTGGAATATGCTTCTCCATGCGCCGTCAGTTCCAACAGTTCTTCTGCCGTCATCCCTTTCGGACAGATTTTCTTCACATGGAATACGCCTTGCGTCAGCGTTCCGGTCTTATCAAAAATAAATGTCTCCGCTTTTGAGAGCGCCTCGAGGAAATTACTTCCTTTCATAAGGACTCCCTGCTTAGAAGCCGCACCGATCCCCCCGAGAAATGCAAGCGGAACCGACACGAGTAGCCCGAACGGACAGGCGGCAACGAGGAAAATCAGTCCCCGGTACATCCACGTCTCCGTATCGTGCGCCGGCAGCATCATCGGCGGCAGGATCATCACGAGAATCCCGAGACAGGTCACGATCGGCGTGTAATACTTCGTAAACCGGTCGGCAAACTTCTCGGTCTCCGACTTCTTCTTGTTCGCCCCCTCTACCAGTCCCATGATCCGCGACGCCGTAGACTCCGCATATACTTTCGACACCCTCGCTTCCAATAGTCCGCTCAGATTGATACTTCCACTGTATACTTTTTGGCCAATCTTAACCTCGCCCGGTTCGGATTCTCCGGTCAGCGCTTTCATATCAACCATACTGCTTCCCGCCGTGACAACCGCGTCGACCGGGATCTTCTCTCCCGGACGGATCACGATCACATCGCCCCGTTTCAGATCGGACGGCGCTACATTTTCCTCTTTATTGCCGACTTTCCGGTTGGCAAACTCCGGACGGATGTCCATGTATTTCGCGATCGACTTCTTCGTTCTGCTCATGGAAATCTCCTCGATCAGTTTCCCGATCTGGAAGAAAAGGATCGCACCGACCGCTTCTGTATATTTCCCGATGATCAGCGCCCCGACCGTTGCAAGAAGCATCAGAAAATTTTCATCGAAAAAATGCATCTTCCTGAAATTTCGGATCAGCTGTGCGAAAACTCCAGCCGCCAACGCAAAATAAGCCAGCAAAAAACATACCGTCTCTGCCCCGCTCGTCCACTCTCCATCTCCTGCGGTATACAATGCCGCAAGATAAAGGATTCCACCTGCGCCAAGTTCTATGAATTTGATCTTTACTGCCTTTGCCATATTCCCCATCTCACTTTACCCGTTTGCTGAATATTATACGGGAAATCCGCAGATGGGTCAAGAAAAGCATCGTCATCCGATGCAGTTCCTCCTATACAAAAAAGTCCCTCCGGTTTCCGCAGAAATCCATGGGACTTTTCCTTTTTCCTGTATTACGCCGATGTACAAGGGAAAATATGCATCCTTGTACACCGACGCTGCCATTACTTTTTTATATAGCTTCCGCCGATCAGGCCGTTGGCCACACTGCTCATCCGATTGCGCTCTTCTACATAATCAATGCCGTTCTGTTCTTCGAGACATGCCTGGATCGCCTCATTCAAAGAGAGCATCTTATCGTCCAGCTCTGAAACCATCTGCGCACATTCGCGCAGATCCCGGCTGATATAATCCGGAGCGTTCCCCTCGAACTTGTAGTAGATCTTATGCTCCAGACTCGCCCAGAAATCCATCGCGATCGTCCGGATCTGGATCTCCACTTTCGTGTCCACAACGCTGTCCGAAAGAAAGATCGGAACCGACACGAGCATATGATAGCTTTTGTATCCGCTCTCTTTCGGGTTCTTGATATAATCTTTGATCGTCATGACTTTCAGATCGCTCTGGTTTCCGATCATCTCCGCCAGTCGGTAAATATCCGACGTAAAAGAACAGATCAGCCGCACGCCTGCAATGTCGTTGATATACCGGACCATATTCTCGATCGAGACTTCGTGTCCGTTGCGCTTTAACTTCTTGACGATACTTTCCGGCGTCTTGATCCTCGTCTTGATATGTTCGATCGGATTATACTTATGTACATGCTGGAACTCATCGTTTAAGATCTCCAGCTTCGTTCCTACTTCTTTTAATGCTGCATTATACAGAAAAATCACTGTTTTCCAGCTGTCAACGTCCTCATAATTCCGTATCGCATCGTTGATCTGCCGTTCTTCTCCCAAATTCTGTACTCCCTCCCGTATCTTCTTCCGCGATGCCTGCACAGCACGGAGAATTTCATTTAATGAGAACATCTGACTGTACGTTCCCATTCCTCTGCATTGTAGCATATTCCGATTTTCCTGTCATGATTTTCACTCTTTTTTAAGAAAGTTTACAGATCCAGCTTCATCTCCCCGAAACGGATCCATTTTTTACGCCGCATGAATTCCGAAAATCCAAATGTGAGCGCGGCCGGAAGAACGATCTGGATCAGGAGGATCTTCAAAAGCACGACCACCGGCGCTTCGGTCTGTGTCATCACCTGCCAGGTCATGATCTGCCCCACCAGCCCGGCGGTTCCCATGCCGGATCCGGTCGCGTTGTTCGTCATATGCAGAAGCATCGTGCCGACCGGTCCTAAGATCGCACTGGAAAGGATCGCCGGCAGCCAGATCTTCGGGTGTCTTACGATATTCGGGACTTGGAGCATCGACGTGCCGATCCCCTGCGCCAGAAGTCCGCCGAACCCATTTTCCCGGAAACTTGCCACGGCAAACCCCACCATGTTGCAGCAGCAGCCGATCGTCGCCGCGCCCGCCGCAAGCCCCGACAGATTCAGGATCACTCCAATAGCCGCCGAGCTGATCGGAAGCGTCAGGATCATTCCCATCAATACGGATACAACGATCCCCATCAAAAACGGCTGCTGTTCCGTTCCCCAGTTGATCAGCGATCCGAGCCATCCCATAAACCGTGAGATCGGCGGTCCCACAACCAGTCCGGTCGCCGTTCCGACTCCGATACACACAAACGGTGTGATCAAAATATCCAGTTTTGTCTTCCCGGAGATCAGAATACCGATCTCGATCGCAACGTAGGCAGCCACAAATGCTCCCAGCGGCTCTCCCGGTCCTGCCAGAAAGACGTTTCCGTCCGTCAGTACTTCTCCTGCAAGCAGTTTGCCCGCAAACGCTCCGATCATTCCTACCGTCGCCGCCGATACGACAACCAACTGATCTGCATTAAATTTCCTTGCCACACCGACACCGATCCCGGCGCCTGTCATCGCCGCCGCCATCTTTCCTGCCATATACAGCATATTCCCAAAATCTCCGCCCGCAAACAATCCGATCTGCTGGATGATCGTTCCAATGATCAGCGTAGCAAATAATCCGTGCGCCATCCCTCCAAGGCCGTCCACAAAAATCCGGTCCAAAATACTTTTCATTTTCCTGTTCTCCTCTTATCTCCGCGCCTCTTTTTATTTTTCTTCCCGGCGCAGATAACAACCGCATTATATCATACTCCTCCCAAAACTACCACACCATGTTGCATTTCACAGATGGCAATGGTATACTCTTTTCATTAAAAAAGGAGGAACTTTGCTATGTTTCGTTTATGGGGAAAAGAATTTAAAGACAACCGGATGCTTCGGGATACCGTGATCTGTGACGATACCGACGACACCCGCACACATAAGATTTTTCATGCGCTTGATGCGATATGCTATGAATTTGATTTAAGCAAACCAATCTGGCTTGACACGACGATCGCTGATTTCAAGCGCCATGACAAAGCCAGATTTTATCAGGATAATTTTGTAGACAGTATTGATTTTGATTATCTGGAGATCCAGATCATCGAAGAATGATGCTTTCTAATTATTCCGGATCGCCGCAAGCGGACTTAAACGCATCGCGCGCAATGCCGGGAAATATCCTGCCACCATTCCGACGAACACTGCGAATCCCATCGACGCCAGAACAAGCCAGAGCGGAATATAGGACAGATTGCCGTCCAGACCGACGCCGCCGCTTTTCGCCACAAGGAAATTGATCGCAACCGACATCAAAAAGCTCAGTATATTTCCGATCACACCGCCGATAAATCCAATGAATCCGGCTTCCATAAGAAACATCGTCTTAATGTTCCGCAAACTACAGCCGAGGACTTTGATCACGCCGATCTCTTTGGTCCGCTCATAGATCGACATCATCATCGTATTCGCGATCCCGATCGCCGCCACGAACAGCGACACGGCTCCGATCCCGCCGAGAAGAGCCTGCACCATCGCAAACTGTTTCTGCATGCTCTTCAGATATTCCGCATTGGTGGACACATTGTACCCCAGTTCCCGGATCTGATTCGCAAGCGATTCCACATTGTCGAGTTCGTCCGCCTGCACTTTTGCGGTTGTGTAGGCAAAGAACCGATACGGCTTTCCGGTCTTGGTCGTCGGCTGTCCCGGGATCGCACGTCCGGCAAACTCTTTCTGCAGCATCGAGCGAAGCACGTCGATATTGCAGTATACATCATAATAGTTGGCATTATAAGACTCCACGTCCCCAGCGACCATCCCACAGGCGTTCACCACATATTTCTTCGGCGGCTTCTGTGTACCTGCAGATGCATTCCCGCCGCTTTGCGCGCTCTGGTCTCCCGAATTCTCACTCACCGGCGTATTCTGCTGGGCATTGAAAAATGCATCCTGATCCAGGATCAGAAACATCTGATCGTTTCGGAAATCAATATCCGGAAGTTCCATTGTTTCCCAATAGCCTTTTCCGCTTCCCCGCTCATAGAACATCGTCGGGACGCCGTTTCCGAAGATCAGTTCCAGATTCTGGGCATCCTCATCCGGCAGACGGCTGTCATCCGTCAGTTTCATATTCTGCCGTTTCATTTCTTCCGGCGTCAGCCCGACCAACTGGATATATCCCTCATATTTTCCGGACAGCAGCACCGAATTCATCGTAAGCGACGGACTCGCGCTTGCCACATGTTCTAATTTTTCCAATTCTTTGATCGTCTCGTCGGTGATATATTTTTTAGTCTCGTCTCCCATCTGATCATCACTCGTATACACCATCCGGCTTCCCACATCTTTTCCTGTCACCGTAATGCTCGTCATACCGCCGGACTGCTCGATCTCCCGATAGAGAGACTGCTGCATTCCAAGCCCAAGCGAGATCATGACAACGATGGACGCCGTTCCGATCACAACGCCTAAGACCGTCAGAAATGTTCTCAATTTTCTTCGTTTGAGGCTGCCGCTACTCATCCTCAGTAAGTCGATCCACCTCATCTGCCAAATCCTCCTCTTCTGCCAACATCTGTTTTTTCTTTTTTCTGCGAAGAAGCACGATCGTCAGGACGACTCCTGCCACAACAAGAACTCCGATCACGATCGGTACTACCGGTATGGAGGCTTTCTGCTCTACCGGCGCTGCATCTGCCGACATATCGTCTGCCGCCATCGGAAGAACTTCCAATTCAAACTCTTTCTCCGTTGTAGACACATTGCCGGAGACGTCTTCGTATGTAACGACCATCTTACATTTTGTACCTGCCGGAATCTCGCTTTCCGCCGTCAGCATGCCATCGATCGTTCCGGTTGCACCGGATTCCAGATTACCGACAAACACATCTTTTCCTTTGATCCCATCGCCGACAAAAGACGCCTTGACATTATATAATTTTACACGCCCCGTATTGTACAGACTACAGGTTAGGTTCGCTTCCTCTCCGACCTCAATGCTTCCCGGCGCGATCTCGATGTCGCTGAACTCAAATCTGGCTGCCTGCTGTACCGGGATCGCCAGACTGGAAGCTCCCTCATACTGCACGGCATTACCGTCCTCATACTTCATTGTCATCGCAATACTGTACGGTTTCTGCAGCAGATCTGCCCGTGCGTTCATATCGATGGTAATATCTCTCGTCTCCCCTGCCGGGATACTGTCCAGATAAATCGAGCTGGAACCGGACGCCGGAAGAAACGCCGGCGCTTCCGCCGCGCCCTCGGTTCCTGCCGCCGGAGCCTGCAGATCAAAAAGCATGTTGGACACTGCGGTGGTCGACGATGTATTTTTCACATGTACGGTGAGGCGGAAATTACTGCCCGCATTGACTGCACCCGGATCTGTCGCGAATCCGGTCACGATCACACGGGGAACCGACTTGCTCGTACTGCCTCCGCCGGAAACGACCGGATCACTGTTGTAGACGCCGCCGTCACCCGGGATCATCGCTCCCCCCATACCGGATAAGTCACCCGCACCGGGATCTGATACGTTTCCTCCCGGCGTTTCTCCCGGCGTCTGCGGCTCTGTATTCGGATCCGTATTCGGATCCTGCGCAGAGCCATCGTCTCCGCCGCCCGGCTGTTCTGCCGGTTTCGCCGTCGTATTGACATAGATCGTCTTCTGCACATCGTAAGGCGTCGTGCCGTCATCATAAGAGATTGCAAACAACGACTTGTACGATTTTGTCTCCACATCTGAGCGAACGGTCAGCGTCCATTTTGCTTCCACACTCTCTCCTGCTTTGATCGTGCCCAGATTCTGTTCGTAATTCATACTCTCGATCACAAACGGCCAGTCCGCCGCATTGTCGATCATCGGAGTGATCCGGACATTCTGCGCATCTGCCACGCCCTGATTGGTCACTTTTACGACAAGTTCCACCTGCTCTTCCGCCGTATACTGCGGTGTGGACTGTCCGTCTCCGACGGAAAGCCGGATCTGCGGGATCGTTGCCTGTCCATTGACACTGCTCAGAGACTGGACTGGCTCCTTTGTCTGCACCGCTTCTGCTTTTACATCTTTTGTCTTTCCCTCTTCTGCATTTGCCGGTATTCCCGGAACGGATGCCGCCGCCAATACCATACACAGCAGGATTCCTGCTGCCTGTTTCCCTCTTCTCATTTTCGCTCTTCCTCTCTTTCCCGCTCTTTCTTTGTCTCTTTCTTTTGTTCTCTCGTTTGTTCTTTCTTTGTCGCGTTTTCTTTTTTCGCTTCTTTTGCAGAGTTCACTTCGACCTTTACGATCTTTCCGTCAATAATATGAAAGATCCGATCCGCATATGCTGCAAGGTGGTCGTCATGGGTTACCATGACCAATGTTTTCCCCTGTTTTTTCACAACCTGCTGCATCAGTTCCATCACTTCCTCGGATGTGTGGGAATCCAGATTTCCCGTGGGTTCGTCCGCAAAAATGATCTTCGGATCGACTACAAGCGCCCGCGCCACGCCGACCCGCTGCTGCTGTCCGCCTGACATCTGGCTCGGCAGATGTTTTTTATGTTTTTTCAGCTTGACCAGATCCAGCATCTGATCCGCTTTTTTCAGTCTGCTCGCTCGGGATTCCCCGCGGAAACTTAAGGGAAGCGCTACATTTTCCAATGCATTCATTGTCCCGAGCAAATGAAACGACTGAAAGATAAAGCCGACATTCTCCCGCCGGAATCGTACCAGCCCCTCTTCATTCAACGTTTCCATGTGCACGCCGTCTATGATCACCTCGCCCTTTGTCGGCTTTTCCAACCCGGCCAGCATATTGAGCAGTGTAGATTTTCCCGAACCGGACGTGCCTACGATCGCGCAGAATTCTCCCTCGTAAATTGCAAAATCGACGCCGTTCAACGCCCGGACTATGGAATCTCCTACGCGATACAACTTGTAAAGATTTTTCACTTCGATTATTTTTTTCACGTTACCCTCCATCCTTTTTGCCGCATCCACTTTATACGGTATGCCAGATGGATTTATCATATCTGAAAATATGGAATATTTTACAGAAAATTTGATTAATGTTTTCTTAAGATTTGTTCCGATGAGTAAAAAAGAAGCCGTGGCTTTAAGCCTCCGACTTCTTCACATTTTATATGATTTCTTACTGCTTCTTCAACATGCCTGCATATTTATTCCTGTCTTCTTGTGAGATTTTCAATGCATCCATCGCCTGCTCTGCCTTCCATCCCATACTCTCCCATCAGGTTTTTGACCGAGGTAAGTCTGCCTTCCTGCATCCCCTCTTTTTTTCCATCTTCTATTAACTTTTCCAGCGCCGTACACATATTGTCCGTCTCCTTGTTTATCTCCATACTTTTCCCTGATCGCATCAAAATGTCCTGCAAATGTTTCTCTTGTAATCTCGAAAACACTTTGGACATCCGTATTATTGACAATATATTTTCCCGAATCACGCACTTTCAAAAGATTCATTTTATAATCTGATTCACTTCCCACTTTACGATCCAATCTGCCAGTCCACCGGCTCCACACCATGCGCTTCCAGAAAAGCATTTGTCTGACTGAACGGCTTGCTTCCGAAAAATCCGCGGTATGCCGACAGCGGGCTTGGATGCGGAGCTTTCAGGATCAAATGCTTCGGATTCGTCAGCATTTTCTCTTTTCGCTGCGCCGGACTTCCCCATAAGATAAAGACGATCGGACGATCCTGTGTATTGAGCACCTGGATCGCCGCATCGGTAAATTCTTCCCATCCGATCCCTCTGTGAGAATTTGCCTGATGCGCCCGCACGGTGAGAACCGTATTGAGCATCAGAACTCCCTGCTCGGCCCATTTGGTCAGACATCCATGATTCGGGATCGTACATCCCAGATCGTCATGAAGTTCCTGATAAATATTGACAAGAGACGGAGGAACCTGTACGCCTTTCTGTACCGAAAAACATAAGCCATGCGCCTGCCCGTAGTTGTGATACGGATCCTGTCCGAGGATCACCACTTTCACATCCTTTAACGGTGTGAGGTGAAACGCATTGAAAATATCGTTTGCCGGCGGAAAGATCTGCCTTGTCCGATATTCTTCGTTTACTGTATCGAATAATTTCTTATAATAAGGCTTCTTAAATTCCCCTTTCAAAGCCTCATACCAGTCTCCGTTGATTCCTGCCATTTCTCTTTTGCTCCTCTCTTCCTTATAACCGCACCGGCACGTCTTCGCGCTGCAAGTATTCTTTCACCTGTCGGATCTCCAGTTCTTTATAATGAAACAATGACGCTGCCAGCGCCGCATCTGCTTTTCCCTCAGTCAGCGCCTCCTTGAAATGTTCGATCTTTCCTGCGCCGCCGGACGCGATCACCGGGATCGACACATGCTCCGCGATCGTCCTCGTCAGTTCCAGATCATACCCGTTCTTCGTTCCATCGCAATCCATGCTTGTCAGAAGAATTTCTCCCGCGCCAAGCTTCTCTACTTTCTGCGCCCATTCTACCGCATCCAGACCGACGTCAACCCGTCCGCCGTTTTTATAGACGTTCCATCCGCTTCCATCCGCACGCTTTTTCGCGTCGATCGCAACCACCACACATTGACTGCCGAATTTTGCAGCCGCCTCCGAGATCAGTTCCGGTGTGTTGATCGCCGATGAATTGATCGAAATCTTGTCTGCGCCCTCCCTGAGCAATGTCCGAAAATCTTCCACCGTACGGATCCCTCCGCCGACGGTAAACGGAATGAACACACATTTTGCGACTTCGCGCACGAGATCGACCACAGTTTCACGGGCATCCGAGGATGCGGTAATATCCAGAAAAACAAGTTCATCCGCGCCTGCTTTGTCATATGCTTTTGCAATCTCGACCGGATCACCGGCATCTTTGAGATCTACAAAATTAACTCCTTTTACAACCCTGCCCGCATGTACGTCCAGACAGGGAATGATTCTCTTCGTAAACATTTCCTCACCCCAGTTCCACAAAATTTTTCAAGATCCGCAGTCCCACATCGCCGCTCTTCTCCGGATGGAACTGACAGGCAAACACGTTATCTTTTTCCACGGAAGCATGGATGTGAACGCCATACTCTGTCGATGCTTTCACGATCTCTTCCTCCGCCGCTTTTAAATAGAAAGAATGTACGAAATAGACATACGCCTGTTCCTCGATCCCGCGAAACAGTCTTCCGTTATGCTCCAAGTGAAGCGAATTCCATCCCATATGCGGGATCTTCAGTCCCCCGGAAGCAGGGATCCGCAGGATCTCCCCCGGGAGAATCCCCAGCCCCTCCACGCCCGGCGCCTCGTCGCTTCGTTCAAACAAAAGCTGCAGCCCAAGACAGATCCCGAGAAACGGTATTTTCTTTTTTACCACTTCTTTGATCACCGGTACAAGATTCCGCCGGTTCAGATTTTCCATCGCATCGCCAAATGCGCCGACCCCCGGGAGGATCACCCGGTCTGCTGCCAGGATCTTTTCAGCCTCATCCGTGATCTCCACGGTCTCTCCAAGCGACTGAAGCGCTTTTTCAACACTTTTGATATTGCCTGCATCATAATCAATAATAACTGTCATCCTCTTCCCCCTTTAACTTCCTGTTCTTTTGCATCACATTTTTCCGCGGCTCATTCTTTTGCATCACATTCTTCCGCGGCTCATTCTTTCGATTCCCAGTCATTTGCTTCCCATTCTTTTGCATCCAATTCAAACCAGAATTCTACTCCATTGTCAAAGTTATTCACTCCGTAATCCTGGTGGAATGACTCCATGATCGCCTTGACGATCGAAAGACCGATCCCGTTTCCTCCGTATTCCCTCGTATGCGCTTTGTCCACTTTGTAAAACTTGTCCCAAAGTTTTCCGAGGTCTTCTTCCGGGATCGGATTGCCGCTGTTAAATACGCTCACGCGGACGTTATCTTCTTTGTGCATCACCCGGATCTCGATCCGCCGTTCTTTGCCGACATGATGGATCGCGTTGGTCAGATAATTACGGAACACCTGCTCCGTCTTAAATTCGTCCGCCCACACATAAACGGTATCATCCGCCACAAAATCAACCGACGCCTCCGCCTGCTGTATCAAAATCTCGCAGCTTGCCAACACGCCCTGGATCAATTTTACCACATCAAACCGTGTGACTTCCAGTTCTTCCGAGCCAAATTCCAACTGATTTAGCACAAGCAGATTTTTAACCATCTGATTCATTTTGTCAGCCTCGTCCATAATCACATCACAGTAAAACTCCCGGCTCTCCGGATCTTCATTCACGCCCTCTTTCAGCCCTTCCGCATATCCCTGGATCAACGCGATCGGCGTCTTCAGTTCATGAGAAACGTTTCCGAGAAATTCGCTCCGCATATTCTCGATTTTTTCTTTCTGCTCAATGTCTTTCTGAAGCTGGTTGTTCGCCCTTTTCAGTTCGGAGATCGTCTCTTCCAGCTTCCGCGACATCGTATTGAAGCTTTCTCCCAACACGCCGATCTCATTATCGCCGCCCCGGGTGTATTTGGCGTCAAAATCTAAGTTTGCCATCCGCCGGGACAACTGTGCCAGTTCCAGGATCGGATCGGTGATCTTTCTGGAAAAGAACCAGACGAACACCGCGCCCAAAATAAGCGTCACCCCTCCTACATACAGCAAAAAACGATTGGCGATCGCCGCGCTGTCCCGGATACTCTCCAACGGGCTTTGTATGATCAAAAGACAGCCGTTCGTCGTCACGCCGAACAGTTCCAGATATTCACTGCCTGAATCCAGTTTCTGTTTGTATACCGCGTACATATCCGACGATTCCAGCATGCTTCCTTGTTTCTGATTTTCGCCGATGATATAACCGAACAGACGTGTAAATAACGGTCCTTTTTCTTCCTGCTCCGTATACAGCACCGAATTCGCTACCCGGTCCACCACATTGATCGAAAGATTGTTCCGCCCCGCTTTTCTCCAGATCGAATTCAGAGCCGCCTCGTTATCCAGTTTGTCCGATTCCAGCAGGTCGTCGATCAACTGATACATATCTGTCATTTCCGTCAATTTATTAGAAACGTAATACTGCTCGAGAAATCCACTGTTGAGGGCAAAGATCAATCCCATGATCAGAATGATCAGCCCGAGGAACAGCGCCAGCATCTGCCTTTTAATCGACCGGATGGAACGTCTCATGACTCTACCTCGAATTTATAGCCCATACCCCAGATCGTCTTGATGTAATCCCCTTTTTCTTCCAGTTTGCTCCGCAGTTTCTTCACATGGGTATCGATCGTGCGTGCATCGCCAAAATAATCATAATTCCAGACATTATTGAGGATTTTTTCTCTGGATAATGCGATTCCCTGATTTTCCACAAAATAAGTCAGCAATTCAAACTCTTTAAAGCTCAGCTCGATCGGTTTTCCATCCAGCTTTACGAGGTGGGCTGTCTTGTCGATCTCAATTCCGCCCGCCTTTAAAAGTTCTCCCGGATCTGCTCCGAGCGTCCGCCGCAGGATCGCTCCGACTCTTGCGACAAGGATCTTCGGACTGAACGGTTTGGAAATATATTCGTCCACGCCCAATTCAAACCCCTGCAGTTCATCCCGCTCATCCGACCGTGCCGTCAGCATGATCACCGGAACCCGGGAATGTTCCCGGATCTCCCGGCACACCTGCCAGCCGTCCATTTTCGGCATCATCACATCCAGGATCACAAGCGCAATGTCCTTTTCCTCATAAAACAAGTCCATTGCTTCCATACCGTCTCCGGCTTCCAGTACAATATATCCCTCCCGGACAAGGAAATCTTTTACAAGTTTCCGCATCCGGCTTTCATCATCCACAACAAGTATTTTGATCTTGTCCATCTGTCCTGCCTCCTTATTTTACGCTATTCTACACTTTTCAGAGATTCTATCATATCGATCTTCTTCAGCTTAAAGTACATGACCGCATTGACCAATACCGAAAATCCGACTGTGATCAGAAACCCATATACGAAACTGCTGAAATCAATATTCCGTCCAAACATCGCCGTGTCGATCTCCACGGTCACAATAATGAAGCGATGCAGGATCTTTCCGAGCAAAATGCCGACGATCGCGCCGATCACCGTCAGGATCACATTTTCACGATATACATATTCTGCCACTTCCATCGGATAAAATCCAAGAACTTTCAGCGTTGCCAATTCTCGCTTCCGCTCGGTAATGTTGATGTTGTTCAAATTATACAGAACGACAAAGGCGAGCATTCCCGCAGAGATCACGAGAACCACGATCACAATGTTCAGACTTCCGAGCATATCGTCCAACTGTTCTTCCACATTGGTCGTATAGCTGACGCTCAGCGCGCCCTCTTCTTCGATCACCGAACCGCCCACGTCTTCTGTCTCCGCTATTTTTCCATCCTGCATGATATAGTAAACCGAGTTATAATCCGGCTCCTCTTCAAATCCATTTTGATACAAATCTGCCGTCATATACAGATAGTGCATCATATAATTTTCGCAGACTGCTGCGATCTTGTACGGGATCTCTCCCTTTTCATCGTCTACGACATAAATCGTATCTCCCGCCTTTACTTCCAGTTCTTTCGCCGCCTTCTCGGTCAGGATCACACCGCTGTCATCGAGCGTATACTGCTCTTTTGTGATCCGGTCACGGTTGACAACAAAATCAGAAAAATGTTCTTCCTCTTTCGGAACGTTTAAGAAGACGTCTTTTTCTTCTTTGCCGTTGCTGATCGTCACCTGCGTGAGCAGATTTTCCGCCGTGGATTTCACACGTTTATCCGCATCCAGTTTTTTGACCGCCGCGTCCTGCTCCTCCTCGGAAGCCTCTTCATTCAGCACAACGTTTCCATTGTAAAGACTCAATTCGTGATACTGTATTTTCCCGATATCGAAGATCGAATCTTTCAGGCCGAAGCCGACGAGCAGAAGCGCCATACATCCGCTGATACCGAACACCGTCATAAAGAACCGTTTTTTATACCGGACAAGATTCCGGATCGTCGCTTTCCATGTAAAACTCAGTCTGCTCCAGATCCAGGTCATCCGCTCCAAAAGCACACGTTTTCCGTTCTTCGGCGCCGGTGGGCGCATCAGTTCCGCCGCCTGTTCCCGCAGTTCCCGATAACAGGAGAAGATCGTCGCAAACAACGTACATACAAGCGCTGCCATCGACGCCATCAGCGCGTACTCCAGATTGTATGGGATCACCACGTTATGCATATGCGGATACATGATACCGTATGCCGTGATGATAATATATGGAAATACTTTTTCTCCGAACAAAATGCCGACAATACTTCCCGTCACCGTTGCAAGCGTCGCATATCCGAGATACTTCGCTGCGATCGAGCGTCTGTCATAGCCAAGCGCTTTTAGCGTACCGATCTGCGTCCGCTGCTCTTCTACCATTCGTGTCATCGTCGTCAGGCTGATCAGCGCCGCCACAAGGAAGAACAATACCGGAAATACTTTTCCGATCGCGCGCATCCGGTCTGCATTCTCTCCATATCCGGTATAATCAGTCAGATCGTCCCGGCTGTTGATATACCATTTTGCCGGCTCGATCTTTGCGATCTCTGTTTCCGCATCCGCAAGCTCTGCTTCCGCATCGGCGATCTCGGCGTCAGCCTCGGCTTTGCCGTCGTCATATTCTTTCTGGGCGTCGTTCAATTTCTGTTCATTCTCTGCTATCTCCGATTCGGCTTCCGCGATTTTCTGCTCCCCGCTCGTCAACTGTGCCCGACCGTCTGCGATCTCCTGTTTTGCAGTTTCCAACTGGCTCTTTGCATCGGCAAGCTGTGTTTTTCCGCTTTCCAACGCCGCTTTTCCGGTATCCAGCTGCGCCTGCCCCTCCGAAATCTGGGTGCGTCCACTGTCAATCTGTGCCTGCCCCTCATCCAGTTGTGTCTGCGCTTGTGTCAGTTGCGCATAACCGGCATTCAGCTCTTCCTGCCCCGCCGTCAGCGCCGCCTGCCCTGCGTCCAACTGTGCCTGCGCGGCATCCAGTTGGCTTTTCCACGTTGTGAGCTGCGTCTGCGCGCCTGAAAGCTGTTCTTTTGCCGCCGCAAGCGCCGCGTCCCCCTCCGCGATCTTTGCTTCCATCGCCTGCAGCGTCGCTTCGTCCGCGGTTCCGCTTTCCAAAAGCGCCTGATACTGCGCTTTCAGTTCATTCAACTGACTTTCCTGCACCCCGACCAGAGTACTTTGTTCTTCCAATGCTTCCTGACTCTCTGCCAACTGCGCCCATTGTGCATCCAGTTCCGTCTTCTGTGCATCCAGCGCTGTCTGACTTCCGTTCAACTGCTGCTGTTTCTGGTCAAGAGCCGCCTTGTTCTGTTCTACGATGGCTCTCTGCACATCCAGTTCACTTTGGCTGCCCTCCAGTTCCGCCAGCTTTCCGTCCAGCTCTCGTTGCTTTTCGTTCAGCGTCTCCTGCTGTGTTTCCAGCTCCGCCGTTTTTTCCGACAACAGTTTTTCATTTTGTGCGATTTCCGCTTCCCCTGCTGCCAATGTCTCTCTGGAACTTTCCAGTTCCGCATACGAAGAAGCAAGCTGGGCTTTTCCGTCATTTAACTGCTTCCATCCGTCATCGATCTGTTGTTTCGCATCGGCAAGTTCTGTCTGTGCCTCCGCTTTTGCATCAGCGAGTTCCTGCTTTCCGTCTGCAAGTTCCGTCTCCGCTTCCTCGCGGATCTCTTTCGTTCGGGAATCCTGCCGTTCTTCCTTTCTTTCTTCCAGTTCATCGAGCACCTGTTCCACATGATCGGTATATTCGTCTGTAAATGCGGTCAATTCTTTTGCTCCGTCCACCGTCGCGTACAACTCTGTATACACATCCATCTCGAAACTCTCCGGCAGTACCGCAGCAAATCCCGACACCGATCCGGTTCCGATCGTCGTATTTCCTCTTCCAAAAGAAATAAAATTCGGACTGCTCACACTTCCCACGATCGTAAACGTATCTCCGGTCAGTGTATCGGTGATCGGGTCGTCCGTTCCCGACGTCAGCCTGATCGTATCGCCAATCTGATAACCATTGCGCGCCAGAAATCCGTCTTTTGCCAGCAGATCCGCATCCACCGCACATTCATCCGGTTTTTCGGGAAGTCTTCCCTCCTCCAACGTCAGTTCGTTCATCGACGGAAGCATCGACATGATATGTAATACCGCCTGGCTTTCCGTACCGGCGCAAAGCGCGTCGGTCGAATATCCCGCCTCCACATTTTCAATACCGTCCACCTGCTTCAGTACTTTGATATCCTCATCCGTCAGTCCAAGCGTGCTCATCACCTGAATATCCATCAGGTTCTTTTCGTCAAAATACGCATCCCCCGAATACCGCATATCCGGCTCCGCCGCACGGATTCCCGAGAAAAAGGACACGCCGATCGCAACGATAAAAAAGATAGAAAGAAATCGCCCGAGACTTCTTCGGATCTCCATATAAAATTCTTTTTTCAATGCTTTCTTTTTCATTTGTTTTCCCTACCATTCAATCAGATCGACAGACACCGGAGAAGTATTTTTCTCCATCTTCGCCACTTTTCCGTTTTTGATCTTGATCAGCCGGTCTGCCATCGGCGCAAGCGCAGAGTTATGCGTGATGATGATCACCGTCATCCCCTTTTTCCTGCACATATCCTGAAGCAGTTTTAAGATTGCCTTTCCGGTATTGTAGTCCAGCGCTCCGGTCGGTTCGTCGCACAGCAGTAGTTTCGGATTCTTCGCAAGCGCCCGTGCGATCGATACACGCTGCTGCTCGCCTCCGGATAACTGGGCCGGAAAGTTATCCAACCGTTTGCCAAGTCCTACGTCTTCCAAAACAGTCTGTGCGTCCAACGGATCTTTACAGATCTGCAGCGCCAGCTCTACATTTTCCTTTGCAGTCAGATTGGGGACAAGGTTATAGAACTGGAACACAAATCCGATATCGTCACGCCGATAGGATGTAAGCTGCCGTTCGTTATAGCGTGTAATATCCGCGCCGTCCACAATGATCTTTCCGCTCGTCGCCGTATCCATACCGCCCAGAATATTCAACACCGTCGTCTTTCCCGCGCCGCTTGGCCCGACGATCACGACCAGTTCGCCCTTTTCAATCTCAAAATCGATCCCGTCAACTGCCCGGATCTCCACCTCTCCCATTTTATATACTTTCGTAATATGCTTTAATTCCACAAAATCCGCCATATGTTTACACCTTTCTTTCTCCGCTGTCGATATGATGTTTGGGGCAAAATGCGTTATCCGTGTACGCCCCCCGGTATTTTCTTATAATTATAACATGCCGAAAACAGATTTTGACGAATTTCACACTTTTTTTAGACAACAAAAATCTCCGGTCGGATCCTGTGTAAATATCTCATTGTTTTCACACATGGTTTTCCTCCGGAGATTTTCTTTTTTCCGATTTTATTCACATTTGTCTGTTTTTATTCACATTTTTCCCGCTCTTCGTTCATCTTCACTGCTTTTCTGAACAAAAGCAGTCCGACCACAAACAAGACCGAGATCGCGCTGACGCCGACATTCATTTTCCCGGTGATCTGACTCATTACAGATACCAGCGTTGTGCCGAGGATTGCCGCGCCTTTTCCGCAGATATCATATATTCCGAAATATTCCCCCGCTCTCTCGGCCGGAATGATCTTTCCGAAATAGGAACGGGACAGCGCCTGCACCGATCCCTGGAACATCCCGACCAGAACCGCAAGGATCCAGAAATCGGTCTGCGTATCCAGAAAATATGCATAAACAGAAATCCCGAGATACGCAAAAATGCAGACGGTAAGGATCTGTGTCGGTTTTACACGTTTTGCCACCTGATTTAAGATCAGAACCGATGGAAATGCCACGACCTGAGTCAGCAAAAGCGCCAGAAGAAGCCCCGTACTGTCCAGACCGAGCGCCTGTCCGTAAGCGGTCGCCATATCAATGATCGTATACACACCGTCAATATAGAAGAAAAATGCAAGCAGGAACACAAAAATGTGCTTTTCTTTCTTTATATCCAGAAATGTCCGCCCCAGTCTCGCAAAACTTTCACGCACCACATGCCCTGACACTTCCACATAGTGTTTCTGCTGGAAAGACAGAAGCAATGGAACTGCCGATACGAGCCACCAAACCGCAGTGATCAGAAATGCGATCGTCATGGACGCCTGCATGCTCAGTCCAAGACTGCCTCCGCCAAGCACTATGCCAAGGCTGGCAATAAATGGAATACAGCTTCCGATATATCCCCAGGCAAATCCCTGAGAAGAGACCGTATCCATCCGCTCCGGCTCCGTCACATCCGTCAGCATCGCATCATAAAATACGAGACTTGAAGAATATCCCACTTTCGCCAGCACAAAGATTCCAAGAAACCAGATCCACGACGACAAAAATCCCAAGATCACACATCCAAGCACACCGACAGCCAGTGTCCACTTAAAAATCCTTTTTTTGAAATTCTTCGTATCTGCGATCGCCCCGAGCGTCGGTCCCAAAAGCGCTACACACAGCGTACTGACAGATGCGGCATATCCCCAGTATGCCAGATAATCCACATCCGAAATCCCCGCATTTCCCGCAAGATAGTTAAAATAAATCGGAAAGATCGTCGATACAAGCATCGTGAATGCAGAATTTCCCACATCGTACAGCACCCACTTTTTCTCCATTGGCGTCATCTTAAATTTCATAGTCGCCCTCCCCATCTTTTGCTTAAAATACTCTTTTTCCCGAGCCCTCTTTCTTTTGCCGGCTCATGTTACAGCGGCAGTTTCTCCCAGTCTTCTCCTGCTCCGAACGTCTCATGAAACCGTTTCTGCAATTCTTCTCCATGAAACAATACTTTCTGATACTGCAGGATCAGACTTGCCGCCAGCGGAACTGCGCCCGCATACAGCTTCTTTAACAGCTGACAGTAATCGGCACATGCCGGATTCGGCTGCTCGCTCATCACAAGTCCGTGCATGGAATCGTACATGCCCGCGATCTTCATGCCGCCGAACACGATCTTTCTTTTAAAAGGCTTCGGCGCGAGCAGAAGTTTGTGCACCCAGACCATCGAAGAAAGAGACTGCTTCACTTCCTCCGCCGTGATCCCCTCAAAGAACGGAGCGATCACCTGCGCATTCTCCAGCGTCGGATGAATATGCTTTGTTCCAAGGTATGTCACCGGATTGATAAAGTCATCGGTCAAAAATACCCGATCCAGTTCCATCTCGATCTCGGAATGTGAGATCCCGCTGACCTGGATCATTTTCTCAATGTATTTATGGCACTCGCTGTCCAATGCAAAATGACAGATAAATCCATAAATATATGCGCGCGCCGCCCCTTTATCTTCGGAAGCGCCGATCACTTCCACCGCTCTCTTAAAGAAAGCATCCGCCATCTGATCGTGCATTTTGTATCCAAGTCCATTGACATGATTTTTAGAAAACACCTGATAATAAAACAGGATGTCCGGTCCGTGCAGCCCGATATCAAACAGTTCCCTGTTGACCTCAATAGACTTCTGGAGCGGACGCGGAAGCGCGCTCATAACGTCCTTTCCAAATCGATAATGTGTATATGTTGTCGGCATATCAAAAACCCCTTTCTTCTATTCTCTCCTGCTGTCTTCTCCCCATATCCTGATCCGTCCGGTATCTCCTCTTTGCAAATGACAGTTCCATACGCAAAAAGCAAAAACAATACTGCCATCCACGGACAAGACAGATATTATTATCATATCATAACCGGGATTTTTATAAAATACCCGATTCGAACATTTTTCCAAAGTATAACCGGAAATTAACAAAACCGGTGGAGATTATAAAGCAAATGTATTATAATGCCAATAGAATGGTAACGTCAGTGTACACTGGCGCTAACATTTTTCAAAAGAAGCTCAGCATATATGTTAAATATTATCATCAGTCGTGGTTCTGCTGACTTAGATAACAAAAACTATGTATTCAGTCCAGATACTTACTTTAAATATAATTACGAAGAAGAGTGGTTTAACGATAATCTGGTAACAACAATGGTGTTTGATATAGACAGTTCCATCGTAGAATCCCCTCACATGATCAACAGTCCCATACTCGGACAGATTGCACCTGAACGTCTTTCCGGAGGAGTAAAAGCACTCATTATCATGTATAAAGAACCTGATCTGATCGTAAACGCATCCGCCTGCGGTGATAACTGTGCAAAATGGATTCTTGAAATCGGGAAAAGAACTGATCTGACGATCCGATTAGGTTATGAAATGGAATTTCCGGAACCTTTTGATATATGTATCAAAAACAGCGGACATATCACTCATACCTATGAAGATTTCCTGAAAAAATTTCAGGAGGTGGAAATTATTGAAAGGTAATATAAAAGTCGTTGTCTCAACGAAGAAGTTGAGATATGAATTAAATTTACGAAGAAATATAACTATCATTCAGGGAGACAGTGCTACCGGCAAAACAACATTGATCCAAATTATCAATGACTACCTTTCCAGCAGAACCGGTCCGGGAACAGATGTGATCTGCAAGAAAAAATGTGCAGTACTATCCGGAGATCTCGAAAGTGTACTTATCCGTCTGGAAAGACTATCTGACACTATTGTGTTTGCCAATGAACAGGAACATTTTTTATATCCCAAAAGATTTGCAGCTGCCGTACTGAAGTCTGATTGTTATTTTGTTTTTATCACAAGAGATGATCTGCACACTCTGCCTTACAGTGTAAATGAAATCTATTGTTTAAAAAATAGCGGTTATTATCAAAATACACGGCAAGTATACAATTCTCTGCATCAGATTTATCCGGAATCTTCCACGAAGAAACACTTCAAAAAATTCTGAACTCTCCAAGCGAATATATTGAAAGTGGTAATTTCAGCTCATGGGAAAGATTCTTCACACGACTTCTTGAAGAACTTACGAAAAATACAATTTATGCCTATAATAAAAAACATCTTAATCCAAATTACCTTACCTGAGGAAATCTTGAAAAACTGAAACAAACCTTGCCAGTCATTGTAAAATTTTCTTAAATAAAACTACGTGACCATCGCAAAGTTCTACTTATCCAAGCAAAATCCGCACCCGTTACCGAGTGCGGATTTTACATTCATTGAATTTCATTCGGAAAAGCCGTCCCAACGATGGGGTCGACTTAACACGTTTCAGTGGACCTGGCGGGAATCGAACCCGCGTCCAAAAATCCATCCCATGTACTTCTACTATCATAGTCAGTTCTTTTTCATTCCCTCCGCCGCACGGGAACTAACACCCTTACGGTTTCAGTAGCTTCATAATACGCCTACAAGCTCAAAGCTTTGCCTGCATCGTTTCCCGCATCGTTGATGCCAGATTCCCAAGGTGCGGGTGCCCCGGGGCTGACATGCAGCATTTAGGCTGCAGCTAATTCGAAATTATCGTTAGCGTTTAATTTTAAGTTTGCGATTTGACGCATCTGCCTGCGGATAGCTTCTCCATCTTCAGAATCCCTGTCGAAACCAGTACAAGCCCTCATATGGATCAGCAGATTTCTCTGCATGACTATTCTATATGAAATATAACACAAAGTCAAGAGAAAACCTGTCGATTCTATATCTATTCTATGTCGATTCCTGCCGTTATGCTTGAAAATCCGCTGTAAAATGTGGCTTTATTCTGCCGCATCCCTGTGCAATGGGCGGCAGGCTAATCGGTTGATCTGTACCGCCAGATACCCGGCGCCGTAACCATTGTCGATGTTGACGGTTGCCACGCCGTTTGCACAGGAATTGATCATCGTCAGTAATGCGGACACTCCTCCGAAATTCGCTCCGTATCCCACCGATGTCGGAACCGCGATCACCGGAACGCTCACCAGCCCTCCGATCACACTTGCCAATGCCCCCTCCATACCCGCAGCCGTTATCACACAGTTTGCAGTCCGGATCGTATCCAGCCGGGATAAAAGCCGGTGCAGTCCGCTGACTCCCACATCGTAGACCCGTTCCACGCGCGTCCCGAAAAATTCCGCGGTCTGCGCCGCCTCCTCCGCCACCGGAATATCGGCAGTACCTGCCGTGCACACGGCGATCTTGCCGATCCGTTCTTTATCCGGCTTTTCAATCTTCAAAATCCGCGACGCGGCGTCATAAGAAACGGCCGGAAAAATGCGGCGCACTTCCTCATATTGTTCTTTGGACGCGCGCGTTCCGAGCACTTCCCCCTCCGTATCATAAATACGTCGATAAATGGACACCAACTGTTCCACACTTTTCCCACTGCAAAACACAACTTCCGCAAATCCGGTACGCCGTTTGCGGTCGGTGTCCAGTTTTGCATAACCCATTTCCGCAAAATCATTTTCCATAAGAGTCTTTTTTGCAGCAGTTTTTCCCGCAAAATGCTCCTCACGGAGCATCGCTTCTGCCTGTTCCGCAGAGAGCGTCCCCTCTTGTACCTGCTTGAGCACTTCCTGTATATTCATATATCGCTCGCCACCTCGCCTGTCTCTTTTGTTTTACAGATTCCGAATCTTAAATTCTCTCTGTGCTTCCCGTTTCTGGTCTTTCTTCGCAATATCATCCCGCTTGTCGTAAAGTTTCTTTCCTTTTGCAAGCCCGATCTCCACTTTGACAAGACTTCCTTTGAAATAAACCTGAAGCGGCACGACCGTATTCCCCTGCTCTTTCATCTTTCCGAAAATCTTGTCGATCTCCTTTTTGTGCAGCAAAAGTTTCCGCACACGGAGCGGATCTTTATTAAAGATATTCCCCTTTTCATACGGACTGATGTGCATGCCATAGAGATACATCTCTCCGTTTTCAATCCGGATAAACGACTCCTTGATGCTGCATTTTCCCATACGGAGTGATTTCACCTCCGTGCCGGCAAGCACGATACCCGCTTCATATTTTTCCAAAATAAAATAATCATGGTATGCCTTTTTATTGTTTGCGATCAGTTTTCCCTCTGTTTTTGCCATTTTCTAATCTCCCTTTATCCGGACGTCCTCTGTATATCCATACGTCCGTCGATCGTCCGACTACTTACGATTCCCGGTCGGACTGCTGCCTGCTGTCTGCTTCACAGAATTCAAAATCAATCGTCCGCTGCAGACGATCCACACCTAACACGCGCACCCGTACCGGCTGTCCCAGCTTATAGACATTTCGCGTATGCGCCCCGATCAGCTCGTACTGTTCTTCAAAATATTCATAATGATCGTCGTACATATTCGTCACATGTACAAGACCCTCAATCGTATTTTCCAGTTCTACATAAGCGCCCCATCTTGTGATCCCCGAGATCACGCCGTCAAATTCTTCGCCGATCCGCTCTTTCATATATTCTACTTTTTTCAGCTTCACGGTCTCTCGCTCGGCTTCCTCCGCACGCCGTTCCGTCACACAGGACTGCAGCGCCACTTCCGGCAGTATCTTCTCATAATGCGCGATCCGTTCCTCCCGCATCCGACCGCGCAGATCGTCTTTGATGATCCGGTGGATCTGAAGATCCGGATATCGACGGATCGGGGAAGTAAAATGCGTATAATATTTTGCCGCCAGCCCAAAATGTCCCGTGTTCTCCGGACTGTATTTTGCCTGCTTCATCGAGCGGAGCGCCAGCCGGTCGATCAGCGCTTCCTCCGGCGTCCCCTCGGCTTTTCCAAGAAGCTTCTGTACTTCCATCGGACGTACACCGTTTCCGACATGGATATGGTAGCCGAAGTTATTGATCAATGTACTCAGCTTCTTGATCTTTTCGTCGTCCGGCGTCTCATGCGTCCGGTATAAAAACGGAAGTTCTCTCCAGAAATACTCTTCCGCAACCGTCTCGTTTGCAAGGAGCATAAAATCCTCGATCATCTTTGTCGCAGTGTTCCTCTCGTAAGGTTTGATGTCAATCGGACGTCCGTTCTCATCCAGCACTATCTTCGTTTCCGGGAAATCAAAATCAATAGATCCCCGCTGTTTCCGATGTTCCCGGATAATATGGGAAAGTTCCGCCATCTGCTCAAACATCGGAACAAGCGTCCGGTATTTGTCCCGCTCGGCTTCATCCTGTGTTTCCAATATCTTCGCCACACTTGTGTAGCTCATCCGCTCATCCACCCGGATCACGGTCTCCGCGATCTGATGATCGATCACGTCTCCTTTCGGCGTCACCGTCATGATGCAGCTCAATGCCAGACGATTTTCCCCGGCATTCAGCGAACAGATCCCGTTGGATAATGTATGCGGAAGCATCGGGATCACCCGATCCACAAGGTAAACGCTCGTTCCGCGCTTCAATGCTTCCCGGTCAAGCGCGCTTTTTTCCTGCACATAATTCGTCACATCGGCAATATGCACGCCCAATTTATAATTTCCATTCTCCATCGTCAGGGAAACCGCATCGTCGAGATCTTTTGCGTCCTCGCCGTCGATCGTTACCATCTGCCAGTCACGCAGATCCAACCGTCCCGCCATATCCGCTTCACTGACGTCTTTTGCGACACGCTCTGCCTGATTCATCACCCGTTCCGGAAATTCCATCGGCAGATCATACCCTTTTACGATTGAAAGAATATCCGTCCCCGGATCATTGATGTGCCCGATGATCTCCGCCACTTTCCCCTCCGGCTTCATGTCCTGTCCGCCGTAGGAAGTCAGCTCTACCACCACTTTGTGTCCGCTCACCGCACCTTTTTCTTTTCCCTCCGGGATATAAATATCTTTCAAAACGCGCTGATCATCCGGTCTGACAAATCCGAAACGCTTTGATTTCTCATAAAGCCCGACGATCCGGGTCGTTGTGTGAGAGAGGATCTTTACGATCTTTCCCTCCATTCTTCTTTCGCCGCCTCCGAACGATGCGCTCTCTTTTTGCCGGGTAATGATAAATTCCACCTCATCGCCCTGAAATGCGCCGCAGGTCTGCTCTTCCGGAATGAAAACATCTTCCGTCTCCCCCTCCCGGATCACAAATCCGAATCCTCTCGCATGTGCCTGAAACGTTCCGGTCAGCCGCTTCGCCTGTCCTTTTGTATATTTCCCCTTGGCTGACACGAAGATTTTCCCCTCCGCTTCCAGCGCATCCAGCACTGCCCGAAGATCTTCCCGCTGTTCTTTCGGTACCTGAAGCACTGCCGCGATCTCTTTTGCTTTCATCGGCACATACAGATCGTCACAGATAAAATCATAGATCACTTTTTTTCTTTTTTCAAATACGCTGTCTTTTTCGGACGTATTCCTTTTTCGGTCCGTCTTCTTCACTCGTATCCCTCCTTTATTTCGCGCAAAGTGAATCACCGGAAGTTCCAAAACGCACATTCCGGGATTGTAAGCAGTCGCCAAGGTCTCGGGCAAGCCCGGACTTTGGCTCGTCGCCGATACAAAAAAACACCCTATATCTGATATATAGAGTGTTTTGTCATCTTCATCCTCTTAGTTAAAAATCTTTAAGTTCAGCACAACCGCCAGTACAAGGAACAAAATCGCCAGAAACTTTGTGGACTTTACAAGCGCGCCCTCCATCGAGCGACCTTTGTTCTGTCCCCAGTAACTTTCCGCCGCACCGCTGATCGTTCCAAGTCCCGCGGATTTTCCCTCCTGCAGAAGAATAATTGCTGATAATGCAATACAATCTATAACAAAAATAATTGTCAGAATAATTTTCAAAATCTCCATCCGTTCACACCTCCTGTGGATAAACCTTACTCATTTTAGCACAAGATAAGATTGAACACAAGATGATTTCCACATTTTTCACAACTTTCTTAGTACATTTTCCTACCCAAAGCAAACACTTTTCTTATTCCAACGTTTCCGCGATCCGCAGAAGCTGATTGTATTTTGCCACACGCTCTCCCCGGCACGGCGCGCCGGTCTTGATCTGCCCGGTGTTAAACGCCACCGCCAGATCCGCGATCGTCGTATCTTCCGTCTCGCCGGACCGGTGCGAAACGATCGCCCGATACCCGGATTTCTGTGCAAGTTCGATTGCCTCGATCGCTTCGGTCAACGTTCCGATCTGATTCACTTTCACAAGGATCGCATTTGCCACATTACGCTCGATCCCCTGCTTTAAACGTTTTGTATTCGTCACGAACAAGTCGTCCCCGACAAGCTGGATCTCGCCGCCAAGCCTTGTTGTCAGAAGTTCCCAGCCGTCCCAGTCTTCCTCGTCCAGCGGATCCTCGATCGAACAGATCGGAAATTCCAGAGCCAGTTCCTGATAATAGTCGATCATCTCTTCTGCCGTGCGCGCGATCTTCTGCCCGGTCATCTTACTCTCCCCCGGGAACAGATACTTTCCGCTTTCCGCATGATACAATTCCGACGCCGCCACATCCAACGCGATACGGATATCCTTTCCCATCTCATATCCGGCTTCTTCCACCGCATCCTTTAAAAACTGCAGCGCTTCCCGCGCCCCCGGGAGATCCGGCGCAAATCCGCCCTCATCTCCGACCGCAGTTTCCAGTCCTGCTTTCTTCAAAAGCTGTTTTAGCACCTGATAAATTTCCGCGCACATCCGAAGTCCCTCCCGGAAATTTGCCGCTCCCACCGGCATGATCATAAATTCCTGAAAATCCAGCGTATTATCCGCATGCGCTCCCCCATTTAAAATATTCATCATCGGAACCGGAAGCCGTTTTGCGTTGACGCCGCCCAGATATTTGTAAAGCGGAAGCCGAAGCGCATTGGCTGCGGCATGCGCGGCTGCCAGCGATACGCCGAGCAGCGCGTTTGCTCCCAGATTTTTCTTGTTCACGCTTCCGTCTGTTTTGCAGAGCACACGGTCAATCTCTTTCTGGTCAAATACATTCATCCCGATCACTGCATTCGCCAGATGTGCGTTGACATGCTCGACTGCCCTCTGCACGCCCTTTCCCTGATAACGTGCTCCGCCGTCCCGAAGCTCCGTCGCCTCAAATTTCCCCGTAGACGCGCCGGACGGTACCGAAGCGCGCCCCACCGTATGATCCCCCACCAATACTTCCACTTCTATCGTCGGATTTCCTCTGGAATCCAGAATTTCCCGGGCATATACGTCCCGGATCGGTAAATGCTGATACATCTTGTTTCCTCCTCATGATCCTGCAATATCTATATGACATTTTCCCCGAAAATGCCACCGCTTGCTTTTATCATCAGTATCTCCCGCTTTTTCCCGGATAATGCATCGAATCCCCGGAATCCATTGACTTTTCGACCCGCTTACGATACCATCAATGTGCAGAATCAGAATGAAAGGAATTTGTATCATGAAACATCTTGTCATCGCAGAAAAACCATCCGTCGCACGCGATATCGCGCGGGTTTTGCACTGTAATAAAAAAACAAATACTTATATAGAGGGAACCGAATATATCGTCACCTGGGCGCTTGGTCATCTGGTCACACTGGCCGATCCGGAGGAATACGGAAAAGAATACCAGTCCTGGGATTTGGAGACACTTCCGATGCTCCCGAAAGACTGGAAACTGGTCGTCATCAAACAGACCGGGCGACAGTTCCATGCAGTCAAAGAACAGATCTTCCGAAAAGACGTCTCCGACATCATCATCGCCACCGACGCCGGGCGCGAGGGAGAACTTGTGGCGCGCTGGATCCTCGAGAAAGCCGGAAACAAAAAGCCTCTGAAACGTCTCTGGATCTCCTCCGTCACCGACAAAGCGATCCGGGATGGATTCGCACATTTAAAACCGGGAAAAGACTACTACAATTTGTACCGTGCCGCCGTGGCGCGCGCCGAATCCGACTGGGTTGTCGGCATCAACGCGACCCGTGCCCTCACCTGCAAATACAACGCGCAGCTTTCCTGCGGACGTGTCCAGACACCGACCCTTGCCATGATCGCCGCAAGAGAGCAGGAAATCCGGCAGTTTCAGCCGCAGCCATTTTATACGGTATCGGCGCTTGCAAACGGCGTTCCATTCGTCTGGACTGATAAGAAGTCCGGTTCCAACCGTACGTTTGACAAGTCGCGCGCGGAACAGATCCGCGCTCTCGCCGATCCGGCAGATGCTTCTTTCGAAATCCTGGACGTGCAAAAGAAAACAAAAACTTCCACATCCCCGGCGTTGTACGATCTGACTGCGCTTCAGCAGGAAGCCAACAAGCGTTACGGATTTTCCGCAAAAGAAACATTGAATATCATGCAGCGTCTCTACGAAACGCACAAAGTCCTGACCTACCCGCGAACCGACTCCCGGTATCTGACAACCGACATGGTCGGCACGCTGAAAGAGCGGCTCGAGTCCTGCGCTGTCGGTCCGTACCGGAAGCTGGCGCTGTCCCTCGCAAGAACAAAACTCCGCCCGACGAAAGCATTTGTCAATGATCAGAAAGTATCCGATCATCACGCGATCATTCCGACCGAGCAGTTTGTCTCGCTGGAACATATGACAAACGAAGAGCGAAAGATTTACGATCTTGTCGTCCGTCGTTTCCTCGCCGTACTCTGTCCGGTCTGTGAATACGAGGAGACTGCGGTCAAAGCACAGCTTGGTTCTGAGGTATTCCACGCCAAAGGCAATGTCTTAACAAGCCCCGGCTGGCGCGAAGCCTATGCTTCCGATCTATTTTCCGATGACGAAGATGAATTTACGGATTCCCCAACTGATTTCAGAACCCGATCCGACACAGCCCTTTCGTCGCTCTCCACATTTCATAAGGGTGACCGGATCCCGGTTGCTTCCATTGTCGTCAAAGAGGGCAAAACAACGCCGCCGCCATATTTTACAGAGGGAACACTGATCGCGGCGATGGAAAATCCGGTCAAATATCTGGAACACCGGGACAAGACGATCGTGCGTACGCTGGGCGAGACCGGAGGACTCGGAACCGTCGCCACGCGTGCAGACATCATCGAGAAATTATTCCACAGCTTCCTGATGGAAAAACGCGGCAGCGAGATCCATATCACTTCCAAGGGAAAACAATTGCTGGAACTTGTTCCACAGGATCTGAAAAGTCCCGAGCTAACTGCCGCATGGGAACTCCGTCTTCAGGCGATCGCAAAAGGGACTGAATCTGACCGCACTTTTATGGCAGAGATCGAATCCTATACAAAGACACTGATCGATGAGATCAAACGCGGAAACGGCACGTTCCGCCATGAGAATCTGACCCGCACAAAATGTCCGGTCTGCGGAAAATATATGCTGGAAGTAAACGGAAAGCACGGAAAACTGCTCGTCTGTCAGGATCGGGAATGCGGACACCGGGAGACACTCTCGCGCAAGACAAACGCCCGCTGCCCGAACTGCCACAAAAAGATGGATCTCGTCGGAAAAGGAGACGGTCAGCGTTTTGTCTGCTCCTGCGGTTACAAAGAAAAGCTCAGTTCTTTTGAAGCCAGAAAGAAAAAAGAGGGAAAAAGCGGCAGCAAACGCGACGTCAATCAATACTTGAAAAAGCAGGCGAAAGAAGCAAACGAACCGCTCAACAATGCATTTGCGGACGCATTTTCCAAATTGAAATTATAAAAAATGTGAAAAGACCATTCCGTTCAGGATCAGGCGCAGCTTTGACAGCTTCCCGATCCCGACCGAAATGGTCTTTTGTACTTACTTTTCTTTATGCGCTGATCGCATTTCCGGTATACAACTGGTAATACTTTCCTTTCTCCGCGATCAACTGGTCATGAGTACCGCGCTCGATGATCCGTCCCTGTTCCAGAACCATGATACAGTCGGAATTGCGGACTGTGGAAAGACGATGCGCGATGACAAATGTCGTTCTTCCGTGCATCAGGCGATCCATACTTTCCTGAATGATCCGCTCTGTACGGGTATCGATCGAACTGGTCGCCTCGTCTAAGATCAGCACCGGAGGATCGGCTACCGCCGCCCGGGCGATTGCTAAGAGCTGTCTCTGTCCCTGACTTAAGTTCGCCCCGTCTCCGGTCAGCATCGTGTCGTATCCCTGCGGAAGCCGCCGGATAAATCCGTCCGCATTGGCAAGTTTTGCCGCCGCGATGATCTCCTCGTCGGTAGCGTCCAGCTTTCCGAACCGGATATTTTCTTTCACGGTTCCGGTAAACAAATGGGTATCCTGAAGCACGATCCCGAGGGAACGTCGAAGATCTGCTTTTTTGATCTTATTGACATTGATGCCGTCGTACCGGATCTTTCCGTCCTGAATATCATAGAAGCGGTTGATCAGATTGGTGATCGTCGTCTTACCCGCTCCGGTGGAACCGACAAACGCGATCTTCTGTCCCGGTTCCGCATACAGCTTCACATCGTGGAGCACGATCTTGTCATCGTTATAACCGAAATCCACGCCGTCAAACACGACATTTCCTTTCAGCTCCACATAATCGACCGACTGATCCGCCTGATGTACATGTTTCCATGCCCATCTTCCGGTCCGTTTCTCACTCTCTTTGAGTTCTCCGTTTTCTTCAGTCACATTGACAAGCGTCACATATCCCTCATCCACTTCCGGCTTTTCATCCAGAAGCTTGAAAATACGTTCCGCTCCTGCCAACGCCATAACGATCGCATTCATCTGCTGGCTGACCTGATTGATCGGCATGCTGAAGCTTTTGTTAAAGGTCAGGAAACTTGCAAGCCCTCCCAAGGTAAATCCTCCGATGCCGTTCAGCGCCAGAACTCCGCCGATGATCGCACAGACAACGTAGCTGATATTTCCGAGCTGCGCGTTGACCGGCCCTAAATAATTTGCATAAGTATTTGCCCGGTCCGCGCTTACAAACAACGCATCGTTCAGTTTCTTAAAGTCTTTTTTACTTTCTTCTTCGTGACAGAATACTTTCACGACTTTCTGCCCGTTCATCATCTCTTCGATAAATCCATTCACATTTCCCAGATTGATCTGCTGCTGGAGGAAATACTTTCCGCTCCGTCCGGCAGCCGACTTCGTACAGAACAGCATCACGCCGACCATCAAAAGCGTCACGATCGTCAACGGAATGTTCAAAACGAGCATACTGATAAACACGCTCACTACCGTAAAACCACTGTTGATGATCTGGGGAATACTCTGGCTGATCATCTGGCGCAGCGTATCGATATCATTCGTATAGATCGACATGATGTCGCCGTGCGCATGGTTGTCAAAATATTTGATCGGCAGTTTTTCCATATGTTCAAACATTTCATTTCTAAGATTCCGAAGTGTTCCCTGCGTCACTTTGACCATGATCCAGTTGTACAGATACGTCGAAACGACGCCGATCGCATAAAATACCGCAACTCTTCCGATCGCATGTGCCAGCGGGGAAAAGTTCGGCGTATCGGTGGACAGCAAAAACGGTGTGATATAATCGTCGATCAGATTCTTCATGAACAACGTTCCCTGCACGTTTGCGATCACGCCGACAAAGATTAAAAGAAAAACTGCCAGACAGTGATATTTGTAATCACGGAACACGTATTTCATCAGGCGCGCCAATAATTTTCCCGGATTCTTCACCGCCGGTTTTTCGCCTTTTTGTCCTCTTCTCATCGGTCCTGCCATTATGCCGCGCCTCCTTTCTCGTCAAAATCTCCGCCGCCCTTTGTCTGAGATTCATATACCTCACGGTAGATCTCATTGGAGGCAAGCAGTTCTTCGTGTGTGCCAAATCCGTTGACCTCACCCTCTTCCATTACGATGATGCGATCCGCATCCTGCACGCTGGAGATACGCTGGGCGATGATCAGCTTCGTCGTATCCGGGATCTCCTCCCGAAATGCCCGTCGGATCTTCGCATCCGTCGCGGTGTCGACCGCGCTGGTGCTGTCGTCAAGGATCAGGATCTTCGGTTTCTTCAACAGCGCTCTCGCAATACAAAGCCGCTGTTTCTGTCCGCCTGACACATTGTTTCCGCCCTGTTCGATATGAGTCTCATATTTTTTCGGGAAACGCTCGATAAATTCATCCGCACAGGCAAGCCGGCACGCTTCCTGACATTCTTCGTCGGTCGCTTCCAGATTCCCCCAGCGCAGATTGTCGTAGATCGTTCCCGTGAACAAGACATTTTTCTGAAGTACGACCGACACCTGATTACGCAGGGAATCCAGATCATACTCTTTGACGTTCTTTCCGCCGACCAAAATCTCGCCTTTCGTCACGTCATACAGACGGCTGATCAGATTGACCAGACTCGTCTTGGCGCTTCCGGTCCCGCCGATGATGCCGATCGTTTCTCCGGAATGAATGTCCAGATTGATGTTTTTGAGTACCGGTTCCTCGCTGTCTTTCTTGTAGGCAAACTCCACATTTTTAAACTGAATGCTTCCATCCGCCACTTCCGTCACCGGATGCTTTGGATTATGGATCTCGCTCGTCTCGTTGAGCACTTCATAAATACGCCGGATGCTGGCGGTACTCATAGAGATCATAACAAATACCATAGACAGCATCATCAGGCTCATCAAAATATTCATACAGTATGCAAGAAGACTCATCAGTTCCCCGGTCGTCAGGGAATCTACCACGATCATCTTCGCGCCGAACCAGCTCAAAAGGATGATACAGGTATATACCGTGAACATCATAAGCGGCGCGTTGAAGATGACGTTGTTCTCCGCTTTCACAAAGATTTTATAAATGTTCTCGCTCGCTTTATGGAATTTATCCGTTTCTTTTTCTTCGCGCACATACGCTTTTACGACGCGGATCGCCGACACATTTTCCTGAATGGACGCGTTCAGCGCGTCGTACTTCGGAAATGCCTGTTCAAAGTATGCCGTTGCATGACGGATGATAAAGAACAGGATCGTCCCAAGCAGAAGAACTGCCACAAGATAGATCATCGAAAGTTCCGCATTAATGCTGAACGCCATGAGCATCGCACAAAGCATACTCGCCGGCGCTCTCATCATCATACGCAGTGACATCTGATATGCCATCTGCACATTGGTCACATCGGTAGTCAGACGTGTAACAAGACCGGCCGTACTGAACCGGTCGATATTTGCAAAAGAATACGTCTGGATCTGGTTAAACATCGACTCCCTCAGATTTTTTGCAAGTCCTGCGGATGCTTTCGCAGCGAATCTTCCTCCCGCCATTCCGGCTGCAAGTCCGATCGCCGCGGCAAGGATCATCAGACCGCCGACTTTGTAAATATGATCGATGTCTCCCGCATTGACTCCGTCGTCAATGATCGAAGCCATCAGAAACGGGATCAGCGTCTCCATCAGCACTTCTCCGATCATAAATATGGGCGTCGCCACAGATGCAGCTTTGTATTCTTTCACTTCCTTTAATACTCTTCGCAGCATCAGTATCATAAGTTGTCTCCTCCCTTCGTTGTCCCCGTTTTACAATTTTTGCATTTACAACTTTTCTTTTTCCACATTCCTACGGATCTGATCTGCCACACGCAGAAATACTTGAAGATCGTCGTCCTCGATCCCCTGGATCATCCGGTGGTTCAGACATCCGATGATCGCCTCGATCTTCTCATGGCTTTCGATCCCCTGTTCCGTCAAGATGACTTTCTTTAACCGGGCGTCATATTCCACGGACTCCCGCCGGACATAGCCCTTTTTCTCAAGGATCTGTATGATGTTCGTCACTGTGGAACGTCCGATCGAAAAGAACTTCTCAATGTCTTTCTGAAAAATATCTTTCTTCCGGTTCTCATACAAATACCGCATGATCCATCCATTCATCAGCGGAATCTCGTCGATCCCCTCCGCTTTTACCCACGCTTCAATCGTCCTTGAAATCGTATGATCCAGCCGCCGGATCTCAAATCCCACCTTACCGCACGCCTCTTCCATATTCTACCTCCATCCGGGAATGTATGTTTCGTTCAATCATGAATTGTTCACATGTGGATTGTTCATGTATGGATTGTTCATGTATGGATTGTTCATGTTTGAACTTTTTCTACATACCTATTTTACGACTGAAAATTTTTATTGTCAAGAATTTTTCTGACACAATTTCCTATGTCCTATGCAGCAAAAAACCTCTTTTGCATACAAAGTACAGAGCCCTTGTACACAAAAGAGGTTAGCGTCGGTGTACATATATCAATTCAAAAGTCTCCCCCGCATCTTATTCCAGAGGACACCCTGAAAATATTCATATGCGCGGTCGTACAGAAACAGGAACACCTGTCCCGCCGCGATCACGATCACAGACATCCAGCCTGAAATCTCACGTACAAACAAAACTTCCTGAAACAACAAGACTGCCGGTAAAAAAATCAGATTGAACACGACATATTTTACGATCCAGAACAACGCTTTCCGATTGATCCGGTCCGACATCCGCCCTAATTTCAGCCATACGATCTCCACGATCAGAATATAAAGTCCCATCACCGCATAAGTGATGACGTAAAACTTATTCGGTGCAATAAACAGTCCGAGAAGCACGCCGGCTCCCCAGAACGCCACGCCGCTTCCGGCGCCGAATTCTCTCCAGATGATCCCTACAAAAAAGGACGCTGCCGCAAGTAAGAACAGCGTTCCTGTCTCGATGATACTGCCAAGCATCATAAAAATGATCGTCAGCGCCAGCAGCATCCCTCCAAATGCGATTTTCTTAGCTTTTACATGCATCCGCAGAGGTCGCCTCCCATACACTCACATAATTGGTCTGCTATACAGAGGTCACAGCACATATTCCCGCTTCCGCAGTTGCTTCCGCCCACGCCATATCCGCCGTTATACGGACTGTTCTGGTAACGCTGTCCGGTCCACTCGATCTGATTGAGAAGCTGACGGTACTGCATATTGTTCGGTTCCATATTGACCGCCTGTCCCGCGTGGTCTCTCGCCAGAATGTTGTTGCCGATCCCCGCGTTGGCTGCCGCACTCAGATAATACCACTGCGCATTGCGGTTCGGCATCCGGTTCAGCACATTGAGCGCGTCGCGATAACGCCTTGTGTTGATGAAATTATAGACAGCCTGCATCTCCACATCCTGAGAACCGCCGGAAGAACTATATCCGCCGTAGCTGTTCCCGCCCGCGGAGCCATAACCGCCGTATCCGTAACCGGATCCGCCGTGTTCCCGCTCTTTCATGATCACATCATAGGCTTCCTGCACTTCCTTGAACTTCTCTTCCGCCAGATCTGCCAGCGGATTGTTGACATTCGCATCCGGATGATACTTTCTTGTCAGATCTCTATATGCTTTCTTCACTTCGTCATCTGATGCGCTCTGCGGAATTCCCAGCACATCATATGGATTTTTATTCATTTCGTAATCCTCACTTTTCCTTTGCACCTCAATATCTTATCTATCATATAATAGATTTTCTGCCATGTCCAGACTTTGCACGGATTCTTCACAAAGTTTTCTTCTTTTCCCTCCGGTAATAGAGATACCCCGCCGCGTCCGCCAGAAACCAGCCGATCGGAACCGAAGCCCAGATCCCGTCCACGCCGATCGCCTCATTTGCCGAGAGAATATAGGCGAGCGCCACCCGCGTTCCGAGGGAGATCACAGTCAGTACAAGGGAAATCCCCGGACGTTTGACTGCCCGGAAATACCCGTACAGCAGGAACAAAAATCCGATCAGACAGTAAAAACTTCCCTCGATCCGCAGATACCGGATCCCGACATTTAGTATCTCCACTTCCTCCGGCTTGACAAAGATCAGCATCAGCGGCTTTGCAAACAGGACAACCAAAGCGCTGACTCCGACACTGAAAAGAAACGACGTCCGCACCGCGCTTCGGATGCCCTCACGGATCCGCTCTTTCTTTCCGGCTCCGTAATTCTGCGCTACAAAGGTGGAAAATGCATTTCCGAAATCCTGTACCGGCATATAGGAAAACGAGTCGATCTTCACCGCCACGGAAAAAGCCGCCATCACAACCGAGCCGAAACTGTTGACCAGTCCCTGCACCATCAGGATTCCGAAATTCATAACCGACTGCTGGATACAGGTCATCGAAGACAGATGGAGGATTTCTTTTAAGATCTCTTTTCTCCACCGCATATCTTCGCGCCGCGGACAAAATTCCCGGAAGAAAAGCAGCGTGTAGATAAAAAGTCCCACCCCCGATACATACTGCGAGATCACGGTCGCCTCTGCCGCTCCCTGCACTCCGCGCTTCAGCACTACGACAAACAAGAGATCCAGCCCGATATTGAGCACCGCGGAAATCCCCAGAAACACAAGCGGAACAACCGAATTTCCCGCCGCCCGTAGCAGACAGGAAAAGAAATTGTACAAAAATGTGGCGAGGATCCCCCAGAAGACCATCCAGAGATATTCCCACATCATTTCATAAATATCCGCCGGAACCTGCAAAAGATGCAGGATCATATCCATCCCGGAAAATACGATCCCGGTGATCAGAAGCGCAATGCCGCCGATCATACAAAACGCGAGAAAAATACTGTTTTTCAGGCGCACAGAATCTTTCTTTCCATAGTAAATAGAAAAAGCAACGCCGCTTCCCATACAAAGCCCGAGCAGGATCGACGTCAGAAACGTCATCAAGGAATAGGACGATCCGACTGCCGCCAGCGCATCTTTGCCGAGAAATTGTCCGACGATCAGCGTATCGACCACATTATAAAACTGCTGGAGCAGATTTCCGACCATGATCGGAAATGCAAACCACAACAGCGATCTTGTGATATTTCCGTTGGTCAGATCATGATGCATGGTGCGCACCTCCGTCCGACGCATGTTCATTCCGTCCGCTTCCCGCTTTGGTATTCTGCCGCTCTTTCCGGATCTTATTGTAACGGTTCCATACGCCCGCATACAGGATATTCCGCAGGATATCCGCCCCTTTCAGACAGGGCAGCCGTTCAAATGCCGCGCTGCATTCCGCCATCATCATATTGAGGATCTGCGCGCAGCGTTCCTCATAATCCGGCTGTTCATGCAGTGCTTTCAGCGGATTATAATTGCCGTCTTTTAAATCTTTCTCCAGATCTTCGTAGGCGTCCATGATATAAATAAATTTCCCGAGGAAAAATCCGATCTTCCGAAGCGGCTCTTCCCACATATCTTTTCGATAAACGAGCAGTTCTTCCATCAGTCTTCCGGTGCATCCCGCCGTCAGATCGATCTCCTGCCGGTCCTCTTTTTCGTATTGCTCCAAACGTTTCAGTTCCCGGCGGATCGCACGACTCTGGCGCGGATATTTCTCCGCCAGCTTCTGCGCTTTTTTCCGAAATGCCGCGCAGCCCAGCAGACCGCTTAATTTCTTCTCATCCTGCCAGTCGTCTTTCAGATGATAATAGGACAATAAAATATTCATATCTGCGGCATATTCCGAAAATTCATTCTGCAGCATGGTCTGCTTTTTGACCGGGTGTACTTTGCAGCGATGCATCGACTGTTTCAGTTCCGTTTCATAAAGAGACGTCAGAAGCAGGATCACAAACGTCATATCATAGGTGAGCGTCAGTTGTCCCAGACTGCCGTAATACTCTTTTAATGACTTACAAAGTCCGCAGTAACAGGCTTTGTAAGCTTTGAAATCTTTGATTTTCAACTCCGGCTCACAGATCGTGACATACCCAAACATCTTTTATAACTCCTTTTCGTCTTCATCCTTTGCCCAGCCAAATGCACAGCGCACTGCCCGTTTCCATCCGCGCAGCATCTTCTCCCGCTTTCCGGCTTCGATCTTCGGCGTAAAAATCTGATCGATCGCCCAGTTTTTCACAACCTCTTCCGGACTGTTCCAGTAACCGACCGCAAGACCTGCCAGATATGCGGCTCCCATCGCCGTTGTCTCCACACATTTCGGGCGGTTGACCGGAGCGTTGCTGATATCCGCCTGCGTCTGCATCAGGAAATTGTTCGCGCTGGCGCCGCCGTCCACTTTCAGTGCCGCCAGATCGATCCCCGAATCCGCTTTCATCGCTTCCAATACATCGTTGACCTGATATGCCAGAGATTCCAAGGTCGCACGCACAATATGATCTTTGTTCACACCACGCGTCAGACCGACGATCGTTCCCCGCGCATACTGATCCCAATACGGCGCGCCCAGTCCGGTAAATGCCGGAACAACATAACAGCCGTTGGAATCTTCCACATTCTGCGCCATATATTCCGTCATGGACGCCGAATCGATCAGACGCAGTTCATCCCGAAGCCACTGGATTGCCGCTCCCGCGACAAAGATCGATCCCTCCAATGCATAATTGACTTTCCCGTCGATCCCCCAGGCGATCGTCGTAACCAGTCCGTTCTTGGAAAAGACCGGTTTTTCCCCGGTATTCATAAGCAGAAAACATCCGGTTCCGTATGTATTTTTCGCCTCTCCGGCGTGGAAACAAGTCTGACCGAACAGCGCCGCCTGCTGGTCTCCGGCCGCCCCCGCAATCGGGATCTCTCCGCCAAAGAACGAAGCGTCCGCATATCCGTAAATACAGCTGGACGGCTTTGCCTCCGGAAGCATGGAACGCGGAATATCAAGCTCTCTTAGGATCTCTTCATCCCACTGTAATGTATTGATGTTGAAAAGCATCGTCCGGGATGCATTGGAGTAGTCCGTCACATGTACTTTTCCTTTCGTCAGCTTCCAGATCAGCCACGTCTCCACCGTGCCGAATAAAAGCTCTCCTCGTTCTGCCCGCTCTCTCGCGCCCTCCACATGATCCAGGATCCATTTCACCTTTGTCGCGGAAAAATACGCATCGATGACCAGCCCTGTCTTCTCCCGGAATTTATCCGTCAATCCGCGTTCTTTCAGGGAGTCACAGTATTCTGCCGTTCTTCTGCACTGCCAGACGATCGCATGACAGACCGGTTTCCCGGTATGTTTATCCCAGACGATCGTCGTCTCTCTCTGGTTGGTGATTCCGATCGCGGCGATCTCTTCCGGTTTTGCCCCGATCCGGCTGATCGCCTCTCTCGCCACCTGAAGCTGGGTCGCCCAGATTTCCCCGGCATCATGCTCTACCCAGCCCGGTTTCGGAAAGTGCTGTGTAAATTCTTTCTGCGCCATACTGCAGATCTCGCCTTTTTCATTAAACAAAATGCACCGGTTGCTCGTCGTACCTGCATCCAGCGCCATAATATACTTTGCCATCGTAACTGCCTCCTACTTTTTTGCCTCGCGCGGTTCTTTTGCCTTTATCCCAGTCTTTCGGCGATTCTCCCGCCGCTCCACGGACTACATTTCCCACACGTCCTGACGGGAAGTCGACACTGCGGATGCCCCCGCCAAAAGCGCTCCCATCACATCTTCTTTGTCAGCAATCAGCCCCCCTGCGATCAGAGGGATCCGGCTGATACTTTTGATCTTCCGCAATACTTTCGGCATCGCCCCCGGCATCACTTCCAGAAAATCCGGTCTTCCGCTGTGCTGATGTTCCAGATTCTCAATACTTTTCAGTGCCATCGAATCAATGACAAAAACCCGCAGCACGGTGAAAAGCTGAAGTTCTTTCGCCCTCTGGATCATCGCGTTCTTTGTCGTGAGGATCCCGTCCGCGTGCGCCGTATATTTCAAATAATCCACCGAGACCTCTTTCGGCGAAAGTCCGCCGATCAGATCCATATGCACCATCGCGATCTTCCCCGCCCGATGCACCCGTTCCACCAGACCGCCGATCGAACAAATATCTCCGAACAACAAAAACACAACGCCGATCTCCTCATTCTCACAACAGTTTTTTAATCCATCTTCATCTTTGACGGCGGCAATGATCGGATTCGCCTCCACCGCCTCTCGAAATACTTTCTGCATCCGGTCTTCCCTTTCCTTTTTCACAATATGTCCCCGTCAAATTTTAAATAATACCTTTCCCCTCTATCCATTTAGGCAGATTCTGCGATAGTCTAACCACCTCACCATTACGAAAAATTGCAAAACGCCGAAATTCTTCAGTATTATCATAAAATGCCGCCAAATCACAATCTTTTAATATTTCTTTCAAATTATGGAATGTTTCCATATAACGTTTTTCAATGTCTGCCTCCGGAATTCCATGTCCACCTTTATTTACTCGCGATTTTACTCTTTCTTTCGCAATATTAACACTATCAACTCCCACATAATGCATCTCGATACAATAACCCATTTCTTTTGCCTTTCTAATATTTCTTAAAATGGATTTTCCGCATAATGTAGTTTCTTGATTAAATGTAACTCCATCTGTCAAATACTGATTTAACAATTTAACGGCAACTTTCCCAGCTGTAATTAAGATTGACATATCTCTCCAGTCCCCTAATACTTTCACAATTTCATCAGTATTTATACGTGGCATATCTTTTAATTCATCCAATGTTTCATAGAGCGTCGACTTCCCCGCCCCATTAACACCTGCAATTATAATATATTTTTTCATTAAAACAGATTCCTCTCAATTACTTTCTTCTGTTTTTTCTGAAGTAAGAAATCGCCAACCATTTCATAAAATTCTCTTTGCTCTTCTGTTTCTGCCTCCAATACTAATTGTAAAGTATCCTCTGGTTTTAATTTTTCTATTTCCTTATATAATTCTTCATACTTTTTTACATCGCACATAACAACACTTCCTTACACGAATCACTTCATTCATTTTCTTGTGCAAATTATACCATAAGACTGGTAAGCAATTCTACCTTAACTTTGACAGTATAAAAAAGGACATTCATTTATTCTCTAAAAAAAAACGTAGCGTCGGTGTACAAGGGGGAAAACGGTCGATGAAGAGCAAATCTAAGCCTCTTTGTTGTTACTTTCACTCCGCGTACGTCTCTGTACGCGTCGTTCAAGTGCCTAAAAGAGGCTTAGATTTGTCTCTTCTCGACTCACCGACCTCAACCGCAGATAATTCGGTTATTTTCAAGGCAGACGATTGAAGCGTACCTGGACGTACGCTGATTGAGGATAACGCTGAAAATCACCGAAATTACGCGGTTTGAGGCGTGTTTCCCCTTGTACATCGACGCTACCATCATTATACAGAAAACAGAGGAAACCGGAGTCTTTCTGAAATACGCTCCGAATTTCCTCTGTTTCTTCTTGCTCTAATGTCTATTTATGTTCTTCCAGCCACCTTGTCGCGCAATGTGCCAGATAAGCGGCTCCGGATTTCATGACTTCCTCGTTAAATTCCACTTTCGGGTGATGCTGGTTATATGTCTCCCTGCCGTCCGTAAATCCTGCGGAAAGGAACATATAAGCTCCCGGAATTTCGGAAAGCACCGCCGAAAAGTCTTCCGACGAAGCCGCATGCATTCCCACATGTTCACACTGTCCCGGCACGTCCAGTTCCCGCATATATCCTACAAAATCGTCCACCGACTGCGGATCGCAGATCAGCGGCGGCGTTCCGGCAAGCATCGTGATCGTTGCCGAACCGCGGTACATTTTCGCCACGGCATCCACAACCTCCGACAATCTCTGCAAAATAAACTTCCGTTCTTTCTCGCTGTCACAGCGAAGTGTTCCCTGAAGCTGCGCCTGATCCGGTATGATATTCGGCGCATCTCCCGCCGTCACTTTTCCGATCGTCAGCACGCTCGCCTGTGTGGATTTGATCTCTCTTGCAACGACGGATTCCAACGCAAGGATCATATGCGCCGCAATATTGATCGGGTCGATACACGCATCCGGATAAGCTCCATGACCGCCTTTTCCCTGAATATCGATGATAAAATTATCACTGGAATTCATCAATGTGCCTTCCCGGTTGTAAACAAACAGTCCCATCGGCATCGATCCGGCAACCACATGATACCCCAGCGCGACGTCCGGTCTCGGATCTTGAAGCAATCCGTCCGCGATCATCGATCTTGCGCCTGTGAGCGGCTCTTCTCCCGACTGAAACATTAATTTCACCATTCCGTCTAAAGCCGCCTCGTTTTCTTTCAGCATCTTTGCCGCGGTCAAAAGCATTGCTCCGTGAATATCATGTCCGCATGTATGTGCATTTTCCCGCTGACTCGCAAATGGAAGTCCACTTTCCTCTTTCATCGGCAAAGCGTCCACATCGCCTCGTAGAAGCACGGTTTTTCCGCCCGTTTTTCCGACACACGCCACAACACCGCCGCCGCACGGCTTCGGGTCATACCCCATCTCCGTAAGTTTTTCCATGATAAATGCCGTTGTTTCCGGCAGTTCCAGCCCCAGTTCCGGCATCTGATGCAAATGTCTCCGATTTTCCACGGTCTCTTCAAACAGTTCTTCTGATCTCTTCAAGTAATCCATAACCTATGATCCCCGTTTTCTTTTTTACAATATTTGAGCATGGATTTTAACAGGACCGGCACTGCTTTCGCCGTGCCGGTCCTGCTTTTTGTTTTTCAGATCCGAACCTGTCCGGATCCCATATTTTTTATTGAAAATACTTCCTCTGTTTCAGGATTATTCCTCGCCGTACAGAGTTACAAGTTTCTTCAGATACTCGTATCTTTCTTTTGCTTCCTGCTCATTGATCGCGAACAGTTTTTCAGCTTTCTCCGGATTTGCTCTCTTCAGTGCGTTGTAACGAACTTCTCCGTCAAGGAATTCCTGATAGCTGTCCAGTTTAGGCTCTTTGCTGTCCAGTGAGAACTTGTTTCCCTCTGCTGCCGGGTTGAAGCGGAAGTTGTTCCAGTATCCGCACTCTACTGCCAGCTGCTCCTCAGTCTGAGCTTTGCTCATACCCTTCTTGATACCATGGTTGATACATGGAGCGTAAGCGATGATGAGTGACGGTCCCGGATATGCTTCAGCCTCTGCGATTGCTTTTACAGTCTGGTTGAAGTCAGCACCCATAGCGATCTGTGCAACATATACATAGCCGTAGCTCATTGCGATACCTGCAAGGTCTTTCTTCTTGGTTTCTTTTCCGCCTGCTGCGAACTGTGCGGTAGCACCTGTCTTCGTAGCCTTGGAGGACTGTCCGCCTGTGTTGGAGTAAACCTCTGTATCGAATACCATGATGTTGATGTCTTTTCCGCTTGCAAGAACGTGGTCAACACCGCCGAATCCGATATCGTAAGCCCATCCGTCTCCACCGAAGATCCACTGGGATTTCTTAGCAAGGAAGTCTTTGTTCTTGAGAACTTCTGCCTTTTCAGCCAGATCACAGTCACATGCTTCCAGAGCAGCTACCAGCTTGTCTGTTGCGGTTCCGTTTGTAGCGCCTACTGCAAATGTATCCAGGTATTCCTGTGCAGCAGCTTTTACTTCTTCTTTTTCTGCGATCTCAGCGATCTTCTCTACTTTGCCTTTCAGTCTCTCTCTGATCGTGTTCTGAGCGAGCAGCATACCGTAACCGAACTCTGCGTTGTCCTCGAACAGTGAGTTAGACCATGCCGGTCCCTGTCCTTTGGCATTGACGGTATAAGGTGTGGACGGTGAGGAGTTACCCCAGATCGAAGAACATCCTGTTGCGTTTGCGATATACATTCTGTCACCAAACAGCTGTGTGATCAGTTTTGCGTAAGGTGTCTCTCCACAACCTGCACAAGCTCCTGAGAACTCAAGCAGCGGCTGTTTGAACTGGCTTCCTTTTACTGTATTCTCTTTGAACTTTGTAACAACTTCCGGTTTTACCGGAATCTCTGTTCCAAAGTCGAAGAATTCCTGACTTCCGGCATTTGCTTCCATGTTGCCCATAACGAGAGCTTTCTCGCCTTTCTTTCCAGGACATACATTTGCACAGGATCCACATCCGGTACAATCGTAAGCGGATACTGTGATCGCAAATTTCATTCCCGGCATACCGATCATATCGATCGTGCTCATTCCCTCCGGAACTTTCGCTGCTTCTTCTTCGTTCAGCGCTACCGGACGGATAACTGCGTGCGGGCAAACATATGCACAACGGTTACACTGGATACAGTTCTCCGGTTTCCATACCGGGATATCCACTGCGATACCACGTTTCTCGTATGCGGAAGATCCGGACGGAGTCGATCCGTCTACATATTCCGTAAATGCGGATACCGGAAGTGAATTTCCCTCCTGTGCATTTACTTTTGCCTGAATGTTCTTAACGAAATCAACAACGTCTTTTCTGCCGTTCTCGTCTATATGCGGTGTAGCAAGACTCTCGTCTGCCGCATCTTTCCAGCTTTCCGGTACAGTTACTTCAACAACCTGTTTTGCACCTGCATCGATCGCATCGTAGTTCATCTGAACGATCTTGTCACCTTTTCTTCCGTAAGTAGCTTTTGCAGCTTTCTTCATCAGGTCGATCGCTTCCTCTTCCGGAATGATCGCAGCCAGTTTGAAGAACGCAGACTGAAGAACTGTATTGATACGTCCGCCAAGTCCGATCTCCTTACCGATCTTGATACCGTCGATCGTGTAGAACTTGATGTTGTGGTTTGCGATATATGCTTTTACCTGTCCCGGCAGATGTTTCTCCAGACCGTCCATATCCCATGGGCAGTTCAAAAGGAATGTTCCTCCGTCAACCAGTTCCTGAACCATGTTGTATTTGTCAACATAGGACGGGTTGTGGCAAGCCACGAAGTTAGCCTGACGGATCAGGTATGTGGACTTGATCGGAGATTTTCCGAAACGTAAGTGAGACATTGTCACACCGCCGGATTTCTTGGAGTCATAATCGAAGTATGCCTGTGCATACATATCTGTATTATCACCGATGATCTTGATAGAGTTCTTGTTAGCTCCGACAGTACCGTCTGCTCCCAGTCCCCAGAACTTACAGTTGATCGTTCCCTCCGGAGTGGTAACAAGCGGTGCGCCTGCATCCAGTGACAGATTGGTTACGTCGTCTACGATACCAAGTGTGAATTTTGCTTTCTCTGTGTTCTTGTATACAGCAACGATCTGTGCCGGTGTTGTATCTTTGGAACCTAATCCGTAACGTCCGGAAAGTACCGGTACTGCGTCGAACTTAGATCCTTTCAGAGCTGCAACAACGTCCAGATACAGAGGCTCGCCGAGTGCTCCCGGCTCTTTTGTTCTGTCCAGAACGCTGATCGTCTTCACGCTGTCCGGAATCGCATCGATCAATGCCTGAGCGGAGAACGGTCTGTAAAGACGAACTTTTACAACTCCTACTTTCTCGCCTGCTGCCATCAGGTAATCGATCGTCTCTTCGATCGTCTCGCAGACAGATCCCATCGCTACGATCACATGCTCTGCGTCTTCTGCTCCGTAGTAGTTGAACAGTTTGTAGTCTGTTCCGATCTTTGCATTTACTTTGTCCATGTAATCCTGAACGATTCCCGGAAGAGCATCGTAGTACGGGTTACATGCCTCTCTTGCCTGGAAGAAGATATCCGGGTTCTGAGCGGAACCTCTCTGGCATGGGTGGTTCGGGTTCAGTGCGTGTGCGCGGAACTCATCAATCGCATCCATATTTACCAGATCTTTCAGATCTTCGTAATCCCATGTCTCGATCTTCTGGATCTCGTGAGAAGTACGGAATCCGTCGAAGAAGTTGATAAACGGGATCTTGCCCTCAAGTGCTGCGCAGTGTGCAACTGCTGTCAGGTCCATAACTTCCTGCACGCTGGACTCACAAAGCATCGCTGCTCCGGTCTGACGACATGCATATACGTCAGAGTGATCTCCGAAAATAGAAAGCGCGTGGCTTGCGATCGCACGAGCGGATACGTTGAATACGCCCGGAAGCTGCTCACCTGCTACTTTATATAAGTTAGGGATCATCAGAAGCAATCCCTGGGATGCTGTAAATGTTGTAGTCAGCGCACCTGCTGATAAGGAACCATGTACTGCTCCTGCTGCACCCGCCTCAGACTGCATCTCTGTTACCTGAACAGTCTGTCCGAAAATGTTCTCTCTGCCTTCCGTAGCCCACTCGTCTACATGTTCCGGCATAACAGAGGATGGTGTGATCGGGTAAATTGCCGCAACTTCAGTATACGCATAGGAAACATGAGCTGCTGCCTGGTTACCATCCATGGTCTTCATTTTTCTTGCCATTTCTTGTTCCTCCTTAAGATTGTACATTGCAAAATTCTGATTTTTCACATGCATACTAATTATATCGCCAAAAGTAATAAAAGTCCATAGAACAGACTCGGTTTTTTGTTTATTTTCCTATACATGGATGATTCCGTCCATCATACGATCCACAAAAGAAAACCGGGAACTTTCTAAAAGAAAGTCTCCGGTTTTCTGTGATTTCCACTATTCCTCCGCCAGCGCGCCCGCAATGGAAGTGTCTGTCAGAAATGTGTCCATATTATACAAAAATAAGACGTCCGTAATATGTTTTCCGGAGATCAGCGTCTCCACATTGTCATAGTAATACCGTGGATCCACCATGATGATCTCATTGTAATACGGGATCAGAAACGGCACAAAACAGTTTGCATAAGAATCTTTAAAGATCAGCAGACGTTTTGTCGTATCATTTGTCGTCGTAATATCAACCTGCGCATGATTTCCGCCGAAAAACACCTGATACTTGTCTTTCTCTTTCAGCGCCTTTTTGTCATAAGCGGTCGGACGCTGTTCCTGATTATCCGAATCACTCACGAGATATTTTACATCCACTCCCTCCGGCTCAAACACTTCGATCGTATCCTCCGCTTTATGGTATCCACTCTTTGAGGACAATGTTCCGGAAAATTCATTGGTCACGGTATATCTCTGATAATCGCCGGACGCGCCCCCGATCCCGAGCTGCACGGCTGCCGCATTGAATGCATATGCCGCCGCACGGCTTGTCCAATGGTGGTCCGTCTTATAATACATCCCCTCTTCCACATGTTTCTGCAGCGTCTTTGTCACATCGATGCAGCCGATCCCGGCATCAAGCTGTTTCTGGATCTCTTTCATATCCTTGCTCTGATCCCGCACCGGCGCGCCCTTCGGCAGATAGTCCTGCATCACATATGCCGCGTTCGGAACGATCATCGCATTGATGTTCAGATCCTGATGCCGTGCTGCAAATGCATTCATCCCTTTGATATTTTCTTTGACATGTTCTTGATCCGGCTCTGAGATTGCCTGCATCAGATACTTGTCCTTTCCGAGATAAACGCCGTTCAGCTCCCGTTTCCCGGTCAGAAGATCGCACTGCACTTTCAGCTTGATCCAGAGATCGCGAAAGACAAACTGATCGGATGTATAAGATTCCAGCCCCTCCATATACTCTTTGTTCATCACTTCTGTAACGCCGAATTTCGGCTGCTTTGATAACACACGGTTCTCTTCCTCCGAAAAAGATCGATCCGGCATGATCAGGCTGATCAGCACAAGCAAAAGAACAGCTCCGCAAAAGCCAAATGCCATCGTCCTCTGCAAGAACCGGCTGCCTCTTCTTTTGCCGACAGTATGCTCGCTCTGTTTTTGAGTTTGCTCTTTTTTCTCCATCTTGTATCCCTGCACTTTCTACTTTCCCCTTTAAAAACGGAAATATAAAAACGGATTATACGTTGCATTGACCAGATATGCCGTCGAGATCAAAAAAATCCCCGCATATACGACTACGCACGCAATCTGTTTATATGGATTTCTCGAATGCTCCCATTTTGAAAATCTCCGATAAACAACCGGTGTACTTCCGACTGCCGCGATGATGCCGAGTACCAGACCGGACTTCAGATAGTACCATCCGGTCAGATCCGCCAATCCCGCGCCTCCGATTCCGAGCATCGTTCCCATATAGGACACCGCGCTTCCAAGCGACGGCGAGAAGAACAGAACCCATCCGAACATCACGAGTACGATCGTATACACATGCTGCAATGCAGACGGAAGTTTCTCCAATGCCCCTTTTAATATATATTTCTCAATGATCAGAATTATTCCATAATAAAGTCCCCAGAAGATAAAATTCCATGCTGCGCCGTGCCAAAGACCCGTCAGTCCCCACACGATCAACAGGTTCCGGATCGACTTCGCCTGTCCCACACGGTTTCCTCCCAGCGGAATATATACATATTCTTTGAACCAGCTGCTTAAGGAAATATGCCATCTTCGCCAGAAATCCGTGATGCTTTTCGCCGTATACGGATAATTAAAGTTCTCCATAAACTCAAATCCCAGCATCTTTCCGAGACCGATCGCCATATCCGAATATCCGCCGAAGTCAAAATAAATCTGCATCGTATAGGCAAAACATCCGATCCAGGCAGTCAGCACAGAAGTCTCCGATGCGCCCAGTACTGCGATCGCCTCATAGATACTTCCCATGTTGTTGGCGATCAGAACTTTTTTCCCAAGTCCCTGCAGAAACCACATCACACCGTCGCCGAATTTCCGGATCGACATCGTCCGTTTCATCAACTGCTGTTCCACGTCCGAATACCGCACGATCGGTCCCGCGATCAGCTGCGGGAACATAGACACATATGCGCCGAATGTGATCGGATTGTGCTGTGCCTTTACTTTTCCGCGGTAAACGTCGATCACATAGGACATCGTCTGGAATGTGTAAAAAGAGATCCCGATCGGCAGCGCAAGCTTTGTGTACGGAATGTCGAACGGCAGGATCGCATTCAGATTCTCGATCACAAATCCGTAATATTTATAAAATCCTAGAACGCCTAAGTTGATCGCCGCCGTAACGATACAGGCATACTTTGCCTTTCTCATCTCGCCGCGGTCCATAAAATATTCCAGTTCCAGACCGCTCACAAAGTTGATCGCGATACTGAACAACATCAACACGACATAGACCGGCTCTCCCCATGCGTAAAACACAAGACTGACGAGCAGCAGAACAAGATTTTTAAATTTGAACGGAACCAGATAATACAAGATCAATACGATCGGTAAATATGCAAAAACGAAAAATATACTGCTGAATATCATACTCTTCCCCCGTTTTCCTTACAGACTCTTTAAAAATGCTTTCTGTGCCGCGGCCGCCCGGTCTCCGACCATGAAAAAGATATAGTTGCCCTTGACCTGCAGCTTATGCGCTTCGAGAAGCGCAGTCTGCTCTGCTCCGTATCCCTCAAAACTTTTCAGCTGCGTATCCAGCCGCTGCCGGATCGCCGACTCCACCGCTTTACTCTGTGAAGTATCTTTCAGCTTGACGATCAACAGTTCGTTGACATCCATATTATCTTTCGGCGCATACAAAACGACTCCCTCATAATCTCCGGGGTTCAGTCCGTAAAACCTCTTTACCATACGGTTTCCCGCAGGCGTCTCCTTCGACAGTTTTGCCGCTTTTACAACCTGCGCCGAAACATCCTCAATCTCCGCATTGCTCGAAGCGTCTTTCCCTGTGTCCACAAGGATAAACACGACAAGCAATACAGTCAGCGCTATTTTTATGTAGGACATATATTTTTTCATGACTCATTCACCCCTGCCATCATATTCGCAGCCCAGTATTTGTAAAAATCCGGCTGTACATGCAGACCGTCTTCCTGATACAGATCCTGATGCTCCTGGGCCATCTGTGTATTGTCGATAAAATGATAGCCTTTTTCTTCCGCCATTGTCTTCATGGCTTCGTTATATTCCCCGATCCGCGGATAATCCGGGTCCGCCTCCAGACCGACTCCGACTGCCGGGAGGATCGAGTTGAGATAGATCGTGGCATCCGGAAGTTCCGCCTGCAGTGCCGCGATCTGTTTGTCACATTCCGCCGCGTATTCTTCCCCGGTCGGCCACAGACCGATGCCGACATCATTCAATCCGAAACACAAAAATACCGCTTTCGGGTTCAGCGCTTTCAACTGGTCATAATACTGCGGGAGATCGGTGATCTTTCCTCCCCCCTGCGCCATCACCCGATCTTCCGGGAGAAATTCGTGAAAAGAAAATCCGACCGCTCTGGAATCTCCCAAAACTGCCGCATTTTCAAAACTGCTCCACACAGCCGACTCATCGCTGTCCGCCAGAGCCAGATTCTGCTCCGCGCGGATCTCGTCAATACTTTTCCCGATTTCCGACACATTCTGCTTTTCGAGCTTTGTCAGATAAGCGACTCCTTTGTCCACTTTTTCCTGCTCTTCTCTGGCAGAACGCCACTGTATAAAAAATACAATAAGAACGACAGCAACCACAAGGGTTACTGCCGTCAAAATCATCCATTTCTTTCCGCTTTGCGGACTTACTTTTCTTTTCTTCATCCGTATGTCCTCCGGTTCCCTCGCTTCACTTCTTCTATCTTACTATCTTTTTTCGACAGAATCAATGACTTTTTCGACAGGATCCGCATCCGGATCCACCTCTCCGGCAGGACACTCGTTCTTTTGTTTTTGATATTTCTTCCGGAAGTATACCAGTAAGATTCCCATTCCGATGACGAGGGCACCTGCAAGAAGCTGGGATACTGCGATCCCCGTTCCCGGAATGATCAACTGATCGGTGCGGAGTCCCTCGATCCACACCCGTCCCAGCCCATATCCGAACATATAAAGCAGGAACAATTCTCCGTCGTATTTTTTATGCTTACGATAAAGGATCAACAGGATCAGCAGCACACAGCACCAAAGTGACTCGTAGAAAAAGGTCGGGTGCACCTGAATGTAACTGACGCCGTCGATCACCTGCATATGTTCCCTCATCAGTTCAGTCACATCACCGCTCCGCACAGCATCCAGCGGAAGCCGCATGGCAAGCAGTGAATCCGTATATTCCCCGAACGCTTCCCGGTTGAAGAAATTCCCCCATCTTCCGAGCATCTGTCCGTTGACCAGCGCCAATGCAACGGTGTCAAATATCTGCGGCGCCGACAATTTCTTAATGTGGGCACATAAAAATACCGCAGCCACCGCGCCGATCACACCGCCATAGATCGCCAGTCCGCCGCCGCGCAGATTGAAGATCTCGAGCAGATTATCTTTATACATATCCCAGGAAAAGATCACATAATAGAGCCTCGCGCCGACGATCCCCATGACGACGCCGATCATTCCCATATCCAAATAGTCTTCCGGATTCTGCTTTGTCCGTTTTGCTTCCGACATCGCGATCAGAAATCCGATCAGTATCGCACTGCCGATGATGATTCCATAATATGCCACTTCAAACCCGAAGATCGAGATTGATTTTCCAACATGTGAAAGTGTCAGTCCGATATTCGGGAAACTAATGTCATAATGCATAGGTCCCGCCCCTTTCTTATACGTTGAACCTAAACAGGATGATGTCGCCGTCCTGCACTACATAGTCTTTTCCCTCCAGACGGACAAGACCTTTCTCTTTTGCGGCCGCATGCGTTCCGCAAGCCATCAGATCATCATAGCTTACGATCTCCGCACGGATAAATCCACGCTCAAAATCGGAATGGATCTTTCCGGCTGCCTGCGGCGCTTTCGTTCCCCGCTTGATCGTCCATGCGCGCACCTCCGGCTCGCCTGCTGTCAGATAGCTGATCAGACCGAGAAGATGATAGCTTGCTTTTATCAGTTTCTCCAATCCGGACTCTTCCAATCCCAGATCTTCCAAAAACATTTTCTTTTCTTCGTCGTCCAGCTCTGCGATCTCCTGCTCGATCTGTGCGCAGACAACAAATACTTCGCAGTCCTCCGCTTCTGCATACTCGCGCACAGCCTGAACTCCGGCATTTCCCGCGCCGTCGTCCGCCAGATCGTCCTCACATACATTTGCCGCAAAGATCACCGGTTTCGCGGTCAGAAGATTGTAGCCCGCAAGCCACTCCTGCTCTTCCTCATCGTCTGTATGGAAACTTTTTGCCATCTTATTCTCTTCCAGATGTGCTTTCAGACGATTTAACAGATCCAGTTCTTTCGCCGCTGTCTTATCATTTCTTGAGAGCTTGACCGTCTTTGCGATCCGGCGTTCCAGAATCTCAAGATCGGAGAAGATCAGTTCCAGATTGATCGTCTCGATGTCACGGATCGGATCGATGCTTCCGTCCACATGAACAATATTGCTGTCCTCAAAGCAACGTACCACATGCACGATCGCATCCACCTCACGGATGTTGGCAAGGAACTGATTTCCGAGTCCCTCGCCTTTGGACGCTCCTTTTACAAGTCCTGCGATATCTACAAATTCAATAGCTGCCGGAACGATCTTCTTTGTGTGGTACATTTCCCCCAGCACATCCAGCCGCTTATCCGGCACAGTCACAACGCCGACATTCGGGTCGATCGTACAGAACGGATAGTTTGCGGATTCCGCCCCTGCCTTTGTCAATGAATTAAATAATGTACTTTTTCCCACGTTCGGTAACCCGACGATTCCAAGTTTCATGCTTTCTATTTCCTCCTGTCAATTCTTTTTTCTCTGCTGATCTCTCGTCTCCATCAAGATCACATCCCCGATCGGAAATGAGATCTCCACCTCATCCGCCGCAAATTCATTGCTGACGCAGAGGCTGTCCCACGGTGTCAATGTATGGTGGTTCAGCGGATATTTTGCCCCTTTGATACTAAAATCCACAACCGTCTGCCCAAGCGGAAACACCGAAAAATATTTTCCATACGCCTCGTCTTTTTTGAGCACAGTATTCCCGTTGATCAGCCGGATCTTATTCCACGGATCCATGATCACGGCCTCCGCGCCGGCATCCAGCGCGATCTTTAAGATCTGCACGTTCGCCCAGGCGTGATCCATCCGGTTCCCGGTTGCGCCAAGCAGAACGATCCGCTGCCGGCGAAGCCCCAGACAGAGCCGCATTGCGATCTCGGTGTCGGACGCATCTTTCACCGGATTGAACGTGCGGATCGGCACATCGGTATTCTCCCGATAATACTGCACGATCTCGGCAGGTGCGCTGTCAAAATCTCCGACAATATAATCCGGTTCTATCTTATGGTCATACAAGAAACCCAGCCCGCGGTCGACGCCGATCACAAATTCCGTATCTTCACTGTTCAAAATATTCAGGGTAAACTCCTCTTCCAGCGCCCCGCCGCTGACAATCACCGTCTGCTTACTCATCTTCCTCAAATATCCTCACAAATTCCGAAACATTTTCCGAAAGATCTCCCTTAAATACGGCGGATCCTGCTACGATCACATTGGCTCCGGCATCCAGAACCGTTTTCACGTTATCGAGACCGATCCCTCCGTCTACTTCGATATCGGTATGCAGTCCGCGCTCTTCCAGAAGCGCGCGCAGTGTCCGGATCTTCTCCAGCGACTCCGGGATAAACTTCTGTCCGCCTTTTCCCGGTTCCACGCTCATGATCAGGAACATCTCCGCCTGATCCAGATACGGCATAAGTACGTCCACCGGCGTATCCGGTTTGATCGTGATTCCCGCTTTCATACCGCACGCATGGATCTTATCCACGGTTTCCTGCAGATTTTCACACGCCTCATAATGCACCGTCAATATATCTGCTCCGGCGTTTGCAAATGCCTCCGCATAACGGATCGGCTCTTCGATCATCAAATGTACGTCCATCACAAGTCCGGTATGTCCCTGGATCGATGCAAGGACCGGAACCCCAAAAGAAAGATTCTTTACAAACATCCCGTCCATCACATCAAAATGCAGATATTTTGCTCCGCTTTTTTCGCAGAGTTCCATCTGCTCTCCCAACACTTTGAAATCTGCCGACAAGATCGACGGCGCTAGAATTCGTTCCATCATTCGTTTGTCTCCTTTTATCATCACATCTTGTTCTAATAACGCTTTTTCTCCTGCAGTTCGCGATACATCTCCACATAGTCCTGATAGCGGATCGGATGTATTTTCCCGTTTTCCACGGCTTCTTTCACCGCGCATCCCGGTTCATGCACATGACTGCATCCGTTGAACCTGCACTGTCCCTCAAAGGGCAGAAATTCAGGAAAATACGCCTTTAGCTCTTCTTTCTCAAAATCATTGACATAAAGAGAGCTGAATCCCGGCGTATCAATAATATAGGTTCCTTTCTCAACAAGGATCAGTTCCGAATGCCGCGTCGTATGCTTTCCCCTCGCGATCTTTTTGCTGATGCTCCCGGTCTCCATCCGCACATCCGGTTGGAGAAGATTGATCAACGAAGATTTTCCCACGCCGGAGGGGCCGGCGATCGTCGTCGTCTTCCCTCGAAGAAGTTCTTTTACCTGTTCGATATTCTCCTGCTCGCGCGCGCTGGTGAAGATCACCGGATATCCGCACGGGCGGTAAACGGCTTCTAATTCCCGTAATTCTTTTTCTTCCGAGAGATCCTGCTTGTTAAAACAAAGAACGACAGGGATCTCTTTTCGTTCCATCATCACAAGAAACCGGTCCAGCAGATTGTAATGCGGTTTCGGATCGGTCACTGCAAATACGACAAGCGCCTGATCGATATTCGCCACCGCCGGGCGGATCAGCTCATTCTTCCGCGGAAGAACCTGTGTGATATTCCCGGTTTTTTCTGTCTCATCGAGTACTTCGATCTCTACTTCGTCCCCGACAAGCGGTTTCATCTTTTCTTTTCGGAACACGCCCCGGGCTTTACACTCATAAAGACCGGATTCTACTATGTCAACATAGTAGAATCCGGCAATTCCTTTTATAATCTTTCCCTGCATATAGTTATCTGTCAATCTCACTCTGTTTTCCTGCTCGACGACTTATCGTCTGTAGAGCCGCTGCCACTGTTATTGCTGCCTGAAGATCCGCCGTTATCCGGTGTACTCGGCACGATCGGAACCACTTCCGGTCCGTCGCTTGTCTGGAAATCGATCGCGGTTCCGCGATCCACATGACTTCCCGGTGCGATCGTCTGAGACATCACCTGTCCCTCCGGAAGATCACTGTGTCCTCCGCTTGTCACTGCGCCGCTGACCAGTCCGAGATCGGAGAGTGCCTGCTGCGCTTCTGCCATCGTCATGCCGTACAGATCCGGAACTTCTACTTTACTGGAGCCTTTGCTCACCACATAATCCACTGCAGATCCTTTCTCCAGCTTGCTTCCGGCGCTTTTTCCCTGTGAAATCACATATCCCGCATCATATTCTTCACTGTATTCTTCCGTCACACTTCCCCCGATCAGCCCGACCGCCGCAAGCGCCGCCTGCGCTTCCTCGGAAGTGATGCCCGTGATCTGCGGAACTTCTACTTTCTCAACACCCATGCTCACATACATCTTCACATGCGTGCCCTCTTCGACTTCCATGCCCGCCGCCGGATCCGTGGAGATGACCTTGCCGGCCTCAATATGATCGTCATACTTGGATTCCGAATCCACGACCAGATTTGCATCTTCCAGTGTCTTCTGCGCCGCAGATTCGGACTGTCCGCTGACATCCGGAACTGCCACGGTCAGAATCTCTTCCCCGTTGCTGACAACGACCTGGATCTCGGTATTCTTATCTACCTTTTTATTGGCTGCGGTTTTCTGCTCCATGATCTCGCCTTTTTCGTATTTGTCCGAGTAGGCGCGCTCTGCAATGGAAAGTCCCAGCCCTTTTTTGTTAAGCGTTTCCGTCGCTTCTTCCACCGTCATACCTAAGATATCCGGTACTGTCACCTGTGCTTTTCCCTTTTCATCCGTGACTTTCGGATTCGACTTGAACATCCCGGCAGCCTGACCGATCACAAAGATCGTACCGATCGCAAACACCGCGATCGCCACAACCAAAAGGATCTTCATGATCTTCCGCGTATTTGGATCGACACCGTTTTTGCGTCCGTTCTTCCCATCCCGTCTCTGCCTGCTGTCGTATGCGCGATCGTCATAATCATCATCGTCATAATCGCTCTGATCATAATCATCGTCATCATAATCGTCGTCATAATCATTGTCGTAGTCGTCGCCGTAGTCATCATCGTCATCATCGTCATAATCATCCTGATCATAACTCTGATCCTGCACCCGCCGCAGTTCGTCCTCCGACATTACAACTGTAGCATCTCCGCCAACGTGTCCCGGTATATTCACAAAGTTCCCATTTGGATCGACAAGGGAACGTTTCAGATCATTGATCAGTTCCTGACAGTTCTGATACCGCATCGTCGTATTCTTCTGGGTACATTTCATAATGATGCACTCAAGACTGTACGGAATATCCGGTACTTCCTCAGACGGCGACTTGATCTCTTCCCGCAGATGCTTGATCGCGACTGCCACCGTAGAATCACCGTCAAACGGAACATGCCCCGTGATCATCTCATACATCGTGATGCCCGCGGAGTATATGTCGCTCTTCTCGTCCACGATTCCGCCCCGCGCCTGCTCCGGCGAAGTGTAGTGCACCGATCCCATCACGTTGGTGCTGATCGTGTTCGTCGAAGTCGTCGCCCGCGCGATCCCGAAATCCGTCACCTTTACTTTTCCGTCTTTGGAAATGATGATATTCTGCGGCTTGATATCCCTGTGAATGATATGCTGATTGTGCGCCGCCTGAATTCCGGTCACCATCTGGATCGAGATACTGATCGTCTCTTTCGCGGAAAGCTGTCCTTTCTTCTCTATATAATCTTTCAGAGAAATACCCTCCACAAGTTCCATGACCATATAGTAAAGCCCGCGATCCTGCCCCACATCATAGACATTGACCACATTCGGATGCATCAGTCCTGCCGCCGCCTGCGCTTCGCTCAAAAACTTCTGGATAAATACTTCATCGGAACGATAATCGCTCTTTAATACTTTTACTGCCACAAAACGGTTCAGCTTGTGGTCTTTCCCCTTATACACATCCGCCATTCCGCCGGAACCGATCCGTTCCAGAATCTCATAGCGCTTCCCTAAAAATATACCTTCTTTTAACATATACTCACCTCATCCGTAAACGGTTCTGTCAGCACGACCCCGATATTATCCGTGCCGCCGTTCTCTTTCGCTGTCTCCACCAGCGATGTGCCGGATTCTACGATGTCTCTTCCTCCCTGCACGATATGGAACAACTCTTCGTCTTCCACCATATTGCTGAGACCGTCTGTACACATCAGAATGATGTCTCCCCGTTTCAGACGGTGCTCATAAAAATCTACCTCTACATCCGCTTTCGCACCGATGGCGCGTGTGATGATATTCTTATCCGGATGATGCTTTGCCTCTTCCGGTTTGATGCCTCCAAGCCGGACCATCTCTTCTACAAGAGAGTGGTCTTTCGTCAGCTGTGTGATCCCCTGATTGATCAGGTAAAGACGGCTGTCTCCCACATTCGCAAAATACATCATATGGCGTACGATCGTCGCCACTACGATCGTCGTTCCCATCCCCTTTAAATGCGGGTCTTCCGACGCCTTTTTGATGATCTCGTGATTGGCTGTCTTGATCGCTGAAACAAGCGCTTTCTCGATATCTTCCTCCTGACTTGCCGCGAGTTCCCGCTTCAATACTTCTACGGTGTACTTCGATGCAAAATCGCCTGCCTGATGTCCGCCCATGCCGTCTGCCACAACATACAGATTGGGGAGAGGTCCTAATGGTTTGTCTGTCGTATAGACATAGTCCTGATTCACTTGTCTTACCATACCAACATCGGTGATCGAAAATGTCTTCATCTTGTTCTCCTTTCAACCCTGGTAGCTTCGTCTTAATTGTCCACAGGCGCCGTCGATATCTGAGCCCATTTCTCTTCTTATAGTAACATTAATTCCGCTTTTTTCAAGTTTATTTTTGAAATTCAGTGCATTTTTCCGATCCGGACGCTCAAAATCACGCTCCTTGATCGGGTTCACCGGAATCAGGTTTAAGTGGCAGTTCCGATGCTTTAAAAGCGCGCTCAGTTCCCTGGCGTCTTCCTCCGTATCATTGACTCCGTGCACCATACTGTACTCAAATGTGATCCGCCGTCCCGTCTCGTGAAAATAATTGTCGCACGCTTCCAGTACTTCCCGAAGATCATATTTGTTCGCCACCGGCATCAATTGTTTCCGCTTCTCCTGCGTGGAACCATGCAGGGATAACGCCAGTGTGATCTGCAGCTTTTCTTTTGCCAGATCATACATTCTCGGAACGATACCGCAGGTGGACACGGTAATATTTCTCTGACTGATATGCAGACCGTGTTCATCCGTCAAAAGCCGGATAAACGTCAGGAAGTTCTCGTAATTATCCAGCGGTTCTCCAGTTCCCATGATGACAACATTGGAAACTCTCTCCCCGATCATCTTCTGGATCTGATAGATCTGCCCGAGCATTTCCGACGGGGAAAGGTTACGTTCCAGCCCGTCGATCGTCGACGCACAGAATCTGCAGCCCATCCGGCATCCGACCTGTGAAGAAATGCAGACCGAATTGCCGTGCTTATAGCGCATCAGCACACTTTCCACCATATTACCGTCCCAGAGACGGAACAGGAATTTGTTCGTCCCGTCCAGCTTCGACTCCTGTCTGGCTGCCGGTTCCACGGGGAGGATCACATACTGCGCTTCCAGTTTTTCCCGCAGCGCTTTTGAGAGATTCGTCATCTCGTCAAATGAATCCGCCAGCCGTACATGCAGCCATTCGTAAATCTGCTTCCCCCGGAACGCTTTCTCACCGATCCCGCTCAGTTCTTCCTGTAACTGTTCATATGTATATGCACGAATGTCTTTCTTTTCCATGCTCTTTTTTAATCCTTTACTTTCTTTTTCTTAAGCCCGCAATAAAGAAGCCGTCGCTTTTATGGATCCCCGGCAAAAGCTGAAGCCATCCCGCTTCCGATACCGCCCGCACAAGTTCCTCACATACTTCCGTCTTCCACTGCTTCATACTCTCCCGAAGATCTGCAAGTTCAAATTCCGGATGTGTCTCCAAAAACCACCGGACATTTTCTTCATTCTCCGCCGGATTGACGGTACATGTGCTGTACAGAAGCTTCCCCCCGGGTTTCACATACCGGCAGACAACATCCAGCATCTCCCGCTGCATCTGCGCCAGATCATCCGCCCCCTGCTTTGTCGCTTTGTATTTCAGATCGGTCTTCTTTCCGAGAACACCGAGTCCCGAACACGGCAGATCCGCGATCACAATGTCTGCTTTTTCTCTGCTTTCCTCATCATATACCAGTGCATCCTGACAGACCGCTTCTATATTAAGAAGTCCGGTCCTCTCGATATTTTCTTCGATCATCCCCACCTTGTAAAGCGTCAGGTCTCTTGCCTCCACATGTCCGCTTCCGCCGAGCTTTTCCGCCACATGGATGGATTTTCCGCCGGGTGCCGCGCACACGTCGATCACATAGTCATTTTCCTGCGGATCCGCCGTCTCGCCGACCAGCATCGAGCTGATGTCCTGCACCGAAAATTCCCCGTTCCGGAAGCTCTCAAGACCGCCCAGATAGTCAAATCCGGAAATCTGCCATGCATACGGCAAATACGGATGCGGTTCTGCATGTACGCCCTCCGCCCGCAAATGCTCCGGGACATTTTCATCCCTGCACCGGATCACAAGAGGCTGCTCTTCCTGAAAACTTTGCAGCATCCGCTCCACGTTTTCCATGCCGTAAGCGGGGATCCACAATTCCAAAATCCAGCGCGGCATCGAATAACGGATCGAGAGATTGTCAACCGGATCTTCCGGATAAGATACATTGTCCAAATTCCGCGCCACATTCCGCAGCACCCCGTTCACAAATCCCCGGAGACTTCCGAAGCCTTTTTTCACCGCCAGCTTCACCGACTCGTTGCAGACCGCAGCGTCCGGCACACTGTCCATATATTTCAGCTGATACACGGCGCTCCGCAGCAGATTGCGGATCACCGGTTTCATCTTCTTTACTTTCACTTTTGAGAACTGATCCAGAATATAGTCCAGTTCCATCATATGTTCCAGCGTCCCCTCGCTCACTCTTGTGATAAAGGCACGCTCTTTTTTGTCCAGATACTGATACTTTGCAAGGACGTCCCGAAGCACCAGATGGCTGTATCCGCCGTGTTCCGTTACCTCGAGCAGAATCCCAAGCACCAGCTCCCGCTCACTGACCGGTTTGTTAGTCATCCTGTCTTCTTCCTCCTATTATAATGAGACGCAGAAGCTGCAGGATCATGGACGCCGCGCTTGCCACATAGGTCAGCGCCGCCGCCCGAAGCACCGCTTTCGTTCCGTCTATCTCTTCTCCGTAGAGCATCCCGCCCTTTTCCAACGCCTGCACCGCTCTTCTCGATGCATTGAATTCCACCGGCAATGTCACGATCTGGAACAATACCGCCGCGGAAAACAAAAGGATTCCCAGATTGATCAAAAGGACTGCCGCATCGCTTCGGATCAGAAGTCCGATCAGGATCAGCGGCCATGCAAGGGTCGAACCGAAATTCGCCACCGGCACGAGCGCTCCCCGTATCTTTAACGGCGCATATCCGACTGCATGCTGCACGGCATGCCCGCACTCATGTGCCGCCACGCCGATCGCTGCCACCGACGGCGAATTATACGTCGCATCGGAAAGCCGCAGGATCTTGTTTCTCGGATCATAATGATCGTTTAGATGCCCCGAAATATGACAGACCTGTACGTCATAGATCCCATTGGCGCGCAGGATCCGCTCCGCAACCTCTCTTCCCGTCATCCCGCTCATGCTTCTCACCGAAGCATACCGCCGGAATACATGGTTCACTCTGCTCGACGCAAGCATACAGATCACGACGCCGATCAATACGAGACTATACGTTGGATCATAATAATAAAACATGGTTTCTCCTCCTGAGTGTTACAGATTATTCTTTGGAACCGTCCGTCAGAACCGTTCCCTCCTCAAATGTATATCCCCTCAGAAATGCACTTGTCTCCATTCGTTTTTTCCCCGGGATCTGCAGTTCTTCCACTGCCAGAAGTCCGTCTCCCGTCTGTACAAGAAAGCGTTCTTTCTCTACTGTTACAACAGTTCCCGGAGCCGTTTTTTTCAGCACATCGATCGTCGCGTCAAAGTCTGCTTGCGAAACCACTTTTGCTTTCCAGATTTTCATCACTTTCTTATCCCAGTGCGTATATGCGCTTGGCCAGGAATTCAGTCCGCGCACAAGCCGCTCGATCTCCGCAGCCGGGCGGGTCCAGTCGATATTGCCCATCTTTTTGTCCAGCATCTTCGCATACGGTGTCGGTGATTCTCCCTGCTTCTCCGGCTTCAATGTACCATCCTGCAGTCGTTCGAGCGTCTCCACACAGAGCGCCGCCCCGGCTTTGGCCAGTTTATCATGGAGGCTCTCTCCGGTCTCCTCCGCTGTGATCGCCACTTCCGTTTTCAAAAGCATATCTCCGGTGTCCAGTCCGGCGTCCATCTGCATCGTCGTCACTCCGGTCACTTGTTCCCCGCTGATGATCGACCACTGGATCGGCGCGGCTCCGCGGTACTTCGGAAGCAGCGACGCATGGACATTGATACAGCCGTACGGCGTCATCCCAAGGATCTCTTCCGGCAGGATCTGTCCAAATGCCACGACGACCATCACATCCGCCTGATATTTGCGCAGCTCTTCCACGCATTCGGCTTCCCGGACACGTTTCGGCTGGTACACCGGGATCCCCAGACGCAGAGCCGCCTCTTTCACCGGAGTAAACTGCATCTCTTTTCCTCTGCCTTTCGGCTTATCCGGCTGCGTCACCGTCAGACATACGTCATGTCCCGCTTCCACAAGCGCTTCCAATGTACCCACGGAAAAATCCGGGGTTCCCATGAAAATGATCTTCATCCTATTCCTCATCCTCCTGCTCTTCATATGTCACGTCATGAAGTCCGTCTTCCACTTTGTCTACGTAAAGATTTCCCGAGAGATGATCGATCTCATGGCAGAACGCGCGTGCCAAAAGCCCCTCGCCCTCCAGTTCAAATTCTTCCATCTCTTCGTTGAGCGCCCGTACCTTTACGACATTCGGACGGGTCACAATGCCCCATTTTCCCGGAACACTTAAGCATCCCTCTTCTCCGGTCTGCTCTCCGGACGTCTCGATGATCTCCGGGTTGATCAGAACGATCGGTCCCTCACCGACGTCGATCACGACGATCTGCTTCAGAATCCCGACCTGGGACGCCGCCAGACCGACTCCCATTTTTTCATACATCGTATCCAGCATGTCATCGATCAGAATCTGTGTTCTCATCGTCATCTTTGTTACTTTTTTGCAAGGTTTGTTTAAAATATCGTCTCCGATCTCCCTGATTTCTCTGATTGCCATAATTTTTCTCCTTTTGTCAAAATACATTCATTGGATTAAAGTCAAATTGGATCCGGATCGTATTGAATCCGGAATTTACTTCTATATATTGTTCCAGTCGGTTCTTTATCTTTACCAGTGTATCATATCTTTCCGTTTTGAGGTAGAGTACTTTTCGATAGACGTCGTTTATTTTTCCGATCCCCGGACTTGCGGGCCCGATGATCTCCACCGGACTTGACGGATCCGCCTGGCACACTCGTTTTGCATACTCTTTCAGATACCGGCATCCCGTTTCCAAATGCGCCTCGTCTTTTCCGCTTGCAAACACTGCCAGCAGATTTTCCACCGGCGGATACCCCATCAGAGAACGATACCGGATCTCTTCCTCATAAAATGCCGCATAATCCTGCGCGGCTGCCGTCACCACCGCGTAATGTTCCGGGCTATACGTCTGGATCACTGCCTCTCCTTTTTTCTCACCGCGCCCGGCTCTTCCGACCGCCTGAGTCAACAGCTGGAACGTCCGCTCTCCCGCCCGGTAATCATCGCTGTAAAGCGACATATCCGCCGCCAGCACTCCGACCAGCGTCACATTCGGGAAATCGTGTCCTTTTACGATCATCTGGGTTCCCACCAGCACATCCGCCTCTTCGTTGGCGAATGCGGCGAGGATCTTCTCATGTCCGTCTTTTTCCCGGGTCGTATCCATATCCATGCGGAGCACTCTCGCCTCGGGAAAACGCCGCTTCACGATGTCCTCGATCTGCTGAGTCCCCGCCTTAAATTCGCCGATATGTCTGGAGCCGCATTCCGGACAGACATTCGGCTTCGCCTCCTCATGTCCGCAGTAATGACATACCATTTTCCCGCCCCGATGAAACGAAAGCGACACGTCGCAGTGAGGGCATTTCACAACATAGCCGCACTCCCGGCAGGAGATGAATCCCGCATATCCTCTCCGGTTCAAAAACAACATGATCTGTTCGTGTCTGTTTAATCGGTCTTCCATCAATTCCTGCAGTTTTTCGCTAAGAATCGAACGGTTTCCATTTTTTAATTCTTCCCGCAGATCGGTCACATATACATCCGCCATCTCCTGCTCTCGGGAACGTTTCTTCAATTCCAACAGACGATATTCTCCGAGACGGGCACGGTACATGGATTCCATCGACGGCGTCGCCGATCCGAGGACGACGCTCGCCCCCTCCATCTTTGCTCTTGCCTCGGCAGTCTCTCTCGCATGGTATCTCGGCGTCTGTTCGCTTTTGTAAGTATTCTCATGTTCTTCGTCGATCACGATCAGCCCTAAATTAGGAAATGGTGTAAACAATGCGGATCTCGGTCCGATCATCACGTCCACCTCTCCGCTTTTCGCGCGCATCAGCTGGTCATACCGTTCCCCCGCAGACAACCGGGAATTCATGATCGATACCCGGTCGCCGAAACACCGGTAAAACCGCATCACGGTCTGAAATGTCAGCGCGATCTCCGGGATCAGCACGATCGCCTGTCTTCCGGAGTCCGCCACCCGGCGGATCATCTCGATATAAACTTCTGTCTTCCCGCTCCCCGTCACGCCGTGGACAAGATACGTTCCATATCGTTTCTGCTCATAGTCTTCCCGAAACACATCGATCGCATGCTGTTGTTCTTCGGTAAATGTGATCGTTCTTGCTTCCTGTTCTTTTCCCCGCACCGGATTGCGGAAAACACGTTCTTCTTCCAAAGCGACCACGCCCTGCTCTTCCAACGCGCGGATCACAGAGAGCGTAATGTTCAGCTTTTTACTCACCAGTTCATATTCCAGCACCGGTTCATCCAGAAGCGCCGCCAGAAGCCGTGCGCGGGCTTTCTGATTTTTTTCCAGATAATAGTCAAGCTTTTTCTTCCCCGTGTCCTTGTCAAGCAGCAGCCGGATCCGCTTTTTCATTTTCGCGTTCTCTTTCTGTTTGATCGGAAGTACGGTTTTCAGCGCCTGGATCATCGTGCCGCCGTACTGCTCTTTCATCCACGCCGCCAACGCCACAAGCTTCCCCTCGATCGCGATCCCGTCCCGGGAAATATCCGCGATCTCTTTTACTTTTGACAGATCATAATCACAGGTTTCCGAAAAACCAACGACGTATCCTTTCGTCTGCCGGTTCCATTTGCCGAAAGGAACAAAAACTTCCATACCAACAGAAAGTTCCCCTGCCAGACGGGAGGGGACTCTGTATTGAAAGATCTTATCCAGTTTTTCATGTGTGATATCGACAATGATGTTCGCAAACATGAACCTGCATTCACCTACTTTTCCTTTATTTTCCGAGTTCTTCCAGAACTTCTTGGATCAGGACCCGCTCATCCATCGGATGTTTGACGCCCTCGATCTCCTGATAATCTTCATGTCCTTTTCCTGCCAGAACGATCACATCTCCCGGCTGTCCGTGTTCGATCGCGTAGCGGATCGCCTCTTTCCGGTCACAGATCTCGACATATTTTCCATCGGTCTTTCCGATTCCCTGTTTGATGTCGTCGATGATCGCCTGCGGATCCTCGAACCGAGGATTGTCCGATGTGATGATCGTCAGATCTGCCAGCCGCCCCGACACTTCACCCATTTCATATCTGCGGTCTTTGGAACGGTTGCCGCCGCAGCCGAACAGGCAGACAAGACGGGACGGATGATATTCCTTCAACGTTGTCAGAAGACTTTCCAGACTCATGGCATTGTGCGCATAATCGATCATCAAAGTAAATTCATCCGATACTTTGACCATCTCGATCCGCCCTTTTACTTTTGCAACTTTCAGAGCACTTTTGATCACCTCTTCCGGCACGCCGAAATGACGGCAGACCGCGATCGCAGTCAGCGAATTATACACGCTGAACGTTCCCGGAACGTCGATCTCCACATCAAAATCCATCAGCCCCGCCACATGATAGGCAACGCCGAGATATCCCGGTCTGCTGACAAGTCGGGTATCCACCGCCCGCAGATCATTTTTCTCCTCAAATCCAAACGTCTCCACTTTGCAGGTTGCCTCTTTGAACACATCTTCAAACCACGGATCGTCTCCGTTGGCGATTCCAAGCTCACACTGTTTGAACAGCAGTCCCTTACAGCGTTTGTAATCTTCAAAATCCGCATGCTCGTTCGGACCGATGTGGTCTTTTCCCAGATTGGTGAAAATCCCGATCTCAAACGGAATGCCGGCTGTCCGGTTCAGCATCAGCCCCTGAGAGGATACTTCCATCACAACCGTGTCACATCCGGCTTCCACCATCTCGGCAAAATATTTCTGGATCGTATAAGATTCCGGCGTCGTATTTGCCGCAGGGATATGTTTCTCTCCGATGATCGCCTCGATCGTTCCGATCAGTCCTACCTTGCGTCCGACCTCTTCGAGGATCGACCGGATCATATAGGTTGTTGTCGTCTTCCCCTTTGTCCCGGTGATCCCGATGATCTTCAGCTTATTTGCAGGATAGCCGAAATATGCCGCCGACATCAGAGCCAGTGCATACCGGGAGTCCTCCACGCGGATCACGGTCACATCCCCGGGCACTTCCACCTCTTTTTCCACGATCAGCGCCGCCGCGCCCTTATCCGCAACTTCCGTCGCGAAACGATGTCCGTCCGATACCGCGCCGCTGATACATACAAACACACTGCCCGGCTCTACTTTCCTCGAGTCATTGATCAACGTTGTGATCGCAATATCCTCTGTTCCCTGTACCACTTCATATTCTAATCGTTCCAATAACTGGCTCAATCTCATCTTTACTTATACCTCCCAAATCGGTTTGTATCGTCTGCCTTCCCCGAAGCAAACACTTTGGGTAAGCATCTTCTATATAGAATACCACAAAACAGAGCATGAGGGAATAGCGGAACAAAAACAAAAAAGCATGCCCCTCCCCGGTTTTCCCGAGAACTGCATGCTTTTCGTTCCTACATCTTAACTATATCTTAATGAAAGTAATGATCTCCGATCAAAATCCCGTAATCTCCGTTTCCGAAATACAGGCAGTCTCCGATCGGATTGCTTCCGGCTGCGGCATCAACCGCCGCCTGCATCGCTGTCGGCGTGTAGCTTCCCGACGCAAGCACGGTATCCAGCCAACCGGTCATCGCCGGTCCGAACTGCCCCGGCTGGTAGATCACCTCTGCGACACTGTTCGGATAACTTCCGCTTTTCACCCGGTTCAGGATCACCGCCCCGACTGCAACCTGTCCCTCGTACGGCTGGTTTCCCGCTTCACAGAAAATGATGGACGCAAGCAGCGCCTGTTCCTCCGGCGTAAGCGTCACTTTCTGCTGCTCGGCTGCCGCGCGCTCCTGTGTGATCTGTTCCTGTCTTGCCCGAATCGCTTCTTCCTCGATCTCTCTCGCACGAAACTGTACTGTTTCTTCCGCATGCAGCGGATCCGTCAGATGATCCATGGAAATCGCCGACTGTTCTGTCTCTGCCTGTTCCATTCCGAAATCAACCGCTTCCGCTGACGTTGTCTGCATCGTTTCCTGCACGGCTGTGACAGGGGTCGCCCTCTGGCGCGCTCCATCCTCCCGCGGCTCCGCCGCCTGCACGCTCACTCCAAGTGCAAGCACCAGACCTGCCGTCGTCACCGCCAGTCTTTTCCTCATTTTTTTATTAAAATACATCTTGTAATCCCTCCGAATTTTATTTTTTTCGTTTTTGTTACATTTGTTACGGAAATGTTACATTCGCGATTGTATAACAAATCCGGAGGGTTGTCAACTTTTTTATTTCAGTATCGTACTCCAAAAACAGATCGTCAGCAGAGAAATGCAAGTCGATACGACGACCATCTTCGTTGCAAATTCCGATTCCATTCCATATTTTTCCGCGAGGATACTGGTTGTCGCACCCGCAGGCATTGCAGTCAAAAGTACGCTCACACCGAGCACATCCCGGCTCACGCCAAGACAATAACATGCCGCAAACACACACGCCGGGATCACAAGCAGCCGGTGCACGGCATACCGGAGCACAGACGGATCCCAGAACTGTTTCCAGTCGATTTCTGCAAGGATCATTCCGATCACCGCCATAGACATTGCCGTATTACAATTCCCCAGTGCCGAGATCGCTCCATCGATTCCGGCGGGCAGCTTTATTTTCCCCAACATCAGGATCAATCCGATCACACAAGCAATGATACACGGATGGGTCAGCACTTTTTTTGCTGTCGCCTTTCGATCGGTACTCCCGGTAAACACGGCAAGTCCGGCAGACCACATCATAATACGCTGCGGAATCAAAAAGAAACTCGCCAGAACCAGTCCCTCCGCTCCGAAGACTCCCTCCGCGATCGGATTTCCCAAAAATCCCGCATTGGAACAGATCGTACCGTACTCCAGACATTTTCGTCTTCCGACCGCTTCTTTTCGATAGACAATTTTTCCGTAAAATGTACAGAAAATCTGGATCGCAATGGAGATCCCCAGGATCACAAGATAATCTTTCAGATGTTCTCCTGCCTGTCCCGCCATAAATGCTTTCAAAATATTACATGGTAAGATCACATAGATCACGAGATCCGTCAGATTCTTCTGCCCCTGCGATCCGATGATCTTCCTTTTTTTCACGACGTATCCGAGCCATACAAGCAGGAAGATCGTTGTCTGCAGCGATATCACTTCTCTCATTCCATTCCCTCCTCTTCTCATTTTTTACTGTCCTTCAAGCCCTCATTCGCCTGCGGCCAAAAAAACAGTAAAAAGCAGAGATCGCATAACCGCCGATGTACTGCGCGCCATGCTCTCTCCGCCTTTTGTTTCACTTTTATCTCTGTTCTTATGCTTGTTCTTTGTGCTGTTTTTCGCTGTTCTTCGCTGTTCTTTCGGTCGTCCCTTTATCCACAACTTTGCCGCCAACGATTACCAGCTCTGAAAGAACACATTGCCGCCCACATTCACGCCCGAATGTGATGTCGCTCCCGCATACAGGAAAAAGTAGCAGTCCGACACCGCCTGAAGCCGCGCGCCGTTCAACGCATCCTGCGCCACCTGACGGGAAAGATCGCTCGCGCCTCTTGCCAGAACAACATCCAGCATACCTCTGCTGACCGGTTCAAACTGATTGGTCGCATAAATGATCTCCGGAATCGTATGCGGGAATCTCGGATCTTCCAGCCGGTTCATGATCACGGTCGCAACTGCCAGCAACGAATTATAATCTTGATATGCTTCACATTCGATGATCGCAGCCAGTAATTCCGCATCACTTGCCGCCACCTCGGTCGCATTGGTATGGAGGATCGTCCCATCCACAATACCGCCGCTTGTCGGAAGCGCCGCCGTCTCCGCAGCTCTTGCCGCCGCCAGCTGTGCCCGGAACGCTTCCAAATCTGTCGCCGTCTCCGCAGCCTTTTGCTGCAATTCCGCCTGTTTGGCAACGAGTTCCTGCTGCACTGTCGCCATATCATTTTGCTGTCCCGCAAGAACTTCCTGTTTGGTGGAAATATCTTCCCGGATCGTGCGGAGTTCGTCCAGCATCTCACGGTCATAATCGCTGATCGACTGGATAAAATCTGCCTTATTCAGAAAATCGCCGAGATCTTCCGCAGAAAACAACAGCTCTAAAAGCGTCGCGTCTCCATTCTCGTACATGAACTTGATCCGGGTCTTCATATCCTCATACTGCTGATCTTCCTCTTCCTGTGCCACGACAAGGTCATCCTGAAGACGCATGATCTCCGACTGGATCAATGACTGTTCCATCTCAAGTGACGCGATCTCATCACTTACCGCCACCATCTCCTGATTGATCCCGTCCAACTCGTTCTGCAGTACGTTGGTCTGCTGCTGCAGCACTTCGGAATCTTCCGCCAACACATAGGATGCAGAACTCAATACAACGAGCAGGCTCACAAGTACAAGGCTCATGGACAATCTTCGTTTGAAATGTAATCGCATAATCATTATTCCTTTCTCAAACTGATGCCGAATCACCGGAAGTGCCAAAAGGCACATTCCGGGATTGTAAGCAGTCGCCAAGGTCTCGGGCAAGCCCGGACTTTGGTTCGTCGCCTATACAAAAAGCTAAGCACCGTTCTGCTATTATACACCATAAATAAAGATTACGCAATTTTAACTTTTTTGTAACACTTATTTTATACCTTTCCCGCCGACGCTAATGAAAATAATGATCTCCGATCTGATAGCCGTATCCTCCGCAGTCAAAGTACAACAGATCACCGACCGGACTGCTTCCGGAGAGCGCGTCTGCCGCCGCCTGCATCGCCGAATCCGTATAACTTCCCTCCGCCAGAACCGTATCCAGCCATCCGGTCATCGCCGGAGTAAACTGCCCGGACTGATAGATCACTTCCGCAATGCTGTTCGGATATGCGCCGCTTCTCACCCGGTTCATCACAACCGCTCCGACCGCAACCTGTCCCTCGTATGGTTGATTTCCCGCTTCACAGAAGATCAGCGCCGCTAAAAGTTCCTGCTCCCCCGATATATTTCCGTTTCCTGCAGAGGCACTCGCCGCTTCCTCCTGTGCCGCTGCTTCCTGCTCTGCCGCAACTCGTGCCGCCTCTTCCTGTTCCGCCGCGATCCGTGCTGCCTCTTCCTGTTCCGCCGCGATACGCGCCGCCTCCTGTTCTGCTGCGATCCGCACTTCTTCCGCCGCTTTTTTCTCCGCCTCGATCCGTTTCTGCTCTTCATATTGCAGTTTCGCCTGTTTTACGGACTCATTCAATTCTTTCCATGCTTCCCACGGCACGGCTTCCGCCATATGGATCGGCGTCGGCGACAAAATCCGAAACGCCTGCTTTGCTTCCGCCGCCTGACTCACGAATCCGACGGTCAGAACAACGGTTCCTGTGATTCCGGCAAATGCCGCTATGATTTTCTTTGATTTTCTCATATACTCTATTACTCCCTTGCTGTGCGCAAAAGAATCCTTTCTTTTTATTTCATTTGATTTTCTAATAGAGTATATTCCACTTTTTTCGTTTTTATTACATTTGTTACAATTTTATTTCTTTCTCTTACTAATGCAAGTCGTGTTGATTACAATTTTTATTCCTCAATCAGACGACGCAGCATTTCATGATGTCTTCTGACTTGTTCTACATCGTCCGGAAGATATTCGATACCGCGATCCTGCTGATCCCGCTGTCCCTCATATTCGGAATTGATATAACCGTCATAGCCATACTGCTTCAAATATTTCATCGGCGTCTCATAATCAATACATGTATCTTCATAGCATCCCGGTTTTCCCGGAATTTCGGTCATATTGTAAAATTTACCGTGAATGCTGACAATATACGGGATAATATCGATCATGTCTTCCGGATCCGCTGAGGAACGGTGCAGCGACATCCGCTCGATCTCCGACTCCGCCAGTCCGTGCTCCGGATATTTCTCTCCGAGAACGCGAATCATATCATCCAGTTCGTACTCTTTGCTGTGCTCCAAAATAAAATCAATGCTCTCTTTTATTTTCGCATGACGTTTGCAATAATCGATCGCGACCTGTGACGGGGAGTGTTGGAAGATCCCGAAATCCGGCACTAATCCGACATGTTTGCTTCCGGTACGGTCTGCCAGTTCCATGATCTGTTCCGACATTCTGAAATCCAGCGCCGACGCCATTCCTGTTTTCGGCTGTACGCGCGTCCCCGGTTTGATCGGAAGCGGCGCGTGAATTTCTTTTCCGATCTTCACATCGTATTTTTCTGCCGTCTCAAGCGCCATCTCGATCACGTCGATCGGAACGAGACAAAGAGAACGTACATTTTTAAATCCCAATTTTGCCGCAAGTTTGATGTCATTTTTCAAACGTTCCGCCGCTTCCCGATGAGTCATGATATGATCCCGGAACTGATGTACATCCAGATAAATGTCCATCGTTACCGCCTGCATATCATATCTTGCCATAAAATTATTCCAATCATAAATAAACTGTTCCGACGGGAACGGATAATCCCGGATCGTCGCTTCATCGATGATCTCGATCCCGTCTGTCTTCAAATGATCGTGCACCTCCACGATCTGGTCTTTCCAGTTCATCTTTCCGAAAAACTGTGCCTGCTGATAACTGTATAATGACACGCCCCGTTTGATCGCCATGCCGCTCACGCTCCTTTCTGAAGTTCCAATTCAAATTCACATATATTGACCGTCTTCCCGGCGCCGGCGCCATGCCCCGGAACCGGAGGGTTCACAAGCCACTCTTCATCCCACGGCATATAACCGTACTGGGACAAAACCGACTGCTGCAGTTTGATCCGATGCATCCCCGGCGTCAGACCGCCCTCTTTCTCCACATAGACATACGCCTCGTCGTCAAAATTCCAATGCTCCCACACACAGGTTTTGATCTCTTCAAAATCACGCGGCTCTTTTCCGTTGACTTCAAACTTCTGCAGTTCTCTCGGATATTCCACACCGTCGCACTCAATATAATATCCGTTGTGCAAAGACAAAAAACATCCCCGGTAATCCGCGATCCGCACGGCAAACCGGAATCCGACCGCTTTTTTGTTTTCATAGACATTTTCCAGACTGTCTTTTCTGATCAAATAGTTGTCAAACATGCTGTATCCGCCTCCATTATTTCATTTTTCTGCCGCTTCTCAGAATTTGATCTCCTTGTTTTCTTTTGCCGACCGGTAAATCGCATCCAGCACTTTTGTTACTGCCAGCGCTTCTTCCGGTTTTACAAGCGGCTCCGTTCCGTTTAATACCGCTTCCAGCCACTGCCGATTGTCAATCGTTCCCTCTTCTCCGCTTCCTCCGCCGAAATATGCAACGCTTCCGACCGGAGAGATCGTCTCCTCCATCAACTGTCCGTTTCTTCCGCGGTTGTAGATCAGCTCATTTTTCGGATAACTCATGCCGGAATGGATTTCAGCCCCCGCCTCTGTTCCGCAAAGTGTGGTGGACGCCTCTCTGGAATCCAGCATGTTCAAAGCCCAACTTGCCTCCAGATTGATCGTCGCTCCGTTTTTCATCTTGATGAATCCCATCGCGGAATCTTCTACTTCATAAGTTTCCGGATCCCACGGTCCGAATAAGTTCCCCTCCGTCGCCTGCGGAAGATTTCCCAATTTGTAGAAGACTGAACCGGTCACGCTGTCCACATCATAATTGTTCATACACCACAATGTGATATCCAGAGCATGCGTTCCAATGTCGATCAGCGGTCCGCCCCCCTGCTGTTCTTTGTCCATAAATACGCCCCAGGTCGGAACCGCACGCCGCCGCACTGCATGGGCTTTTCCGTAATAAATCTCTCCCAGTTCTCCTTTTTCGCATGCCGCATGGAGATTCTGCACTTCTGCCCGGAAACGATTCTGATATCCGATCGTAAACTGCATTCCGGATTTCTTCCATGCTTCCACCATCTTCTCTGCCTCTTCCGTACAATGAGACATTGGTTTTTCACAGTACACATGCTTCTTTGCTTCAAACGCCGCGATCGCAATTTCACTGTGTGAAACATTCGGTGTACAAATATGTACGACTTCCACTTCCGGATCTGCAAGAAGTTCTTTATAATCCGTATACACTCTCGCTCCGTCAGCGCCATACTCCTTTGCCGCTTTCTCCGCGCGTTCCTCAATGATATCGCAGAATGCGACCATCTCGTTCAAATCCTCATTGTTCTTTAATGCCGGAAAATGCTTCTGATTCGCAATTCCTCCGCAGCCGATGATTCCTACTTTTAATTTTTTCATACCTCTTCCTCTTTTCCCGCTTTCACGCTTTTTTCTCTTACTTTTCCAAAATCTTCCGCATCATCTGTTGATGTCTTGACGTCATCAGCAATGCATTTCCGGACTCGTGATCCTCATATTCCGAGACAATATATCCATTATAGTCAGACTCTTTTACCACATGTAAGATTTCCTCATAAGGGATGCTCGCCTCTGTCAGATCTTCGTACAGGTAATGGAATTTTCCGTGCATGTGGAAACAATACGGCATGATCTCTTTCAGCCCCTCCAATTCTTTTTTACAGTCTTTCTTAAACTGAAGAAACGCGTACATTTCCTGTAAGAGCGCAAGTTCCAGTGTCGTTGCTCCGTTCTCTTTCAGACGTTTCTGTGCCTCTTCCATCGGTACGGCATCGTACCGCATATCTCTTGCCATCTCAAGAAGCCGTAAATCTGCGCCGTTCTTTAATGCTTCATCCCAATGCGGCTTGTTCGGTTTTGTCGCAAAACATCCGAAGTCCGGCACAAAACCGATATATTTTGATCCGCTTTTTTCAATGGCTTCCCTGTATGCCATCATTGCAGGCGAGTTCGGCGTCTCCGGATTATGAATCTCAATCCCCACTTTCACTCCATAAGCTTCCGCATATGGCGCAATCCGTGCAAGTCCGTTCGGACTGAGCAGATACTGCTGACGGATCACTTTGCATCCCATTTTATTCGCACTGCGGATATCGAGGATCGCCCGCTCTACCATCTCGTCTTCCGTCAGCCGTCTGTCATAACGCAGACCGCAATCCATGTTGGCTCCGTAACAAACCGGCTCTATATCATAACAATCACAGATCGATCTGATCTCCCCTAAAAACGCATCGCTTATATATGGATAAGACGGAACCATCTGTGTTGCGACAATTTCAAATCCCTCCGCTCCCATTTCTTTTGCAGTACGGATGCAGTCTTCCAAATCCATACTTCCCTCACAATATTCTTTCGTAAAACAATAAAGCGTCACACCTAATTTTACATTTCCCATGATCGTTCCTCCTCTATGATTCCACCGTCAAAATTTTACATTGTGAGCTGTCCCATGGCATAAATGCCTGCTCTCCGATCGGCATATACGGGGAACGGAATACAAGATGAAAGTCGATTTCATGTTCCCCTTTTTCGAGTCCGCCCTCCCGGAATATTTTGATCGTTGCCGGTTCTTTGATTCCCCAGAACTCGGTTGTCGCCTCATGTAATTGACTGACGCCGAATTCTTTTCCGTGCAGACAAAATGTAATATCCTGCGGTTTCACTTCCTCCCCGTCAACGGAAACTGTCAGCTCATCGATCACCGACAGAAAATGTCCCCGGTAATATGACAGACGGACATCAAAACGATACCCCATCTTTTTTCCATTCACATACACATTTTTCAACGTGCCGTCTCTGAGCACGTCCGTAAAACTGATTCGCATTGCGATTGCCATCTTTCTTTCTCCTTTCTGAAACGCTGTCGCTATATTCGTTAGTCTTACTATATCGTTTTTCATACTTTTCTTCTTTTCATCAGTTTCACAAACATGCTTTTTTCTTGCAGTATTGAGTTGGTTCACTTTTGTTCGCGCAACATTTTTATCGTTTTGTTGCATAGGACACTATTTCTACATAAAAAAAGAATCCCCATAAGAGGATTCCTTTTCTCACTTCGGATAAATATGATACAAGATCATCTCCTGATCCCGGATCTCACAGGAGATTTCCACATTTCCCGCTTCCGCTTTCCGTTGTTCTCTTTCCAGATTCGGGACACATCTTCCCTCAATGTATTTTATATCGGACCGCTCCAGATCCACAGCCATTCCCATCTTCGCCCATTCCGTCAATACGCAGCCATATTCACTGTTGATCTGCCGTTTCTTAACGATATATGTCTCCCCTATCGTCAAATTTTCCAATTGAATATCCACTTGGATCGAATCACTGTTCTCAAACAACTCCCGAATCTGCCCCAAAGACACTTCATTTTCTTTAATATAGAAATAACTCACACCTAACTGTTTAAAATTAAAAAACAAGATCATATAACTTTCATTATTACGCCGTGTGATCAGATAATGTTCTCCAACGGCAAGCAGTTCTTCTCCGAGCTGATTCAGAAAAGAGAGTGCATACCAGATTGGCTTCTTTATATTGTCCTTTGTCAAAATCCCTCCCGCGCCGTTCACCATACTTCTCGCATCATAGTAATTGCTGATCCAGTCAGACCCGAACCACAGACAGATCATATCGGTCAACTCATAAATTTCACTGATCATTTTTACAAAATATGCGCTTCTGAAACAACTGTCGTTCAAAAAATTCCGATTGGACAGGGACATATTCCACTCAGATACATACAACTCACAGGAGGAAAGATTTTCAGCTTCCATACATTTACGATAGTACAGCAAGAGATTCTTTTCCCAATGATCTTCGGCCACTCTTCGATACCCGACCGCATTTTCTCCTGCTTCATACGGAAAAATCATCACGGCAACAAAATCCGGCACGCAATCGTTTTTTCTGCAATACCGCAAGTACTTCGGAAATGCACTTTTTTCCTGTCCGGGCGGCGCGGAATATCCGCCGACTTTTGCATTCGGAAATTCTCTTTTTACCGCACGATAAAAGAAACCATACATTTCATAATAATCGTAAAATCCTGTCGGTTCCAGCAAAATCCCGTCTTCAAAGTCTGCAAGTTCAAATATCCAATTTTCCACCTCAGACTTGCCGTATCGCTTGGAAAGATGACTCAAAAAGTCAATCAACAACGACTCCCACAATTCTTTTGAATCAAACGCAATATGTTCTTCCTTATAATACAAAGGTTCACCCTCTGAAATCAATGCCGCATCCATCCGCCTGCTGAAATCGAGATATAATGCGATATGATTTGCAGCCAGAAAATCCATGATCTGATCGATCTTATCGTAATTATAATTTCCCACTCTTTTTCCGTCCGTGATCATCAGTGGTTCCGAAAAAATATTCCAGACGCGGACGTGTGTAAATCCAAGTTCGTTCACAAGCCTCTGTGTCTGAAACTGTATGTTCACCTCCCCAAGCCGGTGCATGGAACCGATATTGATCGCCCGCTTCCAGATCTTCGGCAGCCGGCTTTCACTTTGTCCTGACGTGTCGATCCGAATCTGATCGACTGCATTTTCCTGCATTTCATAAAACCATTCCGTCTTCTGCAGATCCTGCCGAACCGTTTCTTTCCAGTCCTCTTCCTCCCTCTTTTTCCGTTTCGTCCACTGTTCCCGAAATTCCGTCGGTGTCATCTGCCGTTTCTCCCGGAACACTTTGTTCAGTGCCTGTACATTGGAAAATCCGCAGTGCATCGCAACCTCCGTGATGCTGTGAGATGTATTTTTCAATTCATTTTCCGCATAATGCAGACGTATTTTCCCCACATATTCCGCAAAATACATCCCTGTTTGCTTTTTAAAAAATCTGGATAATGTAGAAGTTGAAACGTACAGTTTCTCCGCCACTTCAGCCAAACTGATATGCGCCGAATGATTACAGTGTACATATCGCAGGATCTCTTCCAGTCTCGGATCCGTGACTTCTCTGCTGACTTGAAGTTCTGAATTAACAATCCAGTAATGTTCGATCAGTTCGTCCAACAACTGATAGATCAGGCTGTACTCATAACTTTTTGTTTTATGCAGGTTCAGCCCCCGCTGCCGGAGAATCTGCTGTATGATCTTTTTCAGCCGTTCATAAGATTGTCCCGGATGTTCCACGCTGTTACATACAAAACGTCCGTTTTCATTTTCCAGAAGTTCTGCCAAAATCCGGTTTTCAAAACATAACTCGCAAATCAAAGCGTCGCTCTCGTACGTCTCTATTTTCCTCGCTCTTACCCCTACGTTTATAACCAGAATATCATCTTTTTTCATCCGATAACACTTTTTTTCGATCTGGACTTCCAGCATTCCTTCTATTATATAGTAGAGTCTCACATCCGGCAAAAATGAAATCTCCTCTTTTATCTTCTTCCGGATCTGAAGCTGAACGCCATTTTCTCTCAAAATTTTCTCCCTCCGAATCGCCCCTGTTTCACTTGTTTCATTTTCTTTGTCCATCTTATCACTTTCACTGGAAAAAAGGAAGAATTATGCTACAATGAAAATGAATGTCAATTCGGTCTTATCTGTTCCATTGACTGTAGAAATATCATAGACTTGAGGGAGGCTATTTTTCATGAAACAAAAGACACAGAATATCAATCAGATCACAGAGGGCATTATCTGGCGACAGCTTCTGCTCTTTTTCTTTCCGATCGTATTCGGTACCTTTTTTCAGCAGCTTTACAACACGATCGACACCGTGATCGTCGGACAATTCGTCGGAAAAGCCGCGCTTGCAAGTGTGGGAGGATCCGCCACACAGCTGATCAATCTTGTGGTCGGATTTTTCACCGGACTTTCCTCCGGAGCCTCCGTTGTGATCGCACAGTTCTTCGGCGCAAAAGACGAACGCTCCGTCAAGGAAAGCCTGCATACCGCCTATGCGTTTTCGATCCTCGGAAGTATCGTGATCTCCGCTCTTGGACTCGGACTTGCCCCGCAGCTTCTTCGCTGGATGAACACTCCGGAAGAATTACTCGCCGATTCCACCTTGTATCTGCGGATTTATTTTGCCGGAATTTTATTTGTATTCATTTTCAACGTCGGATCCAGTATTTTACGCGCGGTCGGAGATTCCAAAAATCCGCTTTACTACCTGATCGCCTGCTGTTTCATCAATATTTTTCTGGATCTGTTATTCGTCATCGTCTTCCACCTCGGCGTAGCAGGTGTGGCGTACGCGACCTTTTTGTCCCAAGCGATCAGCGCGCTGCTCGTCACGCACAAACTGATGACGTCCCACAGCATCTTAACTTTAAAGATCCGGGATATCCGGCTTCACAAAAATGTACTGAAGTCCCAGCTCTGGATCGGGCTTCCCGCCGGATTTCAATCAGTGATGTACAGTATTTCCAACGTCATCATCCAGGCTGCTTTAAACCGCTTCGGAACGGATACTGTCGCCGCCTGGTCTGCTTACGGAAAACTGGATGCGATCTTCTGGATGGTAAGCGGTGCGATCGGAATCTCCATCACTACATTTGTCGGGCAGAATTACGGTGCGCGCAAATATGACCGTGTGCATAAAAGCGTCCAGATCTGCCTTGGGATCGACAGTATCATTTCCGTCATTTTAATTGTATTTTTGATGCTGTTCCGTGTCCCGCTCTTCCGGCTTTTCACACAGGATCCGTCCGTCATCCGGATCGGTTCCGATATGCTCGCGCTGATCACACCGTGCTACATTTTCTTCGTATTTATCGAAGTGCTCGCCGGAGCGCTGCGCGGAATGGGCGATGTGATGATCCCGACCTTGATCACTTTACTTGGCGTGTGTGTTCTGCGGCTGATCTGGATCGCGGTCGTCCTGCAGATCTCACCGACGGTCAACGCGATCATTTACAGCTATCCGGTCACATGGATCGCCACCGCGGTTCTGTTCATCATTTATTATTTATATAAGAAGAAACGGATATTGAAAGCATAAATGAAACCCGGTAAATGAAAGGCTGCATCACACTGCACCATGCATATATTTTCCAATCTCAAAAAGGAGCCAGGATTCTTTTTCACGGACTGTAAACTATGGTCTTTAGAAAGAATCCTGACTCCCTTTTTTTGATTTCCTGCAACTATTTTATTTCAGCTCCAAAAACAACTTCCGGCCCTGCTTAAACCTACCTCATCCGAAAGATCGGGCTGATCTTCTTATAAATCGCCAGCACGATCAGCGACACAAGAACGCCTTTCAGCAGATTAAACGGCGCTACGGCAAATATCACAAAGGTGGAAAGCCCCGTAATATTCGGATTCACTGCCGTTCCCATCCCGATCAGGGCGTCCAGCGGCATCTGAAATGCCTTTGCATAGACCGGAAGCAATACATACGCATTGATCACGCAGCCGACAATGACCATCATTCCGGTTCCCACTGCCATCCCGATCAGTGCGCCTTTCCTCGTCTTTTGCTTCTTATAGAGCAGACCGGCAGGAACACACAGCGCGCAGCCAATCAGAAAATTGGCGATCTCTCCGACTCCGGCAGTCACCGTTCCGTTGATCAGAAAATTTAAAAGGATCTTTACCATCTCAATCGCCGCGCCTGCCAGCGGCCCCATTGTAAAGCAGCCGATCAGCACCGGAACTTCACTGAAATCAATCTCGTAAAACGACGGTGCAAACGGAAGCGGGATTTCAAACAACATCAATACCGTGGCGATTGCCGACAGCATGCCGACCTGCACCATCGTACGGATCCCGATCCTCTGTTTTTGTTCATTTCTCACTGCTGCATTTGTCTGTGTACTCATCTCTTGACCTCTCCTTTTCAAAGAAATTCTTTGCGGCGATGTACAAAAGCCCTGCCAATTCCTATACAATAAAAAAATCCCCGTATCTGTCTCTTACGGGGATTTCACTTCATCTTCATTCTCTATGGCACTGCTTTTCTTCTCTCATCCAGACTTTACTGTCGGTACCGGAATTCTTTCTCTATGCTTCTGCTTCTTATTCTCTGTCGAAGCGATCTGCATAAAAATAAAAGTCACCGGTTCAGCCGTCTCTTCTCCGTTCATATCACAGATAACGGATCAAGACAGGTCGCGGACTATACCGCCGGTTGGGAATTACACCCGACCCCGAAGAATTTATTTTATTTTACGCACCTCATTATAAGTCAGACGTATCACAAATGCAAGAGTTTTCATCGTCTTTTCCGGATTCTTTTCCTGATTCGTTTCCCGGTTCTCCTTTCCGGAACTCTTTCGCCAGCAGGAAGATCCCGAACAAGATCCCGTTGATCAGCAATGCCGGCAGCAAGTCGCTCCAGTACATTTCCTGTCCCGCGATCACTTCTTCACTCATATTTCCCGCCAATACTGCGATCAGATTATTATTCAGGAAATGCAGGATCGTCGGAACCCAGATATTTCCCGTCTTCATATAAGCATAGGCAAAAAAGATCCCGAGAGTAATGCATGTAATCTGATGAGCAACCACGGAGATCAGCCCCATCCCCGGGTCTGCGGTGTAAAAAAAGAAATCAAGCGGCATATGCCACAGTCCCCATACAACGCCTACGAAGATCACGCCCATCCGCTTTCCGAATCGTTTCTGGAGCATCGGCTGCAGGAAATAACGCCAACCATACTCTTCCCCGAAAAACGCAATAAACACAAATACATAATTGATCAGCACGACTACCAACAGATACCATGTCATCGGATCTGCCAGAACACTTGTGAAAGCGCTCGGTTCTCCCGCCATGATACAAGCGATAACCTGACGTAATAAATAAAGCACCGCAAACAGCAGAATGCAAAATACAGATGCGCCCCATTTCTGCCCTTTTAATCCGCAGGCACTCCGTTTTTCCCGTTTCTCCGTCAGCATCAGGATCCCACAGACGATACTGCCGAAGATCAGCACGAGATTGGTCATTCCCGCCCATACCATCGCGTCATCTGTAAATGCGCTTCCAACCGCACATCCGATCATCAGCACGGTAGTGATCAGATAAGAAATAAAAAAGCGTCTCGGTACTTCTTCCTTTTTCTTTGTGACAAGCAGCAGTACCATAACCCCTGCCGCCGGATACAGCATCTGCGCATTCGGAAATACACTCATATTCCGCCCCTGACTGCTTCCGTACCACATCAAGAGCCCGAGTAAAAACGGGATTCCAAATGCGATCGTCGCATAAATTTTTAATTGCTTTTTATCAATTTCTGTCCATTTCATTGTTATATCCTCCTCACATTCATCCTGCCGTTCAGCGCAGCAAAAACTGTATGACATCCATTTCTTCATCAAACAGGATCCGAAATTCAATCTTTCCATTCTCATAAGCTCCGACCAGTACAAGACCGCCGTAAGCCTCTCCGGTTCTGTAATTCTTTTCACTGATCACCGCTGTTTTCTCGATTTTCCGGAAAGCTCCGCATTTTTTCAGCCTGTCTTTTCCCTCGGATCCAATGTCCTCTTTACTGTATAGCTCTTTGAGTTCCTCGCTTCCCGCTTCGATGATCTTCCCGTACTCCTGTTCATTAAACCATCCCACAACACACTCCGCTTTTTCCCGTACTTTTTCTTCTTCAAATCCCTCCGGAAGCCTGCCGCCCTCCGCGACCTGACATCCGCACAGAACCATTGCGGCAGAACAAAAGAGTAGCCATAATGTTCGGTATCTTTTCTTTATGTTCATCCTCTGCCATCTCCCTGTTCTGTGTTCTCCTGACACGCACCTTTTTGTTCCGGACTCCTTTTCCCGCCGCTTCGCTTTCCGGCTTGCCCTTGCCCTGCGCCAAACATCAGTGACACGGTAAAGATGCCGTCTTCTGCACAAATGTTCATCTCCCCCTGATATTTTTCCAATGTCGCCTTTACATTCTGCAGTCCGATCCCATCATGCCCGGACTTGGAGGATTTTCCTTCCCGGTATGTGTCATACATTCGGTTCGTGATCTTCACCACAGTAAAATCCTGTATCTCATTTCCGCGTATCTTCAAGAAAAAATCGGTCTTTCCACGTCCGGCTTCCACCGCGTTTCCGAGCAGATTTGCAAAAATCGTCGTGATATCCATATCGCTTAAAAATTCCAGACTGATACCGCCTAAGTTGCAGTCCACCTGCTCAGACGGAAGCATTTTCAGCTTATCGTTGAGTATGATATTAAGCATCCGGTTCTCGGTGTAAAATTTCATCCCGAGAGAATTCAGCATTGCATGCACGTCGTCAATATAGCCGCTTTGCTCCAGTTCATATTTCCGCTCGATGGCGTGAAGATGGTTTCGGATATCGTGAATGATCTTCCGTGATTCGCTGTAATTCTCTTCCAGATCTTCATAATACTGCACCGTCAGTTCCCGCTGCTGTTCCATCAGTTCCAATCTGTGTTTCAACTCTCCGTTCTTCTCCACGTCGTACCAGAAATAAAGACAATACACATTGATCACAATCAGCATCGCGCTGAAAATAAGCATCCAGTGATACCCATACCGTAATAAAAATATGTCGCTGGATATGTTGTATAAAAACAAAAGCGCCATACTGAAGACCGGCACGATCACCATTCCGCGGATCTTCACATAGGGAGAATCTTTAAACCTGCGCCTCGTCACCGCACGCATCACAAGCACAGCCGGGATCAGAAGCAAGATTTTGAGCACAGAAATCAGATACATATAGTTCTGAAATTCCAGTTCAAAGATCCTGTAACAATATGCCGAGATGTAAATCGCAATATACTGCGTTCCGAACATCACCGCAATGTAGATCACCTGACAGACCGCCGCCATTTTGCTCCGGAAATAAAAAAATCTTCCGATCAATAAATAATAGATGCAAAGTACGACCATCGTGATACCGTCGTTGAGCCAAAGACTCGGGATCACAATGGATAAAAATGCATATCCGAGCCATGCAAGAAGCCGTTTCCACTTTTCCGCCGGAACTGTTTCCGGAATTGCCCGCACAACCGCCCAGGCACAGATCGTAAATCCGGTAAGTTCCATCACCTGAAAGAACATTCCCGCTACGAATTCCATTTATTTTTTCCCCTCCAGACGTTCCGCCAGATACGAAAGCAGTTCCTGCTTCCATATCTTCTGCTTTTTCTGCGCGATCGGAATCTCTGCCCCGTTATCCAGAAAAATAATCCCGCCGGACACATTTTTCACATGATACAGATTGACTACAAAACTCTGATGCGGCATGGAAAATCCATACGGTTCCAACCGTTCGATCACACTGCCGATCTTTCCGCTCATGTGATATTCCCGCTGTCCGGCTACAAAACAGATCTTCCGGTTTGCATATTCAAAATAGAAGATCTCATCCGTCGGCAGACAGACGATTCCCTCGCTCGTCTGAAAATCCAGAACCTCCGCTTTTGGTTTTTCCAGATATGAGAATAAATCTTCCATCACCTGACACACCGCTGCTTCTTTCAACGGTTTGAGCAGATATTGAAACGCGTGCACACCAAACGCGCCCGACACATAATCCCGATAGGACGTCACATAAATGATCTTGACGTCCTTATCCAGTTTTCGGATCTGTTTTCCGGTCTCGATCCCATCCATACCTCCCATATCAATATCCAGAAAAATCGCATGATAATAGGAATAGGACTGTAAAAGTTCCTCACCGGAACGAAAACAGGTTACGTCAATCTGACGGTTCCATTTCCGTATCATTTCAGCGGTCCGCTCTGCTGCCGCCGTTTCGTCATCACAAACTGCAATTCGGTACATTGTTTTCCTCCCATTCGTATCTTATCGTATTTTCTTCCTGTCTGTAAACGACCGCTGCATAAACGACAGAAAAATGGTATTAAACGCCGAATCTCCTACTTCCCGCCAGTGTCAGTGTACAAATGGGGAAAATACGCCTTATTGTGCACTGCCGCTACGCATCTGCCCGGTAATATTGTTTCCATTTGCCGCTTCTGTATCTTCGCACAAAACAGATCACACGCACCGTCCAGTCCAAAATCGTCGCCGCCCAGACACCGAGCGCGCCCCACCCTTGTCCGACACAGAGCAGATACCCGAATCCGAGACGTACGAGGATCATGGACAGCATGGAAATACACATCGGATATTTGACGTCATTTGCCGCGCGAAGTACGCTCGTCAATGTAAAGGACGCCGGCCAGAGCAGCACCGCAAACCCGTTGTGGATCAAAACAAGTGTTGCCGCCAGTACAAGCGTTTCCGCTGAAAGCCCGTATAATTTCAATGTCAGCGGCATCGTCGCGATCACGCTCAGACAGCAGATTCCATTGATCAGATAAGTAAGTTTCATCAATCTTTTCGCATAGTATTCTGCCTGTTTGTAATCTCCCGCGCCGACACACTGTCCGATCACCGTGATCAGCGCAAGGTTCATCGCCTGCGCCGGCAGGATTCCCAACGCGTCCAGATTGTTCGCAACCGCATTTGCCGCGATCTGCGTCGTTCCGAATGTCGTAATGAAGCCAACACCGATCACACGTCCCAATTGAAAGATACTGTTTTCCACGCCGCTCGGGATCCCGATCTGCAAGATCCGCCCGACGATCCTCCGGTTCCAGCCGAATTTTGTCCCTTTCAGGGTAATCTCCAGTTTCGGATCGAACAATCTGACCATCAGGATCACACAGGCGATCATACGGGAGATCAACGATGCAAAAGCCGCACCTGCCACCCCCATATGAAATCCGAAAATAAAAACCGCATCTCCGAAAATGTTGATCCCGTTCATCACTACCGACACCTGCATCGAGATTTTAGAATTTCCCATCGAGCGGAACAGCGCCGCACAAGAGTTATAAATTGCAAGAAACGGATACGATGCCGCAGAGATCACAAGATAAACCAGTGCATTTTTCATGACGTCCGGTTCCAGATTTCCATATAAAAGATGGAGCAGCCCACGTTGAAACAGGATGGAAACACCCATCACCAACAGCGAGATGATCCCCGTTACGATCAAAAGCTGGACGGCGGATTCACATGCCCGCTTCCTGTTTTTCTGCCCAAGATACTGGGAAGCCACAACCGCTCCTCCGGTGGCGACCGCCGCAAATACATTGATCAAAAGCGTATTGATCATATCCACCAGCGACACTCCCGAAGTCGCCGCTTCCCCCACGCTGGAGACCATCATCGTATCTACCATTCCGACCGTGACCGCCAGGATCTGCTCGATGATCAACGGCGCGATCAGACGTTTCAGCGCCCGATTGTCAAACAAATACCCTGCCGGCAGTATCTCCTGTTTCTTTTCCCGAATTCCCGGTAATCGTCTCATATGTAAACCGCTCCTTTTTATTCTTCATTTTCCTATTATATCATCCGTGGTCAAGAGAGCATACGCTGATACAGAAAATTTTAAGATAAAAAATATTGACATTTTCCCGGAAAACGAGTATTGTATGAATCATCTAATACAATTATACGGAGGATTACTTTCATGGAGCCGCTAATACAAGTTGAAAACATCCACAAAATCTACAATCCCGGCGAAAATGAAGTCCGTGCGCTCGACGGTGTCAGCCTTACGATCCACCGCGGCGAACTGGTGGCGATCATCGGGCACTCCGGTTCCGGGAAATCGACGCTGATGAACATGCTCGGCTGTCTGGATACACCGACTTCCGGGCGCTATCTGCTGAATGGACAGGACGTTTCCGGTTTGTCCGACAACCAGCTTTCCGAGATCAGGAACAAACAGATCGGCTTCATTTTTCAGGGCTTTAATCTGGTTGCCAATCTGGACGCTCTGGGGAATGTGGAACTGCCGCTGATCTACCGCGGTGTTTCCAAGCAGCGCCGCAAAAAGATCGCGGCGCTCGCACTCAAAAAAGTCGGTCTGGAAAAACGGATGCGCCACAAACCGAACGAATTGTCCGGCGGACAGCAGCAAAGAGTCGCCGTCGCCCGGGCAGTTGCCGCACAGCCGCCGATCATTCTCGCCGATGAACCGACCGGGAATCTGGACACCAAGTCCACCAGAGAGATCATGGATATCTTAAAAGGACTGCACCAAAGCGGTCGGACCGTCATCATCATCACCCACGACGACGACATTGCCGAACAGGCGGATCGCGTGATCCGTATCATCGACGGGCGGATCGAAGCCGACTATCATAATGAACATAAGATAGAAAATGAGAACATGAGCAGGGAGGATCTACAAGCATGAGTTTCAGGAAAAAGAAAAAACAACACGACGAAGAAGAATTGGAGATCATGGATCTGATGGAAGACATGGACCTTTCCGAACCGGACGGACTTTCGGAAAAACCGCCGAAGAAAAAACTGCCCGGCTGGGTGATCGTTCCGATCATTGCCGGAGTCGCAGTTGCCGGAATCGGCATTTCCGCACTGATCGGCGGCGGCGACAATCCATCTGCCGCACAAAATCTGTCCGTTGTGGAAGTCAAAAAAGAAAGCATCAAAGAAGTGTATAATTCCAGCGGTACGATCGAGAGCGAGAATACCAAAACCTATTACTCTCCTGTCACCGCGCCGATCGCCAACTTAAATGCAAAAGTCGGACAGATCGTACAAGCCGGCGACCTGCTCGTCACATTTGACACGACCAATCTGGAACGTGATAATCAGCAAGCGCAATTAAATCTCCAGTCCGCCTACAACACTTCTCAGGCTGCCCGGGATAAGAACGCGCAGGCGATCGACGCTGCCAATGCCGCCAATGCGGAACTTGCCAATCAGGCAAATGCACTGGCAGATCAGGTCAACGCATTAAAAGCGCAGATGGATGCGGCAAAAGCGACATATGACGCCAATGCCGCCGCCAACGCTTCCTCAGAAACACAGACACGGATTGCAGAACTCCAAGGACAGATCGCAGATCTGAACACACAGATCCAGAATTACCAGAATACGATCCAGACTCTTTCCGTCGTATATGAGGGCAGCGGAAAGACTTACAGTGAAGCAGTCGCCACCCCGGAAGATAAGCGGACCGACGCACAGAAAAAGCTGATCTCCGACATTGATACATACAACGCCGCGGTCGCGGAGCTTCCGAACGCACAGGCATCCCTTGCCGCCACCGAAAGTGAACTGACCGCCTTGAATACGGTCGATGATGCCGGATATACCGCGCTTGCCGCACAGTATGAAAGCGCCTATGCACAGTGGGAAGCCGCTTACAACGCCGCAAACGCCGCAGCTTCTCAGCCCTCTGCCGGAATGTCTTCCGCCGAGATGAACAATCTGACGATCAGCGATAATCTCGCAGAATTAGCCGCCATGTCTCAGTCCGAGCTTTTGGAAAAAGCCCGTGAGGGAATGAAAGCGGATATGAGCGGCGTGATCGCTTCCGTCGAAGTCCTCCAGACAAACGCAGCCGCACAGGGCGCCGCAGTCTTCTCCATTGCCAGCACGGAAAATGTCCGCGTCAAAGTGGACATTTCCCCGGATGATTATGAAAAAATGACAGTCGGAACGCCTGCGACGATCACCATCGGCGAGCACAAATACGAGGGAACGCTAGAGAACGTCAACCGGATCGCGACAAATAATGCCAAAGGAAATCCGGTCATCGGCGCTCAGATCCATATCAGCAACCCGGACGAATATATCTGTATCGGAGCCACCGCGAAAGTCTCCATGACAGTCGCCCAGTCCGACAATGTGCTGACTGTCCCGATCGAATGTATCAATACTTCCACAAGCGGAGATTTTGTATTTGTGATCGAAAATGGTACGGTGAAGAAAAAGCCGGTAGAACTCGGCACAGCATCCACAACCGCAATTGAAGTAAAAAGCGGACTCAAAGAGGGCGATCAGGTTGTCAACGATCTGAATGTGGACGTAACCGAGGGGATGAAAGCCACTGCCGTTCCAAGTACGGATACCACAACGCCAAAAGACGCTGCTTCTGAAAAACAGGAAGATACGAAAAAGCAGACGGATTCTGAAAAACAGGACGCACCATCGGCTGACAAATAAACCGACAGGAAGAAATGAGGCTCATTTATGGAACAGTTTTTAGAATATATTAAAATGGCGCTGGATAATATCCGCGCGAACAAGGGACGTTCTTTTCTGACCATGCTCGGCATCATCATCGGGATCACTTCCGTCGTCACGATCGTTTCCATCGGAAACGGACTGAAAGCGGACGTTATGGAAGCGGCAAACGAACAGAGCAACACCGTCGTGATCCAGACCAACACCGAAGAAGTCAGCGATACGGAAGCGATCACCGGGGAGGATATCGCATTTATAAAAACTTCTCTGGATGATACGGTCAAAGCTGTCTACTCCAACTATATGTATTCCGGAAAGACCGAGACAAGAAAAGGCGCTTATGACGCCTATCTGACACTGACAACGCCGGACTATGAAAATGCACAATATACTTACCCGCTGATCAAGGGCAATTATTTTACGGACAATGACGTGGCAAATGCCAATCCGGTCTGCGTCATCGACGAACTGACCGCAGCCTATCTGTTCGGAAACACGGACGTCATCGGAATGAATCTGGATGTCAATGTGGACAACAACATCCAGACACTGTCCGTCATCGGTGTCCGCGAAACACCGGAAGAAATGTTGGTGGCGGAAAAGCAGTACATCGCCATGGGAATGTCCGAGAGTATCTCGATCGAAATCCCTTATACACTTTCCACTGCTTTCGGAAACCCGGTCGACGGATTTATGTCGCTCAATCTGATGACCTACAACAAAGACGATACTGCCCGCGCAGCAAGAACAGCGGTACAGATCTTAAATTCCAGACATCAAAACTTGGGCGATGAACCGTTTATGCAACAAAAAGCCATCGATCTCACCGATATGTTCGGTCCGATCATGGATGCCGTCACAGCATTCGTGGCGCTCGTCGCCGGAATCTCTCTTGTCGTCGGAGGAATCGGCGTTATGAACATCATGCTCGTATCCGTCACGGAACGGACTCGTGAGATCGGGATCCGCAAATCGTTGGGAGCAAAGACCGGATCCATTATCGCACAGTTTTTATGCGAATCCGTGATCATCTCCGGTATGGGTGGGATCATCGGCATCATCCTCGGCGGCGGACTCACCGCGCTGATCTCATTTTTGGAGATCGGTGGAATCAAAGCACAACTTTCACTGCCCGCAGTGATCGTCGCAACCGTCTTTTCCTGCGGAGTCGGAATCATATTCGGAATTTATCCCGCAAGAAAGGCCGCTTCACTCAGTCCTATTGAAGCTTTGCGCAGAATGTAGTAAACTGAAAATCATTACACACCACAATATCATTTCTTATCTAAAGGAGGAACTTCACTATGAAACAACAAAGCAAATTATTGAAAGTCATTTCCATTCTTCTGATCATCTTCGGTGCATTCGGTCTCATTGGCAATCTGGCGTCCATTTTCCTGATCGGACCGATGATGAACACGCCGGAAATGGTCGCCGTCTATGAAGCAGCCGGAGTCACACAGCCGGGAACCATGTACTATGTATTCAGTATTGTCTCCTGTCTCGTCGAAATCGCAGCCGGTATCGTCGGTGTAATGTACCGCTCCAAAAAATCTGTTCTGATCGCCGGAGCAGTCTGGACAGTCGTAGTGATCATCGGTATGATCTGGGGTGTTGTCCTTTCCAGCTTTACACCATTTACACTCCTCTCCTTACTCTTCCCGATCTTGTATCTGTGGGGATGGTATCAGTCCAATTAATCTATCGGCTCTTTCATGACAAAACCGGAAGCCTGCTCCTTACGGACGGCTTCCGGTTTTCTATGCTGCGCGAAACTCTTTTATTAAATATGCGCGGTCTCCTGCTTTTTCTCTACAACGAGAAGTCCGCTCTTCAATAATACCGGTCGAAGTACATTATACAAAACCGCAACAAGGACGGTTGATACAACTGCGTTGACAAATGTCGTCGCCGTACTCCACTTTGCCAGTACTTCCGCCATCTGCTGCGGCTGTCCGAGAATGTACTGTTTGTAAAAATATCCTACCAGCGGATCGGCGATCACATTAAATCCAAGTCCTGCGATCGATGCGATCAGACTCCAACGAAACACATATTTCTTGTCCGTACTTTCATTGATCTTTGCGATCCGGTGTGCCACCAGACCGACAATCAGACCAATACAGAATTTCAGTATGAATGTTTTCGGCGCCCCGACAATATAGATCGGATCCAGAATATCTGCGATCGTCATCCCGATCGCGCCTGCAAGCCCTCCATATACGCCGCCTAACAGAAGCGCTGCCAGTACGCAAAATGCATTTCCGATATGAAGCGAAGTCGCGTCGCCTCCCGGCATCGGAATCTTAATCTGCAAAAATGTAAACGATACGAAGCACAGCGCTGCGAGCAATGCGGTCTGTGCAAGTTTGATCACGGTCTGTTTTCTCTTTCCCATCACAATTTCCCTCTTTCTGCTTCTTATTTTACAAGTTCTTTTTCCAAATTCCTTTGGATTGCTACTATCTTAGCACCGAACTGGTTTATTCAAAATATCCACTTTTATCTTTTTCAACCAGTCCAGTTTTTTCTTTCTATTTTCTTGTTGCATCTTGCATTTCTTATGCATATGGTGTAGTATAATGCATATATTATTTTATGTGGTTTTTAAAACTACATTATATGTTTTTAGCATTTTAGGAGGCGTATTATAATGACAAAGAAACATATCAAAGATCCGGGAAGCGCGATCACACATTTTATCGGCATGCTGATGGCTATTTTTGCTGCTGTCCCTCTTTTGATAAAAGCCGCCCACGAACCGGGACACCTTTATCTGACAGCCCTTACGATTTATGCCGCCAGTCTGATCCTGCTCTATGCAGCGAGCACAACATACCATACCGTCGATATTTCCGAAAAAGTAAACACTATTTTGAAAAAAATCGATCATATGATGATCTCTGTACTGATCGCCGGAACATACACGCCGATCTGTCTGCTTGTACTCGACCGCAAGACAGGAATTCCGCTTCTGCTTCTTGTCTGGGGTATCGCGATCGCCGGAATCCTGATCAAAGCATTCTGGGTTTATTGTCCGAAATGGTTTTCATCCGTATTGTATATCTGTATGGGGTGGACCTGTGTTCTCGCATTCACTCAGATCCTGAACACACTGTCTCCGGCTGCATTCGGATGGCTTCTGGCAGGCGGTATCATTTACACGATCGGCGGTATCATTTATGCACTAAAACTCCCGATCTTCAATAACCGGCATAAAAATTTCGGAAGTCACGAAATTTTTCATCTGTTTGTTATGGCAGGAAGCGCCTGCCACTTTATCGTGATGTACACATACCTGCTTCCGTAAATCATGTATCATAAATGAAAAGAGTGTTCGCTTTCATGTAATCAATCTGTCATAGAAACGAACATCTCTTTTTTCTTTTTATTCTTTTTTCCCCGGAATTCTATACATCAGATTCAGATCCCGTATCCGCCGATCCAGCCCATGAGTTACGATATAATCTGCAACTGTGCGCGGCACATGCTGCTGCCACTCCTTTTGCTCCGTGATCAATTCCCGGATGATTTTTCCTGTCACACCCATCTCCTCCGGATTTCGACGCCAAAGCACTTCCCGGTTCACGCCCAGTTCTCCCAGTATCCGGTATTTTTCTTCATCCCATTCGGTACAGATACTCATATAATAAGTAGCATCTTTCGGCGCATACTGGAGAATCAGATCCGGCTGACTGATCGGAAACGGGATGATCTCAAACTCTTTCCGCTTCACGCCAAAATCCCGCAGTGCTCCCTGGATCATCTCAAACCGTTCAAAATAAGTCAGAGGATTATCCCTCTTTACCGTTCCGTTTTTATCCAGCGGAGAAGTTGCCGCAAAAGCTACAATATCGGAATGTGTAATTCCGATGTATAATTTTTTACAGCGCATCTTTGCCGCCAGAACGCCCTCCATATGTTTTAAATGAAATATCTGATATCTTCCAAAAATAACTCCGTTTTCTACCATCTGCACTCCTCCTTTATCACACTCCAGTATTCCATCAGACGGTCCAGTGAATACGCCGCATTTGCCGGACTTGTCGACGGAAGCCCTATGATCTCCCGCCCCGTCGTCTTTTGACTGTATCGTTCATATAGCTTCTTTGCGGTACCGCCGTTTGCATAAATCTTCCGGATCTCACATTGTGAAAGGAGACTGTTCAAATCTGCGGCAACGACATTACGGATACTGCTGTCGCTGGATCCGATGATCTCACAGCTTTCAATGACATCCCATATTGCAATCCCATGCTGCAGCAAAAGCTGCTTTTTCTCCACAATCGACTTCGGTACCTCACTGTCTGTGAGCCGGGCGATCACTTTCCAGAAACGATTCTGCGGATGCCCATAGTAAAAATGATGTTCCCTTGATTTCATAGAGGGAAATGTTCCCAAGATCAAAACTTGGGAATTTTCATCAAATACCGGATCAAAGTCATGTGACACTGCTTTATATTCATTCTGCTTTTTCATCACATTTTCCTTTCCAGTTCTTTTCCATCCAATGCGGCGTATATCAGCACATCATTCGTATCATATACCAGTTTCAGTGAGAAAAACGGATGTTCCTCCGCAAGCAGTTTCAGAAAGATCTTATCTCCGTCCCATAAGTTCAGATCCATGATCTTCTCTTTATCCACCCATTCCAATTCTCCCTCGTCGCATGGGATCTCCTCCCCGGAAAATCTGTCCGCTGTATAAAGAGACATGTATTCTACAATATCTTCTCCGTATACAAACGTAACAATCCCGCGATATTTCCAAGATTCCAATGTATATCCTGTTTCTTCTTTGACTTCGCGGAGCAGACATTCTTCCGGGCTTTCCTGATGTTCAAAATGACCACCGACACCGATCCACTTATCTTTGTTCACATCAATTTTCTTTACCGTGCGGTGCAGCATTAAATATTGACCGTCTTTTTCTATATAACATAGTGTGCTTAATTTCATCTCTTTTTTCCCTCCAGCACCATCCCCAATACTTCCGTTACTTTTTCCACCGGCAGGATCGTTAATTTTTCTTTTACCTCATCTGCCACTTCGTCCAGATCGTCCACATTCGCTTTCGGGACCAGCACTTTTGAAATCCCAGCGCGCTGCGCTGCCATCAATTTTTCCGGCAGTCCGCCGATCGGCATCACCGTGCCCCGCAGAGAGACTTCTCCCGTCATGGCATATTCCGGGCTGACTGCCTTTTGAGTCAGAAGAGACGCGAGCGCTGAGGTCATCGTAATCCCTGCGGACGGACCGTCTTTCGGCACTGCGCCTGCCGGTACATGAATATGTAGATCATGATCTTTTAAAATTTCCGCTTCCTTTGGGTACATCGATTTCACAAGGCTAAGCGCGATCTGCACCGATTCTTTCATCACATCGCCGAGCTGTCCGGTCACCTGCACCTTACCGCTGCCCGGAACCAATAAAGTCTCGATAAATAAAATCTCTCCTCCGGCAGACGTCCACGCAAGCCCTGTCACAACGCCGGGACGCTTTTCTTCCAAAATCCCCTCGTGATGGATCGGCTTCTGATCCAGAAATTCACTCAGACGCTTCGGACTGACCGTAATGCTTTTCTGTTCTCCCTTTACAAGTTTCACCGCCGCATACCGGCACAATGTTTCCAACTGCTTTTTCAGACCGCGCACGCCGGATTCCATCGTATAATCCCGGATTACTGTCTGAAGCGCCGCATCGGTCACTTTTAAATTCTGTGCTTTCACACCCATCTTTTTCATTGCCTTTGGAAGCAGATGTTTCCGTGCGATCTGCTCTTTTTCAACTGCGGTATATCCCGGAAACTGGATGACCTCCATACGATTCAAAAGCGGTTCCGGTATCGTGTCGATCGTATTTGCCGTACATACAAACAGAACGTCCGACAGATCATAAGGCACATTCATATAATGATCGGTAAACGTATGGTTCTGTTCCGGATCCAGAACTTCCAATAATGCACTGGCCGGATCTCCGCTGAAATCTTTCGATAATTTGTCTACTTCATCCAGCACCATCACCGGATTGGAGGAAGCACACCGCTTCATTCCCTCCATGATCCGTCCCGGCATCGCACCTACATAGGTTCTTCGATGTCCGCGGATCTCCGCTTCATCCCGTACGCCGCCCAAACTGACTCTGGCATACTGTCTGTGCAGCGCTTCCGCAATGCTCTGTCCAATGCTCGTCTTTCCGGTTCCCGGAGGTCCCACAAATAAAAGGATCGAACCCGACTGCTGCCGGTTCAGCGCCATCACAGCCATCTGCTGTATGATCCTCTGCTTTACTTTTTTCAGTCCGTAATGCTCCCTGTCAAGAACTGCCTCCGCTTCCTCCAGATCCAGCTCCTGCACTTCTTCTTTTTTCCAGCAAAGTCCGGTCAGAAAATCCAGAAAATCATAGAGCATTCCATATTCATGGCTGTCTTTTCCCTCCTGCTTCATCCTGTTCAGAACTTTTTCAGCCTCTTTTCGTGCCGTCTCGTTCATACCGGATTCTTCGATCTTCTGCTCAAACTTCCGCACATCGGATACATTTTCCGGATGCATCTCGTCCAACTGTCTCTGTAAAAACTCAATCTGCTTTTTGATTGCTTCTTCACGGTATACTTTCTCGTGCCGCTCCTGCTGATCATTCTCCGCTTCTTCTCCGACCCTGGCGATCTCCATAAATTCATAGACGCTGCGCTCCATCTTTCCAAACCGCTCCCGTGCGGAATCCGTTTCCAGAATCGCGTACTTTTCCTCGTTGGTCAGATTCAAATATGCGGACAGAGCCGAGACGACTTCGGACACATTTTTCCAATGCAGAACATAACTCCGCGCCCAGATTCCCCACTGGAACCGCTGAATGAACTTCAACATCGAAGTCCGCAATTTATCAAATCGAAGCTTCACTTCTTCCGCATCCAAATCCTGTTCTCCACTGCGTGCTTCCACGTCTGCCGTCATCATATCCGGCGTCGCCTGAATCACTCTCACATCCACACGCCCCAGCGTCCGCACACTGACACTCCCCTCGCTGTCAATCCCCTCTACTTTTCCGGACACACCGATCGGGAAAAAATCCTCCGGACGCATCTCGTCCCGATTTCTGTCTTCCTTCAGCATCAGAAATACAACTTCCTCGTCTTCTTTTAATTCTTCCTGAAGATTCAGTTCACGGAAAACATCCTGTTTAAAATAGTAAGTTACTTCCGGTAAAATGATCATATCATAAATCGGTATTACAAACATTACATTCACCTCATTTTCTCATTAGCACTCTTTGGTGCAGAGTGCTAAACATAGTGTAACAATAGCACATTTTATGAGGTTTGTAAAGATAAGGAGAGGAGTTAGATGGGAATCTGTTTCTGTTAATGTTCTCCCGATATATTTCCAGGCACACGGCGCCCCGATGATTTCAAAGGCAATATCTGTAATACATATATAATCATCCAGTTCTTCTTTTGAAACAGTAATTTTTATATTTTGAACATCTATGATTCTATTCTTCATACATCCTCTCCATACACTCCTTTTTATTCCTTTCCCATCAGCTGAACCTGTAATGTCATCCCCAACGCTGCCGCGATCCGCACCAACATCTCTAATGATGGATTATAGTTTCCGCTTTCAAATCTAGTAATATTCGTTCTGGGAATTCCAGCACGCTTTGCCAGTTCTGCCTGTGTCATACCCTGGATTTTTCTACAACGTATATACTGTTCGATAACAGACTGTCTGATACTCTTCTGTTCCACCTCTATTAGTATTTTCTGCTCAGCTGATGTATAAATATAATCCATACTATTTCCCATCGTTTGTATATTCTCCTTCTTCCATACGCATATTCATACACTTTTTCACTGTATTATATCTTGAACAGAAACCTTGTCCTGCCGCATATTCTATTCTGTCGACACATATATAAGCCCTGCCTTTTTTTGTATTTACCAATAATATATCTCCCGGAACAACCGGATTTTTTAAAGTGTAAATCCATATATAGCGTTTATTGCTCTTCTTTTTCCATTTCCCATTAGACAATACCACATGTCTTCCCTTAACAATTTTCCTCAATGGCTGTCCTGATACCATTCCACAAACCTCTGCTTGTACACCGTACTTTTTAGCCAAAAGATACGATACATAGCCATCTCTAAGCTGTTTATTCTCATCAACTACAATTGCATGAGGCAACTGCTTTGTTTTCTGATAATATTGTTCATAATACCCCCATTTCTCAGAAGATGGATTTGACATCATATCTGTTTGAATCTCTTCTATCGGACAGGCATTCGTAATTACCCCAATCAAGATATGTGATAAAATATCTTTTAGCCAGTCTGTATTTCTCAATAATTCCTCTGCACGAAAAACAGTCTCATCGCGTTTTTGCTCATCTACAGAAATATACAGATTCATAATACCGGAATACTTCATACCAACTGTAAGGAGCAATTCATCAATCTTTCTAATTATTTCTTCATTTTTCTCAATATTCTCCATATCAAGATTTAAATATACCGCCAATGCTTCATTCATTAAAACTCCTCCTCTCCGTACAAGAACCATATATGATACTTGTATTGTATCTTATATGGTTCTTTTCGTCAAGACAGCTTATTTATTTTACTTATATTTTATTTTTCTCCCGGTATACTCCCCCTCACACACAACGTCCCATACCCCACCTGATCATTCGGATATTCCGCTTCCCCCGGCAGCGGTCTCGCTCCCCTCCGCAAATATGCCTTTACCTTTTCCCCATACAAATAAGGATCATTCCCCTTTACGATTCCCCACTCCATCAAAAGCGCTGCGCTTCCTGTCACAAACGGCGCCGCAAAAGACGTTCCCGTAACCTCTGCATAACCGCCCCCAACTTCCGGAGCCGTGATCCAAACTCCCGGAGCCGCAAGATCCGGTTTAAAAGCCGCCGCCCCCTCCTGCCCCTCTGCCGGTCCCCGCCCAGAAAAATCTGCATAAGTAAATGTCAGCGGATCATACGCGCCCACGGTCACCACGTGGGATGCTGTGGACGGGATCGTAAGCGTCGTCCGGCTGACCGGAAACAAAAAGGCCGTCCCCACATTGAGCGCACCCTGACTTGGAAGCCACATCTGATATCCGCCCTCTACGATATGCCTCGGGGTCAGAATGATCTGCCATACACCGGCATCAACATAAGATTGCCTCGGGAGAAAATCCAAGAAAATCTCCTGCCGCACACTATAAGGACTCGGTTCTCCATAATAAAGCAAGATTTCCGTATTCCCCATCACAAATCTTTGCGTTCCCAGATTTTCCCGAATCGGCCCCACACGCACACCGGATGGATTTTGAATAGAAATGTCTACTTCATCCACATAGGATTTCCAAATCTGTACATTAAGTCCCGGCTCATTCATCTGTACACCTAACTGAACCGTCTCCTCCTGCATCTCCGCAAGACTGCCGCTCGTATGCCCCGCGCTGTTTCCCTCATTTCCACTCCCGACACAAATTACATTTTTCCAATAATTCGAAATGTCATCTAAAAATCGTTCGATCAAAGATGTGCCGTCATGCGAACCGTATGTATTTCCAAAGCTCAAATTAACTACAATCGGCATTTGATACTCCACCGCTTTCTTGATCACATAATCTACTCCCTGCATCAATTCTGTTGTCCTTGGAAATCCATCCGCCCTCGGACTTGCCATCTTGACAACGATCAACTCACTTGCCGGTGCCACGCCCTGATATTCTCCGCTTCCGGCTGCAATTCCCGCAACAGCCGTTCCATGTCCCGAAATATCCCTGCTTGGAATCATCTGTTCCCGTTCTTCCCTGCTCTCAACCGCCAATGCTACATTAATCTGCGCCTGTGTATATTCTGTTCCTATCGCATATCCATCCGGCGGATTTCCCGGAATAGACTGATCCCAAAGCGCCCGGATCCGGGTCGTCCCGTCCGGATAGCGGAAGTCCGGAAGCGTAATATCGATCCCACTGTCCACAACACCGACCAAAATACCGTTTCCATAAAGATTTGAGTTTCCGCCCCGCTCCTCAGCCTGCTCGCTGGGTGCTATTTTTCGCCAAACAGAAAAAGGAGTTTTCTGTACCTCATCGATACAGGAAACTCTCTTTCCGTTCATCACCTGAAAAAATAATCTCTTTGGTTTTTCAATAAAATCCACTTCGGACAGCCGTGTCAACGCATCGATCTTCGATTCTTGGATTTTGATCACCGCATACTGATTCGCCAGTTCTGTCACAGATACGGCAAGTGCCCTCACCATTTCTAATGTACCTGAATATTTGATGATCAAATCCCATTCCCTATCGATCGGATTATACCCGACATCCAACTCCAATGATTTTTCACGCTCTGCTTCGGTCGCGTCCAAGGCAAGATTTAATAAATTCTCCGCTTTCTGACTCATATAAAATCCTGATGGTTTGACTTTATATAGTTTATGAACAAAACAAGCGCCTATTCTTCTAATCTTGGAATAATACTTATTCCTCCCATTCTGCATCAACAATCTCATTACCCTTAAATTGTTTTTCGGTTATCCATAGCCCACTACAATTTTCTTTTCTTGATCCCCCTTTGAAAATTTTCAAAATACCATTCTCTTCTTTACATTTTTTTAGAACTACACTTTCCCCATCTGACATGACTACTGCATAATCAACTCCGTTAATTTGTGTGACTGAAAAAAACATTTGATTTTTTACGTTTTCTTCCCCATAATGATACGGACACCATAAAGTAACCCCTATCACTATGAGAATTCCTACCAAAGTTATTATTATAAAATCACGCATTTTATTCTCATTTTCCGGCTCTTTTCTATCCTCCGTATTTTCTTCTGATTCCTTTTGTTTCATATTTATTTTTTTCTTTAAAATACTTTTCTCTATTTTTTCTTCAATTCCTAAAGATATTTTAGAAAAATCCACCAAATCACTATGTACAAAATGAAATATAAATCCTCCGATGCCAATTGTACAACCTGCATGTGCAATAATAATCGATAGACTCCCAAAAATAAATTCTTTTCCCCAACTTTTATCCGGCAAAATTAATGCATTTACCACAATTAAGATCCCCAAAGGAACAAATACCGTCAAAACTGCTAATCTTTTTATCTTCTTTAATATAGTTTTCTGTTTCAATATTGATCTTACACTCCATATATTACATAAAATATATAGACTTCCTATTATTCCTCCTGATAACATACTAACAATACCACTTGGATAATTTTGAATTATTTGCTCTTCTGGAATATGAAAATAAGATGCCTGCCCTTCCATATAATATCTAAATGCCACTCTCATAATTCCCATCAATAACGATCCTAACAAAGGAATAATCGCTAATACAATTGCTCTATTCTTTTGTATCCATTCCCATACTTGATAAAAAGTTATATTTTTCTCTTTACTACTCATAAAATTTTTTTCCATTTGTTTTTCTCCTAGTTCTTTTTTCGTCTTTACATACTTTCATACTCACACTTTTATCATGCTTTTCTATTCCACTACATAATTAGAAAGCAACAGCGCCGGGTTTCCCCGGCGCTGCCACGTTCTCTGTCTCCCCACTCATTTCTTTGTTTTTCCGTTCCTACCAGAGCTGTTTTCCGGCTGCTTCCGCCGATGCAAATGGTCCCGGCATCACAGAAAGCCCGCGATGCTCTCCGAGATAATCCGTATCGAATGTGATCGCCGTTCCGTCCGGATTCTCAAATCTCTGCTCCGGCTCGAACGCATACCCGAGAACGTCACTTGTGATCATACCGCTTCTGAACTCATTCAGGAACTCGTATACATTTGTTTTCAATGTATAACTTCCATCTTCTTCCACCAGTTCCAGCGTCACTTCGTTCTTTTCATCGATCAGATTTTCTTTCTCATTTTTGCATGCTTTCGCTCCGTTGAAATAAGCGTTTCCGTTTACCCATACCGGCAAATGTGCGAAATGATATTCTGTCATTTTCATCATATCCGCCGGTTTATCCATCTCAAACCAACTGATCCATTCGTCATATGTAGGATATTCGTCAAACACATCCGTGCCGACTACCTGATTATCCGCCATCATAAATCCCATATCCTCTTTCACTTCCACTTCTTTTACCGGATATTTCTGTACAAAAATATTGTTGTAGAAGCGGTCATCGCCATGAAGAATCGTCATAAATCCCGCAACCTCCGTACGATGACGGATATGGTATGGTGTGTAACGCGGCTGATTGACGCCGTTTACATTCATGTCCGTTCCGTTTCCTACCGCAGTAAATGCACCTGCGATCAGATTGTGTACACATGCCACGCCCTCTGTCGCGATCCTAACGGATGCTTTGGAGAGCATTACGTTGTTGTCGATCAATGTCGGACCGTGTCCTACCTCCACAAATACGTCCTGACTCATCATGCATCCTGCTGCCTGCGGTGTATTTTCCGGCGCATGATTGTCATGCAGAAGATTTTGGGAGATCCGGGTTCCCTGTGCCTGCCAGTCACACCAGATTCCCATCGTAGAATGGTGGATATGATTCCGTCTCATCACAACATCGATCGCCGCATGCAGTTTAATACCGGAAATCTCCGCGCCGCCAAGCTGCTGCATATTATTGATATTGTGGATATGGTTATCCTCGATCAGACTAAATACGCATCCCATTCTTCCTACGATTCCGGTCTGCTCGCAATGATGAATGTGACATCGGCGCACAATATGACTTCCGACTTTCTCCTTTACCCAGCCATGATACTGTCCGCGGCAGACAGCGTCACGCTCCATCTGTGTCGGACTCTTCACATGTTTTCTTGTAAAGTAATGATCATTTTCCGGATCGTAATATTTTCCAAGAGAAATACCGGAACACTTACTGTTGCTGATCTCGCAGTCCTCGATGATCCAGCCCTTTGACCAGTGCGGTCCAATCAGACCATCCTGAAAAGCTGCCGGCGGCGCCCATGTCGTCGCAGCCTTATTCATATCAAATCCACTGACCGTGATATAACCGACTCCTGTTTTGGACGGCATAAAACAATTCCGGCGGACATTGATCTCCACCTTTTCTTCATTCGGATTCTTTCCTTGGAAATTCGCATAGATCACTGTCTCGTTTGCATCCTGTTCGGTATACCATTTATAAACAGAATACTCCGGTTCCCAGGACGGCGCATACACTTCCCCTTTGATACATTCTTCCAAGGACTCCGTCTCATAAAGCTGACGGTCATCCAGATAAACCGCGCCCGTATGCCGCACGACCGGAGCAAAATACCAGTCGCCGCCTACATATGTCGTATACGGATTATAAGCGCCGAATACACCGTTGTCTATACGGAGAACCCACACATTCTCCTTGTAATGCTCCCATCCTTTCGCTTCTTCCGCTCCGGTGATCACCGCTCCCAACGGCTGTTCGCTCCGATATGTAATCCTTGCCTCTTCGGTTCCCGCATTTTTCGGATCCACATATTCCCGGTAAATGCCCGGCGCTACCAGTACCTCATCACCCGGTTTCGCTGCCTGCGCCGCTTCATTGATCGATTTGAACGGTCTTTCTTTACTGCCGTCGCCTTCTCTTGCTGCCGCGATATTTACATAGATTGTCATGTCGTCTCCTCCTTCTTTCTATTCCGTTTTTTATGCCGTGTACGTTAACGTTATTCTTATTATAAAAATAGACTGACGTATTTGTCAATCTATTTTTAAATTTTCATTATTTTTTGTACATTTTGACCATTCCTTATCCTGTATGCGGTTAGGAATCCACACGGTATGGTGCAAATTCATATGGAAGAAAATCTCCCTGCTCATGACGGCAGACCGGACATACTTTCGGCGCCTGTTTTCCCTCATGGATATATCCGCAGTTTGTGCAGATCCATTTTTCCGGCTCCTCTCCCGCGTAATACTGATTTGTCTGAAGCATCTTCGCCACTTTCCCGAATCGTTTCTGATGCACATGTTCGATCTCCGCGATCTGCAGAAATGCCGATGCCGCCTCAAAGAATCCCTCCTGTTTCGCAATCTCTGCAAATGCCGGGTAAATCTCCTCAAATTCTTCCTTTTCATTATGCTCTGCCGCTTTCAGCAAGTCTGCAAGATTTTCCTGCTGATCTACCGGATAACCGCCGTCAATAAAAATTGTTTTTCCCGATTCCTCTTTCAAAAGTTCATAGAAACGTTCCGCGTGCGCCCGCTCCTGATCCGCCGTATACAAAAACATCTCTGCGATCGTATCCATCCCCGCGCGCCGCGCACGCTCTGCGGCGATCGTATAGCGGTTTCTCGCCTGACTCTCTCCCGCAAACGCGCGCATCAGATTTTCTTTCGTTTTACTTTCTTCAAAATGAACAGCCATGTCACATACTCCTTTTTTTGAAATCTTCTTCTAAAGTAGTATGTGCCATGGCTGATAAAATATGCTTTCATCCAACTTCTGTTATTATTGGAAATTTAATTAAAGCCGATGATCCTTCTTGCAACGCTGTATGCCATCGACGAAACTTTTCGCCCGGATCTTCCCGGCAGGTTCATCGTCTGTCCCAGAATACCGTGACGGATTTTAAAATATGTTTTGTAATCCTTCTTTTTCAAATATTTCCAAAGTTCCCTTTTCTTTTCCAGATTCTCTTTATCTTTCGACCGGATACACAAGATCGATGAAACTGTCATCATGATCGCCAGATAATTGATCATATATTTCCGAAGTTTTTTGCTCGGGATCAGACGCAGCTCATACATTGAGATCATCGTCTTTGTCACAAAAATCTGCTGATCCACACGACCGATCATCACTTTTTCATTGACTGACTGATCTTCTCTTCCGATAAAATAGCGGTAAAAATCCACATCCATATAATAAAGCGTCCGTACATGCGGCAACGGATAATACACATAAATATTGTCCACATAAAACGTATGCTTCGGAAGCTTTAACTGACAGAGTTTCAACATTTCCGTACGGTAGATCACCGAATGCATCAAAATATACTGATCCAGATGAAAACTGCCGATGTCATCCCAGCGGAACACTTCATTCTGAGGGAGTACGTTCCGGTAATGGATCACTTTTTTATGCTCCATTCCCACTTTTTCATAAACATAATTGGAAATGATCATATCCACAACCGATTCTGTCCGAACAAATTCCTTGACTTTGTTCAGGATCTTCATGAGCGCCTCTTCATCCACCCAGTCGTCGCTGTCCACCACTTTAAAATACACGCCGGACGCCTGCGAAAGCCCTGCGTTGACCGCATCTCCATGACCGCCGTTTTCCTTATCGATCACCCGGACGATCCCCGGGTACATCGCTTCATACCGTTTCCCGATCTCCGCCGTCTGGTCTTTGGAACCGTCATTGACGACAAGAATCTCCACATCCTCTCCCGCAGGCAGGATCGAATTGATCGCATGCTCCATATATTCTTCTGAGTTATAACATGGAATCGCAAATGTAATATATTTCATAGCTGTTTTTGTTTCTCCTCCGTGTTCTTGCTTCTGTCTGCTTCCGCCGGTTTCCCCCTTGTACACCGACGCTATGGATGCATTATACTCTAAATCGCCCGGTTTTCCAACCCTATAAAAATTTTCCGAAAAAATCACACTCTTCTTTATTACATTCTGCCGCAATCTTTGTCTTCATATTCAGATGGAATACATGATACAGTGTCGTATCCTTGTCTCCGTAAAAATGAAATACATGCGGCACCTGACATTCCATCAGCCTTTGGATCAACAGAGGCGCATCATTTTTCAGGAAATCCCCGTTGGACGTCATCACAAATGCCGTCGGAAATGACTCTGTCACATGGGCGATCACATTGATCTTCTCTAATTCCTCCGCACTTCCTTTCTCCGGAAGCAGTTCCGACATCAACATCCCTGTCAGATCCTGTTCCTCTCCGCTTACCATGATCTGATAAGCGCCGCAGTTCAAGGCAACCGCTTTCCATGCAAATCCGTCCGGTACCCGAAATTCATACTGCGCGGCATATTCCGCATTGGTACAGATCGACGCGTAAAGCCCGAGCATATGCGCCCCCGCCGAATCTCCCACTCCGAAAATATGCTCCGTATCCAACTGGTATTGTTCCGCATGCTCCATGATCCACGCTGCCACAAGATTCGTATCTTCCAAAGCCGCCGGGAACTGAAATTCCGGCGCCAGACGATAAGTAAAATTCACCACTGCAAATCCATGTTCCACAAGACTCATGCAGTAATATTGATAGCGCTCCTTATCGCCGTATACCCAGCCGCCGCCGTGGATACTGACGATCACCGGAAGCTTTTCCCCTGTTCTGTTTTTCGGACGATACAGATCCAGCACCTGCCATTTCGGATCCTCTCCATATAAAATATCATCCGTACGCTCTACGAAATCCGGCGTTGTAAGTCCCGCATCCCGGATATCATCTCCTTTTTGAAATTCCGCTCTTACCTTTAATCCAATACCAGACATATTGTCTCCCTCCTACTGATTTTTGAAATTACCTTTATTGTACCACGTTCCGGATCCTGTCGCCAGTTTTCCTCTGAAAATGCCCTGAAAATGCACCCAAAGTCCTCCGCAACCATCTCCGATACTCACTTCGCAAATATCGCGACACATGCCACACGTTTCTTCCGTCAATGAACTTTCCGCCTTGCCAGTCCCATTTTCCCATGTTAAGATAAGTAGAGTTTCAAATTCAAACAAAACGGAGGAACTTTTCATGCAGAGGAAAAATGTAATTGTCGGACAGTCCGGCGGACCGACTGCGGTCATCAATGCCAGTCTGTACGGCGTTGTATATGAAGCACTGAACCGCGAAGACACACTCGGAACGGTCTACGGAATGATCAACGGAATCGAGGGATTCCTGCACGATCAGATCATGGATATGAAACCGCTGGAACAGTCCGGCGAACTGGAACTGATCAAAACAACTCCCGGATCCTACCTCGGATCCTGCCGCTACAAGCTGCCGGAAGATTTGAACGATCCGGTCTATCCGGAGTTGTTTGAAAAATTTGCAGCCAAAAATATCGGCTACTTTTTCTATATCGGCGGCAACGATTCCATGGACACAGTCAGCAAGCTTTCCCGCTATGCGGAAACGATCGAAAGCGACATCCGGTTCATCGGAATCCCGAAAACGATCGACAACGATCTCGTGCTCACCGATCATACGCCGGGATTCGGAAGCGCCGCAAAATATGTTGCGTCCACCGTTCGTGAGATCGCCGTCGACGCATCCGTTTACGACAACAAAAAATCCGTGACGATCGTCGAGATCATGGGACGTCATGCCGGATGGCTGACCGCGGCAAGCGTACTCGCCCGCAAATTTGACGGCGACAATCCGGTTCTGATCTATCTGCCGGAAGTCGCATTTGATCCGGACGCATTTATCGAAAAAGTAAAAGCTTCACTGGAACACACGCCAAACCTGGTTGTCTGCATCTCTGAGGGGATCAACGACGGCAACGGCACGTTTGTCTGTGAACTTGCCAGCGACGTCGGCGTCGATACATTCGGACACAAAATGCTCACCGGTTCCGGAAAATATCTGGAAAATCTCGTTAAGGACCGGATCGGTGTCAAAGTCCGCTCGATCGAATTAAACGTCTGCCAGCGCTGCTCTTCTTCCATGCTCTCTAAAACAGACCAGAAAGAAGCCATCGCTTCCGGCGCCTACGGCGTCAAATGTGCGGTCGAGGGCGCTACCGGAAAGATGATCGCATTTCACCGCTCTCAACTCGCTTCCGGGGATTACTGCATTGACTATGTAATGGAAGACGTCAATCTGATCTGCAATCAGGAAAAAACAGTTCCTCTTGAATGGATCTCAAAAGACGGTTCCGATATCAAAGACGATTTCATCCGTTATGCCGCGCCGCTGATCCTGGGAGAAGTCACCGTTCCGACCGAGGAGGGACTCCCGAAATTCGCCTACCGGAAATAGACATAACTGAATTTTTCACTCGTGCTTTCCAGCGAAACACAGGCAGCAATTCTGAAAAAAGAGTTGCTGCTTGTATTTTTATACTTTTTTCGCACATGCACTGCCTTCGATCCGTTATTCCTTATGAAAGGAGGTTTCCTCTATGGCGATCGAGATCCGCGATCAATATGATAAAATCTACCGCTATTGTTATCACAAAGTAAAAAATGCCGTGCTTGCAGAAGATCTGACGCAGGAAACTTTTCTTCGCTTTTTCTCACAGACTTCTTATTCTGAAATCGGAAAACAACTTCCGTACTTGTATACGATCGCAAGAAATTTATGTACAGACCATTTTCGGCTGCGGACTTTTGACAGGGAAAAAGAACTCCCGGAAGACGCTCTGGAGGATGTCGCCCAACACCGGATGATCGAACAAACCGAACTGACGCTTGTTATCCGTCAGGCATTGCATGTGCTGCCCGAGGATGAACAGGAACTCCTGCTTCTTCGTTATGTCAATGAACTGACGGTCAGCGAACTCTCCGAAATTACCGGACTGTCCCGTTTTGCAGTCTATCGAAAGACAAAGACTGCGCTGGAACATTTGAAAACACGACTACGAAAGGAGGATTTTTCATGAAACAGATGCGAAAAAAAGACTGGAGCCACGAACTTACCCTTGCGTTCGCCGCTCCTGCTCCCAAACGAAAAGAAGCATTTTTAAAGACAATGCCTGTCCCGCAATTAGATCCGCGAGGATTTTTCTTTACACAGCTTCAATATATCCGGAAACGTACCTGGATTTTTTCCATTTTTATCCTGCTCGCATGTATCGGGATTGTCCGATTCGCTTCCGATGGCGTATGCTGGAAAACCGCTGCATTGCTGCCGTTTCTGACTTTGATCACAACTACAGAATTTGCCAGATCCACGCAATGGAATATGGTCGAACTGGAAATGAGTTGTAAATACAGCCTTTCCCAGATATTGATGGCTCGCTTCCTCATTTTCGGAACGGTCGATTTCCTTATTTTAGGCGTTATTATCGGAATTGTCAGCACACAGTCCGAATTTTATCTGCTCAGGACCGTGCTTTATCTGATCACACCATGTACCATGACTGCCGCACTTTCTCTCTGGATCATAAGAAGAACGCCGCGAAATGAATCCATATATTTCTGTGCCGCCGCGTCTGCTTTTATCAGTATCGCGCATGATCTCGCCGGCAGTTCCGGAGCATATTTTTACCACCCGGATCTGCTCCCGGTCTGGGAATTCCTTTGTCTGGCTTCTGTCTGCTTTCTGCTGAAACAAGGTAAAGAACTCTTATCGTCAGCACGCAAAGGACAGCTGCTCTTCATACACTGACGATCACGAAAGGGGAACAATCACTATGGAATTATATTTAAACCGGGTAACCAAACAATACGGAAATAAAATAGCATGCGACCGAATTTCCCTGCGGATGAAAAGCGGCGTTTACGGACTGCTCGGAGCAAACGGCGCCGGAAAAACAACGCTGATGCGAATGATCTGCGGCGTCATGACTCCAACCTCCGGTGAGATCACGTATGACGGCATTGACGTCCGGCAGGAAGCCTACCGGGATGTGCTCGGCTATCTCCCACAAAACTTCGGATATTATCCGGATTTTCGCGTACAGGATTTTATGATGTATCTCGCCGCACTCAAAGGACTTCCCAAAAATCCTGCCTGCGAACGTACCGCCAGTCTCCTGAGACTGGTTTCGTTGGAGAAAGAGTCAAAACGAAAGATCAAAACACTCTCCGGCGGAATGAAACAGCGTTTGGGGATCGCGCAGGCATTGTTAAATGATCCCAAGATCCTGATCCTGGACGAACCTACCGCCGGACTGGATCCAAAAGAGCGCGTAAAATTCCGCAATCTGATCTCCCGCCTTGGTCAAGACCGGATCGTACTTTTATCCACACATATCGTATCTGATGTGGAATATATCGCCGGAGAAATCCTGATGATGAAAGACGGACAGATCCTCCACCAGGGAAGCCGCGACGAGATCATCCGGACGATCCACGGAAAAATCTGGGAATGCTGCGTTCCGGAAACAAATGCCGAACAACTCTGTACCGAGCATACGGTGATCAATCTGCGTAATAGCGGAAAAGACATCATTTTACGGGTGATCAGCGACACCATTCCCCGGGAAAATGCCGTATCCGCAGAACCGACACTTGAAGACCTTTATTTATATTATTTTCAGGAGGAGGCAGAACAATGAAAGAATTTTGGACACTGGTTAGTTTTGAATACCGTAAAATTCTCGGAAAACGTTCCGTAAAAATTGCGCTCCTGCTGACGTTGTTCCTCTCTGTCTTCTCAATCTGGGGCACGTTGATGGGAAGCTACTATATTGAGGGGGAACTTTTTGAGTCAAATGCGGAGGCTATGAAAAAAGACCGTGCATACGCACGGGAATTATCCGGCAGAATATTGGACGATAAATTATTAATGGAGACGGCAGATGCCTATCAGACAATACCGGATTCTGCCGCTGTTTATCAGAGTACGGAGGAATATCAAAAAAATGCCCGAAAATACAGCTCCATTTATAGTCTGGCAAGGCAGGTGTATGACACGCCCAACGTCCGTTTCGGCGCACCGGAAATGGGAACACTGGATCCGGCACGCGCAGAACAGTTCTACGAGATCCGCGAACTTTGTATGACCAAACAGATTGAAAATGCGCCGATCAGTGAAAATGCCAAAGAAATTATGATGCAGTACTCTGCGGAAGTGAAAGAACCATGGATTTTCTCTTATTCCGACGGCTATACCCGTTTTATGACGATCATGGCAACCTCCGGTGTGATGGCTGCATTTGTCATGGCGATCTGTCTGGCTCCGCTTTTTGCCGGAGAATACTCCAACCATACAGATCAGCTGCTCCTAAGCGCCCGATATGGAAAAGGAAAACTGATCAAAGCTAAATTCTTTACCGGATTTTCGATGACCGGGATCGTCACGCTGCTCGTCACTTTGCAGTCTTATGTTCAATCCATGCTGACATTTGGATTCGACGGCGGCAATGCCAATGTACAAATCTACGACGCCCTGTTTCCTTATCCGCTCACGCTGAAACAAGCTGCGCTTTTACAAAGTATCTGCGTATTTTTTGCCTGCATGTGTATGTCCGCTTTGACCATGTTTTTCTCTTCCAGAATGAAGTCGGCATTTGGCGTGATCATACTGTCGGTGCTGCTCTTATGCGTCCCGATGTTCGTCAAAGTGTCAGCATACCCGCTTCTTGGTTACCTGCTCTTCCATCTGATGCCGGCAAATATGATGCAGTATGATTATATATTTTCCATGATCCCTTATGAAATTGCCGGTGTCGTTATACCTCCGTATGTGATGATGCCGGTGACTGCACTCTGCCTCTGTATCATTCTGATTCCTTTTGCATACCGGGGATTTAAACATCATCAAATAGTAAGCTGAACATATGAACATACATCGCAGCGCCGGAGAGAAGCAGCGTCAGCTCCTCTCCGGTGCTACCTAATCTGAAATTTACAAAATGTGAATACCCAAAGCGAACACTTTTAAACCAGTGTTCGCTTTGGGTAGCAGCCTATTCCAAAATATGCTGCACTTTCTCCACACTGACTTCACATATTTCGGCGATCTCCTTTGGAGTCTTTCCTGCCTGCGCTAACTTAAAAATCCGTTTGGTGTTTTCTTCTCCTTCACGGAGCCCCGATTCTCTTCCCTCGCGTCGTCCCTCTTCCCATGCCTCTTCACGTTCCATCCGTATATGCTTTTCCTGATCATATTCAAAGATACTCATCGCTTTTGCCTCCGCTCTGTGTTTCTCCAGAAATTCTTTTAAGACTCCCTCTTTTATACACTCGCAAATTGCCCGTTCCACCGCATCTTCCAGACTCATTTCCTCTGCATACTTACGGATCTTGTCTGTATAAATTGCATATTCTTTCAGCGTCCGACAAGCTTCTTTCAAATTCTGATTATGCGTTCCGTTAATATTCAGCATCGTTGCTTCCAATTCCAACTTATAAGACTTATGCCGCACGTCTTGCCGGAAGAAAGCAGCTGATAAATACCGTCACAAGGGCAAACAATGCCGCCCCGATAAAAATAACCGGATTCGCACTTCGATAGACCGTTGCGTCATCCAGATTTGCCATGATAACCGGCATCAGCAGATTTCCGGTCAGATACCCGAAGATCAGTCCGATCGGGATTCCGATCCCTGACAATAAAAGCGCCTGCCACCGGACGATCCGCCGGATCTGCCGTCCCGTTGTTCCGATCGTCTTTAACAGTCCGTAAAAACGAACGTCTCCTGCCACACTGATCTGAAAGACATTATAAATGATCAGATATCCGGTCAGAAGCATCACGATCACGGCTCCGATCAGCGGGAAAATACTCTGCGCATCCATACTTTCCGAATGAGTCGATGTATACGCCCAGTTGATCCCACATGCAAGTTCTGTTCCCTCTGTCGACTCGCCGATCGTATATCCGTGGTTCTCTGCGATCTTCTCCAGCGTTCCGCTGATATCCCGGCTGTCCTCAAATACAAGATCCAGATACCAGTCGCCCACATTATTTTGTTCCCGCTCCTCCGGCGAAGCCTGTTCCATTTGTGATAACGCATACTCTTTCGACAGCCAGATCATATGCGCCGGAAGCGCAGGATCCGCCTCCCAATATCCGCACAATGTAAAGGTATCCGTCACCAGAGTATTGCCAAGCGGATAAGTCAGTTCCACCTCTTCTCCGAGTTTCGCCGGGATACCGAGCAGTTCCAGCACCGCCGTATCCATTGCGATTTCTTTTCCCTGCTTCGGCATCGCTCCGGAAGTCGGAAGCGACCAGCAGAATTTCGCATAATTATCCTCGGCATAACGCATTTCCGCAGAGATTTTAAGAAATGCATCCTCCTCCGGCACGGAAAACAAATAGGTCGCCCCGCTTTCCCGGATCAACGGATCATCCCGCAGATCGTCCACCTGTTCCTCGGTCAGCCGTTTGAAGCCGCCGTGAGAATATCCTCCCACCTGACGCATCATCTGCTGTTCGGAAGAATGATTCAGCGTAACCGCGATCGTAAACAATGCCGTAAACATCAGCGCCGTCAATGCGATCGCAAGGACCGCCACCAGATTTCTTGTACGGTTTGCGCCAAAGATCCGAAACGAAAGCCGGCGGATCGTCTTTTGATTTTTCACTTTCATGCGATCACATCCTCTCCCTGCGATTTCACCCTGCAATTTTCTCCCGCAATTTTTCCGTCCTCGATCCGGATGATCTCATCGGCCATCTGCGCGATCTCTTCATTGTGTGTGATCATGACGATCGTCTGCTCGAACTGACGGCTCGTCACTTTCAACAGTCCCATCACATCGAGGCTCGTCTTCGAGTCCAGATTTCCGGTCGGTTCGTCACAGAGCAGGATCGCCGGTTTTGCAGCCAATGCCCTCGCGATCGCAACTCTCTGCTGCTGTCCTCCGGACAAATGACTCGGCAGGCTGTTGATCTTATTTTCCAGCCCCAACGTCTGCACGATCCGTTTGACATACTTCTGATCCGGATGTTTTCCGTCCAGTTCGATCGGAAGCACGATATTTTCATACACATTGAGAACCGGAACAAGATTATAATTCTGGAATACAAACCCGATCTTTCTTCTCCGGAAGATCGTCAGCGCCTCTTCTTTCAGTCCGAAGATCTTCTCCCCGTCCACGATTACTTCCCCCGACGTGGGACGGTCTAAGCCGCCAAGCATGTGAAGCAGCGTTGACTTTCCCGAGCCGCTCGTTCCGACGATTGCCGTAAAACTTCCGGCTTCGACCGAAAGATTCACGCCATCCAGCGCACGAACCATCGTCTCGCCGTTCCCGTAGTATTTTTTCAGATCCTTTGTCTCCAATATGATCATTCTATTCTCCCCTTTCAAATAAAAATAGTTTATGCAGAAGTTTTTCCTCCACATAAACTATAACAAAAAAATCTTTCGACACACTTTCTCAAATCTGTCAGTTTTGACAGATTCTTATTTGGAAAGGAACATGGAAAATGTCGTCCGCTCACCGGGGATGCTTTTCACTTTCAAATATCCTCCCTCCCCGGTCACGATCTGGTCCGCAAGGTACAGACCGATCCCCACGCCCTCCTGATTTCTCACCTGTTCTCCGCGGACAAATCTTCCGAAAATACGCCCGGTCTCTTGCTCGGGGATCCCGATTCCGTGATCCGTCACATCGATCCGCAGAAACAACTCGTATTCTGTCCAACACACCTCGATCCAGTCTCCCGGATCCGTATATTTCACTGCGTTGTCCAAAAGATTGTAAAGCGCCTCCTGCGTCCATTTCTCGTCGAAAACCGCCTGACGATCTTCCAACTGACGGTCTTCCAACTGACGTTCTTCCAGCTGGCGTTCTTCCGGCTGACGGTCTTTCCTCCCTGCACCGACTTCGATCCGGATCCCGCGCTGCTGTGCTTTCGGGCGTATCTGCGAGACAGCGGCTTCCACCATCTTGCGGACGCCCTGTTTTTTCGGATACAACGTGATGATCCCGTTTTCCAGCCGGCTCGAACGGATCAGCGTATGCAGCAAAAATTGTAATTTTTCCGCCTGTCCGCGTACTTGAAGCGCGCATTCCTCCGCCTCTTTCGGCAGATCTTTTTCCAGTAAAAGTTCCGTATACAATGAAATGTTCGTAAGCGGCGTTTTTGTCTGATGTGAAATATCCGAGATCAGAGTGCTGATCTTTTTCTGGTCGGCTTCCCTTTTCTTCTGCAGACTCTCACATTTTTTCAAATACTGCGCCATCCGGGACTCGATCGCCGACCGACATGTCTCATCATAATCTTTCTCCAAAAATCCACCTGCAATCGCCGCATCCAGCATTTCCTCCAATGCGCGCATCTCTCTTCGCGTCTGCCATTCACGGATCCCGCAAAATATCCCCGCTCCGATCAGAAGCAAAATACTGCCTCCCGTTATGATCCACTGCCACTCCATGTCCTGTCCTCACTGCTGTCTCTGTCTGTTTCCTGCCACATATATCCGATGCCGTACACATTTTTGATATATTCCGGGGAGGACGACCGGTCTTCCAGCTTCTCCCGAAGTCTCTTGATCGCGACAAACAGCGCGTTGTCTTCCACAAATTCTCCGCCGTCCGCCCAGATCTGATCTAAAAGCCGTTCTTTCGGGATCGTCTTCCCTCTGTTTTCCACAAGGATCCGCAGAAGTTTCTGCTCTGTCCGGCTCAACACAAGATTCTCTCCGTTCTTCCGGTATTCCATTTTATCAAATGCAAAAGAAAACGGTCCGATCTGTATACTCTGCTCCTGCCCATTCTCCATTGGTCGTGCGCCCTGCATATTCCGAAGCCTTGCGCGTACCCTCGCCCGCAGTACCATCAGACTGAACGGCTTCGTGATATAATCATCCGCCCCGGACTCCAGTCCCGTCACAATATCGATCTCCAGATCGTTTGCTGTCAAAATGATGACCGGGAGCGCCAGGCGCTCCCGAATCCATTGCAGAAGTTCCAGACCGTTTCCATCCGGCAGGTTCAGATCCAAAATGACAAGGTCGATCCGCTCCTGTTCTCCCCGCCCGGATGTTTCGATCATCTTTTCCAGACAACATTTTCCCGCATGGAGCGTCTCCGCCTGTACGATCCGGTGCTGTGCATCCTGCAGCGCCAGACGGATCCCGTCGCTCAACGCTTTGTCGTCTTCAATTACCAATAAGTTCCACTGCATTTATTCCACCGTCACTTTTCCGTCTTCCCCGATCGTGATCATCATCCCGTCTTTCACATAATCGAGAAATTCTTCTCCTAAGCTGTCTACGACCGGCATCGTCACATCGTCCAACCATACGTCCGCCAGGATCGCTCCGGCCGCCGCCAGAGAATCGATCGGATTAGCAAACAACATACAGGCAGGCTGCCGTTTCATCGCGCAGGCACAGTAGAGCACCATGCCTCCGGTCGTCGAACCGATCGTCTGCGGCAGACAAAGTGCATATCCCGCCAGCGGCTTTCCATACAGATCCGGGTTATTCTGGTCGTTGCATTTTGCTGTCTTATCTCCGAACTGCAGTGATTTCTGCAGAGAAGCCAATGTGTTAAATCCCCCGTGCGTCACGACCGCTTCCGCTTTTGCCGTTCCCGGTGTCACAACGCGACCTTTAAATTCTCTCATGATCTCCGACCTCCCCTCGTGATCAGCAGCAGGATCTCGTCGTCCGTAAAATACCGCGCCGTCGTATAGGTCCGCAGTTTGTTGGATGAGGTCACGACCGGCATCTTTGCACACAACGGATTGTTCATATACATCAGCGGACAAATATACGAGGTGATCACACCTGTCGCTTTCAGTCTGCGCGCATAGTCGGTCTGCTCAAATTCTTTGAGCACTCCCGGTGCCGCCGTAAATACCGTCGGTATCACGACTTTTTTGTTGCCGTATTTTTGAAGTCCTGTTTCCACCTTGTCTGTCCAGTCTTTCAACTGCTGAAGACTCATATGCGGACAGCCGACAAAACAAAGTTTCGGTTTCGCGTTCGGCTGTTTCCAGACGATCGGATAATTCTGTTTCACCCGTTTCAATTCCTCGTCGTCAATCACATACACGTTCGCATTTTCTTTGACAAGGGCTTTTCCACATTCTTTTGCTTCCGGAGTTAAGTTATCCACATGGTACAGACCAACTGCCCCATTGGATGCCGTCGCCGCACCGAAATCTTTCAGATAGGTGCACGCTTCCTCATTCAGTTCCGTTCCGATCCACCGGTCCAGCCCCTCGATATAAGGAACGTCTTCCATCACTTTCATGCCGATGGCGGAACCTAAGAGCTGCGCCTCGGGCTTTTTCTTCGTCTCCACTTTCACGATCCAGGAAGCCTTTCTCCCCTCATCGGTGAGCAGTCCGAAATAAGGCACATATCCGACGATCGAACCCATCAGATCCATGATTCCCGAATTCCGGTTACAGCGCGCCCCGAGAACGGAGTTGGCGTATACGACTGCCGAAGATTCCGACCAGCTCAGCACTTCGCCTTTCTCCGGTTTGTTTCCGACTTCATCCATATAACAAGTACAGGTAAACGCATCCTTTTCCATCAGTCCCAGTTTCTGAAGCTGTCCCTCGTAAAAATCCTGTTTGTTGTACATAAATTTATTGAAGATCAGCTTCTGCAGGAAATTTGCCGGTACATTCGGATCCAGCGGCCGCGGGTCTGCGGAAAACTGCTGTTTTGACAATGCCCCCGCCTCGATCAACTGTTCCATCAGATCATACACCGGAGCGATCACGCCAAGCCCGAATGATGTGACAAGGTGATTGTATTTAGAGGTCACCGGAACCATCGTCTCCGCGCCAAATGCTTCTCCGTACATGACAAGTGTCTTCATGACTTTCGCCAGCGTCTCCCCTTTTTCTCCGTCCAGGATCGCCTGTTGTTCTTCTGTCAGTTTCATTTCGCATCACTTCCTTTTTTAACTCACTCTCTTTCTTATATCCGCATTGCCACATCCCATGCGTTCCAAATCACGGTGCGCAGATTGCCGACTACTTTCGCATCACCGATCACATGCACATGTTTTCCCTCCGCTGCCGCCGGAGCCGGATCGTATCCGACGGAAAGGATCACGCTGTCCGCCTCGATCTTGAAGCTCTTTCCCGCTTTGTCCGTCACCGTCACGCCGTCCGGATGGATTTCCGATAATTTCGTTTCCAGATGAACCGACACATGATTCGTCGTAAAGAAATCACGCAGATAACTGGAGTTTGCCAGACAGACTCCTTTCACCGCAATCAGATCGTTCTTCATTTCCACGATCGTCGGTTTCTTCCCCTGCTGATACAGGTCATACGCGATCTCACATCCGGTCAGCCCGCCGCCGACGATCGTTACATTCTCGCCGACTTCTTTTTCACCGAGCAGATATTCCACGGCATCCATTGCGTATTCCGCGCCTGCCACCGGAAGTTTCTTTGCCTTTGCTCCGGTTGCAACGAATACTTCGTCCGCCTGCAATGTCTCGATCCCGTTGACCTCGGTATTCAAATGCAGCGTGATCGGATACTTCTTGATCTCCCGCTCATACCAGGCGATCAGCATCTTATCTTTTTCTTTAAAGGACGGAGCTGCCGCCGCAATAAATACGCCGCCCAAATGATCGGTCTTCTCATACAGATCTACCGTATGTCCGCGTTTCGCACAGACGATGGCAGCTTCCATTCCACCGATACCGCCGCCGATCACCGCCACTTTCTTCGGTGTACGCGCGCGCTCGATCTTATATTTGTCCGTCTGCATCGTCGGCGGATTCAACGCACACCGCGCAATGTGGCTTGCATCATAGAACGGCTGTCCGTTGGCAATGCCTTTATAATGTGTCATATTGAAGCATGCGTTGTGGCAGCAGATACACGGACGGATGTCTTCCATCCGGTCTTCGATCAGTTTCGTGATCCATTCGCCGTCTGCCAAAAACTGTCTTGCAACGCCGACCGCATCGATCCGGTCGTCTGCAATCGCCTGCGCGCCCACATCCGACTCCATTCTTCCGGCACAGACAACCGGAATATCCACAAATTTCTTAATATGTGCGACGTCTTCCAGATTACAGTTCTGCGGCATATACTGCGGCGGATGTGCCCAGTACCACGCGTCGTAAGTACCATTGTCGGCATTGAGCATATCGTATCCGGCGTCCTGCAGATATTTCGCCGCTTTTTCACTTTCTTCCATGTCGCGTCCGATCTCGGTATATTCTTCTCCCGGCATCGCGCCCACACAGAAATCTTTCGTCTTAGAGACAACGGAGTAGCGCAGGGAAACCGGATAATCATTGCCACAGGCAGCCTTGATCTTCTTTACGATCGCCGTCGCAAACCGATACCGGTTCTCGAAAGAGCCGCCGAACTGATCCGTCCGGTGATTCGTATATTTGAGTGTGAACTGATCTAGCAGATACCCCTCGTGCACGGCATGCACCTCGACGCCATCCACACCTGCTTCCTTGCAAAGCGCCGCCGTCTTGGCAAATGCATCGATGATCTCATGGATCTCCGCCGCCGTCATCTCCCGACAAGTCACTTTGTCCGACCAGCGGGACGGCAGAACGCTCGGGCTTGCCGACTGATACTGCACGTCGATGATCGGTTTCGCCAATGTCCGAAGAACCGGACTGTTATGTATTTCCACAAGTGAATCTGTGATCGCCCAGGATCGTCCCATCCCCGCAGTGATCTGCACGAACAATTTCGCTCCGGTCTTGTGGATCTCTTCCATAAATTCTTTCAGTTCCCGAAACATCTTCTTGTTCTGCCAAAGCCATCTTCCTCCGATCGTGTCTTTGATCGGCGCGATCCCCGGAATGATCAGCCCCACATTGTTCCTCGCCCGCTCCAAAAAGAACTTTGCCGCCTCTTTATCAAAATGGTTCGGCTCCATCCAACCAAACAGCGAGGTTCCTCCCATCGGACAGAGAACAATCCGGTTCTTGATCTCCACATTGCCGATCTTCCACGGCGTAAACAACGGTTCATACTTCGGATTCATTTTTCCCATAAAATCGCTCCTTCCCTTGTCGGTGACCGGTGATTTCCGGCCGCCGTTTCACTGCTTTTATTGTAACAATTTCTGAAAAAAACAACAAGTATTACTGCCCGGATAATTTCTTTAGATACAACAATTCAGCCCGCAATGTTCTTTAAATCCCTTAAAAATGCTTCCGCATCCGTATCGCCCTGATCTGCCGCCATCTGAAACCATTTTGCGGCTTCCGAAAGATCTCTTTCAAACCCGTACATTCCGTATCTGTAAAGTGTCCCAAGATTTTTCTGCGCTTTTTTATCTCCATTACGCGCCGCTTCTTTATAGAAAGCAACCGCTTTTTCGTAGTCTGTCGGAACGCCGCTTCCGTCTCTGTAAGCCTTTGCCTGCTCCACCAGTATCCGGTTCTTCTTGCTGTTCAAAAGATCCAAAAATACTGCTTCCGCACTCTGACAAAGCGGTGTACTTTCCGTATATTTCTCCGCGATCTTCTCGGCGATTGCCTCCTGATCTGCACGTTTTTTCTCCTCATCCGGCAAAAAATGGTACTCCTCGATCACCGCTCGGATCACCTCTGCATTTTTGTTATCCGGCATCGTCTGTAATTCCAGATAGATCGCTCCGATCTCCTCATCCGGGATCTGCATGATCTCCATAAGATGTTCCTGCAATGTCCGCTCTGTCTTTGCAAACAATCCTTTCTTTTCCATCAATTTTTTAAGCAGCCTCATATCTCTTTCTCCAAAAATGGTTCTCTGATCCATATGAAACAAAATCCTGCACAGCGATGCAAGCGGCTGCTCGCTCGGATAAATCCCCTCTCGAATTTCGTCGGTAAGTAACTGATTTTGCCTCACACTTTCAATTTTTTCATTTAATTTAAAAATAAGTGCACCCAAAAGTTCTTTGAGCTTCACATTCATTTCTGCCAGATCATTCAGCCGGTAACCAAGTTCTGTGATAATTTCCCGATCCAGACAATTCTGCTGATACAATTCTGTGATCGCTTTTGAAATATATACGCTGATTTTTTCATGATTATTTTGGATTTCCCGTTTTGTCGCCTTATTTTTCCCGGTGATCGTCCGTAACATCCTCTGAAACCATGTCTGTGATTCCAGCATTTCCACTTTCCGATCATTTTCACTCAGTAATTCCGTCATGCTGCTTAAAATCTTATTCATATTTCCTTTGGACTGTTCCATCAAATAATCCATATCCGCCCTTGTCGGCATCGCTTCCGCAACCTGCCCATTTATCTGTCCATTTATCTGTTCCTTTTCCATGTTTTCATCTCCGACTGATCTTTTTTCTTTTTACTTCACCTTTCCGGCTCACTTTTCTGATGATCCTCTCCGATGCACCTCTCTGATACACCTCTCTGGTGCGCCTAAATCTGTTCCAGAAGCCGCATCAACTTCTGATCCGCCTCTTCATTTTTTGCTTTCAGTTCTTCGTACCGTTGTCGTTGGTTTCCGATTTGTATGATGTAAGATTCATACTGCCTGCATGCCAGCTTTGCCACATCTATAAACTCATCGTACCCATCCTCCAGCGCCTGATAATATTTCGCCTCATTCAAAAGCCTTTTATATGCGCCCCGCCCAAAACAAGGCGCTACCACAGTATTGATCACCGTGCCAAATACAAATGCAACCGGAACCGTGATCCATACCGACAATCCCGCTGCCGTAACCGCCGCCTGTATCGGGATCATCACCGCGGACGTAAGTCCCGCCGTGATACCGGACTCTCCGCCTGCTTTCAGCACTTCCGCCAAATATTGCCCGGACGTAAGTTCTCCCGCTTTCCAGCTTTGATAGGAAGCGACCGTCTCTGCCGTCATCCCAATGACCGCTCCGATCACTCCGGCTTTCAACGACGCTGACGCTATTTGTTTCCAATCATAATTCGGATGGATTTTTCCTGATTCTGCCTGTTCAAACCGTTTTTCTCTTCTTGCCCGGATCGTCTCCGCATCCAGATATTCTTCCGTTTCATATCCCTGTTTCCGAGCATAATCGACTTTCTCCCTATTCGTCACGACAACCGCATCCTTGGGAGTGTTGTGCAGATCCGGGTTATTCGTCCCCGCATATGCTTTATTCTGATACCGCTCTTTTACCTGCCCGTCCAAAAGTCCCGTCTCCGTAATATCGATCCCCGGCTGTGTGGGGCAGTCTCCTGCATCAAATACCGACATAAGCTTTGACAGTCTGCTCCTCTGCATCGTCATATAATCCCATTCGTATCCTTTTCCCTGAATTTGAGTCCGCATCCATTCTGCCTTTTCCGCTGCCGTCTGCCGGATCTGTTCGGCGCTTGAAAAATGCTGCGGATAATTTGCCCCCATCCATCGCCAGAATTCCACCTCATTTGCCAGCTTTGCGCTTTCCGTAAAAGCCGCCGCCATCTCCCCAAGATACGCTGCCTGCTCCTGCGCCAGAAGCGCCCCGGTATCCCGCATGATTTCGATATAATATGGATTTTCTCCGTCTCTGTCCATTTTCCCACCTCCGATATCTCTGCCAGTATGTTTTTCATTCGCGTCGGTGTGTAAGGAGGTTTAGAATTACCAGGTTCCGCACGCTCCTTGTTCATCTTATTGCTTTCATTATACTACCATTTCGGATGTATGGAATGGAGAATTTTCCGGATTGCCCCTTACCCAAAGCGAACACTTTCAATACACATGAAATTTTCAAAAGAAAAAGCACCGGAAAACCGCGTATTTACGGCATCCGGTGCTTTTCATTCAATGCGGATGACAGGAGTTAGCACATCCGTTTTTATCTATTATATGCACGGCTTTTCGCTGTTTTTGCGCTTAAAATTTTGCATAGTATGTTACATTTCTGTGCTATGTACACATTTTAAGTATCATTTCAGTATCACCGGAAAGCCCGGAACTTCGCCCAACAGATAGGTCAACCCACTCAATTTTGCGCTGGTTCTTCTCTTATAACAATCCGCCCGCAAGATCGCCGTTCCTGCTGTCGGATCATGGTAACCGGATCCGTTTCTCATCACCTTACTTCTTTCCCTGCGCATCTCATCACCTCCCTTTCTACTTCGCTTGTCCACGTCCTCTGGAAGCTGCTGACACCCACATGACGCACTGGAGCCGCCGAGAGGTATTCCTCATAATACCCGCGGTATTTCCGGCTGTACTTATTCAGCCGCAGCGTTCGGATCGCTTTCCGGTCATTTTGCCGCACGCGCTCAATGGAAATGCCCTGACGTTCTCCGGTTTCTTTCAATGTCATCCCGTCCATGTAACGGCAGCGGATCGTCTGCGCCTGATCTGCCGGAAGAGAATCCACGGCGATCCACAACTCGCGCTTCATATTTTCCCTGTCAAGCCTGCCGGCGCATTCCTCTTCCAGATCCTCACCGGATGCAACGGTATCTTCCAGTGTCATTTCTTCATTGTCGGCGCCGATCGGAGCGCTCAAGCTCTGTATCTGCCCTTTCCTTGCGTTCTCCTGTACCTTGTGCAGTTCTTCCGGACTCATTCTCAAAAGGGCGCACAGCTCACGTTCCGAGGGTTCAGCGTCGTAATATTTCCGGTATTCATTGCAGATCTTCTTGTACCGCCGGATCTCTCCCCGCACACCGACCGGGATCCTCACCACGCTCCCGCAATTATCTATATACCGGCTCATCTGCTGCTTCATCCAGAACGCAGCATAATTTATGAACGGAACACCGGAAGCCAGATCATAATGCCTTACAGCTTCACACAGGGCGATATATCCCTCTTGCTTTAAGTCCTCTATTTCCGCACAACTGGAATATCTTGCCGCCATCTTTCCGATAAAGCCCTGATTCTGCTGCCAGAGCTTCAGCATATTGTCAGACTCGTATTCATGCACCCTGATCCGTGCAACCAACTGTTCATTGTCCATACTTACGCCACCTTTCAAAAACACCCCAGACGCAAGGAGAAAACGCCCAGGGTGCTTTTATCAAATTATGTGCTATACTGCCGGCTTGTTCTCCTGGTAGTAGATCGCTTTTTTCTTGTTGTCCAGTACATGAGCATCATAAGCGATACGTCCCTCAATCAATGTCCCGCTGATCCCCGGCGGATCCTGATGCGTCTTGTAGTCTGCCAGTTTTGTCGGGCAAACCGTCGCACACGGATGAGCTACCATAAAACCGAAGTTTTCCGGCACACGCTTAGATGATACCTTGATCACGTTCATGCCGTCCAGATTCGAGATAACGCCTTTCAAGCGCATATCTTCGCCAATATTCGTATTCAATACGATCTCTTTGCTCTGCTTCATCAGCTGATACACTTCAGGCACTACCAAAAGCACGCGCCCTGATTCATGTACCTCTGCATCATCAAGAACCGTAGTAGCCTTGACGATCTCTGTATAGATGTTCTCGGCTGTCAGTGTAACCGCTTCCGGCTTTGTTCCGGCATCCTTACACATTCTGTCGTACACCCAACCATCAACTTCCGGGACAACTACCTCTCTAAGCTGCCGCGCCAATGCGGAAGCCGCTTCAAGCGTTTTCCCTGTCTCATCGCTGTCCAACTTATCGATCACAAATGTGAATGATCTATCTCTCAAGATCATCATTGACTGCGTACTTGCTGCAAGGTTTTCGATTGCTCCGTAACGTGAGCCGGTCGCTCCAGATTTACTTCCGTCACGATCGTAATCATTCATCGCAGAAGTGCCGATCTTATACACCTTGATTGTATGCGATCCTGTCCAGTCAAAATCATTATTCGTAAGAAGAGACTTCTTACTTTCTGCCGCGAAAAGCTCATCAACATACGGCAGATACTTGGTTACTAATTCAATAGCCATTTAATCAACTCCTATCCTTTCAGCCCCATTGCAGCTCGTATAGAAGCGTCTGACCCAATCGCCGTGCCATTAGTCGGACCAACGGCATTGAAAATAGGTTCATTCATTCTTTGAGCCATTGGGGCGATAATCTTAATAACTTTGTCAACGGTTTCTTTGTCCATTCCGGTGAACTCATCCGCAAGATCTTTGTCAAGCCCCGCATTCGCGACAGCTTCTCTTGCATACAACGCGCGCTCTCGCTTCTGTAAGTCAAGTTCGCGCTGATCCGGTTCCTCCGGTGTCTTTACCCGAGCAAGTCTTTCCTGTACAATGCGGTTCACTTCCTCCTGTGTGAAAGTTCTTTCGCCTGTCTGTACTGCCTGCTGCGGTTCCTGATTGCTTCCAGTATTTACGTTATTATTTTCCATGCGTCCATGTCCTTTCCCCGTTTTACGCCCGGTCGGCTTTGTGAAAAGAGTAACTATGAAAACAGATCAAGCAAATAAAAAAGACGCAAGAACAGCTGTTAGTCATTTTCGACTATTAGCCATTCCCACGCCAATATAAAGGCTTACACCGGTGAAGAAAGAGAAACGCCAGTGTGGTACTTTCACTATATTCTATTTGCTCTATGTCAATTATAATATATAGTCATTCAGTTTGCAACCCTTTTAGAGCCTCACAAATCTTACTATGCTCTTTTTAGGGTGTCCGATTTGTCCGGATACTTATCTTTCAGACGCACACTTTTCACTTTGTATGCACACCTTTTTCACGGTTCGATTCGCCATAAGCTCTCTTATACTTCCCCTTTGCCGGTTGCTTCTTCCAGCTTCTCACTATCGGAGACAGCAGCCGGATCACTTCGGGAAGATCCTGATCGTCTGTATAAGACACCTTGATCTTTATGCTCATATACGCGCCCCCCTTTCCTGTTCGTTTGTTTTGGTAAATCGTTTGTAGTACGTTCCCATTCCCTCCGCCGGGTCAGATGTTGCCGCATCCACACCGGAAAGAAGAAACTGCTGCTCATGCCCCGGCAGTATTGGTAGCACACCGGAGCATCGTTCTCTCTTCAATTGTAGTACCTCTGCCGCCCGGTTCTGGTGTTGGCGCACCGTCCCCGGGAGGGCAGCCGGGATTTATTTCTTCTTTCTTGCACGCTCCGCTCTCTTACCCAAAATATATCCCAGTGTCAAGATTTTGTATAAACCAAACACATTGCTTCCATAGTATTCCAGTATCTTTTTCAAAACTCCGTAACTGACTCCCTCAGGCTCTACAAGATTATATTTCAACATTTCCATCATTTCATTGGTTCGTCTCACATTTATAGCAGATTCAAGTGTATTCAGCGTTTCACCGAATCCATCTGGGATTTTGTTGCGTAATTTTTCGATAGATCCTCTTCCTCCTTTAAGACTGATATATGCCATTTTTTTATATAATTCATAATCAGAATTATCTTTATTTAGCACAACCGTTCCATCATTTTTTAAGAACAACGTCAACGTTTCAATCTTCGAACCCTCTCCCCAAAGTCTCAAGAAACTCTCTATCTGATCAAGAGTTAAATCCCCTATATTACATTCTTCCAACATCAATTCTTTATCTAAAACTTTATACATTGCACTCTTCCTTTCGTGTTCAATCCATGTTATTATGTATCTGTATCCGCCAACATGCCCCGCCCGGGTGTTTACGGATATATATACGCCCGGCTCAATTTTGAGCTCGGGCTTTTCTTTTATCAGTCTGTGTCTACCTGTCCGGCAATCCGCAGGAAGCTATATCCCTCGCCGCCTTTATAGCGTGGCGGAATATATCCAACGCAATCAGCTAATGAGCTAAGACTAAGCGCTATGTCTCCATCTTCTGACGTTCCCAGTGCAGCACTTATATCCTCCAAACTGAACCATATCATAATATTTATAGCCTGTTCAGTCGTGTGCCCCATGTCGCGCAAGACTTTCAACTGATATAATCTTTCTTCTGCATATCCTCTGAAATCTCGTTCTTTGTCCTCTTGAATCTTCTGTTTCAATTCTTCGTTTGTCATTTATTTAACTCCTTTCTGCGGAAACGATGGTAACGATATAAACGTTGTTCCTATTAACTTTTTTTTTCGTGAATTATGCATTTTCTGTAAAATGTTATTTTTTATATAATAATCGTTTCCCTCGTTTCTATTGCTGTTTTTCCTTGAAAATACGCTGTTTTTACGGAAACGATACCGGCAACGATGCGGAAACGATGGTAACGATAATCAAGTAAACGGCGTTTCATCCTCGTAAGGCTCTATATACTCCATTTCTCTTACATAAGTTTTTTGTTTACCTAGTTTATTAAAATTACGCATCCCTTTCCGTTCCCATCCTGTAATAGAATTGTTCATGATCTCCGTTATTCTATTCAGTGTTCTTCTATCAGGATTGTCCACTTTCAAAACCTCAGATGCAATTTGCAAGTTGCATGTATAATCATCCTGCCTTGAATCGAGCCATCTCTGTATCATTCCGATCAGCGGATCATCTTCTTTAAAATCCTCTTGCAGCTCCTCAACATATTCTTGTAAGTTCTTCGGAAGAACCAGCGAAAACTTCCCGCTCAGATATATTTTATAGGCTTCCGCCCATGCCTGTTTGAACTCATACAGCAAAAGCTCATCATCAGTAAATAAACTTTTCGTGATCGGTTCAACTCCGCACTCTAACGGCAAAAATCTTCTGTTTCCGGTCTTATCAACCAAAAACTGCGCATCATTTGTAGTACCAACAAATACACAAGTGCGGTATCTCTTTTCGCTTTCTCTGGCATAGGCTCCGCGGTATTCGTCTGATTTAGCTGTAACAAAGGACTTGACGCCCTCGATCGCGCCCTTAACTGCAAGTAGCTCATTAAATTCTACAATTAACTTGCCTTGAATCAATTCCGCTGCATCCTTGTTTTTGTCTATCGTTTTTAGATTTTCCAGATACCAATCTTCATTGCAGCACAGTTTTAAGAAAAATGTTGATTTTCCTATCCCTTGACGCCCTGTCAGGACTAGAACATAATCGAATTTTGTTCCCGGACTAAATGCCCTGCTTATAACCGCCAACATGATCAGCTTCATACAATGCGCTGAGTAGGCGCTTTTCGCAATTCCGAGATAATCTGTTAATAGATTTTCTATTCTGGGAACTCCATCCCACACCGTCTCGTTAAGCATGTCCACAAATGGGTTGAATTTGTTTGTATCTGCCGTCATTTCTAATGCTGCCAGTATCTTCTTATCAGAATTTAGCAAGTAGTACGTCTCCATGTAAAAAATCAGATATTCGCTATCTATATTCGTCCACTCCCGTAACCCCTCCGATTTATTCCAAGGTAACGCGCCGTCTACATTCTTCCGGTTTGATAATGTGTTAAATTTAATCTTACCGGACAAAATCGGATCGCATCCAAGAACTGTTACACAATTCTTTCTTGACTGAATCGGTATATTCTTGTCTTTCTGCATGTCCAGCATCTCAAAGACGTTATTCACCATCTTAGTATCTGGCTTACTACATATTCCCGGGACAATCCCCGGTTCTTCCGTTCCACTTCTTGCTGTTTCTCTTGCTTCCGTGATTCATTCACTTCCTTTCTTTCAAAATCCTGTCTTCTGTACCATTCCCCTGTATTCTTCATTTGTGAGGAATACTCCTGCTGCCATTCGTTTTTTACTGTCTCATAATACTCCCGGGCATGACTGCATCCGAGTACTTCAAGCTGATTAAGTATATCGTCCGCGAATCCCGGTGTTGTAAGCTCATAACCAAGTATCTTCTTAAAAGTATTCTTGTAAAGCTTCATTTCCGGCTTAATAGTTCCCTTGAACTTCTGCCGATCCGTCAGCTCCGGACCCTTGCATCTGCATTTAAACAGATCCACAAGATCGCCGGATTGCTCCGCAGCGGACATATCAGTCTTAATTTTCTCCATCAGATCATCCGGTGGCGCTCCAAACCAAGAACAGGCTGGAAGATTCACGCCGCCGACTTCTACAAGTCCAGTAGAATCATAGAATTTGCTATACCAAGGCATTTTCATTCACCTGCTAATCGTTCTTCATTCCGTACATTCTTTCGTAGAAGAATGCCCGGCTTACCCGTCCGCGGAATGTAAGATACCCTGCTTTTTCCAGTTCTTCATTAAGTTTTCTGATGATCTGGTAAGCTTTACTTTCAGATATGCCGCAGATCTCTGAAATATCTTTCGCTGTCAATATCTGTCTTGTCACTGTTTGTCCTCCTTTCTGTTGCACCGGTGCAAATACCCGCGTACCTGTTTGGTATTCGAGATTCGTTCCGGCTTCTCTAACCGCTCATCTTCTGACCTATACCCCGCCCGGAGCTTTAGTTTTCCATTTCGATGATTTCAGTTACATCCACGCCGAGACTTCGGGCAATTTTGCCAGCCGCGACAGGCGTCACATTCTTCTGGTTCAAAATCACATGATAACGCTGTCGGCTTATTCCGGCACGTTCCGCAGCCTGTGCAAGCGTCAACCCACTGTTTGCCAGTGCAATGTCAAATTTCATGTTGTCGATTGTCATTTGTTCTCACCTCCAGATTACAAATTCACTGTTTACTGTATTACGTTTTTTCGCATTACGCATTTTCATATTACGCTTATTCGTATTTAATGTCAATACCTTTTTTCGTATTATTGGTTTACAAATACGTTTTTTCGTGTTTTAATAAAATAGTGGAGGTGTGGAACAATGGCGTTAGGAAATAAGTTAAAAGATTTACTTTACAAAAAAGGCTTAACAGTTAAGGAATTTGCAAAACAAATAGGTGTACCATCTACAACCCTATATTCGTTTATTCAGCGCGATTCACAAGATGCAAAAATAGATCTTGTAATGAAGATATGCACCGGATTAGGAATCACACTAAACGAATTTGTTGGTGACAGTGAAGTAATAGACGGAGAGGAAGGAATTGTATTTGACTTAACAGATTTTGACACAGAGGAACAAATATCTCTTGTATTAAAAAAACTACTTGACGAAAAACATATTAAGATTCAAAATTCAAAAACCGGAGAAACAAAAGAGTTTTCAATAACTTCAAGTTCGGAACCAATTACCACAATAGCCGCGCACTTTGACGGTGACGAATACACAGAAGACGAACTTAACGAGATTAGAAAATTCGCCGAATTTTTAAAGAGCAAGAGAAAAGACGAAGAGTAATGACGAATTTCGCAGCGCAAAATTGCTCTTTGCACAATGAGTTTTTTCCAGAATTGGAAGAAACCGATCAGACCGATAAAGCTCAATTATGAGCGAAGCCGTTCATTGACAATAATATACTTATTAAGGCAGCCGAGAGGGCGGTCATATCATCCGCTTTGAGTCTTAGTAAAGGGGATGATAACATGGTTACATACAGTGATATATTTACTTTTGTGATTATGATATGCGCTATTATCACATTAGTCAGAAATGACAAAGACAGAAAATAGCCGCCCTGCTCTCTGGTAAAGAATTAGGCGGCTATCTCTGATAGTTACTTTTTAATTTTTCGCCGAAGCGGATAGGTTTGAGCTATCTTCTCGGCTGTCTTAGTGAGTATATTATAGTCAATTAAAGAAAATATGTCAACTGATCTTCTGACCTATGCCCCGCCCGGTAAGGAAAGGAAGATCATATATGCCAACATACAAAGACGAAAAAACCGGAACATGGTACTGCAAATTCTACTATACGGACTGGCAAGGGAACAAAAAGCAGAAGTTGAAACGAGGGTTCAAGCTGCAGCGTGAAGCGAAAGACTGGGAACGACAGTTTTTGGAACAACAGCAAGGAAGCCCTGACATGAGTTTTTCCGCTATGTGCGAGCTATTTCTTGAGGACAAGAAAGCCCATGCAAAGCTGAGTTCTTATAAGAGCGAAAAAGGGCGCCTTGAAGCGTGGGTGATCCCTTATTTTAAAGATAAGCCACTCAACAGTATCACTGCCGCTGATATAAGGAAATGGCAAGCTGAGCTAAAGACAGCCACAGGAGCAAATGGAAAGCTGCTGTCACAGTCCTATCTGCATAATATCGTGATGGAGTGCTCTGCTGTGTTTAATTTTGCTGTGAAATATTACGGACTTGCAAGGAATCCCTGCCAGATCGCGGGGGATAATATCGGGAAGAAAGTGAAGAGTGTCCAGTTTTGGACTCTGGAAGAATTTAACCGATTTATCGCTACGTTTGACAAGTCAGATCCATTTTACACGGCTTTCCTTGTCTTGTACTACACTGGTATGAGAATCGGGGAGCTCATGGCTTTGACCTTTGCAGATGTAGATCTAAAAGCCAGAACGATCAGCATAAATAAAACGTATCATAAAATAGACAGCAAAACGGTTATAACACCACCCAAAACAGAAAAAGGGAATCGTACAGTCACGATCCCCAGCTTTTTATGTAAGTGTCTCGATCGACACATGAAGCGCATCTATGGAGCAACGTCAGACACATTGCTTTTTACTTCTTCTAAGAATCCATACTTGCAACACATGAAAAAACACGAAACGCTTGCCGGACTGCATCATATCCGGCTGCACGATCTCCGACACTCTCACGCCTCGCTATTAATCGAACTCGGTTTTTCTGCGTTACTGGTATCGGAGCGACTCGGACATGAGAATGTATCAACTACACTCGACATATATTCTCACTTGTTTCCATCAAAACAAAGTGAAGTTGCAGACAAATTAGAAAAACTCTACTCATCAGATAATTATTGAAATAGTATCATTTTAGTATCAAAGACAAAAAGAAACGGCAGAAAACGCACTGTTTTAGCGCATTCTGCCGTTTTATAATGCGGATGACAGGACTTGAACCTGCACGGTCTCCCACCAGATCCTAAGTCTGGCGCGTCTGCCAATTCCGCCACATCCGCATAAAAAATCGGAGGGATTTCTCCACTCACGAACCATATTGATTCTATCGGATTCTTTCTTGTTTGTCAACAAATTCCGCACCATTCCCTAAAATTTTCCCTAAAATTTCTCTCAAATTTTTTCATCCTGTTCCCGCAAATTTTCCGCTTCCCGAACCGCATGGTTCTTTCCCATTTCTTCTGATTTTTTACCATATCCACAGACTCAAAAACAACCGTTTTTATCTAAAGTATGTTAAAATTATATCAAACATTAAAAAGATCAAGGAGGTTCTAACATGAAAGGTTTCGCAATGAAGAAAATCGGAGAGATCGGATGGGTAGAAAAAGACATCCCTGTACTTGGCGCTAAAGATGCGCTTGTACGCCCTACGGCAATTTCTCCCTGTACATCCGACGTCCACACCGTATGGTCCGGCGCGATCGGAGAACGTACCGATATGATCCTCGGGCATGAAGCCGTTGGTATCGTCGAAAAAGTCGGCAGTGAGGTAAAAGATTTCAAACCGGGCGACAGGGTTGTTGTCCCTGCGATCACTCCCGACTGGAATTCTCTGGAAGCACAGGCCGGTTACTCCATGCACTCCGGCGGAATGCTGGCAGGCTGGAAATTCTCTAACTTTAAAGACGGTGTATTTGCAGAATACTTCCATGTAAACGATGCCGATGGCAATATGGCGATCCTGCCGGGATCCATCGATGACGTATCCGGCGTTATGCTCTGCGATATGATCCCGACCGGTTTCCACGGTGTCGAGCTGGCTGACGTTCAGTTTGGCGATAAGGTACTCGTGATCGGTATCGGTCCGGTAGGACTGATGTCCGTTGCAGGAGCTGCGATCCGCGGCGCTTCTGAGATTTATGCAGTCGGAAGCCGTCCGAACTGTATCGAGATTGCCAAAGAATTTGGCGCAACCCACATCATCAACTACCGCAACGGAAGCATTGAAGAACAGGTGATGAACCTCACTTCCGGAAAAGGCGTCGACAAAGTCGTGATCGCAGGCGGAGATGTGGACATATTTGCAACTGCCATCAATGTCTTAAAGCCGGGCGGAAAAATCGGAAATGTCAACTACATCGGAGAGGGCGATTATATCAAGATCCCGCGTGTAGAATGGGGATGCGGTATGGGACACAAACAGATCGCTGCCGGACTGATGCCGGGCGGAAGACTTCGTATGGAAAAACTGATTTCCCTGATCGAGACAAAACGGATCTGTCCGTCACGCCTTGTCACGCATCAGTTCCACGGTTTTGACAAAGTAGAAGAAGCGCTCCTGATGATGAAAGATAAACCGAAAGATTTGATCAAACCGATCGTATTTATCGACTAACAGATCGACGAACCGGTCGTCTGATCAATCGCCGGATGGATCATCTAATTGATCGCAGGATCCATTAACGGATCACAACAATATAGAGTCGGGGTACAAGACGATCCGTTCTTTGTATCCCGACTCTGACAATGTCAATGTACAAGTGGAAAATAATATGTCACTTGTACACTGACGTTCCCGTTACGTTCCTGTATCATTCTTGTTTCATTGTCCATCTCTTTATACGCTCATAATCCCTATCACGCTGTCGCAAGTCTTACACTGCTTCGATCTGTACTTTCACATCCTCGCATCCCTCTGCCTGCAAAGTCACCGTGATCGTTCCGGCAGCTCCGTTTCCGCGTACTGCCGCGCGAAGACGTCCCTCATATGCCTTTGCCGTCATATCAAAATAATTTTCTTCCGATTCCGGATCGGCGCTTCCATATCCAAGGATCACGCCCGGACCATCCACGGATACCCTCACTGCTTTGTCCGCTCCCGGATTCCGGTTGCCGTTTTCGTCATCGAGACTGATCTCCACATAACAAATGTCACTGCCGTCTGCCGGAATTTCTTTTGCATCCGCAACTGCTGTGATCTGCACCTCGTCTTTTGCAGTTATGATCCGGTCTCTGCCAACTTCGGTTCCGTCTTTATAGACAACCGTTTCTACGACGCCCGGCATATAGATCGTATCAAACTCGGCAATATATTTTTTCTTTTCACCTACGACTTTCCGTTCTTTCAACTCACCGTTGATGTACAGTTCCGCTTCTTCTGCATCAGTGTAAACTTCCACGACCACCGGTTTTCCCTCGTACCCGTTCCAGTTCCAGCTTCGGACGGCATTTGTCATACTCCAGTTTGTCATCTGCGGGGTGATGCCATAATACTGCGGAAGCTGCACACTGAGATACGGCGCTTTGCGCAGTCCCCAGATCATTTCTCTCCAATAAGAAACCGGTCGTCTGTCACCGAGCAGGTTTAAGTCTCCGCAATATGCCGCCTTATACGGATACGGCGCATAAAATCCCATTCCCGGCTGTTCCTCATACAAGATTTTTCCGATTCCTGCTTCTCCGAGATAATCCCATGCAGTCCATGAAAAATCTCCGATCACATACGGATGTTTTTCAACTAGCTCCCAGTTCTCATCCAGATCTTTCGGAAATGTCTCCGAACCTACGATGATCCGGTTCGGATAACGCTTTGCATCCGGTTCATAACGACATTGCGCATAGTTATATCCAGCAATATCCACCTGAGCAAAAGCTTCCTCCGTCGCCTTTCCTGCGATCTCACTGCCGATCAGCATGTTCATCATATCCCCCATGCTGCTCATCATACTGTTGATCTCTGAATTTTCTCGAAGATCTTTGCCTTCGGTATCTTTTGCATTTGCTTTTGCTTCCGCCTGCGCTGCCATCTGTTCTTTCATTTCGCCCAAACGATCCATGATACTCAGCATCAGGTTCAGACTGTTCGTCACATAACGGCTGTCGTCGAGACTGCGCAATTTATCCGCAAGCTTCTTTCCCCACTGTGTATCAAATTTGTTTCCGGTCTCCGGAATCTCATTTCCAATCGAATACATAATGACGCACGGATGATTGTAGTCTTTCTTCACCAGATTGGTGATATCATGCTCCCACCATTCCGCCATGTGCGTACCGTAATCAAAGTCCACTTTTGTCGTCGTCCACACATCGGAAAACTCATCCATCACATACATTCCGAATTTATCACATGCTTCCAGAAGTCTCCGGCTCATCGGATAGTGAGAACTTCGGATCGCATTGTATCCAGCTTCTTTTAATTTTCTCACACGGAACTCCGCCGTATGTGCGAACTCGGCGGTCCCGGTCACACCATTATCATGGTGGATACATCCGCCGCGCAGATTAACAACTTTTCCGTTAACGCGAAGTCCGTGTTTTCTGTCCAACTGGAGCTTGCGGATTCCGAACGTTCCCTCTTCTTCATCCAGAATGTTCTCTCCCTCTTTGATAACTGCCTGATACGTATACAAATACGGATGTTCCTCATCCCACTGCTTCGGCTGATCCACATAAAGTTTCTGGAGATATTCCCGCTCTGTATATTCTTCCACAGTCACCGGCATCACCGATTCCGCCGCCACATTTCCATCCGCATCCAAAAGCCGGATAAAAAACTGCACGTCACGCACTCCGATTCCGGTATAAGCGATCGTTGCCGCCGCGCGGATCACCGCCTGATCTTCCTCCACATCCACTGCCGCCAAATGTACACTGTCCGCCGCCAGATGCAGACGGTCGGCGATCATCAGATTGACGTCACGGTAGATTCCTCCGCCGGTATACCACCGTCCGCTTGGTACGCCGTTCTTCACAATGACCTTAAGCTCATTTTTCCGATCAAACCGTACAAATTTTGTGGCGTCAATATAAAAATTGCCGTAACCATACGGACATTTTCCCGCAAATGCATGATTGATGTAGACAAATGCATTCTGATAGACGCCCTCAAATTCAAAGTAAATATTTTTCCCCTTGTCTTTTGGGTCTAATTCAAATTCTTTTGTATAGTTGTAATTCTCTTCCCGGAAAAATCCGTTTCCGCTTCCGTTCGATTCTTCCGGATTCCGCTCTTTTCCGATCGACGCGTCATGCGGCAGCGTCACCATTTTCCCAGCCCTGTCTCCGCCTGCCAACGCTTCCAGAGAGCTTCCTCCGCCTGTCCGGAAAATCCAGTTGTCATTGAATTTTTGTTTTCTCATAAAACGCCTCCCTCATCTTCAATTCCCGCCTAACGCACCTGGATCTCAATTTCTCTGCTTTCGCATCCCTCGGCTTCAAATCTGACTTTGATCGTTCCGGCTTCTTTTCCTGCACGAACGACTGCCATCACATAGCCGTCAAACGTGTTCCATGTCGTATCGTCGTAGCTTCCGATCGCTCTCGGATCTGCGTTTCCGAATCCCTGCAAAGTTCCGGCTCCCTCTACGGTCACTATGATCTCTTTTTGTGCGAACAGATTTTCCACGCCTTTATCGTCGGTCAGCTTCACTGTAACAAATGCCAGATCTTCACCGTCCGCTTTCAGCACTTCGCCCTCGCAGTCCACCTGCATCTGCACTTCGTCTTTTGCCGTGTACAGCACGTCTCTTCCGGTCTCTTCGCCATCCCGGTAGCTGACTGCAAGCAGTTCGCCCGGCTCATATGTGATCTCATATGTTGCCGTAAATCCATTTGCCTCGCCTGCCGGTTTTCTTCCGAGGGATTTTCCGTTCAGGAACAATTCCACCTCATCCGCTTCACTGTAAACATCCACATTGGCAGGTTTGCCCTCGTATCCCGGCCACGTCCAGCTTGCCACATTATCCTTGAACATCCATGCGGTAAGCGAATGCGGCATTCCATATTTATCCACGCGCTCTACTGCAATATAAGGCGCTTTGCGAAGTCCGAAAACGATCTCGCGCAGATAGCTGATCGGGCGGCGGTATCCGATCAGGTTGATATCCCCGATATAAGCGGTACGGTCCGGATATACGCCGGCAAAGTTCTGTGTTCCGTCATAGTAGAACACACCGCATCCTGCTTCGCCGAGATAATCGTAACCGGTCCATGTGTAATCGCCAAGCACATGATCATTATTCTTTACAATATCCCATAATCTCACAATATCCGCCGGGAACGTCTCCGTACCAAGCACAGTCTTGTTCGGATGGAGCTCTTTTTCCAGCACATGCCGTCCGGTCAGATAGTTCAGTCCGATAATATCCATTGCCTCGGAAGATTCCGCAATACTTTCTGTCATCAGCGGATGGCACGCAACCGCATCGCCGCTCTCTCCGGTCATCAGCGCCATCATTCCGTTCAGAGCATTCGCGCCCTCTTCGCCACTCTCACCGGATGCTTCCGCCTGTTTCTTCTGTGCCTCCATCAATTCCCGGATCACGATCCCCATCTTCGGTCCCAGCGCCAGAAGCCCGTTGATCGCATTTGTCGTAAATCTGTTCGGATCCAGCTCATGGATCAGATTGCACATATGACGGTTCAACTGTGCGCCTCTTTCCGTACCCATGTCCGGAATCTCATTTCCGGTTGAATACAAAATCACACAAGGATGATTATAATCTTTTGCCACCATGCGTTTGATCTCCGTATCCATACAATCTAAGAAATGAAGCGCAAAATCATTTGCATTCTTATGATTCGTCCACATATCCGTCAATTCATCCATTACGAGGACTCCGTATTTATCGCACGCATCCAGCATCGCCTTGCTCATCGGATGATGAGAACTTCTAATACTGTTGAATCCGGCTTCTTTCATCTGACGGCAGCGTCTCTCTTCCGCTTTCTCCAACGTTGCGGCGCCAATGATTCCGTTGTCGTGATGGATGCAGGTTCCGCGCAGTTTTACCTGCTCTCCGTTGATGCGGAGTCCATGCTGCGCATCCAGTTCCAGTTTGCGGATACCAAGCGGCTCATGTACTTCGTCAAGTTTTTCCTTTCCTGCATAAACATTCACTACACATTCATATAAGAACGGATCATCCGGACTCCACAATCTTGCTTTTTCGATACAGATCGTCTGGCGCACCGTCTCTTCCGCCTCTTTGTACATCGTCACTCCGACAACGTCTTTCCCATAAACGACACCGGCATGCGTGATCAGCACCTCCACGGTGATCTTCTCTTTTGCTCTTGTCAGATTTTTAACTGTCGTGTCAACTTCTACGGTGGACGCATTTTTTGCCACAGATGGTGTTGTGATCTTCACGCCGTCTGCCGGAATGTGGATCCTTCCGCCGATCAGCAGGTTGACGTTCCGGTAAATTCCGCTTCCCGAATACCACCGGGAATTTTTCTCGGATGCGTTGTCTGCAACTACTTTGATTTCATTTTCCTGACCATATTCCAGATATTTGTCCAAAACCACATAGAAATTGGAATATCCGTGCAGATTCGTCGCTGCCAGATTTCCGTTCACATAAACCATCGCGGTCATGTACACGCCCTCAAATTCCAGGATCGCCGTCTTGTCTCTCCACGCTTCCGGTGCATTCAGCTTCTTTGTATATGTATAAAGTCCGCCCGGCCAATAACCTGTCTGAGTTCCGTTTTCCGTATCCGGCGTCCGCTCTTCATGCACCATCGCGTCGTGCGGCAGGTTGATCGTCTCAAATTCCAGTCCGCCTTGAAGCGCGGACATCATGGAAGTTCCTCCTTTTGCCAGCTGCCAGTTGTCATTGATCTTTGTTCTTAACATGTCTGAACTCTCCCTTCTTATTTGCTTTTTTGACTTTCTTCTTTTCTCTTGTTCGTGTATACTGTAACTATTCTTTATTATAATTTTTCGGCACAGCTCACTCAATGGCGAAAGCCGACCTGCCCACCGAAAGTTGTAACCAAATCCAACCTCGAAAGGACCTGATATCTGCCATGGCAAAAGACACATTCCACCATATTACTCCGGAAGAAAAATCAAAGATCGAATCTTCTTTTAATCCGTTGATCATCACCGACACGAAAGAGCAGGATCTCCAATTTTATGAGATTTCTTCCCCTTTTGCCGTTATGTTCGAGACATGCCGCGAAACTGACGATCTATGCAATATCTACCAGTTCTCGCCCGACAATTATCACAATATCGAATTTGGCACAGTCTCTGCCGCCGCTTTAAGCACGCGTCCGCAGCATCAGCATTCCTGCATTGAATTTATGTATGTTCTCTCGGGATCCGTCACCAATCATGTCGGAAACCAAGTCTTTACTTATGAAGCCGGGCAATGCTGCATCATGAATAAAAATATCCGGCACTGTGAAGAATTTTCCGGTGATTTCCAAGCGGTCTTTTTGATGCTCCGGGATGATTTTACCGCCGATCTTCTCGCCGACTATACGGAAATCCGAGCGCATGCCGAACACCCGGACGAAGAGAATCTGATTTTCCAGCTCATTGCCGACAGCAAAAATGAAACGCTGAAATTTGACAAGATCTACCTCGACTGTTTTCCGATGATCCCCGCGGATGATATTTTAGACCGCCTGTCTGCACTTTTTAACACATTGATCCTGGAGACGATCAACTGGGATTTCGGCTCTTCCTTTTTGGTAAAAGCCGTCTTTGCCAGACTGCTCCGACTGCTCGGAGATCCGGATCTGTTCAGTATCAACCGGATCCACTCTCATTCGCAGGGACAGGAATATCTGTTCAGCAAGATTTCCCATATCATGCGCTCCAGTCACGGACGATGCACACGCGAGGAATTGGAAATGCTTCTGCATTACAATGGTGAATATTTAAATCGGATCGTAAAAAAACAGACCGGAAAGACGATCCTCGAATACGGACAGTCCATCTACCTTGAGGAAGCCCGCCAGCTTCTCTCCAACACGGATAAAAGTATTTCCTCGATCATCGAAGAACTTGGTTTTTCCAATCGCAGCCACTTCTACCGCCTGTTTAAAAACGCCTTTGGAGAAACGCCTCTGGATTACCGGAAGCGTCTCCGCCCCCGGTCATAGTCCCGGCACAACACCGATTTACAAAAGAAAAGGAATGAAACCACGACCCGCATCAGAAGTTCCATTCCTTTTCTTTTGTTGTTATGTAAATTTTACTTTACACCATGTGCCGCATCCCAGTCTGCATTTGCTTTCTCGACTTTCAAGAAGTACATGATCACTGCGATCAGTACGATCGAGATCATCGGGAACCACAGATACATGAAGTTCAGCATATTGATCGTAGAAGCTGACTGCTGTGCCGCGCCTGCTACATATCCGCTTGCGGAAAGAAGCAGTCCGGAAATCGCAGATCCGATTCCGCCGCCGACTTTGATTCCGAGAGAAGAACAAGAGAACATCGCGCCCTCGATATGTTTTCCTGTCGTACGTACCGTGTAATCAGATGTTGCGGAGATCAGCGCGTTGATGTCTCCGGTCGCCGGGCTTGTACAGAATCCTGCAAGCACGGAACTTCCGAGCATGAGCGGGATATTTCCCATATAACCGCCGATGATGAATCCGATACGGAATACTGCTGCGAGACAATAACCTGTTAAGTTCACTTTATACATTCCTTTGAACTTTTTCACCAATGCCGGTGTAAATGCAAGACCAATCACCATCGGGAGCATCTGTGCCATTGAGAACGTACCAAGCAATGCCGGATTTCCCAAGACATATGTCATATAATAAATACCGATTCCTGCGATACCTGTCTGCACATAAGTCAGAATATAAAACGCTGCGATCATCAGGAAATATTTGTTGGAAAGCAAAAGCTTCATAGATTCCAGGAAAGAAATCTTTTCTTCGTTTCCCTGTGCATTTTCTGTTTCGTTTTCTTCCGGCGGAAGTTCTTTCACAGAAAATACGGAAATTGCATTCACAATAAATGCGATGATCGCATAAATAAATGCTACGGTTCTCCATCCCTTTGCTCCGCCGCCGAAGTTTGTAACAAGACCAACGGTGATCGACTGTACGATAATGTTGGTTGCAAGTGAGAACATAAAACGGATCGATCCCATCTGCACACGTTCATTACCATTCTTTGTGATCAGCGATGTCAGTGATGCATATGCAATATTGTTCGCGGTATAGAACACTGCGTTCAACAATGTGTAGGCAATAAAGAAATAAGCATACTGTGCGGTCTTTCCAAGACTTGACGGAATTGCAAATACTGCGACAAGACAGATACAGTTACCGATCTGCGCATACAACATCCACGGGCGCGCTTTCCCCATTTTGCTCTTTGTCTTGTCGATCAGGTTTCCAAAGAAGACGTCTGTAATTCCGTCTGCAAATTTGGAGAACATGATCAATGTTCCGATGATTCCCGCATTCAATCCTACTGTGTCGGTCAGATAGATCATAACGAAACTTGTCAGAAGTCCGTAAATACAGTTTGCCGCCAAGTCTCCTGACCCATACCCGACTTTGTTGTACCATTTCAAATACTTTCTCTCTTCCATTCGTAACTCCTTTCTCGCTCCCATTGTTTTGTGTATTTCGTTCACGAATCACTTGTATTTATTATATAATTACAGCACCTTTTACAAAATACCCAAAATCAACTGTCCGCCTATGAAACCTGTAACCAAATTCAACCTGTTTTATCACTGCCCGAAACGTCTATGAAATAGTGACAGCCGTCTTCACCAGATCTTCTTCGGCAGCGCTGGAACCAACATAGACCGGGTATTCCATTTTCTCAAGTTTCCATTCACGATAAACCGGATCATACCATTTCAGTTTTTCCAGCGGAGTTGTGATCTCAACTTCTTTTTCTTCCCCGGCTTTCAAAGAAACTCTCCGGAATCCTCGAAGCTGTTTCACCGGACGGTCCACTGCGGAATTTTCAAATCCGACATAAACCTGTACGACTTCATCGCCGTCGATCGCTCCGGTATTTTTCACGTTTACCGTCACTTTCAGTTCATCCCCGTCTACGACAGCTTTCGGATCTGTAATATCAAATGTCGTATAGCTCAGTCCGAAGCCATATGGCACAAGCGGTTTCACGCCGTTTTTCTCCAGTCGTGTATAGCCATGATAATATTCGTAATACTGATCAGTCGCCTCCCAGTCTACATGCGGGAGATCGTCCTCGGAATATGGTACGACGTATGGAAGCTTTCCGGATGGATTCACGTCTCCGTAAATGATCTCTGCCAGAGCAGTGCCTCCCTCCATACCCGGATAGTACGCCATGATCACAGCATTAACCTTGTCGTACCATTCGGTCATCATGATCATATTTCCTCCGACAAGAACTGCCGCAGACTTTTCATTGACTGGTCCGACTTCCTGAAGCAGTTTGATTTCGTCTTCATGGAGTCCCAGACTTCTCTTCCGGTCGCCGCCCATTGCTCCGGTATAGTTCGACGCCTGATCTCCGGAAATAAATTCGCCCTCATCATCATAATTGTATCCGACAACAAATACGACTGCGTCGCTCTCCGCCGCCAATTTCTTTGCCCGCTCCAAATCTGAACCGTCATCAAAGATCACTTCACATTCTGCATTTGCTTTCTTGAGTCCGTCTTCCGGAGTTACAACATATGGAGGACGTACCCAGCTGGAACCATGATCTCCGATAATCGCCGTATTGGCAAGCTTCCCGATCAGCGCCAATTTCTTTGTCTCTTCCCGTTTCAGCGGAAGAACGCCGTCGTTTTTAATCAATGTGATTGCTTTTTCCGCAACTTCTTTCGCCACTGCGATATGTTCCGGACAGCCTACTACGGACATATCGTATTCTTTGTGATCTTTATCAAACGCCAGGATTGTCCGCACGATACGAAGCGCCGCGTCATTGATACGCTCTTCCGGAACAAATCCGTCCTGCACCGCTTTTACAAGACGTTCGCCAAAATACTGTGTCCACATCATCTCCATGTCCTGTCCGCCGTTGGCAGCTTCCACCGTATCCAGAACGCCCCAGCAGAAATCCGACATTACAAATCCGTCGAAATCCCATTCTTTTTTCAGCACCTGGGAAAGCAGATATTTATGATGTCCGCACTGCACGCCATTATAGCGGTTATACGCGCTCATCACACTTGCAGCTCCGGCATCGATACAGTCTTTAAAATGAGGCAGATATACTTCCTGCTCCGTTCTCTGGTCGCAGGTCACGCTACATTTGAAACGTGCATTTTCCATATCGTTAAATGCATAGTGCTTGACACATGCCATAACATCTTCATCCTGCACACCTTTGACAAGCGCCGCGCCCATTTTTCCGACCTGATAGGTCTCCTCTCCGTACGTCTCCTGACTGCGTCCCCATCCCGGATTGTACGGCAGGTTGATACACACGCCTGCAAACAGATTTCCGCCGAATGCACGCACTTCACGTCCGATACAATTTCCGACTTTTTCTTCCAGTTCCGGTGAAAATGTCGCGCCTCGCGCCATAGATACCGGGAAGCAGGTTGATTTTCCGGTTCCGCAGACAACTCCTCTTGGTCCGTCTACAAACAGCATCGGCGGTACGTTATGTTCCTCCAATCCCCCCGCCGGATATGGAGTCATATTGTAGTGATTGTCATCACTGAGCATTCCGCCCATCATTTCCATGATCTGCTCCTGTGTCACTTTATTCAGATCCACAATACTCCCGCTCATCAATGAGACTTTCTGCTCCAATGTCAGCTGATCCACGATCTTCTGCGCTTCCTCGGTCACTTTCAGACGGTATTCCTTCGTTGCTCTCATGTTGTCACATCCTCCTTTTTCTTTTCCTTGTCTTTGAACGTCACGAAACATCTCCTTCATCTCTCGTTTCATTTCCGTGTACGTTACCGTGTGTATTAATCATAAAACCATATTGTTATTTCAGTCAATATATTCGTCAAATCTTTTTTATTTTTGTTTGTTTTGTACAATTTCTTTTTATCCAAGCAACAGAATTGCTGGTTTCCGAAGCCGTGTACGAACACATTTTCCGTCACATTTTCAGATTGACAGGATTCTAAAAAAAAGATAAACTTTTAACATATTCAAAAGAGAGTGGGGTATTATATGGCTACCATCAAAGATATCGCACGGGAAGCCGGAGTTTCGATCGGAACCGTAGACCGTGTCCTGCATGACCGGGGAATGGTCAGTCCCGAGACGAAAGCCCGGATCCTGGACGTGATGAAAGAACTGGATTATAAACCAAATCATGCTGCCCAGGGACTTGCCATCCGAAAAAAGAAATTAAAACTTGGCTTTTTGATCCCGGATGACAAGGATCATCCTTTTTATCTGGATATTAAAAAGGCTGCCATGAAAAAGGCTGAAGAACTCAAACAATATGGCGTACAGGTTCTCTTCAAAGTACTGACCGAATCCACTGCCGCACACTTTTTTTCTTCTTTTGATACCATGCTTTCCGAAGAAGAAATTGACGGTGTGATCATGCCCGGATTCCGTGGGTTAGACACCTCTTCCCTGTTCCATACTTTAAAGGACCGGAATATTCCGTTTGTATTTTATAACGGTTTATCCGAGGTCAGGAATTGCCTCGCATATGTCGGCTGCAATTATATCGATTCCGGACGACTTGCCGCCGGTTTAAGCGCCCTGCTCGGAAAGGAAGACGCCCGCGTCTGTATTTATTCCGAGGGAAGCGAGGGAATCCCAAGCCACTCCGACCGTATCCGCGGTTTCAAAAAAGAGGCGGCTGACCGCTATCCGGATATGAAGATCTTAGATATCCGTCCGATCAGCGCAAATCAGATCGATAATTTTCTATCGGCGCAGGAAATGTTCCGAATATTTCCCGACGTGAATATCGTCTATGTTGTAAATCCGGCGGATTATGGAATCTGTGAAGCGATCTGCCGCGCCGATAAGAATCATCAAGTCCGGATCATCACCAACGACCTTGTCGCCCGGCAGATCCCGATGATCGATCAGGGGATCATCTCCGCAACGATCTGTCAGGAACCGGAAAAGCAGGGAGAAATGCCACTTGAGATCCTGTTCCGCTATCTGGCATACGGAACTGCGCCGAAAGAAAAGATGTGCTATACGAACTTGAGCATCCACATCGCGCAGAATTTGTAGAAAAAACTTATCGGATCATCAACTTATTAAAAGAACTATAAATGAGCAAATTTAAAAAATTGCACAAAACTACACTGCGAATTTCATAAATGAATCAAAATCATTACTTTCC
>NZ_JADMSO010000005.1 GCF_015560805.1 Mediterraneibacter glycyrrhizinilyticus | reverse complement strand
CCGGTAAAGTGCTTCGTTCGACTTGCATGTGTTAAGCACGCCGCCAGCGTTCATCCTGAGCCAGGATCAAACTCTCGTTAAAAGTGTTTGTCTTGGTCAAGAATCGCTGCTAGCAATTCTTTTCCTTTTTTACTGTTTGGTTTGTTTCAAACCGTTCTTAAAAATCTTCTCTTAAGAAATTTTCAAGGATCTGTTGTCTATTGTTCAGTTATCAAGGTTCTTTCTTGCTTGTCCTCTCATGTGACAGCTTAGCTATATTAGCACGTTTCACCTTCACTTGTCAAGGACTTTTTTTATTTTTTTGAAATCTTTTTGATTTCAACTTTTGTTCCATCTTTTTGCAAGACAGGACAAACGGAGAAGGAGGGATTTGAACCCTCGCGCCGCTACTAACGACCTACTCCCTTTCCAGGGGAGCCCCTTCGGCCAGCTTGGGTACTTCTCCAAAACGGTCGATATTTAATATACACGATTCTGCGAATAATGTCCAGTATTTTTTTACATTTTCTTAATTTTCTTCTTTTTTACTTTTTACGTTATTTTTTCTGACTTTTCTAACAACTTATTTATTTTACATTTTTATCTCTTGTACAAAAGCAGCGTTGCTTTGTTCCCCCACCATACCGCTTGGATGGGAAAAGGAAAAAGCAGTCCCAACAAGGAACTGCTCTTTTGGCTTCAAGCGGAGAGGGTGGGATTCGAACCCACGCGCCCTTGCGGACAAACGGTTTTCAAGACCGCCTCGTTATGACCACTTCGATACCTCTCCATATGCACTTCTGCGTTTTCTGCTCAGATCTCACTCTGCGCGTTTCAACGCAAGTGCTATATTAACATAAAACATTTGTCGCGTCAACGGTCTTTTGTAAATATTTCTCCGATTTTTAAATCTTCCGGTGTTGTGATCTTAATATTTTCGTAGGAACCCTCCACGAACTTTACCGGAATCTGCATCATCCGCTCTACGACCATCGCATCGTCCGTCACATTTGTTTTTTCTGTTTCCATCAATTTAGAATATGCCTGTTTCACGATCTCAGTCTCAAATACCTGCGGAGTCTGTACCATCCAGACACGGCTGCGATCCGGCGTTTCTTTTACAAATCCATCCTCATCTGCAATTTTGATCGTATCTTTTACCGGCATTCCGACTACACAGGCATGAAAAGCACATACTTCTTCATAGACCCGCGTGATCATTGCTTCATCCACAAACGGACGCGCGCCGTCATGGATAAATACATAACCGTTTCCATCCAATGTCTGAAGCGCATTCCAGACAGAGAGGTAGCGTTCCGCCCCACCGGCTATGATCTGATTTACTTTTGTAAACCCATAACGTTCCACGATTTCCTGCCTGCAGTATTCTTCATCCCCCGCTCCGGTCACGATACAGATCTCATCGATCAGTTCTGACTTCTGAAATGTGTCCAGCGAATAATATAATACCGGTTTCCCTGCCAGAAGAAGATACTGTTTCTGTATCTTTGTCCCCATACGCCGTCCCTGACCTGCCGCAAGAATCACTGCGGTACAAGGCTTTTTTCTCAACTCTCCCATTTGTTATTCTCCTGTTTTTCTATGGTAGCACCGCTTCTGCCGCCAGATCCCATATTCCTTTACCGTTTCTTTACCTCTCGCCCAGTTTCAGATTCGGCACCGCGTTCAAATCCCATCCATGCCGCGTTCCCGCCAGATACTCATAGTAAGCTGCCGCACCGATCATCGCCGCGTTATCTGTACAGTAAATCGGAGACGGATGATAGAACTGAATCCCTCTCTCTTCACACGCTTTTTTCATTCCCTCGCGGAGCGCACTGTTGGACGCAACGCCCCCGGCGATCGCAAATTTATACATTCCATATTCTTCCACGGCTTTCATTGCATTTTCCACAAGAACATCCACCACCGCTTTCTGGAAAGATGCGGCAATATCTGCCGGATTAAAGGTCTCGCCTTTCATATGACATCCATTGATATAATTAAGCACCGCGGATTTTACCCCGCTGAAACTAAAGTCATACGGAGAGTCTTCCATCTTAGCCCTCGGAAATACGATCGCATCCGGATTCCCCTCTTTTGCGATCCGGTCGATCTTCGGTCCGCCCGGATACCCCAGTCCGATCGCACGCGCCACCTTATCATACGCTTCCCCCGCCGCATCATCGCGGGTACGTCCGAGAATTTCATATTTCCCATAGTCTTTTACACAGACAAGATGGGTATGTCCTCCGGACACAACAAGGCACAAAAACGGCGGTTCCAAGTCCGGATGTTCGATATAATTCGCAGAAATATGTCCCTCGATATGGTGCACGCCGACCAAAGGCAGATTCCGCGCATACGCGATCGCTTTCGCTTCGGCAACTCCGACAAGCAGCGCGCCGACCAGTCCCGGACCGTAAGTCACTCCGATCGCATCAATATCATCCAGTGTCACTTCCGCTTCATTTAGCGCTTCCTCGATCACCTGATTGATCTTCTCGATATGTTTTCTCGAGGCGATCTCCGGAACGACGCCGCCATAAAGCTTGTGCAGATCGATCTGGGAAGAAATGACATTGGAACGCACTTCCCGCCCGTTATGCACGACTGCTGCCGCAGTTTCATCGCAGGAACTCTCGATCGCCAATATATTAATGTCTCTGATTTCTTTCATGAACAGCCCTCTTTCGTTTTCTTCATTCTCTCTCTATTCTTTACTCTCTGTTCTCTTTATTCAAAATTCAACTCTGCGGACATTTTATCTTTCCCCGCTTTTGCCGCCGGAAAAATCTTCCGCACATCGTCCATATATTCTTCCGCTCTTGTAAGCGACGGGCTGTAATGCGTCAGCCACATTTCTTTTACCTGCGCGTCTTTCGCAAGCTGCGCCGCCTCGTAAAATGTCATATGTTTATATTCCCGCGCTTTCGCGATCTTCTCTTTTTCTCCATACATCCCCTCACAGATGAACAGATCCGAGCCTTTCGCATTTTCGCGGATAGAATCGGTCGGGCGGGTATCTGTCGTATAAGTCAATTTGATCCCTTTCCGCGGCGGACCAAGCACCAGATCCGGTGTCAATATACGCCCCTCGTATTCTACGGTCTCGCCTTTTTGCAGATGCTTCCAATACATCTGTGGGATCTGTTCTGCCTTTGCACGCTCGGGATCAAATTTGCCGGCGCGGTCGATTTCCAGTGCGTATCCATAACAAAGCACATTATGATTGACACGAAATGCTTTCAGACGATAACCGTTCATTTCAAACGTCTGCTCCGTCCCCTCGATCTCCACACAATGAATCGGAAACGGCAGTTCCGGCGCGATCACACGAAGCGCCGTCACAACCCGCTCCAGCCCTTTTGGTCCAATCAGGGTAAGCGGTTCCCGTCGGTCCGCATTTCCCATCGTAAGGAGCAGTCCCGGCAGCCCGCTGATATGGTCTCCATGATAATGGGTAAAACAGATCACATCGATCGGCTTAAAGCTCCACCCTTTTTCTTTGATCGCGATCTGCGTCCCCTCTCCGCAGTCGATCAACAGACTGCTGCCATTATATCTGGTCATCAGTGACGTCAGCCACCGATATGGAAGCGGCATCATTCCGCCGCACCCAAGCAAACAAACATCTAACATATCATCCCTCTATTTCCGCCGGTATGCAAAATTGTTCCAGAAGACTATCGTAACAGGATTCACAAAGGTCAAACTTATGTCGTTCCCCGTCTTTCCCCGAAAAATATCCCCATTTGTAATCCACATGAAAAACTCCCTCTGTTTCACAACCGTCTGCAACCGGAATTTCTTTTCCGCAACGATTACAGATCGTTTTCCGCAATCGTTCACTCTCTTTCATGATCTTTTCGTAATTCCGCATTTTTATTCTCCTGTAAGAATCTCAGCGCTCATCAAAATCGCATCCTCCGACGGATTTTCATAGAAGTCCGGACGAATGCCGTCCTCTTTAAAACCGTATTTTTCATAAAATGCACGCGCTGCCGCATTGCTTCTGCGCACATCCAAAAGCACTTTCCCGATCTGCCGCTCTTTTGAAATCTGTTTTAACATATCTAAAAGCAGTCTGCCGCATCCTTGCTTCCGCTCTTCTTTTAGAACGGAGATCCGTGCGATCTCCGCCTCGTCAGCCGCCGTATACGCCAGCAGATTTCCGATCACTTTTCCCGACTTTTCCGCCACCAGACAGATCGTCTGCGGATTATGAAGCGTCTCCAAGATACCGCTCTCGCTCCACACATCCGAGAAAATCTGATGCTCCATCTCCGCAACCGCCGCAGCATCTTCCATCGTCATCTCGCGGATGATCACCTTTGCTTTCTTTTCCCGCTCGGCACGCTCCCGTTCCGCCTGTGACATACGCAGATAATCCGGGCGATGCTCCGCCGCACTTTCGTATTTACCTGCTTTATAATATTTAATCCCGAGCGCGCCCACAACTGCCGCACGCTGCCGGTTCATATACGCAGGCGCAAACGAATACGGAACCTTTAACCCCTGCGCCAGTTTTTGTGCATAAACAGGCACGCCGTCTCCCAAAAACACAACGGCTCGTCCATAATTATTCAGTCTCTGGATCAATTCGTCCACCGCGATCGCCATCTGCATCCGGATCACCTGAAAGACCGGATCTACTTCATTGGTCTCCTCTTTTTCTCCGGCTTTCTTTGAAAATGTATAAATTCCGGTATATACCTGATTTCTTCTCGCGTCCATGATTGGGCAGATCAGATCCTCACAGCCATATACATTGTACGCAAGTCCGTCCACCGTCGGCACATGGATCAACGGTTTTCCAAGCGCAAGTCCCAGACCTTTCGCCGTCGCAGAACCGATCCGAAGTCCGGTAAACGAACCCGGTCCTCCCGCCACTGCGATGGCGTCGATCGTGTTCAGATCCGTCTCCGTCATTTTTACCATCTCATCGATCATAGGCAGCAATGTCTGCGAATGTGTTTTTTTATAATTTACCGTGTACTCCGCAATGGTCTCTGTCTCATCAACGATCGCAACCGTCGCGGTCAGTCCTGAACTGTCAATCGCCAGTACCCTCATCTTCTACTTCCCTTCTACTTCTTCTCTGTCACAGTGATCCTACGAAAATCGAATCCCTGCTCCAGATCTTTTTCAATCAGAATCTCCGTGCGTTCTTCCGGCAGGATCTCTTCGATCAAATTCGCCCATTCGATCAGGCACACACCCTCTCCGGCAACATATTCTTCAAATCCGATCTCGTCCATTTCCTCAATATCTCCGATCCGGTATACGTCAAAATGATAGAACGGCATACGCCCGTCCTCATATTCCTGCACGATCGTAAATGTCGGACTGTTGACGTGTTCTTCCACGCCCAATCCTTTCGCAAATCCCTGCGTAAATACAGTTTTCCCAACGCCAAGATCGCCGGCCAGGGTATATACCTGACCGGCTCTTGCGCGCTCCCCCATCCGGAAGCCTGTCTCAAAAGTCTCTTCCGAACTCCTTGTTTCTATTGTCATATCATTCACCAATTCCTGTTTTTGTGGCGGTTCATTTTAGTGATGGAACAGACGGATTCCGGTAAATGCCATCGCCATATTGTACTTATTGCACACTGCGATCACATTGTCATCCCGTACAGAACCTCCCGGCTGTGCCACATATTTTACTCCGCTCTTGTGTGCGCGTTCGATATTGTCCCCAAACGGGAAGAATGCGTCCGAACCGAGTGCCACGTCTGTCAGCTTATCAAGCCATGCGCGTTTTTCTTCTCTTGTAAATACTTCCGGTTTCACGCGGAATGTATTCTCCCACACACCGTCCGCAAGAACATCCATATATTCATCACCAATATACAGATCGATCGCATTGTCGCGGTCTGCTCTTCCGATGCCCTCTTTGAACTGAAGTCCCAGAACCTGCGGCGACTGACGAAGCCACCAGTTATCCGCTTTCTGACCTGCCAGACGGGTACAGTGGATTCGTGACTGCTGACCTGCCCCGATTCCGATCGCCTGTCCGCCTTTGACATAGCAGACCGAATTGGACTGTGTATATTTCAGCGTGATCATCGAAATTGCCAGATCGATCTTGGCGGATTCCGGGATCTCTTTGTTCTCAGTTACGACATTTGCAAAGAAATCTTCGTCAATCTTTAATTCATTTCTTCCCTGCTCAAATGTAATTCCAAACACCTCTTTATGCTCGAGCGGCGCCGGCACATAAGACGGGTCGATCTGGATCACATTATAATTTCCTTTTTTCTTCTGTTTTAAAAGTTCCAGCGCTTCCGGTTCAAATCCCGGCGCGATCACACCGTCAGACACTTCACGCTTGATCAGACGTGCGGTATCTACATCGCAGACATCGGAAAGCGCGATAAAATCTCCGAAAGAAGACATTCTGTCCGCGCCCCTTGCGCGCGCATATGCACAGGCAAGCGGAGACAGCTCCCCGAGGTCATCTACCCAGTAGATCTTTGCCAGCGTCTCGTCCAACGGAAGTCCGACTGCCGCACCTGCCGGAGATACATGTTTGAAAGAAGTCGCCGCCGGAAGTCCGGTCGCTTTCTTTAACTCCGATACAAGCAGCCAGCCGTTGAACGCATCCAGGAAATTGATATATCCAGGGCGTCCGCACAACACTTCGATCGGCAGATCACTTCCGTCCTGCATATAGATCCGGGACGGTTTCTGATTTGGGTTACATCCATATTTTAACTCTAATTCTTTCATATTTACAGCCTCTTTTCTTCGATTATGCATTTTTATTTGTGATCGTCGTCTCATGTGCTCCTGTCTCTATGTCAATGTAGCGCACAAACAGAGACACTTTATTTTCTTCATTCAGGCTGTTCCAAAGCAGCTTTGTAAACTCTTCAATATCATCCGGCACAGCGATCCGTTTCGGCTCGCCCTCAAAACTCGGCAGCGGATCTCCATCGTGCATATAGGTGTGGATAAAATGTCCCTCCCCCGCTTTCGGGTTCTCGTAGGCAAATGTATACCGATTGCATCCGGACGGATCTCCGTCGCTGCTTTTTAAGATCGACATCGCATAATTATATTTTCCATTTTCCACATGCATGATACCGGAAATACGCGGCGTATAATTCGGAGCATCCGGCTCAAATTCTCTTTGACGGAGGGACTGTTCAAATGTGAGCTGCCTGTCCATCCCCTCGTAAATCGTATCCGTCTGATCTCCGTTCGTCACGATCGTCTTATTGCCGAGTACGCGTACCGGCGCGTAAATGATCAGGCTCGGATCTGTCAGCTTGGACGGATCGTAGGCTTGCGTGCGGATTCCCTCACCCTCTTCTACAAACACCCGGTTTCTGCTGTTCTCACTGCGTCCCATAATAAAATATGCGGCAACTGCCTTTTTCCCATCCGGGCTCTTTCCAAGGATAATCCCTCTTCCCGGGTAAGCATTGCTCTTCAATTCCTGCTCGATTGACAACATATTCATAGCTGACTCTCCTTTTTCGATCTTCTGTTTCTATCAGACTGTTCCGTATTTTCAGGTCATCTCTTCTCTGCTATGTTACATCATCTTCTATATAGTTGGCAAGTTCCTAATCGAAGATTTTTCATTACAAAATCTTATAGGTTTTTATTTCTGTCCGTCCCAAACCTGTGCCAGCCGCGCATAAAACTGCTCGTAAAAATCCATTTCCATATCGTAGGGCTTCCGGTAAAACACATACAAAAGCCCCATTCCAAGTTGTTTCATACTGTCCGCATCCTGTTTCCGCCGCGCTTCCTCTCCTGCTTCTTCCAGAAAATCGTGCCAGTCCAATACAAACTTTTCATACTGTTTTAAATTCAGAATCCCAAGCCATTTACTGATCTTGACTTTTGTCTTTCCTCCTTTGCTGCACTCATGGATCTGATGAAAATAACGAAACGTCCCATTTTCATAGATACGTCCGAGCGGAAACAGCCGACAGAATCCCGGGCGGATCTCATGGATCCCGCACCGTCCCTCCCCGTTCAAAAAAGAACAGCTTTCCGTTTCTCCTGTCATCTGTAAATGCGGCAGGATCAGCCCGTCTGCCAGATCCAGTCCGATCACCGGGGACTTCGCTACTTCTGTGTCCCCGACCAGCAATGCATCAAAACTGCAGCCAAGTCCTTTCATCAGTCGATAGGCATCGTATGGATCCAATAGGATCGAGCTTCCCATCCCGCGACAACAGTCGGAACAGCCGCTGCAATCGTCGCAGCCGAGCCGCACCATGTCATTTGACGTATAACGTTTACCGTCGGATACTTGTTCTATATCAATATCCCGCTTCATGATATTCTCCCTCCCGCAGGAACACGCCTGCGTTTTTTGTCAGTCCGAACCTTTTCACAAACCAGTCGCATTTGCAGAGGAACAAATAATAGACGTTCAAGCCACAGCCATACATGCTCTCAAAATTTCCCTGACCTTTCGCTAAGATCACATCCGCCTCTTTCAATAACTTTCTCGCTTCTTCAGTGATCTTCTCAAGCACAGTACCGGCAATGCCTGTTCCGTTTCCAACTACCGGAACAAGTTTCATCAGACCAACCTGCTCTGCATCCTCGATCGTCGCATCATTGAGCGCCTCTCTTCCCCGCACAAGCACTGCGATCTGCAAGGCAGGATATTGTTTTTGCATCTCCTGGATGAGCAATTTATCCAATACGATCTCCCCGCAGTTATCCGTAACATAGACAAGCGTTTTCGCCTGTTCCAGATCCTGTCTGAAACTGTGATAATTCTCTGCATCCAATGTTTCCTGCGCCGCTTTTTGAATCAATTCCTTAAGAATCCCCTCATCCACAACATCCATTGCACCGTAATCGATATAATTTCCTGTGCGTGCATAAAGAATTGCCTGTGCCAGAGGATCTTCCGCCCGCTCAATATTACTTTGAATTTCCTGTTCCGCAAACATCATCTTTTCATTATGTTCGTATTTTATCTTTGTATATTCCTGTTCTTTTCCGAAGAAAGACTCGTATACTTTCGAGATTTCTTCCACCAGTTCGGGCGCGGATGTACCGTCTTTGCTCTCACCGATCACCCGGAGCACCGCTTTCATATATTTAGCTTTTATTTGCTCATCTAAATCTGTTCTCCTTTGTATCCGCTCTTCCTGACGGTCAGCCATACAGCGGATGCATGCCGCGCTTACCTGCATGTTCTGATACTCCTTTTTCTGTAAACACTACATAAACCGTTCCATTCCATCCAGAAATTCTTCCATCGCCTGCAGCCTCTTTACTCTGCGAAGCTTGATCCCGCATACATCGCAAATCTGTTCCAGACCGGCTTCCACTAAAATATTGGACACCCTGATTTCCTTTGGTATTCCGACATTCAAAATAAATCCAACCAATTCTTCCGCCAGCGCTGCGATCACGTCTTCCTCCGGATCCTGTATTTCGCATCGCAGCATCATTCCCGACTCCGCATCTGCGATCATGCAAAATGCCGGATTTGCCGGTTTTTTATATTTCTTGTCATTGACAGAAAAACCGGAGATCGCTGTTTCCATTTCCAATATCACATCATATCGATCGGAAGTTTCCAGTTCCGCAAGTAACTCCTCATCCGTAATGATCAGATTTCCAAATTGGAAGCATGTAAAAGGCAGCGGCGCAGCACCGGATTTCCATTTCTTCTTTCCTTTTTCAAACGCAAGCAAGAACATTTCTCCACTCGCAAAGTCGACCGGTTCTTTCATGTCTTCATAGCATTGCAACGCCAGCTCCAAATTCTGACAATGCTCTGTCATCCGGAGCACTTCATCCTGATCCAAATTATACGGTCTATATCCAGGCTCAAATGAGAGAAAATAAAGCCACTGGTTCTTTCCTCTGTATTTATATCCCAATTCTTTGATCACACTTCTCTGCTTTTCTGTCAGTTCCTCTCTGTTTCCCCAATAACAGGTCAGATTCTTTTGTGAATACATCGCATATCCCGTCGGCAGATTTAATTGATCCTGCATTGTCAGCATCATGAATGTGTTAAATGCCTCATATCCTTCGTAGACGGAAATTCCGTAACACGTTCCGCCATGACCGAGAATACTGTAAAATACGGTGTCTTCCTCTTCTCCATTCTGCACTGCAATGATATCCAGATCCCAGAATGTTTCCCACGGTTTCATCGATTTCAGTCTTGTCGCAGATTCATAAAGTTCTTTCCATTGTTCGATCGTGGCTTCTTTTCGCATAATCTTTCTCCTCGTATTTTTTAATATCTTTTCTCAAATACTAATACCATCCATTCACCAAAACATTGTATCATAATCTCATAACAAAATATACTCAAAAACCTCCCAGGATTCAATCGACGACTCAATTCATCGTCAACATCCTGAGAGGTTCTTTTTCCCTCATAGTATTTTGTTGTCAATCGGTACTTGCTTATTCCTGTCTCATCACCCTACCGCACACGGTCGTACTCCGGCGTCCAGTCCAGATCGCGGTACTCTGCCGCACATTCTTCTGTCTGGATATAATGGACAAGCCGATCCATCATTTCTACCGGCCAATCGTCAATGTCAATGTCTGCCGTTGTATATACTTTCTGGCGGATCATTTCAAATCCAAACATGTCTTTTACATGTGATTTACGAGCCTGTGTAATGACTGTTTTTACCATATGGCTCGGAATGAAGATCACACCGCCGCCATATCCGAATACAACGTCCCCCGGCAGGCATACTGCTCCGCCGATCATAACCGGCGTATTGAACCCGTTCATCACAAAATCACGGATCGGCGTCGGATCAACGCCGCGGTAATAAATCTGGATTCCCTCGATTCCTTGAATCTGTTCCAAATCGCGGATACCGCCCCAGACAACTGCTCCTCCGGTCTTTGTCTGATTACGGATTGCAGTGGAAAGGTTTCCTCCGACAAAGGTACCCTCATATACTTTATCATACATATCCGCAACAACAACGTCTCCCTCAACTAGAGTATCGATCACCCACTGATTGCACGTTCCTTTTCGTCCCTCTTCTGTTCCGATTTCTTTTACCGTCTCTTCCAGATCCGGTCTGGTCGGAATAAATGCCGATGTCACTGCACGTCCTACCAGCTTGCAGTCATCATGAAGCTTATACAGATGTTCTTCAAACTGATTTTTGTATCCCGCATTAAAAAGCGGCATCCATATTTCTTCCAATGTCATTTTCCGAAGCTGTTCCAAATCCTCATCCGGTACTCTCGGACGTCCGTCCGGAAAACGTTCTCCTGTCCATTTTGATGTCAATTGGATAATATCTTCTCTCACATTAAAATGCATCGTTTACTTCCCTCCTCAATCAACTCCAGCAACGATCATGGGAATAATCCTGATTCCATTCGTCCGTCGGCAACCAGATTCCCTGATAATCCGGATGCAGATGTTCTTTGATCACTTCATCGTCCAGTTCCTCGATTCCGAATCCCGGAAGATCCGGAACTGTAATGTAACCATTGTCAACGATCGGCGCTTTCACACCTTTCTTTACAAGATCATTCCACCACGGAATATCAACTGAATGGAACTCCTGTACATAGAAGTTTTCTGTTGCTGCAGATACATGTGCCGCAGCCATCGCGGAAATCGGAGTTTCCGCCATATGGATCGCCATCGCAACTCCGTAATCCTGTGCCAGATCGCCGACTTTCTTCAATTCCAGGACGCCTCCCACTGTCAGGATATCCGGATGGATCACGGATACGCCTCCGCTTTCAAGCAGCGGTTTGAAGTTCTCTTTCAGATAAATATCCTCACCTGTACAGATCGGTACCGCCGTCGATTTTGCAAGCCGTGCATACTGGCTTGTCAACTGCCACGGAATCATATCTTCCATCCATGCAATATTATATTTCTCAATCCGTTTCGCCAGTTTGATACAGGATTCTACACCAATATGTCCAAAATGATCGATCGCCAACGGAACTTCATATCCGATCACATCACGAACATCCTTTACATACTGCTCTAAAATATCGTATCCATGCTCTGTCACCTGAATTCCTGTAAACGGATGCGGAATATTTTGAATATCATACAAATGATTTCTTCTGATCCGATCTTCCATACTCACATTTCTTGAAATCGGATTGTAATTTTCGGAAGCTTCTTTCAATTCCCGAACAAATCCAAGCGGTGCACAGAGCGCTCCCGGTTCGTCATAAAGCAGATCGATCCCCAAATCCATTTTCAAAAATGTAAAGCCTTTTTCCATACGTTTTTTCAGTGCTTCACCCATCTGTTTTCCGGTATGTTTTCCCTCAACATCGGTATCTGCATAGCATCGAACCCGATCCCGGAATTTTCCACCCAGCATCTGGTACACCGGAATTCCGTAAGCTTTTCCTGCCAGATCCCAGAGAGCCAATTCGATTGCGCATACGCCGCCGCCCTGTCTTGCATGTCCTCCAAATTGTTTCAGCCTGCGGAAGATCTTATCAATATTACATGGATTCTCCCCGATGATCCGGCTCTTCAATGCCAGCGCAAAATTTCTGGACCCTCCGTCCCTGACTTCACCGTATCCGGTAATCCCCTGGTTGGTCATAATTTTCAAAATTGTACAATGCATCGGCGCATCTACAATATCTACCACCCGCATATCTGTAATCTTCAGTTCCGATGGACGGGAATATGTATTCACATGATCTAATACCTGTTCAAAATTCTTGTCCATAACATGTCCTCCTAATATGCAATTTTCACACAGCCTGTCTTTTATTTTTTAATCTACTTCACGCTTCCATCAGCCTTTCCTGATACAAGCATGCTCTGTGCGATAATATAAATGATCGTAACCGGCAGGGATGCCACCACGCACCCGGCCATAATTCTTCCCCAATTGATAATATCTCCGTATTTCCAGCTTGAAATTGCAACCGTCGCCGTCATTTCGGCCTGACTTGTCGTCATGATCATCGCGTAAAGATATTCATTCCATGACATTGTAAATGCAAATGTTGCCACCACCGCAATTCCCGGAAGTGCGATCGGAATAATGATATAACGAAGTGTCTGCAATCTGGTACATCCGTCCATCAGCGCCGATTCTTCCAATGCATACGGGATCGAAGTAAAGTAGCTCCGGAGCATATAACAGCAATATGGAACAACAAACGTCGGATAAATGATCAGCATCGCCCATTTACTTCCACCCAATCCAAGATTGCTCACAAAAATATACATTGGGATAAACAAAACCGCTGTCGGAAGAAGATAGGAAACAATGACGGATGCACTGAAAAACTTTCTTCCCGGATAACGAAGTCTTGTCATCGCATAGGATGCAAAAATACTGATCAAAAGACCGACGACCGTCGTAATTCCCGCGATGATCAAACTGTTCTTAATATTTGTTAAAAATCCTGCATTTTGGATCAGATCAATATAATGATCAAATGTCGCAGTAAACTGAAACAGTTTTGGTTTTGCCACATACATTTCACTCGCCACCGTAAAAGAAGATTTTACCATCCAATACAGCGGAAATACCGTCCAAAGCAGCCCTAATCCTAAAATGACATAGGTGACGGTACGCTTAATGATTTTGCTTCTCTTTCTTGAACGCATACACGATCCCTCCTATTCATCTTTCTTTGCAAATCTTGAAAATACCAACATCATAATGATCAATATCGGAATGACGGACGATGCAACCGAAAGCGCCCGACCGAATGAATTTTGAATGAACGCCATATCATAAGTGTATGTTGAAATCACACTGGACGCATACAATGGTCCGCCGCCTGTTACAAGCCATACATTTTCAAAATCATTAAATGTCCAGATTGTAGACAGAAGAGTCGTCACCTTGATCACCGGCATGATCGATGGCAATGTAATATACCAGAACTGTTTAAAAACACCTGCTCCATCCACGGTTGCCGCCTCATACACCTGCCGGTCCAGTGTCTGCAATTCTCCCAATATACTGAACATGAAGAACGGAACACCTCGCCAGATATTGACGATGATCGCCGAGAACAACACGATCTTTGGATTTGACAGCCATGCGATCGGAAGATCTATGATTCCCAGGTCCATCAGAAGACTGTTGATAATACCATAAGTGCTGTCATACATCCAGCGCCATGTCATAGCTGCCACCATTCCCGGAAGTGCCCACGGAATCAGAAGTGCCGTACGGAAAAATCCTTTTCCTTTAAAATTCTGGTTCAGCAATACCGCCCATAACAAACCGATCAGAAGTTTTGCTCCAATACAAAGCACGGTGTAAATCAGTGTATTCGTAAGTGATTTCCAATAAATCTTATCTGAGAATAACTCAATATAATTATCAAGTCCGATAAAATTTGCTTCCGCACCGATCACTTTATCTGTGAAACTCCAATAAATCGCCCGGATAAAAGGCAGTCCCATGATGACAAATACGACAATGACAACAGGAATCATCAGCAACAGTCCGAGACGCCTGTCTTTTACTGCCTGCGACTCTGTTTTCTTTCTCACTCTATTTCGCATAAGATTCCTCCTGTAAGATCCGGAGGCACTGCACCTCGCAGCGCCCCGGGAACGATTACTGCCCTACTCTACTTTGCCTCATAGACTTCCTTAAATGAGGTTTCCAGACTTTCCACTGCTTCTTCCGGTGTTGCCCCATTGATCAACATTTCCTGTACCGCTTTTACACAAAGCTGGTTGCTGAAACAGGTCATCGCCCGATCGTCAACCGGCGCCGGATAATAAGTTCTTGCTGCCAGTTTTGAATTTTCAAGCCACGGTTTGTTTGCTTCATCCTGCCAGAATTCACTGTCTTCCATTCCCTCGATCACCGGCTGCCACATAGAGCCCATAACCTCGATCATCTCTTCATATTTATCCTGATGTGAGAAATAGTAACGGATAAAATCTTTTGCCACGTCAACATTTTTACCTGATTCCATCACTCCAAATACGTTGCATCCTGTCAAAACATATGCTTCTCCGGACGGTCCTGCCGGATACGGGATAATCTGTGTATTCTCGTACAATTCCGGATCATCGTTCTTCATTGCTGCCATAACAGAACCGGAGTTACAGATCAGACCTGCCGTTCCTGCCAGATATGCCTGATTATTCCAACTGTCGTCTCCTGTAACCGCATCCGGAGAGATAAGCCCCTCGTCATAGAGCGATTTGATAAACTTAAACGCTTCTACCGTCTCAGGAGAATTTACAACGACTTCGCCTTTTTCATTAACTGTCCGTCCGCCCCAGTCAAGAATGATCGTTCTAACCCAACCTTCCGCATCTCCGCCGCCGGAAGCTCCCATTGCAAATCCCAATGCATAGAAACCGTTTTCCGGGTCATTGACTTTAGCCGCCTGTTCTTTCAATTCTTCCCATGTTGTCGGCATCTCCAGACCTTTTTCTTCCCATTTATCTTTCCGGACATGCATACCAGGTGCGGTAAATCCCTGTGGCACCATATAAGAAGATTCTCCGATCATACTCATCGACTGCGCAGCTTCAGTAAATTCAAATTCACTCATCACATCACTTACGTCTGCGAGCTGATCCAGTGACGCGAACTGCCCTACAAGTGTATCATCACCAACGATCAGATCCGGCGCATTTCCCGCTTCGATCGCAGCCATCAGCTTCTGCTTCATATCCGCTGCCGCGACATTTACATAATCAACTTCGACGCCCTCTTCTTCTGCAAACTGTTCAACCAAATCTTTCATCAATGTAGCGTATTCATCAACATACTCTGCTTTGTCCCAGAATACCAGTTTCTTTCCACTTTCACCGGATCCTTCTTCAGTCTTTGTATCACCGTCCTTCGGCTCTTCACTTCCGCCTCCGCCGCATCCGGCTACCAGACCCATTGTCATAACTGCTGCCATCAGACATGCTAACATTTTCTTTTTCATTTGATTTCCTCCTTTTGTTGTCCGGGGATTCCTGTTGTAAGTCCGATTGTCAACTCCAACGGAACCAGTTCCGACTCAAACTTTGCCAAAGGGTTATAAATATTTTTCAACAATTTCTTAAATGCCGTTTCTGCGATCAGACTAGCCTTTGATTCCACTCTTGTCTGTTCTTCCTTTCCCCAGTCATTTCTGGAATAATATTCGATATTCACATACGAAATGTCCTCAGGAATACTCAGGTTTAAATCATTTGCCGCCATCAGGAAGTACTGACGGATCGAAGATGAGATCACATAAGCCGTAGGTTTTTCCCGCTGTTCCATCGCTTTCCTGCATACATCATAGATCACCTGATCCGACGCTTTCGGCGGAAAGGATATTCGCTGTATCTCTATACCATCTTTCCTGTACTTCTCTCTGATCTCTGTTATCACACTCAGTCTTGCATCCTGAACAACACCACTGTCACACATTTCAAATACCGCAATTTTCTTATGACCGAGCTGTATCAGATATTCCAATGTATTACGTGCGGCTTCCTCATGATCTGATGCAACATAATGATAATCTTCATAGCCTGAAATTTTTCCGACGCACACATATGGAATTCCTGCCGTCTCGAATTCTTTAAAAAAGCGATCCTCAGAATCCAGATCAAAGACGATGAATCCGTCAACAACCGAAGATGCCATACTTTTTAAAAACAGCATTTCTTTCTCCGGATTATTCCGCTTTCTTGAATAAATCAAAATGTTGTAGTTATCTTTTTCCGCCAGGCGCTCAATCGCGTGAAATACTTTCGGATAATACTTGGAATCGAATAACCTCGTCAGGTTTTCCGGAATCACCAGACAAACCGTTCTGCTCTTTTCCTTATTCGGAAGACGTCTCGCACTCAAATTAGGTGTATATCCCAAATCCCGGATCGTATCACCGATGATTTTTTTTGTCTCTTCCGACATCCGTTCATATTTTCCGTTCAGATAATTGGAAACTGTTGATTTTGAAACCCCTGCTTTCTTGGATACTTCTGCAATTGTTACACTTGCTTTCATTGTCTTCCCTCCTTGGTAAACATTAGGTAAACCATTCTAGTAAACCGTTTTACCAATGAGGTAAAAAAAATAAAGTTTTTTCTTTTTCCTTCTTTTGGTGAATGACTGCATATTTTGTAAATCGATTTACTAAGAAATTTCTTACTTTTATTTTTAGCACTTTTGGTGATTCTTGTCAATAATTTGTATTATATTATTTTGTTTTTGTCTATTTTATACAGTTTTTTTGATATTGTTTTGTTTATTTTTCTGTTAATTCATTTTTGTCAAGAATATTATCCTCGCCTTTCTACGCCGCCATGCGCACCCACAGCAAACGCCCCTGCAACTTTTAAGTCGCAGAGGCGTTTCTATATCTGGTGGAATGATCCACCATTACTTTCTATATTTTTTCTTTCGCTCATACACGATCACACCGGCACATCCAACACCTGAAGCTACAAGTATCGCGATCCAGACCACCAGAGCGCTGTTATCTCCGGTTTTCGGCATTCCGGGCTTATCTGTACCCGGTACTTCCGGAGCGACAGGATTGGACGGATCGATCGGCTTCGACGGATCTGTCGGGTCGGACGGATCGATCGGCTTGGATGGATCTGTCGGGTCAGACGGATCCGTCGGTTTAGATGAGCCCGGAATATCATCATTTACGATCGTCCAGTTGTTCCCGTCTTGTGAAACGGTCGATTTGAATCCTTCCGGAACGTTGATCTCGGCAACGGTCCATTCATAATCGAGGGCATCAATTGCGATCCAACTTCATTCGGACGTGAGCGTGAAGATCTGAATCTTCGCTATGGAAAAAATAAGAAAAGTTCAGAAATTAAAGCTCATCATTATATCATCCACTTCGCTCCAAAAGACCGTGATGATAACGGATTGACTTCGAAACAGGTCCAGGCTTTGGGCATGGAATTTGCCCAAAAGAACTTCCCTGGGCATCAGACTCTTGTCTGTCCCCCCCGACGGGCACAACTCAGCAGGCAATATTCACGTACACATTGTAATCAACAGTGTTCGTACATTTGATGTAACCAGACAGGATTTTATGGAGCGACCAGTGTACCATTTGCCCGATTGATGGATTGCAAAGGCTCCCTTTCCAAGGACCATTGCAGCCACCCCATAATCTTGTGACACCACAATATCACCTTTATGGCAAATACTGATTAGTTTATAATCCACTGCATCAGCTCCAGCACCAACCACAATCACCTCGCTATAATCAGAAGATAACACATGGTTTGTATCACACAGTAGCGTTACTGAAACCTTGTATTCTTTTGCGATGTTTTCAATAATACCAACTACTGGACATGCATCTGCATCAACAAATATTTGCATATTATTTTCTCCCACCTACGATTTCCATTAGATAATCCTACCTGACAAATGATCAATTTCATGCTGACAGATTTGTGCTGTCCATCCAGATAATTTCTGACGCTGTTTTTTCCAGTTGAAATCATAATATTCTTCTTTACACCGATCATATTTGCTGCCATCCCAACACAGTGCTCACGATTTTCCTGCAAGGTATCCTGCAAATCTTTTCCCACCTGAATATCGGCTTTTGTAGCTGGTGTAGATGGCTGACCTAAGAAGAAAACTTCTCTTACAATCTGTTTTACCATAGCTGTTCTCCCTGTATTTTTATTTAACTATAACTCCATATTTCATATCCTTGACGTCTTGCTGAGTCATACACTGGCTGCATATTCTTCTGCAAAATATTATAAAACTCTTCCTTGGAATTTCCTGGTCGATACAACTCCTGTCCTGCCCAAATGGAATGCAAGTTATCTCGATAGCAAGCCTCAAACCGCTTATGCAATTCCTCTTTCTCATGAATTAAACTGTACAGATCATATTGGTTTTCTGCAAAGATTGCAAAGAACGGGTCCCATTTCGGTAGTTTATTGCTTTTGGATGAATTTAAAGAAGAATCCATCGGCATCAAGTTCCACAATTCATCATTCATAACAAAGGACCATGGTATAAAATGATCCACCTCATAATTCTTTTTTAGAATCTGCTTCCCAGTGAACACATCTCTTATACCTTTTACATCCAAAATACCTTCCCATAACTTACGAACATTGTTTAGCTTGCGCATTTTCTCATCCATTGGCGCCAGTTTGTAAATCAATCCTGGAACTTCTGGATTGTTATTTTGTAACCACCTTACCTTTTCATACTGTATCCATCCGAGAATATTAACTGTATTGTCTTGAATCATATTCATCCATTCTAAATTGAAGTGGATTTCTTTTTTCAGTTTACTGCTCTCTCCAAATGTATAGGGCAAAGGAGTCACAGTACTGTCAACTCGTCGGATATATTCTGTTAACCTACGAATGCTTCCCCAAGGTACTTCTTCATTGCTATTGGCAAAAAATCCTGCCAATGCACGTCCTGGTACCATATTGGTCAGCTGCTCTTTATAGCTTTTCAATTCCTTGTCGTACTTATGAATGGCATTTTTTATTTCCACCTTGGATGCATTTGACGGTAGACTGCTAATTTCTGTCAATTTAAGAACTGCTCTCTCCAAACCATCTCTTATAAATCCATCTGCCTGCAGTCCGCTTAGATGAATATGAAATTCTCTTACGGAATACCATGCATTGCAAATCATCTCATCAATAATTTCTCCAAATGTTGTATCCTGCGTCCCTTCAGAGATAATATTGACAATCGCTTCCAGCCAGTAAAACTTATAACAGTACGAAGGATCCTTCATCATCTGAGAAAAGCCTGAAATATCCAAGGTGTTGTAATATTTACCATTAACATTTAACAAATATTCCCCTTGTAAAGAATTAAATTCAGCCACTTCTCTTCCCCCCTTCCTGGACGTACGTCAGAAGTAATCCACTGCTCCTCAACGATAAACTCCGGCATATCTTCTATAAATTTTTGAAAATCATCCTCTCTAAAATCCGTAAAATATCGACCATTACGTTCCCCTTCAAAATCCCCGTACTTAAAGGATATGTAAATGATGCCGTTATCCTTCAGTGCCTTATACATCTTCCGTAATACAGGAAGTAACTCCCTTTTCGGTAAATGTAAGATAGAAGAACATGCCCAGATTCCATCATATACGTTTATAGCATCAAGATCTTGAAATAACATTTCCTTTACATCAATACCAGTAAATGAACTGGATAATTTGCAAAGTTCTGCTGATCCATCTGTTGCCGTTACCTCATATCCTTTCTCAAGGAAATACTTTGTATCTCGACCAGAACCGCAGCCAAAATCAAGGATAGATGCACCTTCATCTAATAGTCGCAAAAAACGATTCTGCGTTATATGCATGTCTGCATTCTGAGTGTTCTCTATAAAATTTTTTGCATTAAGATTATAGTAATTAATTGTTCGGTCCATAGAAGATCTCCTTAAATTCCCCTTTTCTTTTTATAACCACTATAAATGATGATTCAATATAATTTTCTCTTCATAACCATTCAAATACCTATATAGTAATTTATTCCGATTGAAAACAGGATCCACATCATGAATAATGCTGTGATGATTTGGACATACTATAATTTGATTACTCGCATCATTATTTAAACTTTTAACAAAATAATCAATTTCCTAATCATAGTATGACTGATTGTCATCCCCGCAAACTTGAAGTTATCTATCTCTTTTCACCTAATTTTGTAAAATGCTTATGTAGAAAAAATTCTGTTAGAATAATTGTAAGCCTCATAATTCCTAATTATAAAACACTAAATAGACAGAAATCATTTCAAAGTGCTTAATTTTACTTGACAATCTACAATTTCTCCTGACACCATAGTGACTATGCCAGCTTCGTGCCCATTGGGCACAAAGTTGGTTCATCTCATCATATACTGTTGTAATATAAAAGCGATGCGATGCAATGCCACTATAATTTCAACAGATTCATTACAAGTTTTACCATCACATCTTTTTCTTCTGGTTTTGATTCTGCAATCATCAATGTAATTGCTACTAACGTTCCATCACTGAGTCTCTTCTCTCCATCCAAGAACAACGCATTGTTCTTGTCTAAAAATTCCAGGAACAGTGATGCGGCAATTCTTTTACAACCATCTGCATATGGATGATCTTTTATCATAAAATACAATAGATTCGCCGCTTTCTCTTCCAAGGATGGATACGCATCCTGTCCAAATACGCTCTGGTAAACTGCGGCAATAATTCCTTGTACCTTACCAGCCTCTTTTTCTACACCAAATACATCTGTTTCAAAAGAATCTTTCATCTGACCAACCATCTGAACACACTCTTCATAAGTAATGCGATATACTGGAGTAGTTCCCGCTGGCTTACTTAATGCCTGGTGGTCATATTGATCCAGAAGAATCAATGCATCTGTGTATTCATTCACAGCTCTGAGCACATCTTTCTCCTCTATATCAAGTGCATCTGCAAGCATCCTTGACTGAATATCAACTGTTTTCTTAAGCGCCTGAAGACGCTTTTCATTGATTGCATAGCCTTTCAAAATAAACTGTTTAAGAACATTATTTGCCCATTTTCTGAAAGCTATACCTCTTTTAGAATTAACTCGATATCCGACAGACAAAATCATATCTAAATTATAAATTTTCGGTTTTCGTCCCCCTGTACTTCTGTCGGAAAAACCGACAGAAGTCTCATCCAGTTCTCCTGAAGCAAGAATATTTGAAATATGTTCGCTTACTGTAGCGTGCTTAACATCAAACAACACTTCCATTTGTTTTTGCGTCAGCCAAACTGTCTCCTGCTCAGGATTGATTTGAACTTCTATATTAACATCACCATCTGTAAATAATACAATTTCATTCTTCATCCTTTAGTTCCCCTCCACGAATATTTCCCGATAACATTTCTAATGTAGATTTTACTGTACTTTTCAGATTCAGTTCATCTTTTAGTCCCAACCGGTAGAAAAACTCTTCTGTATCTGCTCCACTGCTGAAATTGCATTACAGTATTCCGTAATCACTTCTTCTGGCATCTCATGTGAAACTTCCAGTTTGCACATCCAATCATTTTCTTCATTCTATCACAGCATCATATTATTCCGCCATCAATTTTTCGAACCAGGTATCCATGACAATAATAAACTGGTCTGCGCCTTGCCATTCTTGCAGCATTTCATCCAGAGTTTTGTGCTTCACATATTTCTGCACATACACCCATGTAGCTATGCCACTGGTCTCAGAGATGATTCCTGTTATGATTTTACGCATGATATCCTCAAATTCTGCGATTTCCCCTTTGGGAACGATGTCAAAGAGATCAGGAATCTGGAAATCCTCTTTTCCACAGTTCTCATGTACATCAATCAACTCTGCCTTCACCCTCTTTCCGCTATAACCTTACTCATCTTTTCTTTCCTCCTCGTAACTCTTCCTGTCTCCTCCTTACCCTAAGCCAACCCTCAAGCAGCTGAATGATAGTATCCTGCATCTGCTGATGTGTATAGTTGCCTGGGATAGGGATGTTCCGGGAACTCTGTTAAGCGATTCATTGGAAGCTGAACCACCTGTTCATTCTTCATTTCCATTTCGCCTCCTTCTGAACGCACGTCTTCAGAAGTGCCTTTGACACATTCTGAGATTGTACTGCGGTCGCCAAGATTCCGAGCAAGCTCGGACTTTGGCTCGTCGCAAATACAAAAAAGCGCTCAACTTCATTGAAAAAAGTTAAACGCTCTTGTATAACTGATGATTAAAAGCATCGTTTTTGTTCAAATTGAGACAAACGAGTTATTTTGTCGACGGACATGAAAACTGCTGTATTTCGGGAAAAATTTAAGGAAACAAAACACGGTCAAATTTGTACAGGTGGGTTTAGCCGTTTTCGAAACGTTGAAAAAAATAAAGCCCCGAAAACCATGATTTTGCGGGGCTTTGTAATAATTTTCTCCGAAAAATAAGAGAGATTATCTCTTTGAGAACTGCGGTGCTCTACGAGCGGATTTGAGACCGTATTTCTTACGCTCTTTCATTCTCGGATCACGAGTCAGGTATCCTGCTTTCTTCAGGATCGGTCTGTACTCCGGATCTGCCTGCAGAAGAGCTCTTGCGATTCCGTGACGGATCGCTCCTGCCTGTCCTGTGTATCCACCACCGTGAACATTTACAAGAACATCGAACTTATCCAATGTCTCTGTTGCAACGAGCGGCTGGCGAACAACAACTTTCAGTGTCTCCAGTCCAAGATACTCGTCGATATCTCTTTTATTAATTGTGATCTTTCCGGTTCCCGGTACAAGATATACTCTTGCGATCGATTTTTTTCTTCTTCCTGTTCCGTAATACTTTGCGTTAGCCACTGTAATGTCCTCCTTTCAACTTCCCCTTAAAATGTCAGTACTTCTGGTTTCTGAGCCTGGTTAGCGTGCTCCGGTCCAGCGTATACATGGAGTTTCTGGATCATCTGTCTTCCCAGAGGTCCTTTCGGAAGCATTCCTTTAACTGCAAGTTCTACAACTTTCTCAGGCTTCTTAGCCATCATCTCTGCAAGTGTAGTCTCTCTCATTCCGCCTACGAAATCAGAGTGGTTATAGTAAACTTTCTGCTGAAGTTTCTTACCTGATACTTTGATCTTCTCTGCGTTTACAACGATTACATAATCGCCTGTATCTACATGTGGTGTAAATTCCGGTTTGTTCTTACCTCTTAATACTTTGGCAATCTCGGAAGCCATACGTCCTAATGTCTGACCTTCAGCGTCAACCACATACCATTTTCTTTCAATCTTGTCTGGGTTAGCCATATAAGTTTTCATGGGTGTTCCTCCTGTTAATTTCTACGTGATCTTCATTCATAAATTACTGTTTTTATATGAAATCAGTACACTCCGGGGCTTTGGTGTATACTGTTTCTCCTTTTGTCATGCCATGACATTATAGACCTTATAGCCTTTACTGTCAAGTTTTTTTCTGCATTTCTTCATATTTCTTTTCTCTATTTCTTCTATATTCTCAACATTTCTTTTTTTATATCCCTCTTCTATAATACATAAACAGAGCTTATCTGCCATAAGCAACAGATAAGCTCATCTTATTTTCGTATCTATACATCCAGTTCCAGGACAAATCCATCCTCACCCTTGCAAGGCTTCCACTCTGCCAGATCTGCCTCGTCACTGTTCGGTTTTCCTGTCTTGATGAAATTTGACCAATATGCGATCATTCTTTCACTTAAAGCAAAATCCGCTTCTGTCATTGGTCTCCAACACCGGGAGAGCGTACCGAACATATACCAGAGTTCTGCCGAATGAAATGCTCCCGCATCATCACCCGGCAACTGACGTTTAAAATAGTACACATATGCCGGATCTGCTCCTGCCTGCTCTAAAAATCTGCTCCAATCCACACATCCCTGATAAAGTCTGCTTTTCACACCCGCGTCTGCATCTTTCTTTTCTACAAATATGTCATTCTGATTAGAACCGATTAAATATGGAATCTTTTTAATCTTTCCCTGTTCGATCTGCCGATCATATCCTTCCGGAAGTACATATCCGTCCACATTCGGACGCATTACCAACCCTGCGCCTTGTTGCATCATTTCGCCCATAAAACGTCCAAATGCCACATACAACTCTTCTGCCGACATTTCTCGCAGTTCTTGAAGATTTTTAGCGCCCGTCTGCTTTACAAATGCTTCTCCATATGTCATCGCCTCTTCTAAGGACAGGTCATCATTCATTCCGTTATTGTATCCGCCGCCGCTTTGCATCACAGCCTTGCTCATCATGTTTTCAGTCAACGGAGAGGATACCAGCGTCTGTACACTCATCGCCCCTGCACTTTGTCCCATAACTGTAATTACTTCCGGATCGCCGCCAAATGCACGGATATTTCGGGAAACCCATTGCAGTGCGGTGATCTGGTCCATGATTCCGTAATTACCGGACACCCCTTTTTCACTTTCCGCACTGAGCCATGGATGTGCAAGGAATCCAAATAAATTCAAACGATAATTGATCGTAACAAGAATGATTCCATTTTCACAAAAACGTTCTCCGTCAAATTCCATTTCGCTTCCATAACCGCCCATAAATGCGCCGCCGTGGATCCAAACCGCAACCGGAAGTTTCTCTTCTCCTGACTTTGCCGGAGTCCAAATATTTAAATACAGACTGTCCTCACTGCATGGAACATCATAAGACTTTTCCGAATAAAACTCTTTGTCATAAAACGGCATCTCTCTGATTTCCTGCATACTTTTACACGGAAATTTTTCCGCCGAATACACGCCGTCCCATGCTCCCAACGGCTGCGGCGGCTGCCATCTCAATTCTCCGACCGGTGCTTTTGCGTAAGGTATTCCTCTAAATACGGAATACGCATCCTTTGAAACACCTTGCACTTCGCCATACTCTGTTCTTACTCGATCAACTGCCATTTTTCATCATCCTTTCACTGCACCCATTACCAAACCTTTCGCAAAATATTTCTGGAAGAACGGATACAATACTAAGATCGGCAAAATACCGATTACGGCAATCGCCATACGCGCAGTCGTTGTCGGAAGATCTGCGGTATTAAATCCACCTACATTCGTCGATGCCAGGAACGCGATATTCGTATTGATCTCATTCAGAATATTTTGTATCGTATAAAGATGTGCCGACTGGTCTTTTGTTAAATAGTATAAACCATTTTGCCAGTCATTCCAATAAGCAATTCCGGTCATCAGACCTACCGTTGCAAGAATCGGTTTTGAAAGCGGCTGCACGATCTTAAAGAAAATATAAAATTCGCCGGCTCCGTCTATTCTTGCAGATTCGTAAAGTTCTTCCGGAATACTATGTTCATAATAATTTCGGACAAGCATGATCATAAATGCACTCATCAGAAGATTCGGTAAAAGCAGTCCCCAGATTGTATTTTTCACATGAAATACTCTTGTATAGATCATGTAAGTCGGCACCAATCCACCGTTAAACAACATCGTGAAAATCACAAGGAAATTCAATATTTTCACACCCGGAAGTTTTCGTTTTGACAACATATAGGCAAGCATCGATGTGATGATGATCGATACAACCGTTCCGATTGCCGTAACAAGAATCGTCATTCCGTAAGCACGCGCATATTTTCCAATATCTTGCAGCAAATATTCATATGCCCCAAAAGACCATTTTTCAGGGAAATAAGAATATCCGTTTAGAATCGCCGTTTTGTCATCCGTAAATGACGCTATGATTAATAATAAAAACGGAAGAATCGCTGCGACAGAGCATATCATCATTATAATATTTGCCGCCAGACTCCAACGTTTCTGATCCTTTGATACCATCGTTTTCCCTCCTAAAACAGTGAACTCTTCTCATCGTATTTCTTGATGATCTGATTTGCGGTAACAATAAAGATAAATCCTACGATCGACTGTATGAAACTTGCCGCAGACGACATTGCAATATCGTTACGCTGTAATAACGCTCGGTAAACATATGTATCGATTGTCTGAGTTACATTATAAAGTGCGCCTTGATTCATCGGCACCTGATAGAACAAACCGAAGTCTGATCGGAAGATCTGACCTACGTTCATAATAAACAACATAATAATCGTCGGTTTGATCAGTGGAATCGTAATAAATCTGTGCTGTTTCCATTTTGACGCGCCATCCAACTGTGCCGCCTCGTAAAGAGATTTATCAATTCCGACGATCGTCGACAAATACAAGATCATTCCAAAACCGATATTTTTCCACTGATTTACAAATGTAAGAATAAACGGCCAATATTTTGTCTCTGCATAAAACTCAATCGGACTCTTTCCTAATGCTTCCAAGATCCCGTTCACAAGACCATTGGTCGGTGATAAGTATGCGAACACCAGATAAGCAATGACAACCATCGACATCAGATACGGCATCAAGATCACTGTCTGATAAAATTTCTTCAGTTTCGCATTATACACCTCATTAAGCAAAATTGCCGCTCCGACGCCGACAACAATCCCCAGCACAATCCATACAATGTTGTACAGCAAAGTATTGCGGATCATGATCGCAGCGTCTCCCGTTGCAAACAAAAATTCAAAGTTCTTTAATCCAACCCATGGACTTTTCCAGATTCCCAAATTATATTTGAAGTCTTTAAATGCGATCTGAAGTCCCATCAGCGGCATATAGTTATTAATGAATAAATAGATAAATCCCGGAAGTCCCATCAGGTAAAACGGAAGCCAATGCTTCCAATTTGTTTTTTTCTTTTTCTTTGCCGGTTTCATAATTTCTCCTTTTTCTAAGACAGGGAACCATTTCGGTTCCCTGCTGATGATCACTTTATCTTATTACATTTTCTGCTTACTGCTGCTCCATATATGCGTCTAACTGCTTCTGATTTTCTTCGATGATCGCTGTCATTCCTGCTTTATCCAGAGCATTTACAAACTCTTCGATCGCCGCATCAACATTTTCCACATTTCCTGACTGAAGTCTCGGCAAATGTTCTGCAATCACATTGGAAACCGCCCCTGCTTCCGCAGATACATTTGTAACGTCAAATACATATCCTAATGATTTCGATGTCGGCACATCTTTATTAAATTCCTCTACCTTCTCCAGATAGTCATCTCCATTCGGTACTGCTGTCATTGCTTTTGTCGGATCGCCATATTTTGTAAACAGAGAAGTATAACCTTCCGGTCCTACTTCCGCACCCTCTGCTGTACATACGTTTTCAGTACCTTCTACTTTTGTATAATGTTTTCCTTCAATACCATACTGTAACAGATTTGCCACATCCGCATTTGTATAAATCAGTTCCAACAGTTCCATTGCCTTTTCCGGATGTTTGCTGTTTGCCGCAATTCCCCACATTCTTTCTGCTGTTGATGCTGTTGTAATGATCGGATCGTCTAACTGTGCAATATCAATTGCAAATGACTGTCCGCTCTGCCATGTTGCAAACTGTGACATATCATAACCGGTCGGAAGACCGAATAATTTTTCCATCTTAAAATATTCCTGCGGGGTTGTCGTATCTGTCAAAGAACCCGCCGGCATATAATCGTTATCGGTCCAATTCTTAGCAGCCACACAATAATTTTTAAACAGGTCGCTTGCATAGAAGTTTTCCACTTTTGTGGAATTTACCGGATCTGCAATATATCCAAAATCTGCATTTATTCCAAATGTCTCCACATTATAGTACATATGCACATTTAAAGCTCCGCTTGTCCCCGCTGATGTCCCATATACATCCTTTGCTTTTACTGCTTCAAAATAGCGTGTAAGATCATCAAGATCTGCGCCTTTTTCTATTGTAATTCCAAGTTCATCCGCCATATCTTTGTTGTATACAAATCCCGGGCTGTTTGCTACGTATGGATTTGCCGGAAGCGCATACTGCACGCCGTTCACCTGTCCGGCTTTCAAAACATTTTCTACTGCTGCCACATAATTCGGAGCATACTCCAGATAATCATCCAGTTCCATCAAAATTCCGTCATCATAAATGTCTGCCAATTTCTGAGTCAATCCAACTGCTACAATATCCATTTTCTCATCGCTGACGATATTCATACTTGTTGTCGTCGGAAGATCGCCGATGAACAGATTCTGAATATCCACTTTGCAGTTGATTTCTTTTTCTGTGATCTTGTTGAGTTCTGCCTCAACCGCCTCTACGTCCGGCAGTTCCGGCACTACGTTTACCAACTGAATGGCGATCGTCTCTGTCTCCCCGCTGTCTGCCTGCGGTTTCTTCCCCTCATCCTTTGATCCTGATCCACACCCTGCCAGTACGGTGGTCAACATTGTCATAATAAGTAATGAGCTGACTACTTTCTTCTTCATGTTTTTCTCCTCCTTTAAACGAGCCGTTGTTTTATATTCAGATTGTATCAACTCTATGTATGTATTTATAGCACAATCCTGTTCTCCTACTGACACATTTATGACTTCTTTTTTCTTCTTTTTCTCCTTAATTTTCTTCTTAGTTTTCTTTTCGAAATTGGGCCGGTGTTTTCCCTGTTTCTCTCTTAAATATTTTACTGAAATAGGAATAGTTTCCATATCCCACCATATCTGCGATCTTATTAACATGATAATCGGTGTGAAGCAGTAATTTTTCCGCAACTTCGATCCTTTTTTTCATCATAAACTCTAAAATAGAAATATTCTCTTCTTTTTTGAATATCCGCATCAGATACTGCGGATTCAAATGCACTTCTTTCGCAAGATCTTCGATATAGATATTCTCTGACAAATGTTCGATAATGTATTGCTTTACCTTTGGGATCACTGATGCATTTTCAGAATCCCTCTCCTCCAGATCGTGTACGATCGATTCGGACACGCTTTCTACCACAGCCTTTCTGCTCAGACTTTTTACCAATTTCATTAGAATCGTATCCATTTCTTCATAATTCACCGGCTTCAGTACATAATCCACACTTCCCAGACGTAGCGCTCGTCTCGCATAATCAAAATCTTCATGTCCGGTAATAAACACGCACTCTATCTCCGGATAATGCTGCCGCATCCATTCCGCCAGATCCAATCCCGTTCCATTGGGCATCTCTATATCGCAGAGCATAAAGTCAATTTCTTCATTTTTTAATACTTGCTGCGCCTGCTGCATCGACCGTGCGGTAAACACCTGATCCACCCCGTATTTTTCCCACTGTATCCTTCGTGTCAACGCTTTTAAAGCAACAATTTCATCATCTACAACCAACGCTCTCATCTGTTACGCATCCCCCTTTTCTTTCCTTTCCAAGATCAATTCCACTCTTGTCCCATTGGGACGATCTCTTCCGATCTTCAATTCTGCTTTTCCCTCATACAACACTTCCAAACGTTCGATCGCATTTTGTATTCCAACCCCAAGTCCGTCCTGGTATTGCTTTGTCTCTCGGAATCGCTTGATTTTTTCCAATATTTCATCAGAAATTCCTTTCCCTGTATCAGCAACAAAAATCTGGATTTTTTCATCTCCCATTTTCTTCGCGATCACAAAAATATCAATACTATTTCCGATCATAAGAGAATGCTTGATCGCATTTTCCACAAAATTTTGGATCAAGAGCGGAGGGATCAAACAGTTGTCTAATTCTTCGTCCCATTCCACGATCGCAAAAAACTCTTCCGGGTAGCGAGCCCGCTGAATTTCAAAATAATTCCTGATGTGGAGCATTTCATTTTTCAGTTCCACAAAATCTGTATTTGCATTTACGATATAACGAAAATATTGAGACAAGCATAAAATCATCTTCTGGATCAGCGGATATTCATCCTGTTCGTAACTATACAAAATATTCATCGCATTTAAAATAAAATGCGGTTGGATCTGCTGACTCAAAAAACATCTTCGGATCTTCTCTTTTTCAAGCTGCTGTTCATATACGTCGATTTTCAATTCCGACATCTCGTCCAACATCCGGTTAAAGTTTTTATTGATCTGTTCAAATTCACTTCCCGCGCTTTTTTCTGTAATTCGAAATTCCGTATCTCCATGTTCGATACGCTTCATCGCAGAAGAAAGTTGGTTTAAAGGAACGATCATCCACCTTCGCAGCACATATAAGATTACCGGAATCGCGAGCAATACGAGAATCATCGACCAACTCAAAATCTGAGTCATGCCGGAAAAATTGTTTTTGATCGTACTTCTCGAAATTACTTGTATTAAAGAGAAATCCGCATATTTATTTTCCGTTCTGATCACGATATATCCCGCTTTCTTTGGATTTTTCAAGACTGTTTCCAAATCAATATTTTCCGTATTTTTCTCACTGTAAATCTGTCGATCTTCGGAAATAAACGCTTGGATCTGCGGGCTTCCGTCTTCTTTTACGATTCTCCGTAAAATCTGATTCAGATCAAACCACGCTCCGAAATAAGCATTTTGATGTTTGCCTACATATAGTGCAATGTCTGTTGTTTCAAGATCTACCACTTCCCAGTACCCTACTTTTTGAATTTCTTTTTCTTCTATAATTCGATTAATCTGTTCAAAAAGTTCCGTCTGATACGAAGAATAATTGGATTCGACTATTTTTATCTCTTTTTCCGGAAAAAACGCATACATTCCCGCCGCAAATATGTTATCATCTATCGCCTTATTCATTACTTCTTTCAGTCTTACAACCGACTGTAATTCATCATAATATTCCGTTGTAGTTGTGATTTTTTTCGAATTGATCTTTGCAAAATCCACATCATCAACTGCGATCTGCTGCGTTTTCCACGCTGCGCGCTTCATTGCATCCTCCACTTGCAGCATATACAGATCCAATGCGCCTTTTGTTTCCGACGCAAACTGTTCTTCGGCACGATTTACCGCCATTTTCCCAAGTAAGATCGTCACAACATTCACCGGGATCATCACCGCAATAACGATACACATCACACGGATCACGGAAGATGAAAACAACTGCTTCCACGTTATCTTTCTTTTCATGATCATTTTTCCTTTCCTTTACACTATTTCTATTTTACTGTTATTCCCCCTTCAAATACAATGTAATTTTTTTATATCTATCCAACAAATTTTCAGTTGCTTTATCCTTGCTTTTAGTCACTTTTTCTGTTAATTTCCCACAAATTCTTTCTTTTTTTAGCATTTTTATTGTATAATATTTCTACATGTTTGTGAAAATGAAATCTTTTTATGTTACTGTAAATTTCTTTTCACTTTGATTTTAGAAAAAGGCAGGTACAAATTTATGTGGGCTTACAATGAAACCTTTTATCAAATCTATCCGATTGGCTTTTGTGATGCACCGATCCACAATGACGGGATCTGTATTCCGCGCATTCGAAAAATTTCTGAGTGGAGCGCTTATCTGCAAGAACTTGGGATTGGTTCTATCATTCTCAATCCAATCTTTGAATCGGATAATCACGGATATGATACTCGAGATTTTCGATCAATCGACTGCCGTCTCGGCACAAATGACGATTTCCGCGCTGTCTGTAAAGACCTTCACGCACATCAGATCAACATCATCCTTGACGGTGTGTTTAATCATGTAGGACGGGGATTCTGGGCATTTCAAGATGTATTGGAAAAGAAATGGGATTCTCCGTACAAAGACTGGTTCCATATCAGTTTTGACGGAAACAGTTGCTATAATGACGGCTTCTGGTATGAAGGATGGGAAGGACATTTTGAGCTTGTTAAACTCAATCTTCAAAATCCGGCTGTCACAGACTATCTTCTTGGCTGCGTCAAATTCTGGATCGAAGAGTTTGATATTGACGGACTCCGACTGGATGTAGCTTATAGTCTGGATCACAATTTTATGCGCCGTCTCCGTACGTTCTGTGAAGAGCTAAAACCGGGATTTGCATTGATCGGAGAAGTATTATTCGGCGATTATAACTTGATCGTCAACGATGATATGCTGCATAGCTGCACCAACTATGAATGTTATAAAGGAATTTATTCCAGTTTGAATAGTATGAACCTGTTCGAGATCGCACATTCTCTGAACCGTCAGTACGGACCGGAACAATGGTGTATCTACCGTGGCAAGCATCTGATGAACTTTGTAGACAACCATGACGTCACTCGGATTGCAAGTATCTTAGCAAATAAAAATCATCTGCCGCTTGCATACGGTATTCTCTTTGGTATGCCCGGTATTCCGTGCATTTACTATGGAAGTGAATGGGGGGAACTCGGTGAAAAAGCGCCCGATAACGATTATGCACTCCGCCCGTCTTTTGAAGCGCCGATACCGAATGAACTCACGGACTTTCTGAAAAAACTGATCTCGCTTCGTAAGAACAGCGACGCTCTTTGTAACGGCGGATACAAAAATATCGTAATCACCAATCACCAGTTGATTTTTGAACGAAAGAGCGATTCCGAACGTGTCCTTGTTGCGATCAATGCTTCGGATGCAGATCTCACAGCAAATCACGGAGATTTCAACGGAACCTGTACCGATCTGCTCACAGGGAAGGCACACACGTTGTCCGGTTCGGTCGAACTGCCGAAATACAGTGTCATGTTCTTGAAAATGGATTAAATAAAACACCATGCAAAAAGCCTGCGCACCCGAAATTAGCTTTTCGGTGCACAGGCTTTTTTATTCATTATTTTTCTTTGTACATTGACGCTACTCTTTTACAAGAACTTTTTCAATCTCTGCAATATACATCATATGGTAATCCTGATCCGGATAATGTGTCGTATCATTTTCTTTGACATCGAAACATTCCCCTTTCAATTCTTGATGATATTGCTTTTTGCATACAAAGATCAGTTCCGCTTCTTCAAATGCGGTTGTTCCGTCTACATAATACGGTGTCAATCCGGCTTCTTTTTCCTTCTCGCAGTCCCGACCGGATTTGCGCCCGCAGACAGCAAGCGCCTTTCTGTACTCTTCATTGTAAAATGAAATCGTAAAGCGTTCATTCCGGTCTACAAACTCTTTTGTATAACGCTGCGGACGGACATAAACTGTGGCGACTTTTTTGCCCCACATGATTCCAAGTCCGCCCCAGCTTGCAGTCATCGTATTGTGCGACGCCTCATCTCCTGCCGTGATCAGCATCCATTCTTTCCCGATCTTATCAAATGGATTGAAACTCAATTCTTCTGCCCGGATCTCACGAAATGCCATTGTTCTTCCTCCTGATTCCTTTTATTTTACAACGACTTTACGGAAGTTTTTCTTTCCTTTTTTGATCACAACGCCGTCTCCTGCCAACGCATCTTTCTCAAACGCCGCATAAATGTCCGCAACTTTTTCACCGTCCACTGCGACTCCGCCCTGCTGTACGGCACGGCGCGCTTCGGATTTGGACGGAACAAGTCCGCTCTTTACAAGCATCGTCAAAATATCGATCTTTCCGTCTGTGAAATCTTCCTCTGTCAGCTCCGCTGTCGGCATTTCCGCCGCATTTCCCTGACTGAACAAAGCTCTTGCGCTCTCCTGCGCCCGTTTCGCTTCCTCTTCGCCGTGGACAAGACTTGTCAGCTCGTATGCGAGGATCTCTTTTGCCTGATTCAACTGGCTTCCCTCCCAGGAATCCATCTCGTCGATCTGCTCAAGCGGCAGGAATGTCAGCATACGGATACATTTCAGTACGTCTGCATCGCCGACATTTCTCCAATACTGGTAGAAATCAAACGGGGACGTTTTATTCGGATCCAGCCATACCGCTCCGGACTGTGTCTTGCCCATCTTCTTTCCCTCGGAGTTGAGAAGCAGTGTGATCGTCATCGCACTTGCGTCTTTTCCGAGTTTGCGGCGGATCAGTTCCGTTCCTGCCAGCATATTGCTCCACTGATCGTCTCCTCCGAACTGCAGATTACATCCGTAATTCTGGTACAGTGCATAGAAATCGTACGCCTGCATGATCATGTAGTTAAACTCGAGGAAGCTTAGGCCCTTTTCCATTCTCTGTTTGTAGCACTCTGCGCTCAGCATCCGGTTCACGCTGAAATGTGCGCCGACTTCCCGGAGCACTTCGATATAATTCAGATCCATCAGCCAGTCTGCATTATTGACCATCAATGCTTTTCCCTCTGAGAAATCGATAAATTTACTCATCTGCTCTTTGAAGCAGTCGCAGTTGTGCTGGATCGTCTCCGGCGTCATCATCTGACGCATATCGGTTCTTCCTGACGGATCGCCGATCATTCCGGTTCCGCCTCCGATCAAAGCGATCGGCTTATTTCCTGCCATCTGCAGACGTTTCATCAGGCAGAGCGCCATGAAATGTCCCACATGCAGACTGTCCGCCGTCGGGTCGAATCCGATATAAAACGTCGCCTTTCCGTTGTTGATCAGATCTGCGATCAATTCCTCATCTGTCACCTGCGCGATCAGTCCGCGCGCTTTCAGTTCGTCGTAAATTTTCATCTTCTTTCTTCTCCTCTCAAGCTCTTCGTTTCTGTGAGGACGCGGAGCGCTTTTATTCCATCGGATGCAATTTCCTGTCCAATAAAAACAAACAAAAAAACCCGCCCTCACTGTTATCGTAAGGACGAGTTGATCACCCGTGGTACCACCTTCATTCACGCCAGACTCACGTCTGCCGCCTCATCAGCAACACCGGAAACAAATGCACTTCTTATATACTGACGGTATCTGTCTCTTCATTGCCCGGCATGTTAACGTCTGCCAGTCCGTCGCAGCCTACTTGCTTCTTACCGCCTGCATCCATCCATCAGGTATCTCTCCTCCGGATGCTCGATACGCAGTTATGTGTTCGGTGCGCAGCTCCGAGATGTATTCGCCATATGCGGGATCATGCGCCTCTCATCAGCCGGCAGCTTTCTGTTTTCCCCGGATATCACTACTTGTTCTCTTCCAAGCCTTTTTTCTGTATCTGTTGCCTATACTACTCCATCACCCTCGCTTTTGTCAAGGTCTTTTTCGTATTCGATCCGCATCAGCATCAATCCATGCGGCGGCGCCGTCACGCCTGCGGATTCCCGGTCTTTCGTCTCAAGAATACCGCGCACGTCTTCCGGCGTATAAAATCCCCGCCCGACCTGCAGAAGCGTTCCCGCAATGATCCGCACCATATTGTAAAGAAATCCATTTCCCCGAACCCGGATCGTCAGGTCTTCTCCGCTTTTCTCCACGGTCAGCTCATAGATCGTGCGTACCGTATCTTCCACATCGGTATGGATATTGCAGAAACTTGCAAAATCATGTTCTCCGACAAGGTATCCTGCCGCTTTCCGCATCTGCTCCAGATCCAAATGATACGACACAAAATACGTCGTATAACGTCTGGTCGGATCCGGCATCTTAGCGTTCAAAATATGATATTCATACGTCTTTACGCTGTTCTGATACCGCGGATGCCAGTCTTTCGGAACTTCTTCCGATTTTACGACCACGATATCATCCGGCAGCTTTTGGTTCACCGCATAGGAGATCCGGTCCGGAGGAATCGGGGAATCCGTATCAAATACTGCCACGTTTCCTCTGGCATGCACACCGGAATCGGTTCGGCTCGCCCCGATCACATTCACCTTTGTCCCGGTCAGCGCAGAAAGCGCACGGTTCAATACTTCTTCCACGGTAATGCCGTTTGGCTGCACCTGCCATCCGCAGTAATTCGTTCCGTCATAAGCGACCGTCAGTTTAATGCGCCTCATATCCTGTCCTCTCCCTGAAATATCCTGTCTTCTTTCTTAAAAAATCCATATCTGAAACGGCACAAACCTGCCCACCAGAACGATCACGACCATATACAGGATCGTGATCCCGTACGCCGCGCGGTCCCGTTTCCGGTACACGAGCGGCTTCATCTTCGTCCGTCCCTCGCCGCCGTTGTAACACCTTGCTTCCATCGCCATTGCCAGATCATTTGCACGGCGGAAAGCAGACACAAAAAGCGGTACGAGGATCGGCACCATCGCTTTCGTCCGCTGAATGATATTGCCGCTCTCCAGATCCGCGCCGCGCGCGATCTGCGCCTTCATGATCTTGTCCGTCTCTTCAAGGAGGATCGGGATAAAACGGAGCGCGATCGACATCATCATTGCAACTTCATGCACCGGGACATGCAGTTTGTTCAGCGGATGCAGCAGTTTCTCGATTCCGTCCGTCAACGCGTTCGGCGTTGTCGTAAAGGTCATCAGCGACGATCCCATGATCAGATAGATCAGGCGGACCGCCATAAACACGGACGTCCGCAGCCCTTTTTCATAAATATGCAGAAAGCCGATATGCACCAGTTCTTTCCCGCCTGTCGTCAAAAACAAGTTCATCACCACAGTAAACATCAGGATGATCACGATCGCTTTGAGCCCTCGTAAAATAAATTTCAGCGGAACCTTACTTGCATGGATCACCCAAAACAAAAATACCGTTGCGATCGCATAGCCAAGCAGGCTGTTCTGTACAAACAGGGAAATCAAAAACAGCAGCGTGCACACGATCTTCACGCGCGGATCCAGCCGGTGTATGACACTGTCTGCCGGATAATATTGTCCGATTGTAATATCTCTAATCATGGAAACTCCTCATTATCTCTTCTGCCGCCTCTTCGATCGTCGTCGCATCCGTGCGTACCGGAAGTCCGCACTCCTTTAGATCATGCATGATATACGTCACCTGCGGCGCTGCAAGTCCAACCTGTTCCAGTTCCCGGTAATGGGAAAAGACTTCTTTAGGCGTACCGTCCAGCATCTTCTCCCCGCGGTTCATCACGATGATCCGCTCTACATATTTTGCAATGTCTTCCATACTGTGTGATACGAGCACGACCGCCATGTCCGTCTGCTCATGCAGATGGCGGATCTGCTCCAAAATCTCATCCCGGCCTTTCGGATCCAATCCCGCCGTCGGTTCATCCAACACGAGTACTTTCGGGCGCATTGCCAGTACGCCTGCGATCGCCGCACGCCGTTTCTGTCCGCCGGAAAGCTCGAACGGCGACTGATGATAATATTTCTCCGGAAATCCGACCAGTTCCAACGCTTCTTTCGCCCGGATCTCACATTCTTCTTTCGAAAGTCCCAGATTCTTCGGTCCGAAACAAACATCGGTAAACACGTCCGCCTCAAACAGCTGATATTCCGGATACTGGAATACCAGTCCGACTTGCGAACGGAGCGCTGTCAGATTGAACCCCTCATCGTAAATATTTTCACCATTGTAATACAATTTACCGGAAGTTGCCTTGATCAGCCCGTTCAAATGCTGGATCAGCGTCGATTTTCCCGAACCGGTATGCCCGATGATCCCGAGAAACTGACCGTCCGGAATTTCCAGATCGATGTCTTTCAACGCATGTTTTTCATATGCTGTTCCGGGGCTGTATATATAATTGATTTTTTCAAGCCGAATCGCCATTGTCTACTCCTATCTCTTTTTCAGTGCCATGATGTGTTCCACCAGTTCTTCACTGTGCAGGATCCCCCGCGGCAGATCCAACCCACGTTTCCGAAGCTCCTCCGCCAGCATAGTCGCCTGCGGCACATCCATTCCATACTGCTTCAGCTCTTCCACCCGCGAAAAGATTTCCCGCGGTGTTCCGTCCATCACAACACGTCCATGATCCATGACATACACCCGGTCGGCGTCGATCACCTCTTCCATATAATGCGTGATCAGGATCACCGTCACCTGTTTCTTTTTCCGCAGTTCCTGCACCGTGCGGATCACATCTTTCCGTCCGTTCGGATCGAGCATCGCCGTCGGCTCGTCCAACACGATACATTTCGGTTCCATCGCGATCACACCTGCGATCGCCACCCGCTGTTTCTGTCCACCGGACAGTTTATTCGGGGAATGGGAGCGGTATTCGATCATCCCGACTGCCTTTAAGCTTTCTTCCACCCGTGTCCAGATTTCGTCGGTCGGCACGCCCAAATTTTCCGGGCCGAACCCCACATCTTCTTCCACGACAGTCCCGATGATCTGGTTGTCCGGATTCTGAAACACCATGCCGGCGCTCTGCCGTACATTCCATAATTCATCCGGATCTCTTGTGTCTCTTCCGTCCACCCACATCGTACCTCCGCTTGGCACGAGAATCGCATTGATCTGCTTGGCAAGGGTCGATTTCCCGGAACCGTTATGTCCGAGGATCGCCACGAACTGCCCCGGCAAAACGTCCAGATCTACTCCGTCGATGGCGCGGCTCATTCCGATCACATTGCCCTCTTCATCCCGTTTTTCATATTCATAAATCAGTTCTTTTGCCTGCACCATTTCCATCCGCATCCGTCCTCCTGATCCTTTACGCCTGTCTGTCCTTGTTTCTTTAAAACTTATGTTCCTTATTTTAGGATATTGCTCCGGCTTTTTCAACCCTCTTTTACAACGTCATCGATTCCGGCTCGAAACATCATCCCGGTTTTGTTTCCCGGCGTCGTTCCGGTTTACGAGGATCACTCCGCCGCTGACAAACAGAAGCGCCGCCAGATATTTCACGGAGAAGATCGTCTCGCCCAGCAGGATTCCCGACAGGAGCACGCCAAAGATCGGGATCGTAAATCCGTAGACCGCCACTTTTCCCACCGGATTATATTTTAATAACAGTGTCCACAGACTGAACGCCACCGTCGAAAGCAGCGCCATATAGAACAAAAGCGCCGCGGATTTCCATGTGAACACACCTACATCGCCGTGAAGCAGCCATCCGATCACGATCAGCAGCGCGCTTCCGATCAACGTCTGATATGCCGTGATCGTCATCGGACTTTCCCGGTCGGAGATCATTTTCAGCAACACCGTGCTGACGCCGTATGCAATCGTGCAAAGCAGCACCATTCCCTCCCCGAGGAAACGGAAGCCGCCTCCAAATCCGCCCGGTTCCAGATTGACAAGTACCACGCCCGCCAGTCCCAATATACATCCGAGACCTTTTTTCCATGTCATCCGTTCGGAACGGATCATATAATGTGCCGCCACGATCGAGACAAACGCATTGGACGCATTGATGATCGAGCCTTTCGCCCCGGTCGTATGTGCCAGTCCGATATAAAAGCAGACATACTGGATCGTCGTCTGAAGTACGCCTTGACGGAAGATCACACCGAAATTCTCCCGCTTCATCCGCAAAATCCGCCTTTCCAGCAGACATCCCAACGCAAAAGTCAGAACGCCTGACAGGAAAAACCTGTACCCGGCAAACAAAATCTGGCTCCCGATTCCCTCGATTTCCATCCATTCATATCCGATCTTGATACATGGAAAGGCACTGCCCCACAACGCGCAGCAGAGCAGTGCCAAAACACAGATCACGATCGGATTCTGTAATTTCTTTTCCATTTTGTTATGTTCCTTTTATTTATTCGGGAGACTTTCTTCGCTCCCTTTGATTTTCTCTGACTTTCTCAGGCTTTTTCCGGCTCCTCATAGGTCTCGCCGAATGTTTCTACCGTCACTTTTTTCATAACCTGCGCCTCCAGCGGTCTGTCGCTGTAATCGGTCGCCGTCTCTGCGATCTTGTTGACGATATCCATGCCCTCTGTGATCTTTCCGAATGCGGCGTAAGCTCCGTCCAGATGCGGAGATTTCTCATGCATGATAAAGAACTGGGAACCTGCGGAATCCGGATGCATTGCACGCGCCATGGAAAGCACGCCCGGATCATGTGCAAGGTCATTCTTAAAACCATTCTGTGAAAATTCCCCTTTGATGTTGTATCCCGGGCCGCCCGTTCCGGTTCCGTTCGGACATCCGCCCTGGATCATAAATCCGCGGATCACACGGTGAAAGATCAGTCCGTCATAATATCCTTTGTTTACAAGAGATACAAAGTTGCGTACTGTATTCGGCGCGATTTCCGGATACAGCTCCGCTTTCATGATATCTCCGTTTTCCATCTCAAATGTTACAATTGGATTTGCCATGTTTCTTTTCCTCTTTTCATTTTTATTCTTTCTGATCGCGGCGTTCAAACAGGATCAGCCCGCCTTTTTCTTCACAGCCTGTATTCCACAAGTCTGCCAGATCCAGCACTGCCGATTCCCCGTAAGTTGCCACATCGATCCGAAATGAGTGTTCTGTCTCCTCATAACCATAACACAAAAACCAGTGCCAGACAAAGTCTTTATATTCCGGATTTTGGTGTCGGAGCATCAGATACGGCACCGGCAGCCCCCGATCGATCTGCATTTTGATCACCGCCGCGGCTTTCTCCGCACTTTCGCTGCCGTCAAATCCACGCATCGCAAGGCACTTTTCCCCGCGATCCGCAAGATACCGTGAAAAACCCTCGATAAACATGGAAAGCTTTTTCACACCGCCGACTCTCGGACGGATGTAAGGCTTCATCTTCATTCCAAATTGAATATAATCCTCTTTTGTAAGATTTTGGATGTCATAAGGATAAAGGTGTTCCTCCCCCTGCCGTGCAAAATAAATACAGCAGTCGCAGGCGGTCGCCGCCGCACAGCCCCCCATATACATTACCACATTGCGGAACCATTCCTGATTGCCGCCCACTGCCTCGTCAATTGTAAAATACTCAAGCTGTCTTTTCATTGTTCTGTCCTGATTCCCTATTCTTAACGCTCCTCGCGGAAGTAATTCGTTCCGCAGCTCTTCGGCTGTGCATGTTCTTTACTCTCGCGCATACTCGTGATGACAAGTACAAGGATCGTCGCCACATATGGAAGCATATCATAAATCTGTGCCGGAAGTCCCGGGATATTGACATACATACGCATGATCGTAAGTCCTCCGAATACGAGCGCAACCAGCATGCCGCGAAGCGGACTCCATGTTGCAAAGATAACAAGCGCAACCGCCAGCCAGCCATAACCGCTGACGCATCCGTGTACCCATACGCCGGAAGTCGTTACCATACTCATGTACATTCCGCCGATGCCACAGATGCCGCCACCGATGACCGTTGCAAAATATTTATATTTTGTCGTATCGATTCCGGCTGCATCCGCAGTTGCCGGACTCTCTCCGACCGCCCGGAGGTTCAGTCCCACGCGGGATCTGTTGAAAAACCACGCCATCGCGATCGCAAGGATGATCGCAAAATATACAAGCCAGTTATACTGGAACAAAAGTTTTCCGAGCACCGGAATATCGGAAAGCACCGGGATCTGTATTTTGGAAAACGCCGCTTTTGTCACGTCGCTGACCGCCACATATCCTCCCGCTTTCTGACCGATATATTCTCCGAAGAAGTTACCGAATCCGGTTCCGAAGATCGTCAGCGTCAATCCGGTTACATTCTGGTTCGCACGGAGCGTGATCGTCAAAAAGCTGTAAATCAACGCACCGAACGATCCTGCAAGGAAAGAACACAAAAGCGCGATCAGTGCGGAAAGCACGCCGCTCACACTTCCTCCGGCTTTGATGACCGCCTGCTCATAATAATAGGAACCCGCAAGTCCGGTGATCGCACCCATGAACATCATACCTTCCACACCAAGGTTTAAGTTTCCTGATTTTTCTGTCAGGATCTCCCCGAGCGCCCCGAGCAGAAGCGGTGTTCCGGCAAGTACTGCCGCGATAAATAAACTATTTAATGTACTAAACATCTTCTTCCTCCTTTCCACGCAAGATCAGTCTGTATGAAATAAAGAACTCGCATCCGAGCATGAAAAACAGGATGATTCCGATCAGCAGATCCGCTGCCGACGCCGGGATCTTAAACTGCGTCTGAATCGTATTGGCGCCGCGTTCCAGCATCGCGATAAATACCGAAACGACCAGCATACCGTATGGATTCATTTTTGCCAGCCATGCCACCGTGATCGCCGTAAATCCGACACCTCCTGCGATTCCCTCTGTGATCGTATAATCCGCGCCTGCAAACTGCAGCATACCGACCAGACCGCAGAGCGCACCGGAAATAAACATCGTCCGGATGAACACTTTGCTCACATTGATCCCGGCATAGCGGGCTGTATTATTGCTTTCTCCAACAACCGCGATCTCATATCCCTGTTTTGTTTTCGACAGGTAGATCGAAGAGATCACAACGATCACGAGCGCAAGGATCCATCCCCAATGTACGCCGAGCACTTTCGTAAGACGCGCTCCCGGCGCCAGCATCGCGATCTTCGGAAAGCTGCTGCCCGGCGCTTTCCACGGTCCGTTCATCAGATATTTGACAAAGGCAAGCGCGATATAGTTGAGCATCAAAGTAAACAACGTCTCGTTCGTTCCCCATTTTGCTTTGCACACTGCCGGAAGCAGTCCGTAAAGACCGCCTGCCAGAATACCTGCCAGCATCATCAGGATCACAAGCGGTACTTTCGGCAAAATGTGTGCGGTAAACAATCCGAAATATCCTGCTGCCACCGCACCGACGATGATCTGTCCCTCGCCTCCGATATTCCAGAACTTCATCTTAAATGCAAAGGAAATACCGATAGCAGTGATCAGAAGCGGTACGGCGATCTTGATCGTCTCACGGATGACCGTGGAAGATCCCCACGCACCGACTACCATGGAAGTATAAACCGAAAACGGATTATGCCCCAACGCAAGGATCACAAGCCCTCCCGTGATCAGCGATAACAAAAGCGCTACTCCGCGAATGCACCATGCTTTCTGATTGGAGAGTGTATCGCGCTTCGCCATACGGATCAACGGTTCTTTTCCCTTTCCTTTTTCTGCGCTCATGATCTCACCTCCCCGTCTGTCTCATTCCTATTTTCTTCTTCGTCCCCTGCGGCTGCTCCCTGATCCTCCGGTTTGTGATCTACATGGATCATCATCAGTCCGATTTCCTCTTTCGTCACCGTCTTCGGATCTACGATACCGCTGACTTTTCCACCGCAGAGAACCATCAGTCTGTCCGACAATTCCATCAGAACGTCCAGATCTTCTCCGATAAAGATCACGGCAACGCCCTTTCTCTTCTGCTCATTCAAAAGATCATAGATCCGGTAGGAGGAATTAATATCCAATCCGCGCACCGGATATGCCACGATCAACACCGACGGACTGCACGCGATCTCACGTCCCAGCAATACTTTCTGGACATTTCCGCCGGAAAGACGTCCGACCGGGGTCTCCACACCCGGCGTTACGATCTCCAGTTCCTCGATCAACTTTTCAGACAGTTCTCTTGGCTTTTTGCGATCCACAAAAATCCCTTTATTGTCCTTATAACTTCTAAGCATGACATTATCCGTCATATCCATACCGGCAACCAGTCCCATACCAAGGCGGTCTTCCGGCACATACGCCATCGCGATCCCCTTTTTTGAGATCTCATCCGGTTTCAGCCCCAGAATCCTTTCTTTCACAACAGTTCCGGTTCCCTCATGCTCCACCGAATACAATACCGATCCGCCGATCGACGGATACAGACCTGCGATCGCCTCACACAACTCTTTCTGACCGCTTCCCGCAATCCCGGCGACTCCCAGTATCTCTCCGCCGTATGCGGTAAACGATACGTCATCCAGCGCTTTCACACCGTCCCCGTTCAGACAGGTCAGCCCGATCACCTGAAGCCGTTCCACTTTTTCTTCCACTTCCGGACGATCGATCTTCAGACTGATCGGTCTGCCGACCATCATTTCCGTCAGCTGTGCCTGATTCGTTTCTGCTGTATTGACTACACCGATGTACTCGCCTTTTCGCAGGATCGCCACACGATCGGAGATCGCCATAACCTCGTTCAATTTATGTGTGATGATAATGATCGACTTTCCGTCTTTCTTCATATTACGGAGCACGGCAAAAAGTTTCTCTGTCTCCTGCGGCGTCAGAACCGCGGTCGGCTCGTCCAGGATCAAAATATCCGCTCCACGGTAGAGCACTTTCAAAATCTCCACTGTCTGCTTTTCCGACACTGCCATATTGTAGACTTTCTTCGACGGATCCAGATCAAATCCGTAGCGTTTTGCCAGTTCTTCCACTTTTCGGTTGATCTCTTTCCGGTTGACGGTCAGACCGCCGTCCAGTCCCAACACAATATTCTCCGCTGCCGTCAGCACATCGACCAGTCGGAAATGCTGATGGATCATTCCGATTCCAAGCGAAAACGCATTCTTCGGAGAACGGATCGTCACCGGCTTCCCATGTACATAAATTTCTCCGTGATCCGGAAAATAAATTCCCGACAACATATTCATAAGCGTTGTCTTGCCGCTTCCGTTCTCTCCGAGCAGTGCAAGGATCTCTCCCTCCCGAAGTTCTAGATCGACGTCTTTGTTTGCGATAACTTTACCAAATGTCTTGGTTATCCTGTGCATTTTGATCGCAAGCTCATTTGATGCACTCAAATCTTCACCCTCTTTCATCATTCTCAGATCTCTTCTTATCGTACCAAAAGATACGGATTTTCACAAGAAAGAATCACCGGAAGTGCCAAAAGGCATATTCCGGGATTGTAAGCAGTCGCCAAGGTCTCGGGCAAGCCCGGACTTTGGCTCGTCGCTTATATAAAAAAACAGGTCTGCCCCGCGACAGACCTGTTTCCAATCACAGTGATTATTCTACCACATTACATCCCTCAACAATATAGCACCAGGACGGAGCGGATTTTTCTTCCTGCTCATGATAGTAATCTCCCTCAGCAATCTCGATAGTCTCGCCTTCCGGGCTTGTTCCTTTCAGCGGTCCCTCAAATACATGGATCTCACCGGAGATCAGTTTCTCTTTTGCTTCGTCAATTGCTTCCTGTGTACCCTCTGCTGCAATATCTGTATTCAGCGGAGACAGATATACGGCTTCATCTCCGAGACCTTTGCACCAGTCTGTCGGGATCTCTTTACCGTCGATCATCGCCTGTACCGCTTCTGTTACATAGATACCCCAGTCGATTCTTGCGGAGATCAGAGATGCTTTCGGCGCAGCCTCGATCATATCGTTGTTGTATCCAACCTGCCATACGCCGTTCTCTTCTGCTGTCGTAGCCGGTGCTGTAGAATCAGAATGCTGTGAGATCACGTCGCATCCGCGCTCGATCAATGCTTTTGCAACCTGAGACTCTACAGTCGGGTCGTTCCAGGAGTTGGTGTACATGATATCCATCGTCACATCCGGATTCACACTCTTTGCTCCAAGATAAAATGCGGTATATCCACTGATCACCTCTGCAAACGGGAATGCCGCTACATAGCCAAGCTTGTTGCTCTCTGTCTTCATACCTGCTGCGATACCTGCCAGATAACGTGCTTCATAAATAGAAGCGAAATAGTTGTGCATGTTGTCAAGTCCGGCATCCGATGCCTGATAACCTGTTGCATGGCAGAACTGCACTTCCGGATATTCTGCCGCAACTTCTTTTACATAATCTTCAAATCCGAAGCTGGTTGCGAAGATGATATTACATCCTGCATCGACCAGTTCGCGAAGCGCTGTGTCGCACTCTGCATCTTCCGGCACATTGTACTTGTTGATGATCTGGTCATCCTCAAGACCAAGCGCTTCCTGCATCTCTTTTGTACCGATCTCCTGATTATATGTATATCCCATATCACTCGGATCGGAAATATGTACAAATCCTACTTTAATATCTTCTTTTGCGATTCCCTCTGCCGCCGCTTCTGTCTTTCCCTCATCTGTCTTCTCTGTGGTATCTGCTGCCGCCGGTGCTCCGCATCCGCCGAGAAGCCCTACTACCATCGCTGCGCTGAGCAATACGCCCAAAACTTTCTTTTTCATAAATGCTTTCCTCCTATTCTAAAGGTCCTCCCCGCCTGTTCCTCCGTCAGTAGGGGATAAGTGTACACACTAATCTTACCTATTTGTATAAGATAAATCAACCGTAAGCCCCCACTTTTGTGATTACATTTACTTATAACTTATAATAAGTACTATTCTGACTTCCGCAATTTCCCGTTTTTTCCGCCTAAATGATCCGTACTGGTCAAAGTGTACACTTCCCTTTTATTTTTTTAGTCACTCGTGACATTGTCCCGTTTTCACTCTTCCCGTATACTAAGAACCAGATAACAACGACACATATTTAAAGGAGGCTGTTTCAAATGGCAAGTTTATCATTAAAAGGAATCGAAAAAAAATATCCGAACGGATTTCACGCAGTAAAGAACTTCAATCTTGATATTGCGGACAAAGAATTTATCATCTTCGTAGGACCATCAGGATGCGGAAAGTCAACAACGCTTCGTATGATCGCAGGTCTGGAAGATATCACAGACGGAACATTGGAGATCGACGGAAAAGTAATGAACGATGTAGAGCCGAAAGACCGTGACATCGCGATGGTTTTCCAGAACTACGCGCTGTATCCGCATATGACCGTATATGACAACATGGCGTTCGGACTGAAACTTCGTAAAGTCCCGAAAGACGAGATTGACAAAAAAGTACGCGAAGCCGCAAGAATCCTCGATCTGGACAAACTGCTCGACCGTAAACCGAAAGCGCTTTCCGGTGGACAGAGACAGCGTGTTGCCATGGGACGTGCGATCGTTCGTAACCCGAAAGTATTCCTGATGGACGAGCCGCTCTCCAACCTGGACGCGAAGCTGAGAGTTCAGATGCGTATCGAGATCTCCAAACTTCACGAGAACTTAGGCGCAACGATCATCTATGTAACTCATGACCAGACAGAGGCTATGACACTGGGTACAAGGATCGTTGTTATGAAAGACGGTGTGATCCAGCAGGTTGATACACCGCAGAACCTGTACAATACACCTTGCAACCTGTTCGTTGCCGGATTTATCGGATCTCCGCAGATGAACTTCATGGACGCAGTCGTAAATGTTGCCGGAAACGACGTAACACTTTCCATCGGAAACCATGTTCTGCGCGTACCGGAGAACAAAAAGAAAGCGCTCATCGACGGCGGTTACAACGGAAAAACAGTTGTCGTAGGTATCCGTCCGGAAGATGTTCATGACGATCCGGATTTCATCGCTGCAAATCCGGGCAGTGTGATCACATCCAAGATCAAAGTATACGAGCTGCTCGGTGCGGAAGTATTCCTGTACTTCGATGTGGAGGGAACTCAGATGACTGCCCGCGTAAATCCGCGTACAGAACTCAGAACCGGAGACGACGCTAAATTTGCTCTGGATATGAACAGAATCCATATCTTTGACAAAGAAACAGAGTTGACGATTACCAACTAGTCATATAAAATAAAAGCAGCGCAGATGCGAGGCATAAATCAGGAGGGGGGCTGTACAAAAGATTGTGCAGCCCTTTTTCTCTCTTTTATGCGGCGCAGCAGCAATAAACGATTAAAAACGAGGTCTATCTATGGAACAGGAAACATATACACCGGACTTACAACATCCGGATTTTTCATCCGGTAGCACGCCTGCTGTCCATCTGCAGATACAGGCTGCCCTGCACGAACTGAAGCGTCTGACCGGTGTGACGCTGACTCTCCCGGCAGAAACTCCCGAGGATGAGGAAGCGGCGCTCAGGCAGATCCGCTGTCTGTGCACTGCCTATAAAGAAAAATATAATAAAGCACAGTTTCTGCTCAGTCTGATGACCGATTCCGTCCCCTCCTATGATGTGGCGGAACGTGCACTGCGTCTGCACATCGCTCCGGATGAAAACCGGATCCTGTTTCTTCTGGAATCGCGCAGTATTTCCGATGATACGGTGCTTGAGATCCTCAAAAATCTCTTCCCCGCACAGAGCAGGATCTATCTGATCCCCGTAACGGAAACACAGCTTGCGGTCTTAAGACCGCTTCACGCTTCGGAAAGTGAAGAGGATCTTCCGCAGATCGCCCACACGATCGTAGACACACTCAATACCGAAGCGCTGGCTCATGTACAGGTTGCATACAGCGGACTTGTAAAAAATCTTCTGGAGCTCTCGCGTGCATACAAAGAGACGTCGCTGGCATTAAAAGTCGGGCGACTGTTTGGTTCCGGACAGAATGTATTTCCTTACAACCGTCTCGGGATCGGAAGACTGATCTATCAACTTCCCCGGTCTATCTGTGAAAATTTTCTCTCAGAGATTTTCGGAACAGAGATCCCGTCCGCTGCGGATGAAGAGATGACCGTCACGATCGACCGTTTTATGCAGAATAACCTGAACATCGCGGAGACTGCACGTCAACTCCATATGCACCGTAATACGCTGATCTACCGGCTGGAGCAGGTAGAAAAAAGGACCGGTCTGGATCTTCGCCGTTTTGAAGATGCCATGACCTATAAAATTGCCTCCATGGTACTTAATTATTTACAGACAGAAAGGAACTCTCAGACATGAATGACGCTTATTATGAACAACTTGTAGCCCGGAAATCCCGACCGCTCGACATGGTGATCCGTTTTCTTACGATTCTCGTGATCGTCGCCGTCGCTGTATTCGGAATGCCGTTTCTCGGAATTTTCTCCTTTTTCCTGGCAGTAGTTCTTGCATTTCTCGCATACTACTTTATCTTTCCCCGCCTGGATGTGGAGTATGAATATGTCCTGCTGAACCACGATATGCAGGTTGACGCGATTTACAGCAAAGCTAAACGTAAAAAAATGATGACATTCGACATCCAGCAGGCTGAGATCATGGCGCCGAAAGCATCGCCCCGGCTTCACTCTTACCAGCCCGCAAAAACATACGACTTTTCTTCCGGACGTGCGGACGCTCACAGCTATTCCATGATGCTGATGATCGACCAGAAGCTGACATGCATCGTGCTGGAACCGGATGAAAAGATGATGGATCATATGAAATCCTGGATGGGAATGAAATTGTATATGGACTAATGATCACGGCGTCAGTGTACAATGGATATACGCGATTGGGGTCTGCTCTTCATCGACCGTTCCACCCTTGTACACCGACGCCGACGCTACACTCTGATCTTTTCCATCACACTTCCGATCGGCGCTGCGATCGCCAGATTTGCGCGCACATCCCGGGCAGTCTCCGATTTGTTGATCAGCACCAGATATTTCCCATGAAAATAATCAATAAAACCTGCTGCCGGATAAACAACAAGAGAAGTTCCGCCGATGATCAGCATATCCGCCTCGCTGATCGCGCGCACCGCCCCGCTGATCGTCGCAGGATCCAAGCCCTCTTCGTAGAGCACAACGTCCGGTTTGATCATACCGCCGCATTTTTCACAGCGGGGGATCCCCTCGGCATTTTTCACATACTCCGCATCATAAAACGTATGACAGTCCATACAGTAATTCCGCAGAATGCTTCCGTGAAGTTCATATACCTGCCTGCTTCCTGCCGCCTGATGCAGTCCGTCGATATTCTGTGTCACAACCGCGGATAGCTTCCCTGCGCGCTCCAGCTCCGCCAATTTCAAATGTGCCGGATTCGGTCTGGCATCCAGAATCATCATCTTCTCTTTATAAAATTCATAAAATGCTTCCGGATGTTTCACAAAAAAGCTGTGACTGACCACTTCTTCCGGTGAATACCGGTATGCCTGATGATAGATCCCGTCTGCGCTTCGAAAATCCGGGATTCCGCTCTCCGTCGATACGCCGGCGCCGCCGAAAAAGACGATCCTGCTGCTTTCATCGATCATCGCCTGCAGCTGTTCGATCTCCTGCTCATACATTATGCCACCCCCTCTACTCGTCTGTCACATTCCCTGCATCGATATGTTTCTGCACGATCTCCTGCATACACTCCCATACTGTTTCTGACGTCTCCGCCACTTTTTCATTCCGCTTGTAAATCTGCGACTTCTTTACGTCATGTTCACTCCAACTGCGTCCGCCGCTCGCATCATTCAACAAAAGCGGCTGAAAATTATCCAGCAAATGTGCATACTTCGCATCTGCACTTTCATAGGCTTCAAATTCATCCCACAATTCCCGGAAATACCGTCCCTGATCTTCCGGGAGCAGTCCGAAGATCCGCTCCGCGGCGCGCACTTCCCGTTCCCGTTTCGTCTTCGCGCCCTCAGAATCGTATGCATAAGTATCCCCTGCGTCAATCTCCACGAGATCGTGGATCAGCACCATCAGCATCACACGCGGAACGTCTACCGGCTCTTCCGCGTGTTCCTGAAGCAAATATGCCATCAGCGCAATATGCCAGGAATGTTCCGCATCGTTCTCTTTCCGCTTGCCATCCGCCAGATAAGTCTGCCGGAAAATATTTTTCACTTTGTCGATCTCGGTGATAAACCGGATCTGCTGTTCCAGACGTGTCATTTTCGTTTCCTCCTGTTTCACTCAGCGATTCTTCCTGTCGTTTCAATCAAAAAGGGATCGACCCGCAGATGCGGCGACTTAGCCGGCTCTTTTGGAATCAATCCCTGCATTTTGTTCTTACAATTCATCCACATCGGCATACAAGGGGGAAAACGGTCGAAAAGCACCGATATCACACGGTTTGAAGCGATTTCCCCTTGTACACTGACACTACAATACGATCTTGCCTGTTGTCTCTTTATTGATCACATAATAAGCCGCGGACTCTTCCGGTTTCAGATAAATCTGAACCTCTTTCATATCGCCGACTTTATTTCTCAGTTCTTTTGTCCATACATTTTTTACCATCTGAAGAATCTCTTTTTCCGCATATTCTTTTCCGGCAAACTGCAGATACATCTCCGTTTTCAGTTCTGCCTTTGCTGCGGTCTTCTTCGCCGGCGCTTTTTTTGCCGTCGTTTTCTTCGCAGGAGCTTTTTCTTCCGTCTTTTCCTCTTTCGCATCTACGAGGACGGCTGCCTTTGTCTCGATCGCTTTTGTTGAATCTTTCTTTGTCTCGATTGCTTTCTGCGCCAGTTTTTCGACTTTCTTTCCTGCGGTTTCTTTGACTGGTTCCGCTTTGACCGCTTCTGCTTTCACTTCGTTTGCTTTTGCTGCTTCCGTTACTGCCTCTTCCTTTGCTGACTCAACTTTTGCTGTCTCGACTTTTGTAGCTTCAGCGGCTGTTTTTACTGCCTTTGCTGCTTTTGCCGCAGCAACTTTTTTTGCTACTCTTTTTGTTGCCATAAACTTACTCCCTCCTGCAAAACACTCAAGCAATTATAGTTTATGCCAGTTTCACTCTGACATCATAAAATTACTTTCCGTATTATAAGGACATTGTTATTTTTGCTACAAACGGTATTATAACGCAATTCCCCAACAAGGTCAAATTTTCCCGATCTCGGCTGTTTTTTACAATTTCTTATCTTCTGTCTTTTTCTCAGCTGCTTTCTTATAACGGAGCGCACAGACGTCGTCGCCTTTCGCGATACATTTCGGCAGTTCCAGAACGCTGTCAAACCGCGCACCGATCCCATGATCCCCGCACATTGCAATGTCACAGAGCTGCGCGATCTCTTCCTCCGAGCATCCGGCTTTCTGCCATGCCTTTACAAGCGGACAATAATGAAAATCCAGATACAATGTTTCGTCGGTATTCTCCAGTACGTCCATCTCAAATACCCACTGCGCCGGTTTCGTAAATAATGTTTTTCTCAGACCTTTCAGGCTCTTTGTCTTTCCCTTTTTCACAAGATTTTTCCCTTGCGCCAGACCGCATCTTTTGATCGCTGCCGCCGCAAAATCATTGGGATCCAGCCCGCGTTTCTTTGCCTCATCACAGAGCAGGTACAGCCATGACGCCCGATGTTCCAGCTGCTCCCGGATTGCCACGATCAGTTTGCTCTTGATCTTAGGTTCATTTTTCACTTTACTCATACGCCTCCGCCTTTCTGTTATCATTAGCGTCAGTGTACAAGGGGGAGCGTATATTTCCTTATAAAATGTTTTATTTCATATTTCTAAAATTCTTTCTTCTCCATGATCTTACTGCTTATTCTATAAGATATAAGAAAGAGCACAGCGACTATGGCGAACATGGCAGCGATCAAACCGCCGATCCCGAGATCGGACATGGAATTTAAAGAAGCGATGATACCAAGTCCGAGCAGCTGATCCAGCTTGACAAATAAAAATCCAACGATGAAAACGGCTCCGAGTACACCGAGAATGGCAATTTTTCCTTTTTCACTTCCGAATTTTAAATGAACCGGAAGCATAAGAAGAAGCAGGAAAAGAAACATCGGGAAAGACATTCCGGCGGTCATCAGCGAATCCGAAATAGAATAATTGCCGAAAATGAGTCCGAATATCATACAGAGGATCAAACTGATCAGGCAAGAACAAGCGCCGGTGAGGAAACCGAAGACATACTTCTCCAGCGCATAAAGTTTGCGTGTGATCGGCAGTGAAAATAAAAATGCGTTTCCATTGTCAAATTCATCGTAGCTGATCGTGCTTAAAGTGAAGACTGAACCGATGAATGTCAGGTATCCGATGATAAAAGACGGGTTTTTGACAAATACGGTTAGCACAACCGCGATCGCAATGATCGATAAAAAGAAATTTTTCTGCATCATCATAAGTTTAAAATCTTTGATCAATAATCCTTTCATATAGCGGCACCTCGAATCATCATAGTAATCACATTGTCGATCGTTCCGTTTTCGATCACGATCTGTGGGTAATTGTCCAGATAAAATTGCTTCTGATCTGTCAGACAGCAATATCCGAAAGATTCCTTTTTCACTTTTAAAATATACTGCTTTTCCAGCGTTTCATACTGTTCGGCATTGACTTTCAGAAGCGCGTAGTCAGAAAGCAGGACGTCGGTGTCTTCATGCAGGACGATCTTTCCGTCATGGATCATATACAGATCGTCGCAGAGACTTTCCAAATCGCTGGAAATATGGGAACTGATCAAAATAGAACGTTCCTCATCCTGTTCCATAAAACTGCGAAGAAGATCTAAAAGTTCGTCCCGTGCAATGACGTCCAGACCTGCCGTCGGTTCATCCAGAAGCAGAAGACGCGCATTGTGGGAAATGGCAACGAGAACTTTCAGTTTCGCTTTCATTCCGGTGGAAAATTCTTTGATCTTTTTCGTGCCGGAAAGTCCGAATTTTTCAAGATTTGTAAGGAAAAATGCTTTGTCAAAATCCGGGTAAAGATTTTTCAGGATCGGCACAAGATCCTGTGGTGTGATATAACCGCTGAATCCGGAATCGGACAATACAACGCCGAGTTTCTGTCTGTCTGCGATCGTCAGTTCGTGCATGTCTTTTCCGAACAGCGAGATCTGGCCGCCGTCAGTGGAGATCAGCCCGAGAATAGACTTAAATGTGGTGCTTTTTCCGGAGCCGTTCTGCCCGATTAGTCCGGTAATACATCCCGGAGCAACGTGCAGGGAACAGTCCAGTGAAAAGGACGGATAATTCTTTTTTAAATGATTGATCTTTAACATGGTCTAATCCTCCAAAATAAGTTCAAATAAGCTTCGGATCTCTTCAGTGCTGAGTCCGTAACGTCTGCCTTTTTGAATGGCCAGTTCCAAATCGGCTTCGACTTCTTTTTTTTGTTCTTCCAATAGAAGTTCCGGGTTTGCTGCAGCAACATAGGTTCCTTTTCCATGGACGGTGACGGCGAATCCCTCGGATTCCAGATGATCATACGCCTTTTTTACAGTCAGAGCGCTGATCTTGAGTTCTTTGGAAAGGGCGCGGACAGACGGAAGACTGTCGTTTTCACGAAGAGAGCCGTCGCGGATCTGCGTCTTGATCTGCTCCATGATCTGTTCATAAATCGGAACCATCAGAGAACTGTTGATAATGATATGCATATGGAAATACCTCCTCTGTACGATAAACAGTATATAACACATAATAACTGTCGTCAACTGTTATATGCTGTTTGTTTGAAAAAGTTTACTTGCGGGAGAGCATTTTTATGTGGTTGGAATCCATGTCCGGAGGTGGTATACTGAATATAAAATTCAATGATAATATAAGTACAGAAAATTGTACATTTTATTTTGGAGGTGAATCCTATGTTAGCAGTCAATTATACCGAATTACGAGGAAACCTGAGAGAATACATGGATAAAGTCTCTGATGACTTTGAAACACTTATTGTAACTCGCAAGAAAAATAAAAATATCGTAATGATATCTGAAGAGACATATAACAACATGATTGAAAATATGTATCTTATGGGAAATCAGACAAACTATAAGTGGCTTATGGAATCCAAGAAACAATTGGAAGACGGCTTGCTTCAGGTAAAAGAACTGCTCGAGGTTGCTGCGGATGAATAAAGTTTTTACAAAAAATGGATGGGATGATTACATCTACTGGCAAACCGAAGACAAGAATACATGGAAGAAAATTAACAAACTCATTGAGGATCTCTGTAGAAACGGTAATTCCGGTCTCGGAAAGCCCGAACCATTACTAGGTGATTTATCCGGATTTTGGAGTCGCAGAATCAACGAAAAAGATCGATTGGTTTATAAGATTGACGAACAGAATGTATATATCATTTCATGTAGATATCATTACTCAGATCACTAAAATCTACCTCATTTTAAATTTTCTTTTCAGAACGAAAAAGCACCGGTAAACCGTGTATTTACGGTATCCGATGCTTTTCATTCAATGCGGAAGAAGAGACTTGAACTCTCACAGGATTAACTCCCACTAGAACCTGAATCTAGCGCGTCTGCCATTCCGCCACTTCCGCTCGACAAGTGATATAATACCATAGCTTTTCATCGTTGTAAAGCCTTTTTTCAAAATTTTATTGGCGGATTTTTATATTCAAATCCGCCAATTTTCTCTCTTATATCATTCAGTCAGTAATTTTATTTTTCTTTTTTTGTATTTGTTTTAATTATCTGATTTCTTCAGAATTATCAACTCTTTTTCACAAAGGTGACTCCACATTTCGGACACCGGACTTCGATCTTTCCTTTTCCCCGCGGGATCCGGATCTTCTGCCTGCATCCGGGGCAAGTATAAATATGGTAGATCCGTCTTTGTTTCATCAATTCCAACTGCTGTTTGAAAAAGCTGCGTATCTTATATGTTCGCGCAAGAAATGCCTGATTCTCCGCATAGCGTTTCGTCACATTCCGCGAAAACATCCGGTAATAGCAGTAAATGATCAATGCCCATCCGACCACATACCAGATCATCCGCACCGTATCGCTGGATGAAAATGACGAGAATAAAACGACGACCAATCCGCAGATCAGCAGGAATTTGGAAAGGGTATCGGTTCCATACCGTCCTTGCATAAACCGGATCAATTTTTCTTTCATGTTCTGATCAACCTCACTTTTCTGATATGTGTCCATTCTCTTCTCTTTTCACGCGTCTGTCAATAAACTGCCGATTAAATAACTATAAATTTTGCCGTCTAACGCTCTATAAGCTTTTCCGATCTGATTGCACTGAATTTTACTGCTCTTCCCCGGCATTTAAAATATTGTCGCAGATTTCCTCGCTGATCAGATAGACGATCCGTGAATCGTTTATCATCACATATCGGTTACCGCTTCCGTCGTCACCGCCGATATAGAGTCTCAGCACATTTTCTTTGTCACTTTCCGTATAAACCGCCTCGACCGTGATCCGTGCAGTCTCATCCAGGCTATATTTTGCCAGATCTGCATCCACCACGGAATAATCTGCTGCCGAGCTTAACTTCACCGCTCCCAGTCCGCCTGCCACTGCCGCGATCGCTTCCGCGTCGTCTTCATTTTCGGAATCGTACGTTGTCGTCCCGCCATTTTGTGTGATCGTTTCTTTTTTCAAATTGCCGCTGCCGATATTCGGATATTCATCCAACTGCGCCATCTCTTCGAGGGAATGTTGAAATACGTCGATCACATTGCCGACCGTATACACCGTCTTCGTATCGTCAACCGTCAGATAATAGCCGTCATCCACCGCATTTCCAAAATACAATGTCGTCTCTGTTCCGTCTTGATCCGTCAGCGTCACCTGATACTGTGGTTCATCCAGGCCATATGATGACAACTCGTCACCGTCTTTCAATTCCCGCTTGACTTCCAGCTTTTCAAATGTGTTCTCCATCTCTTCCGGATACTGCTGTGCCAGTGGGAAATCCGGGTCTTCCATATAAATCCACGTTTCCTGATCTGCCGTTTTTTCAAAAGTCATCCCGTCTGTTCCGCTTTGATACCGGATCTTCGTCATATCCGAAATGTCCGTCACATAAATCTTTTGTTCCGCCGCTTTTTTCGTCTCCGCCTCTTCTGTTCTCCGGTTCACCGTGCGCAGCGCAAATAATGCCGCCAGCAGGATCGCCAGCACCCCGAGCAGGATCACCGCCTGTTTCTTCTTTTTCTTCATCCGATCCGCTTCCTTTCTGTTTTATGCGCGCCGCCTGCGGAACCATACGACAAATCCGGCTGCCAGTACCATGATCGGAATACCGAAGATCACAAACAGGCTTAAAATTCCCGGATACTGTACCGTATTATATTCTACCGCCAGACTTTTCGGCTCGACCGACACATTTTCCACATCGTCAAAATTAGCCGTCACCACATTCATAAACAAGGTTGTATTTTCTAACGTCGTAAATGTATCCGTGATCTGCGCATCGATCAAGCTTCCCGCCGAAATCACCGTCAGACGGCTCTCTTTTTCATCATCCAATGCTTCCGTAGCTGTCGCGCCAAGCGTATAAGAACCCTCGCTCTGGGATTCTTCCGTCACCGCAAACGCATTTTGTGAAGTCTCCATGAACGCCTCGGTCGTGATCGTATCCCGTGCCGCCGCTGTCAGATTCAGACCATGCGCATTCGCCAGAAGCACCATCTCGGACGTCAGACCATTCGCCAGATCCCCGGATGCGGAAAGCATCGGGAAGAAGTAGTAATAGTTGCCCTGATATGCGCGCTGCGGATCCGCGATATAACCGTCTGCCGCTTCCAGTCCGTAAGTTTTCATCAGCGCGGACAGATTCGGCAGTTCTGTGGCATTTGTATCTCCCAGGAGGATCATCACATTTCCTCCGCCGGAAAGATATGTCTCCACCGCCGTTTTTTCTTCCTCCGTCAGGTCTTTGGCAGGCGCATACATCAAAAGAAGATCACAGTCCTCCGGTATTTCCGGATTCATCAGCAAATTTAGCTCTGAAAGCGTATAATTATTTTTATCCATCAGATCGCTCACCGTCGCTGAAAGCGTTGCCTCCCCGTGTCCCGCCGTTCGGTAAATCTTCTTGCTCACGTCGCCGGTCACATAATTGACCGCGCTGGTAAGCTGTCCCTCTCCGTCGAACTCCATTTCCGATGCAGTTCCCGTATAATAGTAAGAATACATATCGGACACGATAATATCTCCAAACGAAATCTGCGTTGTCTTCCCTGTCTCTTCCCCGGTCACAACGATCGTATTTTCCGCAGCCTCATACTCGCTAAGCGCCGACGGGTGCAGCACAGGATCGATCCACTCCACGGATATGTGATCCGATAGACTTGCATATTTACTTAAAAATGTCTTGATCCGTTCGTCGGCATTTTCTTTCACTGCCAGCACCGTCAATGTGACGTCCTGATCCAGTTCTTTTAAAAGTTTTCTGCTCGTCTCGCTGATTTCATAAATGTTGGTACTGCTCACATCGATATTCCGGTATTTTTCCGGGAGCTGTCCGACGATAAGATTCGCGACTACAATGATCGCAAGCACGATCGCTGTGATCCCGACACTATACGTCCCCTGTTTCGTGCCCGTTGTTTTGAATAGATTTTTGATTTTTTCCACAGTCCGCTCCTCCTAACTCCAACGCCTTTTCTGAATCACCTGCACGGTCAGAAATACAAACATCGCCGCAATTGACAGATACAGTACGATCCCGCTGACATCAACGATCTGGTTGGTCGTGATGCCGGTAAATACATTGTCAAGCGCAAGTCTTCCGAGGATCGTGGAAAGAAGATTTTCATACACACTGGATTTTATAAAATACACCGCCACATTTCCGATCACTACGATCGCTTCCAAAACTGCGCTCAAAAACCAGTTTGACGTCATCCTCCAGATATAGAGGACTACCAGGCTCAGCAGGAGAATGATCCCGACCATACAGCCGCTCGCCGAAGACGGCAGAAATCCCAGTATTCCATCCCACAAATATAAAACAAGCAGGATCCCAAACGTACTGATATAAGCGATCATCGGGCTTTCCGTCAGCGCGGACAAAAACATCCCGATCGCAAGATACACGCATCCTAGCAGGAAAAAGACCAGAATGGAAATATAATCTGATTTCAAATAAGCGACTCCGCTCATTTGAATGATCACCGGAAACAGACAGAAAATCAGGTTCGGAATCGCCACGACGGTCACCATCGCAAAATATTTTCCGAGTACGATCTTCGTCAGACTGACCGGCGCAGTCAAAAGAAGCTGATCCGTCTTATTTTTCCGCTCTTCCGAGAAACTTTTCATCGTGATCAGCGGAATCCCGACAAGGAACACGATCAAAGATCCCGACAGCGTATAAGAAAAATACGGATATCCCATGTTTAAGTTGTACGCCGTAAAATAGATTCCGGTAATGATGACAAGAAATGCGACAAACACGCATCCGGTCATCGACTGGAAATACGATCTCAATTCCCGTTTATAAATTGCCCGCATGTTCGTGTTCCTCCTCTCCTTGTGTCAGTTCGATAAAGATTTCTTCCAGACTCGCCTTGGAAGTTTTCAGCATCAGAAGTGGATACTCTGATTTTGCAAATGCATAAAATACCGCTTCTCTGATATCCTGCCCCTCTTCCACTTCCATTTTCGCCAGCGTCGTTTTTTCCTGTGGTTCTCCCTCTCCGATCGTTTCTGTTGTGATCGTCCGGATCCCATGCATATTTGACAGGATCGTCCGCACCGTTTCCGGCTGTGCTTTCGTCTCGATCTCCACCATTTCCGCTCCGTTCATCAAAAGTTCCAGATGCTCCGGCGTGTCGCTTGCCACAAGTTTTCCTTTCGAGATAATGAGGATCTCGTCACAGACTTCCCGTGCCTCCGCCAGAATATGCGTGCTTAAAATGACCGTATGCTTTTTTGCCAGCCCACGGATCAGCTCGCGGATCTCAATGATCTGTTTCGGATCCAGTCCGACCGTCGGTTCGTCCAGAATGATGATATCCGGAAATCCGAGGATCGCCTGCGCAAATCCGACTCTCTGCCGATAACCTTTCGACAAGTTCTTGATCAGACGATGTCCCACTTCCGAAAGTTTTGTGAGCTGCATCGCCTCCTCCAATGCATCTTCCCGCTGTTCTTTTGGGATTCCTTTTAATTCTGCCGCAAATTTCAAATATTCCATCACCGTCATATCGGTATACAGAGGCGGGATCTCCGGAAGATATCCGATATGCTTCTTCGCCTCCTCCGGCTCCTTTAAAATATCATGTCCATCGACGATCACTTCCCCCGACGTCGCGCCGAGATATCCGGTCATGATATTCATTGTCGTCGATTTTCCCGCGCCGTTTGGTCCCAAAAAACCGTAGATCTTTCCCGCTTCCATCTGAAAGTCCAGGTGATCTACGGCAAGATGATCGCCATATTTCTTTACTAACTGCTTTACTTCGATCAAGTCCATACCTCCCTGTCAAATTGTTCCTGTTTGCATGCTATGCAAGTCCGATCCGCCGAATGCATAAAATTCATCCCGGCAGACTCCCCCGGACAGCACAAGAAAAAAATACCAGTTGACTGTGAAGTTTCTGTGTTGGAAATGTGAGGATTTTCTGACGAGAAAACAGCGGTTCATTTTCGACAATTTATTTCGGGTGATTTATTTTAGACAGAAAAGAAATGACGGAACGGAAAATGACGTGCTATAATATACCCAAAATAATTTGATTTTTACAAAGGAGACCGCTATGTCTGAATTACAAATCGCATGGTTAGAATTAGGAATCGTTGGCGGACTTGGGGCAATCTTCGTTTTCGTCGGTATTATAATGGTTGTTGTCATCAGTCGCAAGAATAAATTATGTACACGTCAGACCAACGGCGTTGTTACAGGACACCGATTTCCCGGTCAGGGAAAAATGTATCCGATCATCGAATACATAGTGGATGGAAACAATTATCAGACTAAGAAACAATTTCGCGGGGTCAAGGTAATAAGAATATCCGGCTTTCCTATCCATGTACAATCAAAAGCCTATGAAGATGACAAAGGCTGGCTGCATATAAAAATCGGACCACTCGCAAATTTACGCCAGCTCGCTGAGCAATTATGGCCGATCGGCAGTAAAATGACCGTTTATTATAATCCGGACAATCCGGAAAAGTGTTATGTGGAACGACCGTTTTCAGGAGGTTTTACTTCCACGATGTTCATTGTAATGGGACTGGTAACGATCTCTTTGAGCGTGCTGGTCTTCTTTTTGATACAGTTATAAGTAATAATAAATGAACCTATAAAACAGGCGATATTTCATAAATGATCCACCGCTTATCATCTTATGAAGCACGCCTGTCGGCACATTCAATCGTCTCCCCTCTTTCCTACACCATCAGCCCACGATACCGGTTCAGGCATGCAAAGATCTCCTGCCGTCTCGGCGCTGCCATCGCCGCTACGCTGCTCCGGCTCTCACACAGACCGGCAAGTCCCTCTTTTTCTATCTTCTCTTCCAGCCTGTCGACCGCTTCCTGCATCGTCAGCTTGCCGTTAAACACATGCTGCTGAGCGTATTTCAGACAATATCCAAGCGCCGTTACCTGTTCGCTGTCCACAATCTGCTCCACATAGCGAAGATCTACGGTCTCCCGATTGATCTGCACGGCTTCCTGCCCCATCGTCTTCATCTTGATCCGATCCTGACTTCCGAATCCCCGGCTCTGCCGCGGACGCCGTTCAAAACGCGGATGTCCCGCCGGTTCTTCCGGACCGCTCAGCGCCGGAAAATTCTCCGCCTCCCGCTTTGCCGGATCTGTGATCTCTTTTGGCACATATTTGTCCATCTGAACAATCGTGTCCGCAATATGGAAATATGCCCCCGAACTTCCGGCAACGATCACCGTTGAAATATCGTACTGCTCATACAGTTCCCGGATCCGTTCGATAAACGGCGTGATCGGTTCCATTTCCCGGTGGATCACACGCTGCATCAACTCGTCGCGGATCATAAAATTCGTTGCGCTTGTATCTTCGTCGATCAGAAGCGCTTTCGCCCCGGCTTCCATACTCTCGATCACATTCGCCGCCTGAGAAGTGCTTCCGCTGGCATCCTCCGTGCAGAATGTCCGGGTGTCTTTTCCGTTCGGCAGATCATTGATGAACATCGAAATATCCGCCTGTTTGATGCTTCTTCCGTCTTCGGCGCGCAGTTTTACCGCCGTCGCATCGGTGATCACATATTCTCTTCCGTCTCCGGCAATATGATCATATACGCCCAGTTCCAGTGCCTTTAGAAGCGTAGATTTTCCATGGTACCCTCCGCCGACGATCAGCGTGATCCCTTTCCGGATCCCCATCCCTGAAAGCGTTCCTTTATGAGGCAGATCCAACGTCACTTCCATCTCTTTCGGAGAAACAAACGCGACCGCGCCGCGCATCGGTTTTGCCGACACACCGGATTCTCTCGGGAGGATCGAACCATTTGCCACAAATGCGACGAGTCCCCGTTCTTTCAACTGTTCCCGGATATAAGCCTGATCCTCCGCCAGATCGATCACCTGACGCAGCTTTTTCGCATCCCGTTTCTTATAAAACAGGGCGTTCTCCACGCATTCCGGCACGTAGTCAAATAAGATCTTTTCCAGTTCCCGGGCATTGATCGTCCGACCATTTGCCGGAAAACCAATCTCCATGCGCAGTACCACATCCCCGCTTTTTTCGTCGATCCGGCAGGCAGTCCTCTCCAACACTTCCTGCCCGCAGCCGCTCACGGAGATCAGCCCGCTCTTCCCGGAACCTTTCGCCTGAAACGCATGCTTTCCGGCAAGCATCCCAAACCGTCTTGTCAGATCGTCCTGCAAAGCGATACGCTGGCAGTCTCCGCAATACAACTCTTTCGGAAATCCGGCGGTCGCGCCTTTCACATGTACGCTCACTTTCGACGGAGAAGCAAACGGATCTCCCTGCACATGGTCGATGGAAAGCACATACCCCGGAAACCGGTACATTCCTTTTGTGTCCTTATACGCCGGATAACCTCTGTGATCGATCCGTTTCAATAAATTTTTTAAATCTGTTGATGTCTGCATGTCAGCCTCCTGCATTTTCAAATGTTTTCTGAACTACTCATGCATATAAACTTATCACATTTCCGCCTCAACGTCAAAATCCGGCTTCTCAGTCTGCCGCATAAATTTTCACCGATCCGCTGATTCCGGATTTACAGGTCGGCGTTACATCCTGACCGATATATTTCGCATACGGATTCGGGAATTTTGCCGTCTCACGCTCCAATGTCGTCGCCACTTCGATCGCGAGCTCATTTTCACCGTCTCTCACGGCAGAACTCAGATCATAACGATATGTCGGAACAATCTGGATTCCGAGGCTTGTTCCGTTCACGAACACTTCCACGCCCTCATGCGCGTCACTGATCTCCAGCACATACTGTCCGCCCGCTTTCGCTTCAAAACGATTCTCATAGCGTACGAAACCTGAGAAATACGGTTCTTCCTCGTGCAAAAGATCCGGCAGTGTGATTTCTTTTTTCTCCCCGAAGTTCGGATACTCGATACTTCTGCAAATACTCCGTTTCCATGTCTCAGTTAGTTTGATCGGTTCTCCGGAAGCAATCACCGGACGCTTCTCCTGTTTCAAAAGTTCCTCCACATGTTCTTTTTCATCGAAAATGAAAATCCGGCTTTTCAAAGGCTCCAGTACAAGCCCCACTTCTGTCTGCTCCGCATCGGCATTCCATACCGCATCTGCTTTGTATACAGTATTCTCCCACGCATCATATCCGCAGCATGCCCGTTTGTCCGGGATCGCAGCGCTGCCCTCATAGACCTTGTCCCCCTCATTGACGAACAGATACACCGCGCTTCCGTCCCGATGTTCATAATGATAATAACGTACCCGGTTGTTTTCCGGCGCGATCGAAAGCTCTGCCGCCCTCTGACCACGGAGCCGTGACGCAATCTCCGTAAGCGGTACGACTTCGCCGTCTACGCCGTCCGGCAGTCCGTCGATAAAATATACCGGGAAATGTGACTCCTGCAGTTTTTTTACCGCCTCTTTCATATGCGACGTCACAAACTGCAGCTTCGGAACGATCAGCGCTTGATACTCCTGCGTGTTCACCCGGAACGCCCCCTCGGATATTTCCATATCATACGCATTTTCTTCCAGGAACACATCCTGCGGAATGTAATCGTAATCAATCTGATCATCATAAAACTGATGTCCGACAATATCGGATGCCATCGTCTCCCCCATCCAGTCGCTTTCCCCGTGGTAAAGGATCGCAGCCGGCGCAATATGCCGTCCGCCGTTGATCAGTTCCAGCACCCGGTTTCCATATGCCATCAGCGCGCCGAAATGCCGGTACTGCGGATTGTTTCCGTGCGCATAAAAATGCGGCGGGCAGTCCGGATCCGGATAATCTTTTCCGGAAAATGCATGAGGCACAAAATGGTTGATGCCGCGCACCATAAAATGATCCAGCAGATATTTTTCCAGACGCACGCCCTCTGCCCATCCATACGCGCCGAAAATCTCACACATGGAATCGCCGTTTTTCAACGGTTCGATCGCCGCCGCGGAACTTCCCAGTTTTCCGAGTCCGTAATGATAGAACGATCCGTTCCTGCTCCGAAACGGCGGCATATTTAAGTCCACGTCCTCCTGTCCCGGCATGACCTGACCTCCGATGTCATCGATTCCCGCCATATCCTGTCCGGCAAGTCCCCGGAAGAAATGTCCCAGCGACGATCCGGTTTTCGACGCATGGTTATTGTCCTCGATCAAATGTCCGATATACCGAACGCCGTGCGCCCGGCACCATTCTCCGATCGGTCGGGAAAAATCTTCTTCCACAAGCCGGGACACCTGATCCATATATGCATAACGGACACTTGCCGTCTTTTCTGCATCGGCATCCTGCTCCCACAGCAAGGCAAGCTGTCCCGCAAAATCCTCTCCCAGTTCTTCTTTCAGACGTACTTCCAGTTCCCGGCTCCACGGATAGTCCATGGTCGGAGAACATCCCAGTCCGTTGTCGTGATCGTAAAGATGTCCGTTTCCGAGCTCCGGCTCATCCGAGAAAAATCCCGCGATCGTCTTTCCGAATTCCTCTTTGTAGTGCGCCCAATGCGGTTCATACACAGCCTCGATCTGTACCTGACAGGATGCTTTGTCCATCATATTAATGTAATCCCGGTGAGGTCCTCTGTTGCGCGTCAGCTGCGTCACATAAATCTTCCAGTTTCCCTCGGGAACCTGAAACGTTACGCCCTCCTCCGTGACCATTCCCGAAAGATCGATCCGGTTTTCTTTGTTCGTAAATCCGTCCGCGCCGTCCTGACGAATTGCATACACACCGAGCATCCGGTCATCTGCAAACTGTTTTGTCGCGCCGTCTGCCGAATTATGCGTCATCATTTTCTCCATCATATTCGGCTCAAACGGCTCCGCTGTCTCCAGATCCGCTTTCGGGATCGTGATCGTTTCTCCGCATATTCCCTTATATTGTCTGCATGTGATACTCTGACGATATAACTCGAGCGGCTGATCTTTCATCGCTCCGTTGGCATATCCGGTCGGAAAATGGCTGTCATCCAGGATCCACACTTTCATCCCATATTTCTTCGCCTCTTCCAAAATGATGTCCATATCATGCCACCACTGCTCGCCGCAAAAATCCGGATGGGGTCTGCTCTCCACGCAGACCGCCCCGATATTTGCTTCGTGGATCACCCGCATATAAGTCCGCAACACTTCTTCCGTCTCGCCGTGCTGCCAGAAAAACGGAAAAATATAATTTCCGCCCTTTCCACTCAATAATGCTTTTACTTTCTCACTCATCTTGATTTTCCTTTCCGCTAAATTTCCCGCATCATACTTTCTGCATTTTGGGGTCGCATTTTCACGCTTTCTTGATACCCTGCAAAATGCGGTTCACCTGCTTGATGTTCTCCTCATCGGCACCTGCCTGGTTTAAAAGACTTTCCACGGTCATTCTTCCCATCATACGGATCAGCGCCGGATTGCCCGTAACGGCTTCGGCAACATCACCGCGGCTCTTTGCGCCCTGTTCCATCAGCCGCATCATCACTGCCGCCGCTTCCGGATTTTTCTGAAGCTCGCTGAACTTATCGAATACCGAATAACAGCTCTCATCATAAGAATCCGCGTCAAACCAGTTGGATACCGGCTTCTCTTTTTTCATCCGGTATGCCGGATTCTCTTCCTCAACTTTCCGGATCTCCATCACATCGGAAACTTCGCCGTATCTCGCCTCGATCTGATGTTCGCCGCTGATCGGCAGATGGAACGCAAACACCGTCCTGCCCGTCTTTGTCTCATATTTTCTTCCGTCTACAAAAAGAGTCACCTCCGGCTGATTGGAATACACTTTGATCTCGGTGACGTTTTCCGTCCGATCCGCATAACGTTTTCCGCACAGATGTACAAATGCGTCTTCCCGATTCCAAGCTGCTTTGTACAGATAAAACGCGTCTTTTTTCAGCTTCCGGTCCATCGTCACAAGACCTTTCTGGTTCTCGCCGTGCTTTCCTCCCTCATCTCTTCCGTCCGCCGCAAAATCAAACATATTCCACACGTGGGTCGCCCACAGCCACGGACGCTCTTCAATCATATTCAGCATATGTTCATGGTAGACTGCCTGATAACTTTCCGTGTAGTCTCCCTTTTCCGGTGATGCGGATTGGTACTGCGGATTGGCGTCTGCACCGTACTCGGAAAATCCGATCGCACGATTTGGATATTTCTCGTGATACTCGTCGAAAAATTCCTCGTTCTGCTCCAGATCTCCGAGATACCATCCAAAATACAGATTATAACTGTTCACATCCGGTATTTCCAAGATCGGACTGTCAATCTCCAACATAAATACGTTTGCCATTGTTGTCGGACGCGTCGGATCCAGACGGTGGCAGAGTTCGTTCAGCTGACGATGATTTTCCAGCAGATCTTCGTTGACTGCGCTCGCCGCCGTGATCTCATTGGACAATCCCCAACAGCAGATACACGGATGATTGTAATTCTGCACAACCAGTTCTTCCATCTGGGACAGCGTATTGGCGCGTCCGTCTTTCATGTGCATCGTGATATACGGGATCTCCGCCCACACGACCAGTCCGTTCTCGTCGCACAGATCGTAAAATTCCTGCGCATGCTGATAATGCGCCAGACGAAGCGTATTTGCTCCGATCTCCCGGATGATCTCCATATCTCTTCTGTGGTCTTCGATCGTCAATGCATTTCCCACTCCCGCCATGTCCTGATGACGGCTCACACCACGCAGAGGATAACTCCGACCGTTCAGCAAAAAGCCTTTCTGCGGATCGATCTCAAATTTACGACAGCCAAATCTTGCCTGTATCGTCTCCCCATTTTCCAGAACTGCTTTCGCCTCATACAGATACGGATCATTCAATCCGTCCCAAAGACGGATGTCCTCCATTTCAAAGATGGCTTTTGCATAATTCTCTGTAACCGCCACCACTTTGTCCGCCTGTCCGGTCACGGAAATCGTTACGGTTTTTGGATCTCCCGCCGTCCATACTTCCACCACCGTCCTCGCCGTCTTTGTCTCCGGATCCGTTTCCGCTGTCACCTTGATTCCCGATGTTCCGCAGTAGTCCAGCGCAAAATGCTCCCGCGGTACTCTCAGCAGATTTACGCCCCGGTAAAGTCCGCCGTAAAATGTAAAATCTGCTTTCTGCGGATAGCACACCGTATTGTCTCTGTTGTCCACCGAAACCGCGATTACATTTTTTTCCTGCAGTTTTTCGGTCAGATTGACTCGGAACAGCGAGTAACCACCCTCATGACGGTATAACTTCTCACCGTTCAAATATACTTCGCCGATCATCGCCGCGCCCGGGATCTCCAGATAAATTTCTTCATCCCCGGATTTTACTATATTTCCCAGCTCTTTCACATACCAACAGATGCCGCGGTAATAATCGTTGCCGCCGTCCTGACCGTCCGCCGCGTTCCATGTGTGCGGCAAATCCACATGCTCGCCTGCCGCCCCGACTGCCTCGGACATATTCTCCGCATATTTTACAAATTTCCAGTTTTCATTCATCGTCTGTCTCATCGTTTATCCTCTCTTTTCTGCTACCTCATACCGCCGCCCAACAGCATATGATCCGTGCACAAAAGCAGCTGCATTTTGTACACGGACCATTTCTTTATTCGGAACAACGAGTCATGGTTCCATGCGTGATTCCATTTTCATTGTACGAATCTACGCGCACAAAATACTCCTGCCCTTTGACAAGCGCCCCGATCCGTTTCTTGATCGTTCCCGTCTTGCCATTTCGCAGATTTTCCACATCCCGGTAAATCTGATAGCTGTGATACAGTTTTTCTTCTTCATGTCCCCACAAAATATTATAGCCGACTGCATCTGTCGTCTCCTCGATGGACACGAGCAGATCCAGACCATCCGCGCTCTTCTTTGCCTGATACTCGACAGGCTCCGGCTTCTTTCCGTCTCCGATCCCGAATACACGAAGTCCGGAGATACACGGTTCAACCCCATACGGAATTTCCACGATCGTGAGGCGCAGATACCGGACGCGGATTCCCTGTTCCCGCACGACAAGATCATGAGGCAGGTCGGTCTCCGCTTCGGATTTATCTTCGATCATAAAATATGTATTTCCATCCAGAGAGCCCTCCAGTTTCCATCTTGTCACATGCTTTTGTTCCTCAATATAACGCGGCTGTGTCTGCGACCCCTGAATATCCCCTGGTGACTCGATCGGGAGCGCGTCGTCCGCAAAATTGATCTGCACCGCGCGCACGTCCATCTCCTGTTCCAGATCACTCTCCAGCCATTCGCCCTGTTTTCCCGTCGCTCTCCACCAGGTCTGCGCATCCTCGTCGAACGCCTTTTCCGGTTCTTTTCCGTCTGCAAATGAAGATGCCCCGGCAGGTTTTCCGTAATTCAGAAGAACCCACTCCGGCTCGCTCCACGGATCGGTTGTTCGGTCTTCCACGGCGATCGGCCAGTCTCCGTAATTCTGATTGCAGAACAGTTCGCCGTCCGCATCAAATCCGGATTTCCAAAGACCGACTCTCCGCTCAAACTGATGATTCATGCTGATCCGCATCGTCGCGGTATGCCAGAGATTTCCATTTCTGTCCCACATCGTCGAGCCATGTCCGGCTCCCGGCATAAATCCGCCCGGATGATAGGAGTACGGATTGTTTTTCGCAAGTGTAAACGGTCCGAGCGGCGTATCGCCAATATAGACGCCGTCCGCATATGTATTGTACTCCGTACCCGGACATGCGTACTGCAGATAATATTTTCCGTTGTATTTGTCCATCCACGGTCCCTCGATAAACGGTTTCCTTGTAAACATCCCACGGATCGCCTGATGGTATGCTTTCGGAATCTGCTCCAAAGGCACGCCGCTTTGCTGAACAAATCCCTGTAACATCTTCTCCACTTCTGCCTCACCTCGCGGAAATTCACAGTTATCCACCCCCATCCGCTCAAATCCACGCACATAACCGTCTCCGAACAGCAATTCTTTCCACTCGGTTTTCGGCTTCATCGTCTCCGGATCCAGTTCCACGCCCCAGACCGGCGTTGCATTGGAACATCCCCAGTAGAAATAGATGCTTCCGTCCTCGTCAAAGAACAGATTCGGATCCCAGAAATCAAACGTCCCCGGAATTTCCTCGTAAGGACCGTTTATAATATCTTTCGTCCGATAATAATTGCAGTTCTCCCCACGCTTTGACGCACAAAAATATACATAATCTCCGCACACTCTGGCATCCGGCGCATAATCGTAAAGCGGCAGATTTTCCGGGAGCCTGTGCGGCTCCCAGTTCACAAGATCTTCGGATACCCACACCGAAAGATTCATCGACACGAACATATAGTATTTTCCCTGAAATAAGATCATGGACGGATCTGCTGCCTCCCGGTCGATCTGCAGTTTTCCGTTCGATTTCGGATCCATGTTAAACTGATACCGATACGGAACGTTGATCGGATTACAATAATATGATTTCATTTTCAAAATCCTCCTGCTGTCCTTTTTCTCTTTACTCTTCCGCTTTCAGAGCCTCTTTCTTCGCGGCGATCCGTTTCTGGACTTCCACCATTTCCGCTTTGTCGAGCTTACAGAATTTCATTGCCACAAGCGTACAGATCCATCCGAGGATCGGAAGACCGAAAGTCAAAAACATCGTCAGCCAGAAAATCGCCGGTGTACATGCATCTCCCGGCTGCGGAACGGTCGTCGTATAACCGACAAGAGCAACGGCTCCGGCTGCGATCGCAGTTCCGCAGGATGAAACGATTTTATCGATCAAGCTTGCGGTTCCGGTCACGATTGCCGGCACATATCTTCCGCCACGGTCTAATTCATAATCGATCAGATCCGCCATAAACGCACTGTTTCCGGTTGTAACACACATATTCGCCCCGTTTCTACAGAGAGTCAGCACAACATAAATCGCGGTGATCACGCCCATCTTGGCGATGTCTTTCGGATCTATCACAATAAAGAAAATCCACATCACTGCCGAGATCCCGATACAGATTTTCGTCCAGGTCACGATCGTTTCCTTGTTTCCGTGCTTTCCGGCATATTTTGCGCCGACGATCGCAAATAAAATCGACGGAAGCATACCGATCACGGTCAGGATTGTAGCGATTCCCATATTCCCGATAATGATTCCGCTGAGCATCGTTCCGATCACAGCCTGAGACGCCGTCACCTGCGCGATCTTATCCGATGTAGCAGAAATGATATAGCACTGCAACGGACGGTTTCCTTTGAGTACTTCGATCATATCTTTTACTTTCAATGGTTCCTGTTCTTTTGTAAGTCCACGGAAATTCTCCGGTTTATCGTATGCGCTGACACCGATGCACACAAGAACAACTCCGACTGCCGCGACAAGCAGACATACTTTACAAGCCGCTGCCAAAAATTCCTGACTGTATGTACCGCCGAATTTCGGAAGCAGTACAACATTCAGCAGCATTGTCAGCGCCATCGGAACCATGTAATTGAGCCCGGTGCTCCACACGCTGATCGTCGGACGCTGTCTCGGATCATTCGACAAAAGCGGCGGGATCGTCTGCGCAGTCATATTGTTGATCGTATATCCGATCACATAAATAACATACAGCAGAATAAAGCCGACCATTCCGAGACCTTTGCCTGCTGCCCAGTCATACATGCACGACAGCGCGACCGCCTCGATCACAAAACCGACAATCAGCAAAATCCTGATCTTTCCGAACTTCGTGTTGACCTTGTCATACAGAAATGCCAGCATCGGATCTGTCACGCCGTCTAAGATACGGGTTCCCGTCAGGATCACACCGATCACGGCCGTTCCGATCCCGAATCCGATACTTGCAGTATAACTCGCCATTCCGATCAGCGAATACACCGACATTCCTACCAGTGCATTGCACGCGCATAAAATAATCTGCCACAATTTTGCCCGGCAGTACTGTACGCCGTCGATTTCACTCGCACTTAATTTTTTGCCCATGATTTTTATTCTCCTTTTTGTTTCTTCCCTTTTGTATTACGATATTCACTCGGCGACATGCCCTCTGCTTTCTGAAAACAGGTATAAAAATAACTCCGGCTTCCAAATGCGAGACTGTCCCCGATCTTCTGTATGCTCTCGTCACTGCTTGTGAGCATCACCTTTGCCTGATTGATTTTTTCATGTAAAATATATTCTTTTACACTGACGCCCATCTCTTTTTTAAACTTATGTGAAAAATAATATTCCGCATAGCCCGATTGTTGGGCCAGTTTTTTCACTTGGATCGGTTCCGTCAAATGTGCCTTAATGTATTCACAACTGTTCCGGATGCTGTCCGAAACATCCGGATTTTCGCGGCTTTCCCGAACCCGTGCGACATAATCTTCCAATATCTGCGCGCCTAATTTGGTCGTATCCGCCATCGACTGACATTGTTCGATCTTCTGCGCATAATAATCATTCAAATTGTAGGCGATCTCCGGCGAAAGTCCGCCCCGCATGCTTGCTCTGGAGCAGAGGATCAAAAGCACCAGAATATTATTTTTATGAGAGCGCAACGTATCTCCATAATCCACTTTCATCCCGGAACTCATCAGCGAAGAGGCTTTCAGCATTTCTTTGTAACGCGGACTTCCCTCCTCGATCATCCGACACAAATTCTGCTCCGCTTCCCAGATGCCGAAATGCCGTTCGGACGTACCAAACTGTATATCCTTTTCTTCTCCGGAAATGATATTGACTACTTCGATGTCACTGATATCGATCTTCCGGCTGTTCAGCGTATATTCCAGCATCACCGCATATTGCCGCAGAATATGGAACGGTACGACTGGAATCTCCTCAAATGTGCGGAACATCCGGGTACGGAGCGATACAGAGAGGTTGTACGTATCCAGTTTTTTCCGCAGGATCAAAAGACTGTCTTTTCCGCTGAAGATCGGTCCGATATAAAAAACATGCCGCACCGTATTCTCCCGATGCTCAAATCCGGCGATCCACAACAGATTGTTTCCGGCTTCCAGGATCACCGGATCCATTTTCCCCTCCTGCTGCCGCTCTTTCAGCAGTTTTTCCATTCCGATAAAGGAGAAGAACTCCCCGGAAAATAATTCATTGTTCCAGTTTGTCTCGATCAACCGGTATTCGCCGTCATACTGCCAGAAATGTAATTGATAATTGCAGTTGAGCAATTCCAAAAAGAACCGGATCTTCTCCTGACTCTCCACGTTTTCTCACCTCTCTTTTGCACATCTTGTGTCTCATACTGTTCTTTCACAAGCTCTTCTCATATTAATCTTCTCAGATCGTCTTCTCATATTGAGAAAGAATTTCCCTGTCGTGCGCTCCCACGCCTTTCACTTTCGCCCCCGACAGACTTTCCGGATGTTCGGATAGCGACATCAGGATGAACTGACACAATGTAGATTTCAACGACAGCTGGTCACCCTGTGCCGTCTCAAACCACACCTCATTTTCACAGTTCTGCACATCCTCCAAAAACTGCTTCAGATCCGTGTTGCCCGAATAGGTAAATTCAAATGCATTCATTACCTCACATCCTTTACCGCCAGCTTCCAAGATACGACAGACTTTCTTTCGGCTTCCGTGTCTGGCTACTTCGATCTACCGCGATCAGTCCGAATGTCATCGAATAACCTTTCTGCCATTCAAAGTTATCCAGCAGGCTCCAATAGCAATAGCCTTTTACCGGAATCCCGTCTTCGATGCAGCTCTGTACACCTTGGAGCGCTTTCTCGATAAATGCAGTTCTTCTCATATCGTCTGCAGTCGCGATTCCATTTTCCGTGACGATCAGATCTCCTTTAAACTTTTCCGCAGCTTTCCGGATCACATGTTCCAGCGCTTCCGGATAGTATTCATAGTCCATCTGGGTCAGTTCCGCTCCGTCCGGATTTCCCATCCGCCCGTCTTTTCCGAAACGCGAACGGCTGTAATTCTGTACCCCGAGGAAATCATCACCCTCTATATATGGGAGATAATGCAGGAATTCATCGTCCCATTCTTTTTCCGCAAACGTCTCTCCGCCCTCTTGTGCCACCTGAATATCGTGAAGCGACAAAGTCAGACCAACCTGGATTTCCGGATGCAGTTCCTTGATCGCACGTTTTGCCGCCTGATGTGCTTTCATGACAAGAAGATCTCCTTCTTTTGTGCGCATGGATGTGAAGTTCTCCACTTTCTCCACACCGAATACTTTCCGGTTCTCTTCCGCCTGCGCTTTCTGATTTTCCATCATCTTTTGAAGATTCATTCCCATCTGGACACTGCCGTTGTTCCCATCTGTTTTGCTTCCGCTTTTTTCCAAACCGGCTTTCTGCATCTGCGCCATCATCATTTTTTTGTAACGTTCCGCGATCGCAGCAACCTGCAGCCCCATATTCGCTTCGTTGATCGTACAGATATAATGCAGTTCATCTCCCAGTTTTTCGACCACATAGCGGGTATATTTTTCAAAATCTCCCACAATGCTTTCGGCTTCCCAGCCTCCTTTTGAGATCACCCACACCGGACTGGAAAAATGATGAAGCGTCACGATCGGTTCGATCCCGTTTTCCTTGCAGCACCGGATCACTTTGCGGTAATGTTCGATCTGCTCCTCGTCAAACTTTCCCTCTTCCGGCTCGATCCGCGCCCACTCAACCGAAAAACGATATGCGTTCAGTCCGGCTTGCGCCATCAGCCGGATATCTTCTTCATACCGATTGTAATGATCGACCGCATCCAGCGACGGTTCCACATATGCCGTATGCTCCATCTGTTCCATTGCCCAGCAGTCACTGTTTGTGTTGTTTCCCTCTACCTGATGCGCCGCCGTTGCCGCTCCCAAAAGAAAACCTCTTTCAAATTTTTTCATAACAGACCTCCTCGTCTCCATCTTTTCTGTCTGTATCATACAAGAAATGAAAATTTTATGCGTTCATTTTTTCGTCTTTGTGTTTCTGTATTCGCTATGTTTCATTTTTGAATTAATAATAGAACATTTTCACGAATAAAAGAACCTCTTTTTGAAACAAATTCCTGTACAATAGACAAGTACGGAATACTTCCGGTTTGTTCACAAAAAATGGAAAAGAAAGCAGGGTATTTTATGATAGAAAAAGCAGTACAGCAAATCATGCTCGGGACAGTCTGTAAAACAGAAGCACAGACAAAAGAAACTTTAAGATGTATCAAACAGGCAGGATACGACGGCATCGAACTGAACGGATTTATGATACGCCCTACACCGTTTATCGTGCGGATGCTGACCAAATTTGCCGGAATGCCGGTCGGAAAAGGCGGCAATTATCACTGGAAAGAACTTCTGAAAGAAGCCGGACTGCACGCAGTCTCTCTCCACGAAGATCTTGGCTCGGTCCGGAAAGATCCGGACGCCGTCATCCGGGAAGCAAATGAATTTCAAACGAAACATATTGTCATCACAGGAATGTATCGCTTTGATTATTCCGATAAAGCGGCTGTCTGCAAACTGGCTTCCGATCTCAACCATGCCGCGACAGAATTAAAAAAATCCGGCATTCAGCTTTCCTACCACAATCACAATTGTGAATTTCGGAAAGTTGAACCCGGACTGACTGCTTATGAACTTCTGATCCGGGAGACTGATCCGGATCTGGTTGGATTTGAGTTTGATTCCTACTGGCCGACCGAAGCCGGCGTATCTGCTCCGGACGTCATGAAACGCCTCGGCACACGGATGAAGCTCTTCCACATCAATGACCGTGGAACGAGGATTACCGGTCCGTCCATGACGCCGATCCTCACATCCGACAGCATGGAGCTGGGCGACGGCAACATGGATCTGGACGCGCTTCTTACACAGGCGAAAGCAGTCGGCGTAGACGCCGTGATCCTTGAGACGCATAAAAACTGGATAGATAAATCGCCGCTGAGATCACTGGAACGAAGCGCGGAATATTTGAAACGATGTTCGTTTTGAAAGAGGGAGGGGGATATTTGGCAATTGTCTGCTTGACAAGGGGGGCAGATCCTTTTAAACGGATCCGCCCCCTCTTCCACGCTGCCCTCTCCTACACTTCAAAGATCAGATCGCCGTAAGACGGCATCGGCCATACTTCCTTATCGATGATCATTTCCAGCTTATCAACCGGAGCTCTCAAAGCCTCCATCGCCGGAACGACTTCCGAATGGTAAAAGTTCGCCTGCTCCGGACCTTCTTCTTTTCCGGCAGCCTCTTCCGTCAGTTTCACGAGCACCTGGAGCGCTTCTTTCGTCTCTTTTAGCAGAGCCGACACTTCATTCAGGATCTCCAGCTGTACGCTTGCATCCGCGCCCGCCGCTTTCACCGAGTTGATCGTATCCGCAAGTGTCTTCGTGTAACCGATAAATGCCGGAACAAACTGCTTGCTCGCCATGTCGATCATTGTGCGCGCCTCAATATTGATCGCTTTCGCATAAGCCTCATACTGGATCTCGGCACGGGATTCCAGCTCCGCTCTCGTAAAGACATTAAACCGCTCAAATAATTGCACGGCTTTCTCTGTCGTGATCGCCGGGATCGCTTCCACCATGGACTTGATGTTCGGAAGACCGCGGCGTTCAGCCTCTTTTACCCATTCTTCGGAATAACCGTTTCCATTGAAGACGATCGCCTGATTCTCTGTCGCGTATTCCTTGATCAGATCATGTACCGCCTTGTCAAAATCATCTGCCTGTTCCAATACGTCGCAGGCTTCCGCAAATGCTTCCGCAACGATCGTATTCAGCACGATATTCGGGTTTGCAATGGAATCTCTCGATCCAACCATGCGGAATTCAAATTTATTTCCCGTAAATGCGAACGGCGACGTTCTGTTTCTGTCCGTTGCGTCTTTGTACAGATCCGGTAGTGTTGTAACTCCGGTCTGCAAAGTGCCTCCTTTCAGACTGTGGGTTGCTTCTCCGGTACTGATCAGCTGTTCCAGAACATCTTCCAGCTGCTCGCCTAAGAATACCGAAATGATCGCCGGAGGCGCTTCGTTGGCTCCGAGTCTGTGATCGTTTCCCGGATCTGCCGCCGACTCACGGAGCAGATCTGCATATTGATTTACCGCTTTCAAAATACAGGTCAGCACAAGCAAAAACTGTGTGTTTTCATGCGGCGTCTTGCCCGGTTCCAGCATATTGATCCCGTCGTCCGTCACAAGCGACCAGTTGTTATGCTTTCCGGAACCATTGACTCCGGCAAACGGCTTCTCATGCAGCAGACACTTCATTCCATGCTGGCTCGCCACCCGCTTCAATGTCTGCATCACGATCTGATTGTGATCCACCGCGATATTGACTTTCGTGTAGATCGGCGCCAGTTCATGCTGTGCCGGAGCCACCTCGTTATGCTGGGTCTTTGCGGAAACACCAACTTTCCAGAGTTCAATATTGACGTCGCGCATAAACGCCGCGATCCGCTGGCGGATCGTGCCGAAATAATGATCGTCCAGTTCCTGTCCTTTCGGCGGCATTGCGCCGAACAACGTTCTTCCGGCATAGATCAAGTCTTTTCTCTGCAAAAATTTCTCTGCATCCACAAGGAAATATTCCTGCTCGGCTCCGACAGACGGCGTTACTTTTCTGGATGTTGTATTCCCAAACAACCGGAGCAGACGCAAGGATTCCTTATCGATCGCCTCCATGGAACGAAGAAGCGGCGTCTTCTGGTCGAGCGCTTCACCGGTATAAGAACAAAATGCAGTCGGAATACAAAGTACCGCCCCCGATGCATCCTGTCTTACAAATGCCGGAGAAGTGCAATCCCATGCCGTATATCCTCTCGCCTCAAATGTAGCGCGCAGTCCGCCCGACGGAAAGGAAGACGCATCCGGCTCGCCTTTGATCAGTTCTTTTCCCGAGAAACTCATCAGCACCTTGCCGCTCGGCAGCGGTGCGGAAATAAAAGAATCATGCTTCTCGGCCGTCACTCCGGTCAACGGCAGAAACCAGTGCGTATAGTGAGTTGCCCCTTTCTCGATCGCCCACTCTTTCATCTCATGCGCGATCACATCAGCGGTCTCGAGATCGAGCTCTTTCCCCTCTTCAATGGTCTTTTTCAGATTCTTGTAAATCTTTTTCGGCAGACGTTCCTGCATCACCGTGTCATTGAATACATTTTCACCGAAAATATCCGTAACATTGATCAATTCTGTACCCATAGTCCATCCTCTCTTCTTCATAGCATTCACAGCAGATCAAAGACTGTTTTCTATGAAAAAAGGGTATTCCACTTAACTTGGAACACCCTTGTTCTGCTTTTCGCTTGTCAGTATAGCGCAACATTTTGAAAAACGCAAGTATAAATTTTAACAATTCACCTATAATTATTCAGCTTTTCCGATAGATCCGAAAAGTTCCATCTTCTCTTTTACTGTTGCGATGATCGCGTCTGCGCCCGGTTTCAGAAGTTTTCTAGGATCGAATCCTTTTCCCTCCAGATCTTTTCCAGCCTCAATGTACTTTCTTGTAGCTGCCGCGAAAGAAAGCTGACACTCTGTGTTCACGTTGATCTTTGCAACACCCAAATCGATCGCTTTTTTGATCATCTCTTCCGGAATTCCTGTACCGCCGTGAAGTACGAGCGGCATATCGCCTGTCAGCTGCTGGATCGCATCCAGAGTCTCAAAGCTGAGTCCCTCCCAGTTTGCCGGATATTTTCCGTGGATGTTGCCGATTCCTGCTGCAAGGAAGTCAATTCCAAGATCAGCGATCATCTTACATTCGTTCGGGTCTGCGCATTCGCCTTTTCCTACAACGCCGTCTTCTTCTCCGCCGATGGATCCTACTTCTGCCTCGATGGACATGTTGTTCTCATGTGCGATCTTCACAAGTTCTTTTGTCTTCTCCACATTTTCTTCGATCGGATAATGGGAACCGTCAAACATAATGGAGGAAAATCCTGCTTCCACACATTTCAAACATCCTTCGTAGCTGCCGTGATCTAAATGAAGCGCTACCGGAACTGTGATATTCAGTTCTTCGAGCATTCCGTTTACCATACCTACTACTGTTTTATATCCTGTCATATACTTTCCCGCACCCTCTGATACTCCAAGGATAACCGGTGATTTACACTCTTCTGCTGCTGTCAGGATTGCCTTTGTCCACTCAAGGTTGTTGATGTTGAACTGTCCTACTGCGTAATGACCTGCTTTTGCTTTCTGGAGCATTTCTTTTGCTGATACTAACATAATGTTTCCTCCTATTCTATGCTGCCGTGCCCCCTATTAGACACGGAAGTGTTTTCACTTGTTTTATTATAGACTATAAAATGAAAAAAGACAATCGCGGTTTACGAGTTTTTTCATATACTGGTAGAAAGCGGCTGCTGTTTTCATCAAAACATAGGCAGGATGCATGCCTCTTGCGCCGCATATTTTAAAAAGAAAGGATCTGTAACTATGCCTTACTCTATTATGCTCGACGCCGGTCATGGGGGACGTGACCCAGGCGCGGTCTACAACGGACGGCAAGAAAAAGACGACACGCTTCGCCTCACCCTCGCCGTCGGGGAAATTCTTCAGAACAACGATATTGATGTCGAGTACACCCGCACGACCGACGTCTATGAATCCCCTTATCAGAAAGCGATGGAAGCCAATGAAGCCGGCGTGGATTTTTTTGTGTCTATTCATCGAAATTCATTTCCGACCGACAATGCTGTTTCTGGTGTGGAATCTCTTGTATACAGCCTGTCCGGTATCAAACTGGAAATGGCGCAGAACATCAACGACCAACTGGAAAGTGTCGGCTTTGTCAATCTCGGCGTGAAAGCTCGCCCGAACCTCGTCGTCCTGAAACGAACAAAAATGCCCGCTGTCCTTGTGGAAGTCGGTTTCATCAATTCCGACACGGACAATCAACTGTTCGACAATAACTTCGACGACATCGCCCATGCGATCGCCGCCGGGATTTTAGATACATTCAATCAGTCTCCAGCTCCCGTTCCCGGCAACTACCGGGTGCAGGTCGGTTCTTTCCGGAATCCGGTCTATGCAAACCGCTTAGTCAACGAACTTCAGGCTCAGGACTACCCTGCTTTCATTGAGGAGGGCGACGGCTATTTCCGTGTCCGCGTCGGAAATTTTCCGAGTCTCGATGCGGCGGTCGATATGGAACGGCGCTTAAAACGTGCCGGATACGTCACATTGATCGTCTCTTCCTGAAACAACACTTTCACAAATAGGAACTCCCCAAAAGAATTCGTTTCTAAAAATTCCTTTGGGGAGTTACATTTAATATGATTTGTTTCCCGTCTTTAATTGAAAATGACTGACCATTTCTTTCATCTTCTGCGATTGCAAAGATAACTCTTCACTGGCGGATGCACTTCTTTCAGCCGTCGCCGAATTCGCATGGATTACTTCCGAAATTTGATTGATTCCGGTTGTGATCTGAGTCACTGAGGAAGCCTGCTGATTGCTGGCTGCTGAAATCTGATCGATCAACTGTGTAAATTCTTTCGATCCATTTACCGCTTTATCCAATGATTTTGCCGTTTCATTTACAATTGCTGTTCCATTTTCCACTGACTGAATTGATTTTGCGATCAACGCTGCCGTGCCTTTCGATGCCTCGGCACTTTTGCTTGCCAGATTTCGCACTTCATCAGCAACAACCGCAAATCCCTTTCCCGCACTGCCTGCGCGCGCTGCCTCCACAGCTGCATTTAATGCAAGAATATTGGTCTGAAATGCAATATCTTCAATCGTCTTAATGATTTTTCCGATCTCATCGGAACTATGACTGATGTCGTCCATTGCCTCAACCATTTTTTGCATTTTCTGATTACTTAAATGCATTTCATTTCCAACCTTACCCACTTGTTCTGTCGCTTTCGCTGCAGTATCCGCATTTTGCCGAATCTGATCGGAAATTTCTTCTATTGCAAATGAAAGCTCCTGAATGGAACTTGTCTGTTCTAATGCACCTTGCGAAAGTTCCTGTGAGCCTGATGATACATTCTCTGCTCCGGAAGCCACCTTATCAGCACTTTCGCTGATCTGAAGAACTGTATCACTTAAACGCTCTGCAATTTTTCTAAACGAAAGAAGAAGCGGATGAAAATCGCCAATGTATTCTTCCTCACATTCTGTATCTACCGTAAAATCACCGGATGCCATTTTGCCTAAAAAGATATTTTCATCCTGAATGATCACTTTCAGCTTTCTCACTAACTCCCGAAAATGATTTGACAATACTCCCAGTTCATCTTTGGATTCATAGGAGATAGAAATATCTAAATTTCCACCTGCAATTTCAATGATCGCCTTTTCGATCTGTTTCAGTGGCATTACAATACTCTTCACAACTATGACACATGCGATTCCGCCTGCTACCGTAATTACGATCAGCAAAACCATCATACTTGTATTGGCTGCCGAATAAGTATGACTGCTTTCCTCACTGGCGAGAGTACTTCCTTCCATATTGTAAGAAATCATATTATTCAGCGCATCACTCATTGCATTATACAATTCAACTCCATCGCTGTTCAATTTTGCCAAAGCTGCTTCCGGATTTCCCTTTTCCACAAGCTTCAATATTTCCTGATCCAATTCTTTGTAAGAATTCCAGTCACTTTTCAAAATATCTAATAATTTTTCATCCTCTTCATTAAGTAATGTACTTTGATAAGATTTTAACAATCCTTCCATCGTGTTCATCTCTTTTTCAAGATACCCGATATTCGCGGAAATGTCTTCATTTATCTCTGCCGTTGATATGACAGTCTCATTCAATCGTATATTTGACATTGTCGTATTCATATTCCGTGCAGTACTCAGACTGGGAAGCCAGTTTTCTACAATTGTATGGTTTACATTATTCAAATTCCTCATTTGAAACAGCGACATACTTTGCACAGACAGCAGTCCAAACACTGCAATACCAATCAGTACATACAATTTCTGACGAATTTTAAGATTTTTAATTGTTTTCATAATAAATTCCCTCCCTGTAACAAATCATGTTCGCTCAAAAAATCTCGCCATACTCTTTGAATATCGGACTTATTTGTAAAAATATAAGTGATTTTGTCAATAAAATACATATTTTGTTTCTTTTATGTGGAGAATGTCAAAAAGGCAGGTGCAGAGTAGAAACTCTTTTGCACCTGCCAATCTATTGTCTTAATGATTTTTGATTTTTACGCGGTCAGTCCCTGCTCTTCGATCACTGCGATCACACGATCCACATGCTCTGCACAGATTTCATCGGTTGCAGCCTCCACCATCACGCGGATCACCGGTTCGGTTCCGCTCTCACGCACAAGGATTCTTCCGTCCTCGCCCAACGCTTTCGCCGCTTCTTCCACTGCTTTCTGCACTGCCGGATTCTCTCGCGCCGTTTTCTTGTCTTTTACGCGGACATTTTTCAGAAGCTGCGGATATATCTTGACTTCTTCACATAATTTGGACAGAGACTGCTTCTTCTCAAGAATCACTTCCATGATCATCAAAGAGGTCAGTATCCCGTCTCCGGTTCTTGCATATTTGCTGAAAATAATATGACCGGACTGTTCTCCTCCGAGAACAAATCCATTCTGCAGCATATTTTCGTAGACATACTTGTCGCCTACCGCTGTCTGCTCATATTTCATGCTGATCTTGTCGCACGCTTTGTAAAGTCCGAGATTGGACATGATCGTTGTCACGATCGTATTGCCTGCAAGACGTCCCTGCTCCATCAGATATTTTCCGCATACATAGAGGATCAAGTCGCCGTCCACAACGTTTCCTTTGTCGTCAACTGCGATACAGCGGTCCGCATCCCCGTCAAATGCAAATCCAACGTCCAGATTTTTCTCTTTTACAAATTCCTGCAGCTTATGGATATGGGTAGAACCGCAGTCGGTATTGATATTTAATCCGTCCGGCTCATTGCTGATCACATACGTTTTCGCTCCCAATGCGTCAAATACACTCTTTGCAATATTAAAGGAACTTCCGTTCGCGCAGTCCAGACCGACGCGCATATTTTTAAACGAGCGGGTCGCCAGAGAGATCAAATGTCCGATATAGCGGTTTCTTCCTGCCGCATAGTCGATCGTGCATCCCATATTCTCCCTTGTCGCCAGCGGAAGTTCTTCGATCTCGCCGTCGATATAAGCTTCGATCTTTGCTTCCACTTCCGCTTCCATCTTGTGTCCTTTTCGATTGATCACTTTGATCCCATTATCATAATATGGATTGTGGCTTGCGGAGATCATGATTCCGCAATCAAAATCTTCGGTGCGAACAACATAAGACACACTCGGTGTTGTTGTTACATGGAGAAGATACGCGTCCGCTCCGGATGCCGTCAGACCTGCCGCCAATGCATATTCAAACATATAGCTGCTGCGTCTCGTATCTTTTCCGATCACAACTCTCGCCTTATGATCTTCCTGATTGAAGTACCATCCCAGATATCTTCCTACCTTAAATGCATGCTCCACAGTCAGGACTACATTCGCCTCACCGCGGAAGCCATCTGTTCCAAAATATTTTCCCATAATTTCCTCTTGCCTCACAATCTGCCGGTTCTTTTTTCTGTCGCCGGCGCTGTCATTGATTTACGAATCATTCCCATTATATTCTTTTTTATGAACAGATACAACATTTTTTTGAAAAGGCTAAACTGAACGTTTAGAAAAGTCCTACTATACAAATGTCTCAATTTACGTTAAGATAGCAATGAAAGCTCTTATTTTTTCGCGGTTCTGTATAAATTTTTTACTGATTTCGGAGGTATTTTTTTATGATAAAATTAGTCGCAAGTGACTTAGACGGCACATTGCTTCAGGGGGGAGCTCAGTCCCTCTCACCACGTTCGGAAGATCTGATCCGCAGATTAACGGAAAAGGGGATCCATTTTGTAGCAGCCAGTGGGCGCCAATATGATAATGAACGAAGAGTTTTTGCTGCGCTTCACGATGACATTTCTTATATTGCCGAAAACGGCTCTGTCTGTATCCATCAGGGCGAGGTGATCTCGCGCTCTACGATCGATCCGGATCTCTGCCGACGAATCCTTGAGGAGATCAAACGGGAGGGCAACTTTGAAGTCGTCGTATCCCGGGAAGATTCCTGCTTTATCGAAAACAACGACGAAGCCTTTGTCAATCATATCGTCAACGTCATGCACAATACGACGCAGATCGTCGACGACATCCGTGAAGTAGACGGTCCGATCCTGAAGATTGCGATCTGTAATATGAACGACGGTCCGCATATTGTTGATAAATACCAGAAGCATCTGCAGGATATGTTTTCATCGGAAATCAAGGTGGTAACATCCGGCAATATCTGGATCGATTTTATCGCACCGGGAACCAACAAGGGCGCGGCGCTCGAAAAGCTGATCAACCGGCTTGACATCAAACCGGAAGAATGTATGGCATTCGGCGATCAGTACAACGATGTAGAAATGCTGCAGTTCGTCGGCACAAGCTACGCAATGTCCAATGCCGCCCCTGGAATTTCCTATTATTCTACCTATGTTACCGACTCGGTTGACGATGTACTGGAAGATCTGCTGGCAACGCTTCCGTAATTCAAAACCCACACCGTTTTTCCTCATTTGATTCTGATTGCGGAAAACGGTGTGGGTTCTTTATCCTCTTTTTTAGTCTTCTTTCTTTTCGATGTCCATGATCAGATCTACTCTGCGCTGGTGGCGTCCGCCCTCAAACTCAGTATCGAGCCATGTCTCCACGATCATCTTCGCCAGCTCTGCACCGACAACACGTGCGCCAAATGCCAGAATATTACAGTCATTATGTGCTCTTGACATTTTTGCTGTAAATGGGTCGCTGCACACGGCTGCGCGGACTCCTTTCACTTTGTTCGCCGCAAGAGAGATTCCGAGCCCGGTTCCGCAGATCAGGATTCCTTTGTCCACTTCCCCGCTCACAACAGCACGTCCCACTTTTTCTCCGTAGATCGGATAGTCACAGCTCTCTGCTGAATTTGTTCCGTAATCTACAACTTCATGTCCGCGTGCTTCCAGCAGCTCGATGATCTCCGCTTTTAATTCCAATGCTGAATGGTCATTTCCGATTCCGATTCTCATTTCTGTTTCTCCTCGTATCGCAACGTCAATGTACAAAACATGATATGCCTTTTGTACACGGATGTTGTCTTTTACATATTTATTTTTACGCTTTCGAATTGTATTATACAAAAAAACCCCGGAACTGTAAAGTTCCGAGGTCTTATATGCTTAGATATTGTCTCTACGATCCTTGATTACTCAATGATCTTAGCTACTGTACCAGATCCAACTGTACGTCCACCTTCACGGATAGCGAAACGAAGTCCCTCTTCCATAGCTACTGGGTGAATCAGTTCAACAGTCATCTCTACGTTATCTCCAGGCATGCACATCTCGATTCCTTCCGGAAGATCGCAAACACCTGTTACGTCTGTTGTTCTGAAGTAGAACTGCGGACGGTAGTTGTTGAAGAACGGAGTATGACGTCCACCTTCATCTTTTGTCAGAACGTAAACCTGGCATGTGAATTTCTTGTGGCATGTAACTGTACCTGGTTTGATCAGAACCTGTCCTCTTTCGATTTCAGTTCTCTGGATACCACGAAGCAGAGCTCCGATGTTATCTCCAGCCTGAGCCTCATCAAGAAGCTTACGGAACATCTCGATACCTGTTACAACAGTTTTCTTAACATCCTCGTGGATACCGATGATCTCAACTTCGTCAGATACGTGAAGTGTTCCACGCTCTACTCTACCAGTTGCAACTGTACCACGTCCTGTGATAGAGAATACGTCCTCTACCGGCATCAGGAACGGTTTGTCTGTATCACGCTCTGGATCCGGAATGTACTCATCAACTGTGTCCATGAGTTCCATGATCTTGTCTCCCCACTCTCCGTGCGGATCTTCAAGAGCTTTCAGAGCAGATCCCTTAACGATCGGGCAGTCTGTGAATTCATACTCTTCCAGAACTTCGTTTACTTCCATCTCTACAAGTTCGATGAGCTCTTCGTCATCAACCATATCACATTTGTTCAGGAATACAACGATATACGGAACGTTAACCTGACGGGACAGAAGGATATGCTCTTTTGTCTGAGCCATAACACCGTCAGTTGCAGCTACTACAAGGATAGCTCCATCCATCTGAGCAGCACCGGTGATCATGTTCTTAACGTAGTCAGCATGTCCCGGGCAGTCAACATGTGCGTAGTGTCTCTTAGCTGTCTCATACTCAACGTGTGCAGTAGAGATTGTGATTCCACGCTCTCTCTCTTCCGGAGCTTTGTCGATGTTCTCGAAATCAACTGCTGCGTTTCCTTCAACTCTCTCAGACAGAACTTTTGTGATAGCTGCTGTCAGAGTTGTTTTACCGTGGTCAACGTGACCGATTGTACCAATATTACAATGTGGTTTGCTTCTTTCAAATTTAGCTTTAGCCATTTTGAATGTCCTCCTTGATTATAATCACCTTTTCAGGCTTTTTATTTGGTTCGCTTTTACTCGGCTAACTTTGATTATATTTCAAAGTCAGCCGTTTTTCAAGCCTTTTTATAAGATTTAGTCGTTTTTATTCGCCTTTATTCGCCAATACCTTTTCCTGAACAGACTTCGGTACCTGCTCGTAGCTCTCGAAGAACATAGAGTAGTTACCACGTCCCTGTGTTCTGGAACGAAGATCTGTGGAATATCCGAACATTTCGGACAACGGAACATACGCGCGAACGATCTTTCCGCCGCCGAGGTCATCCATACCCTCGATACGTCCACGACGGGAGTTGATATCACCGATGATATCTCCCATATACTCTTCCGGCATTGTTACTTCCACTTTCATGATAGGCTCAAGCAGAACCGGAGATCCCTGTTTCATAGCATCCTTGAATGCAAGGGAACCAGCAATGTGGAATGCCATCTCACTGGAATCGACTTCATGGTAAGAACCATCGTATACATTCGCATGTACGCCGACTACCGGGAATCCTCCCAGAATACCAGATTTCATAGCTTCCTCGATACCTTCGCCTACTGCCGGAATGTATTCTTTCGGAATCGCTCCTCCGACAACAGTAGACTCGAACTTGTAAGTCTCCTCGCCATTGACATCCATTGGCTCGAATTTAACTTTACAATGTCCGTACTGTCCACGTCCACCGGACTGTTTTGCATATTTGCTGTCAATATCAACCGGTTTTGTAATGGACTCTTTGTATGCAACCTGAGGTGCACCTACATTTGCCTCTACCTTGAACTCACGCAGAAGTCTGTCTACGATGATCTCCAAATGAAGCTCTCCCATACCAGCGATGATCGTCTGACCGGTCTCTTTGTTGGTATGTGCACGGAAAGTCGGGTCTTCTTCTGCGAGTTTTGCAAGAGATTCTCCAAGTTTTCCCTGAGAAGCTTTTGTCTTCGGCTCGATCGCGAGCTCGATAACCGGCTCCGGGAATTCCATGGACTCAAGGATTACCGGATGCTGCTCGTCACAGATCGTATCACCTGTTGTAGTGAATTTAAATCCGATCGCTGCTGCGATATCTCCGGCATATACTTTGTCCAGTTCCTGTCTCTTGTTTGCGTGCATCTGAAGAATACGTCCTACACGCTCTTTCTTTCCTTTTGTAGCGTTCAGCACATATGAACCGGAGTTCATTGTTCCTGAATATACACGGAAGTAAGCGAGCTTACCTACGAATGGGTCTGTCATGATCTTGAATGCAAGAGCAGAGAACGGCTCTTCATCAGAAGAATGTCTCACGATCTCGTTTCCGTCCATGTCAACGCCCTGGATAGCCGGTACGTCAAGCGGAGACGGCATAAATTCAAGAATCGCATCCAGAAGTTTCTGGACACCTTTGTTCTTGTAAGCTGTTCCGCAGCATACCGGAACTGCTGTACATTCACAAGTTGCTTTTCTCAGAGTTGCCTTCAGTTCTTCTGTAGACGGCTCTTCTCCCTCCAGATACTGCATCATCAGATCGTCGTCCAGCTCGCAGATCTTCTCTACCAGCTCTGTACGATACAGCTCTGCATCATCTTTCATGCTCTCCGGAATCTCTTCGATCGAAATGTCATCACCTTTGTCATCATTGTAGATGTAAGCTTTCATTTCAAACAGGTCGATGATTCCTTTGAATTCGTCTTCTTTTCCGATTGGAAGCTGAAGACAGATTGCGTTTTTACCTAATCTTGTTTTGATCTGTTCTACTGCGTTGTAGAAATCCGCACCCATGATATCCATCTTGTTGATGAATGCCATTCTCGGTACGTTGTATGTGTCAGCCTGACGCCATACGTTCTCTGACTGAGGCTCAACTCCACCTTTGGCACAGAATACACCTACTGCACCGTCGAGTACACGGAGTGAACGCTCTACTTCTACTGTAAAGTCAACGTGTCCCGGTGTATCAATGATGTTGATACGATGCTCCAGCGCGCCTGCTTTCGGCTTGCAGTTCTCCTGAAGTGTCCAGTGACATGTTGTAGCAGCGGAAGTAATTGTGATACCTCTTTCCTGTTCCTGCGCCATCCAGTCCATGGTAGCAGTTCCTTCATGAGTATCACCGATCTTATGGTTTACACCGGTATAGTACAGAATACGCTCTGTCGTTGTTGTCTTACCGGCATCGATATGGGCCATAATTCCAATGTTTCTGGTTCTCTCTAATGGATATTCTCTTCCAGCCATGGTTGCCTCCTAGAATCTATAATGAGCAAATGCCTTATTAGCCTCTGCCATTTTGTGCATGTCTTCTTTTCTTTTCACAGATGCTCCTGTGTTGTTTGCAGCGTCCAGGATCTCATTTGCCAGTCTTTCTTCCATTGTCTTCTCGCCTCTCTTGCGTGAAAACATGGTCAGCCAACGAAGTGCCAGAGCCTGTCTTCTGTCAGCTCTTACTTCGATCGGCACCTGGTAAGTTGCTCCACCGATACGTCTTGCCTTTACTTCCAGTACAGGCATGATGTTGTTCATTGCTTCCTCGAACACCTCGATAGCCGGCTTCTCAGCCTTTGCTTCAACTCTTTCAAATGCTCCGTATACAATCTTCTGTGCGATACCTTTCTTACCATCAAGCATGATGTTGTTGATAAGTTTGGTAACAACTTTATTGTTGTATATTGGATCCGCTAATACATCTCTCTTCTGAGTATGTCCTTTACGTGGCACGGTCCTTCCCTCCTTAATCATATTTTCCGGAATCCTCCGGCGGATTAATTCATCGGTACTCACATGTGTCCTCTATGCAAATGCACTTCATGTGCTCGTGGCCGCGTCAAGTACTTAAACTTACCCGCAACCTACGATCGTTCATAGTTCTGTTTGTGATACGATTTAACATATTAGTTACTGTTTGCTTAGAAAATAGTTCTGCCGAATTACTTCGCGTCTTTCGGTCTCTTAGCGCCGTATTTGGAACGAGCCTGTCTTCTCTTAGCAACTCCTGCTGTATCCAGAGTACCACGGATGATGTGGTATCTTGTACCCGGCAGGTCCTTAACTCTTCCTCCACGGATCATAACAACGCTATGCTCCTGCAGGTTGTGTCCTTCTCCCGGAATGTAGCTTGTTACTTCGATTCCGTTAGACAGACGAACTCTGGCGATCTTTCTCAGAGCTGAGTTAGGTTTTTTAGGTGTAGCAGTCTTAACAGCTGTACATACACCTCTTTTCTGCGGTGCAGATACGTTTGTCGCACGTTTTTTCAGAGAGTTGTATCCTTTCTGAAGTGCCGGTGCTGTAGATTTCTTCTCAGAAGTCTGACGTCCTTTTCTAACTAACTGGTTAAATGTTGGCATTCTTTTTCACCTCCTATGAATTCGATATCCCCGCTTTTTCAAAGTATTTTCCGAGCGGAGAGGGTTGCAGATAATCTTCATTATCTATGGTTTGGCGCACAAAAATACAATGCATTTTCATGCACGCTTGTTTAGTTTAGTACGTTTTTTCTGGAAAGTCAAGGGCTTTTTCCGAAATTTAAAAAATGATAGAGAAAAGGAACGCTCCTTTTTCCGGAACGTTCCTCTTAGGATTTCTTAATATGCTTTTCCCCAGTATACCATATGTTTCGCCGGTTTTCCGCAGCAGACACATACGTCTGACAGATGTTCCTGTTCCTCCGGGATGCATCTGGATGTCACACCGCCTGTCTGTTCTTTGATCATCTCTTCGCAGGCATCGTCTCCGCACCACATTGCTTTGATAAATCCGGTCTCTTTTTCTGCCGTCTCTTTCATCTCTTCCATATTAGTCGCCACATGAATATGAGAATCCAAAAATGCTTTTGCTTTTGTATACAGGTCTTTCTGGATCGTCTCAAGGATCTCGGAAAGTTTCGTGGTCACTTCGTCCATCGGCACAACGATCTTCTCTCTTGTGTCACGGCGCACAACAACAACCTGTCCGTTTTCAATATCTTTCGGTCCGATCTCGATACGCGCCGGGATTCCGAGCATTTCCTGCTCACTGAATTTCCATCCCGGACTCTTCTCTGAATCGTCGATCGCCGCACGGTATCCAGCCTCTTTCAATGCTGTGAGAAGTTCATTCGCTTTTTCCAGAACTCCCTCTTTATGCTGCGCAACCGGGATCACGCGAACCTGTACCGGAGCGATATGCGGAGGAAGTACAAGACCGCTGTCGTCTCCATGCACCATAATGATGGCACCGATAATTCTCGTGGACAGTCCCCAGGAAGTCTCGTAGACGCTGTGCAGTTTGTTTTCTTTATCAGAATAGCTGATTCCGTATGCATCTGCAAATCCGTTTCCGAAGAAATGGCTTGTACCGGACTGCAGCGCCTTTCCGTCGTGCATCAGCGCTTCGATCGTGTAAGTGTCCTGTGCTCCCGCAAATTTTTCACTCGGTGTTTTCTTTCCGGTCACAAGCGGGATCGCCAGATCCTGTTCTACAAAATCTTTGTATACGTCACGCATCTGCAGTGTACGTTCTTCCGCCTCCTCATAAGTCGCGTGGATCGTATGTCCCTCCTGCCACAAAAATTCTCTCGAGCGCAGGAACGGACGGGTCGTCTTCTCCCATCTCAATACGGAACACCACTGATTCCATACTTTCGGAAGATCACGGTAAGACTGTACAGTTTTGCTCCACACATCGCAGAACAACGTCTCTGATGTCGGACGGATGCAGAATCTCTCCTGAAGCTGCTCGGTTCCGCCATGTGTCACCCATGCAACTTCCGGCGCAAATCCCTCAATATGATCTTTCTCTTTCTGAAGCAGCGCTTCCGGGATCAGAACCGGAAGATAAACATTTTCTACACCGGTCTCTTTAAAACGCGCATCCAGATTTTTCTGAATATTTTCCCAGATCGCATATCCGTTCGGAAGATAATTCAGACATCCCTTTACTCCGGAATAATCACAAAGCTTTGCTTCTCTTACTACATCTGTGTACCACTGCGCAAAGTCCACATCTCTGGCTGTGATAGATTCTACTAATTTCTTTTCTTTTGCCATGATCTTTTCCTTTCTCTTCTTAATAATGAAAAACGCCGGTTCTTCTGCCCCTGACAAGGGACCGAAAATCCGGCGGTACCACCCTAATTGACCATATCTCATGATACGATCCTCTTTTCACCGTTAACGCCGGTTCTACGCCGTGCTTTCACCCGGAAGCTCCCAGACCGGTTCTATATATTTCCCGCATGAGACTCCCACCTGCCGTCTCTTCTCTGCGCCGGTTCCTACATATACTAATTCTGTTCTGCGCTTCTGTTCTTTATACGATGCAAAATTATCGGAAAACAAACTGCATTCCGCAAATCATCCCGTACACTTTGCTCTTGCAATTCTACCCGATTTCCATACAAATGTCAAGATGATCTAAGTCCGCAAAATTTAGTGAAAATTATCGAAGAAATGTAGTTGAAAACACATGAAAATGTAATAAAATGAAGTCTGTTCACATCACTTCAAAAGTGTTATACTTCTGATGAAATGGGGGTATGGATTATGAAAAACAAACTAAAACATTTCTTATTATTAACTGCCAGCACATTGATCATGGCAGTAGGCGTCTATTTTTTCAAATTTGCAAATAACTTTACATTCGGCGGGATCACGGGGCTTGCGGTACTGATCGCCAAGACCGGAGTCATGTCCGCCGGAGATTTCACATTTATCACCAATATGCTGCTTCTGATCTTGGGCTTTATCATCCTCGGAAGTAAATTCGCCGCGAAAACAGCTTACTGCAGCATCCTTTTATCAGTCGCGCTCTCCGCACTGGAACGTATTTTCCCAATGTCGCATCCGCTTACCGATCAGCCGATGCTCGAACTTTGCTTTGCGATCGCACTTCCGGCACTCGGATCCGCAATTTTATTCAATATCGGCTCTTCCAGCGGCGGCACCGATATCATCGCAATGATCCTGAAAAAATATTCCAGCTTTGACATTGGAAAAGCGCTTCTCGTCACCGATATTTTGATCACGATCGCCGGATGTTTCGTCTTCGATATCGAAACCGGACTGTATTCATTCCTCGGACTTGCGATCCGTTCTTTTATGATCGACACGTTCATCGAAAGTTTCAACCTTTCCAAGTATTTCAACGTTGTCTGTGACCACCCGGAACCGATCTGTGACTTTCTGACCCACGAACTGCACCGGAGCGCCACTGTCTGTCAGGCGCAAGGCGCATTTTCCGGAAAAGACAAGTACATCGTCTTTACCGCATTGAATCGTCCTCAGGCTGTAAAACTCCGCAACTTCATCAAAGAAAACGAACCGGAAGCATTTATCTTGATCTCCAACACAAGCGAGATCATCGGAAAAGGATTTCACAGTGTGTAGGATGCCCCGATTGCTTGAAACCACGTTGCACTTCCAGCATGAAGAAAAAGGCGAACATCACGGAATACTTTCGTTGTGCTCGCCTTTTTCCCTGTCTTAAAATTCCCGGCATTTTGCCGTCAATCAATACTTTATCCCTGCACCTGAAGAAGCTTCTGTTTCAGATCGTTCTCCATCTTCTGCATCTCGATCTCAGCTTCTTTTCGTTTCTGGCGTCCCTCCTGCTGGATCTTCAGCACTTCATCCAGCGTAGAGATCAGCGATTCATTGGTCGCTTTCAGAGTCTCCATATCTACAATGCCGCGCTCAGATTCTCTCGCCGTCTCCAATGTTGCCATTTTTAATTTCTCTGCGTTCTTTTTCAACAATTCATTCGTCATATCCGTCACTTCCCGCTGCGCCTGCGCTGCCTGTGCGGAATGTTCCACACCGAGCGCAAGAACCATCTGACTTTTCCAAAGCGGGATCGTGTTGACGATCGTAGACTGGATCTTCTCAACCATCGTTGTATCGTTACTCTGTACAAGCCGGATCTGCGGCGCTGTCTGAATCGAGATCTGCCGGGTCAGTTCCAGATCATGGATCTTCTTCTCAAACCGGCTGCACATAGATTCCAGATCTCTTGCCGCCTGTGCGTCCTCCGCCGCTCCCGTTGTCTGCGCGCGCCGGATCATCTCTGCCAGCTTTGTTGTACGCACCTCATTGAGCTTCTGCTTTCCTGCAAGAATATACATCGTCAGTTCTTTAAAATAAGTCAGATTCAGTTCATACATCTTATCGAGAAGCGCCACATCCTTTAAAAGCTGAACCTGATGTGAATCCAACACTTTCACGATCTGATTGATGTTCGTCTCCGCTTTGGCATATTTTGCTTTCATCGCATTTACTTTATTGCCGGAACGTTTGAAAAATCCAAGGAATCCTTTTTCCTCTTCTTCATCAAAATCTTTGAGTTCTTTTACAACGCCCGTCAGAAGTTCCCCGATCTCCCCCATATCTTTTGTCCGTACATTTTCCAGTGCGTTCTCGGAAAAGTCCGCCATCTTCTTCTGAGTTCCCGCGCCGTACTGCAGGATCATCTGCGAGTTGGTCAGATCGATCTGCTGTGCAAACTGCATCACCGTCTGCTTTTCTTCCGGCGTAAGAATCGCATCGTCCATCACAGGATCCTGCTTTTCTGCCGGCACCGCCGCTTGTTTCTCTTCCTGAAACGGATCCAGTGTCAATGTAGGTGCCGTCGGCATATTTTCAAATTCGTTCGTCATCGTATCTTCTTCCTTTCCCGGTTTTGCTTCTTATTTAAAATCATCTTCTGTCAGACCTTCCTGTGCAAGCATTGTATTCAATACGGAAATATCCGACGAAACATCCCATGCTTTCTCTTCAAACAGACTGTCCAACAGTTTTTCAAACGCCGTATTCAAAGTGTCCAGTGTCTTTTCAATTTCCTGCTTGGATGAGAGAATATTCGCGCCCTGGATCGGCTGTGCATCCAGATCTTCATATGCCTCCAAAAGCTTCACCGTTGTCGGAAGATAATAGGTCATCAGCCGGTGCAGATCTTCTACCGACTCCGGTTCCTGTTCCACCCGGTCAAATATCTTATCCACCAACATTTCCATCCGTGAGATCTTTGCGGAGATCTCTTCTCCCGGGATTGCTTCATTACATGCATGGATCTTCTGAATATACGCTTCACCGCTTCGGATCACTTCCCGAACTTCAGGCGTCAGCTGCGGATTCCGGCTGCCGGATGTTTCCCGCTTCCTCTGCGCTTCCGCCTCTTCGCGTTTCCTCTGTTCTTCCTGTTCCTTTGTCCGCTTCATCAAATCTGTATACTGATGATATGATTGATTACTGATCATCAGACAAGTACGCTGTTCATCCAGATGCCCTTGTCTAAACCATCCTTTTTCTATCAGATATTCCAGATCTTTTACAACAAAGCGTCTGGATTTCTTCACTTCTCTTTCCAGTTCTTCCAGATTGCAAAACTCTCTTCCTGCAAGTGTACGGATATAAGAGCGGAACCGCTTCACTCTTCCGAGCATTTTCGTTCCAAGCCCCGTCAGAACTCCGAACGCAGCTGCCGGAATCCCGCAAAACAGAACTGCTCCCAAAATCAGAAATCCCGTTTCTTCCATAAATAATCCGGAAATCCCCATCGCAAGCCCCGTCACCAAGAACACGCCTGCTGCCAGACAGCCAACTACGGAAAGCAAGATTCCGGCTGCCCGATTTCCGGTTACAGAACGGTAATATTCTGTCGGCACCGGTGTCTGTTTCTCGCCCACAGTTCTGTTCGCCGTATATTTTTGAAACGCTCCATTCGTATCCGAATTTCTGTTTGCATATCTGTCTGCCGACTGATTCATATGTTGACCGGTCGCATATTTACCGTCGCGATTTGCCGATCGCCCTGTGAATCGATCCGACGGATTCCCCTGATACCGATAGCCTCCGCCTGTGTTATATTGATTCTCCTGCTGCCGCGAACGCATATTCCGGTTCATTGCATCTCCGGCGTTTTTCACAGTATGTGAAAAATAATCTACCGCTCCGTTTACACTATCCGAAATCGTCCGGTTCAGCATACTGTAATCCCGTGAATCGATCGCTTCCTGCACATTTCTTAAAATCTCTTCACCGAATCGTTCCCAATCCTGATTCGCCATCTTTTCCTCCTGCTGTCTGTCCTGTATTTTCCAATAAAACTTGACCATTCAAACCTTTTATATGATAATCAGTTTAGACAGATTACAGTAAAAAGTCAAGACAGGAGACCTTATTTATGAAACCGGATATTTTATATGAAGACAACGATCTGATCGTATGTATCAAACCTGCCGGGATCCCTACACAAAGCAGCCGAATCGGCACACCGGATCTGGTCAGTATTTTAAAAAATCATCTGCACACATCCTCTGTTGGAAATCCCCACCAGCCTTACCTTGCCGTGATCCATCGTCTCGATCAGCCTGTGGAGGGGCTCCTTGTATTTGCCAAAAACCAAAAAACCGCCGCTTCCCTGAACCGTCAGCTCCAATCCGACGGATTCGGCAAACATTATCTGGCATGGCTTTGCGGTTCCTTACCGAGCGACGAGGGGGATCTGATCGATCATCTGGTAAAAGATGGGCGTTCCAACACCTCCAGTGTCTGTACAAAAGACACACCGGGGGCAAAAGAAGCTCGTCTTCATTATAAGGTGGTTCAGCACCGTGAAAAAACATCACTTGTTGAGATCACCCTCGATACCGGGCGGCATCACCAGATCCGTGTCCAGACGGCTCACGCAGGATGTCCGATCCTCGGCGACCGGAAATACGGGAACTCCGGAATCCATTCCTCTTCGTCCTCGTCAGCATCCTCACTGCCGATGCCCCGTCAGCTTCAGCTTTTCGCCTGGCGTCTGACATTTATTCATCCGACGAGCGGCAGAAAGATGGAATTCAAACTTTCGGACGAGCGGCTTCCGTTTTGAAGTTTGCAGATTCACTTTTATTACTTTAAAAATCTTATCTTCACACAGCGGGAACAATTCCCCTGTGTGATCTTGCGGGATTCCGTGTCATTTCTCCCCGCCTAAAATTCTTTTTCGCGAAATGCTTTCATTCTCCTATAAAATGTTGATCTGGATAAACCGGTAATTTCCAACACCTCTTCCAATTCCAACTTTCCGTTTTGAAACTTTCCGATCAGATCGATCAACAGCTCCTCATCCACTTCCTTTCGCTTGCGACCTGCATAAACCCCCTCTTTTTTTGCTCTCTCGATTCCCTTTTTTTGTTCATTTTTCCGGTTTTCTTCATCCATCTGATACATCCTGTAAAAAACAGGAAGCAGCGCCTGATAATCTTTCACTTCCAGATCCACAGATTCTTTTCGGGAGATCAAATGCACACCGTAGTGCATCAGCCGGTTCAGCTGTTTCGTACATTCCTTTGAATTTCGTCCCACAACACGCAGATCCGGCACTTCAATAATATCCCCATATTGACTGTCTTCCAGAACCTTTCTGAAAACTTCTCTTTCTGAAACCGACGTTTTTTTTCTTTCATCCCGTGCTCTCTCAACGATCAGATTGTCAATCGCTGCCCGGAGGTTCGTCCGTATCAGCCATTCAAGACGATCGTAATAATCGAGTCCCACACTCTCAAGCAGCTCCCATAAATCTTCTCTGCTCTCCCCCGGCGTCCGTTCCGTTATAAATACCGGGACGTAGTTTACCCTATAATAATGTTCCAACCGCAGCTCCATATCAATTCCCGGAATCCCCTGAAATACTTTTGGCGACAGTACATCGATAATATCCCAGAACGGAGAAATGATATATTGAAATTCTTCATTTTCAAAACTTTCATAATCGATTCTTGCCACCTGGATCTTTTCTCCCGATGCAGTCACAGCCTTGATAATACCGCTGTTACGATAAGATGGCTTTTCAAGAATCGGCGTCGTATATGTCCCGCCGTCTCTTCCCGACATCGTTCTGTTTCTCCTCACACGTCTCACTCCATTCCTCGTATCTTGCTATTTTCCGGTCAGCATCCGATATGGTTCCTCCAGCATTTTCTCGTATCTTACCCGAAGCATCGTTAAATAAAACGTCTTCCGCAGTGCTGAAATACCGTCTGTTTTTTGTATAAAACGCTCCACATCCGCAAAGGAAATCCGTTCATAAACACGCATCAGCTCCCGATTGCATTCCTCATAACTTAAACTGTGTATCACTTCATAATAGGAACTCTTTTTTCCATCCAGAAGAATCTGTGAAGTCGGGAACTGAAAGATCCGTCTTTCGATTTCCTCTTTGGAATCTAAAACAGCCTGTATTTTTTCATCCGTATTCAGCTTTGGAAACAAGGAAGATCCATTATCATAGACCGGCGCCATGCAATATTTTCCATTCTTTTTCAAAAATCCCCAATTTGCCCCATGGCGATCAAAATTCCCGATCCATGCATCCACAATATACATTTCCCAAAAATACTCTGCCGTCAACGCTACATCGGTCAGTTTCACATTATCCGATAACATCCGCATAATATCGTCATATGAATATTGATAAAGTCTTCGATCCTGCTCCAGTGTACTCTCTCCCACATCATTGAACGGTACAAAAATCTCATCTTCACCGATAAAGTCTTTCATTACAACAACATTGCATCCGTCACATGTTCCCAACAACGTCTGCTGTACTTCCACCCCTGCAAGTGCAAAGATATGAGACCCTAAGTATTCCGAAACATGGCTGTACGTCATTCCCATCGGAGAGTTTTTGGCATACTTCACAATGTAAGCTTCCCCGTTGATCAGGATTCCTTTTTTCCGCTCTGTCCCTGAATAATATCTTCCGCTTGACGGATATCGTGAATAATCCATTTTCCTCACGCGCCTCCTTTTCTGTCACTGTATCACCCTATCCCTTTTATGTCAATAGAATATATTTTAATTTTGAGATTCTCTGCTTTTTCAAAAATACTCTACTCTTCCATTTCGCTTCATGCTACAATATAAAAACAATATTCCCTAGGAGGTTACCGCATGAAGTTCAAGAAAAGTACCGTTATTTTTCTTTCTGTTTTTGTAGTTTTTCTATCCGGAATGTTAACATTTTATTTCTGGTATGAAAGTAAATGCGTCAAATTTCAGGATAAAAACATGGCAGTTCAAACACTTTATCTTGTAGACTCCAAACGAGGAAAAGTTCTGAAAAAGGAAGCCGAACAGATCACAAGCATCTATACGACCGATCCCGACGGAAGATTTATAACGCTTGAAGATTTAAAACAATTCCCGAATCTGACCCGTTTGAGCCTGACATACGATACAGAAGCGATGACGGACGAAGAGAAAGAGGATCTAAAACAATTACATCCGAAAAACGTACAGATGCTCTCAGAGACACTTCCGGATCTGCCGAAACTAAAAGAATTGGATCTTACTTATTTTGACTATTTTGAAAATGTAGACTTTCTTTCAGAATGTGATCAGATTGAGACTTTGGAGATCCGATATAATAAAATCCAAAATATTGACGGCATAAATGGTATGAAGAATCTTCATGTTCTCGATCTAAGGGCAAATCCATTTACCGATCTCACCCCTTTGACGGAACTGGATAATCTGGAAATTCTGATTCTGGATATGGTTCCCGCGAAAAATCCGGAAGTGCTGAAATCTCTTCCATCTTTGAAAATGCTCGTCCTCTCCCCGCAGGATCCGGGACAGGAGATTGTTTTGAATGAATTGAAAAATCAAGGCGTCGCTGTTTACAATGAATACAATCAGGAAGCTTACGATAAGAAACTGGAGCTTCTCGGTCGTGAGAAGATGGGAAATGAAATTTGAATGCGAAGCAGAATAAGGAGGACCAAAGCCATTCATCCCAACGATGACCGCCCCGGTCCTCCTTATTCTTATTTCTTCTTATTTTCTGTTATTTCTTATTTTTCTCTTTTCTACTTCAATCCCAGTTTCTCCATCAATTCTTCCCGGATCCGATATGCGCTGTATTCCATCGGGATCTCATAATCGTCTCCCGGATCGTGGATCGACTCCCATACCTGATTGAAGAATTTGCTCTTCTTCGCGATCTGTCCCGGTTTCCAGGAATCTTTCAGACATTCCGGACACCAGTGTCCGCCGTGAAGCACTGCGTTGACTGACATCATAAACTCATGACCGTCCGCGCATTTCCATTTGATCGGTGTATAAATATCCGGAACTTCCTCTGCCAGACACTCGCCGCCACGGAACTCGGCAGCTTTTTTCAGATCATCCAACGTCAGATTTTCCAGACCTTTTGATTCGTCATATCCATGATCAAGATACGTCTCTTCCTCGCTCGGATGATGCAGATCATATCCATCGTCAAACGCCTTGATTTCTTTCTGCTGCTCTCTGGATCCGAAGAACGCTTTGATCCAGTTCTCCTCGTTATTTTCAAACATCCAGTAAGTTCCCATCCGTTTGCTGCCCACTTCTTTATTATGTGCAAACATCTGCTCCGCGGTCGGGAATCCTGCACGGATCAGCGGATTTGCCGCCATGCGCCGCATTTCTTCACGCACGCCGGCCCAATACTGGTCTGCCGGGATGCACCGGAAATGTAAAATATCGTCGAGCAGATCGGAATCGGTATAATAATGACCGTGGAAATTGTATTTCGCCATCATTCGGGAATCCTGCACGTCTTTTAATCCCATGCCGAATGCGCCTAAGTTGATATCCATCAGTTCCCATGTGGTCAGTCGGTAATCTTTACCGCTGGACAGGTTGTATGCCTTTCTCCAGAAGCTTTCCGGTACCCAGTCTTCACACAGGTTTGCCATACAGATTCCGGATTCGATCGCGGTACTCCACTCCAGCACGTTGTTCGGCGGCTGATGTGTCACGATCGGCAGATCTCCGGCTTCTTTCGCGCTCGGATGCTGTCCGGTCTGACGGATGGATACCCAGTGTTTCAGTCCGCTGTCAAATACAGACCACTCGGAAAATACTTTCGATAATCCGTAGTAATCAAAGATCGACGGATTGATCGGATCTCCCACACGTCCGAACTGGATCGGCTCCAGACGTTGTCCGGTCATTGCCACCGTTGCGACATACGCGAAATGTACGGCATCCGGATCCGGCTGTGCTTTGATCGCCTTGATGATATTTAACGTAGATCCGATGTTTGTCTTCAATGTATCTTCCGGATAGTCATCTGCCATCGGAGATACCATCGCGCCGATGTGCAGCACATAGGAAGCTCCTGTCACGCATTTCAAAATGGTATCGTAATCTGCCATATCGCCCCATACGATTTCCAGTGCCGGACACATATATTTCTTCAAAAGAGCTTTGTTCTTCGCAGAAGCACGTGCAAGGATCCTTACTTTAAACCGGCTACTCCGAGCCAGAAGCTGTTTCATCGTCTCCTGTCCCATCTTTCCGGTCGCTCCGGTTACGAACACGATCTTTTTCGGCTTCACTGCGTCTTTATGTACTTCCGGTTTATCAAATGTGATCGCCACGTCAAACGCTTCTCTTACCGCATCCAGCGCGCGTCTTGCAAGTCCCGCGTCTCCGACGGTAAAATATCCGCATCCGATTTCCAGGCTGGCTGCTTCCAATGCGCTTCCGTCTCTGGATCTGGAACCGACTGCCATCACCGCGTAATCACACGGATACGTCACAGTCTCGCCGTCCTTTGTACCGATGACCATACCGTCTTTGATCTCTGTCACCGTCACTTCCGTCACCGGTGTGATTCCCATCGCATAAACACTCTCTGTCACGCAAGTTTTTCTCGCGCTTCCCATATCTGCGCAGAACTCTTTGAGCATTTCCAGATCTGTCACTTTACAGCCTTTTTCTGCCAGATATTCTGCCACTTCCATACCGACCATACCGCCGCCGATCACGACCACGTTGCCGGATGCGGTCTGTGTTCCGTCCAGAACATCGTGAGAATTCAATACGAACGGAAGATCTGCTCCCGGAATATTCGGAATGATCGGGACCGCACCGATCGCATTGATCACCGTATGCGGGTGGATTTCCTTGATCAGCTCCGGCGTCACCGGTGTATTCAGGCGAATTTCCACACCCAGTTTTTCTGCCTGATGCGCCATCGCGATCACTGCCTGTTTCATCTCTTCTTTACGCGGCGCTTCTCCTGCGGTCCGGAACTGTCCGCCGAGACGATCGGTCGCCTCGCACAAAATCGGCAGATGTCCTCTCTGTTTCAATACGATCGCCGCTTCCAGTCCGGCGATTCCGCCGCCTGCGATCAGTACCGTCTCCGGTTTCTCGGCCGGCAGGATCTCGCATTCTTTCTCTCTTCCGACTGCCGGATTGCGAAGACAGGTGATATGCGGACAATCGGTATTGGCAAATCCGTCCAGACATCCCTGATCACATCCCACACAATAATTGATCTCGTCAAGCCGTCCCTCTTTTGATTTCGTTACAAAATCCGGATCTGCCAGCTGTGCACGTCCCATCACGACCATATCCACTTTATCCGCTTCCAGAATCTCTTCCGCAAATGCAGCGGTGTTGATACGTCCTACGCCGATCGTCAGCATTCCGGTCTCTTTACGGATCCGTGCCGCATTATCGATATTAAATCCTCTCGGCAGATCGATCGGCGGTACTTCAAATTTATTTCCTGCGGAAATAACATTTCCACGGGAAACGTCAAGCACATCAACGCCCGCCTCTTTTGCCATCTTACAGAATTCGATCACTTCTTCGATCGTCAGACCATTTTCCAGATAATCGTCATGCGCATCGATCCTCATAAATACCGGCATATCTTCCGGAATATTCGCGCGGACCGCACGGATGACCTCCAGCGGGAATCTGCTGCGATTTTCCAGGCTTCCGCCGTACTCGTCGGTTCGATGATTGATTCCGCCGGATAAGAACGAATGCGGCAGATAATTGTGCGCCATATGCAGTTCCACGCAGTCAAATCCCGCTTCTTTTGCACGGGCTGCCGCTTTTCCATAACATTCCACCACTTCGGCGATCTGCTCTTTTGTGATTCCCGGCAGCGTCAGTCCCGGTCTCATCGGCATATCGCTTGCAACGAGGATCTGCGCGGTCGGATCCATGCCGACACAGATGCTGCCCTGCCAGAGCTGCAGTCCTGCTTTACCGCCGTTCTCATGGATCGCATCCGTCAGCCGTTTCATCCCCGGTATATAACAATCCTCTGAAATAGAGAGGAATCCGCGCGGTGCGCTCGGCGAATGTACACTGCACACTTCCACGATACTGAGTCCTGTTCCGCCTTTGACTCTGGCAACATGATAATCGATCAACTGATCGGTCACATAACTGGTCTTTCCGGAAAACTTCGTTCCCATTGCCGGAAGTACAATACGGTTTTTCAATTCCATACTGCGGATTTTGATTGGCGTAAATAATTTCTGATACATCACATTACCTCCCGTTTTGATAAAAATAATTTCACGCTTCGTCTGCTATTGTTAATATATCACGTTCCCAAAGTGTACTGTCTATTCATACTTCCAACGATATTCCCCCGACATTTTTATGCATTTTTAACAAAAACCGAACATGTTTTATGCTATAATAAAGAAAATCTATCACAAAACAGTTCCGTAACGGAACGCTTTCATTTTATAGATCGGAGCGTGCTATGAGATTAAAAGAAATTATACAGAAAACAGGACTGAACAAGCGAACCATTCATTTCTATATAGAAGAACATTTTCTGACGCCAAAGACCGATCCATCCAACGGATATTACATTTTTTCGGAGGATGATGTGGAACGTCTGAAAATGCTCCAGCAGCTTCGCCGCGCCGACTTTTCGATCAAGGACATTCATGCGATCTTAAAGCATCCGACTTCCGCTTATATCTACATCAAAAAACAGATGGAAAAGCTTCAAAAAGAGCAGGAGCTGCTGACCCGCAAGATCGGAAGCCTCCAGAGGCTTTACGACAAGCTTCCGGTGTTCGTCTCCAGCGAAGCGTTCTCTGACGCCGTATTTTGCACGGATTTTCCTGACAGCACGGTGGCGCTTCCGCCGGATCTGGACAGCGACGTCAACCTGATCAGCCTTTATCTGTGGGGACCGTTCTTAAACGGCATCACGATGAGCGAATACCAGAAGTATCTCTGGGATAAACTGCAAAAAGAGACCGCAAAAGTTCCGTCCGGAACACTTCTGACGATGAAAGACTATCTCTACTCTCTGACAGCCGAACAATTAGACCATGAGCTGCAGCTTCGCACCCGGCACATCGAAGAAATCGCTATGCTCACGCAGGAAACGATGCCCGCCTATGTGCGAAAAGCCTGCCAATGGATCGCCGACTGTTCCGAAAGCGATGCATTTGCCATGACCTGGAAGCAGGACTATCACACCCACACGCTGCCGCTGACCCGGCTTTATGACTCGGATTTTAACTCCCTGATGACAGAACTCAGCCCACGTTTCTCCGACTATTACCGCAACATCCATCTTTGCTGCGATCAGATTTACGACTGGCTGCTCTCAGACGACGGCGCTGACATCTTCTCACGGCTTTCCGAGCAGCTCGGCGGCTATATGGATCTTTGTGCGCTTCATCACGGAGAAATCGCCGCCCTGTTCGGAACCGGTATCGTAAACTAAAAATCCCGGGAGTTTTTCACACTCCCGGGCACAATTCTTTTATGATCCGTTCAAATCTCTTCCGCTGCCATCTCCGGTTCCTCTTCCAGAACTTCTTTGTAACGTTCCAGGATCGTTCCCTGAATTTTCTCTCTGGTGCTTGAATTGATCGGATGTGCTATATCGCGATATTCTCCGTCCAGAGCCTTTTTGCTCGGCATAGCGATGAACAGCCCTTTCTCGCCCTCAATCACCTTAATGTCATGAACTACAAATTCATCATCAATTGTAATGGAAACAACTGCTTTTAATTTTCCCTCTTTTGCAACTCTTCTAACACGCACATCTGTGATCTTCATATGTCCTGTCTCCTTTCGCTGTCCGCCCTCCCCCTTAAGGAGTGCTCTATAAGGTATATCTCTCGTTCTTCTCTACAACCACTTTGACGCCCTCTTCACCGACATGTCTTGTATTGGCGCGGATCGTATCTCTGCTTTCCACAATGCAGTTCTCAATATAGGTATTATCTCCGAGATATACGTCATTCAAAATGATCGAATTCTTTATAACACAGTTATTTCCAACAAACACTTTCTTGAAAAGAACTGAATTCTCCACAGTTCCGTTGATGATGCTTCCGCTTCCTACCAGACTGTTTTTCACGACCGCACCCGGATTATATTTTGCCGGCGGCTGGTCGCTTACCTTGGAATACACTGCCGGAAGTTCTTTAAAGAAATAGTTCCGCACATCCGATTTCAGGAAATCCATATTGGTCTTGTAGTAGGAATCCACTGTGGAAATATTGCTCCAGTAATTATGGATCTTATATCCGTAAATCTTTTTCAGATTCTTATAACGGATCAAAATATCGTTGACAAAATCGTACCGCTCTTCTTCGGCGCTGTGCTCGATCAGATCGATCAACTGTCTTCTGCGGATCACATAAATTCCGGTTGAGACCGTATGAGACTTTGCGACCATCGGTTTTTCCTCAAATTCTTCGATCCGGGCAGACTCGTTCATCCGCACCGTTCCGAACCTCGTCACATCCTCATTCGGTTCCATATCTTTTACAACAACGGTAATGTCCGCTTTTTTGGCGATATGATATTCCAATACTTTATTATAATCCAGCTTGTACACCGCATCCGCGGATGTAATAATCACATACGGCTCATGACACCGTTTCAAAAAATCCAGATTCTGATAGATCGCATCTGCCGTTCCGCGGTACCAGTATCCGTTGTCCACGGTAATCGTCGGTGTAAACACATACAAACCGCCCTGCTTTCGCCCGAAATCCCACCATTTTGAAGAATTGAGATGTTCGTTTAACGAACGGGCATTGTACTGCGTCAGTACAGCTACACGCTGGATATGCGAATTCGTCATATTACTCAGTGCAAAATCGATTGCCCGGTAACTGGATGCAATCGGCATCGCTGCCGCCGCTCTGCGGTCCGTCAGCTGCTGCATCCGCTTTGTACTTCCCCCTGCGAGGATCAAACCTACTGCTCTCATACCCTCTCACCTGCCTTTATCAATGTCTCTCCGCTTGCAAGCACTCCGCCGGCATAGTCCTCTTCCGCTGTCACTCCGCTGATCGCAGTATTCTTTCCGATCTGTACTCCGGACGGCACGACGGAATTCTCTCCGATCGTCGCCAGTCTGCCGTTGTAAATATTCGGCTTCATCCGGTTCGGAACATCCGCACCGATTCCGATCGTTACGTTGTCCCCGATCTTTGTATTCTCCGCGATGATCGCTTTTTCGATCACGCAGTTCTTACCGATCTCCACATCCCGCATGATGATCGAATCACGGATCACGCTTCCTTCGCCTATCGTCACGCCTGCTCCGAGCACGGAACTATGTACTTCCCCGTAAATCTCCGTGCCGTTGCTGATGATACAGCGGTCAACAACTGCCCGGTCCGAAATATACTGCGGGGGCAGATTTGCACTGTTGGTATAAATCTTCCAAAATTCTTCGTAAAGATTGAACTCCGGAATGATATCGATCAGCTCCATATTCGCTTCCCAATAAGAACTGAGCGTTCCCACATCTTTCCAATAGCCGTTGTACTCATATGCAAACAGCCTGTCCCCTTTGCTGTGGCAGTACGGAATGATGTGCTTTCCGAAATCGCAGTTCGGCTGGTCTTTCAGCCGGATCAGTGCCTCTTTCAAAACCGACCAGTTGAAAATGTAAATTCCCATCGATGCCAGATTACTGCTCGGATGCTCCGGCTTCTCCTCAAATTCACTGATCTTGCTGTCAGAATCCGTCACGACGATCCCGAACCGACTGGCTTCCTCGATCGGAACCGGCATCGCCGCGATCGTGACATCCGCTTTATTTGCTTTATGGAAATCAAGCATTACCTCGTAATCCATCTTATAAATATGATCTCCCGACAGGATCAGCACATAATCCGGATTATACTGTTCCATATAATCCAGATTCTGATAGATCGCATTCGCCGTTCCGGTGTACCATTCGCTGTTGGAGCTTTTCTCGTACGGCGGAAGAATCGAAACACCTCCCACATTCCGGTCCAGATCCCACGGGATCCCGATTCCGATATGCGTATTCAGACGCAATGGCTGATACTGTGTCAGAACGCCTACGGTATCGATCCCCGAGTTGATACAGTTGCTGAGCGGGAAATCAATGATCCGATACTTCCCGCCAAATGCAACCGCCGGCTTCGCCACCTTTGCTGTCAGAACACCGAGCCGGCTGCCTTGTCCTCCTGCGAGAAGCATGGCAATCATCTCTTTCTTCATCATGTTGTCACCCCATTTCAAGTTAATTGCTTACATTATACCATACTTTTTCTTTTTGTGAACATTTTTCACAATTTTTAACATAGATTTTTCTTCTTTTTGTTGACTATGAACAAAAAGATTCACTTTAATTTTTCTCTATATATAGTATAATATAAAGGACTAAGGGAATTTATGACCCCAACACAAAAAAAGAAGGGATTTATTCATGTATAAGATTGATTTCAACAAACCGATCCATATCCATTTCATCGGAATCGGCGGCATCAGCATGAGCGGACTCGCCGAGATCCTGCTGGAAGAAGGATTCACGGTTTCCGGATCAGACGCAAAAGAATCACCTCTGACAAAGAAACTCGAAGAAATGGGCGCCCACATTTTTTATGGGCAGAAAGCTTCCAATATTATTGATGGTATCGACTGCGTCGTTTATACTGCCGCGATCCGCCGCGACAATGCGGAACTGATCGAAGCGGTTGCCAAGAAGATTCCGATGCTGACCCGCGCCGAACTGCTCGGTCAGCTGATGAAGAATTATGATACACCGATCGCCGTTTCCGGTACGCACGGAAAGACGACCACAACCTCTATGATCTCCCATGTGCTTCTGGAGGCTGATCTGGATCCGACCATTTCCGTCGGCGGTATCTTAAAAGCGATCGGCGGAAATATCCGCGTGGGAAAATCAGAAACATTCATTACCGAAGCATGTGAATATACGAACAGCTTTTTGAACTTCTTCCCGAAGATCGGGATCATTCTGAATATCGAAGCGGATCATCTGGATTTTTTCAAAGACTTAGAAGACATCCGTCATTCGTTCCATCAGTTTGCAGCCCTGCTTCCTGACGACGGAACACTGGTGATCAACGGAGAGATCGACAACTATCCGGAAATTTATGACGGACTTTCCTGTCGTATCATAACCTATGGTTTTTCCAAGGATTTCGATTACAGCGCTGAAAATATCGCGTTCGATGAGAAAGGCTGCGCGTCATTCGACCTGCTGCGCCACGGAGAGCCTGCCGGACATATCACATTATCCGTTCCGGGCAGACACAATGTTTCCAATGCGCTGGCATCGATCGCCACGGCAGATCTTCTCGAGATCCCGCTTGAGACGACCCGGAAAGGGCTGCTCTCTTTCACCGGGACCGACCGCCGTTTCGAATATAAAGGAACAAAGGACGGCGTGATCATCATTGACGATTATGCCCACCATCCGACGGAGATCGCCGCCACACTGCAGGCTGCCAAACACTATCCGCACAACGAACTGTGGTGTGTATTCCAGCCGCATACTTACACCCGGACAAAAGCATTTTTCCACGAGTTCGCCGAAGCGCTTTCCCATGCCGACCATCTTGTTCTGGCAGATATTTTCGCGGCGCGGGAGACAGATACACTTGGGATCTCTTCCAAAGATCTTGCCGAGGAAGCTGCCCGTCTCGGGACCGACGCACACTATTTTTCCAGCTTCGAGGAGATCGAACACTTTCTGGGCGAGCAATGTGCTTCAGGAGATTTGTTGATAACTATGGGAGCCGGAGATGTTGTAAACATTGGGGAAGATCTTCTTAAATAGAAGTTATCCACACTTTCCACATAGAGTTATCTACAAAAAAACCGCCCGTTCCCCGAAAAAATGCTTTTTCCCTTTCGTTTTCGGTGCTATAATACGCTTACGCCAAAGGGGATTTTAAGAGTATTAAGTGGGGAAGATCACATGAAGACATTGATTTTAAAGAATAAATACCAAGTCAACGCGACGCTGGTGGCCAATGATTTTATCGACCATTATATGAGTAAAGCGAACGGAGAATTTGTGAAAGTCTATCTCTTTTTATTAAGACATCTGGACGATCCATATTCCCAGCTTACGATCTCAACGATCGCGGACAGCCTGGACAATACGGAAAAGGACATCTTAAGGGCCTTCAGATATTGGGAATCTGAAGGGCTTTTAAGTCTGGAAAAGGATGCAGACGACCAGATCATCGGTCTTTCTCTTGAGAAGACGATCTGTGTGCCGCTCTCTCATCCGACACCACCGGACACGCCGACTACACCGGGACCGGGAGGAGGAAAGAGTTTAGAGGCTCTGCCGGGCGAGGAGATTTCCTCCGCTGCATCATTTATGCCGGATGTTTCCGCATCGGACGCCCCGATTTCAGATATAGCTGCTCCGAGCGCTGCCGTTTCGGCAGTTCCCGTACAGACTCCGGTTGCCCAGCCGATTCCGCTGGATTCTTTCCGTGCACAGAAAGAACTGAAATCTCTGCTCTTCATTGCGGAACAATATTTAGGAAAGACATTGACCAAGACCGACATGGATGCGATCACCTATTTCTATGACACGCTCGGAATGTCCGCAGACCTGATCGAATATCTGATCGAATCCTGTGTGGAGAACGGGCATAAGAGCATCCGCTACATCCAGAAAGTCGCTCTTTCCTGGTTTGATGACGGAGTCCGCACTGTCGCAGAAGCACGGCAACGTTCTGTAAACTATAACAAGAACTGTTATGCTGTCATGAACGCTTTCGGTCTGAAGAACCGTGCTCCGGGAGAAGCGGAACTTGCCTATATCAAGAAGTGGTCCGAAGAATTCGGTTTCACACTCGACATTATTCTGGAAGCCTGCAATCGTACGATCTCTGCGACACATCAGCCGAGTTTCGAGTATACAGACTCGATCCTGCAGAAATGGCGCAGCCGGCAGGTGAGGAAGATCCAGGACATCGCAGCTCTGGATGCTGCATTCCAGAAAGAACGCAGCCGAAGCGCCGCTGTTTCCCGTGTAAAACCGGCAGCGCGGAATCTGAACAATTTTGACCGCCGCTCTTATGATATGGATTCATTGGAAGAACGTTTATTAAACAGCAATTAAAGGAGTATTTTCGTGGGATTGAAGAATTCACAATATCAGGCAATCATGAGAAGTTATGAGCAAAAACAACTGAGAAGTCATGATCTTCTGAACAGTCATTATGAAGAAGTCTGTCGGGTGCTTCCGGAATTTCGTACTTTGGACGAATCAATCTCCGATCTGTCCATCCGGCGCGGAAAACAGCTTTTAAACGGAGATGACCATGCGGTGGATTCACTCCACGAAGAGCTAGCGATCCTTAGGGAACGTAAGAAAGCGCTTCTGAAATCTGCAGGATTTCCTGATGATTATCTGGAACCGCAGTATGAATGCAGCCTCTGCAAAGATACAGGCTACATTGATAACAAGAAGTGCCGCTGCTTCAAAAAAGCGGTCTCCGATCTGCTTTACAGTCAGTCGAATCTGGCAGGAGTTCTCCGCTATGAGAATTTCGATACATTCTCTCTGGATTATTATTCCGAGAACTTCAAAGACCCGCGTTCCGGTCGTTCTGCCAGAGATGTGATGCGCGAAGCACACCGGATCTGTCTTAATTTTGTAAAGACTTTTGAAACAGAACACAAAAACCTGTTCCTCTATGGAGATGTGGGTGTAGGAAAGACATTTCTCTCCAACTGTATTGCTCGCGATCTGATCGAACAAGGTTTTTCTGTCCTGTATTTTTCTGCGCCATCCTTTTTTAACACACTGGCGCATCATACATTTGACAAAAATGATGTCGATGCACAGAATATGTACGAGTCTATTTTTGACTGCGACCTGCTGATCATCGACGATCTGGGAACCGAATATACGAATGCGTTTATCGCATCCCAGCTTTTCTCCTGCCTCAACGAACGGCTGTTAAGCAGGAGATCAACGGTTATCTCAACTAATTTATCTCTGGATTCACTGGCTGATCTTTACACGGAGCGGTCATTTTCCAGAATCACAAGCAACTATATCATGCTGAAGATCATCGGAGATGATATTCGGATCAAGAAAAAACTTTTACACAAGGAGGAGCAATAATGCTGCGAAGAAGCGATCGAAACTTGGAGAATATTCCGGTAGGAGCACTGGGACTGATCCCGCTCACAGGATGTGAGGAACTGGGAGCGAAAGTAAATGATTACCTCGTAAAATGGAGACAGGAAAGTGCACATCAATACAAGGACGATGTAGCTTTCAACGGTTATGTAAAGGATAACTATATTATCGGAGCAAAAGTTCCGCGTTTCGGTTCCGGTGAGGCAAAAGGTATTCTCACGGAATCTGTCCGCGGAAAAGATTTATATCTTTTGGTGGATGTACTCAATTACAGCGTAACTTATCAAATGACAGGCAATACCAACCATATGTCACCGGATGATCACTTCCAGAATCTGAAGCGTATCATCGCCTCTGTCGGAGGAAAGGGACGCCGTATCAATGTGATCATGCCATTTTTATACGAAAGTCGTCAGCACAAACGCAGCAGCCGTGAATCACTCGACTGTGCACTGGCGCTTCAGGAACTGGTCCGTATGGGCGTTGACAACATCATCACTTTTGACGCCCATGACCCACGTGTCCAGAATGCGATCCCGCTGAGCGGATTTGAGACGGTCTCCCCGGCTTACCAGTTTACCCGCGGACTGATGCGTACCTACAAAGATCTTCAGTTTGACAGCGAGCACATGATGGTGATCAGCCCGGACGAGGGGGCGACCGCGCGTGCGATCTATCTGGCAAACGTCCTCGGACTGGATATGGGTATGTTCTACAAACGCCGTGATTACACACGCATCGTCAACGGAAGAAACCCGATCGTTGCCCACGAATTCCTCGGAACTTCCGTAGATGGAAAAGATGTGATCATCATCGACGATATGATCTCTTCCGGAGAAAGTATCCTTGATGTTGCCAAACAGCTGAAAAAGCGCAAAGCGAAACGTATTTTCGCTGCCGCTACATTCGGTCTGTTCACGAACGGTATGGATCAGTTTGATCAGGCGTACGAGGATGGTATCATCGACGGTATCCTGACAACCAACCTGATCTACCAGACGCCAGATCTTTTGTCGAAACCTTACTATATCAACTGTGATATGAGCAAATATATCGCACTTCTGATCGACACTCTGAATCACGACGGATCGATCAGCAGCATTCTGAATCCGAGCGAACGTATTCAGAACGTCCTCAATCGCTACAAAAACGGCGAGGAAGTTTAAAGACATCCATAAGGGGCTATCAGTTAATACCGATTTTTAGGCTCTAAATCTTAAAATACGAATCCCCCGTAGAAATCAGTATTTTTAATACTTGAACTTCTTCGGGAGATTCGTATTTTTTCTTTACTTACATATTTTCTAACAAAAGGAAACTGCCGCTTCACGATCATTTTCTAAATCGTTGAAGCGACAGTTCTTCCTTTTGTGGGAGAAGATATCCCCTCCCGTATGCACTTAGTTCAATTAATACCGATATTTTACAGAAGTCCTCCGATTGAAAGGAAGAGCGGTGCAAATACCAGTGATACGATTGTCATTAATTTGATCAGGATGTTGATCGACGGTCCTGAGGTATCTTTGAACGGATCTCCGACCGTATCTCCTACGACGGCAGCTTTGTGAGCTTCGCTTCCCTTTCCGCCGTGTGCTCCTGTCTCGATATATTTCTTCGCATTATCCCATGCTCCGCCTGCGTTGGACATGAAAATCGCCATCAGAACGCCTGTTACAAGTGCGCCCGCAAGCAGTCCGCCCAAAGCGTCCACGCCGAGTACCACTCCGACAAGCACCGGAACGATCACTGCCATCAGACCCGGAAGCAGCATTTCGTGAAGAGCTGCGGTTGTAGAGATGGCTACACATGATGTATAATCCGGTTTCTCAGTACCTTTCATGATGCCCGGTTTCTCACGGAACTGACGTCTTACTTCCTCGATCATCTTATAAGCTGCTTTGGACACAGAATCCATTGTAAATGCAGAGAATAAAAATGTCAGCATACCACCGATGAAAATACCGATGATCACTTTGTAATCCAACAGATTGATCGCATCCAGATCTACCGCTTCCGCATAAGATACGAACAATGCAAGGGCAGTCAATGCTGCGGAACCGATCGCGAATCCTTTTCCCATCGCTGCGGTTGTATTTCCTACGGAGTCCAGTTTATCTGTGATCTCACGAACCGAATCATCCAGTCCGGACATTTCCGCAATACCACCCGCATTATCTGCGATCGGACCATATGCGTCAACCGCAACGGTGATACCTGTTGTGGAAAGCATACCTACTGCTGCAAGCGCGATTCCGTACAGACCGTTTGCCTGGAATGCAATAAAGATTCCCACGCAGATCAGAAGCAGCGGGATCGCTGTAGACTGCATACCAACTGCAATACCACTGATGATCGTCGTCGCCGGTCCGGTCTCGGACTGTGCGCCGATCTTCTTAACCGGTTTGTAATCTGCAGACGTATAATACTCTGTTACATTTCCGATGATCACACCGACTACCAGTCCCGCGATCACCGCGATCGCAGCTCTCATATCGCCGAATAATACCTGGCTCAATACGATCGACGCGATGATCACAAGTCCTGCGGATACATAACTTCCCTTTGTCAATGCTTTCTGCGGATTTGCGTTCTCTCCGCCTTTTACGAAAAATGTTGCGATGATCGATGCAATCAGTCCGATCGCTGCGATTGCCAGCGGATAAAGCACGCCCGAAACAGCAGCGCCTACCGCACCTAGAGTCAATGCAGATACCAAAGAACCTACATAAGACTCAAACAAGTCTGCTCCCATACCCGCAACATCTCCGACATTATCTCCGACATTGTCAGCGATAACCGCCGGGTTACGCGGATCATCTTCCGGGATTCCCGCTTCTACTTTACCTACCAGGTCAGCCCCTACATCCGCTGCTTTTGTATAAATACCGCCGCCTACACGGGCAAACAGCGCGATAGAAGAAGCTCCCAGGCTGAATCCGGAAAGAACGTCTACATTCTTCGTTAATATGTATACAAGGCTCACACCAAGCGCTCCGAGACCGGCTACACACATTCCCATAACCGCTCCGCCTGAAAATGCAATCGAAAGCGCCTTATTCATTCCGCTCTCTCTTGCCGCATTCGCTGTTCTGACATTCGCCTTTGTTGCCACTGTCATACCACAGTATCCTGCGATCGTTGAGAACAATGCGCCGATCACAAAGCAAACTGCTGTTACCCAGCTTCCGATCCCGATTCCGATCAGTACAAAAAGTACCGCAACGAAGATAATCAGAATCTTGTACTCTGCTGTTAAAAATGCCCGCGCACCTTCGGCGATCGCACCAGAAATTTCTTTCATTCTGTCTGTTCCTACACTCTGGCGGCTGACTTTATTCGCCAGATACACGGCAAACAACAATGCGATCACTGCCGCCGCCGGAACAAGAAACATCCACTTTTCCATGTCTCCATCCTCCTAAATTGTAAAAAATAATCCCACTGTATGAATCATTCATACAAGTGCCGAAAAAAGCTCAGTCGTCAGACCAAGCTTCCTCAACTGATTCTTATTATACCTTTTGTTCTTTCATTTTGCAAGTAGTTATTTTATTTCTTGCATTTATTCTTTTCTCTTCTTTCTTTATATTTTATCTATGCCTTATTTTCTAGCTTTTATTTCTTTATCTAAATATTTTTTAGGTATACTAATGAATGTTTAGATGCACATCTTATTCAGTAAGTTTATTTTTTGATATGAAAATGTCCAAAAGTTCCGCAACTTTCAACCGTTTTTTTATGCGCACGCACAAACTATCCCGGAACTTCCCATTGATTTGTATTTTTTCCCATTCCTGTTTTTTACATAAAAACGGACGCTGCCATCGGTGAGTGATCACCGATGGAACAACGTCCGTACTTTTCCGGCTGATACTGTCGAAAATATTTATTCTTCTGTCACAGTTTCCTCTGCGTCGGCTTCTACCGCATCCGCTGCTTCCATTTCTGCTTCGGCAACATCCGCTTCTTCCACTGCCGCTTCCAGTTCTCCCTGCTCCATATCCAGTGCAAGAAGATCTTCATCGTCCAGTTCAGCCTCTTCTTCTGTCTTCAGTTCGGTATTCAAATGTACGTCGCGGTACTTCTTCATACCTGTACCTGCCGGAATATGTTTTCCGATCAGGACATTTTCTTTCAGACCGATCAGGTGATCGACTTTTCCTTTGATCGCAGCTTCTGTCAGAACCTTTGTTGTCTCCTGGAATGATGCTGCGGAGAGGAATGAATCCGTAGCAAGTGCGGCTTTCGTGATACCGAGCATGATCTGCTCTCCGGTTGCCGGCTCTTTGCCCTCTTCTTCAAGCATTTCATTGACCTCGTTGAATTCCAGCACATTTGCCATGCTGCCCGGAAGAAATTCGCTGTCTCCCTTTTCTTCGATGCGGATCTTCTTCAGCATCTGACGTACAATGACCTCGATATGCTTATCGTTGATCTCAACACCCTGCAGGCGGTATACACGCTGTACTTCTCTGAGCAGGTAATCCTGTGCGGCACGAAGACCTTTGATCTTCAGGATGTCGTGCGGATTTACACTACCCTCTGTCAGCTCATCTCCGGCCTCCAGCACCTGTCCGTCACGGACTTTGATTCTGGAACCGTACGGGATCAGGTAAGCCTTGGACTCGCCTGTCTGGTCATTCGTCACGATTACTTCACGTTTCTTCTTTGTATCGCTCAGAGTCGCAGTTCCTGCAAATTCTGTGATGATCGCAAGTCCTTTCGGCTTTCTCGCCTCAAACAACTCCTCGACACGAGGAAGACCCTGTGTGATATCGTCACCGGCAACTCCACCGGTATGGAACGTACGCATGGTCAGCTGTGTACCCGGCTCTCCGATGGACTGTGCGGCAATGATTCCGACAGCCTCTCCGACCTGAACCGCTTCTCCGGTCGCCATGTTGGCACCGTAGCACTTGGAGCATACGCCGTTTTTACATTTACAGGTCAGGATCGTACGGATCTTCACTTTCTCAAGCGGATTTCCGTTCACATCCACACCGTTCTTCATCACTTTCTCGGCACGCTTCGGTGTGATCATGTGATTTGCTTTGACAATAACATTGCCCTCTTTATCTTTGATGTCCTCACAGGAGAAGCGTCCTGTAATACGCTCCTGCAGACTCTCGATCTCTTCGTTTCCGTCCATGAATGCTTTGACATACATTCCCGGAATCTCTTTTCCTGTACCCTCCACACAGTCGCTGTCGTGAATGATCAGCTCCTGGGAAACGTCTACGAGACGTCTTGTCAGGTAACCGGAATCGGCGGTACGAAGCGCGGTATCGGACAGACCTTTACGCGCTCCATGGGCGGACATGAAGTACTCCAATACGTCCAGACCCTCACGGAAGTTGGACTTGATCGGCAACTCGATCGTACGACCGGTCGTATCCGCCATCAATCCACGCATACCTGCAAGCTGTTTGATCTGTTTGTCGGAACCACGGGCTCCGGAATCCGCCATCATGAAGATGTTGTTATATTTGTCCAGACCGGAAAGCAACGCCTCTGTCAGCTTATCATCGGTGTTCTTCCAAGTCTCTACAACTTCTTTGTAACGCTCTTCCTCTGTGATCAGACCACGTTTGTAGTTCTTTGTGATCTTATCCACGGTATCCTGCGCTTCCTGGATCATCTGCGGTTTCTGCGGCGGTACGGTCATGTCGGAAATAGATACGGTCATCGCAGCTCTTGTGGAATATTTATATCCGATCGCTTTAACATCATCCAGAACTTCCGCTGTCTGTGTTGCGCCGTGTGTATTGATTACTTTTTCGAGGATCTGTTTCAACTGTTTCTTTCCAACGTGGAAATCAACTTCCAGTTTCAGTTCATTACCCTCGATCTCACGATCTACAAATCCAAGATCCTGCGGGATGATCTCATTGAACAGGAGACGTCCCAATGTTGCATCGATCGTCCCTGTCTTCTCGCTTCCGTCCGGCATCGTCTTTGTCACGCGGACTTTGATCTTAGAGTGCAGTGTGATAAATCCGTTCTCATAAGCAAGGATCGCTTCACTTACACTCTTGAAAAACATTCCCTCACCTTTGACTCCCGGTCTCTCCTGAGTCAGGTAATAGATACCAAGTACCATATCCTGAGACGGAACGGCTACCGGACCACCGTCAGACGGTTTCAGCAAGTTGTTCGGAGAGAGCAACAGGAAACGGCACTCTGCCTGTGCTTCCACGGAAAGCGGCACATGGACCGCCATCTGGTCTCCGTCGAAATCGGCATTGTATGCGGTACATACGAGCGGATGCAGCTTGATCGCTTTACCCTCTACCAGGATCGGCTCAAATGCCTGAATACCAAGTCGGTGCAGTGTGGGGGCACGGTTCAGCATAACCGGATGTTCTTTGATCACTTCTTCGAGAACGTCCCAAACTTCCGGCTGCAGTCTCTCGACCATTTTCTTTGCATTTTTGATATTGTGCGCAGTTCCGTTGGCAACGAGTTCTTTCATAACAAATGGTTTAAACAACTCGATCGCCATCTCTTTCGGCAGACCACACTGGTAAATCTTCAGCTCCGGTCCTACGACGATAACCGAACGTCCGGAATAGTCAACACGCTTACCAAGCAGGTTCTGACGGAAACGTCCGGACTTACCTTTCAGCATATCGGACAGAGATTTCAGTGCTCTGTTTCCTGGTCCCGTTACCGGACGACCACGGCGTCCGTTGTCGATCAATGCGTCAACCGCCTCCTGAAGCATACGCTTCTCGTTGCGCACGATGATATCCGGCGCGCCGAGTTCCAGCAGTCTTTTCAGACGGTTGTTACGGTTGATGATTCTTCTGTACAGGTCATTCAAGTCGGAAGTTGCGAAACGACCTCCGTCAAGCTGTACCATCGGACGCAGATCCGGCGGGATAACCGGGATAGCATTTAAGATCATCCACTCCGGTTTGTTTCCGGATTCACGGAATGCTTCCACAACTTCCAGACGTTTTACGATTCTTGCGCGCTTCTGTCCGCTTGCATTTTCAAGAGCTGCCTGAAGTTCTGCATACTCTTTTTCCAGATCAATCGCCTGAAGAAGTTCCTGAATTGCTTCGGCACCCATTCCTACACGGAAAGATTTGCCCCATTTTTCTCTTTCTTCCTGATACTCTGCTTCGGAAAGCACCTGTTTGTACTGGAGGGAAGTCTCTCCCTTATCCAGCACGATATAAGATGCAAAGTAAAGCACTCTCTCCAGAGTTCTCGGAGAAATGTCCAGGATCAGTCCCATACGGCTCGGGATGCCTTTGAAATACCAGATATGGGAAACCGGAGCAGCCAATGCGATGTGCCCCATACGTTCACGGCGCACACTCGCTTTGGTCACTTCTACGCCACAACGGTCGCAGACAACGCCTTTGTAGCGGATCTTTTTATATTTTCCACAGTGACACTCCCAGTCCTTGCTCGGTCCGAAAATCTTTTCACAGAACAGACCGTCTTTCTCTGGTTTCAATGTTCTATAGTTAATGGTCTCCGGCTTGGTAACCTCGCCTCTTGACCACTCCATGATCTTCTCCGGTGAAGCCAGACCGATTTTGATTGCATCAAATGTTAACGGCTGATATTGTTGTTCATTATTATTTGGCATAAAGTTGGCTCCTCCTATTCTTCGTCAAAAAACTCATCGAATTCAATCTCATCCACTTCGGCAAGATCGTCTTCTTCCGGTTCCACATCCTCCAGTTTTCCGTCTACGAATTCCTGCTCGGTATAACCGTGGTCGCCATAGGATTCGTTGTCGTCACGATATCTTCTGTCTCCCTCGATGATCGAACGCAGGTCTGTCTCACCGTAATCTACGCTTTCCATGATCTCAACTTCTGTATTGTCATCACGGAGTACGCGTACATCCAGTGCAAGGGACTGCAGCTCTTTCAGCAATACCTTGAAAGATTCCGGAATTCCCGGTTCAGGGATGTTCTGACCTTTGATGATCGCCTCATATGTCTTCACACGTCCCACAACGTCGTCAGACTTCACAGTCAGGATCTCCTGCAGCGTATAGGATGCTCCATACGCCTCCAGAGCCCAAACCTCCATCTCTCCGAAACGCTGACCACCGAACTGGGCTTTTCCTCCCAGCGGCTGCTGTGTTACGAGTGAGTAAGGACCGGTAGAACGCGCATGGATCTTGTCGTCTACCAAGTGATGCAGTTTGAGGTAATGCATGTGTCCGATCGTAACCGGACTGTCAAAGAACTCTCCGGTACGTCCGTCTCTTAAACGTACTTTTCCGTCGCGGGAAAGCGGAACGCCTTTCCAAAGTGCACGGTGCGCACGGTTGTCATAGAGGTACTGGCGTACTTCCGGAAGCAGTTCCTCTCCATGTTTCTTATCAAATTTTTCCCATTCCAGATTGACATAATCATTTGCCAGATCCAGAGTGTCCATAATATCGATCTCGTTCGCACCGTCAAAGACCGGTGTGGAAATGTTGAAACCAAGCGCTTTCGCCGCAAGGCTCAAATGGATCTCCAGCACCTGTCCGATGTTCATACGGGACGGCACACCAAGCGGGTTCAAAACGATATCCAGCGGACGTCCGTTCGGCAGATACGGCATATCTTCTACCGGAAGCACGCGGGAAACGACACCCTTGTTACCATGACGTCCAGCCATCTTATCACCGACAGAAATCTTTCTCTTCTGTGCAATATAAATGCGAACTGCCTGATTTACTCCCGGTGACAGTTCGTCGCCGTTCTCTCTTGTAAATACTTTCGCATCCACAACGATACCGTACTCTCCGTGCGGTACTTTCAGAGAAGTGTCACGGACTTCACGCGCTTTCTCACCGAAGATCGCTCTCAGCAGACGCTCTTCTGCCGTCAGTTCCGTCTCTCCTTTCGGCGTTACTTTTCCGACCAGGATATCTCCTGCGCGGACTTCTGCACCGATGCGGATGATTCCTCTCTCATCAAGATCTTTCAGCGCATCATCGCCGACTCCCGGAATATCTCTTGTGATCTCTTCCGGTCCGAGTTTTGTATCACGAGCTTCTGCCTCATATTCTTCAATATGAACAGAAGTATAAACGTCATCCTGTACGAGACGCTCGCTCAACAGAACGGCATCCTCGTAGTTGTAACCCTCCCAGGTCATAAATCCGATCAGCGGGTTCTTACCAAGCGCCATCTCGCCCTTGGATGTGGACGGACCGTCTGCAATGACCTGTCCTTCCTCCACTCTCTCGCCCTTGTCAACGATCGGTCTCTGGTTGTAGCAGTTGCTCTGGTTACTTCTCTGGAACTTAGTCAGTTTGTAGCTCTTCTTGGATCCGTCGTCATGTTTGATCGTGATCTCTGTGGAAGTAGAACGCTCAACAACACCTGCTTTTTCTGCCACGATGCAGACTCCGGAGTCAACTGCCGCTTTTACTTCCATACCTGTTCCGACTACCGGAGCTTCGGTTGTCAGAAGCGGAACTGCCTGACGCTGCATGTTGGATCCCATCAGCGCACGGTTCGCATCGTCATTTTCCAGGAAAGGAATGAGCGCTGTCGCCACGGAGAATACCATCTTCGGAGAAACGTCCATGTAATCGAACTTGCTTCTCTCATATTCCTGTGTCTCTTCACGGTAACGACCGGATACATTCTTACGGACAAAATGTCCCTCTGCGTCCAGAGCCTCATTCGCCTGTGCCACATGATAATTATCTTCTTCATCCGCAGTCATATATACGACTTCATCCGTAACGACCGGATTCTGCGGATCTGTCTTGTCGATCTTTCTGTACGGAGCCTCGATAAATCCGTACTGGTTGATTCTCGCATAGCATGCCAGAGAGTTGATCAAACCGATGTTCGGTCCCTCAGGCGTCTCGATCGGACACATTCTTCCGTAATGGGAATAGTGAACGTCACGGACCTCAAATCCTGCACGGTCACGGGAAAGTCCTCCCGGTCCCAATGCGGAGAGACGTCTCTTATGTGTCAATTCTCCAAGCGGGTTGTTCTGATCCATAAACTGGGACAGCTGAGAAGATCCGAAGAACTCTTTTACAGCTGCTGTTACCGGTTTGATGTTGATCAGTGACTGCGGAGAAATTCCATCCTGATCCTGCGTCGTCATACGCTCGCGGACCACTCTCTCCAGACGGGACAGACCGATTCTGTACTGATTCTGCAGAAGTTCTCCGACTGCACGGATACGACGGTTGCCAAGGTGGTCAATATCATCGTCATTTCCCATGCCGTATTCAAGATGGATATTGTAGTTAATGGAAGCAAAAATATCTTCCTTTGTAATATGTTTTGGGATCAGATCGTGGATGTCTCTCTTGATCGCCGCTTTCAGCTCTTCCACGTCTCCTTCTGTCTCCTCAAGCAATCCCTCCAGAACCGGATAGTATACCTGTTCTGTCACACCGACCTCAGTCGGGTCGATATCTACAACTGCCTGCAGATCTACCATCATATTGGAAAGGATCTTGATATTGCGGGACTCGTCCTCTCCCTCTACCCAGATATACGGAACTGCCGCATTCTGGATCTCGTCTGCCAGTTCTCTTGTGATCGTTGTTCCCTTTTCGGCAACCATTTCGCCCGTCACACAACTGATCACATCTTCTGCCAGCACACGACCTTTGACACGGTTTTTCAGAGCCAGTTTTTTATTGAATTTGTAACGTCCTACTTTTGCAAGATCATAACGTCTTGCATCAAAGAACATACTTGTGATCAGACTTTCCGCGCTGTCCACTGCCAGCGGCTCGCCCGGACGGATCTTTTTGTACAGTTCTAACAGACCCTCCTGATAATTCTCAGCAGTGTCCTTTCCAAAACTTGCAAGGATCTTCGGCTCTTCACCGAACATCTCAACGATCTCCGCGTTCGTTCCGACACCAAGCGCACGGATCAGCACTGTGATCGGCACTTTACGCGTACGGTCAACCCTTACATAGAAAACGTCATTGGAGTCTGTCTCGTATTCCAGCCATGCTCCACGGTTCGGGATCACAGTAGAAGAATACAGTTCTTTTCCGATCTTATCATGCGCGATTCCGTAGTAAATTCCCGGGGAACGCACAAGCTGGCTGACGATAACACGCTCGGCACCGTTGATTACGAACGTACCGGTCTTTGTCATCAGCGGAAAATCTCCCATGAAGATTTCATGTTCGTTGATCTCATCATTCTCTTTGTTGTAAAGTCTCACTTTCACTTTCAGAGGTGCGGCATATGTCGCATCACGTTCTTTACACTCGTCGATCGTGTACTTTACTTCATCCTCGCAGAGTCTGAAATCGACGAATTCCAGACTGAAATGACCGCTGTAATCTGCGATCGGGGAAATGTCATCGAATACCTCTCTCAGACCTTCGCTCAGAAACCACTCGTATGAGTTCTTCTGAACTTCGATGAGATTCGGCATTTCCAGCACTTCTTTTTGTCTGGAATAGCTCATGCGTGAACTTTTTCCGTTTGTGATGGGACGAATTCTGTTTTTCTCCATTGACGTTTCACTCCTCATATATTTTTTTGCGGGTATGAACTCTACCCAGTCATACTTCCCTGTTCAGTAATACTCTGCCACTGCAAAAGTATCACACTCTATAATAAGAAAAGAGCCATGTGCATCAGTAAATGTAATCTATAATGGCATACCTTTCCATAATAGCGCATTTTTTACTATATCACAAAGCTCTTTCTGATGTCAACCGTTTTTCTCCATTTTTATCAAAAAACTCTTGACATATTTTCTTTTTTGTGGTAATTGACATTTTCATCACTCTCCGGCAAACAAAAACCCGTCAAACTGCTCTGTTCACATATCAGATAACAGAAAAGCCGCAAATGACTTTCTCATCTGCGGCCGTAATCTTCTGTCAGAAATGAAATTATTTCATGTTAACTTCTGCACCCTCAGCTTCCAGTTTAGCTTTCAGCTCTTCAGCTTCTGCTTTGGAGATTCCTTCTTTGATCACTTTCGGAGCTCCGTCAACAAGCTCTTTTGCTTCTTTCAGTCCAAGTCCTGTTACTTCACGAACAACTTTGATAACTTTAACTTTGGAAGCTCCTGCAGATACAAGCTCTACATCGAACTCATCTTTCTCTTCTGCTGCTGCAGCTCCGTCTCCTGCTGCTGCAACTACAACACCTGCTGCTGCAGATACACCGAATTCTTCTTCGCATGCTTTTACTAATTCATTCAGTTCTAATACTGATAACTCTTTGATTGCTTCAATCATTTCAGCTGTTGTCAATTTAGCCATTTTGATATCCTCCATTTTTAAAATTTTATCTGCCGCTCATATGCGGCTTTCCATTTGTTTTCTGATTAAATCGTCCCGCCTGCGGCGAGTACCTGATTACTCCTCTGTTGCCGGAGCTTCTTCTGCTGCTTCAGCCGGAGCCTCAGCTGCAACCTCGCCGTCTTTCTCAGCGATCTGCTTAATAACACGAGCGAAGTTTGTGATAGGTGACTGCATACTTCCAAGCAATCTGGACAGCAGCACTTCTCTTGACGGGATCTTAGCCAGTTCATTAAGACCTGCTACGTCATATACTGTTCCTTCTACTACACCGGCTTTCATCTCCAGTTTGTCTGCTGTCTTAGCAAACTCTGCAAGGATTCTTGCCGGAGCTGTCGCATCGTCTTTGGATACGCAAAGTGCGCTCGGTCCCTCTAAATACTCATCCAGACCTGCGAACTCTGTTCCCTCAAATGCTCTCTTCATCATTGTGTTCTTGCAAACTTTGTAAAGAACACCAGCTTCTCTAAGCTGTTTACGAAGCTCTGTATCCTGTGCTACTGTAAGTCCACGGTAGTCAACAAGAACAACAGACTGAGCGTCTTTGATGTCTTCTGCGATAGCTGCTACGATTGGTTGTTTTAATTCAACTTTTGCCACGTTCTGGTGCACCTCCTTATAGATTTTGAATGACTGCTCCAGATAAAATAAGAATTCTGCTTCGCAGGATTCTCCGCCTACGGCGGAGCTACAAAGCAGCTATATTCCAAGCCGCCGCAGTGCGATCCCGCGGAGCGTTTTTATTCGATAGGATACCATTCCTATCGAATAATAAAAAATCCTCCGGCTCGAAGCACAGAGGATTACTAAGTCATCTTCTAAAAGAATCTTGTCTTCCTCGGCAGGCGTTTTAAACCTTATGCCTAACGGCACCTGCTGTCTTCGGCAGTCAATTGCTATAATAGATTATCATTCCACTCAGGAAATGTCAAGTGTTTTTTATATTTTTCAAGAATACTCTCTTGTCCCTTTTGATCGACAGTTGAAACGGTCAATCTATAACGTATTCATTTCATCAAAATCCTGATAATATTTCTCCATGGAATCTCTCAGTTTTACAAACAAATGATAATATTCATCTACGATAACCTGAAATCTTGTTGCCGCAAAAGTCCCGTCATAATCATGCGCCAACCGATTTCTGTCCTTTAACATCTGTATCCATCTATCATCATTGATCAGCCCGTTCTGAAAAGCCTGCTGCAACGTCCCTCTTGGAGATCCTAATGAAAAGTCAAGAACCCCTAATTGCTTCACCAAAATATCTTTCATGATTTTCCAGGAAATATCAAACGTAAGATTAAAATTTAAAACGGTCGCTTCCAATACAAAATCTGCTTTTGGATCTGCCGTACAGCTTTTTTCCAAACTCTTTAAACTTTTGCAAAACGTATTGTATCGATTAATAAATTTGTTTTCCATATTTCTTTATATCCTCCAGCAAAAACTCATTATGGATATTCTCATAATCAAAAATATCAATTTTGCGTAGTGTTGGAATCTCCTCGAGCGCTTCTTCCAATTCCAATATATCCTCACAGCCATACACAACAAAATCAATATCACTGGTATCTGTTGCAGTGCCGGTCGCAAAAGATCCAAATAAGTCCAACCGTTTTACTCCGTTGGCTTTACATATTTCTTCCACCTTATCTATCAATTCCGAAACAGGCATTATATTCATATTATAGTTTTCCTCTTTTCCACCATCATACACACTGTTTATCCCCATTATACTTCACTCTGTTGCCAATAACAATGCCCGATTTCTTACTCTCTCCTCTGAGCCAACAGCCATGCTGTAATATGGATTGCCTGCTGAAACTGCCCTGCATCGATCATTTTCTCAATCATCTCTGCCGGAAGTTTTATCACATTTAAAAACTCCGTATCGTCCAAATCTTGTCCGGATACTTTGCGGCAATTCTTTGCCATAAAAATATGTGCATAGTTGTCTGCTATGGTCGCATTTGACGGTATCGTAAGTAAATAGCTCCATTCATCCGACTCATATCCGGTTTCTTCCAAAAGTTCCCTTTTTGCCGCGTCAAAAGCATCTTCCGCTGAAATATCCTGTGCGTTTTCACCGTTCTGAGAACTTCCATATTCTTTCCCATCTTCCCGCTCGATCCCACCTGCCGGAAATTCCGTTGTCACCTGTCTGATTCCCGGTCTGAACTGTTTCACGCAAAGATAGTTTCCATCGGTATCCGATGCCACGATCACAACATAATCTCTGCGGCTGTAACTGTAAAAAGGTTCAAATACACTTCCATCCGGAAATTTCCATGCCGATCTCCGAAAATCAATCCATTCATCCTGTACAATATGCTCCATATGGACTTCTTCCCATACAAGAGAGTCATCCAACTGATTTTCCTTATTATGATCTTCCATCTTTCATTTCCCCTTTCCAAAAGATTCCACGCCTTACAACAAACCCCCGCACAGCGAGAGCAGACATACGTCTGATTTCGCCGTGCGGGGGCTTCATTTTCACATTTATGATCTTCTCAGCAAATTACTGAAGTTTCATCGGGTTCAGTTTTACTCCAGGTCCCATTGTAGATGTCAGTGTAACACTCTTCAGGTACTGTCCTTTTACTGCTGCCGGTCTAACTTTGATAATTGCATCGATAAGCGTCTGGAAGTTGTCCGCTAACTGCTCTTCGGTAAAGGAAGCTTTACCGATCGGCACATGGATAATGTTTGTCTTGTCCAATCTGTACTCAATCTTACCAGCCTTGATCTCGTTGATCGCTTTTGTTACGTCCATTGTAACTGTTCCGGCTTTCGGGTTCGGCATGAGACCTTTTGGTCCAAGTACACGTCCAAGACGTCCAACAACACCCATCATGTCCGGTGTAGCAACAACAACGTCAAAATCCAGCCATCCTTCGTTCTGGATCTTCGGGATCAGATCCTCTCCGCCTACGAAATCTGCTCCTGCAGCTTTTGCTTCCTCAGCCTTTGCATCTTTAGCAAATACAAGGATACGAACAGTTTTACCTGTTCCGTGCGGAAGAACAACAGCTCCACGGATCTGCTGATCAGCGTGACGTCCGTCACATCCTGTTCTGATGTGAGCCTCGATTGTCTCGTCAAATTTTGCTACTGCTGACTTTTTCACAAGTGCGATCGCGTCAGCTTTTTCGTAAAGATTTCCTCTTTCGATCTGCTTTGCAGCTTCGATATATTTCTTTCCTCGTTTCATTCTAATAAACCTCCTTGTGGTGTTTGCGGGAACGAACCCCTCCCACTATTTTCAACTCTGTTACTGTCTTTCTACTCTTTCACTCTTTCGAAGACACCGAAATGAGCTTCCGAATACATCAACTTACTCCTCTACGGTTACACCCATAGAACGGCATGTTCCGGCGATCATGCTCATAGCTGCCTCTACGCTTGCAGCGTTCAGGTCCGGCATTTTCAATTTTGCGATTTCTTCTACCTGAGCTTTTGTGATCGTAGCAACTTTGTTCTTGTTCGGAACGCCTGAACCGGATTTCAGGTTGCAGGCTTTCTTGATCAATACTGCTGCCGGCGGAGTCTTTGTAACGAAGCTGAAGCTTCTGTCGTTGTAAACTGTGATAACAACCGGGATAATCAGGTCTCCCTGGTCAGCTGTTCTGGCATTGAACTGCTTTGTAAATTCCACAATGTTTACACCGTGCTGTCCAAGTGCAGGACCAACCGGTGGTGCCGGAGTTGCCTTTCCAGCCGGAATCTGTAACTTAATATAACCTTCTACTTTTTTTGCCATTTTTCATTACCTCCTTGTGGTATTGTCGGGATAAAATCCCTCCCACTTAATCCATCTTCTTTACTTCTGAAAAGCCAAGTTCAACCGGAGTTTCACGGCCGAACAATTCCACATTGATCGAAAGGCTCTGTTTCTGCTCGTTCATCGACTGAACCACACCGACAGTTCCCTCCCATGCGCCGCTGAGCACGGTCACAGTATCGCCGATCTCGAAGTCATATACGATGTTCTCCTGATGGATTCCGAAGCGGCTCATCTCTTCTTCCTCCAGCGGAACCGGTTTGGATCCCGGTCCGACGAATCCCGTCACGCCTCTCGTATTACGAACAACATACCATGTATCGTCGTTCATGATCATATGGATCATAACGTAACCCGGGAAAAGCTTTTTCATGCTTACTTTCTGAACACCGTTTTTCATCTCGATCACTTCCTCCAGAGGCACTCTCACCTCAAGGATCTGGTCTTCCAGATGACGGTTCTCGATCGTCTTGTCAATGTTTGCTTTTACCTTGTTTTCATACCCGGAATAGGTATGAACTACATACCATTTTGCCTCTGACATAAAATCACCTTTCTGCTTCCGCCTGCTACTTCACCAGGAAGTCAATTCCATATTTCAGGATCGTATCGATCACCGTAATGATCGCTCCCAACAATACAGAGACTGAAACAACTGCCGTCGTCTGTTTCACAAGTGTTTTCTTATCTGGCCAGACAATTTTCTTAAACTCTGCCTGTAATCCTTTGAACCAGCTGGTTTTCTGAGCTTTTCCTGATTTCTCACTCATCTCGCCACTTCCCTTCAACGACTATTTTGTCTCTTTGTGCAGTGTGTGTGATTTACAGAACTTGCAATACTTCTTTGTTTCCATACGTTCAGGATGATTTTTCTTATCCTTGGTCATGTTGTAATTGCGGTTCTTGCATTCTGTACATTCCAATGTAATTCTTGTGCGCACAACTTCCACCTCGCTTTTTTTTTACTTAACTTAATTGTTACCGATGGTTGCGAAGCCATCCAAATTTAGGCATAAAAAAAAGACCTACTTCCATTCGCCAGTCGATTGTATCACAATCACCGGATGAAAGTCAAGTCTTTTACTTAAATCCTCCGGAAACTCTCCACCAAAAACTATCCGTAATGCACTGCAAATCATCAAATCTTAATATCTTTCAGCCGCCCGGCTCCGCGCAGATATTTCCTGTAAATGAAGAAAAATACCGAACTACTGAGCACTGCTGCGGTCAAGTCCGAGATCGGTTCCGCATAAAATGCCGTTTTTGCCGTAAAGAACAACGGTAAAATACATGTTGCCGCCAGATAGATCATTTTCCGCACAAGTGACAATGAAAGCGACAGTCTCGTCATTCCCAGCGCCGTCAGCGCATCGACAAATACATACTGAAAACTAAGCGGTACGATCATCAGCATGAACACACCGATTCCCCACACCGCAAGCTGCTGATATTCCGCATTCGATGTAAAGATCCGGACAAAATACATCGGAAGAATCCTGGCGATCCCGAACATCAATACGGTAAATCCGATACAGAGACCGAGGACGCAGGCTACGGTCTTCCGGATCCGCTCCGGTTTGTTCGCGCCATAATTAAAACTGATCAGAGGCTGCGATCCGCTTGTCACCCCAAGCATCGGCGCCGTCACAAGCAGCATATAACTCTGAACGATCGTCGCTGCCGTGATCAGCGTATCTCCCATCTCCTCACCACCATAATACTGAAGCACCGCATTCAATGCAATGATGATCACACTGTCCGTAGCCAGGATCAAAAACGGTGAAAATCCTATCTTAACTACTTGCTTTGCGATCATTCGTTCCGGCTTCATGATCCGGATCGGAATCAGCATTTTTTTGCCGTGAAGCGTCGCAAGTACGAAGAGACAGGATCCCATCTGCGCGATCACCGTCGCCACAGCCGCACCCGCAATGTTCATATCCAACCCAAAGATAAACACCGGATCCAGTACGATATTCAGCACAGCGCCGATCAATGTCGTCGCCATCCCGAGCATCGGAAATCCCTGCGCCGTGATAAAATAATTCATTCCCATAGATACGAGCGCAAAAAATGTTCCCAATGTATAGATCGTAAGATATGTATTCGCATACGCAAATGTAACTTCACTCGCCCCGAACCAGCGCAGAAGCCATGACTTCACCGCCAGAAACAAAAACGTCAGACACAGCGAGAAAACCAAAAGCAGCGAAAAACTATTGCCAAGGATCCGTTCCGCGCCTTTCTTATCCCCGGCGCCGAGCCGGATCGAAAACAACACCGAACCTCCGATTCCGATCAGCGCGCCGAATGACGACAGCAATGTGATGATCGGCGCACATACCCCGGCGCCCGCAAGTGAATCCGCACCGATCACCGGAATATTACCTATATAGATACGATCCACAATGCTGTAAAGTACATTTACAAACTGCGCAAACATAAACGGCACCGAAATCTTCAGCACAAGCAGTGGAATCGGATCACTGCCAAAATCATTTACTTTTTTCTTTCCCCTCATCATTCGCAATTCCTTTTATTTCCGTTTCCTTTTCTTCTAAATCTTCTGCCTTGATCCCCCGCTCTTCCAGCCTCCGGTAAACATCGCCGCGGAAAATCGTATAGATCACCGACACAAGCGGAATAAAGATCAGCATTCCGACAACCCCCATCAGGCTTCCGCCGATGCTGACCGCCGCAAGTACCCAGATAGACGGAAGTCCCACGGAATTACCGACAACTTTCGGATAGATCAGATTTCCCTCGATCTGCTGCAATACGAAAAAGAGTACAAGGAAGATCAGAGCTTTCACCGGGTTGACCATCAGGATCAGAAACGTTCCCACCGCACATCCGATAAACGCACCGAAGATCGGAATCAGCGCGGTAAACGCGATCAACACGCCGACCAGAAGCGCATACGGCAGACGGATGATCACCATCACCACAAAGAACATCGTTCCAAGAATCAACGCCTCCACACACTGCCCGGTCAGGAAATTGGAAAATGTCCGGTAAGTCAGCGAACAGATCCGCAGGATATTCTCCCCTCTTCTTTTCGGAAGATAAGCATAAACGATCTTTTTCACCTGACCATGCAGTTTCTCTTTTTGAAGCAGAATATAGCACGCAAACACGAAAGAAATAAAGAATGTCGTCACGCTGCTCACAATACTTCTTGCCGCAGACATCGTAGAGTTCAGCACACTGCCCGCTCCGCTTTTGAAAAATGCGATCACACTGTTGACGATCTTCTCCCAGTTCATATCCATATTTCCGATCAGAGCCAGTATCTCCTGATTGTCATCAAACAACGCTTCCAGCCATTCGATCGCTTTCGGCATAAAACTCTGGATATTTCTTCCCAGTCCGATCAAAGTCTGTCCAAGCTGCGGGATCACAACAAACAGGACGAGGAGCACGATCCCAGCCACGCCGATGATCGTCATGACAAGGCTGACCGGTCTTGCAAGACGACGGAGCTTCCCGTTCTCTTTCCATTTTTCATTGCCAAAAATATGCCGTTCCAGAAAACTCATCGGGACATTCAGCACAAATGCGATCGCACCGCCGATCAGAAACGGCATCAAAATTCCCAGAATAAATTTCAAAATATCAAGCACCAGTGTATATTTCCACAAACCAATCAAAATCAGCGCCGTAAACACGATCAGTTCTTTGATCTTTCGTATATTTTCTTTGTTCAGATCCATACTTCCACCCTTTCTTAATCTACTATTGAGAGAGTATATCAGAAATCGCTCCTATTAGAAAGCAACTTCCAATATATTCGCAATATTTTTATACTTTTTCACACAAAAACATGGTAAAAACCACCGGAAAATTGTATAATATATATCACTAACACGAAAGAGAGGGTTTATCATGAAACAAAACAATATGTTAGCAATGATCCTTGCCGGCGGACGTGGTTCCCGTCTTCATGACCTGACAAATAAAGTTGCAAAACCGGCTGTTTCATATGGGGGAAAATACCGCATCATCGACTTTCCGCTCAGTAACTGCGCCAATAGCGGAATCGATGTGGTCGGCGTACTGACACAATACGAATCCATTCTTCTGAACAGCTACGTCGCAGCCGGACGCCGCTGGGGACTGGACGCGAAAGACAGCGGCGTCTATGTACTTCCGCCTCGCGAAAAAGCGGATGTAGACCTCAATGTCTACCGCGGAACCGCCGATGCGATCTCGCAGAATATCGATTTCATCGATACATATTCTCCGGAATATCTTCTCGTACTCTCCGGAGACCATATTTACAAAATGAATTATGCAAAGATACTCGATTATCACAAAGCGAACAATGCCGACGCCACGATCGCCGTCATTGAAGTTCCGATGCAGGAAGCAAGCCGCTTTGGTATCATGAATACAGACGAGACCGGACAGATCGTCGAATTCGAGGAGAAACCGCAGCAGCCAAAAAGCAATCTCGCATCGATGGGTATTTATATCTTTGACTGGAAGATTTTGAGAAAGATGCTCGTTGCAGATATGAAAGATCCGGAATCCAGCCATGATTTCGGTAAAGACATCATCCCAAGTATGCTTGCCGACAATCGGAAACTCTGCGCATATAAGTTCCAGGGATACTGGAAAGACGTCGGAACGATCGATTCTCTATGGGAAGCCAATATGGATCTGCTCGCAAAAAACAACACGCTTGACCTCAACGATCCGAGCTGGAAGATTTATACCGAAGACACAACAGAGCTTCCACACTATGTCGGAACTAACGCTGAGATCAAAGGCGCATATATCACACAAGGCTGCCACATCGAAGGAGAAGTCCGTAATTCCGTATTGTTCACCGGCGCCAAAGTCGGTCCGAGCGCAAAAGTGATCGATAGTGTCCTGATGCCGGGAGCGATCGTCGAAGACGGCGCGGTTGTCACACGCGCACTTGTCGCCGACAATATCCGGATCGGCGCAAATGCAGTGGTCGGAAGCGCCGACAGTGACCATATCGAACTTGTTGCAAAACGTGTAAAGGGGGAAGAATAAGATGAAAGCATTAGGTATTATTAATTTTTCCGGACATCACATTCGTGTGGAGGGAATGCAGGACTATCGCCCGATCGGAGCTTTTTCTTTCCTCGGAAGATATCGCGCCATTGACTTTCCAATTTCCAATATGAGTAACAGCGGAATTGACCAGATCCAGGTGTACGTCAACCAGAAACCTCGTTCTCTGGCGGAGCATCTCGGAACCGGTCGTCATTACAACATCAATTCCAAGCGCGGAAAACTACAGCTTCTGTTCTCCGAAAACGGAGCGGAAAATTCATTGTATGACACCGATATCGCGGCATACATCGAGAACATGGAATGTATCGAACATTCGACCTGCCCTTATGTGGTCATTGCCCCGAGTTATATGATCTACGCGCAGGATTTCCACGATGTGATCAAGACCCACATCGAATCCGGCGCAGACATTTCTCTCTTGTACCATTCCGTGGACAATGCAAAAGAGGCATTTTTGAACTGTGATGTTTTGAACCTGAACAAGCAAAAAGGAGTCCTTTCCATCGAGAAGAACCGCGGAACTGCCAAAAACCGCACGATTTTCATGGATACTTATGTGATGAAACGTGAATTGTTCATCGAACTTGTATATAAAGCAAAGAAACTTTCCTCCATGTACACACTTCCGCAGATCATCAACGTAGAATGCGATGAGCTGGATGTACGGGGAATTTCACATCGCGGATATTTTGCGACCATCACTGATCTGAAGAGTTATTTCGATGCCAACCTCGCTCTGATGGATTTCAAAAATGTACAGAGCCTCTTCAATGAGGACTGGCCGATCTACACAAAAACGAACGACTCCTGCCCAACCCAATATTTCGACACTGCCGATGTGAAACGTTCGATCGTCTGCAACGGCTGTCTCATTGAGGGTACTGTTGAGAATTCCGTGATCGGCCGCGGATGTATCATCAAAAAAGGCGCTGTCGTCAAAAACTGTGTGCTTCTTTCCGAAACCGAAGTTGGGGAAGATGTATATCTGGAAAATCAGGTCGTGGACAAACACGCCCGCATCATCCATGCGAAAGAGATCATCGCACAGTCGGAGAAACCGGGATATATCAGAAGAGAAGACACGATCTGATCTTTCTTGGTCTCATCTTTTAAGCACAACATATTTTGGGGTCGACAGAAAAGTCAATGAATAACAGTAAATCTCCAAGTGGTTTATTTACGAAACAGCCACTTGGAGATTTTTCTTTTTTGTGTCCCCTTGTTAGATGACGAGGACTTGATAATTTGATTTAATTTATTTGTTCCAGATTTTATATACATTGTATAAAATATCTTTAAGAACTAACATCGAATCTTGTTTGCTATCCCCATATTCCTCCTTTATCTCATCAAACATTTTCGCAATTCTAAAAGCGTAATTTTCAGTATTTACTTCTGTCTGATATTTAAGAAGTATCTAAGTCCGCAATATTTCTTTCGGCGGTTCTATCTCACGCGCGATTGTATGCTCTGTCAGTTCTGACAAAAGCCTGATTTTTTTGTTGATAACCGGACGCATACAATTGGGGACATGCTCCTGATGTGCCCTATGTATCGCAACACATTCTTTGCAGTTTCCATGATATCTGCATGCTTTCTGACAAGGACAGTGGTCTTTCTCTTTGTATGCTTCCCTGAACTCTGCTGCGAACTCCTCCTGAAGTTTCAATCCCTCCGCACGATTTCCCTCATGAAACGCTTTCATCGCATCCAGCTCTTTTTGATTTCCCTCGATCTGCATTGTATCAGCCTCACTTCTTATCTTTCCGGCTATTCCAAATCCATGCTCCGCCCAGAATACCGCAGATATACAAAATATTGACAAGGATCGTAGGTTCATCTTTCAGAAAATAAATTGCCACCACACCTGCTGCCAACGATGCTACCAACCGGATCGTTGTGTTGATCCGTTTCCACTTCCTCTCTTTTGCCATCTGAAGCTTGTCCATTCTGGACTGCTCCAGCCGCAAGTAGTCCATCAGATCTTCACTCGGAATCCGCGACAAGATCCACTTATCCCGCGAAAAATGTTCTTCTTCCTGCTTATTAAACCGGAAAAACCTCTTTTTCGACGGCTCTTCGTCTGCGAAGACCACCGGCTCCGGCTCATCTTCCGTTTCGAGTGACCGTTCTGCACTTTTCGTTCCCGGATCTGTACTTTTCACTGCCGGTTCTACGCTCTTTACTTCCTGTTCTGTACTTTTTACTTCCGGTTCTGCACCGGTTGATTCCGCCTCTGCATTTTTCGGTTCTACTGTCTTCACGGTCGTTTCTACTGTTGTAACAACCGTCTCCTCCGCTTCTTTCATCGTATTCTCTGACATATTTCAGTCTCCTCTCGCTGTAAATTCATTCCATGATATCTCTGGCTTTATTCTATCACACTGTCTGAAAATCTTCCACCGGTTACATCACCTTTCTACCGGAATTGTCGGCATATTATCCAAACTCAGCAAAAGTCTACTGAAAAATCTTTCTTATTCATTTGTCACTTTCCTATTTAAATGTCAAAACAACTTTTCGGATAGAGGGATCTTTTGAGTCTACAAAATCAAAAGCTTCCTGTGCTTTTTCTATCGGATATACATGAGAAACAGTTCCTGACAAGTCCAATTTTCCCTCTTGGATCAAATCAATCGCTTCCTGAAATTTTTTGTTTTGTAAGCGGGATCCTCTTACATCCAACTCTTTTGATGTGATCAGAAATTGATTTATTTCGGTCGGTTCAACTGCAAATCCCATCGTGATCACCCTCCCCGCATTACCGGTTGCTTTTAACAATGTCAGAAGAGAATCATTTACACATGCAGCATCAATAGATACTGTCACGCCATATCCGGCCGTCAATTCTTTGACTTTCTCAATTACATCTTCTTGTGCAATATTGATTACATAATCAGCACCATTTTTTAAAGCCTCATGTAGTTTTTCTTCAATCACATCCGCTACAATAATTTTAGCTCCGCTCAATCGCGCAATTTTCAAAATAGAACTGCCTAATGCTCCATATCCCAAAATCAAAAGAGTATCTTCTTCACACAGTTCTGCTCTTGAACAACTTTGTATTGCAATCGTTGTCGGCTCGATCATGACAGCTTCAACATCAGATAATTTCTCCGGCAATAAATAACAGTCTTGTTCCGGTACTGTAAGATATTCTTCATATCCACCATCAATATGTACACCACGAACTTTTAAACTGCCGCATACATTTCCTCTTCCTTTTCGGCATGCATAACACTCTCCGCAGCTCACTACCTGATCAACGATCACTCTGTCGCCCGGTTTCAAAGACTTTACGTTTTCTCCCACTTCTTCTATCACACCGACAATTTCATGCCCAATAATACGCGGATATGTTGCTGCCGCATTTGTTCCGTGATAAATCCCCACATCAGAACCACAGATTCCGGCGGCTTTCATTTTCACCAGAACATTGTTCTGTTTATCAATCACTGGCTTTTCCACATCTATTACTTTCAATTCTTCTGGTTTCATAACTCGAACTGCTTTCATGATATCCCCTCCTAATTCTTTTTTGCGTCATCGGAAACCGATGCTACAAGTATCAGTACCAGCACAGCCCCTTGGATCAGCCGCTGCATACCGACCGACAAATTTGCGGCATTCAAGAATGTAGTAAGCAAATACATCATAAGAGCCCCCAGACATACGCCCGCAACATTCGATTTTCCTCCCGAAGCCGCTGTTCCTCCGACAAATGCCGCGGCAATAGACGGAAGAAAATACGTCGTCCCCATATCTTGAAATGCTCCTCCATTGAAAGCGCCGCACAGAGTTCCCGAAAGACCACACAATGCTCCTCCGATTACAAATGCCGATATAACCACTTTATTCACTTTAATCCCTGCATATTTGGCAGCTATCCTTTTCTGCCCCACTGCATGAAGCTGCTTCCCATATTTCGTTTTATACAAAAGCAACGCGAGCAAAACTGCAACAATCATACAGATCATTGTCAGCATGGAAAATCCCCCTGCATGCAGATTAATAAAATCCACAAATCCTGCATTCGGAAGTGTTTTCATCGTTGGAGCCAATACCAGGACAATGGTAAAAATAATATATCCTGTTGCCAATGTCGTCACCATAGCCGGCACTTTTAAGTAAATGTTAACGATTCCGTTTACCAAACCACAAAACGCCCCTACTGCAACTGCTGCAATAATTCCGAGAATCACATTATACTGCATCAGATCACATGAAATATACGCTGCCAGCGTCAAAATATATTGTTGTGACAAGTCAATCGCGCCTTCTCCGCTTGTTACCACAACCATCTGTCCCAACGCAAGAAGCAGAGCAAACGAGCAAAGTTTTGCACTGGAAAAAATCTGCCCAACACTAAATTTTCCTGATACGATTGAAATTGCTATCCACAAAAAGATGGATCCCAAAAGCGGCCATATAAACGCATATTTAGTCATAATTTTCTTCATAACTATTTGCCCTCCTTTTTATGCATAACCAATTTGATCGCCAACACAACAATTAGAATCAGTCCGGTCACTGCGGTCTGATAATTAGAATCTACACGGAATGATGTAAGGATGGTTGTTATAAATGACATCGCAATCCCACCACATACAACTCCAACCGGAGCAACAACACCTCCGGACATCTCGCAACCGCCCAGAATTACCGTCGCGATCGACATCATACAATACGTTGCGGAAGAGTTAGCATCTGCACCCATACATACTGCTGTATATGCCATTCCGGAACAGATCACCATCAAGCCAGCAAGTACATAATTGACCATCTTGGCACATAAGTAAGACCACCCTGAACGCTCCACTGCCAATGGATTATTTCCGATTCCCCGTAAAATCATGCCGTATTTTGCCCGAAAGAGGATGTACCAACAACTTCCGCCTGCCAGAATACACAGAACGATCGGCATTGGGATAAGCGGAAAATCAAATTTATACAACCGAAGCAGCCACTCCGGACAACTTCCTCCCGGAGACGGCGCTATCACCAACGCAATCCCCCACCATACAAACTGCGCCCCCAGAGTTACTACGATCGCCGGTATATTCCGTACATGAATCAATGCTCCCATCAAAGCATACGCCCCCACGAAGACCGATAAACTCACAATCCCCATAAGTGGATTCCCTGTCAGGATTATTCCGACCAACACATTCACTAATGCAATCGAATAACCATTTCCCATATCCACATCTCCGGCGGTCACAATAAACATTTGTCCCAATGCTGCAAAAACCAACGGTACTGCTGATGAAACCAGCATACGCATTCCCATATAGGACAGGATTCTCGGATTCATAGCTGCATTTATAAGTATCATAAAAATCATAGCTGTAACCGGAAGAAGAACTCTTGATGTCATCACTCTATGTATCAGACTTTCTTTTTTCTCTTCTGACTTTTTTTGATGTTTCGTATCTTTAAAAGAAGCTTTTACTATATTAGGAACGGTAATATCTTCTCCTTTTAGTTCTTCTGTAATCTCTCCCTCATGCATAATATATGCGCGATCACAAATCTCAATTTCGGCATCTTCGGTTGAATAAAGAACAACCGCTTTTCCTGCGCGTTTCGCTTCATCGAGCAATCCGTAAATCTCCTGTTTTGTCTCAATATCGACTCCTGCCGTTGGATCATTCAAAATAATCAATTCTGCTCCTGATGCAATTCCTCGCGCAATCAATGCTTTCTGCTGATTTCCTCCGCTCAAAGACATGATCGGACTATGAATTCCTTCCGCTCGAAATTTCAGCTTATCATACCAGCTCTGTGCAAGCTCCTCAGATTTTTTCTTATTTAAAAACCATCCTTTTTTCACCTGATCTAAATTTCCAATGATTATATTATCAAAAATATCCCATAAGTGGAAAATCCCCTCTCTTGCGCGATCTCCACTGACATAAGATACGGATGAATTCAACAATACCCCTTTCTTTTCTATCCCTGTATATCTTCCCGCTTCAAATAAAATATTCAACAGTTCCGTCTGACCCGAACCTGCCAATCCCGATATTCCTACGATCTCACCTTTATGTACATGCAGATTTATATTGTACAAACCTTTTCCCGTATAGTTTTTTACGGAAACTGCCATATCCCCCTTTGCTGCATTTTCACGATTTATCTTTTGTTTTCCTTTTGCTGCCCCACTTCCTCCAAGCATTTCTACCAGTTGCACTGTATCAATTTCTTTCGGATCACATTCACCGGAATTTTTTCCATTTCTCATCATTACAATACGATCCGATATCTTTAATATCTCTTCCAGTTTATGTGAAATATAAATAACTGACGTTCCTCTTGCACTTAATTCTTCTACTACCTTATGAAGTTGATTTGCCTTATCTGTTGACAGTGCTGATGTAGGTTCATCCAATATCAAAACTCTCAGATTATCTGTCATCAATGTTTTACATATTTCAACAATCTGTCGTTCTGCAAGTGTCAACCGTTCCACAGGTTTCATAATATCAATCTGATTATTTGGAAAATATTTCTCAAGAAGTTCTTTTGTTTCTTTTTTCGCCGTTTTCCTCCATCCTGGTTTTGTAAACATTCCATGCTCCACATTGAGCATGGCAAAGTTCTCATATACACTCAAATTTGTACATAACGATAAGTCCTGATATGCACAGGCAATTCCTGCTTCTTTCGCCTCCTTTGTTGTATATCGCTTCATTTCTGTTCCATCTACAATGATTTTTCCATCCGTCGGCGGGAGAACTCCTGTCAAAATTTTCATCATTGTTGATTTTCCTGCTCCATTTGGACCTACCAGCCCAATTACTTCACCTGAAAATATTTGAAAATCAATCTGCTCTAATGCTTTTGTAATTCCAAAAAATCTGTTAACCTTTGACAACTCAATATAAGGAGTCTGCACTCTTTCCTTTTTCACGATTCTAAACCGCCTTTCCTATACACTTTATGTCAATGCAATAATCCTGATTGGAGAGCCTGATCCGTCCTTTATCTTATTTGCCAGACCGATTATATAAGAAAATACCGGAATCTTTTTCAGATTTGTCAGGTTCTCTAAGATTGGAATCCCATTCCCCAGAAGCACTTGATGACTTGGATACTTTTCACTGCCGAATGGATCCAACGCAAGCGCATCTGTTCCAACGGATGCAACTTTCTTATCTGCAAGATATTTTGCTGCCGATTCACCTAAACCTGGCCAATCTTTCAAGAACTCTTCTCCCTTTTTTCCTATCGCATATTTTTCCTCCCATCCAAAGGAAAATAAAATCACATCTCCCTCCTGTATTTCTCCATACTCTGCTTCAAACGCTTTCAACATGTCCAGTGTATATTCCTCGCAAGGTTTTAAAAAAGACGCATCGATACATACACCTCTTCCCATAACTGCTTTTACCTTTACATGGTCGATTGCTGCGCCCTCTCTAAAAAAATGTCTCGGCGCATCTATATGAGTTCCTGTATGTTCCCCATAGCTCACTTGCCTGTGATAAGAAACATCTCCCTCATCATAAGTCTCATATACGATCGCACCAAATCTTGCATGACTTGACCAAACCGGCATCCCCGGTTCCAAGGTATAACTAAGATCAACGATTTCTGCCTTGTTCACTACTTTTTGTATTTTCTCTATCATTTGTAAATCCATGCACTATACTCCTTTTCTTTCACTTTTGGATATAAAATCAGCCGGGCATTATCTGATTGGATACCATTGATGCCTTTCATCGCCCGACTGTTGTTCATTTTTATTTATATAAATTTTCCCTTACCCACTCACGATCATAAGTTGGCGTACCAATTTCTTCATCGCCCATATCTTTGTAATTCTCCACCTCATCTTTGGTTACAACTGCAAAAGGATGAACCATTTCATTTGGCACTTCATATTCCCCGCTCAAAATATCACATGCAACATACACTCCTGTTGCTCCGTCCCATGGATTCGATGAAACAGAGATCGTATCATACCCATCCGGCGCTTCATTCGCCCACCATTTCAGAAAATATCCTCGATTGTCTCCGCCAATTACAGGTAATTCCATTCCTGCTGCTTCAAATGCCTGCACTGCTGCATAAGAATCCCCTCCTTGTGTCACAACACCCGCCACATCGTCAAGCGTCGGCAATACCGAGGCAAGTTCCGACTGAGCTTTTGAGCCTGTCCAGTCAGTATAAACTTCTGCAACAATCTCTATATCAGGATAGTTCTCTAATGCTTTCAATACACCTTCGTGGGCAATATTATCAAACTCGGCGCCTGCCGTCCCTCTCAACTCGATAATCTTTCCTTTTCCGCCAATTGCCTCACAAACATATTCTGTCAAAGTTGACATTTGATCAATCGTATCAAAATTGATCTGATAACATAATTCAGCTTCTGACTCTACCGGTCCGTCGTTGATAATAATACATGGAATTCCCGCATCAGACGCTTCTTGGATTGCGCCCGTAAGAGCAGTCGCTGAAATCGGATCTATAATGATCGCATCCATTCCTTCCAAAATAAAATTTTCAATCTGCTGTACCTGTTTAGACGCATCATTATTCGCTTCTACAATCACAAATTCTGAAATCTCTCCGGTTTCTGTCAATTCATCAGCCGCTTCCTGTGCATAGGCTTCCATCTGCTGTCGATATGAATTTCCATTAAAACTATTCGTCAATCCAATCTTATAGCCGCCTTTCTCGCCGTCAGCTTTCGCATCCCCCTGACTTTCATCAGCACTTCCGCATCCAACCATCCCCATTACCATCACAGCAGTCAGAAATGATGCTAATACTCTTTTTTTCATTATTTTTCCTCCTTTTCTTTTTAAAATCGTTTTTCAAACTTGTATACTAGCATATTAACATTCAAGTATTGTTTTGTCAACTATTTATTGTTTTCTTTTGTAATATCGAACTATTCTCAGCATATTGAACAAAATTATCCGTTTTAATCCGTCCATTTGATCTTATATTTATATTTTTTAACTAAATGAAAAGATCATGGGATTTCTTCCAAAATCTTCCATGATCTTTTCTCGCATTTTATCTATTCCTCCACAATTTCAAAATATTGCGGATATTTTTCTTTTACAATTTTCTCATCTATGATGTATCTTGTTAAATGTCGCTCCATAACTTGTTCACCCTCAAGTGGTCTCTTATTTCTAATCGCTTCCAATATCTTTAAATGATCCTCTATCACATATCTCTGGTCAACTGCTTTCGTCCGCAACGTCCGAAGTCTGTCAAAATGTAGCATCATAACGCTCATCAGTCGATAAATATGTATTTTATTCGTGATCGCAAATAATTCTTTATGGAACTGATTATCTAACTCTAATAATTCTCCCGCCTCATTGTTATCAATATAAAATTTTTGCAATTTAACATTCTTTTCTAATTCCTGTATCTTCTCCTCCTCGATTCCCTGACAGGCAAGTCTTACCACAGCTTTTTCCAATGTCAGTCGCATAAACAAAGCCTCTTCTACCAGTTCCCAGTCGATCAACGAAACATAACTTCCTTTTTGAGGATAAATTTTTACGATCTTGCTCTTGCTTAATTCAATCAAAGCCTCACGAATCGGCGTCCGGGAAACTCCAATCTCTGATGCGAGTTCATTTTCACTGATTCTGCTCCCAGGTTCCAACTCCAACATGACAATATTTTCTTTGAGCACACGCAAAGCATATTCTCGCCCCGTTTCTCTTCCATAACGTTTTTTTACAATCATATCATTTCTCCAATTTTCACTACATACATAAACTATATTTCTAAAAATCCTTTGCTTGAAATCACATCCTACCTCCATTCAAGCGCATTGTATACCACGCGTCGTGTCAGCTAGTATACAAGTCGTTATTAGTATATCTGTATTTCAATGACTTTGTCAACCTAAAATGGAATTTCCTGGCATTCTCTTCATTTTAATAATATCCCCAAAACATGCAACTTTCCATCAGCCAAAAAAAGAACGGGGATTTCCGCTCCTGACAGAAATCCCCGTTCTTTCATTACATTATGAATTTTCTTCAATATGCTTCGCAACTTTTACATCTTGCTTTTTAATGTGATTGATCAGCCATCCTGCCACATCAGAATTGATTTTTCCAACCAATGCGACACTCGAGCCTTCCTTTTCCAATCTTTCATTAATTTCCTTTACTGTCTTTTTAAAACCTTCGTGCATTTTCTTATGGTTCACACGATCCGGATAAGCATACTGCTTCTGCAATTTTTCTTCGTCACCGAAATGTTTATCGGTATACTCCGTCAAGAACTGCGCAGCAGAAAAGATTTCATCACGTCCTTTCCCCAAGGAACATGCTTCCAGTAAATTATTGATTCTTCGGATAAATTCTTTGTGCTGACTGTCAATCAACTGATTTCCTGTTTCCCAACTTTCATCCCATTCATATCGTTTTACCTTTAACGCCTTTCCTGAAGCCGGCGCTAAATCTCCAGACGGCACGACAGTGGGTGCAGAACTTGTCGAGGCTGTCGGATGATAAACAGATTTTTGATGAAAAGATGTATGTGTTGCATAAACGCTGTCTTTTCTCAAATTAAATACTTCTACCAGATTCTTGAGCGTCTGTGCCTGTGCTGACAGTTCCTCACTCGCCGCTGCACTCTCTTCTGCAGTAGCCGAATTTGTCTGGACGATTCCGGCAATCTGGTCTACTCCCTGACGTACCTGGAAAATAGACTCCGCCTGTTCCGCTGCTGAAGTAGAAATATCGTCTACATAGGTTACAACAGCTCCAGCGCTTTCCACAGTCTCTACAAGAGCCTGTGCCGTACGATTTGCTATATCTGTTCCATTATTGACAGCTTCAATTGTTCCCTCGATCAGACCCGTTGTGTTTTTAGCTGCCTCAGCGCTCTTAGATGCCAGATTCCGCACTTCATCTGCAACAACTGCAAATCCACGTCCTGCTTCCCCTGCACGCGCAGCTTCTACCGCCGCATTCAACGCCAGAATATTCGTCTGGAATGCAATATCTTCGATTGTTTTGATAATCTTCCCGATATCTTCCGACTTATGACTGATCACAGACATCGCCTGGATCATTTCCTGCATCTGATCATTGGATACTGTCAATGCATCCTGTGCAGAATATACCTTCTCACTAGCTTCTTTTGCATTATCCGCTGTCCGCTTGATATTTTCAGAAATCTCCGTGATAGTTGCCGCAAGTTCTTCTACAGAACTTGCCTGTTCTGCAGACGCTTCAGAGAGATTCTGTGCTCCGGAAGATACCTGATCGGATCCCTCGGCTACCTGCTCTGAAATCTGCTGAACCTGTGTCAATGTATTACTCAGATTATGATTCATCTGCCGAATGGATGTCAGAATCGGAGTCAGATCTCCTTTATAAATCTCATCCTCAGCCTGGAGATCAAAATTCCCTTTTGCCATCTCTCCCATCAGACGGGTAAGATCACGGATCACTTCTTCCAAAACACTGCAAGTCTTTCCTACACTGTTGACCAATGCTCCAAGTTCATCTTTCGACTGGTAGGTAAGTTCCTGTTTCATATGTCCATCAGCAATCCCTATCATTGCATTTACAACCTCTGTAACCGGCTTCACAATTGCTTTTGTCACTTTCAAGCAGATCCACATTCCGATTACAATTGCTACCGCCGTCATGAACATCAGCATAAACAAGGATTTATTGGTTCTATCCATACTCTCCGTCATTGTCTTTGTAAGGATCTGATCCGTCTCCTCATTCAGAGGTTTCACCAACTCAATCGCTTTATTCAAAGCAGGGGTACATTCTTCCAGAATGACCTCTTGTGCTTCCTCTCTCTTGTTCTCATTCAGTAATGAAAGAACTTTATCCCCAATATCAAACCATCCCTCCATTGCATTCTGATACTCGTTCAGCGCATCCTGATCCAGAACATCCATTGACTGAAGCGTCTCGAAATTATTCTTGATCGTAGCGATATTTTCCTGTACTTTTGCGGTTTTATCCGCATAGTTACTGTCATCTTTTTCAATTACCATATCCCGAAGATAACGTGCCGCGATATTGGTCGCGATCCGGTTCTCTTTGATCAGGTCGTCTGCCTTTACCGAACCCGCCATAAAATTTTCAAGATCTTCATTCGCCATCTTTAACTGGAACATGGAAAATACAGCAATCAGAACGGTCATGATCAGTACAATGCCATAACCGACCAATAACTTCTTCTTTACTTTTAAATTATTAAACATAATTTCTATCCTCTTCCTTAGTATTTGCTGTAATTATCATAAGTGGATGCAACCGGCTGATAGCTCTCTTCCTGATAGCAACTGTTGTCCATCACAGGCTCGCTATACGCAGCTACTCCAACACCGTCTTCCCGTAATTGGAAACGGCTTACAAGTCCTTTGAGGATCTGAGACTGACCGGATAATTCCTCACTTGCGGCCGCACTCTCTTCTGCCGTTGCAGAGTTCGTCTGAACCACGCTGGAAATCTGATCCACACCCTGCGTTACTTCGGCAACTGATTCTGCCTGTTGCTCTGCTGCATCTGTAATCTTCTCAACCGTGTCCACAGCTCTCTTTGTGCTTTCTACCGTCGCATAAATAGCGGATGCTGTCTGCTCTGCGATTCTTGTGCCGTCTTCCACCGCCGCGATCGATCCTTCGATCAAAAGCGTTGTATTCTTTGCCGCCTCTGCACTCTTAGAAGCCAGATTCCGTACTTCATCCGCAACCACTGCGAAGCCTTTTCCTGCTTCTCCGGCTCTTGCCGCCTCTACCGCTGCATTCAGTGCAAGAATATTGGTCTGGAATGCAATATCTTCAATCGTCTTGATGATCTTTCCGATCTCACTGGATTTGGAACTGATCTCCTGCATTGCCTGCATCATCTCTTCCATACTCTCATTGGAACGTGACAGCTCTCTTCCCGCATCTTCCACCTGGCTTTTCGCTTCTTTTGCGTTATCTGCCGTCATTCTTACCTGATCGGAAATATCATTGATCGTAGCCGCAAGCTCTTCTACGGAACTTGCCTGCTCGGTTGCCCCCTGAGATAATCCCTGTGCTCCGGAAGACACCTGTTCAGATCCGCTTGCCACCTGATCCGCCGCATCATTAATCTGAGATAACGTGCTGCTTAAGTTCTTATTCATTCTTCTGATCGACTCAAGAATCGGACGGAAGTCTCCAACATACAACTCTTCTGCTTTTGTCTTGATATTGAAATTTCCGTTTGCCATTTCATCCATCAAGTAGGTCAGATCAGACACCACCCCGTGAAGTCCCTGACTGGTAACGCGGAAGCTCTGTGCCAGAACTCCTATTTCATCTTTGGATTCATACTCAATATTCTGATTCAAAGACCCCTGTGCCATCTTACCATACGCACTTTCGAGTTCTACAATCGGTTTTGTGATACCGCGTACCAAATAGATCATTACTAGAACCGCAACCACAAGTAAGACTACGAAAATACCCACGATCATCCATACAATTCGTTCTCCAATCTGTGTGGAATCTGCATTAAAGTTTGCCGCATCCACAGAATACTGCTGATATAAATCTTCCGCTACATTTGCACATTCCTCCACTGTCGGTACAAACTCCTCAACCAGCACATCTTCTGCTTCGCTCCATTTTCCATCTTCCATCAGTCCAACAACTCTTCCACGAATTTCCCCTACTTTATCGCTGATCGTTTTGATTTCGTCAAACGATTTCGACGAATCCTCATCCATACTTTCCATTTTTTCCAAGCTATCGGCTGCCCCCTGCGCTATGACATCAATCGCATTTTTATCCAGACGTTTTTCCAGTACGGCGTTATATAAACGAGCCTCGATCTCATAAACTTTTCTGGAAAACTCCATCGCCTCTGTCGATCCTACAAATGGTCCTTCATACATATCATTCGTAAGGGTTCCTACTTTTTTCACAGAAAAAATAGAAATCGACATCAAAATAATGGAAGCTACAATCGTAACTCCAAAACCTAACACCAGTTTTTTACCTATCTTCATGTTCTTCATCTTCCGATATTCCTTCCTTTTCTTTTTTATTGATCTTATTTATAATCTTAGTCTTTATCTCTGTCATACGCGCATGAATCTGCCGCCGTTTCTCTTTGATCCATACTTCCGCAGACTTCCTAAAGACTCGGATTCCTCGAATTCCCCAGCAAACCCATAATAACTGTGGGATTTTATGTAAAATCGGGAAAAACTGCACCATATATTCCTTGGTGGGGAACATCCACGCCCGCTGCTTTTTTCCCCATTCTTCATCTCGGTCTCTCTGATAAAAATCGACACGAGTCTTTTCATATGGAATGATCTTTGAGTCAAGCCGCCGGTCTTCCATTCCTTTTGAAAAAATATATTCTTCCAGTTGAAACGCTGTTCCGGTGTCGGCTTCTCCTCCTTGTCCAAACCACAGAGATGCGAGAATATTCAGCTGTTTTGCAAATTCTGTCAATCCCGCTTTTTCCAGCGATTCTTCAATAAACCTTTTCTCGCTGATTATTGCCGGATTCTGTATGTAATAATAGTAATCCATGACGTCCCTCATCTTCAGTTCCCCCATCATATAGGCGTCTACCCATCTGCCAAACTGATACAAGAACTGTATAGAGAGATTCCAAGTCTTTATCCCCGCCTTCCTGTTTCCATGAAAATACTTTTGGGCTGCGTGTGTCAGGTGCTTATACAAAATCTCATTTCCAAGCGGAATCTCGTCATAAAAAATCACCCGAACCCCCGGAACCCGAAAATACAGCCGTCCATGATTCGTTCTGTTCACCTGCTGTTCATAATCCATACTGTTCATGATATTATAAACTTTTCCCATATCCTTTGGCGATACAAGAAACTCGAGGCTAAACGTATACCCCAGTTCACTTTTCGGATACATGGAACGAATTTCCAGCCCCCGGAGAAGTACTCCCTGAACCTGATGTCTGTTCATCTGCCACAAAATAACTTCCAAAGCGTTTTTATAACTTTCTTCCAACAGAATCTCTTTATGGTACTTCCTGTAAAACGCTTCCTCATCCGCAGCCGAAAGTGCTTTTTCCACCCCCAGTGTTCCATAATATACAGGGCTTACAACACGATGGAATTCTGCAAGTCTCAACAGTTCCCTCCATGAGATCCCTTTCCGTGGAACAGCCACTTTCTTTCCATTGATTACAGAGGATAACACCATAACCAAATATCTGTTTTCATAGCTAATGCCTCTCACCTCTCTTCTCGAAAAGCATGACTCAGTATATTTATCGGATATTTTTATAAAATATTAATGTTTTTTTCTAATTTATTCTCCCTTTCCTGCAAAACTCGCCGCTCTTCAAATATATCCATCGCTTTCTGATTATAAATCGCATTTTTTTCATCTGCTACCAATGCGCCTGCTACGAGTGTGATCACCCGTTTCCGCATGATCGTAACCAATTCTCTTGCGTGAGTCGCAATGATCAAAGTCTTCCCCTGTCTGTGGATCTCATTAAACAAAAGCATCATATCCCACGCTGCATCCGGGTCCAGATTTGCAGTCGGCTCATCGGCAATCAGAACATCCGGATTTACCGCCATTGCTCTCGCAAGCAGCATCCGTGCCTGTTCCCCACCAGAAAGTTCCTTCGGATAAGCATATGCTTTTTCTGCGATTCCTACAAGTCCGAGCGCCCGCATGATTTTTCGCTTCATCCCCTTTCCTCCCTGCTCCACTGCATAAAGAGCAAGGGCAACATTTTCATATACCGTCATGTTATTGAGCATCCCGATCTCAGGCGACATAATTCCCAGTCTTCTTCTATAATGAGGAATCTCTTTCTCCTTTAACACCCCCAAAGCTTTCTGAAATACAAAAACGTTTCCTGCTGTCGGTTCCTGCTGCTTTATCAGCAATTCTAACAATGTACTTTTCCCCGCGCCGCTTTTTCCGGTCACAAAAACAAACTCTCCTTTTTCAATCTGGAAAGAAATATCTTCTAAAGCAATCTGCTCCTGAAATACTTTTGTAACATGATCAAATACAATTTCTGCCATTTTTCCTCGCCTGCTCCCGCAAAAATTCATTCTCCAAACACTATACTGTTTTCCCGGCATTTCGTCAATCGTACCAATCAAAAAATCTGCCGTATCAAATCCCACTTCCGGAAATCTCTTCCCGAAAGTGTAGATTTTTCTACGGCAGACTGTTCATCTTAATATGCTGTTATTCTTCATAATAAGAATCTTTGCCTGCGACTCTCCGACTTAACGCACGATCAATCCTACGTATATTTTCCATTGTATGGTTTCTTTGTCTGCTGATCATACTGATCCGCTCAGCCTCGGATTCTTTTCGCTCAGAAAGCTGCTCTCCCTCCAAAAGCCGTTTGATGTCATTCTTTAAGTCATCGTCCATACTCTCGAGCAATTCGCTGATTGCTCGCTTTGCCTGTGAAACCCGTTCCATTTCGGACTGACGCATTTCAAGGATAAGATTCGCAGATTTCCGGTCACTATGATTCAACGTTTCTTCCAGTTCACAGGTAAGTCTTTCAATCTCTACGATCTCGCGATATTCTCGATAAACCAGTTTCAAGATTTCTTCTAGCATTTCCTCTATATAACTCATACGATCTCCTTATATGCCGCTCGTCTTATTTGCTTCGCGAAATGCATCCCGTAATTCTATCACAAGAGGACGAAGTTCTTCGATTACTGTTTTTTTTCTGCCCGCCTGTAATCTACTTATCTCGTATAGAAAGAAATCGTACATACGCTGCAAATCCCTGCTGATACTATACTCTGTATTTAACGTTTCCTGAAGATATTGTACGATCTCCTGCGCGCGTTTTACCGAAGCGTCAAATATGTCAAACTCCTCTTTCTCCAATGCTAACTCCGCTTTCGTAAGGCGTTTGACCAGCTCATCATACAGCAAAAGTAACATCTCGCCTCTGGTCATCGTATTGACTGACTGCATCTTGTATTGCTGATAACCATTCTGATACATATACTTATCCTTTCTTTACAATTCCATTAATAACCGCTGCCAAACTGTGAAAGCCAGCTGCTCTGACTGTTCATCTGTGCGATCACAGATTCCAGTGCGGTAAACTGTTTGATGTAACGGTCCTGCTCCATCTTCAAAGTATCCTGAAGACTTTCGATTCGGGCGTCAATTTCCTCTAACTGCTTGTAGACCGCATTCTGCGTAATACTTGCCGGCGATTTGATCGACCCTGCTCTCTCGATCAGGATTCCTTTCGGTTCTCCCAATGTCTTCGCATATTTGTCAAATGCTGTTTTCATATTTACCGCAATGCCCGCCTGGGAGACCACGTTTCCATCTTCATCTTTCACCGCTTCCTTGGTGAACATCTCTTTTACTCCCTCCGGGTCCGATTTCAGCGCTGCACGAAAAGCGCTTTCATCAAAAGAGAGTTTTCCATTATCTGATGTGGTACTCGATGTTGTGAGACCAATCTTTTTCAAAGCCGCCTGATCTGCCGGAGAAAGAACAAAACGCAGACTGTTGCTCAAACCTTTCAGATCGTTGTCATTAAACAAAAGTCCCTCTTTCGCCTTTTCCTCCCATGCTTCGATCTCGCTCTCGCTCAATTCTTCTTTCTGAGCTGATGTAAGCGGCGGGTAGTCCCGATTCGGCTTCGTTCCGGTCTCCTTATTAACAAGTTCGATGATCTCATTATACTCTTCGACCATCTTTTTGACCGTCTCCACGATCTTGTCCTCATCCACCTTCGCGTCAAATGTTACCGCTTCCGCTGACGGATCTAATTTCAGTTCACCGGTCGCCTCGTCTTTCACATATCCAAATTCCCCGTTGACAGAAATTGTCATGCCGTCTACTTTAAAGCTGTTGGAATCCCGGACCAGATCCACTGTCTGGTCGGAACCGGCGTATTTCACTGTGACAATGGCATCCTGACCGTCCGTCTTATTGAACTCACCAAAAATCTTGGCGAAATCGCCGCCGACATCGATCTTACCACTGGCTCCGTTCGCCGTTGCCGAAAAAACGAACGAGTCGGAAGAATTCTGATAGGTGACCTGAACGCCCGCATCCGACTCATTGATCTTATCCATCAGCGTCCGTACAGTATCTTCCGCTTTCACTTCGATCGATTTTCCATTAATCTCAATTGTTGTAGGGAACGTCATATTTTGGGCGCCTGCCAGTCCTGATTCTGCAATTTTAGCGTCCAGATTTACCCGGTTAGACTCCCCGTAATTCATCTTAAACGCGCCATTCGCCCCCAACAATCCCACATCGCCTGAAGATACAGCAAGAATCGAAGACTGATCCATTTTTCCATTCGGAGTCGTCGTCTGAAAACCGAGACTATAAAGTCCGCTTCCGTCTTCTTTTGCCTCCACTTTCACTCTGCCCGCTCCAAATGCATCGTCAAGCTGATCCTGCATAGACTCTTTCAGTTTATTCATGATCCGCTCTTTTCTTGTCGATCCATATGCACTGTTGTACTGTGCTTTCTCCAACTCTTCTTTCGTCGGCATCTTGATGGACTTAGACGTTCCATTATAAGTAAATGTCAGCTCCTTTTCTGCGATCCGATCGATAAAACTTGTCTTTGTATAAATGTCGTCTTCTGTAATATCCCGCACAGAGGAAAGCCCCTGTTCTGTAATATCCATCTCCTTAAACTCACTATCCGGCTTATCTTTGAACCCGAGATAAGACAGCGCGCTGCCTCCGGTGAGTTTGAAAATATTTCCGGCATTTTCTTTATCTTTGAACACAATCTTATCGCCGCTTGTCTCCACTTGCAAAACTTCGCTAAGTTTTTTACCTTTGCCAACTTCTATATCCTGAAATGCACGGTTCAGCGAATCGGCAATATTTTCAACCGTATCGTACTTGTACTCTTTTCCATTCGCGTCTTTTCCTGACGGCAATGTAATCGTATAATTCTTATCCGCATAATTGATCTTGATCGTAGATCCCGGGAGATTCTCTGCTTTTTGTACTTCCAAAGGATCGATCGCTCCCGTTTCCAGAGTCCGGTCTGACGCCGGAATCTTCGATGTCATCTGAGCCTTTCTCGCAAGCTGCTTTACTCCCAAAATCGAGAGCGTATCCGCCGTAGATGAAGTCCCGGATACACTTACATACTTACTGTTCGCTCCTAACGCCGTGATCAGATTCCTCCCCCAGAAACTGTTGCTGAATAAATTCGTCGAAGATGAATATGTAGATAAATACTTATCCGCAAATCCGATCATCTTGTCTGTAATCCCCCTGATCGCATTCTGCTCCCATTGCAGTAAATCCTTTTTTTGCTGCTGTTTATAAATCTTACTGGTCGTCCCCTGCGTCATGCCTTCAATCAGGGAATCCCGATCCAGACCGCTCGCCAAACCACCGTATCCTTTTAACCCGTTCAGGCTGCTGCTTGTTGTTCCGCTTAATCCACCTATACTTGCCATCTTGATCCTCTCCTTTGTTTTTATCGACAATTCCGGACGGAATTCTACAATTTTACTCTATACTTATTTATCGGCATATAGTATACTTTAGATAATAGTTATTTCATTTATGAATGGAGGAATTATTTTGACTACAATTATTGCGCTCACGAATCAAAAAGGCGGAGTGGGGAAGACAACCACATCCAGTGCGCTGGCTGCTGGTTTATCCTCTTTTTATAACAAAAAAGTCCTTGCGATCGACCTTGACCCTCAGGGCAGTCTCGGATTCAGTCTCGGACTTGACATTGAGAATTCCAGCACGATCTACGACGTTCTGAAAGGAAATGTTCCCATACAAGATGCGATCCAGACAACCGATTACTGCGACATTATCACATCAAACATTCTTTTAAGCGGTGCGGAACTGGAATTTACTTCCGCTGACCGGGAACTCTGTTTAAAAAAGGCATTGGCTCCTGTAATAGATCATTATGATTTCATCATTATAGATACTCCGCCGGCTCTGAACATCCTGACGGTAAATGCATACGTTGCAGCGGATCATCTGATCATCCCGATGGCACCCGAGATTCTAAGTCTTTTAGGTCTTACCCAGTTGAAAGAAACCATCGATTCCGTGCGTGAAAAGCTCAATCCATCCTTGAACGTACTTGGTCTGATTCTTACCAAATACAACAGACGTACGCTTCTTGCAAGAGAGGTCAAAGAGATGGCGGAAAATATCGCCGGACAGATTGGTTCCTGTGTCTTCCATACGCAGATCCGTGCCAGCGTATCTGTCGCAGAAGCGCCCGCTCACGGACTTAGCGTCTATGATCATGCTCCACGTTCCAATCCATCTCTGGACTACAAAGAGTTTGTAAAAGAAGTCATGGATAAAATTACCACGGTTTCTATGGAGGCAAAATAATGGCAAGAAAAAGTAATAAAACGGCACACGTCTTAAATCTTTTATCCGGGCACGATACGAAAAAAGAGCCGGAAAAAGAACTGGAAACGGATGTGAAAAAGGACGCGGATCCGATATCGGAACAAGATTCCCAACCAAAGGACGCCCAACAACCGCACCCGGATCCGGAACCGACAGAAAAAATCCCACAGGGAAAAATATCTGTTCCCGATTCCCCCTCTGTCTCGATCATCGATCAGACGGAAAAAGATCCGGTGGCAGAACAGATTCAGGCAAATCTCTTTCAGGAATTTCAAAAAGAACATGATATGAATCCGGAAGAATCCCAAAAAGAATCCCGGGAAAAAGAGCCGGAAGCAGAACTGCCGACACAGGAATCCGAACCGAGCGCTGAACCGGAAGCGACAGCCGAAGCTGAAACAAACGCGGCAGTCGAACCGGAACTAACAATCGAAGCAGAACCGGTAGCCGAGCCGGAATCAACGATCGTATCTGAACCAGAACCAGAGCCGGAATTTGTGCGGATCAATGTTATGGAGCGGATCGTCAGCGATAAGATCATTTATTTTATGCGTCAGTTTGAATGTTGTACCTGTGAGAAGTGTATTGCTGACACTATTGCCCTGACGCTGAACGGACTTCCGCCAAAATACATTGTTACAGAACCGGCAGCCGAAGCCCCGTTGCTTAGCTTCTATACCAACCATTTCATTTCCGAGATCACGGTGGAAGCAACGAAAGCATGTATGACTGTAAAAGAAAATCCAAGACATAAAAATGGTGCATCCTGATTCAATATAGGGGGATTGCCGGAACAATTCACAAATTGCCCGGCAATCCCCCTATGTTATCTTTTTATGCTTTTGCTACAACATTCTCCCAGATCTCGCTTACTTCTTCCACGCATTCCATATAAATCTGCGCCATTACGTTTGTCTGCAATCCCAATTCATCCGAAAGCTTCTTGATTTCCGTCCAGTCCGCTCTCTCATAAGCCAGGATCAGGTGATATAATGTTCCGGCTTCACCCTCGCCTGAGATCAGCGCTTTCTTCACTTCCTCAACGATCGGGATTTCATTTAAGATCTCCTCCATAGTCGCATCGATCATACATTCCAGTGTGGAAAACATTCCCATTAGATACGCGTCTGCCGGATCAATCGGAAAATGTCCCATCTTCTTCACCAATGCCGCTGCAAAATTCGCCCGCATAAATGACGTTTTCATCAGTTCTTCCGTTCCGGATTCTTCCTCCCGAAAACTTAACAGATATACCCACTGTTTTAACTGGTTGATTCCAACCCGCATAATAGCCTGCCGTACGGAAGCAGTTCTGTGTTTTGCCGAAAAATAAGCTGAGTTCGCCATTTTCAGCAGCGCATAGGTCAGCGCGGCGTCTCTCGTCACGATCTGTTCCATCACTTCCATATCCGGCTCATCTTTTGTAACTTCCATGATCAGCTGGTAAAGATTTCCCTGAAGATATTCCATCTTCCCTACTTTTGATACCGATGTATCAGAAATATACGCGCCCTCTACATAATCTGTATGGATTTCTTTCGCAAGGAGAAACGCTTCTTTCGTATTGATGCTTGTAGCGATCACTTCTTTTCCGAATCCATGCGCCATCTCCACCACATTTTCCAGGCTCCGGCGTTCCCGGTCTTCCTCTTCTCCGGTCACTTTCACTTTGATATAATCTACATATTCCAACATACTGAAATATTTCGGGATGAACTGGAAATCATTGATCGCAAAATGATACCCCTCTTCGCGGTATTTTTCGATCAGGATCGAAGCTAACGGATGGATCACAACATTGTCCTCTATCTGGATCACGATCATATCTTTGTCAAAGATCTTCGGTGTATTGCGGAACAAAAGCGCCGGCGTAAATGTCATAAACGTTTTCCGGTCCCGGAATATCTTACTTGAATTTTCAGTCAAAAAGGCGGTCATTGCGTTCGCTGCCGCACTGTCCACGCTGGAATTGTAGAGACTCTCTGCGTCGCTCTGCACCAGAAGTTCGTATCCCATAATCTCGCTTGTATCTGTCTTTTTAATCAATTGTCTGGCAATAATCTTCTCCATTCCACTATCTCCTTTCCAGCAACGTGTCCATGACTTCCACTAAATGACCAATTTCCGGCTTGGAAAGCTGCTCATCTGCGCCAAGCTGTTTTCCTTTGATCCGCATTTCACTGTTGATCAAAGAAGAGAAAATGATCAGCGGGATCCCTTTCATCTCCTCATCTGATTTCACCAGCTTCGTCAGATGATGCCCGTCCATCTCCGGCATCTCGATATCCGTAATAATCAAATCCGCACTTTCATCCAATGTGTTGTTCTTCTTCGCCGCTGTCAGATAATCCCATGCTTCTTTTCCGTTATTAAAATTGGTCACATTCGTATAGCCTGCCTTTGTCAGGGAATCCATGATCATTTTGGTCAGCAAAATGGAATCTTCCGCTAAAACGATCTTTTCCTGCCGCTCGGAACGTTTTCCCATCTTTGTGATCTCTTCCACCTGGATTCCGGTCTCCGGAGCGATCTCCGCCACAATTTTTTCAAAGTCAAGGATCGTCACCAGATTGTCTCCGCACTGGGCGATTCCGGTTGCCACGCCCTCTTCCCCGTGACTGATCGTATTATCCGGTTTCTGAATATCTGTCCACGAGATTCTGCTGATCCCCACAACACGGTGAACGCGAAATGCAATATGCATTTTATTGAAGTTTGTAACGATAAATAAATCTCTCGGATGCTTTTCGCATTCCTGTTTCGTGAGATATTTCGGCAAGTCCACAACCGTCAGCAGGATCTCCCTCGGTTTAAAGATCCCCTCCACAGCGTTGTGGGAATGCGGGATCGGTTTTACCTTATCCGCCATCATGATCTCCCGAACCTTTGCCACATTGATGCCATACAGTTCGTCATTGATTGTGAACTGCATGATCTCAATCTCATTTGTCCCTGATTCCAATAATATCTCTGTATCTGCCATTTTCCCTCTCCTCCTTAGATATATTTCTCCTGACGGCTCGCTGTTCGTATCGATACCTGACCGGTCGATACATCCAGAAGCATCGTTCGTGCATAATTTGATCCGGTATCTTCTCCGGTGATCCGAAGCCCCTCCGCTTTCAAAATACTTTTTACTTTGATGATATTCCGCTCTCCGATATTGCCCAGACCGCCTGTTCCTTTCATTTCAAACATTTTTGCGCCACCTGCGATCTTACAAACTGTCCGTCCTTTCTGACCGCCGAATGTATAGAACTTTCGAAGTGTTTCCTGTATACCTGTGTCCGCATATTTCAAAATATTGGAATCCTGCGAATTTGTTTTTTCCGGGAGCATGATATGGAGCAGCGCCCCTAACTTTATCATTGGATCATAAAAGGTAATTCCGATACATGAACCCAGCGCATATGTAATCAGTACTCCCTCCTGTCTGGTAAGCTTCATGTCCGCAATTCCCACAGATATCTTCTTCTGCATAAGCTACTCCACTCCTAATTTTTTCATCAGGACATTCAATGAACGGATGTCCGGCAGCAATAGAATATTGCTGTCCATCTCCTCTCCTCCTATCGAAAACGCCCCTGTAATCATCATGATCTGATCAGACTCAATTCCCATCATTGCCATAGGCATGCTTAAGATCCCTCCCAGCATATTGACGGCAAACTGCGGAACGGACAAATGGATCTGAATATTCGTAAGGGAAGAGAGTGCGCTGATATAGGAGGAAAGCATGATATTTCCAACCTCGATCAGCAAAGATTCTTCCATTTCTTCCATATCAAGCAAGTTCTCTTTCTCATAAGAAAGGACTTTTTTGATCATTGTTTTGATAAAATCTCTTTTTAAGATCAGCATCATCAGCCCTGACAGCTCTCCGGACATTTCCACGAGAACCGCGCCGACGATCTCTTCCGCATCGCCGATCTTATTCTGCGCCATATTAAATTCCAGAATATTGACTTCCGGCAGTTCCATACTGATCTTTTCCGACAAGATCCCGGAAAGCGCTGTGATCGCGTTTCCATTCCCGATACTTCCGATCTCACGGAATACGTCCATCTGGTTTTCTCCCAGTTCTTCATATCTATAAATCGCCATAACTTCCCTCTCCTTATCACTGTCTCAATGAATTGACTGTATTTACGATTTCATCAGACGTCTGCACCATGCGCAGTGCATAGGAGTATGCTCTTTGACTTTCGATCACCTTTGTCATCTCTTCTGCCATATCTACTCCGGAAGTTTCCAAAGCATGACGGATCAGCTTTCCGTCCTGTACCAAAAACGGCGTTCCGTTCTTTGCCGTCGGTGCAAACTCGTTGTCGCCGACGCTTTGCATCCCATCCGTGATATTAAACTGATATATCCCGATCTCACCGCTGAACGTACCGTTGTTCACAATAACCGGATTTCCGTTCCGGTCGCACACCCGGTTGCCTGCGTCATTGACCAGATAAAACTGATTTCCCTGCTGGGATAGACTGAAATGTCCATTCCGCGTATAAGTCACCGCGTCGCTGGACGGATTGACCAGTCTGAAAAATCCTTTTCCTCCGATCGCAAAATCATAAGCCCCGTCGGTCTCTGTGTATGCTTCCGGTGTAAAATCCGTGTTTGTCATTTCCACCTTTACGCCGGTTCCCGCTTTCATCGCCGTATCCTGTCCGTACTGATTGTTCATATTGTAATACATCAGATTGGAGAAAGAAACGCTTTTATTCTTATATCCATAGTTATTGATGTTCGCCAGATTATTTGCCGTAACATCCAGTTTCTGCTGCTGTGCGATCACGCCTCTTGCAGCCGCATAAAAAGATGAATACATAACGATCTCCTTTCCTTTACATCGAACCAAGTTGGATTGCTTTTCCGCTGAGCTGGTCATACATTTTCAAAAGCTGCGCCGAACTCTGAAGCGACCGCTGACCGCTCATCATGTTCGTCATCTCCTGCACCATCGACACATTCGAGTCTTCCAGATATCCCTGCTTGATCACCGTACCATTTACGCCCTGCGGCTGCGCATTGGAACGAAACGCTCCGTTTGCCGTTTTTTCCAGTTGTTCATAATCCGCAAAATCCACAACCTGTAATCGTCCGTAATTTTCTCTTCCGTCTGCACTTAAGACGTATCCCTGCTCCGTCACACGGATGTCATCTGTATTTACCCGGATCGGTCCATTCTGTCCCTGAACTCTTCCAAGCCCCTGAAGTACAAGATACCCCTCATTATCCACATTAAAAGAACCATTTCTTGTATACACGGTTTCCTGTCCGCTCTGTACCGCAAAGAAGCCTTTTCCGCTCAAAGCCAGATCCAGCGCCCGCTCCGTGGCGCGAAGCGTTCCCTGCGTCTGGTCTGTTGCGACGCCCTCCGCCGTGTTGATCCTTGAGGTAGTTCCGATCGGAGTTCTTCCGTCTCTCTCAAACCGATACAAAATCTCATCCCGGAATGTTCCCTGAACTAATTGGTCGCTTTTAAATCCGGGCGTGGAGATATTCGTCATATTGTTACTGATCACATTCATATTTCGATTCTGCACGATCAAATTCGACGCCAGATTATAATATCCTTGAAACATGCTTCTTTTCCCCTTCCTGATTAAATTTCTGCATATATTTTTTTAATTTTTTAATACCGCTGCTATGGATCTGAGACACACGGGGCTCGCTGATCTCCAACACTTGCGCGATCTGCCTCATGTTCAATTCCTCTACATAATAAAGCGAAATGACCAGCTGCTCTTTTTCCCTCAATGTTCTGATCCCCTCCGCCAACACATCGGTCAGCTCCTGCCTGAGCAGGCAGGATTCCGGCTGCTTTTCTTCCCCGCTGGTCGGAAGCTGTACATGCGTACTGTTCTCCTGCGCCTCTGCCAGCACCATATCCAGAGAAAGTACATGGAACAACGTCGCTTTCCTTAAGATCTCCTGATACTTCTCCATCGTGATCCCAAGATATTTCGCTACCTCTTCCGGCGACGGATCTGTTCCGTTTTTATTATATAATGTGGTAACCGCATCTTCAATATCTCTTGCGCTTTTTCTTACGCTCCTCGGGACCCAGTCTTGTTTTCTCGCGAGATCGATGATCATGCCTTTGATCCTTTTGGAAATATAGGTCTCGAATTTCACCTGTTTTTTTGCGTCAAACTTCTCGATCGCATTCATGATCACAAGCACGCCCTCGTTGACAATATCTTCCATCTGCGAAAAGCTGATATATACATCGCGCATCTGCAGCGCAATACTCTTTACAACATAGAGATAACGCATCACCAGTTCCTGTTTGATCTCCAGACTATGGGTAGAGCCATACATCTGCAAAAGTTCTTCATTCGACTTTTCTGTATAATCTTCCTGTATACTCATACTCTTCCCTCATAACTGTCAGACGGCAATGTTCCCTACCGCCTGGATTTGTATATTATTGTTGATCTCATTAAAAGAAAGAACATAAACATTCGGATAAAACTGTTCGATCAGATGATGCACATGTACGCGCACGACCTGGCTCGTAAGAACAACCGGAGGCTGTGAAAATCCGTTGAATTTTTTAATTTCCTCTCCCAGTTTTGTGATCACGGTCTGCATCACATCCGGACTGAGCGCCAGATACATTCCCTGATCGCCTGCGGTCAGGCTTGTGATGATGTTCTTCTCCAGATCTGCATCCAGAGTGATCACTTTCATGCTGCCGCCCTCACAGAACTTTCTCGTGATCGTACGCTTCAGCGCCATACGGATATGTTCGGTCACAGAATCCAGATCTTTCACCGCCATAGACGCGTCGATGATCGTCTCCATGATCGTCTCCATATCTTTGATCGGAATGCCCTCTTTCAAAAGATTCGTCAATATTTTTTGGAAATTTCCATAAGAAATCGTTGTCGGAATCAGTTCTTCGATCAGTTCCGGTGATTTCTTCTTCATATTGTCCACCAGCTTCACAACTTCCTGTCGGTTCAGAAGCTCGTAAGAATGTTGTTTGATCGTCTCCGATAAATGGGTCAGCATCACGGATAACGGATCGATCACCGTATATCCATAAATCTCCGCCATCTCCTTCTTATCCACAGTGATCCATTTACTCGGAATGCCGTATGCCGGTTCGATCGTATCGATTCCCTCGATCTCTTTCTCCGGATTCGGCGGTTCTAAAGCAAGATAATAATCCACAAGTATCTCGCCCTTTGCGACTTCTTCGCCGCGGATCTTGATCACGTATTGATTGGTATTCAGACTGGAACTGTCTCTTAACCGGATTGACGGAATTACAAATCCCATTTCTTGTGCGTACTGCCGCCGGAAGATCACGATCCGGTTGATCATTTTTCCACCGCTGCCCTCATCTACCAGCGGGATCAGACTATATCCAAATTCCATCTCGATCGGCTCTACCTGTATCAGATCATACACATTGCTGATGTCCTTAAACGCCTCTTCCTCGGAAACCATCTGCTGTTGCTGCGACATGGCTTCTTCCATCTCTTCTGCTTTTCGTGAAGCGGAAGCTGCTTCCTCCATCCGCTTCGTCAGCATATAACCTCCAAGCATCAATCCAAGTGAGACTACGCCAAACTGGATCTTCGGCATTCCCGGGATCACAAGCATCACTGCCAGCGCCGCGCCGGTGATCATGATCGCTTTCGGCTGGGCAAGAAACTGTTTGGAAGCATCCTCATTCAGACTTCCCTCCGAAACGGATCTGGTCACGACCATACCGGTTGCCGTGGAGATCAGAAGCGCAGGGATCTGAGATACAAGACCATCTCCGACCGTTGCGATCGAATACACCGAAAGGACTTCTGAAAATGACATTCCCCCCTGCACCATTCCGATGATCATACCGCCGAAGAAATTGACTGCGGTAATGATCAGGGACATGACCGCATCTCCCTTTACGATCTTCGTAGCACCGTCCATGGCGCCATAAAAATCCGCTTCTTTTTGGATCTTATACCGCCGCTCCTTGGCCTGCTGCTCGTCGATCAGACCGGTACTTAAGTCTGCGTCGATCGCCATCTGTTTTCCCGGCATCGCATCCAATGTAAAACGTGCCGCAACCTCCGCAACTCGTTCCGCACCTTTTGTGATAACAAGGAACTGCACCAATACGATAATGATAAAGATAATGAAACCAACTACAACGTTTCCCTGTAATACAAAATCTCCCATCGCCTTGATCACAGCTCCCGCCGTTCCCGAGTTTCCAAGGATATTTCTCGTGGAAGAGATATTGATCCCGATACGGAACAACGTCGTGATCAAAAGCATGGATGGAAAAATCGAAAACTCCAGCGGCTCTTTGATATTCATGCTGATCAGCAAGATGATCAATGAAATGGAAATATTCAAAATTATAAAAACATCCAATACAAATGGATTCAATGGAATGATTAATAACAGTACGATCATTACAACGATCACAGCGACTGCATTATTCAATAGTTTCTTCATCTTTTACTCCAGACTTTTTTTATTCTTTCGGAAAACCTGTACCAGAATCTCTGCCACAACTCCATAATATTCCGCCGGTATTTCACCGTCCAACGGCGTCGTCGCATAGATTCCCCGCGCCAGCGGCCGGTTCTCAATAACGGTAACGCCGTTTTTCTCTGCGATTTCCACGATCTTTAAAGCGATCAGATCCTGTCCTTTTGCGACAAGTATCGGCGCGTTGTTTTTATGGATATCATATTTTAGCGCGACGGCAAAATGCGTCGGGTTACGGATGATCACATCCGCATCCGGAACTGCCTGCATCATCCGGTTCCTTGCCCGGCTTCTCTGCAGATTTCGGATTTTTCCTTTGATCTCAGGATTTCCCTCCGTCTGCTTGAACTCCTCTTTCAGTTCCTGCTTGGACATCCGGATCTTTTTCTCATAATCCCATCGTTGATAAAAATAATCAAAACCGGCGATCGCGCAGAAGATCAACCCGATCTTCACGACCATATCCATCACAAGCTGCAATGTATACACCGAAGATACCTGAATGTCCATATCCATCATGCGCATGATATTCCGCATATCCGCTTCCAAAGCCTGATACAACACGACGCACAGGATCGTGATCTTCAGGATCCCCTTTAAAAGCTCTATCAAATTCCGCAGGGAAAACAAGTTTTTAATTCCCTTGATAATACTCAGATTGCTCAACTTGAACGCCGCTGATTTTGCGGTAAAAATAAATTTTGTCTGAACGCCCGTTGCCACAACTGCCAGCGCGATCGAAATAAATCCAAGTGGAAGAATGCAGATCGCCAGCACTTGCATGGCGTCTATCCCGAAAGCGCTCAACTGCGCCATCGATAACTCTTCAATCGACAACGCATTGTTCAGATAATAGAGCAGATTCTCACGGATCGTCTTGTATATAGTCGGAAACAAGATCTGTAACCCATAGAACGTCCCAAGAAGCGACACGACGACAATTACATCTTTACTCGAAAAGACATGACCCTCTTTCCGCTCATCGCGCCGCTTCTTGGGCGTGGCTTTTTCAGTTTTGGAATCGTCTGCCATCTGTCTTCACTTCGCTTTCGTTTCTGAATTTCTGTTTTATAAAAACGTAAGGATTTCCTGTATTGCTTTCACCATCACAGTAACAAGATTGGAGAGATATTCCCCGATCGGGGAGATCAACAATACAAGTAACCCCAAACCTACGATTACTTTCAATTGAATATTAATCACAAATACATTGATCTGCGGTACGATCTTATTGAGGATCCCAACTCCGATCTCTACCAGAAATTCAGCCGCCAGAACCGGAAATGCAAACTTGATCCCGAGTACCACGCACTCGGAAAACAACTCGACCATCCGGGACGCAAGCCCCTGCGTCAGAAGAATCCCGCCGTAAGGCACGATCTCCGCCGATGTCAGCAAAATCTTCATCAAAGCCAGATGTCCGTCCACCGCAAAGAACAACAATACATAAAACGCCTGTAAAAGGCTGCCTGTAATCGGCACCTGCGCATTGCTCTGCGGATCATATACCGTTGACATCGACATTCCCATCTGAAAATCCATTACATATCCTGCAAATGTGATCACAAAGAAAAATAATTCTGTTACAAATCCGATCGCATACCCCGCCGCAAACTCTTTAAATAGAAGCAGTCCATACTCCAGCGGATTTGTAATATCAAACGCATCACCTGTCGAAAAAGAATATACCGTAACTGTCAAAATAAAAATGAATCCAGCCTTTACCTGCATCGGGATATTTCTTCTTCCTAAAATCGGATTCAATAATATAAACCCTGACATTCTCATTAATATCAGTGAAAACAGGGTGATCTGTGCAGTAGTATCGAACAGCATTTCTCTCTCCTTGCTCCAATCGTCATCCCTGTATCATCTGAAAGATCCGTACTGTAAAATCCTGAAGCGTCTCCAGCATGTTCCCGCCCGTAAACACCAAAATGATCCCGATCACAAGCAGCTTGGGAACAAACGTGATCGTCTGTTCATGGATCTGGGTTGCCGCCTGTATAATGGAGATTAATACGCCAACGAGCATACTGATGACCAGAACCGGTCCTCCAAGCTGAACTGCCAGTACAAACACTTCATACATTAAGTCTAATACTTCCCCGTTTGTCATCTAACAATCTCTTCCCTTCATCGAAAACTTTTTACAATTGTCGAGAACAGTAAGTTCCAGCCGTCCACAGTAATAAAAAGAAGTAATTTGAACGGCAGCGAGATCATCGCGGGCGGAAGCATGATCATTCCCATCGACATCAACGTACTGGAGACGATAATGTCGATCAGAAGAAACGGAATAAATAATAAGAATCCTGCCACAAACGCTCTCTTGAGTTCGCTGGTCATAAACGCCGGGACAATGACCGTCATGGAAAGGTCTTCCGGGCTCTCGTCCTCCGCCAGCTGCACATCCGCCATATCCATATATAAATTCAGACTGCTTTTCTCCGTCTGCTTTAACATGAATTCTTTCAGCGGGACCTGTGCCCGCTCCAACGCCTCTTCCTGCGTGATCTGCTGATTTTTATATGGTTCATATGCTTCCGTATTGATTTCCTTGATCACCGGATCCATAATGAACAATGTCAAAAACAAGGAAATCCCGACCAACACCATATTGGGCGGAGTCTGTTGGATTCCAAGCGCATTTCGCAAAAATGACAGGATAATGACCGTCCGGGAAAAAGAAGTCATCATGATGATCAATGACGGCAGCAGCGCCACAATAGTCAGAAGCAATAAGATTTCTAATGTAGGGACTTGATTGCCATTGACATTAATTAAGGAATCATACATCTTCTTTTCCCCCTTTTTGGGTCATTTTACCAAATTTGTTCAGGAGCTCTCTGAATTCCTGTGCTTTAGGTGTACTGTTTCCCTGAATTGGCGCAAGCGGGATCAAATCCTCCGGATCCAGTTCCTGCAAAAGGCTGATCTGCTGAGAAGTTACCCCGATCAGCAAGTATTTGTCCCCTGCCTGTACAACCGCAACGTATCGATCCTGTCCGACCATAAGCTGATCGACCACTCGCATATAATGTGAATTGCCGTTTTTATTCATTCCTCGTCCTACATATTTGCTGACGACATAGCTTAGATAAATGATAAAAACAGCCGCTATAAAAGTCAGAATCACACTCCCCATAATCGTCCTTCCTATTCTAATGTTGCCAGGTTGATCTTCGTGATCTCTGTAATACGAATTCCAAAATTATCTTCTACAACCACAACGTCGCCTTTTGCGATACATTGTCCGTTGACGAACAGATCGACCTGTTCTCCCGCCAGTTTATCCAGAACAACCAAAGATCCTTTGGTGAAGTCCAGAATATCTTTCACCAGTTTCTTTGTTCTTCCGATCTCCACGGAGATTTCAAGCGGAACCCCCATGATCAGTTCCATATTTTCTTCCTGTTCTTCCTGAAGAACCACGCCGCGGTCCTGATTCAGATCCTGTCGCACCATCGGCTGCACGTTGATCAGTTTTGGTTCTGCCGCTTTTTGTTTTTCCTCCTGCTGTTGCTGCATCTGCTGCATTTGCTGCATCATCTGCTGCATCATCTGCATTTGCATCTGCATCATAGATGCATCTGCCATTCCCGACATCATCGGCTGCTGCGCCATAGTCTGCGGATTCAAATTCATTTGCGGATCCTGATTCATTTGTGCGTTCATCTGCTGGTTCATACCGGCGCTCATTTGATCCTGCTGTGATTCTGCAGGCTGCTCAAACATTGCCTGTGTACTTCCCTCCGCATTTAACAGACTTTCGATTTCCTCCTGGGAGAGCGTCTGCTTTCCTCCTGAAGACGGCGCTGCTTCTTCATTCGGAACGTCTTTCGTTTCCTCATTTACATTTGCCGGATCGACGATCACATCGTCCGGAAGAAATCCTTTCACAAGGCTCTTTGCAAGACTGATCGGCATTACGTTAAAGAATTCGCTTTCCAGTTGGTCTGCGATCTTCAGTGCAAATTTTACAACGACTCTGTAATCGTCGTCGGAAAAATATTTATCGATGAACGCTTTTTCATTTTCCACTTCAAAGGAAATCGGTGTTGAAATATTTACAACTTTTCCAAGGAATTCGGAAAGCGCTGTGGAAGACGCCCCCATCATCTGGTTCATCACTTCACAGACCGCGCTGATATTCATCTCGTTTAATTCAAACTCTTCATCCGTCATCGGAATGCCCATCAGCATTTCCACGATCACCCGCACGTCATGTCTTTTTAACAACATGACATTGCTTCCCTCCAAGCCAGATATATAAGTAATCTCAACTCCGATCGCCGGCTCCACTCTGTCCATTTTAAACTCATCCTTGCGGACAACATTTACAACAGGAGTGGTAATATCTACTCTGGTATTCAGCATTGTTGAAACCGCAGTTGCCGAAGCTCCCAAACTGATATTCAGGATTTCGCCTACGGCATCTATTTCCAATGCGCTAAAACAATTGGATCCCATTCTGCCCTTTTCCTCCTATGCAATTACTTATTTCCCGATCTCCAACGCTTTCTGCGACATCATTTTGATCGCATTAAACGCTGTAATATTCGCCTCGTACGATCTTGTCGCAGCCATTCCGTCTACGGTCTCTTTTACAAGATCTACATTCGGCATCATAACATAACCCTCTTCGTTTGCGTCCGGATGATCCGGATCATATACCGGAATCAGATCTCTTTGATCTTCTGTAATCTGTGAAACACGCACGCCGCCTTTTTCCATTCCGGAGCGCCGAAGACGGCTATTGAACTCCTCCTGAAAAGAACTCGCCGGTTTCTCCTCAAAAGAAACGATCTTACGTCGGTATGGACCTCCGTCCGCGGTTCTCGTCGTCTGTGCATTTGCTATATTTTCTGCGACAGTATCCAGCCTCTGCCTTTGTGCAGTCAATCCTGAAACACTAATATCAAAAGAATTCAAAAAAGACATTTTTCTTCCTCACTCCCTGATTATCCAAGAATTTTCTTGATCGTTGACAAAATACGTTCCGGTTTGAACGGTTTTACAATAAAGTCTTTCGCTCCCGACTTGATGGAATCCATAACCATCGCTTCCTGTCCCATTGCTGAGCACATCACAACCGTTGCCGCCGGATCTAATGCTTTGATCTCTTTCAGTGCTTCCAAACCGTCTTTATTCGGCATCGTAATATCCATAAATACCAGATCCGGTTTCTCCGCCTGATACATTTCCACTGCCTGCGCACCGTCTGCCGCCTCGATCACGTCTGTATAACCAGCCTGTCCTAACGTTGTCTTTAACATCATTCTCATAAAAGCTGCATCGTCTACCAATAAAATTTTTGCCATTTTTCATTACCTCTTTTCATAAATATTTCTTTTTATATGTACAGAGAATCTTTGATATTTCTCCGTCATCTCTTTTCTACCCTGCATTTTTTTCTTCTGCACGTTCTTCAATTTTTACTGCGATGTTCTTATTGTATACGCCAAGTTTTCCTTTGAACCACGGCTGACCGGCAACATGTACCGATACTGCGGAATCCTGCGGCTTGTTCAAATCGATCACATCGCCCACATGAAGATTGTAAATATCGTCCAGATTCAGCCGCGCAACGCCAAGCTGCGCCATGACTTCCATCTCAGACTCTTTGATACTCTCAAGAATCTCTTCCCGGTTATCTCGCTGCATGTGGCTGTTATCCTTATCTGCCAGATGTTTGGTCTTCTCTATAATATCAAAGATATTAAACAACAATGTACCCGGCAGGCAGATATTCATTGCTCCCTCGATATTCTCACCCAGTGAAATTCTCAGCATGACGATCACGACTGTCTCATCCACACTGATCCCCTGGAACATACTCGGATTTTCTTCTACCCATCCAAATTCCACATCCATGTGGATATAAGTAGACCACACATCTTTTGTGATTGCGATCAAATGTTTGATCACACTCTCATACAGAGCGATCTCAATATCTGTATATACATAGGAACCGTCTACTTCCGTATCTGTTCCGGTTCCGCCCAACAACCTGTCGATCATCGACCCCATCAGGATCGGAGAAATATGAAACACCATCGGAGGATTTTTCGAATGATCCTGTAATTCTGCTTTCGCAAGAGTGATCACATCTGTCTCATTCAGTGCATTCCCGAATTCATAATATCTCTGCTCTTCTACGCCGATCACTTCCACCTCGCTCGCCACCCGGAACAAGCCGTTGATCTGCGAAGTTGCGATCCGAGCATAGTTATCATAAATGCTTTTCAGCATTTTCAACTTATCTTTTGTGTATTTTTTGGGACTGTAAAAATCATATTTTCGATATGTTTTCGTAGGTTGCGGCTGTGTAACTTTGCTTTCTTCCACATCTGCATTCTGCATAGAATGCAGCAGCGCATCAATCTGACTTTGTGAAAGCACATCTGCCATCTTTATGAACACCTGCCTTTACTCATTTTTTCCATCCACTTCTGCATAATACTCATCCAGACTTCGCTGTATGGAATTATTTTTCGTAATGATGATCTCAACTCTTCGGTTCTTTGACCGGTTCTCTTCCGTGTCAAACGGTGCGACCGGTCTGAACTGCCCATATCCGACCGATACAAGCTTATCCGGAGAAACCAGATTTTTCTGCTGCAGATATCCTGTGACATTTGCCGCTCTCTCCGATGAAAGAACGCGGTCGCTCACCACATCGTTCTGCTGATTGGGAAGCGCCTGCGTCGTATGTCCCAAAACCTGAATTTCCTGAATTACATCGCTTGCCGGAGCGATCGCCTCCGCAAACCTGTCCAGTATAACTTTTCCCTCCGGACGGATCACCGCACTGTCCCCATCAAAAAACATCGTGTCCCGGAACCGTACAAAAGTATACCCATCGCCTTTGGTCAATTCCACTTCCGTCTCGATCCCAGCGTCTTCCACCGCCAGCTTCAACCGTTCATACAATTCGTCGAACACAGCCTCCTCAGTTGCCTCAGCATTGCCCGGAACTTCGTCATTTCCATCTGCTACCGTATCCGTTACAATCTGACTGACTTCTTTTGCATCCGGATTAAAACTTTCTACAAGCTTGATCCACTTGGATTGATCCACAGAAGAAATAGAATACAGCAACACAAAAAAGCATAGCAATAGAGTCACCATATCTCCGTAGGTGTCCATCCAATTTGATCCATTCTCCGGCTTTTTTTTACGCCTCTTTCTCATCTTGTTATCTCACCCTATTTCTTTTTTCTTTTACCGCCTGATTTTTTAGCTGCTTTCTTCTCGCCGTCGCCCTCTTCGCCGTCCTGAAGCTTGCTTCTGTCATTGTAGCTCAAATATGTCAAAAGTTTTTCTTTCAGAAACTTCGGATTATCTCCCGACTGGATCGCCAGAAGTCCCTCGATCATGATCTGCTTATACAAAAGCTCTTCTTCATTCCGCACGCGTAGTTTTTTGGCGATCGGAGAAAGGAATAAATGTGCCAGCACACATCCATAAAAAGTTGTGATCAATGCCGTCGCCATAGCCGGTCCGATATCAGAAGACGCTCCCGCGTCTATATCCATTCCATTCAGCATGTTTACCAGACCGACAAGTGTTCCGATCATACCGAATGCCGGCGCATAATTCGCCGCTTTCTCATAAATCCCTAAGGACTCTTCATGGCGCTGATCCATAATATCCAGTTCGTTTTCCATGATTGAGCGCACCTCTTCCGGTTCTGTCGCATCCACGATCATCATGATCCCCTGCCGGAAAAATGCATCATCCTGTTCGTTCGCCTTTTCTTCCAGTGCGAGCAGACCATTCTTTCTTGCAGTCTGCGCCATTTCTACCAGCGTATCGATCAACGCCTGTACATTGTAGCGTTTGCCCTGAAATAAAATCTTGATATGTTTTGCTGTGGCTTTCAACACGCTAAATGGGTAACTCGCCACAACAGATGCGAGCGTACCGCCCAGCACGATCGCCACACTTGCGGGATCCCAAAAGTTGCCCAGATCCTTAGGTCCGATTCCCACAAAGACAATCAGGACCACACCGATTACCACACCTATAATACTGGTTAAATCCATGCTGCTGCCTCCCCTATGATTTGTTTCTTCTATTTATTAACGTAACTCCGGATTTTTCCGTTGTACTCGATTGTTTTCTCAATTATCTCTTCTCCGCTTTCTTTCACGATATAGAACTTTCCATTCATCATAATCACTTTTGCTTCCGGTATAAATTCCACTGCCTCTACCTGTTCACAATTTAAAATAATTTTCTCGTCATTCAGTTTTGTAAGCATGATCATAGTATTGTTTCCCCTTTTCTCTTATCGATCATCCGGCTTTTTTATCTGGGGAGCGGGGGAGATTTACCCGCTCCTTCCGGATCGTTCTTTTTTATCGTTTCATATTGACAAGTTCTTCGAGCATCTGGTCTGTAACGGTGATGATCTTTGAATTCGCCTGATAACCACGCTGTGTTGTGATCATCTGTGAGAATTCGTTTGCCAGATCCACATTCGCCATCTCCAGATAATTTCCCCGGATCTTTCCGGCTGCTCCGCCGTTCGCTTTGATATGTTCGATAGTTCCCACATTTGGTCCGATATTATAGTAGTAACCGCTTGTTTTCTCCAAACCGTTTGGATTCTCTACCGTGATCAAAGCAAGCTGTCCGATGGCAATGGTGCGTCCCTGTTCGTCCACACCGACAACAGAGCCGTCTTCGTTGATCGTATAACTCTGGATATTGTATGCCATTCCGGTATCCGGATCCGTCGGGATCTGGATCGTGGAAAGTTCGTCACTGAACTCTGCCGCGATGCCCGGTACACGGTTGGCGCCGATCACGGTTTGTGTGAAGTTGTCCTGCGCGGTTCCACCCTGCGGTGCGGTCGTATTATTACCATTTCCCCATGCATTCGTAATCTTATCCGGATCTCCCGGGTCGCCGGTTCCGTTTTGCACAACGCCTTTCTGGTTGGATTCGATCGTCAGGTTGACTGTCGGCGGATTTACGCCGTCATTGTAGTTCTCCAGATTGATCGTAAATCCCTCAAATTCTCCACCTTTCTTTGTCACCTGTGCGATCCAGTCCTGCACCTGTCCTTTAAAATCGGTCTTCGTTGTCTGCACCTGCACACCGCCGATCGAGATGGTGTTTGGCGTTACATTTTTATTGATCGTCACGTTTGCATTTTTGATCGTCCATTCGCTTGCCGTCGCCGGTTTCTCCGGGATTCCGGTTCCGTCAACCAGTGAATATCCATATACATAACTTCCCATGGAGTCTACCAGATACCCATTTCCATCCACAGAGAACGAACCGATTCTGGAAAGATTCAGTCCGGACTCTTCCACGTTGGTAAAGCTTCCGTTGATCATATTTCCTACAAGGAAAAATCCGGTTCCATCGATCATACAATCGAGAGAACTTGCGGACGGCGCCGGAGCGCCTGCCTGAAACGATGTAGAGATCGATCCGGTTGTAACTCCATATCCGACCTGGGAAGCATTTCTTCCTCCGGCTCCTCCTGCAAGATCGTTTCCTGCCGATCCGTTGATCGAAGTAGAATACATGGAATCTGCGAAGTTAAAACTGGAAGACTTGAATCCCCATGTATTTACATTTGCAATATTGTTACCAATAACATCCAATTTGGACTGATGTGTCTTTAATCCTGCAACTCCTGCAATCATTGATCTGACCATTTGTTCTCTATCTCCTTTTCTTTCGTTGTGCTGCCCATGTGCCTGTCATTCGGACAGACATCAGACCTCCATAATGGTCCGGCCTATAAAAGTACAGCACTGTCTATGTTTGTAAAAATATTTTCTTTCATCTCGTTACCATTCATCGTGGTAACGATCAGATTATGAGGAACATTCACGATAAAGGCGCCGTCTTTTCCGATGATCACAACATCTCTGGCTCCTTTCGCTTTTGCCTTTTCTACCGCCTGATTCAAATCCGACATCAGCCGGTCCGAAACTTCGATCCCCCGTTCCGCAACTCTCTGTGCCGCATGTTTGGAAAAGCGGACTCCCTCTGAGCGGTCCAGCTCTTCTTTTAACAATGTGGAAAAGCTTTCATCTGTCTTTTGTGTCTGCACAGACGCATGAGAGAGCTTCAATGCATTTACATTTGTAAGCTTATTGATCTGATTCATGTTTTATCCCCCTGCCTGTATGCGGCGCTCAGCACTTCTCTCCGTCTGTCTCCGTTTTTTCTGTTTCCGGATTTTCCGTCTCCGGCTTCTCTGTTTCCGGCGGCGTCGTTTCCCCATTCTTCGGAACGTCCCCCACACTCATGATCTGCGACAAGCTGTACTTCTCACCGTCAATATACACATACTGTCCGCCTGTCAGGTCAACCCCCGTGACAACGCCCTTTTTCTCGCCATTTACTTCTCCGCTTTCATCCACCGTCGCTACCGTTACTTCTCTTCCGATCATTCCCGTAGAATAAGATGTCAATGTGACCTGTGACAAGTTGTTCGTAACGACACCAAAATTGGCGATCGCATTGGACACCTGTGTCATTGCATTCATTGTTGCCATCTGTGTCATCTGATTCATCATCTCGCTGTTGTTCATTGGATTTGTCATATCCTGATACTGAAGCTGCGCTGCCATAAGCTGCCAGAAATCATCCATGGACATTTCGCTGTTGTTCGCCTCTGCTGCGCCCTGTGTCGCGTACTGATTGTTGAATGCATTGCTGTTTCCTATTACGCTACTGACTGCCATATTTTCTCTCCTTTCCTATCCGATCAGTCCCAGTCTCAGTTCCTGGAGAAACCGGGTATTTTCTGCTTTCTGCATTTTTTCCTGTTCTTCTTTCTGCCGATACTGCTCAGATTCTCGTCCGGAATGATCCTGATCCTGCTGTCCGTCCTGCCAGAGCGTCTCGCTCTTCTGCTCGTCCACATAGATCTCTGTCGGTTTTCCGAGATTCTGTTCCATCACACTTCCGATTTCCTTTGCACTCTGTGCCAGCAGCTCCATCGTTTTTTTCTCAGAGCAGATGATCGACACAACACTGCATCCGTCTTCCTGTGCGATCCGCACGGTGATCTCACCAAGATGTTTCGGCGTGATCTGGATCTCAAATTCATTTCTGCCGGACGAGGCTTTGACTAACAACTGTCTTGTCAGCTCTTGCGGAAGTTCTTCCGGCTTTGATACCATAAGCACCTCTCTCGATCCCTGAATCTGTTCCCGTTTTCCGGATTCTCTGGCAGCGCCGCTTGTATGTTCGGCAGCATCCTGTCTTCCGATCGTCGCCACATTACTTTCTTCCGGCTTTTCTCCCGGCTGCGTTTCCGTGAGCCGATCCAGATTCGAAGATTTTTCCAACTCTTCTTTCCGATCCGCTTTGAACGGATCCCCGCTCTGGTTTTCCGTCTGCGAAGTCTCGGAAACCGTTGTCTTTGATGTGGTCTGCCCGTTGTCTGTCGTCTGCAGTGTTTCCGGTGTGATCTCTGTCTTTTCCGAAAGTCGTTGCGCCTCCTGCCGGGATGCATCGTCGATAAGCATTCCCGCATTTTCCGCAGTCTCGATACCGGACATGACCTGTTGAGATCCCGTCCATTCTGCATTCTCTGGTACTGTTCCTGCTGACAACTCTCCCGGTACAGTTTCCGTCATCGGATTTTCCTGCCCTTGCTGCACAGCTTCCTGAACCGGCGCCTGCACGATCAATAACTGGCTTTGCAGTACGAAATTCCCGTTCTGTACGATCGGATCTTTCTTCTCGCTTTTGGAAACGTCTTCCTGCTCTTTTTCCGTCTGTGCCTGCTCCGGCGCTTTCTTCATGATATCTTGAAAGCTTTCTCTGTCAGCGGACTGCTTCTGCTCTTTCTCTGCCTGTTTCGGGACAAAATGATTCACATTTTGAAAAGATACAACCTCCATTTTCCCTTTCCCCTCCTTTCCCTGTTATTTTTGTTTTTATATAGTAATCTGCTGTATGCAGGATTACCCGTTCAATTTGGCGACTGCCGTTCTGGATGAAACAAATTCTTCAATTAACGTCTCGTTTTCTTTCTGTTCCTGCTTGCGGTACTCTTCCTGTTTTTTTTCTTTCAGCTTCTGAATCGAAGTAAATTCTTTCTTCGCCTCGATCATACGGGTACGTTTTTTTATCTCATCCTCTTTTAAGTCTGCGAGATGCTCCTGTTTTCTCAGAATTCGAACACCCAGACTTTCTAAATATCCCTCATAAGTTTTCATTTTAGAAATTGCGATTCCGGTCTTTTTTTGACATTCAAATTCTTCCATGCACTCTTTGTGTTGAGTTTCCAGATCTTCTATTTCTCTTTCACATGCCCTGACTTTCAAAAGCGCCGCCACATGTTCTCCGCGAAGACTCTCCAAAACCTGTTCTTTATAATTCAACACTGTATTTAACGAGAAAAAAAACTTTTTCATGTCTTATCAACACCCTCTTTATGCTAAAATCTGCTTCATCATTTCCAAAATTTCTTCTTTTGTAAAATGCTCGTCCACTTTCTGCATTAAAAATGCATTTACCTGATCGATCTTGGAAATCGCAAAATCCAGCTTTGGATTCGAGCCCGCTTTATAGGCTCCGATCGAGATCAGATCTTCATTTTTCGCATAAATACTCAAGATATCCCGCAGCGCGGATGCCGCCGCCTTATGCTCTTCATCCACAATGTTCGACATCAGACGCGAAATACTCGCATTCACATCGATCGCCGGAAAATGATTCTCATTCGCCAGCTTTCTGCTCAACACGATATGTCCATCCAAAATACCGCGCACGGTGTCGGCAACCGGTTCGTTGGTATCGTCTCCCTCTACCAGAACCGTATAAACGCCTGTGATCGATCCCTCCTTGAAATTTCCGCTTCGCTCAAGCAATTTCGGAAATTCCGCATAAATCGAGGGGGTATATCCTCTTGCAACCGGCGGCTCTCCGATCGCAAGTCCGATCTCCCTTTGCGCCATCGCAAATCGGGTGAGGGAATCCATCATAAGAAGAACGTCTTTGCCCTGATCTTTAAAATATTCCGCGATCGTTGTCGCAACCAACGGGCATTTCATCCGTAGCATCGCCGGCTGATCCGATGTCGCAACCACAAGGACGCTCCGCTTCAGCCCCTCTTCCCCGAGATCTTTCTCGACAAACTCCCGGACCTCCCTGCCTCGCTCGCCCACAAGGGCGATCACATTGATATCCGCTTTTACATTTTTTGCGATCATCCCAAGCAGCGTGCTCTTTCCAACGCCGCTTCCGGCGAAAATCCCGATACGTTGTCCTTTTCCGACCGTATTCAGACCGTCGATCGCTTTCACCCCGAAGTCCAGCGTATCGGTGATCGGCGGACGATCCAGTGGATTGATATATGTATTATCTACATAATAATGTCTGCTGGACTCAAACGCGCCAAGCGAATCGATCGGCTTCCCCGTTGCGTCGATAATTCTTCCCCGGAGGAACTCGCCTACCGGAATCTTTAGTCTGTGCTTGGTATTTCTCACAAAGCTTCCGACGGAAACACCACTGATATTGTCATACGCCATCAACTGGATCTTGTCGTTTTTGAACCCGACCACTTCCACCGGGATCTGTTTGTGCGTCTCTTCGTTGTAGATCATGGCGATATCTCCGATACTTGCCCGGCTTCCGGAAGATTCCATACACATCCCTACTATATTCTCAATTTTACCGATATAACTGATCGTCTCTGCATTCTCGATCAGTTCCGGGAATTTCTTAAACATCGCTGTCAACTCCGCTTATCTTCTTACATTATTCAAAATATCTTTGATATTCTCCAACTGTGTTCCCACACTTGCATCGATCACCTCGTCCGGTAGCTCCACAATGCAGGTTCCCTCTTCCCCATCATTCATCGTGATGATCTTCAGATTATCGGACAGATGGGACAGAGATTCCAGAAATTCTGCATCCACTTCCATATTCACATCCGTATTGCATTTCGTAATGTAGATCTTCGCCCACTGTCGCTTTTTCAGCTTTTCTGTGGCTGCCAGGATCATCCTTTTGATGATCTCCTCACTGGAACGTATGCTCGTATGGATCACTTTTTCCGCAATGGAGATGGAGATCTGCTTCAGATCGTCAATATTCTTTTCCAGAATTTTGTCTTTCTGGATACTCACGTCCCGGATCACATCTGCAAAATTCTGCTGGAAAGAACGCAGTTCCTTATTCAGCATCTTCCGATGTTCTTCATATGCGGAGCGGATCCCCTCCTGTTCCCCCGCCTTTTTTCCCTCTTCAAAGGCTTCCTCGCGGAGAAGTTCTGCCTGCTGTCTTGCCTCCTGCACGATATGTCTCGCCTGTTCTCTTGCCTCTTCCAGAATCTCTTCCTTTAAAGTCTCATATTCTATCTCTTCCGCTTCCGGCTCCTCCAGAATACGTTCTTCTTCCGGAACTTCTTCTTCCTTTTTTAATAAAAAGCCCGCAAAAAAATCATACGACTGCACATCCCGCTCTTCGGCGTCTTTTACGATATTCCTACTAGGCAATGATCTCATCCTTTCCGCTCTTCACAATGATCACCTCTCCGGCTTCCTCCAGACGTCTGATCACAGCTACGATTCTCTGCTGTGCCTCTTCTACATCGCGAAGCCGTACATTGACTGTGATCTCAAGATCTGACTGGATACTTTCCGCCATACGCGTAGAGACGTTGGCAAAAATAAGTTCTTTGATCTTCTCGTCTGAGCCTTTCAATGCGTATACGATATCCTTAACGTCACATTCACGGATAAACCGCTGGATCGAACGGTTGTCCATCGATACAATATCTTCGAATACGAACATCTTCTTGCGGATCGTATCTGCCAGTTCACTGTTGTCTTTCCCTAATTCATCAAAGATGAACTTCTCATTTCCACGATCCATATGATTCATAACGTCTGCAATATAATCGATACCGCCAATGGTTGTGTAATCTGTGGTAAGAATGTTTTCAAACCGTTTCTTCAACGTGGATTCCACGATCTTGATCGCATCCGGAGAAGCGCTCTCCATCTTTGCCACACACTCGACCACTTTGATCCGCTTCTCTTTGGGCAGTTCGCTGATCACGGTCGCCGCCTGATCTGCATCCGCATAGGAAAGCACCAGTGCGATCGTCTGCGGACGTTCATGCTGTAAGAAAGAAAACAGATTCTTCACACTACTTTTTCGGATAAATTCAAACGGCCGCATTTTTAAGGATTTCGACAATTTTTCCAGCAATGCCTGCGTCGTTGCCTCTCCAAACGCTTTTTCCAGCACGCTCCGCGCATATTCCATTCCGCCGTCGGTCACAACTTTCTGTGTAAGACACGTCTTATAAAATTCATCCAGCACGTCTTCGGTCTGCTCAGGAGGTACATGTCCCAGCTTCGCGACTTCAATCGTCAGCTTTTCAATTTCGCTTTCACTCAGATGCTTGTAAACTTTCGATGCCTTTTCCGCTCCCAAAGAGACAATAACCGCCGCGGCTTTTTGTTCCGGCGTTAAACTATTGTTCTCCATGATCCTCTCCTCCGTTAAGCCATGATTTTAACAACTGGGCAGAAATCTCAGGATTCTGATCCGCAAACTCGCGTACCTGTTTCTTCAATTCCATTCCTCGGTCGTTCCGAAGTTCCTGCATCTCTTTACTCAGTCTTTCAATATCCTCGTCGCTATCCGCATACAGATCCGGCATTACTTCCGTCTCTGCCGCAAGAAGTTCCTGTTCTTCCAACATTCTCTTCTTTTTGCGCCGTTTTGCAACGATCAGAATGATAATGATCAATATCAGCAGTACAGCCGCTGCGATTCCCGCAAGAATCAGGAGGGTCTTCGTATCCATGGCATTCGCCTTTGCCGACGCCTCCTCTGTATTTGCCTTATAGAACGGTGCGCTTACCAGAGAGATCTTTCCCTCTCTGTCTTCCGCCGCGATTCCGGCTGCATTTCCTACCAGATCCCGGATCTGCTTCTCCGTCAATTCACCATATCCCTCTCCATTAATTGCAACCGCTACTGTCAGATCTGTAAGGACTCCCGGATCGATCTGCCCCTGTTCTTTGATCTGATTGACCAGATAATCTTTGGAAACACTTTCGCTTTCAGAACTTGCGCTGCTGTTGCCGCCTCCGCCGGCAGCGTACTCGGTATTGTCCGCGTTGGTTTCGGTACCAACCTCTCCACCTGCGGTTCCCTGCCCGTTCTTCGTGTTCTCCGTCATACTTTCTTCATGACTGACGATTCCGCTTTTATCATTCTGATCGATTTTTTCCGGTGTATTGTACGTTGTACTCTCCGTGATCAGCCGCTGCATATCGACCTTTGCTCTTGCGGAAATCCTTACGTTCTGATTACCGTAAACCGGTCCGAGCACATCATGCACTTTTTCTTCGATCTGGTTTTCAATCACTGCCGCGATCTCTTCCGCGTCAGATCCGTTCATGCTTGACGACTCTTCGGAAACGGAAACGTCATTTCCATTTCCGTCAAATACCGCAACCTGATCCAGTTCCATTCCCGGCACACTTTTCGCGACCAGACGCTGGATCGCCGCCGCCTGATCTTCTGTCGGCGATCCGCCGTCTTTCATCGTCACGACTGCGGTCGCGCTGGAATCCTGCTTTGCCTCGTCATCCAAAGCATATTTACTCTCTTCACCTAACGCGATCGTTACTTTCGCATCTTTGACATTCTCAAACAACCGGATCGTAGAACTGATCCGGTCCTGCAGTTCATATAATTTGTACGTCCGCTTGTCGGAATCCGTCGTCATCATACCCGCGTTATTGATAAATGTATCGTATGTAAACCCGCTCTTTGGATACCCCTCCTGTACGAGCTGTGCTTTCGTCACATCCAGGACATCCTTTTTCACTAAGATCGTAGATTCTCCCTGATATTTAAAATCAATGCCGCTTTCCTGCAGCTTTCCAACGATCTGCTGTGCTTCTTCCGTTCCCAATCCGGAAAACAACACCTCATACGGCTGGTTATTCAGAATAAATGCAACGGCGACCGCAGCGATCAACAGCAACGCCGCTCCCGCTATGATCAGCTTTTTCGTCTTGCTGCTTAACTTTCCCACAAATTCTTTTATCTGTTCCAGTTTCTCTTTCATAAGCTCAAAAGTTTCCTTTTAACATTTTCTTAACATATTTTTTACGTTTCATTACGCAAGAATATCAGCCTTGTATTTTTTACAGGCTGATACGCATTAACTCATTATAAGATTCCATTGCTTTGTTCCGCAGCGACACCAACATGTCCACTGCGAGCTGTGCCTGTGAAGACGCCACCATCACAGAGTGTGCATCTTCCAGTTGTCCCGTAGCTAAAAGATACTGTTTATTTACCAGGTCATTTTCTGTACTTGTCACGTTGTCGATCGCTTCCCGGAAAACGCTTTTGAATGTTTCCGCGCCGCCCTTACCGCTGACTTGTCCGCCATTTGCCGAGATACTTTCGATGCCGCTCTCCATCGTTTTTACCTGGATTGGCTGTATAAATAATTCGTCCATAGAGACCTCCCCTACTGTCCTTTGATCGCTGACCGGTATCTGACGATATCGCCGCTCAACGACTGTGTCAAATACTGATACTGCAGTGCTGTTCTTGTAAGTTCCGTATATTCCACATCGGCATTGACGCCGTTCCCATCTGCTCTCGTTGTGTGCGCGTCTTCCACAACATAGCTTTTTGAACTTTGGATCGCCTGACGTACATCCTCATTTTTCCCAGTCAATGCGGTTGCTTCCAGTTTTCTTCTGAATGTTTCTTCAAAATTAACGCGTTTCCTCCGGTATCCCGGTGTATCTACATTGGCAATGTTATTTGCCGTCACTTCCTGCTTCTTCCACAGATAGTCCATGGATTTTTCCATCATTGAGATCGTATTGCCAAACATCCGGTCGCTCCCCTTTCCTTTTCATTGACCGATTTTTCTGCGAAGTCCTGCTTTTATCAAACAAATGTGCCCGTAAAATCATCTGACGAGATCATCTGACGCTGGATCTGAACCTTAAAAAGTTCCGAAAGGAGCGTCAGCATCTCTCCCGATGTATCCGTAACCTGCTTTCCCTCTCCGCAGAGCGGACAGAGATTCACTCCTGTCTTCCCACTCACATTCCGTACGCTGCCGGATCCGCCGGTCAACAGATTCCCTGCATCACCCATATATTCTTTCACTCTGCTGATATAGTTCTGTGTCTCCTGGAACGGCGGAACTCCACCGTACTTTTCCACATTACCGCTTCCCGCATTATATGCCGCAAGCGCCAGATCCACATTTCCATCATATCTGGCAAGCAGATCTGACAGATACTTTGCGCCGCCCATGATATTGCTGCGCGCATCAAACGGATCCGTCACGCCGAGACTTTGCGCCGTCGCCGGCATAAGCTGCATGACGCCCTGCGCCCCCGCTCCCGACTGTGCATAAGGGTCAAAATTCGATTCCATCTTTCCGACCGCTTTCAGCAAATCTGCCGGAACGCCGTACGTCCGGGAAGCCTCTTCAAAAATCGCATCCAAATCTCCTGCGCTGATCCCGCTTTCCGCCATCTGCGTCTGTTGAAAAATGTGTGCAAATCCAGTCCCGGACAGGGACGGCGTCGTCACATTCTGCACTGCGCCGCGATTGATCTGTTGTATGACATTTTCCATATATCTGTACTGCATATTCTGCAGTATATAATCCATCACAATCTCCCTCTCCGCTAAAATCCAGTCTTTATTTACATGATTCTACATATTTTTACAATATTTTATTCTATTATAAACACTCTTCCCTTTAATGTCCAGTCCAACTCCAATATTTTTTCGCTGTTTTTTGTATTGATTTCGCAGAAAAATTCTGCTTTTTCTACTTCTGCCGCTTTGTCAGCTTCTTTCTTTTGTTCATTTTGCCTAATTCCAAAAGAAAAAGCAGATACCATTTTGGTACCCGCTCATTTTCCTATTTAAAATACCTCGTCAAAGACCCGGTCGATCCGATTACGAAGTGACTGTAATTTCAACTGTAAAATCCGGTTTTCCTGTTCCAGCTGTGCAATATAAAGCTGTCGTCTGATCTTCAATTTCATCAGTTCTTCGTGAATAGGTTTCTGAATAAAATCATCCCCACCATTACCAAGTCCTTCGACTCTCAAATTCATGTCATCCATGTTAGCCAGAAAAATAACCGGGATCTGCCGCAGCCGCGGCGTACTCTTTAATGTTTTTAACGCATCCATTCCATGCGTCTCCGGAATCAGTAAATCAAGCAAGATCAAATGCGGAATCTCCTTATCCTGCATATATCCCAATGCCTGTAAACCTGTTTCCGCAACCAAAACTTCATATTCTTCCCCAAGCATCTTTTTCACTGTTTTCTGCTCTTCCTCATTGTGATCCACGATCATAATCCGCTTCTTTCCAAATCCGTTTGTTTCACTTAAACCTGCCACCTTTCTCATTCTCCTTTCTTAATGTCCCGATAATAACAATACCGGTCTTTTCCCAATCTTTTACTTTCATATAAAGCCTGATCGGCTTCCTCCAGACTCCTTTCATAAGAAAATCTGCTTTTAGAGACAAATGTAATCCCCACGCTACACCGAAGCGGAATCTCCGACGCACTGTGGATCACGGCAAATAACTCGTTCATCCTGCGGTTGAGTATTTCACGCACCTCTACATTTTTGATGAACACAAGAAATTCGTCCCCGCCAAGCCGTCCGATCAGATCTCCGTGACGGAATGTCATTTTCAAAACTCCGGTCAACGTTTTTAACGCCTCGTCTCCTTTTGCATGTCCATAGCGGTCATTGATCCCCTTAAAGTCATCCAGATCCAAAATCACAAGCGCTCCTCCGTCCACCGTATTATCCCGAAGTATATACCGTTCTACTTCTCTTTCAAATGTAACTCGGTTATAAACCCCTGTCAACGGATCCAGATTTGCCGCTTTCTGAAGCACCAGCTCTTTTCTTTTCTCCGAATCGATATTTTTCAGATACAACAGCGCATATACCCGGTCCGTATATCGTTCGCGGAAAATATGCATCGTCAGTTTCATCCATTGATACGCATCGTCCGCACATCTGCGGAAACACAACTTTTTCGTCAAAATTCCATTGGCATGTCTGGAACTACACATTTCTTCCTGTACAAATCTCTGGACGCTTTCCATATCTTCCGGATGCACCTCTTCCTCGGCTTTCCGCTCCAGCAGCGCTGCAAATTTTTCCTTGTTCTCCCTGCATTCCCCCATATAGCTCTTCCACAGTCCTCCGGCAGTCCGAAGTTCACCGCTATCCAGTTCTACCTCTGCGAACGCAACCGTTTCCGAAAGCATTGCATAGTAAAATACACTTTTCCATATATATTTTTCCCGGAAATTCCACTTATTCTCCTGAAGCGCCCTCTTTTCCTCTGCTTTTGATTCCGTCGAAAACTGCAGCAATTCCATCTCACTGACAAGACGATGATATCCGGTCAGGCAGACCTTATCTCCGATTTCTCCCATTCGGACACCAAGACATTGTACCACACACTCCCCTAATTCCGGATGCACCCATGTATATTCCAGTTGCGCCGGTCCTCCGGATGTCACGATCCGCTCCACAGACTTCGCCACATAAGAACGATACTGCTCACCAATCCTGCTGTTCCAGTATTGGTACATTTCCTCCGGAATCTGTTCTTCGTTCACGCCCATGATCCGTTTCATCGTCCGGTCCCCATACATCTTTGCCGTCCGGTTCTTTCGGTTCAGGATGATTTTCCAAAGTCCAAGGTTCGTCGTTCCCAGCACTTCTTCACACGCGATCTCCGGCACCAGTTTTCCTGCCGCAGTGTCGTGCAGACGCTCTGTCAGGAAACAGGACATCGTATGAAGCTGCGCCGCATCGCCATGATGGCGTTTCGGATTATCTACCCCAAGGAATCCGATCACACGCTGCGCTTTTCGGATCGGCGCAACAACCAGCCGCCGGATCCCCTGTGTATGCAGGATTTCCCATTCTTCCAGTGCGCTCTTTTTTATATGTTCCAAATTACGGATCACAACCGATTCCCCTTTTTGAAACGCTTCGACCCATCGCTGTATCGTGCTGCCCGGAACATTTTGAAGTTCGTCCTGCTGTGACGTCACGCCTTTCTCACACCACTCATGAGTATTGATCCAAAAATCGCCTGGCGCCGCCCGTTCAAATATATACGAACGATCTGCCTGATAAAACGCGCCGATCGACCGCAAAACTTTCCGGATCGCAAGTTCCGTATCCGGCTCTTCCACAAGCATTCTTGTACATTCCACAATATTCTGCTCAAAGTCCAGTTTTTCCTGAATACTTTTGCTGACATGTTCTTTTTCCGTCACATCGATCGCGATCTCCATATGTGCCATTTTTCCATTCCATGGGATCAATTTATCTTTCAGCAGAAAATGACGGTTCAAAAACGTATTCTCTTTTTCCCACACAAGAAAACGCTCTGCATTTAATTTGTGATTTTTGCAAGACTCACAGGGATCGTTTCTCCCCTGAAATACTTTATAGCACTTTCTCCCTTTATAATCGTGAACGCCTGTCAGAAGCTGCCCCGCCGTATTCATATAGTACAGCTCATAACTATCCTGATCGCAGACAAACACAATCTCGTCCATTTCTTCTATAATATTGCCCTGTTCACATGCCCGTTCCGGCATCTCCTGCGTTTTTTCTCCGCCGGAAAGTTGATACAGTCTTTTTCTGTATGCTTCCCATTGACTGTGTTCTTCACTGTCTCCCCTGATGTAATATCTGGCAAATGTTTCTGCTTCGTATGGTTTTGAAAACAAATATCCCTGCAGCAGATCCGGGTGCAGCGTCCGCAGAACCGCCAGTTCCTCTTCGGTTTCCACGCCCTCACAGCAAACACGAAGCTGCTCACTATGAGACAGTTCGATCATATTGCTGATCAACCGGCAATTATACACACTGTGCTGTAATCTGCTGACAAAGCAACGATCGATCTTTACTTCGTTGATTTCCATGCTTTTCAAATATCCCAAACTGGAATATCCGGTTCCGAAGTCATCAATTGCAATCTGGATTCCACATCTTCTCCACGAGTAAAAAATCTGATTGAAATATTGATATTCCTGAAGCTGCATACTCTCCGTCACTTCCAAGGTAAGACTTTCCCCCGAAAGTTCTGCTTTCTTCAACGCGTCCAACACTTTTTGTGTAATCATCTCATTCCTTAACTGGATGTAAGAAATATTGACGCTGATATGAAAATCCGGAACCCATTTCCGCCAACATTTGCACTGATGCAGGGCTGTCGCCAGAACCCAGTCGCCAACCGGGTCGATCAGTTCCGTCTGCTCCAAAAGCGGGATAAATTCTTCCGGGCTGATTCTTCCCCTGCTCGGCGATTCATATCGGAGAAGCGCTTCCGCTCCGCGCACATGGTAGTCCGTCCCCGACACCTGCAGCTGATAACAAAGATGAAATCCGGAAAATCCGTTCCGCACGCTTTCCCTCAATTCTTCCTGCAAATCAATCCGGTTCAGATTCTTCTCATAATCATCGGCTGAGAAAAACACAAGATTGTTCTTTCCCCTCTTCTTGGCCCGGTCCAGCGCGTTTTCTGCGTACTGATATAATACGCCGCTGCCGTCAATGATCTCTTCCCCATAGGGAACCACCCCGGCAGACATCGTACAATACGGCAATACTTTTTCCTGGATCAGCAGATACGTCGTCTGCACCATCCCTTTTGTACGTCCCTCCATATTGATCGCGTACCGGTCGCCGTCCACCCGGTAAATACTCAATGACAGATCGACCACTTCTTCCATGATCTCTGTCACGATCTTCAAAATGTAATTCCCGTATCCTCTTCCTCGTTTGATATTGATATTTTTAAAATCGTCGATTCCAAGAAGCATCAGGAAGCCTTTTTTCTCACTTTGAAGTTCTTTCTCCAGGTCGTCAAACAGACAGGTCATATTCAGAAGCCCGGTCAGCGTATCTACTTTCCGGCTCATCACAGAATCCGAGATCCGCCCCAGCATAAGCTCCGGTTTTCCTGTGTCGCTGCACCTGCTCTTTCCCCGACAACTGATCCATACTTTTTCTCCATGATTATTCAAAAGCCGGCACTCAATATTGCAGGAGACTATGTCGCCGCGCTCTGCCTGCCGCAGCATTTTCTTCACGGCGGCAACGTCTCTGGCATACACGCACCTCTCTAAGTCCTGAATCTGATAAACGTACTCTTCCCGTTTCGGCAGATTGTATTTCTCGTAGACCGGATTTGAAAAATGGAGATTTCCCGTCTGGAAGTCCCATAAAAATAAATAGTCCTCTGTACTTTCACTCAGAAATTCTATCGTCTTCAGACATTGCTCAATCTCATTTCCTCGATGATCTATCATCTCATTCCTCTCTTCTCGCTTCATTTGTATCCTCCACCCGCTTTTCCACAATCTCAACTATTGTATTTATGATAGCACAACCAACAGCCAGATTCCACCCAACTTTAAATAAAAAAAGCGGAAAAACGGAACTCCGTTCCACTTTCCACCTGTAAAAAGAATCACCCTTTCGGACAGTGTTTTCTTCGTGTCAACTCTTTTATAAAAATTGAAAAAAAGACTTCCGGGAAATCCCCGAAAGCCTTTTTGATAAAATAGGGTGTGTGTATGTATTACTGTAATAACTGAAGAACTCCCTGCGGAAGCTGATTTGCCTGTGCAAGCATTGCCTGAGAAGACTGAACAAGAATGTTGTTCTTTGTATAAGCCATCATCTCATTTGCCATGTCTACGTCACGGATCCGGCTTTCAGCAGCGGTCATGTTCTCAGCTGTTACACTCAGGTTGTTGATCGTGTGCTCCAGACGGTTCTGGATCGCACCAAGATCACCACGAGTAGAAGATACAGAGTTGATTGCAGACTTGATCTTGTCAACTGCTGCTTTCGCTCCTGCCTGTGTGCTGATGTCAATATCAGCGATGCCAAGCGCTACGGTGTGCATATCCCCAACAGAAACAGTCATCTGGTTGAAATCTTCAGAAGTATCACCAATCTGAAGTGTCAAACCTTTTCCATTGTTTAATGCTGCAAATGTAATATCATTTGTCGCTAGAGTAGCTTCAATTCCAGCACTTTCCAGAGCCTTGTTCAAGTTCACCATTGTATCATCACTGGTTTTACCAATTAAAACTGCGGTTGCTCCATCTGCTACTTCTGTATCTGCATCTTTTACGAACTGATAGGTTTTTCCATTCAGAGTGATTTTATCGCCATCCTGAATAGCCCCCTGACCTTTTGCTGTTACCGTTGCATTCTTACCCTCTGTAACCGTTCCGGCTTTTACAGCAGTTCCAGTCTGATCCGTTGTCTTAATTGCTGTCAGTTTTGCGCCACCCTCACCAGCAACTTTGGAAGTCAGTGTAAATTTGTTATTACTCTCAGTAACGTCGAAAACGGATGCAAGTTCTGATTTTGCAATTGCATCTTTGATATTTTTCGTACTGGTAGCTGCGTTAGTATCTGATGTATATTTAAGATCAACGCTGTGCAATGTACCATTTTCATCTGCATATTCAACAGTCAGTGTATGTTCTTGACCATCCGCACCCACTCCTACGGTGAATTCTGATGTCGCTGCAATTGCCGCATTTTCCTGAACAGTAATTCCATTTCCGCCAAGTGTACTTGCTTTGTTTAAGTCAAGTTTTGTAGCAGACAGAGAACCGTCTAACAGGTTGATTCCGTTGAAGTTGGTAGAATCTGCGATACGGTCGATCTCATCTTTCAGGGAAGCGATCTCTTTCTGCAGGTTTGCACGGTCAACTTCGTTGTCATATGTTCCGTTGGCGGACTGGTCAGCCAGTTCTACCATACGGTTCAGCATGGAGTGAACTTCTGTCAAAGCTCCCTCTGCTGTCTGTACAAGAGATACACCATCCTGTGCGTTCTTCTGTGCTGTGTTCAGACCTGTGATCTGTGCACGCATTTTCTCAGAAATAGCCAGTCCTGCGGCGTCATCTCCGGCACGGTTGATTCTGTAACCAGAAGATAATTTCTCTAAATTTTTTGCTACTGCATTGTTGTTTCCTGTTAAGTTTCTGTAAGAGTTCAATGCTGCGATATTGTGCTGAATTCTCATTGTAAAATTCCTCCTTGAATTAAAATTCTATCCGGAAATCCTTTTCCGGCTTTGCTTCTGTCAGTGATCGTTATAAAATCAAAGAGGAATACTCCAGACTGCCGGCAAGTGTCTTGATAAGTACAGATATTTAGAGAATCCGAAAGTTATTGCAGCTATCCTGTATATGCGAAGAGTTTTCATATAATAAGATAAAAAATGTAAGAATACATGAAAAAGACTTCTGAGAAATCCCCAGAAGCCTTTTTGATAAAATAGGGTGTGTGTATGTATTACTGTAATAACTGAAGAACTCCCTGCGGAAGCTGATTTGCCTGTGCAAGCATTGCCTGAGAAGACTGAACAAGAATGTTGTTCTTTGTATAAGCCATCATCTCATTTGCCATGTCTACGTCACGGATCCGGCTTTCAGCAGCGGTCATGTTCTCAGCTGTTACACTCAGGTTGTTGATCGTGTGCTCCAGACGGTTCTGGATCGCACCAAGATCACCACGGGTAGAAGATACGGAGTTGATTGCAGATTTAATCTTGTCAACTGCTGCTTTCGCTCCAGCCTGTGTGCTGATGTCAATATCAGCAATTCCAAGAGCGGCTGTATGCATATCGCCAACAGAAACTGTCATCTGGTTGAAATCTGCGGAAGTATCACCGATCTGAAGTGTCAGACCTGCGCCGTTCTTTGTTGCAGAGAATACGATGTCGTTGGTATTATATTCAGCTTTGATTCCAGCGCTTTCTAACGCTTTGTTCAGGTTTCCGAGAGTTGCGTTGTTATCAGCTCCGACAACAACAGCAGTTGCGCCCTTTTTAGTAGGCTCAGTGCTTGCATCTTTTACAAACTCATATGTCTTTCCGTTTAAAGTGATGGTATCGCCTTCAGCGATTTTAGCACCTGCACCCTGAGTCTGAACTTTTGCATTTTCTCCGTCGATAGCTTTATCTGCATCCATTTTAGATGTAGCATCTGTAGTAGAAACGTTTACGACTTTTGCACCTTTAGAACCTGTAACTTTGGATTCAAAATTAACGCTATCGGCATCTTTTGTGATGTTAAATACAGAAGATAATGTATCATTCTGAGAAACTGCCTTTAAGATTGCGTCGATTGCTTTTCCTTTATCATCAGCAGTATCGATCTTGTATTTTACATCTACTTTATGCAGAGTTCCGTTTTCGTCTGCATATTCAACAGTCAATGTATGCTCTCCAATTGCTGCCTTATCATGTCCGGCGATTCCGGAGGTTGTTCCTGTTGCTGGGATTTCTTTTACAGTAGTAGCCTGACCACCAAGTGTTCCTGCTGCTAAGTCTAACTTTGTTGTAGACAGAGAACCGTCTAACAGGTTGATTCCGTTGAAGTTTGTGGAATCTGCGATACGATCGATTTCGTCTTTCAGAGAAGCGATTTCTTTCTGCAGATTTGCACGGTCAACCGGGTTGTCGTATGTTCCGTTCGCAGACTGGTCAGCCAGTTCTACCATACGGTTCAGCATGGAGTGAACTTCTGTCAAAGCTCCCTCTGCTGTCTGAACAAGAGATACGCCATCCTGTGCGTTTTTCTGTGCTGTGTTCAAACCTGTGATCTGTGCACGCATTTTTTCGGAAATTGCAAGTCCGGCTGCATCGTCTCCGGCACGGTTAATTCTGTAACCAGAAGATAATTTCTCTAAATTTTTTGCTACTGCATTGTTGTTTCCTGTTAAGTTTCTGTAAGAGTTCAATGCTGCGATATTGTGCTGAATTCTCATTGTAAAATTCCTCCTTGAATTAAAATCTTATCCGGAAATCCTTTTCCGGTAATTGTTTGTTCCAGTGAGTTTTATATAGTAAAAAGTGAAACACAGACTGCCGGCACTTGTCTGATTAGGCACACCTTTTTGGACATTTAAAAAGGTGCAGAGAATCATCTGCAAACACTTAAGAACACTCAAGGGAGAAATGATATGGAAAACATTACGTATGGATATGTCCGCGTTTCATCAAAAGATCAGAATATCGAACGACAGTTGATTGCTCTAAAAAATGCGGGTATATCAGAAAAACATATTTATATTGACAGGCAAAGCGGAAAGAATTTTGATCGTCCGGCATATAAGTCCATGTTAAAAAAACTGAAATCCGGAGATATCATTGTTACGAAAAGTATTGACCGACTTGGCCGAAACTATGAAGAGATCATGGAACAATGGAGGATCATCACAAAAGTAAAAGGTGCGGATATTGTGATCCAGGATATGCCCCTCTTAGATACCAGTAAAACAAGGGACTTATTAGGTACATTTATCAGTGATCTCGTATTACAATTGCTTTCTTTTGTAGCACAAAACGAGCGGGAAACAATCCGTCAGCGACAGGCAGAAGGAATTGCCGCCGCAAAAATGCGCGGAGTAAGATTTGGAAAACCACGAAGCGCACTCCCGCAGAATTTCCCGGAACTCTATCAGCGTTGGCGAAAAAAGCAGCTAACGATCCATGAATTTGCAGAGATTTGTAATATAGGCAGAAGTACGCTCTACACAAAAATTTCAGAATATGAAAAACAACAAAGTATCAAAATACATAACTTTTAAAAGAAAAAAATAAATCTTAAAAAATATACTTAAGTTTTTGATCTACCTAACGATAATATAGGTGTACAGTGATTTTATGAAGTCCAAAAAGGTGTACTTATCAAGACACTTGCCGGCAGTCTGGAGTATTCCTCTTTACTTTATAACAATCACTGACAGTAGCAAAGCCGGAAAAGGATTTCCGACAACACTTTCAATTCAAGGAGGAATTTTACAATGAGAATTCAACACAATATTGCAGCTTTAAACTCTTACAGAAACTTAACCGGAAACAACAGTGCTGTTTCCAAAAACTTAGAGAAACTGTCTTCCGGTTACAGAATCAACCGTGCCGGTGATGACGCAGCGGGACTTGCTATTTCCGAGAAGATGCGTGCACAGATCACCGGTCTGAATACAGCACAGAAGAACGCACAGGACGGTGTGTCTCTCGTACAGACAGCAGAGGGTGCTTTGACAGAGGTTCATTCTATGTTAAATCGTATGGTAGAACTTGCTGACCAGTCCGCCAACGGAACATACGATAACCCGGTTGACCGTGCAAACCTGCAGAAAGAGATCGCGTCTCTGAAATCTGAGATCAACCGTATCGCAGATTCCACGAACTTCAACGGAATTAACCTGCTGGATGGTTCTTTGTCAACAACAAAATTGGATTTAGCAGCAGGTAAACTTGGCGGTGCTAATACTACGGTAAAAGAAATTGCAGCAACTGGTGCAACTTCTGAAATTAGTGCTACTGGACAAGGTGCGGATACAAATGAACAAACATTAACTATCGAATATAAAGATGCGGATGGCAAATCTCATTCTGTTGAAGTTAAATATACAAATGCTACCACTTCCAAAGAAGATGTTGCCAAAAATATTTTTGCTGCCGTTTCTAAAAATTCAGAATTATCCTCTGTATTTGATATAAAGCTAGACAGCGATAAAGTTGTATTTACATCCAAGGTAACAGGTAAAGACGGTGCATCTATTACAGATGTAAAGACAACTGCTGGAAATAGCAACGTTGATGAAGGTGGTCGTACGGATGGTGAAAACGCAAAAGTTCAGACAGAAAATGCAGGTACAACTATTCAAGCTGGTGACACCATCACTTTAAATGGAAAGACCTATGAATTTGTAAAAGATACCAATACCGATCCGACTACAAAAGGAGCAACGGCTATTGTTGTCGGCGTTGATAACAACGCAACATTGGCTAACTTAAATAAAGCGTTAGAAGGCACAGGAATCAAAGCCGAATTTGAGAAAAACAATAAGGATATTGTTTTCTCGGCAACCAAGAACGGTGCCGGACTGACCCTTCAGATCGGAGATACCTCCGCAGACTTCAATCAGATGACGGTTGCTGTTGGAGATATGCACGCAGATGCACTCGGAATTGCTGATATTGACATCAGCACACAGGCAGGAGCAAAAGCGGCGGTTGACAAGATCAAATCTGCGATCAACTCTGTATCTTCTACACGTGGTGATCTGGGTGCGATCCAGAACCGTCTGGAGCACACGATCAACAACCTGAGTGTAACAGCTGAGAACATGACCGCTGCTGAAAGCCGGATCCGTGACGTAGACATGGCAAATGAGATGATGGCTTATACGAAGAACAACATCCTTGTTCAGTCTTCTCAGGCTATGCTTGCACAGGCAAACCAGCTTCCGCAGGGAGTTCTTCAGTTATTACAGTAATATACACACCCTATTTTATCAAAAGACTTTCGGGGATTCCCCGGAAGTCTTTTTCCTTTTCCAGATATTTCCCCCATGTTTTGTCATAAACCGTTCATCCCTCTCATATAGATAATACGAAAGCTGTTGACCGTTATTTTTATATTCGATATAATATGCTTATATCATAGTTTCAGGAGGCACTTATATGAACCCATTGATCAATGCCGAAATCGGGATGCTCTACACAACAGATTCCCGTTTTCTTGCGAAAATAAAGTACACCCGTAATCTGGATTCCTATACATTTATTTTTTCTTCCCTCCCGGAAAGTCCACTTCCGAAACAAGTCTATCTGATGCCCGGTGAAGACCCGAATGACTATACGTCATTCCTTTGTACGACAACCGGTGTCTTTAACGAGTTTTATGTTCCCCAGACTAACCGGACATGGTATTTAACAGAGACAGAGACTTTGGACTTACCGGATTACCGTACGGAATTCCGCATCGACCTCTCTTTTCCTCTGACCATCGTTCCACAAGGCACCACCAAAAATACAACGATTTCCGTTGTGGACATCAGCGTCGGCGGTTTGAAATTTATTACTGACCAGGAGTTTCAGGTTGATAAGACTTTTTCTTTTATATTTACAAAAGGGGCTGAACCGGTTTTCATTACCGCACTCATATTGAAAAGATATCCTGCAAGAACTCCCGGCGTTTACTGTTACGGATGCCGTTTTCTGGATCTTGCCCAACAAGCCGAATCTGTTCTTCGCGGTTTCATTTTTAAAGAAAATCTGATCCAGAGTAAATCTCACCGCCGTCTGTGATTCCGGTAAATCTACATAAGAAAAAGAGGGACATTCGCCCGACGCAGTATTTGCATAAGGCAGTCCCTCTTTTTGATCCTGATTCTGTTATTTTTTCTTAGCTTCCTCGCTATGCGCTTCTTCCTCAGTTGCTTCTTCTCGTATTGCTTCTTGTGTCTCATCCGCATGTTTCGGAACATATCTTAAAAAATAAGCATAAATGTCCACGATCGTCTGGTACAATTCCGGCGGGATCTCTTTCCCCAACTTCATCTGTGTCAGTACCGTAGCCAGCGAATTATCCTCATAAACCGGGACGCCATTGTCATTCGCGATCTCGACGATCTTTTCAGCGACATATCCCATACCGGATGCAACGATCACCGGCGCAGAGTTCTGTGTCTCATCATATTTCAACGCAACTGCCTTTTGTTCCAGTGTATCATATTGTGACATTTACCATATTTCTCCTTTCATAAATCTGCGGGAACGCAGCCGACACCGGAATGGATTCTTTTCCCTGTTCTACTGCCAGATAGCGGATCTCCATTCCATTCTTTTTCAAAATGTCTGCGATCCCCTCACGGATCTCTTTTTCCTTTGGAAGCAGATTTTCCGGATAGTGAAGAAGAAGATCCATTTTCCCCTCCTCATAATAACAGAAAATATCAAAAAATCCCACTTCTTTCATGTCAAATTTCAAAAGTAACTTCACGCCGCTTTCTCCGGGCGTCTCTCCACCTCCCGACGAATCATCCGGATCCAGCCAGATTTCCGAGAACACCGGAGTTCCATCCAGGATAAACGGAAGCGTTACATGCAGAACCGGCATATACACGCTTTCATTGATCAACATTCCATGGAGCAGCGTCATAAAATCTTCTTTATTTTCAATCCCGGCTTTTCCCTCTGCTCCCATACGGAGTAACGAAAGGAATTGCTCCGACCATTCCTCCTTGCCTGCCGCGCGGTCAAAATCAATATTCCGGAACAGCTCCCGGATCTCCGCTCTGTCCATACTTGCAAAATGTCTGCGGAACGCCGGAAAATCAGACAGCCGTTTGAACGCGTCTACCACGCCGTCAAGATTGCCATTCTCATAACGAGAAGTATTAAACGTCAGCAAGTTGATCAAATCCCGGATCTTGCCCAGATTCCTCGTCTCCGAAATATAATTTCCGAGAAATGGGATGATATCTGATTTCAAAAGCTTTATATTCTGTTCCATGTTCTCCTGACTATGCGGCAGAAGCTGCTGCGTCAGTCTTTGCAGACCTGCCCGTTCATTTCGGAACATATAGCTTTCAATCTCTTTTAATTCCCCTTTTATGTTGGTCATGATATGCTTTCCGGAAGACATATCGTTGTATTTTTTCAAAAAGTCAAGGATCCCCGCTTTGAGTTCCACACTTCCCGCTTCTTTCATCACGCCGCGCAGCAGTTCAAAAAGAGAGCCTTTCATCTTATTGGAACCATTCATCTGGCTCTTTAAAAATTCTTTTAACTTTTGCGGATCCATCTCCAGCATTCCCAAAAGCATATGGATCTCTTCCGCCATGCCGGTTCCGATCCCTGCTTCGATCACGTTTCTCATTCCCGAGAACAACATTTTCGACATGATCTCGCTTGCCCGCGGGATATTTGCCAATGTACGGACAAAATTGCCAAAGTTCGATTCATAAGAAAGTCCCTGCTGAACGCCACGTTCATTCCCATATTCGGCACGGCTGTCGGCCCGCACGACCTTGTCAGGATTCACCGGATTTTTGATCCCGACATCATTTTTCATCTGCGGATCCTGTTTGCTCACATTGTTCTCATACCCTGAGATTGGCGTGGAAATTTTTAAAATATTTGACATTTTTTCACCTACTCTATAATTTTCTCTTATCTTTTCACATTTGCCTGACGATATTAAAAATGTATTAAACATAAGGCGGTGCTTATATTATGGATAACATGCTTGAAATGTATCTCTATGAAACAAACACTTTATTAGAACAATTGGATGAACTTTTGATAGAAGCCGAAAAAAATGAAGATTTTACAACGAACGACGTCAATGAAATCTTCCGCATTATGCATACGATCAAAGGTTCCTCTGCTATGATGGAATTCTCTCCTTTGATGGAGATCGCACATCACATCGAGGACTTGTTCTTCTATATTCGCGAAAATGGACTTGATGCCATGAGCGAGTCCCATAAAAATGACCTGTTCAATCTGATGTTCCAGTCAACCGACGCTCTGCGCGGCGAAGTTGAAAAACTGGAGAACGATGAACCCCTTAGTACTAATATCGACAGTGTCATTACAGATATTAATAGTTTTTTAGAAAAAATCAGCGGGAAGAACGCTTCCGCGAAAGAGACCGGAGGAGCGGCTTCTGACGTGAAGTCTTCTTCTGCGCAAAGCGGTTCGTTGTCTCCTGATTTTCTTCCGGAGGGAACTTACCCGCAGTATATCAAGATCATGTTCGAGGAAGGATGCGGCATGGAGAACCTGCGCGCATTCATGGTGATCACAGCGCTTCAGGAGATGGATATTCCATTCCTGTTTTATCCTGCTGATGTGGAAAGCAACTCAGACACGATCGACTTTATACAGGAACACGGCTTTTATGTCTGCCCGGAATCCCGGGAACTGACAGAGGTTGCCGTCAATGTCATCAAGGAGATCAACAGCGTCTCTACCTTTGAAGTCCTTGATCACGCTGCGGCGTCTGCGCCGGCAGAAAACACAGCGGAAAAGCCAAAAGAACAGGTGAATGCTTCTCATCCGTCTGCCGTTTCCGCCCCTGCGTCAGGCAGCGCTTCCTCTGCTGCGTCCTCTTCCGGAACTCCTGCAAAGCAGAGTTTGATCAGCGTCAGTCTTTCCAAGCTGGACAGCCTCATGGCGATCGTCGGTGAGATCGTGATCACAGAATCTATGGTGACTTCTTCTCCCGAGATCCAGAATCTGAAACTGGACAGTTTCCTGAAGTCTACCCGACAGCTCCGCAAGCTTACCGATGACTTACAGGACATCGCGATGTCTCTTAGAATGGTTCCGGTCTCCGGTACGTTCCAGAAGATGAACCGGATCGTTCGTGACATGAAGAAGAAATTAAATAAAGACGTACGGCTTACGATCGAAGGGGAGAACACCGAGGTCGATAAGAGTATCGTGGACAGTATCAGCGATCCGATCATGCACATTGTGCGTAATTCCATGGATCACGGGATCGAACCGACTACGGAAGAACGGATCGCCGCCGGAAAGCCTGCGCAGGCAGAGATCGTCCTTTCCGCAATGCATACCGGAAGCGAGGTCATTATTTCCGTGCGGGACGATGGCCGCGGTATGGATACTGTAAAGATTTTGGAAAAGGCAGAGCGCAACGGTCTTCTCACAAAGCCTGCCAGCGAATATTCCCAGAAAGAGATCTTATCTCTTCTGATGGTTCCCGGTTTTTCTACCAACGAGGAAGTTACCGAGTTCTCCGGTCGTGGAGTCGGCATGGATGTTGTGAAGAAGAACGTAGAATCGGTCGGCGGCGTCATTTCCATCACCAGCGAACTTGGAAAAGGAAGCTGTACCACTTTGAAGATTCCGCTTACGCTCGCGATCGTAGATGGTATGGAGATTTCTGTCGGAAATTCCATCTTCACGATCCCGATCGCCAATATCCGGCAGTCTTTCAAAGCTGAGAAAGAATCCATCATTCTGGACGCCAGCGGCAATGAGATCATCAAATGTATGGATGAGTTTTATCCGATCGTCCGGATCCATGATTTATACAATATCGAAACAGACATCACGAATATCGAAGACGGTATTCTGATCTGGGTAGAGGCGAGCGACAAATCTTACTGTCTGTTCGTAGATGAGCTGCTTGGAGAGCAACAGGTTGTTGTAAAACCGCTTCCTGCTTACTTGAACAATTTCAACATCAAAGATTCCGGGATCAGCGGTTGTACGATCCTGGGCGACGGCAACATCAGTATCATACTGGACGTCCTGAATCTCTACCTTGTCTCAGAAAATCAATACTAAATTACTGAAATCGGAGGATTGACCATGTCAAATGAAAATACAGCAATTGACTCCATCGCAGAGGATTCCGTAACGGATATTCCAACTTCCACAGAACGGTTTCTGACATTTATGTCCGATGGTCTTACCATTGGAGTCAGCACAAATTATGTGACAGAGATTATTACCAACCATACGATCACCATCATCCCACTGGTGCCGGATTATGTAAAAGGAATCATCAATCTTCGGGGACAGATCATCCCGATCATTGATATCCGTCTCCGCATGGGCAAACCGTCCATCGACTATACAAGTACAACCTGTATCATCGTCCTGAACATTGATGATACCAACCTTGGCATCATTGTAGATTCGGTACAGCAAGTCATCGACATTGACAAAGCTCAGATTTCTCCTATTCCGACGGAAAATCATCAGGAACTGATCAATGGGATGATCTCGCTGAGCGAACGCTCCGTGCTCCTTTTTCTTGATCACGAACAGCTTGCCCGGGTTTACTGATCCTTATATCTTCAGTATACATAAAAAGGAGTCCGACCAATGCTAACAATTACCGAAACTGACTTTCAACGCCTTGTACGATTTGTCAAGCAGAATTATGGGATCGATCTGTCAAAGAAGAAGCAGTTGATTCTCGGACGATTATCAAACACGATTTTATCCATGGGTTTTCCGTCGTTTCAGGCATATGTGGATCATCTGATCCGCAACCAGAAACCGGAAGATCTGGAACTGATGTTGAACAAGCTTACGACAAACTACACTTACTTCATGCGTGAGGAATCTCATTTTGAGTTTTTTACAGATGTGATACTGCCTTATCTGCTCCGGACGAAAAAAGACCGTGTGCTTAGTATCTGGAGCGCCGGTTGTGCTTCCGGAGAAGAACCATATACCATTTCAATGATTTTAAAAGAATATCTCGGATCAAAAGCATCCATGTGGGATACCCGCGTCCTTGCGACCGATATTTCCCAGAATGCATTGAAAGCCGCAGCCAACGCGGTATATGACGAGACATCCTTAAGAAATCTGCCTGCCGGATGGAAAAGTAAATATTTCCGTTCCGCAGGTTCGCCGGGACTTTACACAGTATCGCCGGAAATTAAATCTAACGTGATATTCCGTACTTTTAATCTTATGGATCCGATTCGTTTTCGTCTAAAATTTGACGTTATTTTTTGCAGGAATGTGATGATCTACTTTGACCAGGAAACAAAAAATTCCCTTGTGAACCGTTTCTACAACGCTACGAATCCGGGAGGATATTTATTGATCGGTCATTCGGAAAGCCTGAACAAAGAAAGTACGCCTTACAAATATCTCCGACCTGCAACTTACCGGAAAGAGTAATCCAAAAAATCCTGTCAGTAGTTGCCACACTGTCTTTCTGAACTTTCAGAGAAAGTGTGGCATTCTCTTTTCTTATTTAGATTGATCAACTTGTAAAGAAAGGAATGATACTATGCCATCAAAAACAATCAAAGTATTCGTCGTCGACGATTCTTCTTTATTTCGTAAAATGATCATCGACTATTTGTCGTCCTGTCCGGATATCCAGGTAGTCGGATACGCGTTCAACGCGTATGACGCCCGAAAAAAGATCCCGCTCTTAAAACCCGATGTGATCACAATGGACGTGGAAATGCCCGGATTGAACGGAATCGACTTCTTAAAAGATTTTCTGCCTCTGCATCCGATCCCGGTTGTTCTGGTATCTTCTCTGAATCTGAACGTATTCGATGTACTTTCAGCCGGCGCCGTTGATTTTGTAAGGAAACCGGATATGAATATTGTTTCCAAAGAACAATTTTTCTCCGCTTTAAATTCCAAAATCCACATCGCTTCATTTGCAAAAGTAAGATGTGCTTCCCGTAAACGGACCACATCAACTGCCGCTTCTACCACTACCGCGCCAAAAAAGCCTCTGTTCGCCGGCAAACAGCTTTCATTCCGGTCCACGGTCATTGCGCTTGGCGCATCTACCGGAGGTACGGAAGCGACTCTTGCAGTTTTAAAACAGCTTCCTGCCGATATTCCCGGCATGGTCATCACACAGCATATGCCCGAGGGATTTACCGCCATGTATGCACAGCGCCTCAATAAACTGTGCCAGATGGAGGTTCGTGAAGCGAAAAACGGCGACCAGATCCGCCCCGGACTTGTGCTGATCGCGCCCGGTTCCCAGCAAATGGAAGTCGTTCGCTCTGCAAACGGCGGTTATGCCGTCCGTTGTTTTTCCGGACAAAAGGTCAGCGGTCATATGCCGTCTGTGGACGTTTTATTCCGTTCCGTTGCCAAAAATGTAGTCGGCAACAAGATCGGGATCATCATGACCGGTATGGGAAAAGACGGAGCGGAGGGATTATTGGAAATGCGCAAAAAGGGAGCGTTCACGATCGGGCAGGACAAAGCCTCCTGCGTGGTCTACGGAATGCCGATGGTTGCCTACAATATCGGAGCGGTATCTATCCAGGCAGGCTGCGAACAGATCCCGTCCGTATTGCTAAATCATTTAAAAAAATCATCCTGATATTATTATTTTTTTTCCGTTTTAACCGATATTTGATATAGTTAGTAATTTATTGCGATTGTTTTCTTTATGGTCTGACATAGAAAGGAGTCCTGTATGAAAATTTCAAATGCTAATAATCTAACGCCTGGCTATGCCGGTCTTAGTATCCGCACAAAAGGGCTCTCAAGCTCTTCGCTTCCTAAAAACGACGAGAAATCTTTTGATGCGATTTCGATCCAGTCTGAACCGAGACAGATTGCCGAGCGGACATTTGCCGCCGCGATCTCCAAAGAACTGGCATCCGACGTTCGGATCCCGGTTTCGGACGCCAGACTGAACGAACTAAAGGAGCAGATTTCTTCCCATACTTACAAGATTGATGCTTCTGCGATCGCATCACGGATGCTTCTGTGCAAGGAGGCGGTTGAATAATGGATCATTACACAGAATTCATCTCTCTGATACATGATTTTATCGATCTGTTCCGATCGCTGACCACGGTGGAACAGCAGAAGCTCGATGCAGCGGTAGCAAACGATCTTTCCATCCTGGAAGATTGTATGAAAAAGGAACAGGCATTTGTGCTCCGTCTGCGCGGACTGGAGCAGCAGCGTGATACCCTTCAGAGAAAGTTGAAGATGAAGGATTTAAAGTTCAGAGAGATCTTATCCAGAGTTCCGGATGAAGTAAAAGAAGAACTCACTCCTTTATTTCAGGAACTTTCCGAAAAAGTGCGTATATTCCAATCGATCAATGCAAGCGCACAGGATGCGATCTCTGTAAATTTACACAAGATCCAGTCTGTTTTAAATTCCGGTCAGCCGGATGCCGGCGTATATTCCGCATCCGGTACAAACAAACCAGATGAAACACATTTCACGAATCGTTTTGTTTAACAATAGTTTAAGGAGGATTTTGTTCGTATGATACGTTCTACATTTGCCGGTTTTACAACTGCACAATTGGCCATGTCTGCCAGTCAGCGTGCGCTGGATGTTTCCGGTCAGAATATTGCCAATATCAATACCCGCGGTTATTCCAAACAGCGTTTGGAGATCAGCAGTCTGAATAACAGCGGCGCAAGCTTTTATAGTTCAAAAAACGGCGCAAAAGTCGGATATGGTGTTGAAGTTACCGGGATTTCCCAGCTTAGGGATCCGTTTTTGGACATTCAGTACCGCAACCAGATGAGTAAACTCGGTACGACCGACGCACTGGCTGCAGGATATGAACAGCTTACCAGTATTTTTGACGAGGCAAGTCTGGACGGCGTCCGCGCCGCACTTCGCGATATTTCTTCCGCACTGCAGAAATATTCGGAAGAGCCGAACGCAAAAGAGATCGACACAACCGTTCGTTCTAATATGCAGATTCTTCTGAATCTTTTCCATGATAACGCAAAGCGGTTACAGGATATCACGGATGAGATGACAAATGGCTTCCAGTCCAATGATGTTGCCGACGTCAATCAGATGCTGGAAAATATCGCAGAGCTCAATAAAAACATTAAAAACAGTCAGGTGCTCGGAAATCCGGCTCTTGAACTTCAGGATCAGAGAAATGATCTTCTGGATCAGCTTGCAAGTTATCTCCCGATCTCTGTAAAATATGAATCCCGTGAGATCGCTCCCGGTCAGTTTCTGGAAGTTCCGAACGTTTACTATACCGGAACCGACGGACAGACTTTCACCTTGGTAAGCGATACAGACTGCGGATCTCTGAGCGCCGACATTTCCGGACATCCGGTCCGTCTCTCGATCACCGGCGCCAACGGAAGCGGCACTGCCGACATTACCGATACGATCCCGTCCGGTACGCTCAAGGGGACGTTAGATATCCTGAATGATTCCGGTGCCTTCGACAAGGGCGGTTCCTCTGTGAACGGACTCGGATATTATCAAACAGCTTTGGATTCCCTCGTCAAAACATTTGCAGAGACATTCAATGCTTTGAACGTACCTGTTAAGAAAGATCAGAATGGAAATTACATGGTCGATAAGAATGGCGATCCGATCCTTGAGGATGATCCGGCTAAGATGTGTCCACTATTTGAAAAGATTGACCCTAATGCCGATTTCAGTGCTTCCAACATCAAGATCGCAGACGGCTGGATGCGCGGCGATTATGGGATTACGATTTCCAAGAAAGTGGTAAACGGCGAGATCGGTTCTACCGATACAAGTAACATTCTAAATATGATCAATGCCTTAAAAGATCCGCAGAAATTTGAAAGCAACGGCGTGTCCTTTTTCACCGGCAGCTTTTATGACTGCTTTGCCAGTCTGGAAAATACACTGGCTATTGATTTAAAATCTGCCAACACTACATTGCAGAATCAGATTTCTGTATTAAACCAGACGGCAAGTACAAGAGACGGCGTTTCCGGCGTCCAGTTGGATGAAGAGGGTATGGATCTGATGCATTATAACCAGTCTTATACTGCCGCGGCCCGACTGATGACCACGCTGGATGAAGCGCTGGATACTTTGATCAATAAGACCGGCATTGTCGGAAGATAATAAGGAGGAATCAAAAAATCATGCGAATTACTACGAATGCTATCCTGCGTAATTATCGTTCCAATCTTGGAACTTCCATGGCGAATCTGAACACTGCCCGGAACAAAGTCATGACCGGACGTCAGTTTGTTTCTTCTGCGGAGAATCCCGGAAGTGCGCTTCGCGCCGCTACACTGGAACGAAAATATGTAAAGAATCTTGATTATATTTCTACGGCTCAGAATACACAATCCTTTTTGGATTCGCAGGAAGACGCCGCTATGCAGATCAGCGATCTTGCCCTGACTTTAAGCAAGCAATATGGTCTGGAAGCATTAAATGGCACCAATGCCGACGCCGAGACACGAAAAACATATGCGGACGCATGGAGAGGCACACAGGAAAGCCTGCTCCTGAGCCTGAATGCCTCCTATGAGGGACGTTATGCTTTTGGCGGAGCCGATGCGGCAACTCCGCCGTTTTCCCTGACGACGGATGCCAATGGCAAACAGATCCTGACTTATCGCGGCGTCAATGTAGACCCGGCCCCGAATGATCCGGATTATCAGAAAACAATGGATACTTTAAAGCAACTCTCGGAAGAAAGTGTGTATCTTGATCTGGGATTTGGTCTTACTGTCAATGACAAGACCGGCGAGATCGATCCGTCCAGCGCTTTTAATACAAGCCTGCCTGGTATCAATGTTGCCGGATATGGAAAAACAGCCGACGGCACAACAAAGAATATGGTTCTCCTTGCAGGTCAGATCGCCGATACCCTTGAAAAAGAACCTTTCGATCAGGCTGAATTTGAAAAGCTTCTGAACGCTTTTGATGACGGACGCAATAACGTTCTGGAACAAGTGACAACATTGGGAACAAAATCCCAATTCCTTACCGCAACAAAAGACCGGTTGGAGACCGATAAGCTGAATCTGGCAACACAATTAGACAATGTAGTTAATATCGACATGGCGGACGCGATCACTCAGTATTCCTGGGCTCAATACGCTTATAATGCCGCACTGAAAGTCGGAACCAGTATTTTGTCCCCATCCTTTATTGATTTTATGAAATAGTACATATACATTCATGTATATAAATCATTTATGACAAGGGGGTTCTGTATGGAACAATTACTCAAAATCACAACCATTCCTTTGGAATATCAATTAAAAATCCAGAATGCCCGTTTAGAATACTCCAACTCTACTGCCTCTTTGGATATGGACAGAACTCCTGGCGAATTTTCGATCAAGAGTCGTCCGGCAAAACTGAATCTGGACACTTATGAAGCCAGAAATTCTGTTGTACCAACCTTAAAACGCAGTATTTCACAGACTGCCCAAAAAGGATTGCAAGCGGCACAACAGGCAACCGCACAATATGCGCAGGAGGGACAACAATTGCTAAAACCTGGAGATGGAGGCGAACTGCTCGGGCAGATTTTCAGACAGCGGACACAAATGCCTACCGGAGAATTTCAGTTGGGATTTATCCCGTCTGCTCCTGTAAATATTACCTATCAGGAACCTGATCTGACATTAAACTATGAAATGGATAAATTAACATTCGATTTAAAAGTTGCACAGGGAGATTTCCAATTTATCCCCGGAAATATCGAAATGTCGATCACGCAGCATCCGGATGTGCGTATCGAATATGTCGGGGATCCGCTTTATGTCCCCCCAAGCGCCGCTCCAAATTACAAACCATTAGACGTAAGGGCTTAATGCCCTTACGTTTCTTTCTACGGAGGTATAAAGATGAAAATAAATGCAAAATATTTCGGTTCGCTGTCTTATGATCCAGAAGATCTTATCTACTTACCGGATGGATTGTTTGGATTTGAATCCTATAAGAATTTTCTTCCGCTCCCTTTCCACGAGACAACCGATTCTCTTCTTTCTTTCCAGAGCACAGATGATGAGACGCTTTCTTTCATTTTGATGAATCCTTTTCGCTTTTTCCCCGACTATTCCCCGGTGTTATCCGAAAAGGACAAAAAAGACTTGAATCTTACATGTGAGGACGATATTTCTTACTATGTGATCTGTGTGCTGAATGAATCTTTAACTGACTCTACGGTTAATCTGAAAGCTCCTTTGGCGGTAAACGTCCGGAACCGAACCGGAAAACAGATTATTCTGGACGAACCTGCTTACAGCTTTAAACACGCAATACCTGCAAACGGGAGGGAGTAAATACTATGCTTATATTACAACGTAAAAAAGGGCAATCATTGACTATCGGTAATGAAGTGACGATTACGATCTCCGAAATCAGTTCCGACTCCGTAAAACTTGCGATCAACGCCCCAAAGGACGTCCTCATTCTCCGGTCTGAGCTTGTGGAAGCCGCTGAAGAGAATAAAGCCGCCGCCAAAACCATTCCGTTACAAATACTCAGCCAATTATTAGACGATCCGAAAATCTAAGAAAAGATGGGACAAATACTCTCACAGAACATCAGATGCCAAATCACTTCTTTCCGGTTTTTACACATATAGATCGAGGGTATCGCTCAATCATCTAATTTGATGATTTTGCGACACCCTCTTTATCTGATTTGTTAGTATTACATAGGAGTATATACTCATTTTTGTAAATTGTGCACAATAACCGCTCACAAAATCTCGATCCCGTATAAATCTTCCAGCGAGATCTCTTTTCGCCTTTCTATCTCCGGAACATCGTTTCTCCGCTCGCTTTCCTCTTCCAGCAAAACGATCACCCGTCTGTATTCATCGATCCGCTTGATCTCTCCTCGTACTGTCCGGTATGTGCCTCCTGCTTTCTTTTCATCGGCTTCAAAATAAGTCAGTATCGCTTCCGGTTTCGTCGGGATCTGCGCCTGTAAAATCTGCAGCTTTTCCTGCAGACATGCCTGCATTTCTTCTGAAAGTTCTGCCTTTCGTTCCGTCTGCCTTGCTGTCTCTTTGACCGCATCATCGTATCCGGTAAGCGCTGCAAACGGCGAAAACTGTGCCGCCCGGTCTATGAGCGGCATATGTGGTCTCGTTTTCGACTGGTGATGCGGCAGTGAGATAATGTCATCATACCGATTTGTGATCTGCATCTTTTCCGCCATCTTATTTTTCCTCCCGATCTGCTGTCACATTTATGCTTTATGTCCCCCGATCTGTCGGTTTCTCTCTTTTCCCGTTGCCCCCTCCTGATAGCTCAATCCTTTTAAGATCGCGTTCTTTCCATATTTTTTCTTGATATCCAACATGGCTTCCTGTATCCTGCGTTCCCGTTCTCTGGCTGCTTTCTCTTCTTCCCGTTCCTGCTCCAACGCCTGATAATCTGTAAAAAGATCCATCTGCTCAAATTCCATTTTCTTCCCCGCCTGACTTTCATCTGTCACACGGTTTGCCGACAGATTGACGCGCCGGATCAACATCCCATCATCGACGATCCGGTCATACAAACGGGTGACAGCATCTACAAGCATTGCCGAAGAAGAAGTCTGCACATCCAGATTTTCCGTGCCATGCGCATGCTTCGGAATATCCCGCCCATAGCGGTCTCTCTTTATTTCTCCACGATAATGCTTCCGTCGTTCACTGTCCGTCAGATTTTCAATATCATATCCGACAGTCAGCACAAGCTGATCTGTGACAAGACATTTTTCCACCAGATCCAACGCCAAAGCATCCGCCATCTCCCGCACAACAACCCGCGCCTTTTCATAAGTATACGGACATTGAAAAACCTGCCCCGCGCCGAGACTGTTCGTGCTCGGTTTATAGGCTTTGATATCAGATATCCGGCAAGGCTCCCAGCCCCATGCGTGGTCGATCAGGAGCTCCGCATTGATGCCGAACATTTTATAAAGAAGCTCTTCATTGTAATATGCGTCGGGACCGCCCAGCGAACACCTCGCCACATCCCCCATCGTATAGAGTCCGACTTCTTCTAATTTCTTCGCATATCCCGTTCCGACTCTCCAGAAATCCGTCAGCGGCCGGTGCCCCCACAATAGCCGCCGATAGGACATCTCATCCAGAACGGCGACCCGCACACCGTTTTCATCCGGATCGATATGCTTTGCCACAATATCCATTGCTACCTTGCAGAGATACAGATTATTTCCGATTCCGGCTGTCGCAGTGATCCCGGTCGTATCATATACATCCTTGATCATTGCCCGCGCAAGTTCCTTGGCATTCATCTGATAGGTGTGGAGATAAGACGTTGCGTCGATCATCACTTCATCAATCGAATACACATGAATATCTTCCGGCGCGATATATTTCAGATAAACCTGATAAATCTGTGTGCTGATCTCCATATATTTCGCCATCCGCGGCGGAGCGACAAGATAATCCACCGCATACTCCGGTGAACTGCGAAGCACCGTGTCATCCGCCGATTTCCCCGCAAATGTTCCTCCCGGCGCTTCCCTTTTGCGCTTCGCATTTACCAGATTCACTTTTTGGATCACTTCAAACAGACGTGCCCGCCCCGGGATCCCGTAAGATTTCAATGCCGGAGACACGGCAAGACAGATCGTCTTTTCCGTCCGGCTTTTGTCCGCCACAACGAGATTGGTCGTCATCGGATTTAAGCCCCGCTCGATACACTCGACCGAGGCATAAAAAGATTTAAGATCAATGGCGATATAGCATTTATTTTGACAGCTTAATAAACTTATATTTTCCCTTTCCGAATCCCTTAACATCTTCAATTAAGCCCCCATTCTTCAAATTATTTAAAAGATTACCAGCAGCAGTAATTGAAATATTCATCATTTGCATAATCTCCCTCCGTCCAAAAATCCTTTCCATTCCCATTTCTGTAAACAACATTTTCGCTTTTACCTTTGTTCTCTTAGTAACTTTTAACTCATCGATAGCCTTTTGAATTAAAAGCTTTTCTCTGTCAATTAACATCTTCTCATTATCAAATGCAACCTTTTCAGAATCAATTAACACCTCAGCAATCGGTACATGATAATTTAAATTATAGAGAGTAACAAAAAAAGCGCTGGCTGTCGATTGAAACAATGGTTCAACTTCACTGCGGTAATTTACAGCACGGTGATAATCCTCTTTAATTTTTTTGAAACCACTGCCACGTCTCTCCATAAAATGCATGCGGCTGAAAATATCTGCGATTACAGGATTGCGGCGCTTAGATACTACATGATCAGTATCGAGGTTCTGCACAATGGATCCATCCGGCATTCCTCCCGGAGAATAGATCTCCATCCTATCATCAAAAATATCCATATGCACTTCACTTCCAACTTCCATATAATCACGATGAATCAGTGCATTTACTAAAGCCTCATGCACAGCCTGTTCTGGATATTCCGGCATTTCCACTCTTCCTGTTCCAGTCTTCTTCCAACGTTTTTTGGAATTGTTTTTGACAAATTCCATACCATTTTGCAATAATGACACAAGAGATCCGCTATATTCTTTGTCATCTAATGCCTCCATTACTCCAGACACTTTATCTAATCCATACCATCGAGTACAAAATAAACGGGAATGTTTCAACGGTGATTCATCTGCCAATAACACACCTGCATTTGTCAATTTTCCATTTTCAGCTGCTAATTCAAAAGAGATAAAATATGAATCCGATAATTCCATTCCTGTTCTATTACGATAAACAGAACTTAACTTTGTAAAGGAGAACTCTTGAAATCTGTAAGACGACACAATACTGTCATATGTCATATTGGTTCCACGAAGAACCAATCTTTTCAAAGCAATCGCATCTGCCGGAGCACTTTCATTTCCAACATGTACATAAGCAATATGATTTCCGTCAGCAGCATAATAATACGGTGTTTCCTGACCAGGCAAAACCCTCAAAATAATAAAAGCTTTCCCATCCTCTATATGATTATCTAAAACCACTTGTGGAATTGGATCCATTTTTGTTTTTATAATTTCACTAATTTTTTCAGATGTATCCTGTACATTTTGAAGTCCTATGAGCCTCTCATCATTCGATACGCCAAAAATCAACGCACCTCATACTCCACTCTCACCGGGCTCTCTCCCATCAGTTCCACACTCCTTGGATCGGCCTGAGAAAATCCGACAAAAATTTCATACTTCCCACTGTCCGTGAACCGTCTTCCCGATTCATTTACAACGGTGAATGCCGACTTACTCACAGGGATTCTCATATCCCTCTTCGCCCCTTTTTCTACAAAGATCCGTTCAAATCCAGCCAGATGCGGATGCGGCGTTTCATACTCCGACTTCGTATCGCGAACATAAATCTGCAAGACTTCCTGACTGTCCATATTTCCGCAGTTCTCAACCTCGGCACAGACAAGCACTTCCGCTTTCAAATCTTCGCTTTCCGATTCCCCATTTTCCATCTCTCTGTCTGCCGTTTCCAGCCATACATTCCGTATCTTCATTTTCGTATACGTCAATCCGTAGCCAAACGGATACTGTGCATTCTGCTCCAGATACCGATATGTCCTGCCTTTCATCGAGTAATCTTCAAAGGCCGGAAGTTCTTCCAACGATTCATAAAATGTGATCGGAAGTTTTCCGGACGGGGAGTATTTGCCGAACAGAATGTCTGCTGCCGCCGCGCCGCCGTACGCCCCCGGATACCACAGATCCACGATCGCATCAAAATGTTCCTCGGCAAAAGAAAGATCGATGTCGCTGCCTGCCATCAAACAGAGAACGGTCGGTTTCTTTTCCATTGCCACTGCTTCCATCAACATACGCTGGGATTTTGGAAGCCGGAGATCCACCTTATCACCAGAAGCGTAGCTGTTTCCGGTATCTCCCTCTTCTCCCTCCAATGTCTCATCCAGTCCCAGACACAGAATCACAACGTCGCTTTCCCGCGCCACGATCCTTGCCTCAGACAATCGATCCTGTTCTCTTGCCAGATTTTCCGTTTTATTTTCATACAAATGGCATCCGTCCGAATATAGGATACGAACTTCATCCCCAACCGATCTGCGCACTCCCTCAAGCACAGTAATATATTCCGAGGATGTGCCGTGATAATTTCCGATCAGCGCCTTTCGGCTGTCCGCATTCGGACCGATGATACCGATCGTTTTTAGTTTCTCCCTGTCAAGCGGAAGTATGCCGTTATTTTTCAAAAGTACAATAGACTCTCTTGCCGCCCGTTCTGAAAGATCGCGATGTTCTTTACACTCCACAACCGTATAGGGAACGGAATCATACTCGCTTCCGTCAAACATCCCAAGCAGGAATCTTGTTGTAAACAGCCGTACCGCCGCTTCCGTGATCTGCGCTTCCGTCACAAGTCCCTCCTGACAGGCATGCACCAAATGCAGATACGTCACGCCGCAGTTCAGATCACATCCGGCTTCCATCGCCAGTGCCGCCGACTGGACCGGAGTTCCCGTTACCAGATGATTTTCATGGAAATCTTTGATCGCCCAGCAGTCCGATACAACATGCCCGTCAAATCCCCATTCTTCCCGCAGGATTTTTTTCAGCAGTGTCTTACTTCCGCAGCACGGTTCCCCGTTCACGCAATTGTACGCGCCCATCACCGCCTCCACATGTCCCTCCTGCACGCATGCCTGAAATGCCGGAAGATACGTCTCCCGCAGATCTTTTTCAGAAACTTCCGCGTCAAATTCATGACGCAGTGCTTCCGGTCCCGAATGCACCGCGAAATGTTTCGCGCACGCAGCCGCTTTCATCGTCTCGCCGTCTCCCTGCAGACCACGGATATAAGAAACGCCGAGACGTGACGACAGATACGGATCTTCCCCGTATGTTTCATGTCCGCGCCCCCATCTCGGATCCCGGAAAATATTCACATTCGGCGCCCAGAATGTCAGCCCTTTATAAATATCCCGGTCATCCAGTTTCACCGCCGCATTATATTTTGCGCGTCCCTCCAGCGCGATCGCTTCCCCGATCTCTTCCAGCATTTCCCGGTCAAATGAGGCTGCCAGCCCGATCGCCTGCGGAAATACCGTTGCAGTGCCGCCTCTTGCAACGCCGTGAAGCGACTCGTTCCACCAATTATATGCCGGTATATGGAGCCTTGGGATCGCCGGTGCATCATAACGCAGCTGGCTCGCTTTCTCCATCAAAGTCATCTGATCCACCAATTCTTCCGCCTGTTTTCGTGCTCTTTTTCTCACATCTTTTCTGTCCATTTTTACCCTCCCTTTTTCGCCAAAACATTTTCCCGCCGTAATATCCAAATGGCTTATCGATCACTTCGTCCATCTCTTGTACAAGGTGGTCTCAATATTACAAGTATATCACATATGTCGGTTCAAAAAAAGAAAAGCACCACACTTCCGTTTCCGGTGTGTGATACTTCTCTTTTCCCACTGTGCGCCTCTTTTGCTCATATTATTTTGATTTATTTTTTACGCTCTTTCTCACCAAAATTACTGTCAGGCTTATGAGTGAAATAATTGCCGCCCCTGCCAACAGACCGATCGGCGTCCGGTCTCCGGTTTTCGGTGTCTTTACCGCAGATGATGCACTGTCTTGTTTCACCTGCTCCTGCTTCCGCACTTCATTCTTCTCCGTCTTACCTGCCTGTGATTCCTGTTTTGAAGTTCCATTCTGAGACGGCTGGTTCATCTGAGAATTGTTCGGTTTCTCTGCCTGCGGTCTGCCCGGCATCGGCTTCTCTTCTGATGGTTTATTCGGCTTCGGATTTTCTGCCGGTGGGTCATTCGGCTTCGGATTCTCTGCCGGATGATCATTCGGCTTCAGGTTCTCTGCCGGAGGGTCATTCGGTTTCGGGTTCTCTGCCGGAGGGTCATTTGGCTTCGTATTCTCCTGACCCGCGTCCTCTTTCTCTTTCACGGTTACCTCAATTCTCTTTTCCGTCATCGCGCCCTGTTTATCGGATACGACAAAAATCGCAAAATACTCCCCCACCGTTGTTCGGTCAACATTCTGTTCTTTGATATTCTTTTCCGTCATCGGGATCGTCCCCTCTTCCGCGTCTTCTGCCGTGACTCCCTCTAATGGATCAAACGCATCTCCCACCGTCAGCACCCGGTTACCTGCCTTGATAGTCGGCGCCTGATTGATCGTGGCAGCTTTCGTTGTAAATACCCATTTTCCACGGAACGTAACATCATCCACATGCACCATATACGGCGTGACATCATACCCTTTAAATACCCATGTGCCATCCGCCACTGCCACTTCTGTCGAATTCGGCAGGATCGCATGAACAACGTCGCCGTTTTGATATTCCGTGTCATCTTCCGGAAGCGTCTCTACCACCTCCTGTGGCAGATTTTTCCCTTTTGTCATACTTTCAAATTCATAGAATGCATAATAGACTTCATCCGGATCTGTCGTCCCCTCCTTGACCGCTTCCACTCTGATTTCTGCATCTGCGTCAATTTTGAAGTTCAGATCTGTGATCACCGCGCCTTTATATTTGAACACCGGTTTATATCCCTGACCTGCCGTCAGTTCGTTTCCGACACGCGGAAAGCTGATGCCCTGTTCTGCCAGCGTCTTATCCTTGGCAACCTGAAATTCGCCGGTATAAGATCCAACAAATCCCATATTTAACACATCTGTTTGTATAAATCTAAGCGTCACATTTTGAGCCGCATCCGGCTGACCTGCCGCATTCACCCTGTACACCTCGGAATACACCGCAAATGTTCCGCTATGCTCATTCTCCCGCACCCAATACGAATCTATGATCCCATCATTGGTTACGACGGAGAAGTCATTTCCATTCACTCTGATCGCCGGCTGTGTATTTTCTAAAAACATATAACCGTCCGCAGTTTCCAAGCCCTGAATATCAAATCTGAGCCGGTACTCCCCCTCCGTAAATACCCGGTCATTCGACGCGTATCCCCAGGAACCGTCTTTCTGTTTTTTCCTCCAGCTAAAAAAAACATCCTGCGCATGATCCACGCGCGTCTTTCCGTCTTTGGAAGAAACCGTAAAGTTCTCCGTTACGGGTTCTCCCAGTCGTGGGATTTTTAATTCCTGACTGGTAAATTCCAGAATAGAAATCCCCGTCTCGTTTGCGGTCGGCGGAACAAGCTCCTGTGCATTCACAGTCAGCGCCGTCGGCTGTGCCACTGACGATAAACCGATCAGAGCCGCCGCAAAAAGACCTAAAATATGTCTTTTTTTCATCCTGTTTGATCCTTTCCTTTTTCTTTCTCTTCCCTGCCGGGTCTGTTTCAAATTTACTATACTATAAAGAATTCCGGCAAAATATACTCCGATATCAAACAGCATGTCTGGTACAAATATTTCTTTATTTATACAATGCAAATATTGTTCCCGCCTCTTGACACATTTCCGCATATGTGCTATTTTGATGTCAGGCAAATAAAAGGGAGTAGCCGAACACCTTACGGTGGATTTGAAATCGTCACCCGGTATCGAGAGATACCCGTATCAAATGAGATGTGCAAGACTTTTATTGTGGCAGATGTGTCATGGATAGGAGTCTTTTTTTATATTCTTTTCTGACAGCACAAATACTTCTCACATCTGCTGCAGGAACAGCTTGCCGCAGCAAACAGAAAGGAGTTATTTATGTGTAAAGAGAATGAGAAAGAAACAGTAGTAGAGATCAACGAGGCGATCATCGCCGGGAAGCGCGCGCTTTCCGCGCTCAAAGAGGCAAGGCAAAGTTTAAAATGCGCTTCGGACTGGGGGATTGCCGATCTGGTCGGCGGAGGATTTTTTATCAATATGATCAAACATTCCAAACTGGAGGACGCCTCCCAAAAACTGGAATCCGCCAAACAGCACATACAGGTTTTCCAGCAGGAACTCAGCGACGTGGTGCTCCCATATGAAATCCATATCCGCGTCGACGGTTTCCTGACATTCGCCGATTTCTTCTTTGACGGACTCATCGCCGACTGGCTCGTGCAGTCCAGATTAAAAGAGGCAAGAGAAGAGATCGACAATGCCATTTATTATGTATCTACAACGATCACGGATTTGCAAAATTATGAAAAACAGTATATGCTTGAGAAAGGAGCGTATTGATCATGGGATGTCTCGGAAATGTGTTATGGTTTATCTGCGGCGGATTTTTAAGCGGTCTCAGCTGGTGCTTAAGCGGCTGTCTCTGGTGCATCACGATCGTTGGGATTCCGATCGGAATGCAGTGTTTCAAATTTGCCGCGCTCAGCTTCTTTCCATTTGGAAAAGAAGTGACCTACGGCGGAGGAGCGGGATCTCTTTTATTAAATATTTTATGGATGATCATCTCCGGAATTCCGCTGGCTCTGGAATCCGCCCTGTTCGGCATACTGATGTGCATTACGATCGTCGGAATACCATTTGGTCTGCAGCATTTTAAGATTGCCAAACTGGCACTGATGCCGTTCGGTGCAGAAGTCTACTGACAGCAGCCCATTTCAAAGTGTACGCCCTGTTCTTTCCGGGCGTACACTTTTTGTTTCTTTGCAGCCTGCTCTATATGATTTTCAACTTTTTATCTGAGGAGGGATTTTTTATGGAACATTCACTTGCCACAGAGCTGACCCGTCAGCTCATCCAAATCGAAAGCACCGATCCGGGAACTTATGAGCTGACGATCAAAGACTGGATCTGTAGCTGGCTGATCTCGGCTTTACACGCTGATGTCCGCCTTTATCAGGACGAAGTGCTTCCCAACCGATTCAATCTGATGGCAGAACTTCCGGGAACGGATCCGGGTCTTCCGGCTCTTGTCTGGATCTGCCATATGGATACGGTCGTTGTCGGAAACGGCTGGACTGTTCCACCTTTTTCTGCTTTGGAACGTGACGGCAAAATTTACGGCAGAGGAGCTTGTGATATGAAATCCGGTCTTGCCTGCTGTCTGTCTGCTTTTTCTTATGCAGCACAAAAATCAATAAGCACCCCGCCGCGGCGCACATTAAAACTGATCTGTACCGTAGACGAAGAAGATTTTATGCGCGGAAGCGAACGCTGTATCCAATCCGGCTGGGTCACAAAAGAAGACTGGATTCTGGATGCCGAACCAACCAACGGGCAGATCCAGGTTGCCCACAAAGGACGGACCTGGTACGAGATCACAGTCACCGGGCACACGGCTCATGCCAGTACGCCATGGAAAGGGGCAGACGCCGTTGCCGCCATGGCGGAGATCATTCATGAGATCCGTACCGCGATCCAAAACGCGCCGACACATCCGGATCTCGGTCAGTCTACGGTCACATTTGGACAGATTGAGGGCGGTTATCGCCCGTATGTCGTTCCGGATCAATGCAAGTTGTGGATCGATATGCGCCTTGTTCCGCCACTTTGTACCGAACAGACCAACCGGATCGTCCAACAGGCGATCGAAAACGCACAAACCACTGTACCCGGAATCCATGCTTCCTACAAGATCACCGGAAACCGCCCCTATGTGGAAAAAGACGAACATTCTCCATTATTAAGACATTTGCATAAAATCTGCTGCCGGACGACCGGCGTCGAAACGATCGTGAGCTGCTTTCCGGGCTATACCGACACCGCGGTCATCGCCGGAACTCTGCACAACACAAACTGCATGTCCTACGGTCCCGGCAATCTCGAATGTGCGCACCAGCCGGACGAATGGGTCGCAATCGAAGACATTCTGCGCTGTGAAACGGTATACAAACGGCTGGCAGATCTTATCTTTTGAAACGCCGGAACAGCACACTGATTTAGAAGCAGATCATAAAAAAAAGTTCAGCCGGACAGACTGGCACACATCGCCACTGTCCTTTGCTGAACTTTTTCTTTCTATACTGATTTTTCTCTGTAAGTGCTCTACGCAACTATGATCTGATAAGCTTTTACAAATTTTTCTCCGGCTTCCAACTGTGTGATCCCCGGTTTCTCGGAAATATCTCCCTCGAACCCTACGTTATCACAACGTCCGACCCACGGCTCCAGACATACGAACGGAGCATCCTTTACGGACCAGATCCCGAAATTCGGAAATCCTTTACACCGAAGTCCCACATATGGAGTTCTGTCTTTTCGGCACAGCCATACTTCTTCCAGCTGCCCGTCAAAGATCAACGCATCTTTCTCAAACATTTCCTCAGATACCGGATACATTTCCTGCTCTAATTCCAACGGATAACTCTGATCCGGCACACCGGTTCCGCTTGCCGGATCCACGAGAATATAATTCAATTCCGTTTTGCCCGGAAATTTCAGAAAATAATCTTCTTTTTTTTCGCCTGCTTCGGCAAACCGAAATGCCGGATGCCCGCCGATCGTAAAATACATCGTCTCTGCCGTCCGGTTCTTGACTTGCCACTCGACTTCCAGCTCTTTCCCACGCAATTGATAACTGATATGAAGTTCAAAATCATACGGATAGACTTCTTTCATTTCTTCGTTGGACAGGATCATAAACGAAGCATTGTCCTTGGATGATTTGATGCATATAAACATCGTATCTCTTGCAAATCCATGCTGACTTGTCGGATACTGGATTCCTCCAATCCGTACGGTATTTCGATAGGTTTTTCCTACGTTCGGAAACAACACCGGAGAGTGACGTTTCCAATACTTCGGATCTCCCTCCCACAAAATATCACGCTGATTTTCTTTGTCATAAATACGGATAACTTCCGCACCCATCTCCGAAATCTCCGCATACAAAAACTCATTTTCCAGTTTCATGGCTTTTCCTCCCCTGTGACGATTTATCCTCATATTATTTTTCAGAATCGCTCGGCTCTACCTGCACGCAGTTGTCCGCCAGATATTCTACTACTTTCTGCTGTAATACCGCGCTTTTGACCACATCTTCTCCGACTTCTTTTTTAAAGCTTTCCACGTCCTCGTAATTAGACTGTTTTGCATAAGTCTCTGCCATCTCTTCGTATTCTTTATCCGACGGTTCCAGATTCTTTTTCTCTGCTAAAAGTTTGCATGCAAGATCACGTTTCACTGCAGTCTCTGCCACTTCCTGCGCCTGTTCTTTGAACTGCTCTTCCGTCATGTTCATATAACCGGATAAAAATTCCGCAAACTCTACACCATAAGCTTCCGCCATTTTCTGATAAGTTCCCTCGATGCTCTTATACTGCTCGTCCACCTGATCCTGCGGAAGTTTCTTTACCTCAGTCTGCTCTAAAAATGCCTCCATAACCGCCTGCTGGAGCTGTCCGTCAGCACTTGCCTGGATATTTTTCTCCATTTTCTCACGGATCTCTTTTTTGAACTCTTCCACGGTTTTCGATTCTTCGCTCATCGTCTGTACCCACTCATCCGTAAGCTCCGGCGTCTTCACTTCATAAATCTTATTCAGTTTGATCTCAAAATCCGCCACCTTATCTGAAAAATCTGCATTCTGATAATCAGATGGGAACTGTACCGTGATCGTAAATGTCTCTCCCGGATTGTGTCCTACGATCTGCTCTTCAAATCCTTTATATGAATCCGTTGCCCCGATAAAAGAACCTGATCCCAGTTCCAACATTGCCCCGGTATCGCTTCCGCCGTCAAATGCCGTTCCGTCCATCGTACCTGTATAGTCAATATCAACCGTATCGCCAAGTTCCGCCGCCCTATCGGCGATCTCTGTCTTTGTCTGATCCGCTGTGAGATAACTGTTGATCGTGTTCTCTACCATCTCATCGGTAACTTCTGTCTTTTCTACTTTCGATACTTCCAATCCTTTATACTGATTGATCGTCACATAGTCATTGGATAATTTTCCGCTGCATCCCGTCAGGGACACTGCCATGATCATTCCAATTCCTGCTGCAATCCATTTCTTTCTCATTTCTTTTTCTCCTATTCTTTCCTGTCTTTCTTTTCCTGAAACTGCCCGCTTTGCCGCAGCCTCGCTAAATGCTTCGCATTTTCCTCGGCTCGCTTCGCTCGCCGAATCGCCACTATCAGAACAGCTCTCTGGCAAGCAAGCTTGCCGAATTGCTGTTCTGATAGTGGCAGCTCGGCTCTGCCCTTTCCGCACATTATACCTTATATAACTGTGGAAAAAAAGGGATTGGGGAAAATTCACGGTTATTTCATAAAATTTCAAAAATAATGATTTTCCGTTACAGCAGCGGGGAGAGTAATCGTGAAAACTGTTCTTTGGCTTTGATCACAAGTCCTCGTTGATCGTACACTTTCCGGGTCACATGTGTACATTTCGTCATATCATTTTCAAAAGCACGCTCCAGCCGCTGTACGGTCCGTTCGCTGTAAATGACCGCATTTACCTCAAAGTTCAATCCAAAACTTCTGATATCCATATTAGCAGTTCCGACACACGCCACCATTCCGTCTACGCTCAATGTCTTCGCATGCAGAAATCCATTGTCATAAACATAACACTTCGCACCTGCCTCGACCATTTCTCCGATATAAGAATATGTCGCCCAATAAACAAATGGGTGATCGGGTTTGCAAGGCACCATGATCCGCACATCAATTCCCGAGCGGCTCGCGATTTTCAGCGCATCCAAAATCGAATCATCCGGAATAAAATACGGCGTCTGTATGTACACATGATGTTTTGCACTGTGTATCAAATGCAGATAGTTATCATGGATCATCTTGATCTGTGAGTCCGGTCCACTGGAAATGATCTGTACCGGATCATGCCCGTTCCGTACATAGTGGGGTATTTCAAACAGCTGGTCGTCCAAAAACAGATTTTCTTTTGCCGCATAATTCCAGTCCAATACGAACCGCACCGCCAAAGATGTGACCGCCGCCCCCTCTATGCAAAGATGTGTATCGCGCCAATATCCGAATTTCTCATCCAATCCGATATATTCGCGCCCGACATTAAACCCTCCGACAAATCCGATTCTGCCGTCGATCACTACGATTTTACGATGATTCCGATAATTGATACGCAGCTGAAGATTTCCAAGCAGCGCCGGAAAGAATTCCGCGACCTCGATTCCTGCCCTTTCCAGACGCTCCCAATCCCGGTTCTTCATCGTACGGCATCCCATACTGTCAAATAAAATACGGACCGCAACGCCCTCCTTGACTTTCCGTTTCAGCACCGGTTCGATCGCCTGCCAAAGTTCATCGTTTTTGATAATGTAATACTGCATATGAATGTAACGTTTCGCCTGCTCCATTTCCGTAAGAAGAGCCTGAAATTTCTCGCGCCCGTCCTTATAAATCCGGACGTCGTTATTGTCCGTCAGGACTGCCTGTCCGGCTTCCAGATTGTAAAGGATCAGATCTTTAAATCTTGCCATCTCAGGATTCGCCAGCCGCAGCCGCTTCCGATATATATTTTCCTCCTGCCTGCGGACCGCATACTTAAGATCGCCCTCGATTTCTTTCGCCTTGAACATCCTGCTTTTATGGAAATCCTGTCCGATCACCAGATATAAAATAAATCCTAAAATCGGAATAAAATACAAAAGCAGAAGCCATGTCCAGACGGTCTGCGGGGATCTTCTCTGAAAGAAAATGATCGCCAACGCAAGTATAATATTGATCACAACCAGATTGTTCATCAAGAAATCATAAATTTCTACAAGTGTATTCCAAATCGTTTCCGCCATATAACTTCCTTTCTCTCTCATGTGACATTCCGACAGTTTTTGCCGGATCCATTGTAGATATAGTATACTCGGTTTCATTCGGAAAAGTAACCCTAAAATCTCAAATCTCTTGCACTTCCCCAAAAACAATGATACAATACTAGAAGCTTAATTGCGGAATTTAGAGGATTTTAGGAGGATTTACCGTGAGTACTGGAACAATTGTATTAATTGTCGTCCTGATCATCCTGATTGCAGCGCTTGTCGCGCTTTATTTTTTCGGGAAGAAGACGGAAAAGAAACAGGCTGAGCAGAAAGCACAGATGGATGCGATGGCTCAGACGATGAACATGCTGATCATTGATAAGAAGCGTATGAAATTAAAAGAAGCTGGTCTTCCATCTGTTGTTGTCGAGAACACACCGAAGTATCTGCGCAGAACGAAAGTCGCAGTTGTCAAAGCCAAAGTCGGACCAAAGATCATGACACTGATGTGCGACGAAAAAGTATTCCCGCTGATCCCGGTCAAAAAAGAAGTAAAGGCTGTCGTAAGCGGCATTTACATAACCGGAGTCAAAGGTGTGCGCGGACCGCTCGAGACACCTCAGAAAAAGAAAGGTTTCTTTGCAAGATTCAAAAAGGAAAAAGAGAACAAAGAAAAATAAGAAATCTCTATTCTAACATAAGCGTCAATGTACAATAGGAAATACGCCTTGTACATTGACGCTTATCTTAGTTCTTGAGCAAAATACAATTTTTTTTGTATTCAATTATGCCATCTTTCCGCATTTTAGAAAGCTCGTTGCACATACTACTGCGATCAACATTCAAATAATCTGCTAGCTGCTGACGATTATATGGGATCCGAAAAGATTTGCTTCCAGCATGTTTTGCACATTCCGAAAAATAAGACATCAATCGTCCCCGTATGGATTTGGAACCGGTATGCAAGATTTTTTGCGAAAGCTGCAGACTTTTGTAAGCACAGACTGTCAGTAAATTTCGCGCAAGATTTGTATGAAAAGGGCAGGCATTTGTGCAGGCAGTCAGGACACGGCCTACATTCATAAACAACACCGAGGTATCTTCCGCAGCAGACACTGTAACCAACATCGGCTGTCCCGGAATACAGGCATATACCTCGGCAAATACAGAGCCCGGCGCAACATTTCCTAAAATACTTGTATTCCCCCAGATATCGTTACAGGATATCATCGCCATACCGGACAACACAATCCCTATATTCTCTGTAATGCTCCCTTCTGAAAGAATTACTTCTCCTTTTTTATAATTGCGCTTTAAACTACTCAAACAGCTTAAAAGCGAGGCGATCTCCTCTTCTTTCAATCCACGGAATAGCTGCATATCAGATAATTTCATATTTCCTCCCTTTTCGTTGTTATGACAACGGACTTTCGTTTTTGATTGTAATATACTCTGTCAAGAAAGACAAGAGAAAAGATGAAGTGAAAATGATTCGGAAAATTATCCAAATAAACGAAGAAAAATGTAACGGATGCGGCGCTTGTGCCGCAGCCTGTCACGAGGGCGCGATCGGCATGGTAAACGGAAAAGCCAAACTTCTGCGAGATGATTATTGTGATGGTTTGGGAGATTGTCTTCCAACCTGTCCGACAGGTGCAATTTCCTTTGTAGAACGAGAAGCTGCCGCCTATGACGAGAAATCTGCACAGGAAAATATGAGAAAAAAAATGAGAAATGATCATGCTGCTGTTTCCCACACAGGCTGTCCCGGCAGTCAGATGTAGCATATTCAGCATTCACAGGAAATCCCCCGTTCTGCTCAGGCGCAGGCAGAATCCCGGTTGGAGCAATGGCCCTGTCAAATCAAGCTGGTACCGACCAATGCACCGTATTTTGACGGAGCAAAATTGTTGATTGCGGCTGACTGCAGCGCATATGCCTACGCCAGAATGCATGAAGATTTTATGCATGGAAAAATTACGATAATCGGTTGTCCAAAACTCGACAGCATAGATTACAGCGAAAAGCTGACCCAGATCATTCAAAACAACAATATTCAAAGTGTAACGGTTGTGCGCATGGAAGTTCCCTGCTGCGGCGGATTAGAATCGGCTGCCAAAAAAGCATTGCAGGCAAGCGGAAAATTCATTCCCTGGCAGATCGTTACCCTTTCGCTGGACGGTAAAATTTTGGAGTAAAATCTTAAAATACGAGAATGTGAAACTTTTTCTGTAAATAATGTTTTAGAAGGTCTTCTATGGTAAAATATTTTATCATAAGGAGGCCTT
>NZ_JADMSO010000004.1 GCF_015560805.1 Mediterraneibacter glycyrrhizinilyticus | reverse complement strand
ATGAATATGAGGAACAATATCTTGAAAACATCGAGGAGAATGCAATAAAAATAGCAAGTTAAACTTCGCTCAGAACAGAGAAAATTGGTTACATTTAAAAAGTTTCACATTCTCCATGGAGGAGTTGCCGCATTACTCGGCAAGCTCCTCCCATGTTTCATAGAGCGTCTCCAACTCTGTTTCGTTATTTTGTTTTTCTTTCGCAAGTTCCTGACAGCGCATCGAGTTGGAATAGACATCTTCGTGCGTCATCAGTTCATCGATCTCATTGTTGCGGTCTTCTAAGACAGCAATCCGTTCTTCTGTTTTCTTCAGATCATTTTTACGTTTCCGTTCTTTTGCCTGTTGTTCCTTTTGCTCCTGCCAGCTTAATTTTGTAGAGGACACAGGCTGTTCTGCCTGTGCAGGCTCCCCGGAAGTATTTAGGGTAGGGGCGGCAGCGGTTCCGGTTCCCTGTTCATAGGTATAAGCGGCAGTCAGCGCTTCTTTTTTTTCAAGGTAATAATCATAGTTTCCAATATAGTTGATGAAAGTATGGTTGGTCAGTTCCAGAATCCGCGAGGCAGTCTGGTTGATAAAATAACGGTCATGGGAAACATAAAGCACCGTTCCGGTGTATTCGTTGAGCGCCTGTTCCAGAATTTCTTTGGAATTGATGTCCAAATGGTTGGTCGGCTCGTCGAGGATCAAAAAGTTGGCTTCGGAGAGCATCAGCTTTGCAAGGGAAACCCGTCCTTTTTCACCACCGCTCAAATCTCCGATCCGTTTGAATACATCATCTCCGGTGAACTGAAACGCTGCAAGTGTGTTGCGGATCGCTGTATTGTTCAAAGCCGGGTAGTCGTCGGAAATCTCATCGAAAATACTTTTCGCATCATGCAGTACATGGTGTTCCTGATCGTAATATCCGATCTGAACTTTTGTTCCGAGTTCAAAAGAGCCGTCCTGCGCATCAGTCACTTGGTTTAAGATTTTCAGCAATGTCGTCTTTCCGGTTCCGTTGTCCCCGATGATCGCGACATGTTCGCCACGTTTGATCTCAAAACTAATGTCTTCAAAAAGCAATTGGTCATCAAAGCGTTTGGTCAGGTGCTCGACTTTGAGCACGTCATTTCCACTGATACAGGATGGTTCCAGTGTGAAATGAATATCCTGTGCCGCCTCCGTCGGTTTTTCGACCAGTGTCATTTTGTCCAGCATTTTTTCACGGCTCTCCGCACGTTTGATCGATTTCTCACGGTTAAATGATCGGAGCTTTTCAATGACAGCTTCCTGATGTTTGATCTCACGCTGTTGGTTGAGATATTCTTTCATCTGCGCATCACGGATCATCTTTTTTTTGTCGGCGTAAGCTTTGTAATTGCCGCCGTATGTACGGATCGTGCCGTTTTCGATTTCAATCACTTTTGTTACGACACGGTTCAAAAAGAAGCGGTCATGGGAGACGATGAATACGGCTCCGCTGTAATTCAAAAGATAGGTTTCCAGCCACGCGATCGAATTCAGATCCAAATGGTTGGTCGGTTCATCCAGAAGCAGGATATCCGGTTTCGTCAGAAGAAGCTTTCCAAGTGCGACCCGTGTTTTCTGACCGCCTGACAGTGTGGAAGTCTCTCTGGAAAAATCAGTTTCGTGAAATCCAAGACCCTTGAGGACGCCGACGATCTCGCTTTCGTAGGCATAGCCATTCTTCGACTCAAATTCAGACATCAGACGGTTGTAGGTGTTCAGCCGCGTGTCCAGTTCGGTTCCGGAGAGTGCTTTCAGTTCATGTTCAATATTGCGGATCTGTTCTTCCAGATCAATGATATCTGCTTTTGCAGTCTTCATTTCTTCATAAATCGTATTGCTGCCGCTTAAGATCTGCTGCTGGGCAAGATAGCCGATCGTTTTCCCTTTTGTCAGAACGACCGTACCGCTGTCTGCGGGTTCTTCCCCGATGATCATTTTTAGGATCGTAGATTTTCCTGCTCCGTTGACGCCGACAAAAGCGGCTTTTTCTCTGTCTTCTATATGAAAGGAACCGTCTTTTACAATGAGCTGTTCCCCAAATGCTTTGTTTAAGTTATGACATGCGAGTATCATAAAAATCCTCCCGTTATCAAATATTTTTATAGAGACCGAAACATTTTTCGATAGGTTCCGGCACTTCCTGCCTGCTTTATTATAACGGAAATGGGCGGAAATACAACTGAAACCGACAAAAAATCGTGAAAAGTTTGACTTTGTTTTCAGAATTATATATAATAACTTGAAGATTAAATTTGGAGGGATTTGCGTGGAAGACAGAGGAATATCAAGAGCGGTGATCGGTCGTCTCCCAAGATACTATAGATATTTAGGCGATTTATCAGAAGTAGGGGTGGAGAGGATTTCATCCAACGAACTGAGTAAAAAGATGCGGGTGACTGCATCGCAGATACGGCAGGATCTGAATAATTTCGGTGGGTTCGGTCAGCAGGGATACGGATATAATGTAAAATATCTGCGCGCGGAGATCGGAAAGATCTTAGGGCTTGGCTGCAGTCATAATATGATCATTATCGGGGCAGGAAATTTGGGGCAGGCGCTTGCAAAATATTCGTCTTTTGAGCGGAGCGGATTTGTGCTGAAAGGGATTTTTGATGTAAACCAGTCGCTGCAAGGCGTTTCGATCCGTGGAGTGCCGATCCGGATGATGGAGGAGTTGGAACCGTTTTTGAAAGAGAATGAGATTGAGATCGCAGCGCTTACGATTCCGAAATCCAATGTCTCCGAAGTGGCGGACCTGCTCGTGAAGAACGGGATCAAAGGAATCTGGAATTTCGCGCATACGGATCTGGTACTTCCGAAAAATGTCATTGTAGAGAGCGTACATCTTTCGGACAGTCTGATGAAATTATCGTATAATATTACCCGGTATAAGGAAGAACACGGGGAATAGGTGCGGTTCTTATCGATCTTATAGATGTGGAGCAGATTTAGGCGTGTAAAAAGTGGCGGGGGTCTCTTTTTACACGTTTTCTATTGTGAGGAACAAGATGGAAAAGGAGGTTGGATCATGCGTTATTTACCAAACGGCATCTGGATGCAGAAAGCAGATTCTTATACAATCCGGGAAATCGGAGTACCGTCCGTTGTTTTAATGGAACATGCCGCCCAAAAGACGATCGAAGTGATGGAAAGAGAGAACATTGATTTTTCTGATATATTGATCGTATGCGGCTCGGGAAATAACGGAGGCGACGGATTTGCCATAGCAAGGCTTTTGCAGGAAAAAGGGGTACGGGTTACGGTGTTTTTTGCAGGAAAAGAAAGTTCTATGAGTGAAGAATGCCGATTGCAGGCACAGATCGTCAGGAATTTGGGGATTCCCATCGTCACAGTCATGCCGGAAAAAGAATACACTGTATTAGTGGATGCATTATTTGGCGTTGGACTGAATCGGGAAATCACCGGAGCATACTGTGATGTGATCGAAAAGATGAACCGGCTGAAAGGGCGAAAAATAGCTGTGGATATTCCGTCCGGTATCCATTCCGGCAATGGGCAGGTCATGGGAATCGCTTTTCGCGCGGATCTGACGGTCACATTTCAGTTTGAAAAGCTTGGAATGGTGTTATTCCCGGGAAAGGAATATACGGGAAAAACGGCAGTTGTTGATATCGGGATCCATTCGTCTGTTTTTTCAGAAACACAGGAGGTTGCTTATACACTGGAACGGGCAGATCTTTCCAGGATGCTGCCAAAGCGGAAGCCGAATACTCATAAAGGCAGCTATGGAAAAGTATTGATGATCACCGGGAGCAAAGGGATGGCAGGAGCGGCTTATTTGAGCGCGCTGGCGGCATATACTTGCGGCGCCGGGCTTGTTCAGATCTATACAGACGAAACGAATCGTGCAATTCTCCAGCAACTTCTTCCCGAAGCGATCATTTCCTGTTATATGGAATATGAAGAGGATGGATTGAAAGACGCGCTGGAATGGGCAGATGTTGTCTGTATCGGATGTGGTCTCGGAAAGAGCAGGACAGCGGAAATGCTGCTGATGAATACGTTAAAGTATGTGTCGGTTCCTTGTGTGATCGATGCGGATGGACTTAACTTGTTGGCCTGCCACAAAGAAATGCTCCGTGTAGTTGATACTCCGGTGATCCTGACTCCGCATATGAAAGAAATGAGCGGGCTTTTGGGCTGTTCGATTCCGGAAATCACAGAAGAACGATTTCAGAAACTGCAGGAATTTACGAGTCAATATCCGGTTATCTGCGTGTTGAAAGATGCCCGAACCGTTGTGGCGGAACGCACGAATCCGTTTTTTGTCAATACAGCCGGCAATCAGGCGATGGCAAAAGCAGGATCCGGAGACGTCCTCGCAGGAGTGATCACTGGGCTTTTGGCAGGTAAAACCCCGCCGTACAGAAGCGCAGTGCTTGGAGTGTATCTTCACGCATGCGGCGGTGATAATGCAAAAGAACAGCTCGGAAGTTACAGTGTGCTGGCAAGAGATTTGATCACAGGGATCGGTCAGTGTATGAAAGAAGCGGAGGAGGAACAAGAATGAAGCAATACAGCAGGGTCTGTGCAAATATAGACTTGGATGCAGTCGCTTATAATATGGAACAGATGAAACTTAGACTTGGCGGAAATACGCGTCTGATCGCAGTTGTTAAAACAGACGGGTATGGACATGGCGCCGTACCCATCGCAAAAATGTTTGAATCAACGGATTATGTGTGGGGGTATGCGGTCGCCTGTCTGGATGAAGCAGTTGTTCTTAGGAATGCTGGAATCCAGAAACCGATCCTTGTGCTCGGCTGTGTTTTTCCGGAACAATATGAGGCGATGGTACGATATGAGATCCGAGCTGCGGTCTATACGAAAGAGATGGCGGTTGGGATGGCAAATGCCGCCGAACAGATTGGAAAGACGGCATATTTTCATATAAAAATCGACACCGGGATGGGACGGATCGGATTCCCTGTTACTGAGGAGAGTGCAGAGACGATTTTGGAGATCAGTGAACTGAAACATGGCGTGATCGAAGGGATGTTCACACATTTCGCAAAAGCTGACGAGGCAGATAAATCGTATACAAGAATGCAGCATGAGCGGTTTGTCTGGATGAGGGAAGTTTTGGAGGGAAAGAATGTCTTGATTCCTTATATTGATTGTGACAACAGTGCCGGGATCATTGATTTCCCGGATTTGAAGCATGATCTGGCAAGGGCTGGGATTTCACTTTACGGAATGTATCCGTCCGAAGAAGTGGATCATCAGGTGATCGATTTGAAGCCGGCGCTGGAATTGGTCAGTCATGTGACGTTTGTCAAAAAAGTAGAAGCCGGTACTTCGATCAGTTACGGCGGAACGTTTGTGGCTGAGAAACCAATGAAAGTGGCGACGATCCCGGTAGGATACGGTGACGGTTATCCGCGTTCTCTTTCGAATTGTGGCGAAGTGCTGATCCGCGGAAAACGTGCCCGGATCCTCGGAAGAGTCTGCATGGATCAGTTCATGGTTGATGTCACAGAAATCCCGGACGTACAGTTTATGGATCGGGTTGTTCTCGTGGGACGGTACGGTACGGAACATATTTCCGTGGAAGAACTCAGTGAAAAAAGCGGGCGTTTTCCGTATGAGTTTGTCTGCTGTCTCGGAAAACGAATTCCGAGGGTATACATCAGAGACGGAGAAGTGACGGAACAGACAGATTGTTTTGCGTAAAAGATAAATAGAATACTTCCGAAAAAACAGGGAATACTTTCATTACATTAAATGAAAATGGAGTGTGAACGGAAGTGGGAATTAGACGCGGAGATATTTATTATGCGGATTTGAGTCCGGTGGTCGGTTCAGAGCAGGGCGGGATCCGTCCGGTTCTGATCATTCAGAATGATGTGGGAAACCGACATAGCCCGACTGTGATCTGCGCCGCTATCACATCGAAAATGAATAAGGCAAAACTGCCGACGCATATAGAGATCAGTACCCGGGATTATCAGATCGTCAAAAATTCCGTGATCCTGTTGGAACAGATCCGTACCATTGATAAAAAACGGCTTCGGGAGTTTGTCTGTCATGTGGACGACCGGATGATGGGGAGAGTAAGCCGTGCCATTCAGATCAGTCTGGATTTGAATACATAGGCAGACTACTTTACAGATTTGGGAAAGAATGCTAGAATAAGCAAGTATTAACAACGAAAAGAGGAGAATGAAACAATGTCAGGACATTCAAAATTTGCCAATATTAAGCATAAAAAGGAAAAAAATGACGCTGCAAAAGGCAAGATCTTTACAAAGATCGGACGTGAGCTTGCAGTAGCGGTGAAAGAGGGCGGCGGACCGGATCCGGCAAACAACAGCCGGCTTCGTGATGTGATTGCAAAAGCAAAATCCAACAATATGCCGAATGATACGATCGAGAGAAATATCAAGAAAGCTGCCGGAGAGGGTGCAGGAGATAATTACGAACATATTACATATGAGGGATATGGACCGAACGGAACAGCGATCATCGTAAAAACATTGACAGACAATAAGAACCGTACGGCATCCAATGTTCGCAGCGCATTTACAAAAGGAAGCGGAAACATCGGAACGCCGGGATGCGTTTCTTTCATGTTTGATGAAAAGGGACAGATCCTTGTCGCAAAGGAAGATTGTGAGATGGATGCGGACGAACTGATGATGCTCGCATTGGATGCAGGCGCAGAAGATTTTGCGGAAGAAGAGGAGAGCTTTGAGATCCTGACGGATCCGGCAGATTTCAGTGAAGTACGTCTGAAACTGGAAGAAGCAGGTATTCAGATGGCGAATGCCGAAGTGACAATGATCCCGCAGACTTATGTAGAGTTGACAAAAGAGGAAGACATCAAAAATATCCAGAAAACACTGGATTTGTTAGAGGAAGACGACGACGTCCAGGATGTATACCACAACTGGAGTGAAGAATAAACCGAAAGGTTTATTCTTCGCGACGCTTCCAGACGAAAAAGCAAGCAGGAGGGACATAAGATGAGCGACTTTAAAATGGAAACAAAATGTATTCAGTCCGGTTATGAACCGGGAAATGGTGAACCGCGTGTTCTCCCGATCTACCAGAGCACCACGTTCCGTTATACAAGCAGTGAGCAGATGGGACGTCTTTTTGATTTGGAAGAATCGGGATATTTTTATACCCGTCTTCAGAATCCGACGAATGATGCCGTTGCAGCAAAAATCTGTGATCTGGAGGGCGGCTATGCGGCGATGCTGACTTCGTCCGGACAGGCGGCGAATTTCTATGCGATCATGAATATCGTGGAAGCAGGGGATCATATCGTATGTGCGTCTGCTCTTTACGGAGGAACCTATAATCTGTATGCTCACACGATCCGTAAAATGGGAGTCGAAGCTACTTTTGTGGATCCGGACTGCAGCGAAGAAGAATTAAATGCCGCGTTCCGCGAGAATACAAAAGCTGTATTCGGAGAGACGATCGCCAATCCTGCGCTTGTTGTTTTGGATCTGGAAAAATTTGCAAACGCAGCACATGCGCATGGGGTACCGTTTATCGTAGACAATACATTTGCTACACCGATCAACTGCCGTCCGTTTGAGTGGGGAGCAGATATTGTCACGCATTCCACTACGAAATATATGGATGGACATGCTGCCTGTGTGGGCGGAGCGATTGTTGACAGCGGTAATTTTGACTGGGAAGCACATGCCGAGAAGTTCCCGGGACTGACGACGCCGGACGAAACATACCATGGCATTGTATATACAAAAAAATTCGGAAAAGGCGCATATATCACCAAGGCAACTTCGCAGCTGATGCGTGACCTTGGTTCGATCCAGTCTCCGCAGAATGCGTTTCTTCTGAATCTGGGATTGGAGACATTACATCTGCGCATGCCGCGTCATTGCGAAAATGCGCTTGCGGTTGCTACCTATTTAAAGAATCACGAAAAAGTTGCATGGGTTTCCTGCCCGTCGATGCCGGGAGACAAATATTACGATCTCGCGCAGAAATATATGCCAAATGGCTGCTGCGGAGTGATCACTTTCGGATTGAAAGGTGGAAGAGACGCAGCGGTTGAAATGATGGATAAGTTAAAAATGGTGGCGATCGTAACACATGTTGCGGATGCCAGAAGCTGCGTGCTGCATCCGGCGAGTCACACACATCGTCAGATGAACGAAAAAGAGCTGTTAGAGGCTGGCGTTCAGCCGGATTTGATCCGTTTTAGTGTTGGAATTGAAAATGTAGACGATATTATTGCCGATGTAGAGCAGGCATTACGTTAAATAAAATGGTATGGATGTATACAATTTGCATTCATGCCATTTTTTACTTCTTTACCGTTCGACACCGGTGTATAGTTCCGTCAAATTTTTCGTATACTATGATTCCAAAGAGGATATGTTCCGGGAAGAATACGTTTGAAGAAGACGCGTATCCCGAAAGGAATATGTCGGAGCTTCAATCAGAATAATTATAGAAAGAGGGCTGAAAAATCTATGGAATCAAAAGAAATGCAAAAGTCTGAGACGGGATCGGCAGAAACAAAAGAGCAAAAGAGAGAAGAAGAGACAGCCAGACGTGAAGAAATCAAGGAGATGGGCACGCTGCGGCTGGAAGAGGGGAAGAGCAGACATCGGATCCAGCTTTTAACGATCATCGGGGAGATCGAGGGGCATGAAGCGGTATCCGGAAATACAAAAGCAACGAAATATGAACATTTACTTCCGAAGCTGGCAGAGGCGGAAGACAGTGATGAAACCGAGGGGATCTTGATTCTGCTCAATACGCTTGGCGGAGACGTGGAGGCGGGGCTGGCGATCGCGGAGATGATCGCATCACTCAGCAAGCCGACCGTATCGCTCGTACTTGGCGGCAGTCATTCGATCGGAGGACCGCTTGCGGTCTCGGCAGATTATTCGTTTATTGTTCCGAGCGGCACGATGATCATTCATCCGGTGCGGTCAAATGGGATGTTCATCGGTGTTTACCAGAGTTACCGTAATATGGAACGGACACAGGACAGGATCACCGGCTTTATCGCCAATCACTCCCGGATCAGCCAGAAACGTTTGGAAGAACTGATGCTGGATCCGACAGAGCTTGTAAAAGATGTCGGAACTTTGTTAGAGGGAGAAGATGCGGTGCGAGAGGGGCTGATCGATGAAGTAGGCGGAATCAGTCAGGCTTTGAACAAACTTCATGAGATGATCGACGAACGGAAAAAATCCATGTGAAAATTTTCTGATGACATCATATCGAAAGAATGCTATACTAGAAATAGTGTCGGTGTATGGAGAGAAAGAAATAAGGCACAGGATGTGGGGAGTCTTTCGGAGGGGAACATACACCGGTTCAGGCATTTTAATTGACCAAGGGGGAAGCAATAATGGCCGCAAAGTCAACAAAAAAGCGGAAAAACAGCAGGGGAAAAAAGAAAAAGACACAGGAATATTCCGTATTGCATGGGGAGATCATCATACTTTGTGTGCTGGCAGTTTGTATCTTTCTTATGATCAGTTGTTTTGGTCTGGGAGGGATTGCCGGTGAGATTTGTTCCTCAGTGATCTTTGGATTGTTTGGATGGGTCGGATATGTGATTCCGATTTTGATTTTTGGTGTGGTTGCCTTTTTGATCTCAAATAAAGGCAATACACACGCATACATAAAGACAGCGGCGGCGATCGTGCTTGTATGTCTGGTTGCTGCATTTTTAGAACTGGTTGTCAATTCGTATACACCCGGAACGGGATTGATGGAACATTATCGTCAGGCAAGTATCCGGAAAGATGCGGGAGGATTGCTGGGGGGAGCGCAGGTACAGCTTCTCTGTCCGATGCTTGGCGTAGTCGGCGCATACATTGCGATCGTGATCCTGGCAGTAATCAGTGTGATCCTGATCACCGAGCGCTCGCTGTTGAAACCGCTAAGTCATGGCGGAAAAAGAGTATATGAAGATGCAAAGATACGACATGAGACCGCTGCGATCCGCGCGGCAAAGAAAAGGGAAGAGCGTCGGCAGACAAGGGTTCTTCGGTTAGAAGCGCTGCAGGCGGAAGCAGAAAAAGAACGTGTACAAAAGCAGAATGAAGAGAAGAAAGAATCGAAAAAAGCACGCAGGCAGGATCAGAAAGTTTCCGGTGTGTCCTTTGCCACGACTTTATCAGACGGAACTTCAAAACGAAAGTCTCCGGAAGTTCAAGAACTGATACCGGATCTGCCAATGGATGAAAAGCCGCAGGATATTCCGTTTCCGTTTGACGAAACGCAGGGAGACGATTTGCCGGAGACGGCATTTGTGATCAATCGGGCGGATGATCGTATCGAGGCGGAGCAGGCAGAGGAGACGAATATATGGGGAGAGGAACCGAGGACTTTGGATTCCGAAGTGAATGACGGAGAACAAGTTTCGGCATCTCCCGCAAAGAAAAAAACGACAAAGCAGGATATACAGGAAATTGCGGCGGAGACACAGAATGTCGAGGCGGAGATCAAAGAGAAAGAAGAACAGCCGAAACCGGTCTATAAGATCCCGCCTCTGCGTCTGCTGAAACGCGGAAAGAAAGGCGGCGGAGATTCTGATGCACATTTGCGTGCAACGGCATTGAAACTGGAACAGACACTGCAGAATTTTGGAGTAAAAGTGCATGTGACCAATGCCAGCTGCGGACCGTCGGTTACACGGTATGAAATCCAGCCGGAACAAGGCGTGAAAGTCAGCAAGATCGTCGGGCTTGCCGATGATATTAAACTGAATCTTGCAGTGACCGATCTGCGGATCGAAGCTCCGATCCCGGGGAAAGCGGCAGTCGGGATCGAGGTGCCGAACAGCGAAAATTCTGCCGTTATGCTGCGGGATCTTCTGGAAGCGGAAGATTTTCAGAAAAGTAAGTCCAATCTTACGGTGGCAGTCGGAAAGGATATTGCCGGAAAAGTGGTGATCGCGGATATTGCAAAGATGCCCCATCTGCTTGTGGCAGGTTCGACGGGATCTGGTAAATCGGTATGTATCAACACATTGATCATGAGTATGATCTTCAAGTCTGATCCGGAAGACGTCAAGCTGATCATGGTCGATCCGAAAGTTGTGGAATTAAGCGTATATAATGGAATCCCGCATCTTTTGATCCCGGTTGTCACAGATCCGAAGAAAGCGGCTGGCGCTCTGAACTGGGCAGTTGCCGAGATGATGAAACGTTATCAGATGTTTGCCGAATACAATGTGCGCGATCTGAAAGGCTTTAACGAAAAGATCCTGCAGATGGAGCCCGGGGAGGGCGTGCCGAAAAAAATGGCACAGATCGTGATCATCGTGGACGAGCTAGCCGATCTGATGATGGTCGCTCCAAAAGATGTGGAGGGAGCGATCTGCCGGCTGGCGCAGCTGGCCCGTGCGGCGGGGATTCACCTGATCCTTGCGACACAGAGACCGTCTGTCAATGTCATTACCGGACTGATCAAGGCAAATATGCCGTCGAGGATCGCATTCGCAGTCTCCTCAGGCGTGGATTCCCGGACGATCATCGATATGAACGGTGCGGAAAAACTGCTTGGAAAAGGAGATATGTTGTTTTATCCGACCGGCTATCCGAAACCGGTCCGGGTTCAGGGATCGTTTGTATCCGACAAGGAAGTACAGCAGGTCGTGGAATATTTGATCGAGAACAACGGAAATGCTTCTTATAGCAATGAACTTGAGGAACATATGAACGCGGAGCTGGAGACAGAGAACGGCAGTATATCGATCGCAGCGCCGGGAATGGAAAATAGCAGTGACGCGCGAGATCAGTATTTTGCAGATGCAGGATATTTGATCATTGAGAAAGAGAAAGCGTCGATCGGGATGCTGCAGCGGATGTTCAAGATCGGCTTCAATCGGGCAGCGCGGATCATGGATCAATTGGCGGATGTAGGCGTAGTCGGTCCGGAAGAGGGAACAAAACCAAGGAAAGTGCTGATGACAAAAGAAGAATTTGAGCAATATTTATCAGAAAATAAATGACAGTCAAGGAGGAAATGAAATTGAAAACAGACATTCAGATTGCACAGGAAGCACAGATGCTTCCGATCAGAGAAGTAGCCGAAAGAGCAGGGATCGCAGAGGAAGATCTGGAATTTTACGGAAAGTATAAGGCAAAATTATCGGAAGAATTTTGGGATCGTATCAAAGACAATCCGGATGGAAAGCTTGTCCTTGTGACTGCGATCAATCCAACACCTGCCGGAGAGGGAAAAACGACCACATCAGTGGGGCTTGGTCAGGCAATGCAGAAACTGAACCAGAAAGCGGTCATTGCACTTCGCGAGCCATCGTTAGGACCGTGTTTCGGGATCAAAGGCGGTGCGGCCGGAGGCGGATATGCGCAGGTTGTTCCGATGGAAGATCTGAATCTGCATTTTACCGGAGATTTCCATGCGATCACTTCTGCCAACAATCTGCTTGCAGCAATGCTGGACAATCATATCCAGCAGGGAAATGCACTGCAGATCGATCCTCGCCAGGTTGTATGGAAACGCTGCGTGGATATGAACGACCGCGTACTGCGTAATATTGTTGTCGGACTTGGCAATAAGATGGACGGTATGGTGAGAGAAGATCATTTTGTGATCACGGTAGCGTCGGAGATCATGGCGATCCTCTGTCTTGCAGATGATCTTGCAGATCTGAAACAACGTCTTGGAAAGATCATCGTTGCATACAATTTTGCGGGGGAGCCGGTTACGGCGGACGATCTTCAGGCAACAGGAGCAATGACGGCGCTTTTGAAAGATGCGATCAAACCAAACCTGATCCAGACACTGGAACACACGCCGGCATTGGTCCACGGCGGTCCGTTTGCCAATATTGCCCACGGATGCAACAGTGTGCGGGCAACAAAGATGGCGTTGAAAATGAGTGACATCACGATCACGGAAGCGGGATTCGGCGCGGATCTCGGTGCCGAGAAGTTTATGGACATCAAATGCCGTAAAGCGGGACTGAAACCGGATGCAGTTGTTCTTGTTGCAACCGTGCGTGCTTTGAAGTATAATGGGGGCGTTGCAAAAGCGGATCTGGCAGAAGAAAATCTGGATGCTCTGAAAAAAGGTATCGTCAATCTGGAAAAACATATTGAAAACCTCCAGAAATTCGGTGTTCCGGTTATCGTGACGTTGAATTCGTTTGTTACGGATACAGACGCTGAGAATGCGTTTATCCGCAAATTCTGCGAGGAACGCGGATGTGAATTTGCTTTATCCGAGGTGTGGGAACACGGCGGTGAGGGCGGAATCGAGCTTGCGAAGAAAGTGTTGGAAACATTGCAGACAAAGGAAAGCCATTTCCATACACTCTATGAGGACAGTCTGTCTTTGGAAGAAAAGATCGGGACGATCGCAAAAGAAATTTACGGAGCGCGCGGCGTAGTTTATGAGCCTGCCGCAAAGAAACAGCTGGCACGGATCGAAGAGCTTGGATTTGGAAGTTTCCCAATCTGTATGGCGAAAAATCAATACTCATTGTCGGATGATGCGAAAAAATTGGGACGCCCGGAGAATTTTGATATTCATATCCGGGAGGTTTATGTGAGCGCAGGCGCCGGATTTGTTGTTGCACTGACCGGTGCGGTCATGACAATGCCGGGACTTCCGAAAGTGCCTGCGGCAAATCAGATCGATGTAGACGAAAACGGAAAAATTACCGGTCTGTTTTAATATAGATGCGATAAAGGAGACACGAATGACACATTTGATAGACGGAAAGCAGATTTCAAAAGAAATCAAAGATGAATTGAAACTGGAAGTAAGCAGATTAAAATCTGAGGGAAAGCAGGTCTGCCTGGCGGTTGTACAGGTTGGAGCGGATCCGGCTTCATCGGTTTATGTTAACAATAAAAAGAAAGCCTGTGCATATATCGGGATTGAATCGGAATCTTATGAACTGGAAGAATCAACGTCGGAGGAAGAGCTTCTGAAACTGATCGATACTCTGAACAGTAAAGAATCGGTGAACGGAATCCTTGTCCAGCTTCCGCTTCCGAAACATATTGACGAAGACAAAGTGATCCGCGCCATTTCACCGGAAAAAGATGTGGATGGATTTCATCCGGTCAGTGTAGGAAGACTGTGGATCGGTGAAAAAGGATTTTTATCCTGTACACCGGCAGGGATCATTCAGCTTCTGAAGCGTTCGGACATCACGCTGGACGGAAAAGAATGTGTTGTGGTGGGGCGGAGCAACATCGTCGGGAAACCGATGGCTGCGCTTTTGCTCCGTGAAAATGCAACGGTAACGATCGCGCATTCCCATACAAAGAATCTGAAAGAGATTACAAAGCGAGCAGACATTTTGATCGCAGCAGTCGGAAAAGCACGTTTTATCGATGAGGACTATGTAAAAGACGGGGCGGTCGTGATCGATGTCGGAATGCATCGGGATGAGAACGGAAAGTTATGCGGGGACGTTGCTTTTGAGAGAGTCTCAAAAAAGGCGTCTGCGATCACGCCGGTTCCGGGCGGAGTTGGTCCGATGACAATAGCAATGTTGATGAACAACTGTGTGGAAACAGCACGACAGTAGGAGGAAGCACTAAATGAGATGTACACATTGTGGTGCAGATATACCGGAGGGTATGCTGATCTGCCCCGATTGCAGAAACGAAGTACAGATGGTGCCGGATTATAATCCGTTGGAAGATGTTCTTGTGCGTGAAGTGCGTGGCTCGGTTGAAGATGCAACAAGACCGATCCGGACTGACGATATTCGACGATATCGAAGCGGAGCGGAACAGGGAACCGGAAATTCTACGCGTGTATTGAGTCAGGGGGAACTGGAGCGGATCCGGGCAGAACGAATGGGGAAGACTTCTGCTGTCCGGAGAGGGAATACGCAAGGATGCAGGACACAGGGCGAGGCACGCAGAAATACAGGCAATATGCGGCAAAGCACAGACAGTTTGCGGCAGAACACAGGAAATATGCGTCAAAGTACCGGACAGATGAGACCCGGCACAGGAGCAGTCCGTCAAAATGGAGGCGGATCCGGTCGTGATGTAGAAGAAAAACGTCGTCAGCAGGCAGCGCGTAAAAAACGTGCTGTCAAAAAAAGACGCCGTCTGGTGGCTGGAATCCTGCTTGTGCTCCTTGTCGTATTGGGAGGTGCCGGATTTGTCGTATACCAGAATTCTTACGACGGGGTTGTAGCCAAGGCATATCAGGCAATGCAGACCGGAGATTATCATACTTCGGAAAAACTATTTCAGCGTGCGATACGAAAGGATGCGAAAAAAGCAGAGGCGTACACAGGAATCTCCAAGTTATATATCCAACAGAAAAAGGAAGATGAAGCGGAAGAAATGTTCTTGACGGCAATTGATTCCCAACCTGAAAATGCGGCATTGTATCAGGCGGCGATCCAATTTTATGTGGATACGAAACAGGTGGAACAGATTTCCGGAATGCTTTCGGGATGCAGTGATGCGGTACTTTCTAAGGTGAGCGCATATGTTTCCGATATGCCGGAATTTAGTCTGGAAGAGGGTGATTACACCGAAGTACAGGAAGTTACGCTTACAGGAGACGGTAAGATTTACTATACGCTGGATGATTCGGAACCGACAACGGAAAGCATCGAGTATACGGAGCCGATTCTTCTTGAAGAGGGAACGACAACGATCAAAACGATCGCAGTCAACAAAAAAGGAATCCCAAGTCTGACAGCAAGCCGCACTTATACGATAGAGATCCCAATCGAAGATGCGCCTGCAGTGACACCTTCGACCGGTCAGTACAGTGTACCGACGCAGATCACGATCCAGGTACCGGAAGGGTATACCGCATATTATACAACGGATGGGACTACGCCGTCGGCAGCGTCCACTCCATATACGGGACCGGTAGATATGCCGGAGGGAAGCACGATCTTTTCAGCGGTTCTGATCAATGATGCCGGAAAGATGACACAGGTGACAAAGCGGAATTATCTGTTGGAATACGAATAGAGATACCCCTTGTATTTTTAACTAAAAATGCAAGGGGTTTTTTGTGCACTATTTAGCTCAAAATTTACATATATTGGCTTGTATGAAAAGGGGAAGAGTGTTATAATATACATGTTAAAAAAATAACAAATACATATACAAGGAGATGTATTGCGATGGGAAGATTTACATTACCAAGAGACATTTATCACGGTAAAGGATGTCTGGAAGAACTGAAAAATCTGAAAGGAAAAAAAGCGATCCTCGTAGTTGGCGGTGGTTCCATGAAGCGTCAGGGATTCCTTGATAAAGCGGTGAATTACCTGAAAGAGGCAGGCATGGAAGTAGAACTGTTCGAGGGTGTTGAACCGGATCCGTCTGTTGAGACTGTTATGAGAGGCGCGGAAGCGATGCGCAAGTTTGAACCGGATTGGATCGTATCTATGGGTGGTGGATCCCCGATCGATGCCGCAAAAGCAATGTGGGCATTCTATGAATATCCGGATGTTACATTTGAGGAACTCTGCATTCCGTTTAACTTCCCGGAATTAAGACAGAAAGCAAAATTCTGTGCGATCCCGTCTACATCCGGTACTGCAACAGAAGTAACAGCATTCTCTGTTATCACAAACTATGAGACCGGCGTAAAATATCCGCTGGCTGATTTTAATATCACACCGGATGTTGCGATCGTAGATTCCGAACTGGTAGAGGGACTTCCGGCAAAACAGGTTGCATATACAGGTATGGATGCGTTGACACATGCGATCGAGGCTTATGTATCTACATTGAACTGTGCATATACGGATCCGCTGGCAATTCAGGCGATCGAGATGGTATTTGATTATCTGCCGGCTTCTTTCAGAGGCAATATGGATGCAAGAGCACATATGCATGACGCACAGTGTCTGGCAGGAATGGCATTTTCCAATGCCCTGCTTGGTATCGTTCATTCCATGGCTCATAAGACAGGCGCAGCGTTCTCAACCGGTCATATCACACATGGATGTGCAAACGCAATGTATCTGCCATATGTTATCAAATACAATGCAAAAGATCCGGTAGCTGCAAAACGGTACGCTGAGATCGCAAGAAAAGTCGGACTTCCGGGCGCTTCTGAAAAAGCACTGATCAACAGCCTGTGCGAGAAGATCGACGACTTTAATGTACAGTTGAACATTCCGAAGACATTGAAAGAATTCGGTATCAATGAAGACGAGTTCAAAGAGAAGATTGCAAAGATCTCCGAACTTGCCGTTGGAGATGCATGTACAGGATCCAATCCGCGTGCGATCGATCCGGCTACAATGGAGAAACTGTTCACATGTATTTACTACGGAACAGAAGTTGATTTCTAATTCCGGACGGAAACTTGAGGGACAGGTACTGAAAGGTATCTGTCCTTTTTCTGATGATTTCCTGAAAAAGACTACTTGCTTATAAGAGGGGAATATCGTATTATATCAGAAGAGAGGCTCTTGCACCGGTTTTCTGTAAAAGCAGAATCCAAATGAGAGGGCGTATATGAATACAAGGAGGAAGATCATGTATAAGATTTTAAAAGCAGAGAAGCTGGCTGATAAGATTTTTCTTATGGATGTTCATGCACCACGTGTTGCAAAGCATTGTCAGCCGGGACAGTTTGTGATCGTAAAGATGGATGATAAGGGGGAACGGATTCCGCTTACAATCTGCGATTATGACCGAGAGGCAGGAACGATCACGATCGTATTCCAGGAAGTAGGAGCTTCCACCGTGAAGATGTCGGCGTTAAAAGAGGGCGACAGTTTCCGTGATTTTGTTGGACCGCTCGGATGCGCTTCTGAATTTGTGGCAGAGGCTCTTGCATCTCTGAAGAAGAAAAAAATGCTGTTTGTTGCCGGGGGTGTCGGCGCTGCACCGGTATACCCACAGGTGAAATGGCTTCACGAGCATGGAATCGAAGCAGACGTCGTGCTTGGCGCCAAAACAAAAGATATGGTGATCCTCGAGAAAGAACTGGAAGCAGTTGCCGGAAATCTGTATGTGACAACGGATGACGGCTCTTACGGAAGATCCGGTATGGTAACGGCTGTTGTGGAAGACCTTGTTCAGAATGAAGGCAAGAAATATGACGTATGCGTTGCGATCGGACCGATGATCATGATGAAATTCGTCTGTCTGCTGACAAAGAAACTGGAGATCCCGACGATCGTCAGCATGAACCCGATCATGGTAGACGGAACCGGAATGTGCGGCGCCTGCCGTCTTCAGGTTGGCGATGAGATCAAATTTGCCTGTGTGGACGGACCGGAATTTGATGGTCACCTTGTAGATTTTGATCAGGCAATGAAGAGAGCACAGACATATAAGACTGCAGAGGGACGCGCAATGCTGAAACTGCAGGAGGGTGACACACACCACGGCGGATGTGGAAATTGCGGAGGTGACAACTAATGGCAGATGTATTAAAGAAAGTGCCTGTAAGAGAACAGGATCCGAAAGTACGAGCAGCAAACTTTGAAGAAGTTTGTCTTGGATATAATCAGGAAGAAGCGATGGAAGAGGCAGCCAGATGCATCAATTGTAAAAATGCGAAATGTATTCAGGGATGTCCGGTTGCGATCAATATTCCGGGATTTATCAAAGAAGTAAAAGATGGAAATATCGAGGAAGCCTACAAAGTGATCGGACAGGCAAGCGCGCTTCCGGCTATTTGCGGACGTGTATGCCCGCAGGAATCCCAGTGTGAGGGGCAGTGCATCCGCGGAATCAAGGGCGAGCCGATCTCCATCGGTAAGCTGGAGCGTTTCGTTGCAGATTATGCGCTGGAACATGATATCAAACCGGTCGGCGCAGAGAAGACCAACGGGCATAAAGTTGCAGTGATCGGTTCCGGTCCGTCGGGACTGACTTGCGCCGGAGATCTTGCAAAGCTTGGTTATGAAGTGACAGTATTTGAAGCGCTTCATGAGCTTGGCGGTGTTCTCGTATACGGTATCCCGGAATTCCGTCTGCCGAAGCAGAAAGTTGTTGCAAAAGAAATTGAGAAAGTCAAAGAACTTGGTGTTAAATTTGAGACAAACGTTGTGATCGGCAAATCTACAACGATCGATCAGCTGATCGAGGAAGAGGGATTTGAAGCTGTATTTATCGGATCAGGAGCAGGTCTTCCGAAATTTATGGGAATCCCGGGCGAGAATGCCAACGGTGTATTTTCTGCAAATGAATACCTGACAAGAAGCAACCTGATGAAAGCGTTTGATGATAATTATGATACACCGATCTGCGCCGGAACAAAGGTAGCGGTAGTCGGTGGCGGTAACGTTGCGATGGATGCCGCAAGAACAGCGCTCCGTCTCGGCGCTGAGGTACATATCGTATATCGTCGAAGCGAAGAAGAACTTCCGGCCAGAGTGGAGGAAGTACATCACGCAAAAGAAGAGGGTATCATTTTTGATCTGCTGACAAATCCAAAAGAGATTCTTGTAGACGACAAGGGAAATGTCACAGGAATGAAAGTGATCAAGATGGAATTGGGCGAACCGGATGCATCCGGAAGAAGACGTCCGGTAGAAGTTCCGGGATCTGAATTTGTGATCGACGTGGATACCGTGATCATGTCGCTTGGTACATCCCCGAACCCGCTGATCTCTTCTACGACAGAGGGACTTGAGATCAACAAGTGGAAATGTATCGTAGCAGATGAAGAAAGCGGAAAGACTTCCAAAGAGGGCGTTTATGCAGGCGGAGACGCCGTGACAGGCGCTGCAACGGTTATTCTTGCAATGGGCGCCGGAAAAGCGGCGGCAAAAGGAATCGATGAATATCTGCGTGATAAATAAAATAAGAGAATACGCATGAAAAACAGAGGGCAGAAAGTTATTTTAGAAGCTTCAGGCCTCTGTTTTTTCTTTCATTGACAAACATCCGTGCCGATGGTATAATGCCTCATTGCTTACCCAAAGCGAACACTTTCACTGGTTAAAAAGTATTCGCTTCGGGTCACTAAAAAACACGAAAAGAAAGGAAGATTTTATGACATTTTATCAGGAATTGCAATTAAATCAGGCGGGATCCAAGGCGGTGATCAAAAATGCGGCAGGACGCAGGGAGAAGCTGCATCATACATGCATTTATATGTGCAAAATTGCAATTACGATGATCTTCTGTATGTGTTTTGTGATGTTGTACGGGAAAGTATTCGGTGATGAAAACAGTATTGTCGGCGTAGTCGTACTTCTGTTTTTAATGGTATTTAAAAATGCGGATTTTGGTATCTGTATGCGGCATTCCCTGGAAGTCATCGGCGTTGTGTTCGCGATCATGATGTTTGGTCCGAGGGCTGCGAATTTCTTTGGACCATTTGGCGGAATGCTCGTAAATATCGGCTGTATCTTTGTGCTGGCATTTTTAAGCTGTCACAACATTTTGATGTCCAATCATTCCACCGTCGTTTTGGGATATCTGCTTCTTTATGGATATGATGTGAACGGCACGAAAGCATTTTCCATGAGACTTCTGGGGCTTTTGATCGGCGGGATATTGACGGCAGTCGTTTTTTACAGAGGACATAAGAATCGGGTGTATAAGAGGGATTTGGATCGTATTTTCAAGGAATTTAACATTCATTCTTCAAGGACAAGATGGCAGCTTGCGATGACGTTTGGAGTTGCGACGATGATGTTTTTTGTGGAAATTTTTAAACTGCCTCGTTCAATGTGGGCGGGAATCGCAGTGATGTCCGTGATGCTTCCGTTTGAGAAAGATTCCAAGATCCGTTCCCAAGGGCGTATCCCGGGAAATATTTTCGGAGGGATTCTTTTCCTTGTACTTTATATGCTTCTTCCGCCCTCCTTTTTGTCCTATGCGGGGATCATCGGCGGAATCGGTGTGGGTCTTTCTGCGACATACGGATGGCAGTCTGTCTTTAATTCGCTCGGAGCGATGGCGGTTGCTACCGGTGTGATCGGTCTGGAGGGAGCGATCATTTTCAGGATCGTACATAATATTTGCGGAAGTATTTACGGTCAGGTGTTCTATAAAGGTTTTCATCGTTTTATCGATCTTTTTGCAGGAGAACGCAAAAAGGCAGCCGCACAATAAGAAAAAGGATGTAAGACAAATGAAGATTTCATTGATCACAGTAGGGAAAATCAAAGAAAAGTATTTAAAAGATGCGATTGCCGAATACAGCAAGCGCTTGAGTAAATACTGTAAGTTGGAGATCATTGAGGTGGCGGATGAGAAGACACCGGATCAGGCAAGCAAGGTTGTAGAAAATGGGATCCGTACAAAAGAAGCGGAACGTATTATGAAATATATCAAAGAAGATTCCTATGTGGTCACATTGGAAATCCAAGGGAAAATGCTCTCCTCCGAAGAACTTGCATCGAAGATCGATCAGCTTGGGATCCAGGGGAAAAGCCACATCACATTTGTGATCGGCGGTTCCATCGGTCTCGGGGAAGCGGTGCTGAAACGTTCGGATTTTGCGTTGAGTTTTTCCAAAATGACATTTCCCCATCAGTTGATGCGCGTGATTCTTCTGGAACAGATTTATCGAAGTTATCGGATCAATTTCAGCGAGCCTTACCACAAATAAGAAGAGAGAACAAAGGAGGGACACGATGAAAACTTTTTATTATAACGGAACAATCCTCACCATGGAAGACGCTTCCTTGTATGCGGAAGCTGTCTGTGTGGAAAACGGTCGGATCCTGGCGGTTGGCAGCTTCGATGACGTCATGCAGTATAAGAAAGATGGAGATCAGATGATCGATCTTAAGGGAAAGACGATGCTGCCTGGATTTATCGACGCGCATTCTCATTTTGTCGGGGCGGCGAATGCGATGACGCAGTGTGATCTGTCCGGCTGCGGAAGTTTTGCGGAAATCATAGATACGATGAAAGCATTTGCGCAAAAAAGAAAGCTGACGGAGGACAGCTGGATCATCGGCTGTAATTATGACCAGAATTTCCTAAAAGAAAAGCGCCATCCGGACCGGTACGTTTTGGATGAGATCAGCCGGACGAATCCGGTTCTTCTGATCCATGCATCGTCCCATATGGGTGTGACCAACAGCAGAGGTCTAAAGATCGCTCAGATTGACGAACATACCGAAGACTGTGCAGGAGGAAAATATGGAAGAGTAGAAAACACGCAGATACCGAATGGATATATGGAAGAAAAGGCGTTTATTGAATTTCAGGCACATTTGCCGATGACTTCCATGGAAGAACTGATGTATTTGATCGGGGAAGCGCAGAAGATGTATGCAAGTTACGGAATTACGACCGTTCAGGACGGCATGGTCGCAAAACCGTTGTTCCAGCTTCTGAAATATGCTTCCTCAAACGGTCTTTTAAAATTGGATGTGGTCGGATATGCGGACATTATGACCGCGGCGGATCTGCCGGAGGAAGAACGTGATTATGCGAACCGGTATAAGGATCACTTCAAACTGGGAGGATACAAAGTGTTCCTGGACGGATCGCCGCAGGGACGGACTGCCTGGATGAGTGAACCATATGAGGGCGACAATGCTTACTGCGGATATCCGATCCATACGGATGAAGCGCTGCGCGGATATATCGAACTTGCCCTTGAGAAAAAACAACAGTTGCTTGCGCACTGCAACGGCGATGCCGCTGCCGAACAGTATATTACGCAGTTTGAACGTGTATTAGCGGAAACCGGAACAACCAATCTGCACCGTGCGGTCATGGTACATGCACAGCTTGTCCGGAAAGACCAGCTGCAGCGGATGGCAGCGATCGGAATGATCCCCAGCTTTTTTGTGGCACATACGTATTATTGGGGTGACATCCATTTACAGAATTTCGGAGAGAGACGGGGAAGCCGGATCTCACCGGTGAAAGATGCCATTGATCTTGGAATGAAATATACGTTCCATCAGGACACACCGGTCATTCCGCCGGATATGATGCGGACAGTATGGAGTGCGGTAAACCGGATTTCAAGAGCGGGAAGAACGATCGGAGAAGAGCAGAGGATTTCCGTACTGGATGCGTTAAAAGCCATTACGATCTATGCGGCATATCAGTATTTTGAGGAACAGGAAAAAGGAAGCATCGCATGCGGAAAATATGCGGACTTTGTTGTGCTGGATCAAAATCCACTGGAAGTTCCGAAAGAACAGCTCGATCAGATCAAAGTGAGGATGACGATCAAAGAAAATGAAGTAATTTACAGAAACGGAGAAACAGATCATGAGTAATCGTGCCAAAGGGATCAGCCTTGCCGTCATTACCGCGGTGATGTGGGGAATCATGGGGATTTTTGTAAGATCTCTGTCCCAGTATCAGTTTACAAATCTGGAGATTTCCTTTTTCCGCTGTGCGCTGGCTGGCGGAGCTTACTTTTTGTTTTTGCTTTTTACGAAACCATCCGCATTAAAAATCGACCTCAAAGTACTTGTGATCTGTCTGATCTACGGCGCGGTGGCATACAGCATCAGTTTTGTAAGTTACAGTGTATCCGTTTCCAGGATCCCCGTGGGTGTGGCTACGGTGCTGATGTTTATGAGTCCCATCTGGGTTGCGATCCTCGGTCGTTTCATGTTTGGAGAAAAACTGGAAAAAAACAAGATGATCACGATTTTCATTTGTCTGATCGGAGCGGTTCTTGTCTCCAATCTGATCGGCGGCGGAAATGTAAAGCTGGATGGGATCGGTATTCTCGCAGGTGTCGTCAACGGGATCGGTGTTGCGCTGCAGATCCTGCTCCCGAAATATTTTGCCAAGGATTATGAGAGAGATACGCTTCTTGTCTACGGATTTTTGGGCGCGGCTGTTGTGCTGATGTTCGGAATCGATTTTTCTTCCGTTGCAGGTCATATGAGCGGTACGCCGGTCGGAACATTGATCTGGAATCTGTTCGGGATCGGAATCTTGTGTACGATGGTCGCCAATGTCTCCTGTGTCAAATCCACGCAGTATGTGGAAGCGACGACAACGAGTATTCTTTCCGCGCTGGAAGTTGTGGTGGGAACGCTGGTTGGATTTCTTATCTTCAATGAACATATGACGCTGCTGCAGCTCCTCGGCGCAGTGATCATTGTAGCTGGCGCAGTCGGTTCAGAAATCCGACGGAAATAATTGTATTTGCCGTGCAAGTCATGTATAATAAAATGACAATGTCGGTGTACAAAGGAGAGGTTCTCCTTTGTATTCGACGCTGATCGTATTCGGTTTTTACGCGTGCATGGCAACGGAGAAAGGCAGAGAATTACTTTTGACAGTTACCGTGGCATATCGTCGCGGTACTGTCTTTTTTCGTACCGGATCTTTAAAAGAGCGGAAGGAGAGATGGTTATGAGTATCGGAGCAATATTACTGGCGGCAGTGGGGATCATTCTGCTGATCGTACTCGGAATCCTGATCTGGGTGATCGGATCGTATAACGGATTTGTCAAACTGCGGAACAAGACGGAAGAGGCGTTTTCCGCACTGGACATTTCGCTGAAAAAGCGGTATGATCTGATCCCGAATTATGTGGAGACCGTGAAAGGATATGCGAAATATGAATCGGAGACTCTGGAGCGGGTGATCCAAGCGAGAAACCGTGCGATGAACGCGGCATCTCACAAAGAGCGGATTGAAAAGGACAATGTATTTTCGGGAAGTCTCCACTCATTGTTCGCACTTTCCGAAAACTATCCGGATTTAAAGGCAAGTGAAAATTTTATACAATTACAGGAACAGCTTGCGCGGATCGAAGAGGAAATCGCGGGGGCAAGACGGTATTATAACGGGATCGTGAATCAGTTTAATACAAAGGCGGAGATGTTTCCGGGCAGTCTGATCGCCGGGATCTTTCATTTTGAACGGATGCCGCTGTATGAAGTGAACAGCAGGGAAGAGCGGGAAAAGGTCAATGTATCATTCTGACAGGAGTGGGGATATGAGGATAAAGAATAAAAGCAGTGTTTTTACAATCGTTATTTGGATTTTATTTTTCTTGATCGCCGGGAATTTCGGGATTGTAAGCCGTCTTTTTTCAACAGACGGGACACAGACGCAGGTAGTCGAAGACCGGAATATGACGACGCAGGATTATCATACGGAAATCGAAATCCGGGAAGATCATTCTTATCTTGTGTCGGAACGGATCGAGGTGGATTTCTCAAACGCGCGGCACGGTATTTATCGTTATATTCCACAAAAGGGCGTGATAACGGAACTTCAGGAAGACGGTACACTTTCGGAAATCCCGTATTATGCATCTTTTGATAAGGTCGCATCCGATGAGCCGCTGGATGTGAGTTCTGACAACGGAAATAAAGTCTTTCGTTTTGGATCGGAAGACGAGCAGGTATGGGGAGCTCAGGACTATGATTTTCAGTATGAAGTAACGCCGATCACAAGCAAGGGCTATCCGAATGTATATTATAATATCTTCCCGACCGGCTGGCAAAATGAGATTCCGGCGGGAAGCAGCTTTACGATCTCATTTCCGAAAGATTTTGACAAAGACAATTTTCAGATTTATTACGGCGCCTACGGAGAGCGGATGGACGGCACCGATCTCGTAGATTTAAGCTGGGACGGAAATACCGTGTCCGGCACGCTGCGCGAATCGCTTCCGGTTGGAACCGGGATGACGTTTTTTGTTCCGATGGAAGAGGGATATTTTCAGAGTCTTCATACGACCGGCGGGATCAACGGAATTTTGCTCGGGATCAATGCGGCTGTGCTTTTGATATTACTGCTTCTTTTTTACGGTTTTGGACGTGACAAAAGGATCATCCCGTCGGTACAGTTCCATCCGCCGCAGGGGTTGGACAGCGCCGCAGTGGGATATATTGTAGATGGAAATGTATCCGATACGGATGCGATGTCCCTGCTGCTGTTCTGGGCGGATCAGGGATATATCCGGATCCGGGAAACAAAAAGCAAGACGCTGGCACTGACAAAGATGAAAGAACTTCCGGAGGATGCTCCCAAGTATGCCCGGACGTTTTTCGACGGTATCTTTGGAAAATATGCGCCGAATATCGGGGATGAAGTGCTTGTATCCAAATTGAAACATAAAATGGCAGCGACATTTACGACTGTAAAAGCGGAAGTTGCGGACTGTTATTCGCATCAGGTTTACACGAAGGCATCCAGATGCGCCAGAGCGGCAACGATGATCCTGACCTGCATTCCGGTGTTCATATTGTCAGGTTTCCTGTTCTGTTTTACGTTTACAAATATGCTTGTGTTTCTGCTGCCTGTTTTGTATCTGATCGGTGTGATCTTGTTCGCAAGGACCGTGGATTTCTGGTATTCAAAAGCGAAGAATCCGCGGCTCGTGCTCGGGAGTGTTTCGGTTGCGATGAGTGTGACGTCGGTATTGGCATTTGTATTTGTATATGGGATCGGAATGCTGCGCGGAACGATCCTGAATTTATTTCCGGGAATCCTTTCGGCAGCGCTCGTGTCATGTGCAGGTATGGTATTAACCGGATTTATGAAGAAACGGACGGAACAGTGTGTTGAGTGGATGGGATATCTGGCAGGACTTCGGGACTTTATTGAAACAGCGGAGCTGGAGCGTATGAAAGTGATCGCGGAGCAATCGCCGCACTTGTTTTATCATATTCTGCCGTTTGCTTATGTATTCGGACTGACCGATCTTCTGTTGGATAAGATGCGGGATCTTTCCCTGCCTGCGCCGGACTGGTATGAGACGAGAAGTTCCTCCCCGTATTTTGATTATTATCTGATGCATCGGATGATGCATGAAGATCTGCGTTCGGCTGCGACAACGATCTCTACACCGAGACCAGCGTCTTCCACCGGAAATACCGGGAATAACAGCGGATTTTTCGGTGGATCTGGCGGTTCTTCCGGTGGATTTTCCGGCGGCGGTTTCGGCGGAGGCGGCGGAGGAAGCTGGTAAGATCCGTATTAAAAAAAGATAAAATGACAGGAGTGAAAATCATGACAGAAACAAAGACCGTAAAAATTATTGCAGACAGTACATGTGATCTGTCGAAAGAATTATTAACACGTTACGATATCTCTGTATTGCCGCTGCACATTCTCCTTGGCGAACAGGAATGTGAAGACGGGATCAACGTGACGCCGGATGAGATTTATCAATGGTCCGACGCCAATAAGACGACGCCGAAGACATCGGCGCCGTCCATGGAGCGTGCGATGGAACTGATCCGTCCTTACACCGACGCCGGACGCGAAGTGATCTGCTTTTCGATTTCCGGTGAGATGTCCACATCCGGAAATGTCATGCGGCTTGCAGCGGAAGAACTGGGGCAGGAAGGACTTGTCACTGTGATCGATTCCGCAAATCTTTCAACCGGAATCGGTCTTCTTGTGATCGAAGCGGCTATTTTGGCAAAGAAGGGAAAGTACGCGGAAGAGATCGCGTCAAAGATCGAGCTGCTCAAACCCAAAGTGCGGGCAAGTTTTGTGGTAGACACATTGACTTATTTATATCGCGGCGGACGATGCAGCGGTCTGGCAGCGATGGCCGGAGGCGCATTAAAGCTGCATCCGAAGATCGTCGTGGAAGACGGAGTGATGCGCCCGACGAAAAAATTCCGTGGAAAGATGGACAAGGTGCTTCTCTCTTACGCAAAAGAAATGGAAACAGACTTGAAACACGCACGACCAGGCAGAGTCTTCATTACCCATTCCGGATGCGAAGAGGCGACGATCGACGCAGTACGCGCATATTTGGAAAGTTTATCCGTGTTTGATGAAATCATTGTGACACGGGCAGGCGGCGTGATCTCAAGTCATTGCGGACCGGGAACTTTGGGCGTTTTGTTCCTGGAAAAATAAAGAAAATACAGGGGGATTTTTATTTTTCGTGAAAACGGGAGATGAAAGAAAAGAAAGATGAAGATACAATTTGCAGATGCGGCAAAATATCAGAAAGAAGTAAAGCAGTTATATAAAAGCGCGTTTCCGATATTGGAACAAGTACCTCTTTTTCTGTTGTACCGAAAAGCAAAACAGCATAAAATCGATTTTTTGGCAGTGTTGGATGATGGAAAATTTGTCGGTCTTGCCAGCGCCGCCATGCAGGGCGATGTTGTGATCCTGTTATATCTTGCAATTTCGGATGCGGTGCGCGGGAAAGGATACGGAAGTGCGGTCCTGCAGGCGGTACAGAAAAAATATGCAGGCAAACGGATCATCTTGAACATTGAGGAAATGGATGAACAGGCCGCAAATTATGCGCAGCGGGTGAAAAGAAAGGCATTTTATCAGAAAAACGGATTTGAGATCTTAGACTACAAAGTACGGGAAGTCAGTACAACTTATGATATGATGTCCTGCGGCGGTTATGTCTCCAAGACGGAATACGAAGAAGTTATGGCGTTATATACCGGAAAAGTCCTGTATTTTATCATGAAAAAAATCTGAGAGCGCCGGGGGAATGGAACGAACGATGATGGATTACAAATTATTGATGAATACTGCGATCCTTGCAGGGGAAACGATGTTGAAAAGCGGAGCGGAAACATATCGTGTGGAAGATACGATCAACCGGATCCTAAAAACATCCAACGCCCAGACGGTGGAGACAGTCGTTTTGATGACCGGGATTTTTGTGACGCTGGATGATTCCGGCATCGACCCGATCACCGTCAACAAACGGGTCCACGCGCGGGGGATGAATTTAAACCGGATCGATCGGGTCAATACAGTTTCACGCAGTTATTGCGCCGGGGAGATCACTTTAGACGAAGCATATGAAGAATTAAAACAGATCCACAGCAAGCAATACCGCAGAATGTCGTATAATCTTGCTACGATTTTTGTCTGTGCCGGATTTGCGCCGCTGTTTCAGGGAGGTTTCCCGGAGATCGCGGGGGCGGCGCTTGCCGGTATTGCGCTGGCATTGATCATGACGGTCGGAAAATATTTAAAAATCAATGGATTTATATTGAATGTATTTTCCGCATTCGGCATTGCATTGACGGCTATTTTTTTGCAGGATCTTGTACCAATGGTGGATATGGACATCGTGATCATCAGCAGTATCATGCCTCTTGTGCCTGGAGTTGCGATCACTTATGCGATCCGTGATACGCTGCAGGGCGATTACCTGTCAGGTGCGGCCCGGATCCTGGAGGCGTTTATGACTGCGACTGCCATTGCGCTCGGAGTCGGTACCGGATTTGCACTGACCGGAATTTTACAGCCGGGAGGTGGTCTGTTTTGAATTTACTTTTAGGTACCGTCGGAAGTTTTGTGGCGATCGCCTGTTTTGCCGTCCTGCTGGAATGTCCGCGGAAATATCTGCTTCATGCGGGATGTGTCGGTGCAGTCGGAGGCGGCGTCTATCTGTTCAGTATGGATCTCGGACTCAATGTGGTATTGGCGTCCTTTTTATCTGCGCTTGTGATCGCATTATTCTCACATACATTCGCAAGGGTTTTCCGGGCGCCGGTCACGATCTTTCTGATCCCGGGGATCCTGCCGACCGTTCCGGGAGCGGGAATGTACCGGATCGTGTATTATGTAATGGCAGGTGCTACGAAGCAGAGCATTTATTATCTGATCCAGACATTGGAAATCGCAGGGATGATCGCGCTGGCGATCTTTTTGGTCGGAACGTTGTTTTCCGTATGGAAGCGGTTTTCTGAAATCCGAAAATAGCAATTCGGAAAGCAGAAAATCTCCGAAAAACAGCAGTGAGAAGAAAATAATCGGGAGAAATGACATGACAACAGAACAGGTAAAAGAACAACTTCAAACTCTGGCGGAGGATGATTATAAAGCGTTCAACGAAAATCTGCTGCCGGGAGTCAAACATATATTGGGTGTGCGTCTTCCGCTTCTTCGGAAAATCGCAAAAGAAATCGCGAAAACGGACTGCCGGGTGTATTTAAACGAAGCGGCGGAGACGATCGGAGCGGAAAGCTTTTATGAAGAACTCATGATACAGGGACTTGTGATCGGATATGCGAAGCTTGGTCGGGAGGAAAGAGTCCGCTATCTGGATGAATTTGTACCGAAGATCCAAAGCTGGGGGATCTGCGACAGTTGTACGATGGGATTCAAGTTTATGCAGAAAGAACCGGAGTTCTGGTTTTCTTATATACGAAAGTATAAAGACAGTTCTTCCGAATTTGAACTGCGCTTTTTATTGGTGGCACTTTTGGCACATTATGTAGAGGAAGCACATATCCGTGAGATCCTGGATCTTTGTAATACGATCCATCACGAGGGATATTATGTGAAAATGGCGGCAGCATGGCTCGTTTCGGTTTGTTATGTCAAATTTCCGGAACAGACAAAAGCATTTCTTTGCGAGAATCAGATGGACGATTTTACACATAATAAGTCTATACAAAAAATCCGGGAATCTTACAGGGTGAGTAAAGAAGAAAAAGAAGAGTTGAACAAACTGAAACGAAAAGGACAGCAATTATGAGGATGGAAGACGGCAGCATTTTTTTACAGGAAGTAACGGAAAAGATCAAAGAACGGATCGCACAGACAGAAGAGACGCTTGCGGCGGGACAAAAAGAAATCGAGAATATGCATGATTATTACTGGGAAAATTATACGGAGATGGATCAGTACGGATATGAAGATTTCGACAACCGGCAGGCGCTTCTCCAACAGGAAAATGCGAATCGAGAGGCAAGGCTTTTATATCGGCGGTTTCAGCGGATGCTGGAATCTCCTTTTTTTGGTCGGGTAGATTTTCAGTATGACGGGGACGACGACGCGGAGATCTTCTATATCGGAATCGGGAATTTTGCTGAAAAGACCGGAAGCGTACCGCTTATTTACGACTGGCGCGCACCGGTCTCCAGTTTGTTTTACGATTATGACGGAGGTCCTGCTTCCTATCTTGCGCCGGCGGGGCAGATGGATGGTCTGATCAAGTCGAAATGGCAGTATAAAGTCAAACATGGGAAGATGGTTTATGCATTTGAAAGTGACATGAAGATCGATGATGAGATCTTAAAACGGGAACTGGGAGAAAACGGAGACGTCCGACTCAAAAATATCGTGCAGACGATCCAGCGGGAACAAAATTCGATCATTCGGAATACAAAAGATAAGATCCTTGTCGTACAGGGAAGCGCCGGAAGCGGAAAAACGTCGGTCGCCCTGCATCGGATCGCCTATCTTTTGTATCATGACCGGAAACATCTTAATTCTTCCAATATTCTGATCCTGTCTCCAAATGGTGTGTTTTCTGATTATATTTCTCATATTCTGCCGGAACTGGGCGAGGAAAATATCCGGGAGATGAGCTTTGATCTGTTTGCATACCGGGAACTGCAGGATACGGCTGCGGATTGCGAAGACCGCTATCATCATCTGGAACGGCAGCTAAAACAGTTGGATGCCTGCGGCAGAGAACGTTATGAGTGGAAACAGTCCGCTTCTTATATTGCGGAGACAGAGGGGTATCTTGTCGAACTGGAAGAAGAATTGATGGAGATCCGTGGTGTTTCACTGCGAAACTGGCAGAAATCCGAGCATGAGATCGTGGAGTTGTTTTATTACAAATTTCAGGACACGCCGCTGCTTATGCGAATGGATGCAGTGATGGAATATGTGGTCGATGAATATGAGACATTGCGCGACCGCTCCATATCGGAAGAGGATCAGTTCTCCTTAAAAGAACAATTCGACCGGATGTATGTGACCCGGGATATTTACCGGATTTACAGTGACTTTATGGAACGGCTCGGATATCCTGCCTTGCCGGATGTTCCACCGGAAAAACGGATCATAGAATACGAGGATGTTTTCCCGATGCTGTACTTAAAATACCGGCTTACCGGACGGGCAAAGCAGCAGAAGATCAAGCATCTTGTGATCGATGAGATGCAGGATTATTCTTATCTGCAGTATACGATCCTTTCGTATCTGTTTTCCTGTCGGATGACGATTTTAGGAGACCGCGCGCAGACAATGGAAGAAAAACAACAGGACGTCTGGAAATTTCTTCCGAAGATCTTCGGGCGTGACATCAAAAAGATCGAATTGAAGAAAAGTTATCGTAATACTGCGGAGATCGGAAGATATGCCGGAGCATTGATCGGGATCCGGGAACCGGAATTACTGGAGCGTCACGGATCTGCGGTGGAAGAGATTTCTTTTTCCAAAATGGAAGAAGCCGCCGATCTGGTCGCACATTACGCAGAACATGATCTGGAGAAATATGAGACGATCGCAGTTCTGACACGGACGGAAGAACAGGCGCAAAATATCGATATGCTGCTAAGAAAACGAGATCTGGAACCCTCGTATATCGATCGGGACAGTTCGGCGTTCCAGACAGGGATCACAGTGACAACATTCTATCTGGCAAAGGGACTGGAGTTCGATAAGGTCTATGCAGTCCGCGGAATGGAAGACGGCGGGATCTATCGTCAGGCGGATTATATCTGTGCAACACGTGCGCTCCACGAGCTCGTTATGGTGCGGATCAGTGAAGAAAAAATCTAAAAAATTTTTAGATTCCTTGAAAAAGAGTTTGTAGGAAAGATGGATTTTGGCATTGCCTGTCCATCTTTTTTCATGTATAATCGTGTGGAAGAAAAATGCGGAATGCATAATTTCGTAGTAACACAGGAGGAAGACAGATGGCAAAGAGAAATGATATCCACAAGGTTTTGATTATTGGTTCCGGTCCGATCATTATCGGTCAGGCTTGTGAATTTGACTATTCAGGAACACAGGCTTGTAAAGCATTGAGAAATCTCGGTTATGAGATCGTATTGGTGAATTCCAACCCGGCGACCATTATGACAGACCCGGAAATTGCAGATGTTACATATATTGAACCACTGAATGTGGAGCGGATCGAGCAGATCATCGCAAAAGAAAGACCAGATGCATTGTTACCGAATCTCGGTGGACAGTCCGGTCTTAATTTATGTTCAGAACTGGCGAAAGCAGGCGTGCTGGACAAATATAACGTACAGGTGATCGGCGTACAGGTTGACGCGATCGAGCGTGGAGAGGACCGTATCGAATTCAAGCATACGATGGACAGTCTCGGAATCGAGATGGCAAGAAGTGAAGTGGCATATTCCGTAGACGAGGCGCTTGCGATCGCAGACAAACTTGGTTATCCGGTCGTACTGCGTCCGGCATATACGATGGGCGGTGCAGGCGGCGGTCTCGTATACAACGTAGAAGAACTGAAAACAGTCTGCGCCCGTGGACTTCAGGCAAGTCTGGTAGGACAGGTGCTTGTAGAAGAATCCATTCTCGGCTGGGAAGAGCTGGAGCTGGAAGTTGTGCGTGATGCGGACAACAATATGATCACAGTCTGCTTCATCGAGAACATCGATCCGCTCGGTGTACATACCGGAGATTCGTTCTGTTCCGCACCGATGCTGACGATCTCTGAGGACGTACAGAAACGTCTTCAGGAGAAATCCTACAAGATTGTGGAAGCGATCCAGGTGATCGGCGGAACAAACGTACAATGGGCACATGATCCGAAGACAGACCGTGATATCGTCATCGAGATCAACCCGAGAACATCCCGTTCTTCCGCACTGGCATCCAAAGCGACCGGATTCCCGATCGCGCTTGTATCCGCAATGCTTGCAACGGGGCTGACCTTGAAAGATATTCCGTGCGGCAAATACGGAACACTGGACAAATACGTTCCGGACGGCGACTATGTAGTGATCAAATTTGCGCGCTGGGCATTTGAGAAATTCAAAGGCGTGGAAGACAAGCTCGGAACACAGATGCGTGCAGTCGGCGAGGTTATGAGCATCGGAAAGAACTACAAAGAAGCGTTCCAGAAAGCGATCCGCAGTCTGGAGACCGGACGCTACGGTCTCGGACATGCAAAAGATTTCGATCAGAAATCCAAAGAGGAACTGTTGAAAATGCTGATCACCGCATCCAGCGAACGTCATTTCATTATGTATGAAGCGCTTCGCAAAGGTGCCACTGTGGAGGAAATCCATGAGCTGACCAGCGTAAAACATTACTTTATCGAACAGATGAAAGAACTGGTGGAAGAGGAAGAAGCTCTGATCCGCAGCAAAGGACATCTTCCGTCGGATGAAGCGTTGATCCAGGCAAAGAAAGACGGATTCTCCGATAAGTACTTAAGCCAGATCCTGGAGATCAGCGAAGAAGAGATCCGCAATCATCGCATCAGCCTTGGCGTAGAAGAGGCATGGGAGGGCGTACATGTAAGCGCTACTCCGGACAGCGCATACTATTACTCCACATACAACGGAGAAGATAAAAATCCGGTCAGCACGGAAAAACCTAAGATCATGATCTTAGGCGGCGGACCGAACCGTATCGGACAGGGAATCGAATTTGATTACTGCTGTGTGCATGCATCACTGGCATTGAAGAAACTCGGATTTGAGACGATCATCGTCAACTGTAATCCGGAAACGGTGTCTACCGACTACGATACATCTGACAAACTGTATTTCGAGCCGTTGACTTTGGAAGACGTATTGAGCATTTATAAGAAAGAGAAACCGGTCGGTGTGATCGCACAGTTTGGTGGTCAGACACCGCTGAATCTGGCGGCTGATCTGGAAAAGAACGGCGTGAAGATTTTAGGAACCGCTCCGTCCGTGATCGATCTGGCGGAAGACCGCGATCTGTTCCGTGCGATGATGGAAAAACTGGAGATCCCGATGCCGGAATCCGGAATGGCAGTTACCGTAGATGACGCGCTTGCGATCGCGGAAAAGATCGGCTATCCGGTTATGGTACGTCCGTCTTATGTATTGGGTGGTCGCGGAATGGAAGTTGTATACGATGCAGAAAGTATGGTCGGATACATGAATGCGGCAGTCGGCGTGACGCCGGATCGTCCGATCCTGATCGACCGATTCCTCGGACATGCGACAGAATGTGAGGCAGACGCAATCAGCGACGGAACCCATGCATTCGTACCGGCGGTAATGGAACATATCGAACTTGCCGGCGTACATTCCGGCGACTCGGCATGTATCATCCCGTCCAAACATATTTCCGAGGAAAATGTAAAGACGATCAAAGAATATACGAGAAAGATTGCGGAAGAGATGCATGTCAAAGGTCTGATGAACATGCAGTATGCGATCGAAAACGGAAAAGTATTCGTGCTGGAGGCAAACCCGAGAGCATCCCGTACCGTGCCGCTTGTATCCAAGGTATGCAACATCCGCATGGTACCGCTTGCGATCGATATTGTCACATCCGAACTGACAGGAAAACCGTCTCCGGTTCCGGAACTGAAAGAACAGGATATTCCGTACTACGGAGTAAAAGAATCCGTATTCCCGTTCAATATGTTCCAGGAAGTAGACCCGCTCTTAGGACCGGAAATGCGTTCTACCGGAGAGGTACTCGGACTGTCCCGCTCCTTTGGAGAAGCGTTCTACAAAGCGCAGGAGGCAACCCAGACGAAGCTTCCGCTGGACGGTACCGTATTGATTTCCGTAAGCAACCGCGACAAACCGGAAGTTGTGGAAGTTGCACAGGATTTTGTACGCGCCGGATTCAAGATCATCGCATCCAAGCATACATGTGAACTGCTTCATGCAAATAACATCGAAGCAGAAAAGATCAATAAACTGCAGGAGGGCAGACCGAACATGCTGGATCTGATCACAAATGAAAAGATCGACATCATTGTGAACACGCCATCCGGAAAAGAAAGCAAAAACGACGACAGCTATTTGAGAAAAGCAGCGATCAAAAAGAAAGTGCCGTATGTAACGACAATGGCGGCGGCAAAAGCGGCAGTAAAAGGAATCCTTACTGTAAAAGAGCATGGAAGCAGCGAAGTAAAATCACTTCAGGAACTGCACAGTGAGATCAAACACAAATAAAAAACAGATTTATAAAAACTTCTCCATTATGTGTATCAGACGCATATATGGGGAAGTTTTTATATTTCAGATAATTTGTAAAAAAATCATAAAAAGATTGACTATTACATGCGCCGGCAGTACTATAAAAGAAATAGAAGAAAGCATTTTGAAGAAAGGGGCTGAGCATATGTTAGAGAATACGATGATTTTATTGACGGTGATGCTTCTTCTGATCCTGACAGTCGGTTTTGTGTGGTATATGCGTGGAAGAGTGGACAGCAGAGATTACGTTTTCCACAAGATCTGGTATCTCTTCCGCTATGCAGCTCTAAAATTGGAGATCGGAGCCGGATATGGGATCATGGCTCTGGAATCCTTTGGAAAGAACCGGCGAAAGGAAGAGGGCTCCAGATATCCTGTGGTAGATGTAAGACAGAACAGACTGCAGATGAAAGAGTGGAAATTAAAGGAGATGAGAGAAGAACATTTTTCGACCGGACAGAAAAAAGAACTTTATAATTTAAAGATTCTGAAATAATCTTAAAATAATTCCGTTCCGCCAAAAAAGGAATAGGAAAGAAGTGCCATACATACATTGCTTATAAAGAGTGTGTGTATGGCATTTTTTATGAAGCATGAAACAGATCACGAACCGATCAAAGAACGGATCGTTTCAGCGGCAAACATGCCGAAAGATGTTATGCTTGGCGCGTCTGTACTGACGATCCTCGGCAATTTTGAAGTCTGCATAGAAAATTATCGGGGAATTTTAGAATATACGGATACGTTGATCCGGGTGCAGACAAAAGGAAAGCAGATCCGTTTGTCAGGGAAACAACTTCAGATCGAATATTATACCAATGATGAGATGAAAATTACGGGGAAGATCAGTTCTCTGGAATTTTGCGGTTGATATGAAAAAATCCAGCGATAAGGAGAATGCTTTTGATACAGAAAATGATCCGTTTGTTCGGCGGATATGTAAAGGTGAGGGTGGAGGGATATTCTGCGGAGCGTTTTTTAAATCTCTGCAGTTACCGGCAGATCGACGTATGGGGACTGGTATCCAGACAGAATTCGTATGAGATGTATATGACTTTAAAAGGATTTCGCAGGATCAGGCCGATCGTCCGTAAGACACATACGAAAGTGCTGCTCATCAAACGATACGGACTTCCGTTTTTTCTTCATCAGAACAGGTATCGCGCGGCATTTGCCGCAGGCGCGCTTCTATGCACCGCACTGTTGTTTTTTTATTCCGGCTATATCTGGGACATCCATTTTGAGGGGAATGAAAAGTGGACCGAGGAGACACTTCTGGAATTTCTGGAGACGAAAAATATTACGCCCGGAATGCCAAAAAAGAACATAGACTGTACTCAGATCGTAAAAGATATCCGTCAGCAGTATGACGATATCATCTGGGTGTCCGCATCCATTGACGGAAGCCGTCTCAGGATCCAGATCAAAGAAAACGAAGACACTTTTTTGCAGGGGAATCCAAAAGAGACGGAAAATCAGCCGCTCACAGATGCTGCGGAAACTGTTTCCGCAGCCGGAACCGATCTGGTCGCATCGGCAAACGGCGTTATCACCTCGATGATCACCCGGATCGGGACGCCTCTTGTGCATGTGGGCGATACCGTAGAAGAAGGGCAGATCCTCGTCACCGGTCGTGTGGAAATATTAAACGACGCGAAAGAAGTGACCGGATATCAGTATGAACAGGCCGATGCCGATATTTATGCGGATACACAGATGGAATACGAAGATACCATTTCCCGAAGTTATTTGAAAAAAATCTATGATCCGAAAAGAACGCGGGATCTTGTTTATCTGAAAGTCCCGTTTGGGAAAAAGACGTTTGGGAAAATTTTATTCGGCAGTGAGAGGCATTCTTATAAAAAGTGGGAAACCTATACATCAGAACAACAAGTTAAATTGGGCGAGAACTTTTATCTCCCGGTTTTTTATGGGAAAATCCACATCAGATCTTATACGGAAAAGAAGGCTTTATATACGAAAAAGGAAGTGCAGGAGATCTTATCGCTTCATTTTCAGCATTTTTCTGAAGATTTAAAGGAAAAAGGTATTCAAATTTCCGGAAATGATGTTAAAATACATGTGGACGAAAATTTGGCCGCTGCCAAAGGAACTTTGTATCTGAATCAGCAGATCACAAGGGCAGCGGATACGGAAATACTGGAAATTGAAAGGAACGAAATCAATGAGTCTATCGGAACTGATGATTGATATACCGACACAACATGAACAAAATGTATTTGGTCAGTTTGACGCTTATGCGAAAAAAATCGAGCGTACATTTCATGTGACATTGATCGCCCGGGACGGGCAGGTAAAAATATTAGGAGAGCAGGCGTCCGCAGAGAAAGCCAGACGGGTTCTCACCCAGCTGACGGAGCTATCCAGACGTGGCAACACGATCACCGAGCAAAATGTCGACTATGCCATATCCCTTGTCTTTGAAGATCAGGAAGAGGGGATCGTAGAGATCGACCGCGAACTGATCTGTCATACGCTTCAGGGAAAACCGATCAAACCGAAAACGTTGGGACAGAAAAAATACGTGGATGCGATCAAAAAAGATATGATCACATTCGGACTGGGACCTGCCGGAACCGGAAAAACCTATCTTGCGATGGCAATGGCGATCACCGCTTTTAAGCAAAATGAAGTAGAGCGGATCATTTTAACGAGACCGGCGATCGAAGCAGGCGAGAAGCTTGGATTTCTGCCGGGAGATCTGCAAAGCAAGATCGACCCGTATCTGCGTCCGCTTTATGACGCGCTGTACCAGATCATGGGCGCGGAAAGTTTCTTGAAAAATTCGGAAAAAGGGCTGATCGAAGTGGCGCCGCTTGCTTATATGCGCGGAAGAACGCTGGACAATGCATTTATCATACTGGACGAGGCGCAGAATACGACGCCTGCTCAGATGAAAATGTTCCTGACAAGGATCGGTTTCGGATCCAAAGTCGTGATCACCGGAGATTCCACGCAGAAAGATCTTCCGGCAGGAACGGTTTCCGGTCTGGATGTGGCAGTGAAAGTGATCAAAGGTCTGGAGGGGATCAGCATCTGCACGCTGACGAGCAAAGATGTTGTAAGACACCCACTCGTACAGAAGATCGTAAAAGCATATGAAGAGTACGAAAAGAAAGGAATGCGCGCGCCAAAAGCAAACGCAAAACGGAAGAAGTCATGAGTTTATACATGGAAGAAGAGGGGGCAGTCACACTGTCTTTTGATACAGAAGAGACTGCAAAGATCGTTACAGAGGCAGCGCTGAATTATATCGGATGTCCGTATGAAGCAGAGATCAATCTGCTTTTGACAACAAATGATGAAATCCGGGAAATGAACCGGATGTTCCGGCAGATCGATAAGCCTACCGATGTGCTGTCATTTCCGATGCTGGAATATGAGACGCCGGGAGAGTTTTCCGGATTTGAAGAACAGGGCGAAGAAGCGTTCAATCCGGAATCCGGAGAGCTGATGCTCGGAGACATTGTGATCTCCAAAGAAAAAGTATTGGAACAGGCAGAGGCGTACGGGCATACTCCGCTTCGCGAGTTTGCATTTCTGATCGCACACAGTATGCTGCATTTATTCGGCTATGACCATATGGAAGAGGATGAACGTCAGGTCATGGAAGCAAAACAGCGCGAGATCATGGAAAAAGTACAAATATCGCGGTAATACAGGAGGACACTTATGACAGATCCACATACCAATCAAAAGAAGAGGAAGAAAGACGACTTCCTGATGCAGGGTATGATCCTTGCGATCGCTATGGTGATGACAAAAGTGATCGGCGCTCTCTATCGGATTCCTCTGACGAATATTCTCGGCGATGAGGGTAATGGATTTTACGGTTACGCGTTTGAAGTCTATGCATTTGCGCTGATGCTCTCAAGTTTGAGTCTTCCGACTGCAGTTTCCAAACTTGTTTCCGCGCGGATGGCGATGCGCCAGCGGAGAAATGCGTTTCGGGTTTTCTTAGGATCACTGGTTTTTTCCGTGATCGTCGGCGTGCTGGCATCTCTGATCGTATTTTTCGGAGCGGATATGATCGCGGCAAACCTGATGAAATCACCGCTGAGCGCTTATGCGCTGCGTGTGCTCGCTGTCGGACTGTTTGTTGTTGCGCTGCTTGGTGTGCTGCGAGGGTATTTTCAGGGATTGGGGACGATGATGCCGACCGCAGTTTCCCAGATCATCGAGCAGGTCGTCAACGCGGTCGTAAGTATCGCGGGAGCAAGCGTTTTATTTAAGATCGGAATCGCGGCAGGAGAGAAACGAAACGAAGAACTGCTCGGTCCTGCATATGGTGCGGCGGGAGGAACACTCGGAACCGTTGCCGGAGCTGTTTTTGCACTGCTGTTTTTATTGTTTTCATTTTTTATTTACCGGAAAGTGATCCGGCGGCAGATCCGTGCAGACCGGACAAAGAAAAAAGAAAGTTACCGTCATATTTTAAAAATATTGATCCTGACAATCATTCCGGTCATCTTCAGTACGGCGATCTATAATATCAACCAGATTTTAGATCTGTCCTTTTTCAATCAGATCATGGCTGCACAGGGATTTACCGAAAAAGAATATATGACGTTGCAGGGAATTTATACCGGAAAGTATAATACGTTGATCAACATTCCTCTGGCGATGGCGAACGGGCTTGCTGCATCGGTGATCCCGAGTCTTACGATGGCTGCTGCCACAAAAAATAAAAAAGAGATCCACGGAAAGATCGAGCAGACGATCAAATTGACGATGCTGATCGCGATCCCTTGTTTTATCGGATTTATTGTGCTGGCAAAACCGTTGATGATCCTTTTATATAATGATGCCAACACAACGCCGGCACTGACACTGGCTCTCGGCGCTGTCACAGTCGTTTTGTACTCCTTATCGACAGTAACAAACTCGATCTTGCAGGGACTTGACAAAATGGCGGAGCCGGCAAAAAATGCAGGGCTTTCGCTGATCGTCCATCTGGCGGCGTTATTCCTTATGCTGATCGTGTTTAAATGGAATATTTACGCACTTGTAGGGAGCAATATTATTTTCTCGCTCTGTATGTGTTATCTGAATATCCGTGCGATCCGTCTGACTTGCGGTTATCGTCAGGAAATCGACAAAACCTATTTGAAACCACTTACTGCAGCGCTTGTGATGGGAATTGTTACTTATGTGGTTCATTTATTGTTCGACGTACTGATCGGCGGAAGATTTGTCGCAACCGGTCTTTCTATTTTGATCGCCATGCCGGTTTATGCGGTCGTCGTATTGAAACTTGGCACGCTTTCAAAAAAAGATTTTACCGCATTGCCAAAAGGGGATGCGATTTACCGGATATGCAAGAAACTGCATTTGCTTCCGGGGCATTAGAAAAAATCAATAGCGTCGGTGTACAAGGCGTATTTCCTCTTGTACACTGACGCTAAGGAAACCGGATATCCTGAAAACACATGGCATTTCCGGTTCCGGCATTATAAGAATAAAAAGAAAGAAAAAGCCGATACTATTAGAAAAAAGGAGTGTGTCCTTATGAAAAAAAGATATAGTATCGGTTTTTTTGCGGCATTCTTTCTGATCATATCACTTCTTGCGATCGGATATCAGCTCAGTTATCAGTATAGGATGGACAAGCAGGAAGCGAAGACCGTGGAAGAAGAAAATACGCAGTTCATTTCTACCAAAGGAGAGACGACAAAGAACGAGGGATATTATCTGAAAGAACTGCACGGATATGTGGCGGTTTATTTGAGTGACGGAGAAACGTTGTATGAATTGACCGAGATCTCCTGTTCGTCACTTCCGAAAGAAGTGCAGGAAGCTGTGCGGACCGGAAAATATGTGGAGACGACGAGAGAACTGTATGGTTTTTTGGAAAACTACTCCAGTTAGAAAAATCCATCTGGACGAAATTCCTCAAATAGTGTATGATATGCAATTAGAGAAAGTGAGGAATTTTGAAATGGATGAATTGAAAATTGCAAGGATCAATGAATTATATCGGAAGTCAAAAGCTGAGGGACTGACAGAAGCAGAAAAAGAAGAACAGAAATTGCTTCGTGCGGAATATATCGAGAGCATCCGCAGAAACCTGCGCAGTCAGCTTGACAATATTGATATTCAGGAAAAAGACGGAAGTATTACAAATCTGGGGGATAAATTTGACCGAAAAAAAAGAGCAAATTAGAAAACAGGCGCTTGCGCAAAGAGGTCGGATTTCGGAGAATATGCGTCGTGAATACAGCCGGAAAATAGCGGAGCAAGTGATCTCGCATCCGCTTTTTCTTTGGGCGGAAGAAATCTATTGCTATGTTTCTCATGGTACAGAAGTCCCGACAAATGAAATCTTTTCGGCGGCATGGCGGTGTGGGAAAAAGACTGCGGTTCCGAAAGTGCAAGGCGCCCATGATATGGGATTTTATTTTATTCGATCCATGAAAGAACTCGCTCCTGGATGCTGGAATATTTTAGAGCCGGTCGGGAAACCGGAGACACTTGCAGAGGGAAAAAAGGTTCTTGTCATTCTTCCCGGCGCCGCATTTGACAAATGTGGAAACCGGATCGGATACGGAAAAGGATACTATGATACATATTTGAAAAAACATCCGGAATACCGTCGGATCGGGCTTGCATTTTCCACACAATGTGTGAAAACAATTCCGGCAGAATCCCACGATGTTCCGGTGGAGTTTGTTGTTACAGAAAGAGGAATATTATGTCAGAGCAATTACCAAGAGATCCTATGATCCTGTTAAGTGTTATTAACACGAAATTACGTGATTATTATCAAAATCTGGATCTTCTTTGTGAAGATCTGCAAATATCAAAAGAATATCTGGAAGCAAAACTGGATGCGATCGATTTTGAATACGACGCTGAGAGAAATCAATTTGTATGATAAACATATCGGAAAGGAAGAAATATCATGTCTGATCAGAATCAAAAGATAAGCGAATTTCTGGAAACAATGGATTTGAACGAACCTGCTCCGGCAGAGGAGCCTGCGCGTCAGTTCTACTTTATAAAAAAAGCAAGAATGCTTGTCGCAAAGCAGGAAGCACAGCTTGGCCGCCCGCTGACTTTTTGTGTCACAACGTTTGGCTGTCAGATGAACGCAAGGGACTCTGAAAAGCTGGTCGGGATTTTAGAGCAGATCGGCTACAAGGAAGAAGCGGAGGAAGAAAAAGCGGATTTTGTGATCTTCAATACATGCACGGTCCGGGAAAATGCGAACCAGCGTGTATACGGACGCCTCGGTCAGCTAAGCCGGATCAAGAAACAGAATCCGCATATGTTGATCGGTCTGTGCGGCTGTATGATGCAGGAGCCGGAAGTGGTAGAAAAGCTGAAAAAGAGCTATCGTTTCGTAGATCTTATTTTCGGAACGCATAATATTTATAAGTTTGCGGAGCTGATCGCCACAAGGTTGGAATCAAACCGTATGGTGATCGATATCTGGAAAGATACGGATAAGATCGTCGAAGATCTGCCGAGTGAGCGGAAATATCCGTTCAAATCCGGCGTCAATATTATGTTTGGATGCAACAACTTCTGTAGTTATTGCATTGTGCCGTATGTGCGCGGAAGAGAACGGAGCCGGAATCCGAAAGATATCATCCGTGAGATCGAGATGCTCGTTGCCGATGGTGTAGTTGAAGTCATGCTACTTGGTCAGAACGTCAATTCCTATGGAAAGAATCTGGAAGAGCCGATGACCTTTGCACAGCTCTTAACTGAAATTGAAAAAATAGAGGGATTGGAGCGGATTCGCTTCATGACGTCTCACCCGAAAGATCTGTCCGACGAACTGATCGAGGTCATGGGACGCTCTAAAAAGATCTGCAAACACCTACATCTTCCGGTACAGTCCGGAAGCACCCGGATCCTGGAGAAAATGAACCGACGGTATACAAAGGAACAATATCTGGATCTGGTTGAACGGATCCGCCGGGCAGTACCGGATATTTCCCTGACGACGGATATTATCGTCGGATTCCCGGGAGAGACAGAAGAAGACTTCCTCGAAACAATGGATGTAGTGCAAAAAGTCCGCTATGACAGCGCGTTTACATTTCAGTATTCCAAACGTACGGGAACTCCTGCTGCCGTGATGGAAGATCAGGTTCCGGCAGATGTTGTGACCGATCGTTTTAACAGACTGCTGAAAGAGGTACAGCAGATTTCAGCGGAAACGTGCAGTGTATACAAGGATACCATTCAAGAAGTTTTGGTAGAACAGCAGAATGATCACGATCCGCATCTGATGACCGGAAGAATGAGCAATAATCTGCTTGTTCATTTTCCGGGAGATCTCTCTCTGATCGGAAAGATCGTTCCGGTTGCATTAAAAGAATGCCGCGGATTTTATTATATCGGTGAGATCACGGAGTCTGTGCAGTAATAACTTCCAACTATAATTTTAAGAAAAACGTCCACACTATGAAAGAGAAAGCAAAAGCAAATCTTTCATATACAGGAGGGCGTTTTTTTCATGAAAAGAGTCAGTGAGTATCTGTTCTGCTGGACATTAGGCGGTACGCTTTATTATGCCGTGGAACTTTTGTTTCGCGGTTATTCGCATTGGTCTATGTTTTTGCTGGGGGGATTCTGCTTTCTCTTCTTTGCCTGGCAGGGACTTCAGAACGGATGGAAGACACCGCTCTGGAAGCAGGTGCTTCGCTGTACGGTTTTTGTGACCTCCGGAGAATTTATTACCGGGATCTTTGTCAACAAATGGATGCAGTGGAATGTATGGGATTATTCGGACCAGCCGTTTCAGCTCTTCGGGCAGATCTGTCTTCCGTTTACGATCTTGTTTTCCGGACTCTGTGTGCTTGGGATCTTTCTTGCCGCCTATTTGCTCTATTGGTTATACGGGGAAGAAAAACCTCAGTTTCATGTGTTATAAACTGACTTTGCTGAAATAATTTTTTGGGGAACCTAAGTCTGGTTGGGATCAGATTTGCGATATTGTTTTGGAGGTATCCCGACTAATTTCTTAAATACAGTGCAGAAATAATTATAATCATTAAAACCACAGGCAGAGGCTATCTCGCTGATCCGCATTTGCGGGTATTTAGAAAGAAGAGCCTTTGCCTTTTCTATACGCAAAAAACGGATGTGCTCTGCAATTCCTACGCCATAGTTTTGTTTGGATATTTCATAGAGTGTTGTTTTGCCGATTCCAAAATATTCACAAAGGGAGGGGGTATCGATCTCATCCGTAAAATGTTCCGAAAGATATTCGTCGATCTGGACCGGCAGATCCTTTTGACGTAATATGACCATTCTCTCCAGACACAGATAAGAAGCGACCGCCTGCATGATATGAGAAGCAGAGGTGATAAAATCCTTTGAAATTAACGGCAGCTCCCAGCAGGCAGATTTCAATGCATCCATATCCAGATGATATGGTCTGCAAAGTGCTTCGATCGATTCCCAGCCGTCTTCGTGTGTTTCATATGGAAATACATGTCCGAAAAAAAGATAACCGATCAATAGGTTGCTCTGATATAGTGGAACGATACTTTCCGTAAGTCCGGCATGACAACGGTATGTATAGGCTGTGCGCCGTCCGGCAGCTGTTTCACAAGCATGCCGGTCACACATCTTACAATTCAAGGCTGCATGGGAATCTGTACGTATGATACGGCAAAATGGCGCGATCTGCTCCGGATAAGCAGCCAGTTCACGAAAAGTCTCATCAAATACGGTGATGCGAATATGTGTGAGTGTATAGAAGTCCTTTAATAAAGCATTTAGTTTTGTCAGGTCAAACGTGGAAATCATGTGGTCAGTCCTCCGGTTCCTCAAACAAACAATCAATTCAAACTTCTGTTATTTTACCATGTCTCCGAACAAAATCAAAGTAAAAAGAACAAAACTCTCTATATGGAACCAATATGATTTTATACAATAAATGTAGGAAAACGGTAACTATTATAAGGTGAAACAGGAGGTCACAGAATATGAAAAAAATGACATTTGCGCTTTGTTTTTGTAACAGAGGTTTTATGCCGGGAGAATTGATCTACGGTGCAAGGGAGGATATGATCAAGGCAGTGACGGAGGCAGGATATGACTACATTGCAATGGATGCGGAGCTGACCCGTTATGGTGGTGTGGAGACAAGAGACGAGGGGCTTCTTTATGCGAAGTGGCTTAAGGAACACGAAGGACAGTATGACGGCGTGATCTTCTCCATGCCGATCTTTGCGGATGAAAACGGAGCGATTACAGCGCTGCAGGATGCAGGAGTGCCGATTTTGATGCAGGCATATCCGGATGAGATCGGCAAGATGGATTTTGCACACAGAAGAGACGCGTACTGCGGAAAGTTTTCTGTAACGGATGTGTTTACACAATATGAGGTTCCTTTTACCGTGATGAAGCCACATGTGGTACATCCGCTTTCGGAAGCATTTGCGCAGAATCTGAAAGATTTTGCAGCGATCTGTCGTGTGGTAAATGGAATGAAACGTTTTAATATCGGATGCATCGGGGCAAGAACAACGGCTTTTAAGACGGTTCGTTTTGATGAGATCACCATGCAGAAATATGGAATCAATGTGGAATCTTTCGATCTGTCAGAAGTATTTTTCAAGGTAAGACAGAAAGCCGACGATGATGCGGCAGTGCTGGCGAAGATCGAACGTTTAAAAGATTACAGTGATTTCACGAAAGTGCCGGAGAGCAACATGCTGACACTGGCAAAAATTTCTGTTGTGATTGATGAGTATATCGAGGAGTATCATCTGGATGCACTGGCACTTCGCTGCTGGAACGAAATGGAGACGGAGATGCGCGTATGTCCGTGCGTACTGCTCAGCGAATTAAATGACAGAGGTATTGTGGCATCCTGTGAAATCGATATGTGTTCCGCATTGACCATGCGCGCTATGCATCTGGCCAGTGAACAGCCGACAACCGTTCTGGATTGGAATAACAACTATGGAGAGGATGAGAACAAGGTGATCCTGTTCCACTGCGGTCCGGTTGCGCAGACATTGATGACCGGAAAAGGAACGGTAACCGAGCATAAGATGTTTGCAAAGAATGATCCGGGTTCAGGCTGGGGATGTAATGAGGGACGGATCAAACCATTTGATATGACAATTACCAATTGTCAGACAAAGGACGGCAAGATCCTTGTATATGCAAGTGAAGCAAAGTTTACAGAAGATCCGATCGAAGATGCATTTTTCGGATGCGGCGGCGTAGCAGAGATCCCGGATCTGCAGAATAAGCTTATTAAACTGGCTAGAGGCGGATTTAAGCATCATACATCGATCGGCGTCGGACATATGAAAGAGATTCTGAAAGAAGCATTTACTACATATCTGGGATATGACTGGGTAGATATCGATGAATAAGGAAAGGGCGTATCGATAAAGGATCGTTCGCATATATGAAAAAGGATGATGGAAATGAAGATAGCAGGATTAGATATCGGAACGACCGGATGTAAGATCACGGTATTTGATGAGAAAGGCAATTATCTGGACAAAGCCTATCAGGATTATCCGGTAAGCAGAGGCGTAAGCGAGCATGAAATCGATGCGGCGAATATCATGCAGGCAGTTCTGAAAGTAATTAAGGAAATCGCGGCAAAGTATCACGATATCGCAGGAATCGGCGTGACAAGCTTCGGAGAAACATTTGTAATGACAGATGAGCAGGGAAAACCTCTGCATCGGGCAATGCTTTATACCGATCCGAGAGGCGCAGAGGAATGTAACGTTCTGACAGAGAAAATGGGTGGTAAGACAATCGCGTCCATTACAGGGCTGAAGCCGCATGAGATGTACAGTATCTCAAAAATGATGTGGATGAAAAAACACAGGTCGGAGATTTATGCGCAGGCAAAACATATTTTCCTTATGGAAGATTATGTTGTGTTCGGGCTGACCGGAAAGGCGCAGATTGATTACTCACTTGCGACCAGAACTATGGCGTTTGATATCACAAGTCTGCAATGGAGCAGAGAGATGTTTGAACTGGCAGGGATTGATAGGAAGCTGATGTCAAAAGCAGTGCCGACGGGAACTTCGGCAGGACACATCCGGACAGAAATTGCAGAAGCAACCGGTCTGCCGGCAGATACGCAGATCATATCGATCAGTCACGATCAGGTGGCGGCGGCGGTCGGCTCCGGTGTGTTTGACTCGGATAAAGCGGTTGACGGCGCGGGAACGGTAGAGTGTATTACGCCTGTTTATGACGAACTTCCCGAATTGGAGACGATGTACGAGGGCAATTATGCAGTTGTTCCCTATGTGATTCCGGGGAAATATGTAGCCTACGCCTTTTCTTATACAGGCGGCGCGTTGATCCAGTGGTGTGTGGATACACTGGCAAAAAAAGAAAAAGAACTGGCGAAAGAAGCCGGAATCTCGGTGAATGCATATCTGGAACAAGAATATCTTCGGGAAAACAAGTTGAAAGCAGAAGCGCCGACCGGACTTCTCGTACTTCCTCATTTTGCGGGAGCTGCAACTCCGTATATGGACACCGGATCCAAAGGGGTGATCGCAGGTCTTACAACGGACAGCTCCGCAGGTGAGATCTATCGGGCATGCATGGAAGGTGTTGTGTACGAAATGATGTTGAATATGGAATGTCTGGAAGATTCGGGGCTTCATTTTACAAAGCTGCACGCGACCGGAGGCGGCGCGAAATCCGAACTATGGATGCAGATGAAAGCAGATGCACTGAATGTTCCGATCACGGCGCTGAAAACAGCCGATGCCGGAACAGTAGGAAGCGCGATGCTGACAGGAATCGCAGTCGGCTGCTATGAAAATCTGGAGGATGCGGCAGCGCATATGGTCAGAGAAACAAAGACTTATGAACCAAACCCGGAAATGACAGAGCAGTATGCAAATATTTACAGAAGATACCGAGAACTGTATCGGGCGGTACGTCCACTGGTGGGGTAGGAATATAAAAAACAGGAGAGATCGAATATGTTAGTGACATTAAAACAGATTTTGAATTTGTGTGAAGCGAGAAAGTGTGCGGTGGGATCCTTTAACACGCCGAATCTGGAATCCGTCATGGCGGTGATCGGAGCGGCAGAAGAACTGAACGTGCCGGTAATCATCCAGCATGCAGAAGTGCATGAAGAAATCATGCCGATCGAGATCATCGGACCGATCATGCTGGAACTGGCGAAAAAAGCGAAAGTACCGGTATGCGTACATCTTGATCACGGTGAGACGCTGGATTATGTATGCAAAGCATTGAATATCGGATTTACCTCCGTGATGTATGATGGTTCCATACTTCCGTTTGAAGAGAATACGGCGAATACGCAGATGGTCGTATCCTTTGCAAAGCAGACCGGTGCATCCGTGGAAGCGGAAATCGGCTGTATGGGAAAAAGGGAAACAGGATCCGGAAGCGCCGGAGTCGGAGCAGATCCGGACAAGATATATACCGATCCGGATCTGGCAAAAGAATTTGTGGAAGCAACAGGAATTGATGCGCTTGCATGTTCTTTCGGAACGACACATGGAGTGTATATAACCAAACCGAAGCTGGATTTTGATGTTGTTCGAAACGTACGCAAAAAAGTAAACATTCCGGTTGTGATGCACGGTGGTTCCGGCGTCAGCCCGGAAGAGTTTCGAACAGCGATCGAAAGCGGTGTCCGTAAGGTGAACTACTACACCTATATGGCGATCGCCGGGGGAGAAGAGATTGCCAGCCAGTTCCGTATGGGATGTATTCCTGTGGAAAAGAACGGGAAAAAATATAAATACTGCTATTCTCTGGTCGAAAGTGCAAAAGACACACCTATGATGTACCACGACATTGTACAGTGGGGAACTGCGGCGATGAAAGAAAATTGTAAAAAGGCAATGGAAATTTTTGCGATGAGAAAATAATGTGAGGTGAGGCAAATGAATCCATATATCGGACATGATTCCCAGACAGGCGGGATAGAAGAACATCGTCTGATAGGCGGTAAAGGCGATGGCATGAGATTGATCGAAGTAAATAACGGAAAGGGACTGGAACTGACGATCACTCCGGATCGGGCTGGAGATATATCCAGACTTCGATTCAAAGGAATCAATATGAGTTACTTGTCTCCCTGTGGATATGTAGCTCCGGTATATTATGAGTCAACGGGCTCAAACTGGCTGAAATCATTTACAGCGGGATATCTGACTACATGCGGTCTGTCAGCGGTGGGGTCGCCATGTGTCGATGAGGGGGAAGAACTTCCGCTGCACGGCACGATCGCAAACCAACCGGCGGAGTATACATACCGGGAGGAGAATGAGGAAGAACTGGTTGTTCATGTGTTGGTGAAAGATGAAACTATCTTCGGCAGGAAACTGCGGCTGAACCGGACGATCAAAGTGTCTAAATCTGAGAATGTATTTTACATCTGTGATACGATAGAAAATACCGGAGATAAAACAGAACCATTGGAAATCCTGTATCATATGAACATGGGATATCCACTGTTGGATGAGGACAGTATTGTCATGATTCCGGCCGCAGAGGTACGGGCAAGAGATGCTCATGCTGAGGCAGATATTGCAAACTGGATGCGAATGGAAAAACCACAGGCAGGATATCAGGAGCGGTGTTACTATCATCGATTTGCCGACGAGAACGGCAAAGCATCCATCTTTCAGCCCAAGCTTGGCATCGGATTGGAAATCCGTTTTGATGCAAAAGAACTGGATGGATTTGTAGAGTGGAAGATGATGGGCGTACGGGATTATGTGCTCGGACTGGAATGCGGGAACTGTTATCCGGACGGACGCAATGTAATGCGGAAGACGGGGATGTTGAAGTTCCTGAAGCCGGGAGCAAAGAAATCGTATCAGGTGAAAGTGAAGATGGTGGAAAAATAAATTATTGCATCTCTATACCGGAATACGTCTGCAAGACAATTCTGTATAGAGATGCATTTTTTTCTTTCTATGACAAATTTCGAGAAGTATTCAACTCTCTGTATATATCTTTTCCGGTATCCGGAAAGTTTTTAGAAACGATACAACAAAAATACATAACATGATTAAAACATTGGGTCTGCTTGAAAAGATTTCTAAAATTTGCTATGATTAAGAGCACGCTTAAAAATGCAAATGTTTGATTCTTAGATAAATATGGAGATTAACATATGAATGGTACATTTACCCCGATGATGCAGAAATATCTGGAAACGAAAGAACAATATAAAGACTGCATCTTATTCTATCGTCTCGGCGATTTTTACGAGATGTTTTTTGATGATGCCATTACGGTATCCAGAGAATTGGAGATCACGCTGACCGGAAAGAGCTGTGGGCAGGAAGAGCGGGCTCCCATGTGCGGAGTCCCATATCATGCGGTTGACGGTTATCTGACCCGGCTGGTCGCCAAAGGATATAAAGTCGCGATCTGCGACCAGGTGGAAGATCCGAAACAGGCAAAAGGGCTTGTGAAGAGAGAAGTGACTAGGATCGTTACGCCCGGAACGATCCTGGATGCTCAGGCGATCGATGAGACAAAGAACAATTATATTATGTGTATCGTATACATTGCAGACCGCTACGGTGTTTCCGTTGCGGATATCACAACCGGCGATTATTTTGTGACGGAACTTCCGGACGGCGGAAAATTAAAAGATGAAATCTACCGTTTTATGCCGTCGGAGATCATATGCAATGAAGCATTCTATATGAGCGGACTGGATCTCGAAGACTTGAAAGAACGGTTTCATATGGCTGTATATTCGTTGGAATCCTGGTACTTTGACGACACGGCGTGCCGTGAGAAACTGATGGAACATTTTAAAGTCTCATCCCTTGCCGGTCTTGGTCTTTCCGATTACGACTGCGGCGTTTTAAGTGCAGGTGCATTGCTCCAATATCTGCTGGAAACGCAGAAAAATGATCTGTCGCATATGACGCGGATCACACCGTATACGACCGGAAAATATATGATGCTGGACAGTTCCACGCGCAGAAATCTGGAATTGTGCGAAACATTGCGGGAAAAACAGAAAAGAGGCTCTCTCCTCTGGGTATTGGATAAGACAAAAACAGCGATGGGAGCACGCACGCTCCGGAAATTTATCGAACAGCCGCTGATCGAAAAGCAGGAGATTTTAAGACGGCTGGATGCGGTGGAAGAATTAAAGCAATCAGCGATCTCAAGGGAAGAGATCCGCGAGTACCTTTCTCCGGTATATGATCTGGAACGTCTGATCACCCGCATTACATACGGAACTGCCAATCCGCGGGATCTGACTGCATTTGCCGGTTCTTTGTCCATGCTTCCGCCAATCCGCTATTTATTGGAAGAGATGGATTCCTCTCTGTTGAAAGATATTTATGCAGAACTGGATCCGCTGGAAGATCTCTGTACCCTTGTACAGAATGCAATTGCCGATGAGCCGCCGCTGGCGATGAAAGAGGGCGGCATCATCCGCGACGGTTACAACGAAGAAGTCGATACGCTGCGTCGTGCCAAATCCGAGGGCAAAGACTGGCTGGCAAAACTGGAACAGGACGAACGGGAAAAGACAGGTATCAAGACATTAAGGATCAAATACAATAAAGTTTTCGGTTATTATCTGGAAGTGACCAATTCTTATAAAGAGCTGGTTCCGGATTATTACACAAGGAAACAGACGCTTGCCAATGCAGAGCGTTATATCACGCCCGAACTGAAAGAATTGGAAGATACGATCCTCGGTGCGGAAGATAAATTATATGCGCTGGAATACGAGCTGTACTGTACGATCCGGGATACGATCGCTGCGGAAGTGAAACGGATCCAGACAACCGCAAAGGCGATTGCTGCGCTTGATGTCTTTTCCTCTTTAGCACTTGTGGCAGAGAGGAATAATTATGTCCGCCCGAAGATCAATGAATCCGGAAAGATCGACATCAAAGACGGACGGCATCCGGTTGTGGAGCAGATGATCCCGAACGGGACATTTATTTGCAACGATACGCTCCTTGATGATAAGAAACAGCGTGTTTCCATCATTACCGGACCGAATATGGCAGGAAAATCTACTTATATGCGGCAGGCGGCTCTGATCGTGCTTATGGCGCAGATCGGTTCTTTCGTACCGGCAGCCAAGGCTGATATCGGACTGGTGGATCGGATCTTTACAAGAGTCGGAGCGTCCGACGACCTTGCATCCGGGCAGAGCACGTTTATGGTGGAGATGACGGAAGTTGCCAATATCTTAAGAAATGCGACGTCAAAAAGCCTTTTGATCCTCGATGAAATCGGACGCGGAACAAGTACGTTCGACGGACTTTCGATCGCATGGGCGGTTGTGGAATATATCAGCGATTCCAAATTACTCGGTGCAAAGACATTGTTTGCGACGCATTATCATGAGCTGACAGAACTGGAGGGCAAGATTGACAACGTCAATAATTACTGTATTGCCGTCAAAGAAAAGGGAGACGACATCGTATTCCTGAGAAAGATCGTCAAAGGCGGAGCCGATAAAAGTTATGGTATCCAGGTTGCAAAACTAGCCGGCGTCCCGGATCTTGTGATCGACCGTGCCAAGGAAATCGTGGAAGAACTGGTCAACGAAGATATTACGATCCGTGTCAGCGAGATCGCTGTCGGAGGAAAAGATTCCGTAGCAAAGAAAAAAGCAAAACCAAAGAAATATGACGAGATGGATCTGGCACAGTTTTCATTATTTGACACGGTAAAAGATGACGATGTATTGGAAGAATTAAAAAATATTGACGTCGGAAACCTGACGCCGATCGATGCACTCAATACGATCTATCGTCTGCAGAACAAGTTAAAAAACCGTTGGTAGTAGAAAAGGAGGCGCGCCATGGCGCATATCAAGGTATTAGATCAGATTACGATCGACAAGATCGCGGCCGGAGAAGTCATTGAACGGCCGGCGTCTATTGTCAAGGAACTGACGGAAAATGCGATCGACGCTGGAGCTGATTCCGTCACAGTTGAGATCGAAGACGGCGGGATCACATTGATCCGAATTTCGGACAACGGAAGCGGTATCGAACGGGAAGACATCCACAATGCATTTCTGCGGCATTCCACAAGTAAGATCGAAAGTGTGGACGATCTGATGCATATCTCGTCCCTCGGTTTCCGTGGCGAAGCCCTCTCAAGCATTGCCGCCGTGACAAAGGTGGAACTGATCACAAAACCAAAGGAAGATACCTTCGGTACGCGCTATGTGATCGAAGGCGGGAAAGAAATTTCCATGGAAGATACCGGCGCGCCGGACGGAACTACGTTTCTTGTCCGGCAGTTATTCTATAACGTTCCTGCAAGGAGAAAATTTTTGAAAACGCCGATGACGGAAGCTGGGCATGTTCAGGACCTGCTTACCCGATTGGCGCTTTCCCACCCGGAAGTGGCGATCCGTTTTGTGAACAACGGACAGGAAAAGCTGCGTACGTCCGGCAGCGGGAAATTAAAAGAAGTGATTTACAGCATTTACGGAAGAGAAACTGCGGCAAATATACTGGAACTGGATTATGAAAAAAACGGGATCGGCATCCGCGGTTTTATCGGGAAACCGATCATCACACGCGGCAACCGAAATTATGAAAATATCTTTGTAAACGGGCGATATGTAAAAAGCGCCGTTATTTCCAAAGCGGCGGAAGACGCCTATAAAGATTTTATGATGCAGCATAAATTCCCGTTTTTTGTCCTGCATTTTCTTGTGGACGGAGAGACTGTGGACGTCAACGTCCATCCAACCAAGATGGAACTTCGCTTTCAGAAACAACAGGCAGTGTATGATGCCGTGTTTGAGGCAATCCACCGCAGACTTTTGGATCAGGAACTGATTCCTCAGGTTACGCTGCCGGAGCCAAAACAGCCGGAAAAAGCGAAAGAGCAGAGTCCAAGTCCGTTTCTGCTCAAACCGAAGTCGGGCTCCGGACAGAGCGCAGCGCCTGTTTCCAGACCAATTTCCCTGCCGGATACTGACAGCACCGCTTCGGAAGATACGGCTAATACAAGGATACATTCATCTGTACAATCCCCGGTGCAATCCTCCGCAAAAGCAGAACCGGAAACAAAAGATGAGGATTATTTTATCCGGAAGATGAGGGAACGTGTCATGTCTTACCACAATCGCAGTTCATCGGCGGAGATCACAGGGAAAAGTGCGATTTTCCGTTCTGGAGATCAAGGACAGGAAGATCGGATCAAAAATGCCGTCAAAGAAACGGAGACTGTTTTGCAAAAGGCTTCTCCTCTGCAAAGGGCGATCACTCCCCAGATGCAGACACCGCCGGAGCAGTTAAAAGAGAACGGCAATTATACAGTGGAGCAAAAGCCGCCGAAACAGCTGGATCTTTTTGAGGAAAATCTGCTGAAGCGGGAAATCCGCGCGGAATACCGTCTGATCGGTCAGGTCTTTGATACATACTGGCTGGTACAGTTTCATGACAATCTTTATATCATTGATCAGCATGCCGCACATGAGCGGGTACTTTATGAGCGGACGCTGAAAGAAATGAAGACCCGTGAATTTACTTCCCAGTATTTAAGTCCGCCGATCATACTGAATCTTTCGATGCAGGAAGCGGAAGTTTTAAATACACATAAAGACCGCTTTGCCCAGCTTGGATTTGAAATCGAAGAATTCGGCGGCGAAGCTTACGCAGTCCGTGCGGTTCCGGCAAATTTATTCGGAATCGCAAAAAAGGAACTGCTTCTGGAAATGCTGGACGCATTGTCGGACGGATTGAATACAAGTATGACACCGGATCTGATCGATGAAAAAGTGGCTTCCATGTCATGCAAAGCGGCAGTGAAAGGAAACAACCGACTGTCTGCGCGGGAAGTAGACACATTGATCGGAGAACTGCTTCTTTTGGATAATCCATATCATTGTCCACACGGACGTCCGACGATCATCGCTATGTCCAAGAGAGAGCTGGAAAAGAAATTTAAACGAATCGTATAGGAGTAAGCAGCTATGAAACGACCATTGATTATATTGACCGGACCGACTGCCGTAGGGAAGACGAGCGCTTCGATCAATCTTGCGAAAGCGGTGAACGGAGAGATCATCTCTGCGGATTCCATGCAGGTATACCGGCATATGGATATCGGCTCCGCCAAAATCCGTGCGGAAGAAATGGAGGGGATCCGCCATCATTTGATCGATATTTTAGAACCGGATGAAGAATTTCATGTTGTTCGTTTCCAACAGCTTGCCAAACAGGCGATGGAAGAGATTTATGGGCGCGGACGGATCCCGATCCTTGTCGGAGGCACCGGATTCTACATTCAGGCGGTACTTTACGATATTGATTTTACAGAAAATGACGGAGATCCAGCGTATCGAAAAGAACTGGAAACACTGGCGCAGGAGCAGGGCGCAGAGACACTCCATGCCCGATTAAAGGAAGTGGATCCAAAATCTGCGGAAGAAATCCACGCGCACAATGTAAAACGTGTCATCCGGGCGCTGGAATATTTCCATCTGACCGGGCAGCCTATTTCTGCTCATAACGAAGAACAGCGGCAGAAAGAATCTCCGTATTGCTTTGCCTACTTCGTATTAAACGACGACCGGGCAAACCTGTATCGGCGCATCGACAAACGCGTCGATCAGATGATGGACGAGGGGCTGTTGGAAGAAGTACAGCTGTTAAAAGACATGGGCTATCATAAGAAAATGGTTTCCATGCAGGGGCTTGGATATAAAGAAATGCTGGATCATCTGGACGGGATCTGTCCATTGGAAGAAGCGGTGCGGATCTTAAAACGCGACACAAGACATTTTGCAAAGCGGCAGCTTACCTGGTTCAAACGGGAACGGGATGTGATCTGGTTAAACAAGCCGGATTTTCATTACGATGAGACCGCAATTTTAAATACGATGCTCGAACATCTGAAAGAGCGCGGCGTGCTTGAAAGTATGCGATAAACCATATACTTGCATAGCGGCATAAATCACCGGAAGTGCCAAAAGGCACATTCCGGGATTGTAGGCAGTCGCCTATACAAAAAGTACTCTGCCCGACAAAGCGCAGAGAAACAGAGCACAAAAAACAGAACATAGAGAAACAGAGTATAGAGAAAAGAAAGAGGAAACTACGATATGAATATGGAAATGATCTATCAGGATCTCGGAATTTCAGCAGAAGTTCTCCAGGCAGGAGATAAGCTGGAACAGGAATTGAAAGACCGATTTGATACATTTGATAAAACAGCAGAATATAATCAGCTGAAAGTCATTCATGCGATGCAGAAAAATAAAGTCAGCGAGGGATGCTTTCAATACGCAAGCGGATATGGATACAATGATATGGGACGGGATACATTGGAACAGGTATACGCGGATACATTCCATACGGAAGCCGCTTTGGTCCGTCCTCAGATCACTTGCGGGACTCACGCGCTGGCGCTTGCACTTTCCGCAAATTTACGTCCGGGGGATGAATTACTTTCACCGGTGGGAAAACCATATGATACGTTAGAGGAAGTGATCGGTATCCGTCCATCCAACGGGTCTCTCGCTGAGTATGGCGTAACTTACCGACAGGTGGATCTTCTGGAAGACGGGTACTTTGATTATCCGGCGATCGAAAAAGCACTGAACGAAAAAACAAAACTGGTGACGATCCAGCGATCGAAAGGTTATCAGACTCGTCCGAGTTATTCCGTAGAAAAAATCGGAGAACTGATCGCATTTATTAAAAAAATCAAACCGGATGTGATCTGCATGGTCGACAACTGCTACGGTGAATTTGTGGAAACCATTGAGCCAAGCGACGTCGGAGCGGATCTGATCGTCGGATCGCTGATCAAAAATCCGGGCGGCGGTCTTGCGCCGATCGGAGGCTATGTTGCAGGGAGAGCAGATCTGATCGAAAACTGCGCTTACCGGCTGACTTCTCCGGGACTCGGAAAAGAAGTCGGCGCGTCGCTCGGCGTTATGCAGTCCTTTTATCAGGGATTTTTCCTCGCTCCGACGGTTGTATGCAGTGCATTAAAAGGCGCCGTGTTTGCAGCCAACCTGTACGAACGGCTTGGGTTTGATGTGATCCCGAACGGCAGGGAATCCCGTCATGATATCATTCAGGCAGTCACGCTTGGCACACCGGAGGGCGTGGTCGCATTTTGTCAGGGAATCCAGGCGGCTGCACCGGTAGACAGTTATGTAACGCCGGAACCGTGGGCAATGCCGGGGTATGACAGTGATGTGATCATGGCAGCCGGTGCATTTGTGCAGGGATCCTCGATTGAATTAAGTGCAGACGGTCCGATCAAAGAACCCTATGCGGTTTATTTTCAGGGAGGTCTTACATGGCCGCATGCGAAGCTCGGAATCCTGCGTTCCTTGCAGCAGCTTTTAAATACCGGGATCATCACGAAAGAGCAACTGGAGCAGGCAATATGAAAAACATTATCGTTATCGGCGGCGGTGCATCGGGAATGATGGCCGCCATCGCTGCATCTGCAAACGGTGCAAAAGTTACCATCATCGAACAGAATCCATTTCCGGGAAAAAAAATACTTTCCACCGGAAACGGCCGCTGCAACTATACCAATTTTGTTCAGAACCCATCTTGTTACCGTTCAGATGATCCGCAATTTCCCTGGCAGGTCATCCGACAGTTTGATGAACAAAAGACAGTAGGATTTCTGAAAGATCTTGGCATCTGTCCAAAGGAGAGAAACGGCTATCTTTATCCGAATTCCGATCAGGCACAGGCAGTGGCGGATGCTCTGATCATGGAATGTGAGCGTCTCTCTGTCCGAATGGAAAATAATACATCCTGTCTGGAAATTCTTCCTCTAAAACAGGGATTCCGGATCAAAACAGAGACAATTGAACACGAAGAACTGAAAAAAGGGATCAAAGAAAAGAAAAAGAATATGAAAAATTCCGGTCGACGAATACAAAAAATACGAGCTTGTGATGCCGTGATCCTCGCTGCAGGATCAAAAGCATCCAATATTTCCGGATCGGATGGCAGCGGATATGATCTTGCCAAATCTCTTGGGCATTCGATCATTCCGGTTCTTCCGGCGCTGGTACAGCTTCACTGCGCCGAATCCTTTTACAAGGAAATCGCCGGGATCCGCGTGCAGGGCAGGGTGACACTTTATGTAGGGGAGCAGAAACTTGCCGAAGATACCGGAGAAATCCAATTGACGAATTATGGGATTTCCGGGATCCCGGTTTTTCAGGTCAGCCGTTTTGCGGCAAAAGCGCTCTACGAAAAGAAGCCGGTCAAAGCGGTTTTGAATTTCATGCCCGACATTTCTGAAAATACTTGTTTTGCTTTCTTAAAGGAACGGATTTCCACACGACCGGAAAAAACACTAAATACTTTTTTGGTCGGTCTGTTTCCGAACAAACTGGGGGATCTTTTACTGCACCTGAGCCGGCTGGATCTGACGGACACTGTCCGATGTCTTTCGGATGAAGATATCTGGAAACTGGTGCATTTGATCCAACATTTTGAGACGACGATCACAAAAACGAATGCATATGAACAGGCACAGATCTGCCGCGGCGGAGTCGATACGAGAGAAGTGGATCCGGAAACCATGGAATCACGCTATGTACCGGGAATCTATTTCGCCGGAGAACTTCTGGATGTGGACGGGATCTGCGGCGGATATAATCTGCAGTGGGCGTGGTCCAGCGGCTATGTTGCGGGAAAAAGCGCCGGAAGTCCGGAAAAGGAGAATAAGAAAATACGATGCTTAGAATCAATCAGCTAAAATTACCTGTCGGACACTCCAAGTCCGACTTAAAGCAGGCAGTACTGCATCTGCTTCACATTTCGGAAGAGGAGCTTCTCGGATTTCAGATATTCCGCCGCTCCGTTGATGCACGGAAAAAGCCGCAGATTTTTTATGTTTATACGATCGATGTAAAAACACTGCGGGAAGAAAAGCTTTTAAAACGTCTGAAAAATAAAGTACAGAAGATTACTCCGACCCGGTACGAAACACCGGCACACGGAGCAGAATCTTTGCATCACCGTCCGGTCATCATCGGCGCCGGTCCCGCCGGATTGTTTTGCGCCTATTTGCTGGCGAGAGAGGGGTACCGTCCCGTTCTGCTGGAACGGGGCGCTTCTGTGGAAGAACGGATGCAGGATGTGAACGCCTTTTGGACAACAGGCGCTTTAAAACCCGAGTCCAACGTACAGTTCGGCGAGGGCGGAGCAGGCACATTTTCCGACGGGAAATTGAATACACTTGTAAAAGATAAGTGCGGACGGAACCGCTTTGTCCTGGAAACGTTTGTACGATTCGGTGCGCCGGAACAGATCCTTTACGAACAGAAACCACATATCGGAACCGATGTGCTTTCTGAAGTGATCCCGGCGATGCGCAAAGAAATCGTCCGGCTTGGCGGAGAAGTCCGTTTTCACAGCAAGGTGACAGACTTGATGATCGATGGAAATCAGCTCCGAGGCATTCTTATCAATGGAACCGAACAGTTGGACACAGAAATTGCCGTGCTCGCGATCGGACACAGTGCGAGGGATACGTTTCAGATGCTGTACGATCATAACATTTCGATGCAGGCAAAATCGTTCGCAGTGGGCGTGCGGATCGAACATCCGCAGCAAATGATCCAGGAATCCCAGTATGGCGCACAGATGGCTGACAAACTTCCGGCTGCGGCGTATAAACTGACGGAAAATCTGGAAAACGGCCGCGGCGTTTATACATTCTGTATGTGTCCGGGCGGTTATGTGGTCAATGCATCCTCCGAACCGGACCGGCTTGCCGTCAATGGAATGAGTTACCATGACCGTGACGGTGAAAATGCGAACAGTGCGGTCATTGTGACAGTCACACCGGAGGATTTTCCTGCAAAAGGACTCTTCGCAGACCGAGAAGTAACCGGGAATGATACGGTGCATCCACTCGCAGGCGTAGCATTCCAGCGCGAATTGGAGCAAAAAGCCTATCAGATCGCAAAAGGAAACGTTCCGGTACAGTGTTTTGGAGATTTCTGCCGAAATGAACAAAGTAAATCTTTGGGCGCGGTTGTTCCTCAGATCCGTGGGCAGTGGGAGTTCGCCAATGTACGTTCTGTTTTTCCGGAAGAACTTGCCGCTTCTCTGGAGGAGGGCATCAAGAGAATGGATCAAAAGATCCATGGATTTGCCCGGGAGGACGCAGTACTTTCCGGCGTGGAGAGCCGGACGTCTTCCCCTGTCAGGATATGGCGTGATGAACAGTTCAAAAGCAGTGTCACCGGTCTCTACCCATGCGGAGAGGGCGCGGGATATGCCGGCGGGATCACATCCGCCGCAATGGACGGAATGAAAACAGCAGAAGCGCTGATCGGAAAATTTGCACCTTTCGGATCATAAAATGAATTTTTCGCACACATGTTCACAAAATTTTAAGAAGCTAGCCCTATACACTGTTTCTGAATTATGCTAAAATAAGTTGTTGAATTGTGTCATGCGCAGCAGGATTTTGTGCATGGAAAAGATAAAAGAACTTTGCAGTGAAGAACGGCCTTACGAAAAATGTGAACGTTTCGGTGCGAAACATCTGACAGATATCGAGCTGCTTGCCGTCTTGCTCCGTTCGGGATCAAGAGGGGAGAGCGCATTGCAGCTCGCCAGACATATTCTGTATCCGTCGTTACTGCCGGGCGGGATCCTCAATATCCATAACTGGTCGTATGAGCAATTACGGAAGATCCGGGGCATCGGGAAAGTAAAGGCGATCCAGATCTTATGTCTGTCCGAACTTGCCAAACGGCTTGCGAAAGCGACTGCCGGATGCGAACTGGATTTCAGGACGCCGTCGTCAGTCGCACAATATTATATGGAAGATATGAGGCATCAGAAGCGGGAGAGCATGAAGCTTCTGCTTCTGAACACGAAATCAAGGCTGCTCGGGGAGTCAGATATTTCAAAAGGGACCGTAAATGCTTCCATTGTTTCGCCGCGCGAATTGTTCGTAGAGGCGCTGCAGAAAAATGCAGTCTATATTATTTTGCTGCACAATCATCCCAGCGGTGATCCGTCACCGAGCCGGGAAGATATTCTGGTGACACAGCGGATCCATGATGCAGGGGAGATGATCGGAATCGAACTTCTGGATCATATCATCATCGGAGACAACCGCTATGTCAGCCTGCGGGAAGAAGGGGTTATTCAGTGATAGGAAGAAATGTCTATGGGCTTGATCTCGGTACATACGAGATCAAAGTATTTGATCTGAAAAAAAATGAAATCTGGAAAGAAAAAAATGTCATTGCGATGAAGGACAACACAACCGTTTTTGCCTCCGGGGACGATGCGTTTGCCATGTATGAAAAAGCGCCAGACAATATTCAGGTCGTATTTCCGATGCAGGGCGGAGTCATCGCCCATTTCGATGATATGCAGTATCTGCTGGGAAATCTGCTCAAAAAAGAGCGCCAGTTTTCCAGAGGGGCGGAATATCTGGTCGCAGTGCCAACCGATGTGACAGAAGTAGAAAAACGTGCGTTTTATGATCTTGTTTCTCATTCTTCCGCCCGCGCGAAGTCTGTGCGTATTGTAGAACGCGGATTGGCGGACGGTGTCGGTGCCGGTCTTCCTGTGGATGAAACGCCCGGCGTGATGGTTGTCAATATCGGCGGAGGCACGACAGAACTTTCGGTACTTGCTTTCGGCGGTATGGTGCTCAACCGACTTTTAAAGATCGGAGGAGAACAATTCGATCAGGCGATCATCCATCTTGTCCGTCACAGCAAGGACTTTTTAATTGGTCGGACAACTGCCGAATCTCTCCGAAAAGAGTTCGGTATTTTCACACAGAAAGACAGCGCCTCGCTTTCGGTTTCCGGCCGCGACCTGATCTTTGGAGTTCCCAATACGAAGAAAATCCCGATCAGTCTGGTACGCGCCGCAATGAAAGAACCGTTGGAGGAATGCACCGAAGCGATCCGCGTCATGTATGAGCGGACGCCGCCGGATGTGCGAAAGGGAATCCGGGAAAACGGGATCTGCCTGACCGGCGGTCTTGCTAATTTGAAAGGTCTTTCGACCTATCTGCAGGAAAGCACGGGACTTCCCGTCGCCGTTGCTGAAGAACCGGAACTCTGCGCGGTAAAAGGTCTTCGTGCCATCGCACAGGATAAACATATTTACAAAAAGCTGACATATTCCATGTTAGACGAAGATTACAGGTGGTTGAGATAATATGAAAAAAAAGAATCAAACATCCCAGACAAATAAATATTGGCTGTTCGGTCTGTCTTTGCTCTGTGTCCTTTTGATGCTGCTTTCCGTATTTTCCGGAAAGGTCACCGGACCGTTTAAAGTCGCTGCCAATCTGACTGTCATTCCGATGCAGAAAGGGATCAGCCGGATCGGAGAGTGGATGGGAGACATGAGCGATAACTTCCAGACACTCAAGCAGGTACAAAAAGAGAACGAAACGCTGCAGGCGCAGGTTGATGAACTTCTGATCGAGAACAACAATCTTCAGGAAGACAAGTACGAATTGGAACGGCTTCAGGAATTGTACAAACTGGATCAGAATTATGCGGAATATGAAAAGGTTGCTGCTCATGTGATCGGCAAAGATTCCGGCAACTGGTTCAGCACCTTTACGATCGACAAAGGAAGTAAAGACGGCATAGAAGTCGATATGAACGTCATTGCCGGGAACGGGCTTGTCGGGATCGTAACGCAGGTCGGTCCGACATGGGCGACCGTACGCTCGATCATCGACGATTCCAGTAATGTCAGCGGAATGGTATTGTCCACATCCGATAAATGCATCATCCGCGGAGATCTGTCGTTGATCAACAGCGGACGGATCCGCTTTGAACAGATGGAAAATAATGATAACGTCGTAGAGATCGGCGAACAGATCGTAACTTCCTATATCAGCGACAAATATTTACAGGGGATTTTGATCGGTTATGTCAGCGAAGTCAGCGTTGATTCCAACAACCTGACACGTTCCGGCTACATTACCCCGGTGGTCGATTTTAAAAATCTGCAGGAAGTGCTCGTTATCACAAAAACGAAAGACGCTATGACCGGAACACCGGCAGAATAAGGAGGAGACGATGAAATCCATAAAAATACGACGCGGGATCGTGACGGCGATCGTTGTTTTGGTCTGCTTTCTTTTGCAGTGTATGTTGTTTCCGCATCTTGCTCTTGCATCCATAAAACCGAATCTGATGCTGATCGTGACCGCAGCATACGGATTTATGCGCGGACCAAAAGAGGGGATGCTGATCGGATTTTTTTCCGGACTGATCATCGATATCCAGTTTGGAAATATTCTTGGATTCTACGCCCTGATTTATCTGTTGATCGGTTATGTGAACGGATTATTTGAGCAGATGTACTTTGACGAAGATATCAAACTGCCGCTGATCCTGATCTCAGCAAGTGAATTTGTGTATGGGCTTGTGATCTATCTTTTGATGTTCCTGCTCCGGAGTGAATTTGATTTTCTGCATTATTTAAGTCATATTATCATCCCGGAACTCATATATACAATAGCAGTGACACTGCCGTTATATCCGGTCATACTTTTTATCAACCATAAATTAGACGCAGAAGAAAAAAGGAGTGCAAGTAAATTTGTTTAATCGAATCTTAAGACGTATCAAAGACTTCGGAAACCGGATCCTGGAATCCCGGCTTTTTGTATTGATCCTGGTATTCTGCATCTTGTCCGCCATTTTGATCAGCCGTCTGTTTTATCTGCAGATCGTCAAAGGGGATTACTATCTGGAAAATTATAAGATGCAGATCCGCAAGACACGGGAGATCCCCGGAACCCGCGGCAATATCTACGACCGGAACGGAAATCTTCTCGCATACAACGAGCTTGCTTATTCCGTCACGTTTGAAGATACGCTTGCTTCCGGAAGTGAGAAAAATCAAACCTTAAACAAGATTTTAGAGCAGGTGATCGAGATCGTGGAATCTCACGGAGATTCTGTGATCAACAGTTTCGGGATCGTATTGGATTCTGCCGGGAATTACCAGTTTACGCAGACGAATGAAACACAGCGTCTTCGTTTTATTGCCGATGTATACGGTAAAAGTTATACCGATGATCTTACCGAAGCACAGAAGAACGCAACGCCGGACGAATTGATCCGTTATTTATGTACCAATGATACTTACGGATATGATATTGACATAAAGAATCTGGATCCGGCTTATGTGTTGAAGCTGGTGAATATGCGTTATGCGATCGGGCTCAACAGTTTCCAGAAATTTATCCCGACCGTACTGGCTTCCGACGTCAGCGACGAAACCGCTGCCGCGATCATGGAGAATCTGGACAAGCTGGAAGGAATTGATATTGAGGAGGAATCGCTCCGCCGTTATACGGACAGCAAATATTTCGCATCCATCATCGGCTACACCGGAAAGATTTCTCAGGAAGAATACGACGCGTTGGACAAAGACGAAAAGAAGCGGTATTCTCTTTCGGACATTGTAGGAAAATCCGGACTGGAACAGACGATGGACAGTGTCCTGCAAGGAGAAAAAGGCGAGATGACCTTTTATGTGGACAGTGTCGGGAAAGTGACCGATACAGTCAGCTATACCGAGCAGGGCGCGGGAAACGATGTTTATCTGACGATCGACAAAGATCTGCAGGAGTACACCTACCAGATTCTGGAAGAAAAAATTGCAGGTATCGTACTGTCCAAATTACGGAATGTTATGAATTATGACCCAAGTGAAACGTCCGATGCCAGTCAGATCATTATTCCGGCAGATGATGCTTACCATGCCTTTATCGCCAACGAGATCATTGACGAGGCACATTTCAATGCGGAAGGTGCGGGTGTGACCGAACAGGAGGTCTATGCGATCTTTTCCGCAAGAAAAGAGGCTGCGCTTGCAGAGATCATGGCGGAACTGAACGGGACAACGCCTTATAACAGTCTCGGAGCGGAGATGCAGGCTTATCAGGACTACATTTCTATTAATGTACTGCAGGAAGCCACGAATATTCTTATGAGCGATAAGATCGATACTTCCGATGCGACTTATCAGGCTTGGACTACCGATGAATCCATCAGCCTGAATCAGTTTCTGACATATGCGATCTCCAAAAACTGGATCGATACTTCCCAGTTGTCCGAATACATTTCTTCCGAACGATATTCGGATTCCGCGGAAGTTTATCAGGCGATTTTATCATTTTTGCAAGATTATTTGATTTCGGATATGAATTTCGACAAACTTCTCTACAAATATCTTATAAAATCAGGAGGAGTCACCGGTGCACAGATCTGCGCGATCACATATGAGCAGGGTGTTCTTCCGATGGATGAGGGACAATACAATGGTCTGCGTGACGGCAGTGTGGATCCGTTCACATGGCTGACTCAGAAGATTGCGAATCTGGAGATCACTCCGGGACAACTGGCATTGGAGCCTTGTACCGGTTCCGCTGTTGTCAGTGATCCGAATACGGGAGAAGTGCTTGCATGCGTATCCTACCCGGGATACGACAACAACCGGCTTGCAAATACGATGGATTCCACATATTATAATCAGCTTGTGACCGGGTTATCCCGTCCGTTTTATAACAACGCGACGCAGGAAAAAACAGCGCCCGGATCTACCTACAAGATGATCTCCGCTGTGGCAGCCCTGACAGAGGGGATCGTAACAGGAGACACGGCGCTCGTCTGCTCCGGAGAGTTTGACAAAGTAACGCCGAGTCCACGCTGCTGGATCTATCCGGGCGCACATGGCGCGTTGAACGTTGTATCCGCTCTGGACGTGTCCTGCAACAACTACTTCTACGAAGTGGGATATCAGTTGGGACTGGACGAAGAGGGCAATTACGACAGTGATAAGGGTGTCGAAACACTGGCAAAGTATACGGAGATGTTCGGACTCGGTGAGACTACCGGTCTGGAGATCCCGGAATCCGAACCTCAGATTTCGGATGAATATTCCGTACAGAGTGCCATCGGACAGGGAACCAACAACTTTACAGTCAGTCAGCTCAACCGTTATGTTGCCGCTGTCGCCAACAAGGGAACGGTTTACAAGCTTTCGCTTTTGTCGAAGACAACGGATCCGGACGGAAAGATCATCAAGAATTATGAACCGACTGTGGTCAGCACGATCGATGAAGTATCGGATGAAACGTGGAATCTGGTCCATCAGGGTATGATCTCGATGATCAACAGCACCGCAAGTTTTTCCGGACTCGGTATTCAGATGGCAGGTAAGACCGGTACTGCACAGCAAAGTGAGATTCATCCGGATCATGGACTGTTTGTCGGTTTTGCCCCGGCAGATGCACCGGAAATCGCAATCGCAGTCAGGATCGCAAATGGTTATAGTTCGTCGTATGCGGCGGAGATCGGTCGCGATATCGTAAAAGCAAAATATCAGCTTGGCGATATCAATGAGATCATCACCGGAACCGCTTCCGAACTTGGCGCTGCGGTCGCAGGAGATTAAAAAGGATGTGAGAGGATGGACAGGCTGGTTACAGTAAAAGGCAATCGCTATGGTATGGAAATTTATATGGATTCCGAAGTTTCTTTTGATATACTTATGAAAAGTATGGAAGAAAAATTCCGTAATTCCGCAAAATTCTTTCAGGGGGCGCAGATGGCCGTCCGTTTTTTGGGACGCCGTCTGACCTATCTGGAAGAACAGGCGGTACTGGATCTGATCAGTAACACAACCGGAATTGATGTAGTTTGTATCATAGATGGCGACCCAGCCAATGAAACTGCATACAAAAGTGTTGTAGAACGCACGCTTTCCAATGTTCGAAAACGGGATGGGCAGTTCTATAAAGGTACGCTTGGCAAAAAGCAGGTGGTAGAATCCGACACCAGTATTGTGATCCTTGGGGACGTAGAATCCGGAGCCAAGGTCATTTCCAAAGGAAGTGTCGTGATCCTCGGCGCGCTGCACGGCTTTGTACATGCCGGTGCCGCCGGAGACCGCGCGGCATTCATCGCAGCCCTTTCCATGCAGCCCAAACAGCTGCGGATCGCGGATGTAGAAGCGAGAAGACAGCTCATTTATCAGGAAAGTCTTCTGATCAAAGGGGCAAAAGTCGCGACACTGGATGGCAATCGGATCTATCTGGATCCACTTGCGGATTGGTCGAATGAATAAGAAGTTGCAGGAGGAAAGACAACATGGGAGAAGTAATAGTCATCACATCAGGAAAAGGCGGGGTCGGTAAGACGACAACGACAGCAAATATCGGAATCGGACTGGCACAGTCCGGAAAGAAAGTCGTCGTGATTGATACCGATCTCGGGCTTCGGAATCTGGACGTCGTAATGGGATTGGAAAATCGGATCGTATACAATCTGGTTGATGTCATTGAGGGCAGCTGTCGTATGAAACAGGCACTGATCCGTGATAAACGTTTTCCGGATCTATATCTGCTTCCGTCCGCACAGACAAAAGACAAGACGTCCGTATCACCGGAACAGATGCAGAAACTGGTTTCAGAACTCCGGTCGGACTTTGATTACATTTTTCTCGACTGCCCGGCCGGCATCGAACAGGGATTCCAAAATGCGATCGCCGGAGCAGACCGTGCGATCGTCGTAACGACGCCGGAAGTTTCCGCAATCCGGGACGCCGACCGCATCATCGGACTTTTAGAAACCAGAGGGATCAAAAAAAATGAGCTTCTGATCAACCGTCTTCGGATCGATATGGTACGCCGAGGCGATATGATGTCGGTGGAAGATGTATCGGAGATTCTCGCCATTGACCTGCTCGGAGTCATTCCGGATGATGAACAGGTTGTCATCGCAACGAATCAGGGGGAACCGATCGTCGGCAGCGACAGTCTTTCCGGACGCGCATATTCCAACGTCTGCCGAAGAATCTTAGGTGAAGAGATCCCGATCCCGGACTTTACAAAATCCGATGGATTCTTTCATCGGTTCACACAGTTATTCCATAAGAATTAAGGAGGCTGTGAGAGAGTATGAGTACGGCATCGGTTCAGATTGCAAAAGACAGACTGAAGGCTCTGCTGGGCGCAGACCGGATGCAGTGTACCCCCGATATTACTGAAAAACTATCCGCCGATCTCTATCATATCCTTTCCAAATATATGGAGATCAGCCGGGAACATTTTAACATACAGATAACAAGATCAGATATACATATCAAATATACAGGAGAAAACAATTGAAAGAACAATTGAAAGGTTATATTCAAAATCTGAAACAGCGGTATCATCTGAAAGATTACCGGTTCAGCCTGGTCATCCTTGTGACCGCACTTTCCATCATCGGAGTTTTCATTGTGGGAAGCGCGCAGGCTGATCTGCAGTGGCGTCAACTTCAGGGAGTGATCCTTGGACTGATCGCCATGTTTATTATTTCGCTGATCGATTATAATTGGATCTTAAAATTTTATTGGGTGATGTATGCGGTCAATCTTGTGCTGCTCGCGGCTGTTCTTCTGTTTGGTGAAACCGTAAACGGCGCGACCAGATGGCTGAACCTCGGCTTTATCCAGTTTCAGCCGTCCGACTTGACCAAACTGCTCATGATTTTATTTTTTGCAAAATTCCTGATGGACAGGGAACAAAAAATCAACGATAAAAAAACGATCATACAGGGGATCGCTCTGATCCTGCCGTCCCTGATCCTGATCTACAAACAGCCGAATCTTTCCAATACGATCTGTCTGGCGCTTTTGTTCTGTGTCCTGATGTTTATGGGTGGATTAAGCTATAAATTCATTGGGACAGTCTTAGCCATCACGATCCCGACAGCAGTGATCCTGTTTGTAATCGTTATACAGCCGAACCAGCCTCTGATCCATCAATATCAGCAGAATCGTATCCTGGCATGGCTAGAACCGGAAGAGTACGAATCCGAAGAAGCATATCAGCAGCTCAACTCGATCAAAGCGATCGGCTCCGGAAAGCTGACCGGAAAAGGCTATAACAGTGATGCGACGACGTCCGTAAAAAACGGAAATTTCATTTCTGAGCCGCAGACAGACTTTATTTTTGCAATTATCGGGGAAGAATTGGGATTTGTGGGTTGTTGTGTCGTCATAATTTTGATATTATTAATTGTGATAGACTGTATTTTAATTGGCATGAAGGCAAAAGACACCGGAGGCAGGATCATCTGCGCCGGCATAGCCGCACTGATCGGAATCCAGAGTTTTATCAACATCAGTGTGGCGACCATGTTATTCCCGAATACCGGAATTTCTCTTCCGTTTGTCAGTTATGGACTGACTTCCCTTGTCTGTCTGTACATGGGCATCGGATTTGTATTGAATGTCGGTCTTCAGCCAAAGAAATATGAATCATAGAGGAGAGCAGAATATGAATATTGGATTAGTCGCACATGATGCCAAAAAAAAGCTGATGCAGAATTTCTGCATCGCCTATCGCGGGATCCTGAGCAAACATCATTTGTTTGCCACGGAAACTACCGGTCTTCTGATCGAAAGTGTCACCAATTTAAGTATCCACAAATATCTTCCGGGGCATCTCGGCGGAAAGCAGATGCTCGGAGCGCAGATCGAACACAACGATATGGATCTTCTTATTTTCTTCCGGGATCCGCTCGCTCCGAAATCACATGAACCGGACGTCAACGATATTGTGAAGCTTTGTGATATGTACAATATCCCGATGGCGACGAACATTGCAACAGCAGAAGCACTGATACTTGCACTGGACAGAGGAGATTTAGACTGGCGTGAAATGTACAAATAAACTCAAAAAAACAGCAGGGGTCAGCACTCTGATCCTTGCTTCTTTCCTGTTATTCGGCGGATGTGCATCATCACCGACCGCTTATACGGAGGCTTATGAAGCTGGTCAGTATACAAAGGATCTGTATCGTGGAACTCTGTTTGCAGAAGATCTCTGCGTTGCAGCCGAAGACGTTGCTCTGGATGGTTACACCGAAGATCCAACCTTTCATGCAGCGGGATTGTTTGATCTGAAAGAAGAAAAAGTCCTTTATGCAGACCGGATCCATGACCGACTTTATCCGGCGAGTACAACCAAGCTTATGACGGCATATCTTGCGTTAAAATACGGAAATCCGGATGATGTCGTCACGGTTGGAGAGAACGCAACATCATTTGCACCGGACGAACAGGTATGCGGACTTCAGACCGGAGACCAGCTTACACTCGGGGATCTGCTCGCCGGTCTGATGCTTTATTCCGGCAATGACTGTGCCACCGCGATCGCCGAACACATTTCCGGATCCGTGGAGAAATTTGCGGAGCTGATGAATCAGGAAGCATGGAATCTGGGTGCTGTCAATTCCCACTTTGTCAATCCTCACGGACTGCACAGCGAAGATCACTATACAACCGCATATGATCTGTATTTGATTTTTAATGCCTGCGCAAAAGACGAGCGTTTTATCGACTTGATCTCACAGAAAGAGTATACGGTTCACATTACAGGCGCAGACAAAACAGTGAGAACCGACGTCTGGGCAGCAACGAACTACTATTCGTCGGGAGAGGCTGCGATGCCGGCAGGTGTCACTGTATTAGGCGGGAAAACAGGAACAACCAATGAGGCGGGGAACTGTGTTATTTTATATGAGGAAGACGCAGAAAATAATCCTTATATTTCGGTGATCATGGGTGCCGGTGACAAGCCGACACTTTATACTTATATGTCCCAGCTTCTGACTGCCGGAATCCGGGATAAATAAATACAAATGAGGGGAAAAACTTCCCTGACAGAAAAACGCCCAGACTGTGAAGTCTGAGCGTTTTTCTTAATCAGAGACATTTACTTCCTCCTCATCATTCCTCCGGATGGCTGATCCGCCCGTAGAGACTGAGAAGATACAAACCGCACAGCCCTACGATCGTATAAATGATTCTGGAGAGCCAGCTTAAATTTCCAAACAGGTATGCTACAAGATCAAAGCGGAATATTCCGACCAAAAGCCAGTTGACGGCTCCTATGATCACAATTGTCAGTGCAGTATTGTCGAACCATTTCATATGAATTCCTCCTTTTTGCCGCAGAAAAACTCTGTGGCGTTTTTCCGTTCGCTGCTTATATTGTTACCATAAAAACTGGAAATATACCCATAAAAATGTTATACTTAATAAGTTATTGAAAACTTGTCGGAGGAATTACTATTTTGACAAAGCAAAGAAAGAAAACAAAAAATAAAAAACTGGTCAGTATGCGTCGCTTCAAAACAAGGCGCGAGATGAACATCGGAATCTTGATCTTCGCTCTTGTATTCGTCTATCTGATCGTTACGATATGGATGTATGCGACATCCAAAAAGATTTCCGTTTATGAAGTACGGGAGGGAAGTATTGTAAAAGATAATTCCTATACCGGTCTGGTTTTGAGGGAAGAGATGGTCGTCCCTGCGGAAACATCCGGATACGTCAGCTATTTTCAAAACGAGGGAAGCAAAGTAAAAGCCGGAAGCAGCGTGTATGCGCTCTCTCCGGATAAATTGACGCTGGAAAATGAAGAAGAAACTCCGGAAACTGCGTTAAACAATGAAGAACTTCGTTCACTGACACTAAGCATCCAGAATTTTAACGAGAATTTTAATTCACAGAAATTCTCCTCCGTCTACTCATTAAAAAATGAATATAACACCTTGCTGCAGACTGCTTCGAACCGCAGCAAGACTGCCCAGATCAACGAACAGATCACGGCGAGCGGGGGAGGAGCCGCCGCTTATCCGGCACTGAGAGACGGGATCATCGTCCGTACATTTGACGGATACGAAGAAGTTACGGAGGATACGCTGAAAAGTGCCGATTTTGACCGAAGCCACTACGAATCCCACAGTCTCGAAGACCAGATGGAAGTAGCAGCCGGGGAACCGGTCTATAAGCTGGTGACAGACGAGACATGGAATGTCTATGTGGAATTAAGTGATACAACGGCAAAAGAGCTTGCAGATACCGAACAGATCAAGACGCGGATCGATAAAGACAGCGAAACGATCTGGGCTGACTTTTCAATCCTGCAGAAAGACGGAACGTATTTCGGGAAACTGACTTACACAGACTCGATGATCCGATATTGTGAGGACCGATATCTTCACATCGAACTGATCATGGAAGACGAAAGCGGTCTGAAAATCCCCAAAAGCGCCGTCGTGGAAAAGCCTTTTTATATGATTCCAAAAGAATACCTTACATCCAGCGGTTCCGGCTCTTCCACAGGGATCATGATCCAAAAAGACGGAGAGATCACCTATCAGGATATTACGGTTTATGCAGAAAGTGAGGATGGATACGTCTATGTGAATCCAAACGAATTGGATAAGCATACGGTTCTTGTGAAACCGGAATCAACAGAAACATTCCGCCCCAATGAAAAACGGACGCTTCAGGGCGTATACAATATCAATAAAGGATATGCTGTGTTTGAACAGGTTCATATACTTTGTGAAAATGACGATTACTATATCGTAGAAGAAAATACGGCGTATGGTCTGAAAAATTATGATCATATCGTGCAGGATGGCACAACCGTAGAAGAAGATGAAGTTGTATTTCAATAAAATAACACCATTATATGTTACACGGAGAGGAGAGACGAAAAGCAGTGATAAAAGAAAATTTAGAAGAAGTCGAACAGCGGATACAGGCGGCTTGCAGACGTGCCGGAAGAAAACGGGAAGAGGTGACGCTGATTGCAGTCAGCAAGACGAAACCGGTGGAAGATCTCAAGGAGGCATATCAGCTTGGCATCCGGACATTCGGAGAAAACAAAGTACAGGAACTGACCGAAAAATACGAAGTGCTTCCGAAAGATATCCACTGGCATATGATCGGACATCTGCAGACAAACAAAGTCAAATATATCGTTGACAAAGCAGAATTGATCCATTCGGTCGATTCACTCAAACTTGCCGAGACGATCGAGAAAGAAGCTGCAAAAAAGAATTGTATTGTCAGCATTTTGATTGAAGTGAATGTGGCTCAGGAAGAAAGTAAATTCGGTGTACATACTGACGAGGTGCTCCCGCTCATCGAAAAAATCTCCCGGTTTCCGCATGTCCGGATCCAGGGATTGATGACAATTGCACCTTTTGTTCAAAATTCAGAAGAAAATCGAACAATTTTCAGGACTTTACAAAAATTATCTGTTGACATTATGCAGAAAAACATTGATAATGTTAATGTGAGTATACTTTCGATGGGTATGACTAATGATTATGAAGTAGCCATTGAGGAGGGCGCTACGATGGTCCGGGTAGGGACGGGCATTTTCGGCGCGCGGGATTATTCGATCTAACATCGATGAGATTCCATCCGAAAGAGAAAGTGATTCCACTAAAAAAATGTGTATCTCTGAGAGACACGAGATAGGAGTATAATTATGGGTGTGTTTGATAAGTTTCTTGATATTATGAAATTGAATGATGATGATTATGATGATGACGAATTCTACGATGATGACGATGAATTTTATGAAGACGATTATGACGAGAAACCACGTCGTTCTCTTTTTGGAAAGAAAAGCCACACCAAGGACGAATATGATGATTTTGACGTAGAGGAAAATAATCAGTTTGCACCGGCGAACAGCAGCAAAGTGACACCGATGCGGCAGCCTGCATCCAGACGCGGCAACGCCAATATGGAAGTGTGCGTCGTAAAACCGACGTCTGTGGATGATTCCAGAGAGATCACGGAGACACTTCTTGCCGGACGTACTGTGATCCTGAATCTGGAGGGGATGGATTTAGAGATCGCCCAGCGGATCATTGATTTTATTTCCGGTGCGACATTTGCCATAAGCGGAAATCTGCAGAAGATTTCAAATTACATTTTCCTTGTAACTCCGACCAATGTTGATATTTCCGGAGATCTTCAGGATCTGCTCAGCGGTTCCATGGAACAGCCGACTGTACGCGGAAGATTCTAGGCTCAGGTTACAATGCAAAAAGAAGAACAATTACTGGAAAAGCGGCTGTTGGAATTATCACGGCTTGCCTATCACAGAGACATCATCACGTATTCAGATTTTCTGAATCCAAATGAATTACATATTTTACATTCACTGCCCAAAGACTCTCTCTATTCGCAGTACAGAGTCTTTGGCGGATATGAACTCGCAGAGCGTCAGATGGTCGCATTTCTTCCTGATGCTCTTTCTTTGCGTACAGAAAATTTACAGGAACTATTTTTCCCGGATGAAATGTGTGTTTTGCGTATAGAACCGCTGCACAAAAAATACGCGGAAGAACTGACGCATCGGGATTATCTCGGCGCCATGTTAAACCTCGGAATTGACCGCAGCAAGACAGGAGATATTCTCGTAAACGAATCCGGAGCGCTTGTATTTGTCCGTCCGCAGATGAAAGAGTTTTTGAGAGAAGAATTGACCCGGATCCGGCATACAACAGTGCTGGTGACCGAAGAGCAACCGGAGACGTTCCACTATACGCCGCGCTTTGAAGAAATCCGTGGGACCGTAGCTTCCATCCGTCTGGACAGCCTGCTTTCTCTCGCATTTGGCTCATCACGCAATAAATTAAGCGGTCTGATCGAGGGTGCAAAAGTCTTTGTCAACGGAAAACTCGTCACAAGTAACGGATATCAAGTCCACGAAAATGACATCATTTCTGTGCGGGGTATGGGAAAGTTTCGTTTTATCTCGGAACTGGCAGTCACCAAGAAAAAGCGGATTTCTGTTTTGATCCACAAATATATTTAGGAGGACATCCTGTTATGAAGCAAGAAACAACATCTTCAGCAAAACAATACCTGCCGGCACTGATCTGGTGTGCACTTGCAGTTCTTGCCGATCAGTTCACAAAATGGCTGGCAGTTACATTTCTAAAAGATCAAGAACCGTTTGTTCTGATACCGGGCGTTTTTGAATTCCGCTATCTCGAAAATCGCGGCGCAGCATTTGGCATTTTTCAGGGAAAACAATACTTATTTCTGATCGGTGGTGTCCTGGTTCTTTTACTGATCGGTTATATTTACGGGAAAATCCCTGTAAAAAAGCGTTTCGGACTTCTTCGTCTCTGCGCTGTGCTTGTCGCTTCCGGAGCAGTAGGAAATATGATCGACCGGATGGTTCAAAATTATGTTGTCGATTTTTTCTATTTCAGCTTGATCGACTTTCCGATTTTCAATGTCGCGGATTGTTATGTTGTGATCGGCTGCTTTTTGTTTGCTCTCCTGATCTTCTTTTATTACAAAGATGAGGAGCTGGATTTTATCTTCCCGGTAAAAGAAAACAAACAGAAGAAAAACTGATCAACAGGAGGATTTCATGGAAGAATTTGAATTTCAAAACACCGGATCCCCGGAGCGGATCGACAAATTTCTGACTTCATTCCTGCCGGATCTTTCCCGCTCCCATATTCAGAAACTTGTCAAAGACGGTTATGTCACCGTCAATGGAAATACCGTCAAACCGAATTATAAAGTGGGAACCGACGAATCCGTACAGACAAAGATCCCGGAGCCGGAGACACTGCCTGAGATCGTTCCGGAAGCCCTTCCCCTTGACATTCTCTATGAGGATGCGGATATCCTTGTCGTAAACAAACCGAAAGGAATGGTCGTACATCCGGCACCGGGACATTACAGCGGCACGCTGGTCAACGCGGTCATGTTTCACTGCCGGGAAAATCTTTCCGGAATCAACGGTGTACTCCGACCGGGGATCGTTCACAGAATCGATATGGATACGACCGGCTCTCTTTTGATCTGCAAAAATGACCGGGCACATAATTTCCTTGCCGGGCAATTAAAAGAACACTCGATCACCCGAAAGTATCATGCGATCGTCCACGGAAATCTCAAAGAGGATACCGGAACGATCAATGCTCCGATCGGACGCCACCCGGCAGACCGAAAAAAAATGAGCGTCCATGCTCCAAACGGCAGAAGAGCAGTGACACACTATCGTGTATTGGAACGATTTGGAAATTATACCTATGTTGAATGTACATTGGAAACCGGACGTACCCATCAAATCCGTGTACATATGGCAAGTATCGGGCATCCGATCCTCGGAGACAGTGTTTACGGTCCCGCAAAATGTCCGTTTCGTCTGCAGGGGCAGACTCTGCATGCCAAGATCCTCGGTATTGTACATCCGACAACCGGGGAGTATATGGAATTTGATGCGCCTCTTCCGGATTATTTTCAAAAATTACTTCAAAAATTGTATGAAATCCGTTATAATATGTAGTATACTATTTCGCATCACATATGCAGTTTATACCAAATCTGGTATATTGCAATATGAAAGTGCAGAGTAAAGGAGAGGATCGATATGAAAACAAACACGATTATCACGATAGGAAGACAGTACGGAAGTGCAGGACGGGAAATCGGTTATAAAATTGCAGAAGATTTCGGGATCAAGCTATATGATAAAGAGATGCTTGCCCGCGCCGCGAAAGAAAGCGGTATCTGTGAGGAGATTTTTGAATCGCACGATGAGAAACCAACGAACAGTTTTCTCTACTCTTTAGTAATGGATACCTACTCCATGGGATATGCCGGCAATACATATACGGATATGCCGATCAATCATAAAGTATTCCTTGCACAGTTTGACGCGATCAAAAAGATCGCGGATGAAGGTCCGTGTATCCTTGTCGGTCGATGTGCAGACTATGCGCTGGAAGAATATGATAACGTCGTAAGTGTTTTCATCCATGCAGATCTGAATGCGAGAATCCGCCGGATCGCCCGTCTTTATGATCTTCCGGACAATAAAGCAAAAGAAACGATCATCAAGACCGATAAAAAGCGAGCAAGTTACTACAATTATTATACGAACAAACGCTGGGCAGATGCAGAATCTTATGAACTGTGCCTGAGCAGTTCGGAACTTGGAATTAACGGAACAGCGAAAGCGATCGAACAATATGTGCTTTTAAAAGAAAGTATCGAGAACAGTAAGATTTGATAATGTTACAATAAAAATCCCCTCCAAACCGGTAAGTCTGACTTATAGCCGGCTGGAGGGGATTTTTATTTGGCAGAATCCGTGTCGGCATACAAAGAACAGCCATTCCTTGTGTACCGACGCTAAGACCAATTTAGAGTTTTAAGTTCTTAAATAAATCACCGAGATTTGTTCCGATGTCTTCCGCTTTCGGAATCTCTACTTTTTCTTCCGGCTCTTCCTGCACTTCTTCCAGAGCTTTCATACTCAGGCTGATCTTGCCGTCCTTGATCCCGATCACTTTCACCTGAACTTCATCTCCGACATTCAGCACATCTGACGGGAATTTGACACGCTGTCTGGAAATCTGAGAGACATGTACCAATCCGGAAAGACCGTTCTCTAATTTGACAAATGCACCGTAATTCTGCAATGTCTCAACAGTTCCGCTCATCACGGTCCCTACTTTTACACTTGCAATCTGTCTTTCCCGTTCTTCTTTTTCCCGTTCTTTTAAAATCTCACGGGCGGAGAGTACGAGTCGGTTATTCGCCTGATCCACATCGATCACTCTTACCTCGATCTCTTTCAGAAGATAGGTTTCTAAATCTTCGATATAGGATAAAGATAATTTTGATGCCGGAACAAATCCTCTGAGTCCCTCCACCATAACGATCACACCGCCGTTCACAACGCCCTCTACTTTAACCGGGAGAATCGTGTTCTTTTCCATATATTCTGTCACACGGTTCCATGGATTCACATCGTCAAAATGATCTTCATAATCTGCCATTGTCTCTTCTTTTACATTTCCCTGTGTCATGTCGTCAATCTTCATTTCTTCACTCATTGCTGCACCTCGTTCTTATTCTTCTCGTCGTTATCGCAGACGCTAAGACAAAAACATTATAGCGCTGCAATCACATATTCTAAGTATAGCATACATGATACGAAAAATACAGGCAAAATCACCGGAATCTTTAAAATTTGGGTTGACGAATTTCGTAAAAAATGGCAAGCTAATAGAAGAAAAATTACGATCGACAAGAAGGGAAACAGCTATGGAACAGCGTGTAATCAACGATAAAATCTATGTGATCGGACATAAAAATCCGGACACCGACTCGATATGTTCTGCCATCGCATATGCCGACCTCCGCACCAAACTGACCGGAAAGATCCATAATGCAAGAAGAGCGGGACATTTAAATGAAGAAACACAGTACGTTCTGGATTTTTTTGACGTAAAACCGCCGGCATTACTTACCGATCTCCGCGTACAGGTCAAAGACGTTATGATGCGGGAGATCGAGGGCGTAAAAGGATCCGTCTCGATCAAGACAGCCTGGTCGAAAATGAAAGAAGAAAATATTAAGACGCTTCCGGTCACGCGGGACAACAAATTGGAGGGACTGATCACGATCGGAGATATCGCGACCTCTTATATGGATGTATATGACAGCGCGATCTTATCGACAGCCCGTACACAATACCGCAATATTGCCACAACGATCGACGGTACCGTCGTGATCGGAAATGAACACAGTTATCTGTTAAAGGGAAAAGTCGGGATCGCCGCATCCAGCAGAAAATTGATGGCTGACTTTATCGACAAGGATGATCTTGTTATTTTAAGCAATCGGAAAGAGGCACAGCAGCTTGCCGTTGATCTCAATGTCGGATGTATGGTCATCTGCGGAGAGACCGAGATTGCAGACGATATCTTAACACAGGCACAGGAGAAACAGATTGTGATCATTACTTCGCCGCATGATTCTTTTACCGTTGCCCGTCTGATCAACCAAAGCATTCCGGTCCGTCATTTTATGACAAAAAGAGAAAAGCTGATCACATTCCGTATGCGCGATTATGTGGATGATGTAAAAGAAGTAATGATGCGGAAGCGTTTTCGCGATTTCCCGGTGGTTGACAACCGCGGACATTTTCTTGGGTTTATTTCCAGACGCCGATTACTGAACTGCCGAAAAAAACAGGTGATCCTTGTCGACCATAATGAGAAAAATCAGGCAGTAGACGGTATCGAGCAGGCTGATGTTTTGGAGATCATCGATCACCACCGTCTCAGCAGCATTGAAACGCTCGGTCCCGTTTTTTTCAGAAATCAGCCGGTCGGATGTACTGCTACGATCATTTTTCAGATGTATCAGGAAAACAACGTCAAAGTTCCGAAGACCATCGCAGGTCTTCTCTGTTCGGCGATCATCTCCGATACACTGATGTTCCGTTCGCCAACCTGCACACCTTTGGATGAGACGTCGGCGCGCCAGCTTGCGGAAATCGCCGAAGTTGATATTGAAATGCTGGCGCAGGCGATGTTCCGTGCCGGAAGCAACTTGAGCGGAAAAACAGCAGAAGAGATCTGTTTCCTGGATTTCAAACAGTTTACGGTCAATGACACGGTATTCGGCGTCGGTCAGGTCAATTCGATGAGCGCAGAAGAGTTAAAAGAGATCAAAGAAAAAGTGCTGCCGCATCTGGAAAAGGCACGCAAAAATCACAGCCTGAACATGATCTTCTTTATGCTGACCAATATCATCACCGAATCTTCCGAATTGCTCTGTACCGGTCCGGAAGCAAGAGAGAAAGCAATCAGCGCCTTTGACCTGCGCACCGAAATGGACGATCTACATTTAAAAGGTGTTGTTTCAAGGAAGAAGCAGCTGGTTCCTGCATTGGTGGAAGCGCTTCAGCAATAAAAAACAGCTGTACATCAGCCGATGCCAATCGGCAATACCGAGAACAGAACAGGAGTTTTAATCGAAATGGCAAAACAACTATGGAAACCCGGCAACATGCTGTATCCGCTTCCGGCGGTTATGGTCAGTGTCGGAGACAAAAACGGGAATAAGAATATATTGACTGTCGCATGGACCGGAACGATCTGCACCAATCCGGCGATGGTTTATATTTCCGTAAGACCGGAGCGTTACTCCTATGAGATGATCCGGCAGACGAATGAATTTGTGATCAACCTGACTACCGAAAAACTGATCCGCGCAACCGATTACTGCGGCGTGCGTTCCGGAAGAGACGTGGATAAATGGAAAGAAATGCATTTGACTCCGGAAATTGCGACCACGCTTTCTTACGCACCAATGATCGCGGAATCTCCGGTCAATATTGAATGTCAGATTACAGAGATCAAAGAGCTTGGAAGCCATCATATGTTCCTCGCAAAAGTAACTGCGGTTCACGCTGACGAGGCATATCTCAATGAAAAGAACCGATTTGAGCTGAATAAGACAGGGCTGATCGCATATTCCCATGGAGAATATCTGTCGCTCGGAAAACAGCTTGGTACATTTGGATACAGCGTCAGAAAGAAGAGTAAGAGCCCTGCCGGCTCATCCAAAAAGAAAGCGGCTCATCCGTCAAAAAACGCAAAGAAGAAGCCAAAAGTAAAAAAATGATCTGCTTCGAATGAAAACAGAAGAAAGAAAAAGCAGCGGTCACCCCTATCAAAATAGGAACTTATCGCTGCTTTTTCTAAATGCCGAACCATTTATCTCGTCTGTAAAATCCGCTCCGGCCATCCTTTTATATCTCCGTTCAGGATCGCACGGAACATACGTTCTTTTGCTCCGGGATGCTCGGTATTAAGCTGCCGCACCAGTTCTTTTGCATATTGACGTTTGGTATATCCATCTACCGGACATTTACTCTTTACAACCGGAAGATCATATTTATTCTTAAAACCGATCACATCCATCTCATCTACAAACATCATTGGACGGATCACGGTCAGATCCATACGATCCAGATAAGTCCGCGGGGAAAAAGAATGGAAACGACCCTCAAAGAGGAGCGAGAGCAGCATCGTCTCTACTATGTCGTCTTTATGGTGTGCATATGCAACTTTATTGCATCCGGCTGCCTTGATTGCCTCATTCAAAGCCCCTTTTCTCATTTTGGCACAGAGGGAACATGGGTTCGATTCTTTACGGATGTTAAAAAGTATATTATATATGTCAGATTTTACGATCGTATATGGAATTTCCATTTCCTTGCAAAGTTCCCGGATCGGCGTAAGGTCAAAGTCTTCAAAACCAAGATCGACGGTGATGGCGCTGAGTTCAAATTTCTTCGGATAGAAACGTTTCAGACCATGAAGCGCATAGAGCAGTGTCAGGCTGTCTTTTCCGCCCGAAATTCCAACTGCAATGTGATCCCCATCCTCGATCATCTGATATTCATCCACGGCTTTTCTCGTATAGCTCAATAAACGCTGTAACTGCATTGTCGTAAGTCCTTTCTGATATTCTTCTGAATTACATGTTGCTTAATTCGCATGTTTTTATTTGCTTTTCCCATTATAAAAGCTGTTCTTTGAAAATACAATCTATTTTTAAAGTTCTTATATCTATTATTATTCTTTGATATGATCTCGGAATCATGATCTACGGCTCTCGAAGCTTTACAGCTCCGGCGGCGAGCCGTCTTCGGCTCTCATCGATTGCCGCATAATGCTTCTTTGTCGTATTTACATCTTTGTGTCCCAGAACGTCCGCTACCAGATAAATATCTCCGGTTTCTTTATACAGCGTTGTTCCATAAGTGCTGCGCAATTTATGCGGTGTGATCTTTTTATTCGGCGTCACCTGACGGGCATATTTTTTGACCATATTTTCCACTGCCTGAACACCCATGCGCTTTCTCTGCGTGGACAGAAAAAGGGCATTCTCATGTCCTGCCAGCGGAACCGTCGCTTTTCTTGTTGTATACAGATATTGTTTCAGAGCGGTTTCCACTTCCTCACCGAAATAGACAACCATTTCATTGCCGCCTTTCCGGGTCACTTTGATCCCATTATTTTTGAAATCTACATCTTGAATATCAAGCCCGACACATTCTGATACACGGATCCCCGTACCAAGCAGGAGAGTGATGATCGCCAGATCCCGGTTCTTTGTCTTCTCATAATAGACTTTCTTCTGCCCGGTCAACATATCTCCGCCGTGCTCTACAAAATCAAGAAGAGAGGCGACTTCATCTGTATCCAGCCGTATGATCGCTTTTTCATGCAACTTCGGCATATCAACCAAAAGAGTGGGATTTTTTGTAATGATCTGCCGCTTAAAAAAATATCCGTAAAAGCTACGAAGCGCGGACATCTTGCGGGAGAGTCCTTTTTCCGTATTTGTGATTTGTTTTTCATCCTCATTTTTATAGACTTTCAGATATTCCTGATATTCTTCAATATCCACAGGCTCGATCCGTTCCAGATCTGCAGTTGTAAAATCAGAAATATCATAATTCTTATATACCGGATTGCATTCCATCAAAAAATGAAAAAATACCCGGATATCATACGCATAAGAAATCCTTGTTTTTGCGGAAGTTGTCGGTTCCACCGCACGGAAATAATCTTTGGCAAACGCCGGAAGCGTCTTTAAAATCTCCCGAAGCCGTAATGTATTGTCAATGTATGTCTGTTCATGATATGTTTTTGATTGATTTTGTTCCATAGTAAAATAAATCCTCATTTATCATTTTTCTATAATTCTAAAGAAATTCTACCATAATCCGTTCTTTATGTCTATATCTTTTGGAAAAATCAGTATTTGTCGTATAGATGTATTTAAGGAATAATGGCGGTATCTACTCTGCTTCAAGCCGATACCGCCACATAGGGGTGAGTTTGTTTCTCTATATCAATACATAGGGATGTATATTGATACCTCTTTTCTGTTCGTCCGGTTTATTCATGATATCCAGAAGAATCATCCGGCAAGTTCATAAGCAACAATTAAATGCTGTCCGGAAATGATCGTATCATCCGTCAGATGATTCATACGTTTCAAATCCTGCACATACTCCTGAACAGATAGATAATCGTCTGTCATGTATTCTTCAGCAAGTTCCCAGAGTGTGTCTCCTTGTTCGATCTCAATACTTTTATAACAGGTGGATCCAACGGTTTTATTCTCCGGTTCTTCGTGTGCCGAAGCCAGCACACCGTTAAAAATAACACCTCCGAGAATAAATACCGCTGTTAATGCGATAAGAACACCTAGCGAAGATCCAATATTGCGGTTACGTCTGCTTCTTGCGGCTTCCCCGTGATGCCCGCACTGTCTGATCTGCAATCCCGCTGTTCTATGGTCTTTTTCTCCTCTTCTGTATACTTCCCTCATCTCAATATCCTCCTTTGTCTTTACATCTATATTCTTCCTGATTATATATCCGTTCTTATCCGAAACTTCTTTCAAATCGAACATTTGTTTTCTTTACAAGTTTATTATATAACCAGAACAAATGTTTGTCAATAGATGAACACGAATTTTTCGAACATATTTTCGGGTGTCAATATTCAGTTTTGAGCGTATTGAAAGAACATATTTTCGTAAACAAATGTTTGCTTTTTGGAATATGCTATGCTAAAATAAAAAGAAATACAGAAGATATACGACATACATTGTATGAGGAGGATATAGCACATGTCATATGGCAAGATCAGTAAGAAACAGGAAGAGATTTTAAATTATATCAAATCTCAGATATTAGAGCGTGGATTCCCTCCGGCTGTCCGCGAGATTTGTGAAGCAGTCAACTTGAAGTCGACCTCTTCCGTCCATTCACATCTGGAGACACTGGAACGCAACGGTTACATTCATCGCGATCCCACAAAGCCGCGTGCCATTGAGATCCTTGATGATTCTTTTAATCTGACCAGACGTGAGATGACAAACGTTCCGATCCTCGGACATGTGGCTGCCGGAGAGCCTATTCTGGCACAGGAACATATTGAAGACTACTTCCCGATCCCAGTGGAAAAGCTTCCGAACAAACCTACATTCCTTTTGAAAGTCCATGGAGAGAGTATGGTGAATGCCGGTATTTTGAACGGAGACTATGTACTGGTACAGGAACAACCTGTTGCAGATAACGGAGACATGGTTGTCGCATTGATCGAGGACAGTGCGACGGTGAAGACATTTTACAGAGAAGAAGGGATCATCCGCCTGCAGCCGGAGAATGACTATATGGAACCGATCATCGTACATGATGTTATGATCCTCGGAAAAGTGATCGGTGTATTCCGTTTCTTTAGATAAAACATCCGCAGAACACAAGTGGTCTACACATGGGTTCTGCGGATGTTTTATTTATGATGATCTTTCTGGAAGTGATAGAATGCCCCCAGCATCCCGGCATCATTTCCATGTTCGGCAAATGCGATCCGAGTGGTATTTCTAACGATCGGACGCAGGTATTTCTCAAGTTTATCTTTGATCAACGGTTCCATCATCTCCCGCTGTTCCATCACACCTCCGCCTAATACTACAATTTGTGGATTCAATACATAACAGATATTTGCAATTCCCTTTCCGAGGATCTCGGCCATCTCATCGATCACACGGCTGCATTCTGCATCCCCCTGCTTTGCGGCTTCAAAAATCCGGCGTCCGTTCCAGTTTTCGGGGATATCCTGCCTTTGTTCTGCTATCTTTTTACTCATAATGCTGCCGGCTCCCAGTGTCTGAAAATCGCTGCCGTCCATATACATATAACCGACTTCTCCGGCACAGTTTCCATGCCCATGATAAACTTCTCCGTTTAAAATGATACAACCACCGATTCCGGTTCCAACGGTCAGGCATAGAACATTACGGAATCCCTTAGCTGCCCCACTTACCAGTTCGGCAAGTCCTGCACAATTGACATCGTTTTCCACGGAACATGGAACATGAAATTTATTTTCCAATGTCTTTTTGATCTCGGTTCCCGTATAGTCAGGGATCAATTCGCCCGAATATAGGATTTTCCCTTGTTTGCAGTCTACCATGCCTGCTGTAGAGATGCAAATTCCCGAAAGCATTCCTTGTGAATTTATTTCTGCAATACTTTGTCCTGCATTTTCCACGATCTCGATCAACTGGGATAATATCCGCTTTCCGCCCTCTTTTGCTTCCGTCGGGCAGCTCGCTTTTTTGATAAAAGCTCCGCCTTCATCTAAAATCCCATATTTTATCGCAGTTCCGCCGACATCAATACTCACATAAAAACGTAAACCTGATTGCTTAGATGATTGTTTCATTTTTCCAACGCCTTTACAAATTCTCTTGTGATCGCCTGCGGTCTTGTGATCGCCGTTCCTACGACAACACTATATACGCCCATTCCCATCACCTTATGAACTTTTTCCGGCGTATTGATATTCCCCTCGGCAATCACCCGATGAGTTACACGATTTAATATTTCCCGGATCAGTGCAAAATCATTTTGCTCGATCCGGACATCCTTACTTTCTTCCGTATACCCGACCAGTGTTGTTCCTATGAAATCAAATCCAAGCCCATCTGCATAAACCGCCTCTTCCAACGTGGAACAATCTGCCATTAAAAGCTGTTCGGGATATTTTTTTCGCACTGCATTGTAAAATTCTTTCAATGTGACACCGTTCGGACGCAATCTGTTTGTTGCATCCAATGCAATAATCTCCGGCTTTGCTTCCATCAATTGATCGATTTCTTTCATCGTAGGCGTAATATAAATTTCGCTGTCTTCATATACCTGTTTTACAATTCCGATCACCGGAAGATCTACATTTTTCTTAATTTCAATAATATCTTCTTTTGTATTGGCACGAATTCCCGCGGCGCCTCCCATCTTTGCCGCAAAAGCCATTCTTCCCATGATAAAAGAAGAATGAAGCGGCTCTTCCGGGAGCGCCTGGCATGATACTATCAAGTTCCCTTTTATTGTCTCAACTGATTTTCCCATAATCATACCTGCCTTCTCACTATTTTTTCGATTTCCGCACTGAATCGGTCATGGCTTTGGGCATCCAGATGCATAAAATCGATTTCATTCATTGTACAAAACGGCGCTGCATCCAAATAATCGCAGCGATTCTCTTCTGCACATTTCTGATACTCTTCTGCCAGGCATTCTGATTTTTTACTGCATCTTCCCATTTCACCTGCTACCGGTGACTGCTCGCAGCGAATGTCGATCGGCGCCGGAGCCACAATGAGAATCTTCGCGTCTTCTCTCCAGCATGGAACCACCTTTGCTTTCTGGACAAGGCGCTTCATTCCATCTGCAATATTCTTTGCAGTTGCCGAAAAACGTTCTTTGCAGTCATTTGTACCAAGCATGACGACCATATAATCCAACGGCGCATGGGACATCAGACACGGATAAAGATACGGCAGTGCGGACATTCCCTCATTCAGAGGGTCTTCAAATACTGTGGTTCTCCCACTGAGTCCCTCTTCTATTACCGTATAAGAATCACCAAGACGTTCCGACAGCCGTCCGGTCCATCTGACATCATCCGGAAAACGTCCGTTTGTCTCCGCGTCATACCCCCATGTATTGGAATCTCCCAAGCATAATATTCTTTTTTTCATGTTCTTTCCCTATCCTTTCACTGCGCCCATTGCAAGTCCCTGTACAAAATTTTTCTGAAGCGCCCACACAAGAATCAAAACCGGAACAAGTGTGATCACCGCGGTTGCCGCCATCGGTCCCCATTCCAGCCCCCGGTCTGTAATAAATCCTGCGATAACGACCGGAAGTGTCTTGGATTTGTTGATACTTAAGATTACTGCAAACAAAAATTCGTTCCAGGCACCTACGAACGCTAAAATTGCCGATGCGATGATTCCGGGTTTGGTAAGCGGAAAAATGATCAGGAAAAACCGTTTTGTAAATCCGCATCCATCCAACATCGCCGATTCTTCCAATTCCAGTGGGAGCTGTTCAAAAAATCCCATCATCAGCCATATAACGAGCGGCAGATTGAAACTGGTGTTCATAATGATCAACGCCGTTTTTGTATCGATCAGATGAAGACTTCTCATTACAAGATATACAGGGATTGCTGTGGCGATCGCAGGATACATCTTTTGCACCATAAACCAAAGTCCGAAATATTTTCTTGCCCGGTTTCCGATGCTTCCTCTCGCTACTGCATAAGCTGCCATGCTTCCGAAAACAACAGAGATCAGCGTAGATCCGCCCGCAACGATCACGGTATTCATAAAATTCTGCCAGATCTGATCTTTTCCGAAGATGTTCTGGTAGCTTTCTGCCGTAAGCTGACTCGGGACGATCACCGGTGGGTTGGACAAATATTCTCCCTCTATTTTCAAAGAACTTGTTACGAGCCAGTATAATGGAAATATGATCAAGATCAACGCAACGACAATAATGATCACCCGCACCGGTTTTCCGGCAAAATTGCCGATAATATTTTCCGTTGTTGGCGCTTTATGTTTCCTTTTTCTCATATCTCTGCCTCCATTTTATCTCTCATCTTCAGAAATCCTACCGTGATCAAAGTCATCACAAGCACAAATACGATCGCAAGAGCCGCCGAATATCCTGCGTCAAAGAATTTCAATCCTTGCTTATAAATATAGTTCGGAAGCATTTCTGTTGCGTTTCCGGGTCCGCCATTCGTCATAACGTAAACGGTATCAAACACTTTAAATGCGTCCACAAAACGCAGCATAACAACGATCGTCAAAAGCGGGGCCACGGACGGCAATACGATTTTTCGGAAAATCGTGCCATTGGAGGCTCCGTCCACACATGCTGCCTCCAGACTATCCTGCGGCAATGCCTTTAATCCTGCGGCACAGATGATCGTTACCCATGGGGCAAGCTGCCATACATTGACGAGAATGACCGCAAGCATCGCCGTCTTTGTGCTGCTTAACCATGTGATACTCGGAATCCCCAGAAAGCTCAGGAGATAATTGATGATTCCTGTTGTCGAATCCAGCATCATCCGCCATAATGTACCGACAGCAACCGGAGCCATGATCATCGGGATCAAAAAGATCGATGTTGCGAGCCTTGCCCAAAGACGATCCGAGCAAAGCGCCATAGCAACAAATAACCCCACCAATACTTCCAGCGTCACAGACACAACCGCAAACAGTAACGTGTTCAGTGTACTGACATGAAGCGCTTCATCCGTAAACATCCGGATATAATTAGAAAGACCGACGAATTCCGGCACTGCATTCGGAAGATTTAATTTCATCTTAAAAAAGCTCAAATATACAGAATAAAGCAATGGGAGCAATGCGGTAACTCCCAGAAAAAGCATTGTCGGTACGAGAAACAGCCATGATGCGGCTTTATCGCTTTTACTTTTTCTGACATTTTTTCGTACCGTTTTTCTTTTTGCCATAACGTTCTTCCTTTCTTAACAGGACTGCCTGTTTTTCAGACAGTCCTGCTCTTTATAAGGGATGTCCCCGTTTGATTTATTTTACAAATTGTAATTTTTAGTTCCTTCCTCAGGCGGTGCATTCTTAAGGGCAGTTTCAATCCCCTCATCCATCTTCTGAACCGCCTCTTCCAGTTCGATCTGACCGGACATATACTGACTTACTACTGTATTCAGCATGGTGTCCACTTCTGTCGATGCCGGAACTCTCCACCACATATTTGCGGTATCAAGCGCTTCGCGCACGGTGTCCATGTATGTACCTTTGATGCCATCCTGTTCCCAGAAAGATTTTCTCGGCGAAAGGATTCCGTACTCTTCATAAAATCTGTTCTGCATCTCTTCACTTGTATACATCTTTACCCACTCCCAGGCAAGTTCCTGATTCTTGGATGCAGCCGGGATCGATACGTCCCATGCACTTAAGAGTGTTTTTCCGGTCTTGTCATACGGGATCACATCCAACGCCCATTTACCGACTACTTTCGACTGACTTTCATCATCGGCAGCCTGTACAAGTCCCAGCGTCGGCCATGTCTCGCAGATTGCTGCATTTCCATCCAGAAATGCTTTGATGGATTCTTCGGTTCCCCAAGATAAAATAGAAGGATCTGCGTAATCCTGGATTTCTTTCAAATGTTCCAGCGCTGCTCTTGTCTCCGGAGAGTCGATCGTTACATTCCAGTCTTCGTCTGCCCAGGCACCTCCCATCGACCAAAGTATATAATCAAATACACCGCCAAGCTGCCCGGTCGTCGCCGATACGGAAATTCCATACATACCCTCATCCTTATTTGTCAGTGATTTGGCAACTTCACGGTATTCTTCCCATGTGTCCGGAATTCCTTCCGGAAGCAGATCGGTACGGTATGCGAATAACTGAGGTGTGCTGGCATTTGGAATTCCGGTTGTAACATCCTGCCATACTCCGGAATTTTCCATTACATTTTCAATAAATACATCAGTACTGTATCCGTCTTTTTCCATGAACTCTGAAAGATCGGTCATATACGGAGCAAATTCTCCGTCCCACTGACTTGCCACATCGATCACATCATAAGATCCGGTTCCGCTTGTCAGATCCAGAAGTGATTTTTCATGCAATGTCGTATACGGGAAATCGACAACCTCCACAGTCGCTCCAGTTTTCTCTTCAAATTCATCTACCATGCTGTTGGCAGCATCTGCATAAACCCCGGACATATACAGCACGGTCAGTTTTTCACCGGCATAAGGTTTGTCCCCGTCCTTTTTCTGTACTTCTTCTTCGCTTCCGCCACCGCATCCGGCGAGCATCCCCATTGCCAATGATACACACAGAAATACACTCACGAACTTTCTTTTCATGTTACGTTTCCTCCTTTTCTTCACTTTCACACTTCTAAAATACTTTTTGAAAATTTTTTCTTTTTATTTTTTATATTTTCAAAAAATATTTTTCTTGAAATTATCTTATCACTCGATTTTTACTTTGTCAACACGTTTTATGTGCACTTTTCACACTATTTTTTCTTTATGCATAGCCTTTTTACATCATTTTATACCATTTCAAAAAAGAAATTTTTTCTTTTTTATCTCATTTTTTACAATACAATATATTGAAAAAAGAAATAATTTCTCTGATTTTCACTCTGATTGACAATTATTTTTCAAATATGATACAATAAATATAAGAACAAAGAAGCGGGGTGAAATTTTATGGCTACGATAAACCTAATGACCGAAATCACGAGCAGATATTCCAAAATGACAAAAGCTGAAAAAAAAGTGGCAGACTTTGTACTTTCCTCTCCGCAGGAAGCACTAAGTGCCACGATTACCGATTTATCCAAATTATGTGATGTGGGAGAAACCAGCGTGTTTCGTTTCTGCCGCACCCTCTCCCTGAAAGGCTATCAGGATTTCAAATTGTCCCTCGCGCTCAGCACTTCCAATTCCGACATCGGGCAAAAGAAAGAATTGATCGATGTCACTCAGACGTCAAATTGTCAGGAAACTGCCGCACGCGTAAAAGAAGCATATATGCGTGCGTTGGAACAGACGTTTCACACACTGAATTTCCACGCGATCTCCCAGACAGTCGCTTTAATTCTTGGCGCAAGAACGATCAATCTGTTCGGCTTCGGCGGTTCGGGAACCAGTGCGAATGAAGCCAAAAACAAATTTATGAAAATCCTTCCAAACTGCATTTATAATTCGGATGCCCACATCCAGCTGACACAAGCAGCGCTGTTATCACCGGAAGACGTCGCGATCATTTTCTGCAATTCGGGAATCACAAAAGACTGCATTGAAATCGCGCATATCTGTCACACGGCAAAAGTGCCTGTTGTATTTATTACACAATTTGCAAAAACACCGGCCGCACAATATTCGGATATCTTGCTTCTGTGTGGTGCAAATGAGGGACCTATGGAGGGCGGTTCTATCGCCAATAAAACCGCCCAGCTTTTCTTGATCGATATTTTATATGCGGAAGTTTATAAAAAATTGGGGGAACGCGCCTTGGAAAACAAGAAAAAGACTTCGAAAGTCATCACCGAAAAAATGATGTGAGAATGAGATTTTTACTAAGTCATTAAACATAATGCCAGCGTACAAAGGGTATACTCTCCCTTGTACGCTGGCATTATGCATACAAAATAACCATGATAATCCATGATTCTTTTCCGATCATATTTCCTCATGATAATTCCGAAAAAACACCGACAGTGCATTTAACGTCTTCATCAACACCGGCAGTTCATCTTTCTCCAGATTCCGGATCACCGCATCGGTCATCTGGGTATGAAAATCCGCATGATGATGAAATGCCCGTTCTCCTTTTTCTGTCAGGCTGATGTAAACGACACGACGGTCTTTCTCACTGCGGCGGCGCAGCGCATAACCTTTCTTTACGAGACTGTTCATTGAAGTTGTGAGAGTTCCGGCCGTCACGTTCATCTTTTTCGCGATGGCTGACATCGTCTTTCCCTCCCCCAGTCCGATCGCCTCGATTATGTGCATATCATTGTTGGTGATATCTTTATATTCTTCTGTAATGATCGCCTTTTCTTCCAATTCCCAAATTTCATTAAACAAATGGACTAAAACATCGTTGATCGTCTCGTATGTGTTCACAGCGCTCTCCTCTTCCGGATAGGATCATTTTTCAAGCGGACTATGCCGCCGCTTTTATTATACACATTTCAGCATAAAAAGGAAAGGTCATTTTACATTCTCCGAAATCTCTGATACCGCTCTTCGGCAAGTTCTTCCGGCTGTTTTTTCTTCTGAATATCCAAAAATACAGCGATCTGCTTTTCAAGTTCCCTGCACACGACCTCGAGATTTTCTGCGGTTAAATGTTCCGGTTCACGGACGATTTTTTCCGCTGCGTGAAGATCTTTTAAATCGTTTGCCGTAAGCTTCATCATACATGCCGCCTCTTTCGCCCGTTTGCTGTCTTTCCATAAAATCGACGCAAATCCCTCCGGCGACAAGATCGAATAAACCGCGTTTTCCAGCATCCAGACTTCATCTGCCACAGCCAGCGCCAGAGCACCTCCGCTCCCACCCTCGCCTATGATGATCGAGAGGATCGGGACACCCAGACCGGACATTTCATAAAGATTCTTAGCGATCGCTTCTCCCTGCCCCCGCTCTTCCGCTTCAATTCCGCAATAAGCTCCGGGCGTATCGACAAAACACAGAACCGGTCTGTGAAATTTTTCCGCCTGTTTCATAAGCCGAAGTGCTTTTCGATATCCCTCAGGGGAGGGCATTCCGAAATTCCGGGCGATGTTTTCTTTCGTTGTCATACCTTTTTCCTGTGCGATCACGGTAACCGGTATTCCGTGAAAATCCGCAACCCCTCCTATGATCGCCGGATCGTCTCCGAAAGCACGGTCTCCATGAAACTCTATAAAATTCGTAAACAGCCGTTCAATATATTCCGAAGCAACCGGTCGGTCTTTTCTGCGTGAACGTTGTACACGCTCCCACGCGTCTGTGCAAGGGCTCTGTCTCAAAGTTCCCGTACTTTGCCGTTCCGGCTGTCGTTTGAGTTGTTGTTCGTTTTTCTGCCCGTTTTTCTGCTCATTGTTCTCCGCATCCCACGCAGTATCTTTATCCAGCGGATGCATTTTCAAAATCCGATATAAAAGACCGCGCATTTCTTCCCGCTCGACGATCCGGTCGATAAATCCATGTTCCAGAAGAAATTCCGACTTTTGAAATCCTTTCGGAAGCTTCTGCCCGATCGTCTGCTCGATCACCCGTGGTCCCGCAAATCCGATCAGCGCCCCCGGCTCTGCCAGAATCACATCTCCCAGCATCGCAAAACTTGCCGTCACTCCTCCGGTTGTCGGATTGGTCAGCACGGATACATAAAAGCCTCCCGCATCACTGTATCGTTTCAATGCGGCGGAAGTCTTCACCATCTGCATCAGGGAAACGATCCCCTCCTGCATCCTGGCGCCTCCGGAACAGGCGAAAAGTACGATCGGAAGCCGTTCACTCTGTGCACGTTCGATCATTCTTGTGATCTTCTCTCCGACAACCTCTCCCATACTCGCCATGATGAAACGACTGTCACAAACTCCGATCGCCGTCTCGATTCCTCCGATCGATGCTTTTCCGGTCAAAACCGCTTCATCGAGTCCCGTATTTTCTTTCAGAAAAGCAATCTTTTCTTCATATCCTTTATAATCCAGCGGATTTTTTGTGACGAGATGCATATCCCACTGTTCAAAGCTTCCATCGTCCGTAATAAGAGCCAGACGTTCAAACGCATCCATTCGGAAATAGTGCCGGCACTTTGGGCAGATATACTGTCCTTTCTTCACATCCTCAGCGACGATCACAGACTTACATGCATTACATTTTTTCAGCAGTCCATCCGGGATTTCCGGTCGTTTCCGCTTTCCTGCTTCCTCACGTTTTCTGGCGGCGGACGCCGCTTTTTTGAATCGGTTTTCCAACTTCATTTTTTCACATCTTTTCTATAAACTCAATATCAATCTCCCCGGAACAATAATCCGGATGTCCGAGAATCTCATATTGGTAATTGAGATTCGTCTCAATGCCATCGATGATCACTTCTCCGAGAGCACTGCGCATCTTTGCGATCGCTTCTTCTCGCGTATCGGCATGCACGATCAGCTTTGCCAGCATCGAATCATAAAATGCCGGAACCGTATACCCACTGTAAATCGCAGAATCGATCCGGATCCCTTTTCCGCCCGGAAAATGCAGTTCCGTAATCTCTCCCGGCGACGGTCTGAAGTTCTTTTTCGGATCCTCCGCATTGATCCTGCACTCAATTGCATGTCCCGTAAGACAGACGTCTTCCTGTTTGATCCGCAGAGGAAGTCCCGATGCGATTCGGATCTGTTCTTTTATCAGATCCAATCCCGTCACCCATTCCGTCACGGGATGTTCAACTTGTATACGTGTATTCATTTCCATAAAGTAAAATTTTCCGCTTTTCTCCAGCAAAAATTCCACCGTTCCGGCATTGGTGTAGCCGACTGCTTTTGCCGCTTTCACTGCTGCTTTCCCCATCGCTTTACGAAGTTTCGGCGAAATTGCCGCACAGGGTGACTCTTCGATCAGTTTCTGATGATTTCGTTGAACGGAACAGTCCCGCTCTCCAAGGTGGATCACATTTCCAAACATATCCGCAAGGATCTGAAATTCAATATGTCTCGGATGCCGCACAAAATGTTCCAGATACATCGTTCCGTCCCCGAACGCCATCTGCGCTTCCTTTTGAGCGGTACGGAAACAACGTTCAAACTCTTCCGGCGAATCGGATACACGCATTCCTTTTCCGCCGCCTCCGAGTGCCGCTTTGATCATTACCGGATATCCGATCTTTCCCGCCTCTTCCAGCCCGTCTTTTGCGTGATAGACAGGATCTGTAGTTCCCGGAATCACCGGAACGCCTGCCTGGATCATCGTATTACGCGCCTGGGATTTATGCCCCATCTTTTGGATCACCTCGGCTTTCGGACCGATAAATACCAGTCCGCACTGTTCGCAAAGTGCTGCAAACTTACTGTTTTCCGATAAAAAACCGAATCCGGGATGGATGGCATCGGCTCCGCTTGTGATCGCCGCGCTGAGTACCCGTTCCATCGAAAGATAACTGTCCGCGGAAGCCGCCGGTCCGATGCAGATTGCTTCATCTGCCAATTGGGTATGCAGCGATTCCCGGTCTGCTTCCGAATATACCGCCACCGATGCAATCCCCATCTCCCGACACGCACGGATAATGCGTACGGCGATCTCGCCACGGTTTGCAATCAAAATCTTTCGGATCATACCTGTATTCATAACCGCATTTCCTTTTCTTCTTCCGTCTCTCCAACTACAAAAGTCAGTTCGGCACTCACAACCAGTTTTCCGTCCACATAGGCAGCCGCTTCACCGATACCGATCGGTCCTTTTTGTTTGATGATCTTTGTTTCCAGTCTGACTTTATCACCGGGGACAATTTTTCCACGGAATCTGCATTTCTGGATGCCGCCGAAATAGGCGGTTTTTCCATGATTTTCTTCTTTGGACAAGATCGCAACTGCGCCGACTTGCGCCAGCGCTTCTATGGTCAGCACTCCCGGCATGACCGGCTCCTGCGGAAAATGTCCCCGGAAGAACTCTTCCCGGTATGTCACACATTTATAACCAACCGCATATTCTCCCGGCTTGAAATCTTCAATAAAATCAATCAGAAGAAACGGATGGCGATGGGGAATGATTTCCTGAATCTGTTTGATATTCAATCCATTCATAGCACTGCTCCTTTACCGAATGCCGAACAACGGCTGTCCGTATTCCACATTTTCTCCGTTTTTGACATAGATGTTTGTGATGAAACCGTCTTGATCGCACTCGATCTCATTCATCAGTTTCATTGCCTCTACGATTGCAAGCGTCTGCCCCTTTTTCACGGCATCCCCTGCCTGTACATAGGGAGACGCTCCCTCTTCCGGCGCCGCATAAAAGGTTCCGACAAGCGGAGATCTCACCACATGTTCTTCTGTGTCCGGTTTCGGATCGTTTTCTGAAATCTCGGATGTCTCCACCGTTATTTTCCCGGCGTCCGCCGCCTTGCCCGAAGAAGAAATCCCTTTCTTCATCGCGATCTTTATCCCGCTCTCTTCATATTGAAATTCCTGAAGCTTCGATGAGGATACGGCATGGATCAACTGTTTCAATTCTTCTGTTTCCATCTCGTCAATCTCCTATCTCTCATATTTTTTTACAAGAAGCGAGGCGTTATGTCCGCCAAATCCAAGCGAATTACTGAGTGCACAGGTTACGGATCTTTCCACCGGCGCTCCCACGGCATAATCCAGATCACAGGCAGGATCCAAAACATTCGTTCCCATTGTCTGATGTATAAATCCCTCTCGGATCGTTTTCACACATACGATCAATTCCACCGCGCCGGCGGCGCCAAGCAGATGTCCGATCATAGACTTGGTTGAATTCACGATCAGATCATCGGCATGTGTTCCAAATACATTTCGGATCGCACGGGTCTCAAACAAATCATTGTGATGCGTACTCGTACCATGTGCGTTGATGTAACCGATGTCTCGTTTGGAAAGTCCGCTTTCCCGGACTGCCAGCTCCATTGCTTTTGCCGCACCGCTTCCGTCTTCAGCGGGGGACGTGATATGCCATGCATCACAGGTGGCACCGTAACCTGCCAGTTCCGCATAAATGTGTGCGCCTCGCTTTTTTGCATGTTCCAATTCTTCCAGTACAACGATCCCCGCGCCCTCTCCGATCACAAATCCGTTTCGATCCCGGTCGAACGGGATCGAAGCCCGTGTAGGATCTGTACTCGTTGTCAGTGCCGTCAGATTTGTGAATCCGGCAACCGCGGTCGGGCAGATCGCGCTTTCACTGCCGCCGGCAAGCATCACCTCCGCATCCCCATACTGAATGGCACGCAGAGCATCTCCGATAGAATGTGTGCCGGATGCACATGCGGTCGTGACACTGGTACATTTTCCTTTCAGTCCAAGCTGGATCGCAACGTTTCCCGCCGCCATATTGGAAATCATCAACGGAACCGTCAGCGGATTGACTCTCGCCGGTCCGCGCTCCAGTATTTTCCCATATTCCCTTTCTGCCGTCTGCAGACTTCCGATCCCCGAACCGACGATCGTCCCCACGCGGTACGGGTCTTCCTCTTCCATATGCAGTCCCGCATCTTCAAATGCTTCTTTTGCGGCGGCAACTGCATATTGTGAAAACAATTCCATCCGTTTTGCAGATTTAAAATCCATCCGTTCCCTGGCGTCAAATCCTTTTACTTCTGCCGCCAGCTTTACTTGATACGCTTCCGTATCAAATTTGCTGATCTCTCCGATCCCGACGGTTCCGTTTCGGATTCCGTCCCAGAACTCCGGTACCGTATTTCCGATCGGGGTCACCGCCCCCATCCCTGTGATCACCACTCTTCGTTTCATATATCCTCCTCTGCTACATCGCCATTCCGCCGTCCACATGCAAAACCTGCCCGGTAATATATCCGGCTTCTTCCGACGCTAAAAATACCACTGCATGAGCGACATCTTCGGCTTTTCCAAAACTCCCGGCAGGGATTTGCAAAAGTGTCTGTTCTCTGATTTTTTCCGGAAGCCGGGCCGTCATATCGGTTTCAATAAATCCCGGCGCAACCGCATTGACCGTGATCTTCCGTGATGCCAGCTCTTTTGCTGCCGCTTTAGTCAATCCGATCACACCGGCTTTCGATGCCGCATAATTGGTCTGCCCTGCATTTCCGGCAACACCGACAATGGAGGAAAGATTAATGATCCTGCCGCTGCGTTGTTTCATCATCTGTCTTGCGGCAAAACGCATACAATGAAATGTTCCTTTCAAGTTTGTATCGATCACAGAATCGAACGCTTCCTCCGACATCCGCATCAGCAGTCCGTCTCTTGTAATTCCCGCATTATTTACCAGAATATCCAGTCCGGAATGTTCTGCAAAAATATCCCGGAACATCGTTTCGCATGCAGAATAATCCGCTACATCGCATTGATAGAGCTGCGCGTTTTTTCCTAGTCTTTCAATTTCCGCTTTCACTTCCCTGGCTCTGTCAACGGATCCATTATAATTGAGCAGTACGTCCGCCCCCTTTTTCGCCAATTCCAAAGCGATCGCGCGCCCGATCCCACGGGACGCGCCGGTCACAAGCGCCGTCTTTCCCTCTAAATTCATGCCGGTCCCTCCAAACTTTTTTCCAGTGCTTCCCACGTATTTACAGAACAGACTTTCACGTTTCTGTCAATTTTTTTCAAAAAGCCCCGCAATGTATTTCCGGGACCGATCTCGATAAACGTATCTACCCCCTCCGCGATCATCCGTTCCATACTTTGCTGCCAGCGGACCGGTGATGCGACTTGCCGTACAAGAAGTTCCTGTATTTTTTCGGTTTCCAGAACAGGAGCTGCCGTTACATTTGTGATGTACGGGATCCGCAGCTCTTTCCACGAAATCTCTCTCAAAGTTTCTTCGAGCCGATTTCCCGCCTCCCGCAAAAACGGAGAATGAAAAGGTCCGCTTACTTTCAGCGGCAAAACTCTTTTTGCACCGTGGGAAATCAACGCTTCCCCCGCCTGCAAAACCGCGTCCTTTTTTCCGGTGATCACGATCTGCCCCGGGCAGTTATAATTTGCAACGAAAACATCTTCCCGCTCGTTCAGCACATGTTCCACCTGATCGGCAGACAAGCCCAGCACGGCAGCCATCGCCCCCTCGCCACCCGGAACTGCCTGTTCCATCAGGATTCCTCGTTTCCGCACCGCATACACCGCTTCCCGGTCATACATACCGCCGGAAATGGCGATCGCACAGTATTCTCCCAAACTCAATCCGGCTGTCACATCCGCTTTCATTCCTTTGGCTTCCGCGCTCCTCGCCATTGCCAGACAGGTGGTCACAAGTGCAGCCTGCGTATATTCCGTCTGATTTAGTTTTTCATTTTCCGTAAAACACAGCTTTTTCATGTCCATCTGGAGCACTTCGGACGCCATGTCGAAAATCTCTCTCGCAACGGCGCTGTGTTCATAAAAATCTTTCCCCATCCCGGCTTTTTGTACGCCTTGTCCCGGAAACAAGAATGCGGTCTTACTCATCCCACACGACTCCTTTCTGTACCGCCTTGATCCGTTGTTCCGTTTCTGAAATGATTGTTCCTATCAGTTCTTCACAGCTTTTTATTTCATGGATCATTCCTGCGATCTGCCCGGCCATCACACTTCCGTCGGTTACATTTCCATCCACAACCGCTTTTCGCAGTCCGCCAAGTGTCAGACGTTCCAGCTCCTCAAACGAAGCTCCGTCTTTTTCCAGCCGCAGATATTCTTTTGTCATCGGATTACGAAGCGTCCTCACCGGATGTCCCGTGGAACGCCCTGTCACGCGGGAATCAATATCTTTCGCACGCACGATACACGCTTTATACTGTTCATGAACCGCAGCCTCTTTTGTTGCGATAAATGCGGTTCCCATCTGTACTCCCTCTGCTCCCAGCATCAATGCCGCCGCCATCGTACGTCCGTCTGCAATACCTCCGGCAGCAATCACCGGGATCGTCACTGCATCCACGATCTGCGGAACAAGGACCATCGTCGTATTCTCTCCGATATGCCCCCCTGCTTCCGTGCCCTCTGCGACGACGGCGTCTGCGCCAACCCGTTCCATACGTTTTGCCATTGCCACCGATGCGATCACCGGGATCACTTTGATTCCCGCGGCTTTCCATTGTTTCATATATTTTTCCGGGCTGCCGGCTCCGGTCGTCACAACCGGAACCTGCTCTTCCGCAAGGATCTTAGCGATCACATCAGCTTCCGGATTCATCAGCATCAGATTCACTCCAAAGGGACGGTCTGTCCGTTTCTTTACTTCCCGGATCTGCTCCCGCACCCATTCACCGGACGCGCCGCCGGCTCCGATCATCCCAAGACCTCCCGCTTCGGAAACAGCAGCGGCAAGATGGTAATCTGCCACCCATGCCATACCTCCCTGAATGACCGGACAACGGATACCCAGAAGGTTCGTCACTCTCGTTTTCATTTTGCGGCCTCCAGATATTCCACAACTGCGCCGATCGTCGTCAGTTTCTCCAGATCTTCACTCGGGATTTCCTGTCCGAATTCTTCTTCAAACATCATTACCATCTCAAACAGATCCAGCGAATCCGCTCCCAGATCCTCCTTGAAAGAAGTCTCCGCCGTTAATGTCTCTGTTTCCACTCCAAGTGCTTCCGCTGTAATTTCTTTTACTTTCTCTAACATTTCATGATCTCCTTTACATTTCGCTTTGTTTATTTTCTATGTAATCCATAATAGGGAATTACCATTCCGTCAAACTTGCTCCCCACGATAATCCTGCGCCGAATCCGGCAAGAACCAGTTTTTTACCGGATTTCAACATTCCGTTCTGTTTCATCTCATGGAGTAGGATCGGTATACTCGCCGAAGACGTGTTCCCGTATTCTTCTAAATTCATTGGAAATCGCTCCGGCGGTACGTTCAGACGTTTTGCCACCGCTTCCACGATCCTCCGGTTCGCCTGATGCAGAACAAAATAATCAATGTCCTCCGCCAAAAGCTGTTCCCGGTCAAGCAGCTCCCGGATACACTCCGGAACACTCTTCACCGCAAATCGAAATACTTCCTGACCGTCCATCCGGATTTTTCCGTCTGTCCTGCATGTCAGCGCTTCCCCCTTTCTTCCGTCGGAATGTGCCGTCATGTTGTATCTCCCATTTTCCGTTTCTGTCAGCACGACAGCTCCCGCTCCGTCCCCGAATAAAATACAGGTGTTTCGATCGGTCCAGTCCACCAATTGGGAGAGCCGCTCCGTTCCGATCACAAGAACCGTTTTGTACATACCGCTGCGGATATATGCCTGCGCAGTATTGTATGCATACAAAAATCCGGCGCAGGCTGCATTCAGATCGAAACAAACTGCATGAACAGCCCCAAGTTGTTTCTGGACTTCGCACGCCGTGCAGGGAAGAACCCTTTCCGGGGAAATCGTCGATACCAGGATTAGTTCCACCGCTTCCGGATCGATCTCTCCGTCTGCAAGCGCCTGCCTGGCAGCTTCCACCGCCATCGTAACGGCAGTATCCTCCACCGCAATATGCCGCCGCGCAATTCCTGTCCTCTCACGGATCCATGTATCACTCGTATCCACCACATTTTCCAAGTCTTCATTGCTCACAAAAACAGGGGGAGCATACGCTCCCGTCCCGCATATTCTTCCAACCATAACCTCTCCTTATCTTCGCATTTGATCATGATTCCGTGTATATTTTCTCTTTCCACACTCTTTTGAATCTCAAATACTTTGATGTTCAAAGTATACTATAAAAAAATTTTTTGTCAACTGTTTTTTCAAAAAATCATATGAAATAATGCATTAAAAAATGGGACCGCCGATTCCCGACTGCCCCGTTTCACACTCTTTTTTCACAAAAATCCCTCAGGAAAGTTCTGCGATCCCGATATTTTTTCCGTCTCGCCAGATTCTCTCCAGATCATAAAACAAGCGATTTTCCTTATCAAATACATGCACGATCACATCGCCGAAATCCAGAAGCACCCAGTTTCCGCTTCCGTATCCTTCCCGCTGTTTCAGAGAATATCCTGCTTTATGCATCTCCTCTTCTACATTGTCTACCATCGCCTGTACCTGACTTTCACTGGAACCATTTGCAATAATAAAATAATCTGCCAGTACCGAGATTCCCGCAATATCAATGATGCGGATGTCTTCTCCCTTTTTCTCATCTAATGCATGATATGCGATTTTTGCCATTTCTTTCGCCTGCACTGTTTCCACCTCCACGTTGTATGCCGTCTCAGACTGCGGCATCTTATTTTTTCTGTTCGCTGTAATATAAAAACGTTTCTCTTGTCATCGGGTCTATTGATCGCCCGCTTTTTTCCAGATAAGAAAGCGTCTGCTTCGAGCAAAGGCAGACCGCACGATCAATGTTCGTAAATGCCAAACTGCGTACATCGGAAAGTCCGGGAATCATCTTACGCCCCGGTTCGATGTAGTCAGCCAGAAAGACGATTTTTTCCAGCATCGTCATATCCGGACGCCCTGTCGTGTGATACAGGATCGCGTTCAGGATCTCACCGTCACAGACCTTATAAGTCTCTTTCGCAAGATATGCGCCCAGTTTCGCATGGATCAGCGCGGGCATCTCCACTTCGGATTCCTTAAGCGAAAGCCCATACTTTTTGCAGAGACGGATCTGTTCTCCGGCAGGTGCAAATTTCCCACAGTCATGCAGAAGCCCTGCCGTCATCGCTTTCTCTATATCCTCGCCATATCGCATCGCCATGGATGCCGCCGTATACATCACGCCGATCGTATGGATATAACGTTCTTTTTTCAGTTGTTTTTTCAATTCGCACCGGATTTTTTCTAAATCTGCCATCTCTATTCTCCTTTACGATAAAGCGCGTGCTCCTGCATATATTCCTCCACGGCATGGGGAACCATATATGCCACACTTTTTCCCTGTGCCGCACGTTCCCGCAATGTTGTGGACGAGATTTCCAGAAGCGGCGCACGCAGAAGAGAGATCTTTGCGCCATATGTGTCTTCCAAATACGCGATCTGCCGCATCATGTCTTCCACATCTTTATCGTCCCGCATTGCCGCAAGGATCGTGCATGTCGGAAAAATTTCCCGAAAATATTTCCATTCTTCAATCGCAAAAAGCGAGTCTGCTCCCAGAATAAAATAAAATGTATCCTCCGGATAAAGCGCGCATAATTCCCGCATCGTCTTGTATGTGTAGGAATGCTCTTTTTCCTTTGCTTCATGCAGGCAAAGCCGGAAATACGGCACATCACTGATCGCACGGCGCACCATCTCGATCCGGTGTCCAAGCGCCTCTTCCCCCTCTTTTGTCTGCTTATGCGGCGGATTTCCGTTGGGCAGAAACCAGATCTCATCCAATCCGAAATCTTCATATGCAAACATGCCAAGCAGAAGATGTCCGATATGGATCGGATCAAATGTTCCGCCCATGATCCCGATCTTCATATCCTCACCTACGGTAATACGATTTTTTTCTTATTATCTTTTCCCTCTTTGTACAGAACGATCTTCTTTCCGATCACCTGAACAACCTGGGAACGGGTGCGCTCTGCCACAAGCTGCGCCAGCTCGGACGGATCGTCTGCACAGTTTTTCAGCACGCTGATCTTGATCAGCTCCCGCGCTTCCAATGCCTCGGCGATCGCCTGGGTCAATCCCGGCGTCATGCTGGATTTTCCGATTTGAAAGATCGGATCCATCGTCATTGCCAGACTCTTTAAATATGCTCTCTGTTTCGTTGTCATCTCGTGTTCTCCTGTTTATTTATAATAATCGAACTGCAATCCATACATTCTGACGGTATCGCCCTCCTGGATCCCCGCTGCTTCCAGGTCGTCCAGAATCCCCGTTTCTTTTAAGAAACGCTGGAAGAACGCAAAACCTTTTTCGGAATCCAGGTTGGTATATCCGAGCATTTTCTCGATCTTCGGACCTTCGATCACATACATATCGTCTTCTTTTGTCACGGTATACGGCAATTCCTCATAGATCAGTTCATCTTCCGGGAAGTATTCCTGTTCAAATACAACCGGCGTGGAATCCATCTTCTCCAATTCACCGCTCACATAATACAAAAGTTCTGAAATACCCTTTCCGGTTGCGCCTGATATCGGAAAGACTTTGATACCTTTCGGTTCAAATTCTGCTTTCAGTCTCTCAACCGGATCTTCATCCTCTGAATAGATCAGATCCGTCTTATTTGCCGCGATCACCTGCGGACGTGCTGCGATCTCGGGATTGTATTTTTCCAGTTCCTGATTGATCTTGTAAATATCGTCAACCGGATCTCTTCCCTCGACTCCTGCTGCATCTACCACATGGATCATCAGTTTCGTACGCTCGACATGACGTAAAAATTCATGTCCCAGTCCGATTCCCTCCGAAGCGCCTTCGATCAATCCAGGAATATCCGCCATCACAAATCCCTTTCCGTGATCCAGATCTACTACGCCAAGATTCGGATTCAGCGTCGTGAAATGGTAATTGGCAATTTTCGGCTGTGCATTTGTTACACGGGAAAGGAGCGTTGATTTTCCGACATTCGGAAATCCGATCAAACCGACGTCCGCGATCACTTTCAGTTCCAAAGAAACTTCCAGTTCCATCGCCGGCTGTCCCGGCTGCGCATACTTCGGCACCTGCATCGTTGCCGTCGCAAAATGCTGGTTTCCGAGACCGCCTCGTCCGCCCTTTAATACGACCTGACGGCGGTTTTCTCCCGACATATCCGCAATGACTTTACCGCTCTTTGATTCTTTGATGACCGTTCCCTCCGGCACTTTCAGCACAAGATCTTTTCCGTCTTTTCCATGGCAGCGCCGTTTGCCGCCTTCCTCTCCGTCTCCGGCAGCATATTTCCGTTTGTGACGGTAATCTACCAGAGTGTTGAGTCCTTCATCTACTTCAAATATCAAATCTCCGCCGCGTCCTCCGTCGCCGCCGTCCGGTCCGCCGTTGGCAACGTACAGCTCTCTGCGGAAACTACAATGTCCGTCTCCGCCTTTACCGGAACGGATCCATATTTTTGCTCTGTCTGCAAACATATACAGTCTCCTTTTGATTTATCTTAAAAAAAGGCAGGAATGGATATTCCTGCCTTCTTCATTAACGGTCGATTATTCAGCTACCGGATAGATAGAAACCTGTTTCTTATCTCTTCCTTTTCTTTCAAATCTTACAACACCGTCAACCAGTGCGAATAAAGTATCATCACCGCCGCGTCCAACGTTCACGCCCGGATGGATCTTTGTTCCACGCTGTCTGTACAGGATGTTGCCAGCCTTTACAAACTGTCCGTCTGCTCTCTTGGCACCTAATCTCTTTGCTTCGGAGTCACGTCCGTTACGAGTGGAACCAACTCCCTTTTTATGAGCGAAAAACTGAAGGTTCAAATTCATCATGGTAGTTACACCTCCTCGAAAATAATATCAATGTATGGTTCATATTCGCTGTTGTCCGACATGCTCTCAAGTCCGAGTATCATCGTCTTTACCAACAGCTGCGCATCATGCGAGGGTTCCCGGTCGAAACGGAATGAAATCATACCGTTCTCCTCATCCGTCACACAGTTCATCTGATCTTCTGTATACATCTCAACCGCGTTGATCGTATTGATCACAAGAACAGATACCGCCGCACAGACAATGTCCGTGCCTGCTTCTGAATAGCCGGCATGTCCTTCCAGATCGAATCCCATATATGCATGTCTGCTGTTCACATAAATTGTTGCATTAATCATATTCGATTACGCATTGATCTTTTCGATCTTTACTGCAGTGTACTGCTGTCTGTGACCATTTTTCTTATGGTATCCAGATTTTCTCTTATACTTGTAAACGATGACTTTTTTTGCTTTTCCGTCTCCGATTACAGATGCAGTAACAGTTGCTCCGTCAACAGTCGGATTTCCAACAACCAGTTTGTCGTTGTTTACTGCAAGCACCTGATCAAACGTATAAGTCTCTCCAGCTTCCACACCAAGCTTTTCTACTTTAATGATATCGCCTTCGGCTACTTTGTACTGTTTACCACCTGTTGCTATAATCGCGTACATATGGCACCTCCTATTATCATTACTCGCCAATTACGGTGTCTGCTTTTATGCCAGAACTTAGAAACCTCATTGCGCGGCATACCACTATAAATTAGCACAATCGCATATTGAAGTCAATAGTTTTCTTGCATTTTCCGATAAAATTTTCCGATAAAATTTCCGGATTTTCCGGATCACTCGCTCTCCATCTCCTGCATCCGCTCATAACAGTACTCAATGATCGTCTTTCTTGTAATGATCCCGATAAATTTCTTCTGGTCATCGACCACAGGAACGAAATTCTGGTTCATCGCTTTTCTCAGGAGATCTTCCATATCTGCATCTGCGGAAACCGCTTCATAATCTGCTTTTCTCGGGAAATCCTGGATAAAAATGTTTTCGGCTCTTTTCAGATCCATATTCTGATAGCTTTTGATCCCCCACAGCAGATCGCCCTCCGTGATCGTGCCGACATACTCGCCCTCCCGGTTCAGCATTGGGATCGACGCGTATTTGTGGTATTCCATCGTCTCAAGCACCTGACGAAGCGTGCAGTAATCATAAATAAATGCCACTTCGCTTTTCGGCTTCAAAAAGAATAATATATTCATAGCATTTTTCTCCGTCGTTTAAATCTGTGTCACAACAAAAATCTCATACAATGCGCGGATCGCATTTTTGAAATCATCATGCCGTACGCCGATAATGATGTTCAGCTCGCTGGATCCCTGATCGATCATCTTGACATTGATATGAGCATGTGCAAGCGCAGAAAAGATTCTTCCCGCTGTTCCGCGTGTTGCACGCATACCGCGTCCCACGACGGCGATCAGCGCCAGATCGGATTCCAGTTCGATATGATCCGGTTTCACCGTCTTATGGATCGCAGAAAGTACCTGCTGTTCTTTTTCCTCAAATTCATCTTTATGTACAAAAATCGTCATCGTATCGATACCTGACGGCATATGTTCGATCGAAATATCGTGCTCCTCAAATACCTGAAGCACTTTCCGGCAGAATCCGATCTCTGAATTCATCATCGCTTTCTCGATCGTGATCGACGCAAATCCATCGGTTCCTGCAATCCCTGTGATCGTATATTTCGGCTGACGGCAGGTTCCCTCCACGATCAAGGTTCCTTTGTCCTCCGGCGCATTTGTATTGCGGATATTGATCGGAATTCCAGCTTTTCTTACCGGGAAGATCGCATCCTCATGGAGAACGCTTGCTCCCATATAGGACAGCTCCCGCAGTTCTTTATATGTGATCGTCTCGATCGAACGCGGATTTTTGACGATCCGAGGATCTGCGATCAAAAATCCGGACACGTCCGTCCAGTTCTCATAAAGATCCGCTCCCACCGCCAAAGCGACAAGCGAACCGGATACGTCGGAGCCGCCTCTTGAAAATGTCACGATCGTTCCGTCTGCTTTTGCCCCGTAGAACCCCGGGATCACCGCTCCTTTGGAATCTTCCAACCGTTTCGCGAGCAGCTGGTTTGTTGTCTCTTCATCAAAGGAACTGTCTTCGCCAAAGCGGATCACATCCGCCGCGTCGATAAATTCATATCCGAGATATGCCGCCATGATCTTACCGTTCAAATATTCTCCTCTGGACGCCGCATAATCTCTTCCGATCTTCTTCCCGAAATTTTCCCGGATCTTTTCAAAGTCCTGATCCAATGAAAAATCCAGTCCGAGTCCATCTATGATTTCCTGATATCTGCCCCGGATTTCCTGGAGCTGATCCGCAAATTTCTTCTCACGAATTGCCGCACCATAGCAGCTGTACAACATATCGGTTACTTTCGTATCGCCGGAGAACCGTTTTCCGGGTGCGGACGGCACGACAAACTTCCGGGATGCATCCGCGCGGATGATCTTTCCGACTTTTTTAAACTGTTCCGCGCTTGCAAGGGAACTTCCTCCGAACTTTACTACTTTTTTCATCTCTCGTTATCCTCCATTTTCGGTGCATTTCGGTTTTCTATTATAACGCGTCTTTTTTTACTTTTCAAGAAAATTACATCGTAATCTTACCGTATACCGCCCCTGCGGCTCTGCACAGATCATCCGGTTTTAATTTCAGCTGCATCCCCAGTTTTCCGCCGCTTATGTAAATCTGTTCCTTCTCCTCTGCACTTTGATCCACCACGGTAGGGAACTGTTTTTTCATTCCGATGGCAGTGCACCCTCCCCGGACATACCCGGTCACTTTTGTGATCTCTTTGACCGGGAGCATTTCCACCGATTTCTCATTCACGGCACGGGCAGCCTTTTTCAGATCCAGTTCCGCCTCGATCGGAATCACAAAGACGTAATGCGCCCCGGTTTTTCCTGTTGTCACGAGCGTCTTGTACACCAGTTCATGCGGAAGCCCGGTCTGATCGGCGGTAAAAACCCCGCTCACAAACTCTTCACATTCATACGTCTTATATTCATATGGGATCTTTTGTCGTTCCAGCATCCGCATCGCATTTGTTTTTAATTCTTTCTTACTCATTTTTTGCTTCCCAACATTCATACAATGGTTTTCTGACTTTTTTCCTTGTCACTTCCACCAACTGCAGTTCCGTCACATCCACAAGCGTTGCCTGGATCGGATCGCGTGACAACAGTTTGCGGAATTCTTTCAGCAATATCTGCATTTTATCGGGATCGTCCAGATTGATAAAATCGATCACGATGATCCCGGACAGATTCCGAAGCCGGAGCTGCCTTGCAATCTCCTTTGCCGCTTCCAGATTGATCTTTAACGCTGCGTCTTCCTGATTCTTTTTTGAAACACATTTCCCGGAATTAACGTCGATCACAGTCAGCGCTTCTGTTGGCTGGATCACAAGATAGCCTCCGTGTTTGAACCAGACTTTCTCATGCAGCGCGCTTCCGAGCACATGTTTTAAGCTGTACAGTCCCGAAAGGGAAAGCATCGGGTCGTTATAATGTGTCAGAAGTCTGGTATACTCCGGCTGCTCTTTTTCAAAAAAATCATGCACTTCTTTATACAGTTCGTCGTCTTCCACGATGATTTCTTCCAAACCGTCTGTATAAACATTTTTCAGATCGGTCAAATACGGTTTCGCCGCACATTCCAGACAGGAAAAACAGGTCCGGTATGCCGCCGTCTCTTTTAAATGCTGATATTTTTCACGAAGTGCTTCGATCTCCTCGGTAATCTCTTCAAAAGATGCTTCTTTCGCATTGGTCCGGACGATGATCCCATACTCTTCATTTTTCATCGGGGAAAGCTGCTCTTTCAGTTCCTCACGCAGCGCTTTTGGAATCTTCGATGACACGCCGATCCTTGTGTTCCCCGATGTCAGGACGGCAACTCGTCCGGTAAAACTGATATTGCTTGTCACCGTCGGCGCCTTTGTCTTCACTGCTTCACGGCTGATCTGTACAACAAGCTCATCTCCGATGCAGAGCGCTTTTTTTTCACTTTGTTTTCTTGCAAAGATCGCATGCTTTGCCTGACTGATGTCATAATAGCAATTGACACCGCCGATATCGATAAATGCCGCTCCGATATTCGCCGCAATGTTCTGTACTTTTCCGATGTAGACATTTCCGAGGACCGGACCGCTGTGCTCATCCTGTCTGCTGCAGTGAATTTCAGCCGCTTCTCCGTTTTCCAGAAGCCAGGTCCAGACACAGCCCTTTTCTTTTGTCATCAGCACTTTTCGCTGCATATTTCTTCCCCCAATGATTCCAACGTCACAAACCGTTCTGCACTCTCCGCTTTGTTTTCCGATGATTCTGCATACATTTCCAGCCGATGATAAGAAAATACGACCGTCTCTTCCTGTATACCACAGAATTTACAGAACGCTTCCATCACAAGATCCGGTTTCAGATTCTGTACGCTCCCGGCTGCCAGATGGAGATAGATCTGCTCCCCGCGGATTTCCGCCTGATAGATCCACGGACGGATATCCACTTCCTGTTCGCTCCGCTTTGTCTGTTTTACGATACGGATCTCTTTCTGAGAAAGGAATTCCGTAAACTGTTCTTTCCATTGATCCGGCATCGTTCCTTTCCGCACCGACACAAGATAATCCGCCGCTGCAACGATCGCCATCCCGGTTGCTTTCTTTTCTTCCGAAATCTGCCGGAAACTTAAGATCTCAATGCCCTCGGCAGTCACCGCATTCATCCGGCGCACGGCCGTTTCACTGTCGATCAGCTCCGTCAATTCGATGTCTACATACTCGCCGTCGCTGGTCAGCCCGATCCCGAGCGGGCTGGCAAACGACATGATCATATGCGGGCTGTATCCGCCGGTAAATGCGATCGGGATTTCCGCCCGCCGCATCATTTTCTGGAAAAACCGCATCACGTCCAGATGCCCGATAAACTTCAGCACACCGTATTTTCTGAATTTAATTCTTACTTTCATAACAGACACCTCCTCCGAATGTTGCCACTCCGCAGCCGGAACAGCCCTCTCTGCAATTCGGTGTCACGACACCGTCTTTTGCCCGCTGCCATTCGCGTTCCAAAAACTTCTTCGTCACGCCGATCTCGATGAAATCCCACGGCAGCAGTTCCGACGTTTCCCGCTCACGCAATGTATAGAATTCCGGATCGATCCCGGTATTTTCAAACGCCTGCATCCATTTCTCATTGTCAAACGTCTCCGTCCAGGAGTCATACAGGCATCCCAGCCGGTATGCTTCCTCGATCACTTGTCCGATCCGGCGGTCTCCTCTCGCAAATACGCCCTCCAACACAGTCACTTCCGCATCATGCCAGTTGTATTTCAGACTCTTTCTGTTCAGCTGTTCCTGAAATTCATGTTTTACGATCGCCGCTCTTCTGACATACTCTTCCGCCGTGCACATCGGCGCCCACTGGAACGGTGTGAACGGTTTCGGAACAAAGAACGACGAACTTGCGGTGATCTGACATTTGCCATGCCGCTGTTCTTTCGGAATCTCATAATATCTGCGCGCCACCCGGTCGGAAAGCCGCGCGATCTCTTTCATATCCTCTTCCTCTTCCCACGGGAGTCCGAGCATAAAATATAATTTTACTTTGGACCAGCCGCCTTCAAACGCTTCTCCGGCTCCGGTCAGGATGTCTTCCTCGGTTAGACCTTTGTTGATCACATTTCGCATCCGCTGGGAACCGGCTTCCGGTGCAAACGTCAGACTGCTCTTTTTCACATCCTGCACTTTGCTCATCACGTCCAGTGAAAAGGCGTCGATCCGCAGAGACGGCAACGATATATTGACGCCTTTTCCGTGATATTCCTCGATCAAAAATGTCACCAGTTCCTGCAGTTTGGAATAATCGCTGGAACTCAATGAACTCAATGAAATCTCTTCATGCCCGGTATTTTTCAGCATGGTTTTTGCATAACGCTTCAGTTCTTCTACGTCCCGCTCCCGTGTCGGGCGGTACAACATTCCCGCCTGACAGAACCGGCATCCGCGTATACATCCCCTCTGGATCTCAAGCACAACACGATCCTGGGTCGCTTTGATATAAGGTACAACCGGACTCATCGGATATACCGCGTCGGTCACATCCATCACAACCTGTTTTTTTACCGTTTCCGGCGCATGCGGATTGACTGCGCGAAAATCACGAAGCGTTCCGTCCTCTTCATAAGAAGCTTCGTAGAATTGCGGCACATAAATACCCTCCACGCCTGCTGCCATTTCCAGAAATTCCAAACGGCTCTTTTTTTCTTTTTTACACTGCTTATAGAGATCCAAGAGTTCATCGTATACGGTCTCGCCCTCGCCGATATAGAACAGATCGAAAAATTCTGCCAACGGTTCCGGATTGTACGCGCACGGACCGCCACCGATCACGATCGGATCTTCCTCGGTTCTCTCTTTGGCATGCATCGGGATCTGGCTCAATTCCAACACCTGTAAAATATTCGTGTAACACATTTCATACTGGATCGTGATCCCGAGAAAATCAAATGTTTTGATCGGATCCTGAGATTCCAGTGCGAAAAGCGGGATATGCTGTTCCCGCATCACCTTGTCCAAATCCGTCCACGGGGAATACACACGTTCGCACCACACATCCTCCCTGCGGTTGAACATATCATAAAGGATCTGGATACCGAGATGGGACATGCCGATCTCGTATACGTCCGGAAAGCACATCGCGAAACGGATATTCACCTCGCTTTTGTCTTTCATCACCGAGTTGACCTCGCCGCCGATATAACGGGCCGGCTTCTCGATATTTAGTAAAATATCATCACTTAAAGCTAATGTTCTCATTCATTTCTCCTATATTTTGTATGATTCTTGCTAAATTATATGAAAAATAGGAAATTATGTCAATGGATGAGACGTTTCAATCTCATATCTACTTTTTGTATCGAACATGGATACATTCCAAAAATTCATTGACGAACGAACACTATATTATTACATAATACATCAAAAGAATTTTATCGGAGATATCTAAAAGAAAATCCCAGACTTCTGTCCGGGACTTTATCTACAATCTGAGTGGTGCTGAAAATAGCTCTCAGCACCAACTCTGTCTATGGATCTTTCTCTCTGATTCGAATATCTTATTAAATATATTCTTTCAACTCTGATAAATCCGTTTTTCCATTTTTTTCTACTAATACCGCTCTTGATTTTTTTCCATAAACCATTATTTTGCCCTTTAAATACATTGCCTTTACCAAGCCACCGTTTACATGATATGCGACTACATCTTCGCCTTTTGTTACCAGATCACCTAAGATGTTTAATTCTTCAAGAATGCCCCCATCTAATACACTTATTGCATCAGCTTTCAACACTTTTATAATCCCTTTGACTAATGTTTCTCCACTCGATCCCTCTGTTATCACACTTTCTTGAATCGTGATTCTGCCCACCGGTTTAGAAAACTGCATTCCTATTGAACCATCTCCAACTGTTTTTATACTCTTAAAAGTTGCATCTTGTATGGTCCCATCATATTGATTAAATCCTCTTGCCCCCATTCCATATGTTTCAATGCTGTCTTCCGCCTTGAAAGTTTTAACATGACCAAAATTTACAAATCCTATACCACTTGGACCAAAACTCATGATCTTCTTTTTAGTGATCCAATGATCAACTGTTCCCCACACATCTAAGACCATATCATTTGTGCCATATGTTGTAATCGCACCGTTGGAAATTATTTCTTTTGCATAAACTCCATACGCGATAAAAACAGCACCTGTTATGAGATTAGGTTGTCCCGTCGGAATCATGCCATTTGAATAAATCTCATTTGTCGTTAATTTTTCTATGATAATCTTTCCAGCTTCATCGTTAAATCCTGATATAAATATCCCACTGCCTATGACCGGGGCATGTTTTCTGCCCAATGATATATTTTGAGCGTAAACTTTTATTTCGCTGCCTTCTTCAGGATTAAAATTATAGATCGTCAAAGCCCCTTGATATACAATTACCCCATATTTCATAGGTCTTTCCGGATAGTTTCGCGAATCTGCAGATACTATATCCAATCCATTTATATTGACAGTCATCGTTTTATTATTGCCTCGTGTCAGTAACTGAACCATCCCTGTTACCGTCAAATTTTTCAGTGCAATCTCTTTCAAATCTTCCAAATTAGAATCTATATAGATTGCTCTTTTGTCCGGAGATGTTTGAATGGAGATATTCGATATTTCATTGTCACCTGTTAATTCTATTCCGCCTCCATTTATAAAGCTCAACAGGATATTTTTTTTATTTGAAATAAGTTTTTGACCTTCTTTTAATTTTATTGTATTGACGGCATTAATTGAACATACAAGTTCTATTATCTTTTCATCTGAACTTAATGCTTCTTCTAATTGGATATAATTTTTTACTTTCATATTCTTACCTCCCAATTAACATTTAAACATAAATTTCATTTTAATATCTAATATTGTCTTTTATAAAAGTAGCATTATGCAAATCAATATACGCTTCTCTTATCTCTTCCTGAGTATTCATAACTATTGGTCCTGCCCAAGCTACAGGTTCGTTTAATGCTTTCGATTCTATAAACAATACTTGCGCAAATTTGTCTGCATTTTTGATAATTAACTCATTACCGCTTGTTAGTTTTACAGCTGTTTTTTCTTTTATCCTTTCTCCCCCTACATATACATCACCTATGAGGGTAAATATCATAACAGACGTATCTTCTAATGTGTCCAGCGTTATTTCTGCATTCTCATACATATGAATATCGTAGTAATTTAGCGGAAGATGATCACCTTTATAACCTTGATAAGATTTATAATTGCCGGTCAGAATCCTTATTTTCCCTCTATCAAATTCTATTTCTTCAGTATCAGATTTTCTTATGCTATGATAGGTTGGTTTACTCATTTTTGCAGATTTAGGAAGATTTAGCCATAATTGAACCCCTAACAGTCTTTCCGCAGCAGGAATTTTTTCTTCATGTTCAATTCCCGAACCTGAATTCATCCATTGTACTTCCCCATCTGAAATTTCATCTTCATTCCCCAACGTATCTTTGTGTACCATTCTCCCTTTATAGACATAACTTACTGTCTCTATACCTCTATGCGGATGCATTGGGAACCCTGCTATATAATCGTCTGGATTTAAACTGTCAAATGAATATCCAACATCAAGATAGGATCGAATTCTTTCACTGTCTCGTGCCCCAACACTCTTACTAAACTCACCCCTGCCCCATCTTTTGTTCGAACCCCTTTTACTTTAATCTTTACTTTTCTTTCCATCCGATCTTCCTCCTTTTTAAGAATTCATCATACAAAACTGGTTCTTTTTAAATCCCGTTACAGTATCTAGTGCTCATTTCTTTTCCGTTTTTTCCAAACCAAAGCGACAAATATACCTACTGTACCTAATAGTATAAAAAGAGTTTCTTCTATCTGGGTCAGATCGCCTGTTTTTGGAGGTAATGGCTGCTTAGGAGTTTCCGCAGTATGAGCAGGTTGGTTCGGCGTCTGTGGTTCTGCCGGTTTCTGTGGTGCTCCTGGCGTGTGTGGCGCTTCCGGTGTTTGTGGTGATTCTGGCGTTTGCGGCGATTCTGGTGTATGCGGCTTTTCCGGTGTTTGTGGTGATTCTGGTTGATCCACAGCCTTTTCTTTGATCGTAACCGTAATTGTCTTTTGTGTAGAGGCTCCATTTTGGTCTGTAACTCGATATGTCACATGGTAAGTACCCGCCTTGGCAATGTCTACATCATTGTCAATGATATTTTTCTCTGTCAGCGTGATTTCTCCGTCTTCTGCGTCCTGCGCTGTCACTCCCGCTAACGGATCAAATCGCTCGCCAATCTCCAACGTACGGTCCACGGCATGAATAGAGATGCTATTTGAGATTTAAAATGTTTTGAGATCGTTTCGAAATATTTTAAAAGGCAGAGCCTTTTTTCAGGTTCTGCCTTTCTTTGTACAGGCGACGAGCCAAAGTCCGGGCTTGCCCGAGACCTTGGCGACTGCTTACAATCCCGGAATGTGACTTTTTGCACTTCCGGTGATTCATATTTAGTGCTTTTTTGTATTGCTTTGAGAGATGTTCGGTATCTACTTACTTGGCATACATTTTTTATGAAACACAAAAATATGGATTGCCAGAAAAAATACCAATACAATCGAAATCCCCCGGTGGATCTTAAGTATGATCGGACAACGATCCAAAACCATACCGCACACTCCGCTCCCGAAAGAAACCAGAATCACAACAAACAACAGCCACCGTTTTCCGCTCATCTTTTTCCGACAGGTCATCATGTGAAAACAACTCAGTAAAAGAAAGGCTGTCGCAGCCAGTTTGTGGACATGGATTCCGGTAACCGGAACCATGATCGTAATCATAAAGCTAAGAAATAATGCCATATTCAGCGCTTTTTTCATACCTCATGCTCCTCCATTGCCGGAATCGTCCTCACCAGAAAAAGGAAATATATCAAATGAAAGATCCACACGCCGCCCAGCACAACGCAGCCGAAAACGATCCCTTTCAATCCCATCATAATAAAACCGACACTCATCAGCAACGTTACACTCGTCATGATCCGGCATTTTGTTTTCTTTGTCATCCCTCTGCCTGCCGCAAAATCTGCCAGATTCTCTTTGTATAATTTTGTGTTCTTAAACCAGCGATCCAGTTTTTTTGAAGATCCGGCAAAACAAAAAGCGGCAAACATCAAAAACGGAACGGTGGGCAGTACCGGAATCACAACGCCTGCCGCTCCCAGACCGACACTGATACAGCCTAAAATCATATACAGGATTTTTTTCATTTATAAACCTCCATCTGTTTTTTACATTCGACCAGTTTTTTCATTCTCTTTTTACTTTATAACCCGTCAGCTCATTCGCCCATGTTCTACCGAATACACAGTGTCAGCGATCCCCATCGTGGATTTCCGGTGAGACACAAGCACAACCGATTTATCGGCACACGCTTCATGGAGCGATTTCAAGATGACCGCTTCGTTCAGACTGTCCAGATTTGACGTCGGCTCATCCAACAACAGAAATGGCGCATCGTGGAGAAATGCCCTTGCAAGACCTAACCGCTGGCGTTCCCCGCCGGAAAGCGTGTCGCCCAGTTCGCCGACTTCGGTATCGTAGCCCTCAGGCAGACTCATGATAAAATCATGGACAGAAGCTTTCCTGCATGCAGTTATGATTTCTTCGTCAGATGCATTTAACTTTGCTATGCGAAGATTATTTCGGATCGAATCATGGAATAAATGTGTTTCCTGCGTTACAAAACTTTCCATATCGCGCAGATTCGACGTATTGATCTCCTCCACATTTTTGCCGGAAACTTTTACCGCTCCCTGCCGCACCTGCCAGAATCGCATCAGCAGTTTGAGCAATGTAGATTTACCGGATCCGGAGCGTCCGTTAATGCCGATAATTTTATTTTCAGGAATTGTCACGGAAACGTCTTCTAGAATCGTCTCCTCCCCATAAGCAAATGTCACATTTTTCACTTCTGCTCCATGAAAATCGACTTCTTCTTTTCCCGTTATTTCCTCCACTACAGGGCATTCATCCAGAATATCCAGAACACGGCCTCCTGCCGCAAATGTATTTTGCAGCGTTGCTCCCAAAGAAGCCAGCGCAACCACAGGACCGAAAGAACTCATCAGCGCGAAAGTTACGATCAGACATCCCTCAAACCCTACAAGTTTTGCAGACAAAAACAACATTGCGAGGTCAAACATCAGGATCACAGTATTGGTCACCGCAGTATTTCGCCCAACGATCCGTTTCATATGCTCCTCATCTTTTGAAAGCTGTTCGGTCCGGCGATCTATTTCTTCCATACGCCGCTTGCCCTGTCCATACTGGATCGTTTCCGACAGACCGCGCAGACTGTCAAGCACAAATCCGGAAAGCTGCCCGGATTTTGTGCGAAAACGCACGCCATCATCCCCGCTGAGTCTGGAAGTAACAAACGGGATCAGAGCTCCAACCGTCACATAAGCGATCAGTGCCACCCCGCCAAGCGCCGCATGATAGCTGCCGATAAAAGAAATCATCACAAAACTGAATAGAACGGCAATACAGATCGGTGAGATCGTATGTGCGTAAAACACTTCCAGTAATTCAATATCCGATGTAATGATCGAGATCAGGTTGCCCTTATCTTTTCCGTCCAGCTTCGCAGGACATAAACGGCGCAGCGCTCCGAACACTTTATCCCGGATCAACGCAAGCAATTTGAATGCGATAAAATGATTGCACGCCTGTTCTGCATAGCGTAAAAACCCACGAAGCAGCGCGAACATCAGCACAGCCACAAAGAGAGCGGTTAAGTTCCAAGACCATTCCGGGTGCAGGACATGCAGGATCGCATAACCGCCGAATACCGTAATAAAAGAAGCACACAAATGTCCGATCAGCCCCATTGCAACAGCCAGGATCATATATCCCGTCAAAGGTTTGACCAGGCCGATCAGCCGTATCATAATATTAAATCCACTTCTCTTCATCCCAAGTTTCCCCTTTCGTATAACATTCCAGTTTCTGCTGGGCATTCCAAAGCTTTGTATAGGTTCCGTTCTGTGAAAGCAACGTTTTGTGATCCCCATGTTCCATGATCGTTCCCTTATTCAGAACATAGATATTGTCTGCGCCAGCCACATTCGCGAGCCGGTGAGAAATCAAGATCACCGTCTTCGTTTCTGCAAGTTCATAAATCTGCTTCATAATATCGTTTTCACTCTCCACATCAATATTCGAAGTCGCTTCATCGAAAATATACACCGGGCTGTCATGGAGCAATGCTCTTGCAAGAGCAAGGCGCTGACACTGTCCTCCGGAAAGATTCGAAGCCTTTTCGTTCAGAACGGTGTCCAGTCCGTTTTCTCCCCGCAGGAAGTCCGCAAGATTCACCCGCTCTAACGCATTCCAAAGAGCCGCTTCTCCGGCATCCGGCTGCGCCATCAGCAGATTCTCCCGGACAGTGCCTTTGAACAGATAACTCTGATGAGAAATATAGGTGAATTTTTTCATCAGACTGGCTTCATTGATCTCCGAAAGCTGTGTTTTACCAACGGTAACGTCACCGTCATACTCTTTATTCCGCCCCATAAGAATGGATGCGATCGTAGACTTACCACATCCGGATTCTCCCACGATCGCCGTAAAGCTCCCCTTTGGAAACTTCATATCGACACCGTGAAGAATTTCCCTGCCTGCTTCATAAGAAAACCGGAGATTCCGACATTCGATCGAACAGTCATCCTGGACAGCCTCCGTTTTTTGATCCGGTTCCGGAAGATCCAGCAGGCGAAATATTTTGTCGGATGCAGCCATCCCGTTCATTGCAATATGGAAAAATGATCCCAAAAGCCGCATTGGCAGGAAAAAATCCGCCGCCAGCAAAATGATCATCATGCATCCGAACAAGTCTGCTTTTCCATTCTGAAACTGTGTCACAGCCAGGATCACACCAAGCGCCGCACCGCCATAAGCGATCAAGTCCATGATCGTGATGGAATTTAACTGCATCGTCAGCACTTTCATCGTGATTTTTCGGAAATGCTCGCTCTGCTCATTCATTTCTTTATGCTTAAACGCATCCGCCTGATAAATCTTTGTCGTCGTCAATCCCTGAAGATTCTCAAGAAACGTATCGCCAAGCGCCGTGTACTGTCCCCAGTATTTCGCCAGAAGCTTCTTTGCCCATCTCTGGATCATGATGATCGTTACCGGGATCATCGGGACGCATACAAACAGCACAAGCGCGCTTGGAAAATTCACAAAACTCAAAACAAAAAATAATGTCAAAGGAGCCAGCATTGCATAAAAAAGCTGCGGCAGATACGAGCCGAAATAAGTTTCCAACTGATCCACCCCCTCCACTGCAACCTGCACGACTTCCGAAGTATTTGCCTGTTCTTTATACGAAGAACCAAGCCGCAGAAGTTTCTTATAAATCATCCGTCGAAGCGTTTTCTTTACCTCTCTGGATGAAAGATATCCCATTCTTGCTGAAACAACAGCACATAGAAAACGCAGCCCGATCGCCCCCGCAGCGATTCCCGCAGTCAAAGCAATCTGTCTTTCTCCGATCCCTCCCTCATATAAATGTTGGAGCATTTGAGCGATCGCTCCCATCATACAGATATTTGCTGCCAACGAAATCCACTGGCTGATCACATTTCCTGCAATATATTTTTTACTGTCTGCAACTGTGCCGATCAGTCTCTTATCGATCATCATATCTCTCACCCGTCCAATCTGAATTTTATTATTAGTTTAAACTAACCTATGTGCAAAAGAAAAACCTCTTTTTCAAGAGGTTAGTCTCATCTAATTCCTTGAGTAGGATAACAGATACCGCTTTTTTTGTCAATAAAAACTTTGGATTTTTTCAGTGATTTCTTAGTGATCTTCCGGTTTTATCTTCTGTCTGCCATCCGGTATATTTCTGCTTTTGCTTGTATAAATCATCTGATATCCTGTCAGATAATTTTCTTCTTTCGCTGAAACTGTTATGATAAGCACATCAGATGGGAGGTGAAACAAATGACAGATAAAGGCTTTACAGATCAGGTAAAAGGAAAAGTAAAAGAAACGGTTGGAAATATAACCGGCGATTCCTCCACAAAAGCAGAGGGGATCATCGATCAGAGCGTCGGAAAAGCAAAAGAAATCGCTTCAGATGTCAAAGATGTTGCCCGTGAAGTTATTGATAAGTCCAAAGATGCAATGAACAATGACAAATAAGTTCTCCCATCTGCATGTCCTCCATGTTTCGTTCTGCCTGTTTTCTGTTAGATTGATTTTTGTTTTCTGTATTCCTGCGGAGTACATCCCATCTCGCGGTGAAATACTTTTCCGAAATAACTTGCCGAACTAAATCCGCACTGCAGGGCAATATCGACAATTTTCAATTCACTGTTTTTCAGCCGATTACTTGCCGCCTGTATCCGGTATTCCTGCAGATACCGAAACGGAGACGTATGCAACGTCTTCTGAAAACATCGAAGACACTCCCGCTCACCGATATTTGCGGCTTTTGCCAAATCTGCAAGCGACAGATGTTCCCCATAATATTCCTGGATGTACAGTAGCATCTTTCGCAGACGCATTTCATTTTCCATCTCTCTTCCTACCGTTTCCCGACTCTCATTTTTCGTTTCATTTCGTTTTCGATCTAAAAGATACAGCAGGATCTCTGATAAAAGATTTCTTGAATAGAGTTCATATCCATATGATCTTTTTTGCTCCAACTCAGAAAGTTGTTCCAGGCATTTCAAAACCTTCCAATGATCCGCTTCTCCATTTTTTAACAAGATCCATTTTGCAGTCTGCATCTGCTGAAGAGGGCGCACATAGTTTTTCTCGATCAGACTGTCCGGATCTGCGATCAGCGATCCTCGAAACATATGAACATCATAGCGGATATGCTTTCCCGCATCGGAAGCATACACCTGATGTAGCGTATTGCTGTTCACGAACAGAACGTCCCCCTTTTTCAGCATCAAACATTCTCCCATCATATCATAGTTCAGTCCGTCCGCCTTTACCAAAAGAAGTTCCATTTCCTCATGCCAATGCCACGGTGCAATCATCGTTCCCGAAAGATCCACATCAAACCTACGAACTGCATATGGATAATCCGGGCGCATCTCATAGATTTCTTCTCTTTTATTCTCTGCAAATAATAATTCTTCCGGGCGCATTATCCATCCCCCTTTCTCTTTGTCGTTATTTTACCATAAAAACGGCGCTATCTAAATATATTTCCACTCAGATTATCGTTAAAATACAATTGCAAGTATTTATGTCACCTTGCCGTCATTTCAGAAAAGGGGGATTTCTATGCAAAATATACTATTTGATATGCTTTGCTTTATCAGTGCACATACCCAAGATCAGTCTGTATTTCAGGAACAGCTTCCCCATATGACAGAAAAAGAAGTTCGCGATACTTACCGCCGATTGTTTCTGTCCGAATCTCACAGCAATCAATCCCAAAAAATCTCCTGATAGAAAAGCAGCAATAAAACAGGACTGTCACTTTGTATGTAACAGTCCCCAAAATACAATACTTTCTATAATCTTTTTGCGATCGCTTTAATGAAGTCCTCGCTGTTCAATACCGTCGGGTTCTCGATCGTAGTAATCAATGCCAGATCTTTTGTCATTTCCCCGGATTCGATCGTATCGATGGTCGCTTTTTCCAGTCTGTCCGCAAATTCCATCAATTCCTGATTGCCATCCAGTTCTCCCCGTTTTCTGAGTGCCCCTGTCCATGCAAAGATCGTTGCGACAGAGTTTGTGGAAGTCTCTTCCCCTTTCAGATGCTTATAATAATGACGCTGTACCGTTCCATGTGCAGCTTCATACTCATAATATCCGTCCGGAGATACAAGTACCGACGTCATCATCGCAAGAGAACCAAATGCAGAAGAAACCATATCGCTCATGACATCCCCATCATAGTTCTTGCACGCCCAGATATAACCGCCCTCTGATTTCATAACACGGGCAACCGCATCATCGATCAGCGTATAGAAATATTCGATTCCGGCAGCTTTGAATTTCTCGTCATACTCTGCATCGTAAATCTCCTGGAAAATATCTTTAAACGTATGATCATATTTCTTGGAGATCGTATCTTTCGTCGCAAACCAGAGATCTTGTTTTGTGTCCAATGCATAATTAAAGCAGCTTCTCGCAAAGCTTTCAATAGACTGATTGATGTTGTGCATTCCCTGTACGATTCCCGGTCCGTCAAAAGTATGTACCAGTTCTTTTGTCTCGCTTCCATCTTCCGCCGTATAGACTAATTCTACTTTTCCTGCTCCTGGGATCTTCATCTCGGATCCTTTGTATACATCTCCATACGCATGTCTGGCAATGGTGATCGGTTTCTTCCAGTTCTTAACACAAGGTTCAATTCCTTTTACCACGATCGGCGCACGGAATACGGTTCCGTCCAGGATCGCACGGATCGTACCGTTCGGGCTCTTCCACATCTCTTTTAAATCGTATTCATCCATACGCGCTGCATTCGGTGTGATCGTCGCACATTTTACTGCTACTTTATATTTCTTTGTCGCGTTCGCCGAATCGATCGTAACCTGATCGTCTGTTTCATTACGATGTTCCAATCCCAGATCGTAATATTCTGTATTCAAATCAATGAATGGCTCTAAAAGATGCTCCTTGATCATCTTCCAGAGAATCCTTGTCATCTCGTCTCCGTCCATTTCCACAATCGGTGTTGCCATCTTAATTTTTTCCATTTCAAACTCCTCCTGCTGTTTCGTTCTGTTCATATCCCTGCCTTTTTAGGTTCTGCATCACATGAAGGATATGTTCGTTTGCAAGCTGTTCCGCGAGATCTGCATCCCGGTCCCGGATTGACCGCAAAATCTGCTTGTGCTCCCGGATCGACTTTCTCGCACGTTCTTCCGACACGATCGAAGTCTTCCTTGCCGTCTGAACATATTTGTGAAAATCTTTCAGTACATGGCTTAAGATTCTGCTGTCACAGGCATCATAGAGCACAGCGTGAAATCTTCCATCCAGGATTGCGATCTGATCCGTGTTGTTCCCGCTCTCTCTTTTCATGTGAAATTCCGAAAGAAGCATGATCTCTTCCAGTTCATCCAACTGTTCCTGCGAGATATGCTCTGTCGCCCATCTCGCACAGAGTCCTTCCAACATCGAACGCACGGTATAAATATCATGAACGTCCTTTGTCGTAATTCCCGTCACATATGCCCCTTTATTCGGAATGATCGTCACAAGCCCTTCCAGCTCAAGCTGACGCAGCGCCTCCCGCACAGGAGTCCGGCTCACCCCAAGCTCTTTTCCGATTGTATTCTCCCGCAGTTCATCATGCTCCCGGTAAGTTCCGTCCAGAATATTGTCACGGATCTTCTGGAACACACGGCTGCTTAGAGAATGCTCCTGATAGTCTTCCATTCTAATCTACCGCCTTCTGCTGCAATGTTATGTGCAGTTCTTCGCACACACTCTCTATTTTGGCAACTAATTCTTCATCTGTCAAGACCGTAACACGACCTTCTTCATATTCCCTGTCCACCCATGCTTTCAGCGCCAGCACAAGGTCACTGTTTTTATCTACCTGCGCCTCTTTCGGCAGTTTATAGTAGGCATTGATCCAATACGCAATTCCCGCAACCCCCGATGTGTTAGAAACCGAGACAAGTGCCGGACGGTTTAAGAATTTTTCCGTATCAAAAATATTGTAAATCTCTTCGTTTTTCAGCATGCCGTCTGCGTGGATCCCGGCTCTTGTCACATTGAAATTCTTTCCGACAAACGGCGTTCTTGAGGGTACTTTATATCCAATTTCTTTCTCATAATATTCTGCCAGTTCCGTGATCACAGTCGTATCCATGCCGTCCAGTGTTCCTCGGAGCTGTGCATATTCAAATACCATCGCTTCAAGCGGTGTATTTCCGGTCCGCTCTCCGATCCCGAACAATGAACAGTTCACGCCGCATGCCCCGTACAGCCATGCCGTGGTAGAATTGTTGACTGCTTTGTAAAAATCATTATGTCCGTGAAATTCGATCAATTCGCTTGGGACACCTGCATGAACCATCAGACCGTAAATGATTCCCGGAATCGATCTCGGGATCACCGCACCGGGAAAATTCACTCCGTATCCCATCGTATCACAGACCCTGATCTTAACCGGTATCTGATATTCTTCCATCAATTTCATCAATTCCAGACAGAACGGAATGACAAATCCATAAATATCCGACCGGGTAATATCTTCCAGATGGCATCTCGGACGCACACCTGTCTCCATACACTCACGGACAACGGAAAGATAATGTTCCATCGCTTCTCTTCTCGTCATTTTTAATTTATAGAAAATGTGGTAGTCCGAACAACTGACAAGTATCCCTGTTTCTTTCAGTCCGATATCTTTAACTAACTGAAAATCTTTTTTACTTGCCCGTATCCAGCTTGTCACTTCCGGAAATTCATATCCACGCTCCAGACATTTATAAACCGCATCACGGTCTTTTTTGCTATATAAGAAGAATTCACTCTGGCGGATCTTTCCGTTCGGTCCTCCCAGCCGGTGAAAATAATCATAAATGGTCACGATCTGTTCTGTTGTATACGGCGCCCGTGACTGCTGTCCATCCCGGAATGTCGTATCGGTGATCCAGATCTCGTTTGGCATATTATGCGGCACGATACGGTCGTTAAATGCGATTTTCGGAATTTCATCATAATGAAACAAATTCCGGAACACATTCGGAGTATCCACGTCTACAAGCGGATACATATGCTCTTCCAGTTCCAGCAGGTTCGTATGCGTATTCAAAAAAACTTTTCTGTTGTCCATCTTTATTATTTCCTCCAGTCTTTTGATTCATATCGTATTGTATGTTTGAATCCTTGTATAATTGTATACATTAATACAGATATTGTCAATGCTTTTTCACTTTACCAGAATGAATTTTTACATGATACGCCAATTCAAAAAACAGGCAAACCAAACACATCTGTGCTGCATTTACCTGTTCTGTCTCCCTTAAAAACATTCCCCGCGTCGGTGTACAAGGTGTATTTCTCCTTGTACACCAACGCGGGGAATTAATGATAACCTGTTTTCCCTATTTGATCACACGGATCTTCAGAACACCATCGATTGCCGACAGCTGTTCTTCCACTTCCATCGGAACCTCCGCCTCGACGTCAATCATTGTATATGCATATTCCTTTCGGCTTTTATTCGTCATCAGAGAAATATTCATATTCTCTTTTGCCAATACTGCGGTCAGCTGACCGATCATATTAGGGATATTTTTATGTAAGATCGTAATTCGGTTTCCGGATTCTTTCACGCCCATATCACAATCCGGATAGTTTACGGAATGTGTGATATTTCCGTTTTCCAGATAATCTTTTAATTCCTGTACCGCCATCTTTGCACAGTTGTCTTCCGACTCTTCCGTAGATGCTCCCAGATGCGGGATCACGATCGCACCTTTCACTCCTGCGATCTCCGGTGTCGGAAAATCGGTGACATAGCGCTTTACATTTCCCGCTATAAGCGCATCAACCATCGCTTCACTGTCCACAAGGGTATCACGCGCAAAGTTTAAGACAACCACGTCTTTTTTCATCAGACTGATAGCGTCTTTATTGATCATTCCTTTCGTATCCGGAAGCGCCGGAACATGAATTGTGAGGTAGTCACACTCTTTGTACAGTTCATCCACCGTTTTTGCGTGATGAATATTTCTGGAAAGTTTCCATGCGGAATCTACGGAAACATATGGATCGTAGCCATATACCTCCATTCCAAGATGGATGGCAGTATTTGCCACGAGCACGCCGATCGCTCCCAGACCGATCACTCCTAATTTCTTTCCTGCCAGTTCCGTACCCGCAAATGCTTTCTTTGCTTTTTCCGTCGCTTTTGCAAGGTCTCCGTCTTCCTCATGCTCCTGTACCCAGCCGATACCGCTGACAATGTCTCTTGCAGCAAGCAGCATGCCTGCGATGACCAGTTCTTTTACCCCGTTCGCATTTGCTCCCGGTGTGTTGAATACGACGATTCCCTGATCGGCGCATTTATCCAACGGGATATTGTTGACGCCTGCGCCCGCTCTTGCGATCGCTTTTAAATTTTTCGCAAACTCCATCTCATGCATTCCTGCGCTGCGCACAAGAATCGCGTCCGCTTCATCCGGTGTCTCTGTTTTTACATAAGTTTCATCAAATTTTTCCAGTCCAACCTGTGCAATTGGATTCAGGCAGTGATATTTATACATGTTACAGATTCTCCTCTTCAAATTTCTTCATAAATGCGACAAGCGCCTCTACACCCTCATATGGCATCGCATTGTAAATACTTGCACGCATTCCGCCCACACTGCGGTGACCTTTCAGATTTTCAAGTCCTGCTTCTTTTGCCTCTTTCACAAATTTAGCGTCCAGATCCACATCGCCGGTGACAAACGGTACATTCATCAAAGAACGGTCCTTTTTCTCAACAGTGCCTTTGAACAGCTTGCTCTGATCCAGAAAATCATAGAGAAGCGCCGCTTTTTTCTCATTCCGTTCTTTCATTGCGGAAAGTCCGCCCATGGATTTGATCCACTTGAACACTTTCCCACAAATATAAATTCCATATGCCGGAGGCGTATTATAAAGAGATTTTGCATCTGCATGTGTTTTGTAAGTCAGCATCGTCGGTGTTCCCGGAAGAACGTCCTCCGTGATCAGATCTTCACGGATGATCACGATCACAGTTCCCGCCGGTCCGATATTCTTCTGTACGCCGCCGTAAAGGATGCCGTATTTGCTCACATCCACCGGTTCTGAAAGGAAACAGGATGAAACATCGGATACAAGTAATTTGCCCTTTGTATTCGGAAGTTCTTGAAACTTCGTACCATAAATCGTATTATTCTCACAGATATAAACATAATCCGCATCCTCGGAAACCGGAAGATCGGAACAATCCGGAATATAGGAAAATGTCTTGTCTGCGGAAGAAGCGATCCGGTTGACTTTTCCGTATTTTTCCGCCTCGCTCGCCGCTTTTTTTGCCCACTGTCCTGTGATAATATAATCTGCCACACGGTTCTTCATCAGATTCATCGGGATCATCGCAAACTGCTGGGATGCTCCGCCCTGTAAAAACAATACTTTATAATTATCCGGGATATTCATCAGTTCCCGCAGATCTGCTTCCGCCCCATTGATGATTTCTTCAAACGCCTTGGATCTGTGGCTCATCTCCATCACGGACATTCCCGTTCCTTTATAATCAAGCATTTCCTCTGCCGCTTCTTTTAACACATCTTCCGGCAGAACAGCCGGTCCTGCCGAAAAATTATACACTCTTCCCATTTCCTTTACTCCTCCTTCATATCTTCCTCGTCAAATGCCTCGCTGATCGCAGCTCCCGGAGCCACCATCGGCCATACTTTATCATCCGAATCAATGATACAGTCGATCAATACCGGTTTTCCAAGCTGCAGCGCTTCGGAAAATGCCTTTCGGAACTCATCCTGTGTCACAGCGCGGATGCCGACCGCTCCCATCGCCTCTGCAAGCTTTACAAAATCAACGCCGTCGTTTAAGACCGTCGCCGAATAGCGCTGCTCATAAAACAAGTTCTGCCACTGCCGTACCATACCCAGCACATGGTTATTGATCACCACTTCTATGATCGGGATCTGATGGCGCACCGCCGTTGCGATCTCATTCATATTCATCCGGAAACAACCGTCTCCCGCAATATTTACCACCGTCTTATCCGGGCATCCGCTCTTTGCGCCAAGAGCTGCTCCAAGTCCGTAGCCCATCGTTCCGAGACCACCGGATGTCAATAGCGTTCTCGGCTTCGTATATTTGTAATATTGTGCCGCCCACATCTGATGCTGTCCGACTTCTGTGACGATCACCGCATCTCCTTTTGTCTGTCTGTAAATCTCTTCGATCACAAACGGTCCGCTCAAAGCTTCCGGATGATATTTTAACGGATACATACTCTTGTAAGCCTGGATTTTTTCCAGCCATTCCGAATGAGACTGCGATTCCAGCTTTTCATTCACTCGTTTTAACGTTTCACGGATATCTCCGGTCACGCCTGCTGTGATCAGTACATTTTTATCCATCTCCGCCGGATCCACATCAAACTGCAGGATCTTCGCATATTTTGCAAAACTCTTCGTATTTCCGGTCACACGGTCGCTGAATCTGGCGCCGATCACGATCAACAGATCGCACTCGCTGACGCCAAAATTCGATGTCTTCGTCCCATGCATTCCAAGCATGCCTGTATACCGCACGTCAGTCCCCGGAAATGCCCCTTTTCCCATCAAAGAATCGGTGACCGGTGCATCGACCTTGTCAACAAATTCTTTCAGTTCTTCGCTTGCGCCGGATAAGATCGCACCTCCGCCCACAAAAATATACGGACGTTTGGACTTTCGGATCATCTCAACCGCAGTATCGATCTCCTTTTCCGAAATATGAGAGGTATCCGGTTTATACGGCTCGATCATTTTTCTCTCGTATTCGGTCACATTGGCTGTGACGTCTTTCGGAATATCGATCAGCACCGGTCCCGGACGACCGGATCTCGCAATCTGAAACGCTTTGCGGATCGTGTCTGCCAACCGGCTGACATCTTTTACAATATAATTATGTTTTGTGATCGGCATCGTAATGCCGGCAATGTCGATCTCCTGAAAACTGTCTTTTCCGAGAAGAGACACACCGACGTTGCAGGTGATCGCAACAATCGGAATGGAATCCATACATGCCGTTGCGATCCCGGTCACAAGGTTAGTTGCCCCGGGTCCGCTCGTCGCAAAACATACGCCGACTTTTCCCGTCGCTCTCGCATACCCATCTGCCGCATGTGCGGCTCCCTGCTCGTGCGATGTTAAAATATGTTTGATTTCGTTGCTGTGTTTATACAATGCGTCATAGACATTTAAAATCGCGCCGCCCGGATACCCGAATACCGTATCCACGCCTTGTTCCTTTAAACATTCAATGACGATTTCTGCTCCTGTAAGCTGCATCGGAGACACCTCCTATTGATTCTTTGGTACTTCCAGTATTGCGCCTCTGTTGCCGGAGGTCACCATAGAAGCATATCTTGCCAGATACCCGGTCTTTACTTTCGGCTCTCTCGGCTGCCATGCCGCGCGTCTTGCATCCAGTACATCCTGCGGCACATCCAATTCCAGACTTAAGTTCGGAATATCGATCTTGATAAGATCTCCCTCCTCTACGAGGGCGATCGGTCCGCCTACTGCGGCCTCCGGCGAAACGTGTCCGATCGACGCGCCTCTGGAGGCTCCGCTGAAACGTCCGTCTGTGATCAATGCCACGGAAGAGCCCAGTCCCATTCCCGCGATCGCGGAAGTCGGGTTCAGCATCTCACGCATACCCGGACCGCCTTTCGGTCCCTCATAGCGGATCACAACCACATCTCCCGCGTGGATCTCTCCGCCTTTGATCGCCGCAATCGCATCTTCCTCACAGTCAAAGACTCTCGCCGGACCTTCGTGTACAAGCATTTCATCCACAACTGCCGAACGTTTGACCACACTTCCGTCCGGTGCAAGATTTCCTTTCAGCACGGCAAGTCCTCCGGTTTCACTGTATGGATGATCGATCGGACGAATGACTTCCGGATTCCGGTTTACGCATCCCGCGATATTTTCTCCGACCGTCTTTCCGGTCACCGTCATGCAACCGGTATGAAGCAGTCCTTTTTTATTCAGTTCGTTCATCACTGCGCTGACACCGCCCGCTTCATTCAAATCTTCCATATAAGTCGGACCTGCCGGTGCGAGGTGACAGAGATTCGGCGTCTTCTCGCTGATCCCGTTTGCAAAATCAATCTCAAAATCCATACCGATCTCATGTGCGATCGCAGGAAGATGCAGCATACTGTTCGTCGAACATCCAAGCGCCATATCCACGGTCAATGCATTTAAGATCGCATCTTCCGTCATAATATCTCTTGGACGGATATTCTTTCTCACCAGTTCCATCACCTGCATTCCCGCATGTTTTGCAAGCTGGATTCTTGCAGAATACACTGCCGGGATCGTTCCGTTTCCCGGAAGCCCCATACCAAGCACTTCTGTCAGGCAGTTCATACTGTTGGCAGTATACATACCGGAACAGGATCCGCAGGTCGGGCATACTTTATTTTCAAATTCACAGACATCTTCTTCCGTGTACGTTCCGGCAGCGTAGGCTCCGACTGCCTCAAACATACTGGAGAGACTTCGTTTTTCTCCTTTTACATGTCCTGCGAGCATCGGTCCGCCGCTGACAAAAATGGTCGGAATATTGACTCTGGCGGCTGCCATCAAAAGTCCCGGCACATTTTTATCACAGTTCGGGATCATAACCAGCCCGTCAAACTGATGCGCCATTGCAAGCGCTTCCGTTGAATCTGCGATCAGATCTCTTGTTACGAGAGAATACTTCATTCCGATATGTCCCATCGCAATTCCGTCACAAACCGCGATCGCCGGTACCATGATCGGTGTACCTCCTGCCATTGCAACTCCTAGCTTCACTGCCTCGGTAATTTTGTCCAGATTCATATGTCCCGGTACAATTTCGTTATAGGAACTGACCACGCCGATCAGCGGACGGTCCAATTCTTCCTTTGTCAGTCCCAATGCGTTAAATAAGGATCGATGCGGCGCCTGCTGCATTCCCTTTGTCACTGTATCACTTCTCATCTGTTTCTCCTCCCTTTTTAAGCTGTCCGTCTGATACGGGCGCAGATCTGGTCTCCCATCTCTTTTGTTCCGACTAATATATTTCCATCCGACATAATATCCTTTGTGCGGTATCCTGCTTCCAAAACCTCTTTCACCGCCTGCTCCACGGTGTCGGCTTCCCGATCCAGATCAAATGTGAATCGAAGCATCATTGCCGCAGATAAGATCGTTGCGATCGGATTGGCAATGCCTTTTCCGGCTATATCTGGTGCGGAACCTCCGCTTGGTTCATAAAGACCGAATTTCGTCTCATTTAAGCTGGCGGATGCGAGCATTCCGATCGAACCGGTCACCATGCTCGCCTCATCGGAAAGAATATCACCGAACATATTCTCCGTGAGGATCACGTCAAACTGTCTCGGATCTCTCACAAGCTGCATTGCGCAATTATCAACGAGCATATGCTCCAATGTCACTTCCGGATAATCTTTTGCCACTTCCTCCACAATCTTTCTCCAAAGTCTGGAGGAATCCAGAACGTTTGCCTTGTCGACACTGGTCACTTTTCTGCGCCGTTTCATCGCAATATCAAATCCTTTTTTTGCGATCCGCCGGATTTCTTCTTCATTATAAGTCAGTTGATCGTTCGCCGTCAGAACCCCGTTCACTTCCTTTGTGGAACGTTCCCCGAAATACAATCCTCCGGTCAGTTCCCGCATGATCATCATATCAAATCCGCCCTCTGTCAATTCTTCTTTCAACGGGCAGGCTTTTTTCAGTTCGTCATACAGCACCGCCGGACGAAGATTTGCAAACAGATTCAGTTCTTTTCGTATCTTCAAAAGTCCGGCTTCCGGTCGTTTGGACGGTTCCAACCGATACCATGGAGAAGTCCTCGTATCGCCGCCGATCGATCCCATCAGTACGGCGTCGCTTTCTTTTGCTAAGCGGATCGTCTCGTCCGTCAGCGGAACTCCGTGTACATCGATCGATGCCCCGCCCATCAAAAGCTGTGTGTACTTACACTCATGTCCATATACGTCGGCCACCTGTTCCAACACTTTCATCGCTTCTGTGACGATCTCCGGTCCGATCCCATCCCCCTTGATCACTCCAATGTTCCATATCATATGTCATCACTTCCTTGATAAAATGTTATGATGCCGGGACTTCAGAAATGCGGAATAAAAACAGTTCCTTAACCCTCTTTCTCCCCCGATATCACGTTATTTCCTTATATTACCTCATTTCACCCCACGTTTCAACCCTTTAGCACAGAAAAGTGTCAAAGTATCTACAATCTCTTTTTATTCACTCTGTCACAAAAAGGACTTCTGTTTCTTTCACACCGGCACTTCTGCGGTCCGATGAAAATCACCGGAAGTGCCAAAAGGCACATTCCGGGATTGTAAGCAGTCGCCAAGGTCTCGAGCAAGCCCGGACTTGCACCGGCAAGTGTGGTCCAGCTTCGCTGGACGCACCCTATACAAAAAGAAGACCGAAAAGCTTTTCGCTCACCGGTCTTTCTCTCTTTCCTAATTATTCAGCACTCGGCTTCTCAAGCTGAGCGATCGCAGCTTTCTGCATCGGAATACGGCAGTTCTTATTGTTACCAAATTCTACGATCACATCGTCGTCTGTGATATCAATGATCACTCCGTAAAATCCGCTTGTTGTAAGAACGGTATCGCCTACTTCCATCGTGGAAAGCATTGCCTGTATACGCTTCTGCTCCTTTTTCTGTGGGCGCATCAGTAAGAACCACATACCTCCGATAATTACAACGTAAACAAGAATGATACTTACCATACTCATTGAACCACCGGCAGCTAAAACTCCATTCATCTTAATACATCCTCCTAACTACTTATCTTCAAGCAATATGACCATTATACATAAAAAATACAATTACTTCAAGTGTATTTTTTGTTTCATCTTAAACTTTTCCGCTCAAACTTTTACAAGCCCAACACGCCCTTTAATTTTTCTTCCTTATATGCATGAAATGCTCCCGCATCCAACGCATCCCTGATTTCTTCCATCATCGTATTATAGAAGTACAGATTATGAAGAACACAGAGACGCATTCCGAGCATTTCTTTCGCTTTCAATAAATGACGGATATATGCGCGGCTGTAGCTTCTGCATGCCGGACACTGGCATCCCTCCTCGATCGGACGATCGTCCAGTTCAAATTTGGCGTTGAACAGATTCAGCTTTCCGTGATTCGTATACACATGTCCGTGACGACCATTCCGCGACGGATATACACAATCAAAGAAATCCACGCCCCGGGCAACTCCCTCCAAAATATTTGCCGGAGTTCCGACGCCCATCAGATAAGTCGGTTTATTGTCCGGAAGATACGGCACGACCGCATCCAGGATCCGATACATCTCCTCATGGCTTTCTCCGACCGCAAGTCCGCCGACCGCATAACCATCCAGATCCAGCTTCGTGATTTGCTTTGCATGTTCGATCCGGATATCTTCATACACGCCGCCCTGATTGATCCCGAACAGCATCTGATGCGGATTGATCGTATCCGGAAGACTGTTCAGCCGCTCCATCTCCTGTTTGCAGCGCGCCAGCCAACGGGTCGTCCGTGCAACCGACTGTTCCATATATTCACGGTCCGCCACACTGGACGGGCATTCATCAAAAGCCATTGCGATCGTGGAGGCTAAATTAGACTGGATCTGCATACTCTCTTCCGGTCCCATAAAAATCTTCTTTCCGTCGATATGGGAATGGAAATGCACGCCCTCTTCCTTGATCTTCCGAAGTCCTGCAAGAGAAAACACCTGAAATCCGCCGGAATCCGTCAGGATCGGTTTGTCCCAGTTCATAAACTTATGCAGTCCGCCGAGCTGTTTTACAACCTGATCTCCCGGTCGCACATGAAGATGATATGTATTGGATAATTCTACCTGTGTCTTGATCCCCCGCAGATCGTCTGTCGACACGGCGCCTTTGATCGCCGCCGCTGTTCCCACATTCATAAAAACCGGCGTCTCGATCGTTCCGTGTACCGTATGTAACCGACCGCGTTTTGCCAGCCCCTCTTTTTTCAACAATTCATACATAAATGTCCTCTTTCTAAAAGGGACAGCCGCACTTCTGACTGTCCCTTTTCTTTTAATAATGGATGATAACAGGAGTTCCTGTTGAAATCATATTGTAAAGTGCAGCCGCCTGATCATACGGCATATTGATGCATCCATGGGATCCGACTCCCGGGATCTGATTCAATGTTCCACCAAAGGTGGACTGCCATGTTGCATCGTGAAATCCGACTCCGCTCCAGGTGATCCGCATCCAGTAGTCTACCGGCGTCCGGTATTCCGGCTCTCCGGTCTCCGGAACGATCTCTCCTACAAGTACCTCGTGCATCGTTGTCTCTTTCAGTGCATACACGCCGGTCGGCGTCTCTTTTGCCGGAATCGGCTCACCGGTTACCACATCCGTCTCCAGCACAACGGCGCCGTCCTGGATATACCACATATGCTGAGCGCTTAAGTCCACTTCCGCATATGTTGTTCCCCAGTCCTGCGGACCGTGGGAAGCCGCTGTACCTCCGATATAATATGCCGGCTCTCTCGTAACGACTTCCCCGTTCTTAATACTGTTGATCAACGCTGCCGATTCGGTCTCTTCATCGATCGACCATCCATAATCCCCGCCGGAAACTTCTGCTGTTTTTCCCCATGGGGTCGTGATCGTTCTTGCCGCTCCCATTGTATCATACTGATCGCCGAAAGACGCCATCCATTCCCGAACGCCGTTCTCATTGAACACAACGTTCATGGATTCATCCACTGTAAGCCATGTGGAGATCAGATTTTTATCCACCACCACATTCTCATCCATCGGATACGTAATACTTGCTTTAATATACTGGTTCATGCTGTCACATGCAGCCTGCACTTCTTTTGATTCTGCTGTAAACTTCGGAAGAGCATAACATCCCTCTTCTTCCATGTTCAGCTCCGATTTGAATTCCCGAATGTACTGGGCGATCTTTTCATGAAGCATGTCCATATCCACTGCGGTTCCTGTCACTTCCGGTTCTACAACATACTGTGTTCCGTCAAACTTCGGATAGGCGTTTGTCGGCGGGATCTGCTCCACTTTTACCGACTGGAGATTATTGATCTGCTCTTCCAAGGCTTCCTTATCATAAGAGACTTCAATCGTAACCTGCGTGGAGCTCTTCACAAAAAATGCACTCGGCCAGAGGAACGCATTCTGCTTTTTAATCGCATTTTTCACATCGTCATTTTCCACATAGGCGAGGGAGATGTCTTCTCCTTTGATCGTATCCGATTTATCTTCCTTTTCCAGGACTGTCAACGTATATCCTTTCACCTGATCTTTCATATATTCTTCAACATCCTTGACAGATTTTGCCGAAAAATTATGACCGTTGATCTCTGTATTAATATAGAAATGACTCATAAAAAATACTGATATGCCGACATATACTGCCGCCAAAACACCGACGGTCACACCTGCAATGATCAGACCTTTCTTTTTATCCGTCTTCTTTTTTGCAACAGCCGCCCTTTTTCTGCGTTTCTTCCGTCCCTTTTTCTTTTTCGGTGCTTTCGTTTTGACCTGTGGCTTTTCTTCCTCATCCAGACTCATATATAAGGTATCGTCCTCATCATAAGAGTCTGTTTCCTCATCATAAACGTCGTCCTCATCGAATGCCTCGTCCTCATAGGATCCGTCCACGTCAAATGCCTCGTCCTCTCCGTCAGCCTCCGCTTCCGGATCCGGCAGATTTTCCTCCATCTCCGGTGTATCCGCCGGAGATTCCTGCACATTTACCTGTTCATCCGGATTATGTTCCTGTTCATGGATCTCCCTTTTGCTCATTTAGTACTGCTCCCTCTTCTATAATCAATATCTAGGCAACATTATAGTATGAAAGCGAAAAAATGTACAGTAAAATATTGTTTCTATTCTTCTGTTTTTAAATTTTGTCTTAAAAGCTCTACTTTGCAATCCGATGCAACATTTCGTTTAACGGAGGCAGTACTTGCCCTGCCAGCTTCGGTGCGGACATTTCGATCAGATCTGCCGGTGAGATTCCCTTGATCATTTCCATCAGGTTTTCGTCGACTTTCGGAGTCTCCTGCTGCTCTCCGGCTTTTGTAAAGGCTGCTGCGACTTGCTTCAGCAAACTTTGGATCACTTCTGCCCCGCCCGGATTTGCCAGAATCATACCGATCGGATCGAACACGGAAAAATAACCGTCTTTTTCCGTCAATCGCTGCCTGTTTCCATATTCATCCAGATACCAGTCTACTCCCTCATTTCCGCCGCCTTTCACCTGATAATCCGGATTTGGTTCCTCCACTTTTCGAATCCGGATCGTATCCTCACATGTTCCGGCTTTTGCACGAAGTGTATGTTCCCCTGCAAGCGGGATCGTAAACCGGAAGATCCTGCTTCCGTTCTTTGTTCCGACCTTTTCTCCGTCACAATATAACGTCACTTCCGACTGATTGGAATAAATTTTCACTTCCGTTGTCTCCCCGACACGATCCACAAACCGTCTTCCGCAAACATGAACGAACGGATCTTTGGACCAGTAGGCTTTATATAAATAGAAAACATCTTTTTTTACGGTTCTGTCATAGCTGACAAATCCCTTTGTATTTTGACCTTTTGTTCCGCCCTCGTTCCGCTTGTCCGCAGCAAATTCAAACATATTCCATGCATATGTTCCCCAAAGCCATGGGCGCTCCTCGATGATCTGCAGCATGCCCTCATGGTAGAGACACTGGTATTCTTCGCTGTAATCCTTTCGTTTCGGCTGATCGGAATGGATCTCATAATTGGCATCTGCCCCATACTCGGAAAGCGCAAGTGCTCTTTGCGGCTGTGCATGCTTTCGCTCATCCAGCCAATCCGCGCAATCTTCGGTTTTCCCAACATACCATCCAAGGTAAATGTTATATGCCAATACATCCGTGATCGTGTTGGTCGGGCTGTTCAGCGACACAGCTCCGATCTGAGCCATCGTTGTCAGGCGGGTCGGATCCATCGCATGACAAAGTTCCTGAAGATCGTTCAGATTTTGAAGAAGCGCTTCGCTTTCTCCTTTCATTGTGATCTCATTGCTGATGCCCCAAAAACAAATGGACGGATGATTGCCGCTCTGCAAGATCAGTTCCCTCATCTGTGAAATCGTATCGTCATGTGCTTCCTTGCCCGGCATAAACCTGGAAATAAACGGAATTTCCGCCCAGACTACCACACCTGCTTCATCACATAAATCATAAAAGTACTGTGCATGCTGATAATGGGCAAGCCGTATACTATTTGCCCCGACTTCCCGGATCAGCTCTATATCCTGCCTGTGATCCGCCTCAGTAACAGCCCATCCTTTTCCCTGCCGGTCCTGATGTCTGGAAACACCGCGTAATGGATATGGTTTTCCATTCAGGAAAAATCCAAGCTCCGCATCCACCGAAAACTGACGAACGCCAAAACGAACAGCCACTTCGTCACCGGATTCTTCCAACCGGACTCTCGCGGTATACAGATACGGATCTTTCACGCCGTCCCACAGATGTGGTTCTCTCAATGTAAACGTTGCTTCCCCTTTTTCTGTTACATTTTTTTCTACGGTTCTTCCCTCTGCATCTTCGATCGTAAAACAGAACGTTCCTCGTGTTCCTGTGTGGATTCCCGTATCTGTTCTGACACTTGCCGAACCGTCCTCCAGCAGTTCTGCGGTCACATGCAGCCCCGGATCTCCCGCTTCCAGTTTCAGATGATTCTTCGGTACGACGATCAATTTTACTCCCCGATAAAGCCCTCCGAAAAAAGTAAAATCAGCAAACTGTGGATATGTCTTTTCACTTTCCCCATTGTCAACCGAGATCAGAAGTAAATTTTCCCCCGGACGCATCGTCTCTGTCAGATCGATACGAAATGATGAAAATCCTCCCTGATGACGCCCTACACATGTTCCATTCAAATATACCTCGGCAATCTGGCTTGCTGCTTCCACTTCCAGAAAAACACATTCTCCATCCGGTCGAATGATTTTTTTTGCATACCAGCAAACTCCCCGGTGATAAAAATCATCCCCGTCGGAACCGTCTTCTGCATTCCATGTATGCGGAAGATTTACCGTCTCCATAACAGATAGATCCGGCAATGCCGGATCTATCTGACTGGCTGTAAACAGCCAGTCCTCATTGATTGAAATCGTTGTGCGCATATATAACGCTCCTTTCTCCTGTTCGGAAAATTAATCGTCGTCCCGATCTTCTCCGATCAATTCTGCATTGGTATGTCCCATTTTTGCTTCCATTTCCAATGTCGCATTTTTATCCAGATTGTAGATAAATTTCAAACATACAAACTGCAGCAGCATACAGACCGCATAGACAAGTCCGATCAGAATACGAACGTTATTTGCCACCTCTGTCGGCTGCTGTGCGCCGAGTGTTTCATTGTACCCTGTAAAGATCAATAAGAATGCGATAATGGAAACACCAAATCCGCTTGCAAGTTTTCTTCCCAGAGAATAAGTTGCATATACGGTTCCCTCTTCTCTGACGCCGGTACGAAGTTCCTGATAATCGATACAGTCCGCTGTCATTGCCCAGCAGATCGACATAAAGAAGGTATCAGATGCCATGATGATCAGGGACAAGATCAAATACAGAACCATACCTTTTGCATCCGGTGTGACCGGGAGAAAAATGATTCCCAAACTGGCAACCGCTCCGACAAGCAATGGGTATGCCGCAAGTTCCTGCTTTCCAAAGCGATTTACAAGTGGTTTGACAAACGGAATGATCACCAACGCCGGGATCATCATTCCAAGCCCCATCAGACCGGAAAACTGTGCCATTTCAAAATAACTCTGGAACAGGACCTGATTGGCAGCTCCGAGACTGTTTGTCATGATCAGCTGTGCGATCGTCGCCAGTGTAAGTCCGACTGCCGCACGGTTTTTCAAAAAACTTCCGAGAGCTTTAAAGTAATTGAATTTCGGACGTTCCCCGTTTGCCTGCACGGTCTCACGCGGTGCGATACGTTCCGTCGTCCATTTCAAAAGCAGCTGGAATGCAACGAACCCTGCAAATCCCATCACCAGTGCGATCACAAACATCCGTCCGCCGATCAGATTGTTCTCGCTGTCATAGCAGAGGATCGGAAGAATGACCATCACAGCAATATTTGCGATCATGGAACCGATTCCACGATATGTGGAAAGCTGTGCACGTTCTCCCGGATCCGATGTGATCGCGGTACTCATTGCCCCATACGGTACATTTACGATCGTATAAGAGAAATCCCATACAAAATATGCCAGCATACATACTGCCACTTTCACCGCATACGGTGCAGACGGGATCGGCAGAAAACATAACGCACCGGAAAACATCAGCAAGAAAGATCCGTAGAAAATATATGTCTTGAATTTTCCTTTTTTTCCCGGCTTCAGTGTATCCATCAATGCTCCCATGATCGGGTCATTGATTCCATCCCATATTTTCAGGATCAAAATGATAACGCCCCATGTGGTCAGGCTCAGACCAATATACTGCGTATAGAACAGCATCAGATAACTGTTCATCGCAAAACTCATATTGCATCCGAGATCTCCCATCGCGTAGCCCCATTTGTCACGCGCGCCAAAGGGGCGCATTTTTGTTTCTTTTTGTTGTTTTGTTCCCATCCTTTTTCTCCTTTCGTTTTCCTACGCTCTTTTATTTTTTATGTGCGTATTTTTTAACCCTTTCATCATCGATCACGCCATTCCAGTCCATACCAAAGCCAAAGTCATAAACATGTCCTTCCTCATCTGTATGACATACCATGTCGAACGGCACATCCTCACATTGTTGTTCCACCGTATCCATATCTGCCGGAAGTTGCATCGGAAGAAGCCCTGACGGTGTATGCAGACCACAAATCAGTTCCAGAACTGCCTGCGGAAGATCGCCGAATTCCATCAGAATCGCATCCGCAGACGGCTCGATTTCCCGCATGACCATCGGACTGTTTGTCTTCACGCAAAGGATCACCGGTTTCTCTTTCATCGCCCTTCTCGTCTCCAGCACAAGTTCCAGATCGTCTTCGTTATTGACGGTCACCGTCTTTCCTTTATAACTGCGGTTAGCACTTGTCTCTGTCGGATCTCCTCCCGCAATGCTTTCCTCACGGGCTGCATCCGCTGTATACGGACGATACTGAATACTTACCGGCATATATCCGTTTCCGCCCTGTTCTCTGTCTTTCACATCATATCCGCCGAGCATACTGAAAGCGGCGCCGTTTGGCTGACGGATGAAGCACAATGCAGCGTCTGCCTCTTCCGGCGTCTCTACTCTCGTAAAATAGCGATCCAAAATCGAAACCGGTATCGGATCTGCCAACTGTTCCGGAATCTGTGTTCCCATCCAGTCTATATATGCCGGGATATGGATTTTCGGCACATAAACTTTAGCTTTCTTAGCCAGTGGAAGTACCTGTTTTTTATTTTTGAGCATGACAACCGATTTGACCTGCGCGCGGAATCCCTCTTCCATATACTCCGGACATCCGACAACCTTGGAAGCATGTTCCGGATCAAGATACGGATCTTCAAACAGACCTACCCGGAAAATATTAACCAAAAGCCGGTATGCCGACTTTTCAAAACGCGCCCGCATAAACGCTTCGCCATGTTCTTTTACTCCCATTTTATAGGCTTCGATCACTGGCTCTTTCTCGTTTAATCCGCCAAACTGATCCACACCTGCCATCAGGATCTTATAGCATCTCTCCACTTGGGAAAGTCCCTCTACTCCCCAGCATTTTCCGGTATACAGATCATCCACCGTCGTCTCATCATATGTAATGTTCCAGTCTGTACATACGACACCGTCAAATCCGTACTGATCCCGGAGCAGTTCCTGCACAAGATAATGACTGTAACTACATCCCACTTCTTCTCCGCCCGGCTGATCATGCACGATCGTATAATACGGCATCACTGCGCTTGCGCTTCCTGTTTTTCCCTGCAGTCCAAATGCGCCTTTCGTGAACGGTTCCAAATGTTGTTCAAAATTATTTCCCGGGTAGACGGAGTATTTTCCGCATCCAAAGTGCGCGTCCCGTCCGCCCTCAACGGCTCCTCCGCCCGGCCAGTGCTTCACCATCGCATTGACACTGTTATATCCCCAGCCATCGCAGATTTCCGCTTCTCCCACGGAAGTCTGGAAACCATCACAATATGCACGTACCAGATCGGTACTCAGTTTCGGACTCTCCGTAAAGCTGCCCGCGAATCTACTCCAGCGTGGTTCCGTCGTCAGATCTGCCTGCGGGGAAAGTGCGGTTGTGATTCCCATGGCACGATACTCATCCGAAGCGATCTCGCCAAACCGACGGACAAGATCCGGGTCAAAGGAAGCCGCCATTCCCAATTGTTCCGGCCAATGGGAAATGTCTCCGCCTGCCCCCGCATCAAATTCAAATGTCACCGACGTTCCATGCCGCGGGTCAGAACTGATGGAAACCGGTATTCCCCAAGGTTCTCCCTCCGCAAGTTCCTGCAGATTATTGTTCCACATGGCCGCATCTTTCGGGGAGGCAACAGTCACAACAAGCACATGGCGAAGATAGTCTTCTTTCATGAACTGAATCTGCTGGTCGCTCAGTGCAGAGAACGGCGCCGTACTCTCCGGCAGTTCTTTCCCGTCATATGTCACCTTTCCGAAGTAGAAATTGGACATTCCCGGAACGAACTGATGACGGCTGTACAGCATCAGTCCGGCGATCTGCTCGATACTAAGCTTTCCGGCCAAGTCTTTGGCACGGGTTTCCGCAGGCAGTCTCCAGTCCTCATACGGATGAAGTTCCCCGTCGTGAGCCAGATCCTTGAACCGAAGTCCGTCTTTTTCGATCAGTTTCATGCCTGAATTCTGGCTCCAGCTCAGTCTTGGTCCTCCCGGATTTTGAAAATAACAGATTTCTTTTTTGTCTTTCATATAGATTCTCCTTTCAATGTATGATCACGCTTTCCGCAAAAAAGCTTCGTTTTGCCGCATCGATCTCTAATGTGCGTTTACATTCGTAACAATACGGTTCTCCCGGATCTTCCGCGTGCTTCGCCACTGCAAAACAAAAACGTCCGGCTTCCAGTTTCCACTTTCCCGCCGCATCCGGGAACGACAACGTATCGAATGAAATTTGAAATTTTACCTGCGCCTTTTCCCCTTTTTCCAAATGTACTCGTTGAAAACCAAGCAGCTGTCTTTTGGGGCGCGCCACGCTTGCCGACGGATCCTGTCCGTAGAGCTGAACGACTTCATCCCCGCCGTATGTTCCTGTGTTGTGCAGCGTGACCGTCACATGCAGTACAGGGATACCCGTTTTTTCTGTCACATGCCATACGGAGGGTTCATAAGAAAACGTCGTGTAACTCAGTCCGTAGCCAAACGGAAACTGCGGACTTTCCGGAACACTTCGGTATCCTTTTCCCAACATCGCACTCCGTCTCTGATAATAATAAATCGGCATCTGTCCGCTGTGTCTCGGAACATCGACCGGCAGCCGTCCTCCCGGATCGTAAGTTCCGCACAATACATCTGCGATCGCACTTCCACCCATCGGTCCAGGCAGCCACGCTTCGATCACGGCTCTGGATTTCATGTAGGCTTTTTCACCGATCAGCGGCTTTCCGTCCGTATGGACGATCACGACATTGGGATTCACATCCGCTATTTTTTCCAATAACTGCTGCTGTATCTCCGGCAGTTCCGCCGTCACATCATCGATTCCCTCTCCGCCGGTGCAGGCTTCATCCCATCCAACTTTTCCGCCCAGCGCAAGAATCACCACATCCGCCTCCCGGGCTATAGAGACCGCTTTTTGCATCTGGGTTTCCGAACCGTCTCTCAGACCGCATCCTTTTGCGTACGCCAGTTCCGGAAAATAGTTCAAAAGCGCTTCCCGTACCGTCTTTGCTCCCGGATGTTCTTCCCGCACTCTGGCATCCACTTGTTCTTGAACGTGCTCTTCCGATTTGGCTGTCCCGTCAAATTTCTGGAACAATTCATCCACACTCTTAAAATCTGTACTTCCGTTTCCAAGCAGCACATCCAGTACAGCGGCCCATGTATAGCTATTATGCATAAGCCGGAGACTGTCTGCACACGGACCGATCAACGCAACATTTTGTCCCGATGCCAATGGGAGGACTCCGTCATTTTGTACAAGTACGATGGAGGCATGAGCTGCGTCCTCCGACAGGGCATCCGCTTTCTCCTTTAAGCTCATCCATTCCTTTTGTGCCGTCTCTCTGTCTTTTTGGAACATCGGAACATCAAACAGACCCAGTTCAAATTTCTGCCGCAAAATCCGGGAAACCGCCTGATCCAGCAGTTCCTCAGCGAGTTCTCCCCGCTTGATCTGTTCCCGTAATTCCGAGGAAAAAGCATAAGCGTCCGGCAATTCCATATCTAACCCGGCTTCCAGACACTGTTTTCCGATCTCTCCTGTATTTTCTGCACTTCCAAGCGTCTGCTGCATCATTTGCAGCGCCAGATAATCACTGACTGTAAAGCCGTCAAATCCAAGCTCTTCCCGCAGCAATTTTGTCAGCAGATACCGGCTGGAACACAGAGGGATCCCCTCCAGTTCCCCATATGCGACCATCACGCTTTTCAATCCGGCTTTCCGGATCGCCGCCTCAAAAGGTTTTGCCATATTTTCCCTGAGATCGCGCCGGTCCGTTGCGATATGTCGGGAATTCAATCCGCCCTCCGGCGTGGAATATCCGAGGAAATGTTTTCCCGTTGCCAGCACTCCTTCTTTTAAATCCTCCCCCTGCAGTCCTTTGATCCATGCGCATCCCATCGCAGCCGCAAGGGTCGGATCTCCACCGTAGGTTTCACCGGTGCGCCCCCACCGGAAATCTCTTGCAAGATCCAACACCGGGGCGAGCGCCTGACGGATTCCTTTTGTCAGTAATTGCTGTCGGATCACATCCGCACTTTTCCTGCATAATTCCGTGCAAAAGGACGCGCCCATTCCAAGCGGCGCCGGGAAGACCGCCTGATCCCGCATCATCGGTCCGCAGAGCGCTTCACAATGTATCAGCGGAGGAATATTCCACGGGTTCTGTCCGCGTAGCTTCTCAAAAACCATTTCGCAACGCCGCCCAAATTCTTCCGGCGGGTCTGTCGTCCCCATGAGCATGGCTCCGCCCGTACCGCCTCCCCTGTCGATTTCCAGATCGTTCTTCTCGATCGTTCTTCCGGAAATCTGGCTGATTTTTTGTGACAAAGTCATTCTGGACAACAAATCTTTTACCCGCAGTTCCACATTCTGTTTCGGATCCTGGTAAATCATCCTATCCACTCTCCTGTTTTGTATAGATTGACAATCTCATATTTGTTATTATAACATCCACTTTGTACAATAAGTTCTCATTTCGTGATGACCATCCTCCCATTTTGTCCAAAAGATACAATCTTTGTGGTAAAAAACGATCTGATTCGCTATAATAGAAATCAGTAAAACAGAAAGGACGAAGCTTATGCCTGAGATCAAATTAGAGTCCATCGACTTATTGAACGAAGCCCCGTTAAAATTACAAATTCAGTCTTTAAATGCCAGCAGTATCCACTGGCATAACGAATATGAAGTTCTTTTTGTCCTTCAGGGTTCTTTATCGGTCACCTGCAAACAAAATCACTTCAGTCTGAAACCCGGAGATCTTCTGATGATCGGTTCACAGGAAGTTCACGCCACAGAATACATCGAAAATGATAACCTCTGTCTTGTTTTGCAATTCAGTCCGACTGTCATCTCAGAAGTTTATCATTCTTCCTTTGATTTTCTTCTGAATACGACTTCCGGAGAAACACCGCTTACAAAGGAAGCCGTCAAAGAGTTTCAAAAAACGCTTGCCGGTATGTGTTTATCTTTGTATTACAAACCGGATGGCTATCAATTTGAGATTAAAAGCGGACTGTACCATTTTATCAGTCTTCTGTTTTTGCATGTTCAATATCACATTCTTTCACAAACAGATTCTCAGCAAGACTCCGGTTATCTGGAAGATCTGGACAGGATCAAAACATACATCAAAGGACATTTTAAAGAAGAGCTCCATGCTGATCTGCTCGCGCGGACACTTGGTATGAGTCGTGCAAAGCTTTATCAGATCCTACAACTTGCCGGATCCGGCTCCATCAAAAAACTTACGAACTATTATCGAATCAGTCATGCCAAACATTTATTAAAAAACTCCGACACTACCATCCCCTATATCGCTTCTGAAAGCGGTTTTGACAGTGAGTCCTCGTTTTTTCGCGTATTCAAAGCTTATACAGGCATGTCCCCAAACGAATTTCGGAACGCTCCCTCCCCTAAAATGGAAACCACCGGGGTGCAGGGATACAAGCGATATGCTTCATCAGAAGCGATTCATCTATTGGAGCAATTTTTTAACGAAACTCACCCCTGTCAGCGAAACATATAAAAAATAATTTAAATCATTGCATCCCCATTCACTCTCCGATATAATAATGCGTATCAGATTCAAAAAAGGAGATTGACATCATGAGCGGATCTACATTCGGAACATTATTTCGTATTACAACCTGGGGCGAATCCCACGGCGCCGGCATCGGCGTAGTGATCGACGGGTGTCCTGCCGGACTTCCTCTGTCCGAAGCAGACATCCAAGCCTTTCTCGACCGCCGCAAACCCGGTCAGAGCAAATATACAACCAAACGTCAGGAGGGAGATCAGGTTGAGATCTTGTCCGGCGTCTTTGAGGGGCGGACGACCGGCACGCCGATTTCTCTTCTTGTACGGAATCAGGATCAGCGCTCCCGCGATTACGGCAACCTTGCCGCAACCTATCGTCCGGGACATGCCGACTATACATTTGACGCCAAATACGGCGTCCGCGATTACCGCGGCGGCGGTCGTTCTTCCGGCAGAGAAACGATCGGCAGGGTCGCCGGCGGTGCTGTTGCCTCTCTTCTGCTGCGTGAGCTCGGCGTACAACTTTTGACCTTTACAAAAGCGATCGGACCTGTTTCCATCCCGGAAGCGGACTATCATTTTGAGGCAATATCCGAAAACAAACTTTATATGCCAAATCTTGACGCGGCACAAAGAGCCTCCGCTTATCTGGACGAACTGATGGCAGAGTGCGATTCTGCCGGCGGCGTTATCGAATGCCGCATCAAAGGACTTCCGGCAGGGATCGGAGAACCTGTTTTTGACAAACTCGATGCGCGGCTCGCCCAGGCGGTCTGTTCCATCGGCGCAGTCAAAGCGTTGGAATTCGGCGATGGTTTTGCTGCCGCATCTTCTACGGGAAGTCAGAACAATGACCCGTTCGTTTCCGAAGACGGCATCATTTCCAAGCAGACGAATCACTCCGGCGGAGTGCTCGGCGGAATGAGTGACGGATCCGAACTGATTTTTCGTATTGCAGTCAAACCGACTCCGTCGATCGCACAGATGCAACACACGGTAAACAACATCGGGGAAAATACAGAACTTATCATCCATGGTCGCCACGATCCGGTGATCGTTCCCCGCGCGGTTGTTGTCGTCGAATCCATGGCAGCTATCACGCTTGCGGATCTCCTGCTTCAGAATATGACAAGCCGCATAGACTGTATAAAGGAATTTTATAAAAAGAACGAATCTCACGACTGATTTCATGACAGCAAAAATCCGCCGGGAACGGTTTTCTTTTTTGAAAACCATTCCCGGCGGATTTTATTTGTCAACCTAAGAAATCCAAATCTATTCTGCTTTCAATTCTTTCCACTGCGTGTTCATCAGATCGTTGATCTCCGGATCCAGCTGCACACTGACTTCACAATTCTCAGTCGCATCGTCTGCCGGGACAAGTGCTTCATTTGCCCGGTCTTCTTCTGAAAGTCCCTCGATCACTTTTTCATTCGGTGTGGAATAATAAATATACTCGAAGTTCATCTCCGCAACATCTTCCCTGCACAGGAAGTCAAGGAACTGCTGTGCCGCATCCACATTGTCACACTGTTTCGTCACACACCAGGAATCCAGCCAGACATTAGACCCCTCTTTCGGGATCACATAGGCAAGATCCTCATTATACTGATTTCCAAGGTATGCTTCCCCGGAATATACAACCGCCATCGTTGCATTGCCCGCGACAACCTCATCTCTTGCTTCATCAACAAGATACGCCTGTACATCCGGTTTCTGTTTGACAAGCAGATCATGAGCCGCATTGACCTCATCCTCATTATTGCTGTTCAAAGAATAACCCAGCGCTTTCATCGCTACCATATAAGTGTCACGCATACTGTTCTGCATGATGATCTCGCCCGCATATTCTCCGTTAAACAGCACGTTCCAGCTGTCCACCGGCTCTTTCACCTTTGTTGTGTCATAAAGGATACCGAGTGTTCCCCAGAAATACGGAACCGTATATTTATTCTCCGGATCGAACGCCTGCGAGAATTCCCAGTATTTATCCCCGATATTTCCCGCATTCTCCATTGCATCGATATCGATCTCCTGCAGTTCCCCCTCTTTGATCAGTTTTTCGATCATATAGTCCGTAGAACAAAGCAGATCATAGTCGATCGCTCCCGCTTTATATTTCGTATACATTTCTTCCGGAGTCAGCGCTTCCTCATATTTCACTTCGATTCCGGTTTCCTCATAGAAAAGATCCAGAACCGCCGGATCCATATATTCCCCATAATTAAACACCGTCAGTGTTTCTTTCGCATCCTGTTTTCCGCTGCATCCAGCACTTAACACGGTACTGCCAAGCGCAACGGTCGCAAGCAGTACGCTTAAGACTCTTCTTTTCATCCTTTTACTCTCTCCTTTTTTGCTTTTCCCTTTCGATCCGGCAGATAGTTGACTGCCAGAAGTACTAAAAATACAAACACAAAAATGATCGTGGACAACGCGTACATCTCCGGTTTGATCCCTTTTCGGATCTCGCCGTAGATCATCGTTGACAAAGTATTGACCCCTGCGCCTTTTGTAAAATATGTGATCACAAAATCGTCCATCGACATCGTAAACGCCATAAAAAATCCTGCCACAATCCCACCTGCAAGCTGCGGAAGAATGATCTTAAAAAATGCATAGACTGCATTTGCTCCCAGATCTCTCGCCGCTTCATACAAACTCAGGTTCATCTGCCGGATCTTCGGCATGACACTCAGGATCACATATGGGATGTTAAATGTAATGTGTGCCAGAAGAACACTTCCATATCCAAGCGGCATGAAATTCACAAACCAGAGCATCAATGCGATTCCGGTCACAATATCCGCATTCAAAAGCGGAATATTGGTGCAGACCATCACAAGCTGATAATTCTTCCGGCGCATTGCATGGATTCCCAGAGCGCCGAGCACACCGATCACTGTTGCGATCAGCGCCGAAGAAAATGCAAGCGTCAGTGTCGTGGACAGCGCCTCCATGATCTGCCGGTTGGAAAACAGCCGGCTGTACCAGTCCAATGTAAAACCGCCCCACTGGACACGGGATCTGGAATTATTGAACGAAAGCACGATCAATACCAGAATCGGCGCATATAAAAACAAAAGGATCAGACCAAGATAGCATCTGCTTATTAAATTTTTCAATTTTTCTACCATATTGCAGAGCCCTTCCCTTCCATATCATTTCGCATTGTAAACGCCATACTGATCAGGACGAAGATCATCAGTGATACCGAAAGTCCCGATCCGAGATACCAATTCATACTCTTCGTAAACTCCTGTTCAATAATATTACCGATCAGCTGCAGTTTTCCGCCGCCCAAAATATCCGAGATCACAAACGAAGTCATCGATGGAACAAATACCATCACAATTCCGCTCAACAGTCCCGGTACGGAAAGCGGGAAGATGATCTTGCGGAAGATCGTGAATCCTCCGGCTCCGAGATCTTTTGCAGCATCGATGATATCCTCGTCGATCTCAGAAACTGCATTGAAAATCGGAAGCACCATATACGGCAGATAGTCATATACAACACCGATCATGATCGCCACTCCGCTGTTTGCCAGCGCAACCGGCTCAAGTCCGATCTTTTGCAGCAGAAGATTCAGGATTCCGTTGTTCGATAAGATCATCTGCCATGCGAGCACACGGAGGATAAAATTCATCCACATCGGCAGGATCAGTACAAACAGTGCAAATCCCCGTTTTCCAAGGTTCAGCCGCCGAAGTGCGAGCACAAGCGGATAGGATAATAAAATACAAATCAATGTGCATCCCACCGCAATTTCTAAAGAGAAGATCACCGCTTTTAAATGAACCGGATCGGCGATAGCCGCCACATTCGCCAGTGTAAAACCACCCTCCGGACTGCTCAATGCATAGCGGAAGATCACCGCCATCGGAATCACGGTAAACCCGATGATCCAGATCAAATAGGGGGTGGAAAGCCACGACCTCTTATTGATGCCTTTTAATTTATTCATCCTCTTTTACAACCTCCTCGTCTTTGGAGTGAGGCTTGTGCATGATCTGGATATTGTCCGGCAGGATCGTCAGTCCCACTCTGCTTCCGATCTGCGCAGGGTTCACACTCTGTACGATCCACTCATAATCATGAATACGTACTTTGATCTCATAATACGCTCCTTTGAAAATGATCGACACGACCATTCCTTTCAGAAATCCCGCACTCTCTTCCACGATCACCAGATCTTCCGGCCGGATCACCACATCAACCAATTCATCTTTTGCAAATCCGGTATCCACACATGGGATTGCGACATTCTGGATCTCGACCAGTTTATCCTTTCGCATGATCCCATCGATGATATTGCTGTCGCCGATAAAATCTGCGACAAATGCGTTCTGCGGCTCGTCGTAAATACTTTTTGATGTTCCCATCTGCTGAATGATCCCTTGGTTCATTACGATGATCCGGTCGGACATCGTCAGCGCCTCTTCCTGATCGTGCGTAACATAAATAAATGTGATCCCTACTTCCTGTTTGATCTTGATCAGCTCCCGCTGCATTCCATGGCGAAGTTTCAGATCCAACGCACCGAGCGGCTCATCCAAAAGCAGGATCTTCGGTTCGTTTACGATCGCGCGTGCGATCGCTACTCTCTGCTGCTGTCCGCCGCTTAGCACGGTCGGCGCCTGTTTTCCGTAGCCCTCCATGTTCACCAGTTTCAGCGCGTATGCGATCTTATCTTTGATATACTGTTTGCTCTTCTTTTTCAGTTTCAGTCCGAACGCGATATTTTCCTCCACGGTCATATGCGGAAACAATGAATATTTCTGAAAAACAGTATTGACGTTGCGCTTATCCGGCGGCAGATCCGTAATGTCCTTTCCCTCAAAGAGCACCCGACCCTCATCCGGTTTCACAAAACCGCCGATGATCCGAAGTGTCGTAGATTTTCCGCAGCCGGACGGACCAAGCAGCGTAATAAATTCATTTCTCTCGATCTCGAGATTCAGATTATCAATAACCATCTCCCCATCGAATGATTTACTGATCGAATCTAACGTTAAAATAACATCTGACATGACTCTTCCTCCTAAAAGCTTGGGGGGCTGCTGATCCATAAAATGGACGACACCTTTTTGCAAGCTGAACTTATCTTATGTTTGCGGTTTGCCGGAAAAATAAACGAATCTCCTTTCCGCACGGTATAAACATCTTCTCCATAATGAAGACGTATCTCTCCATCCAGAACGTAGCCGAATTCCTCTCCCTCATGAGGTTTATCTTCCGGCATCGACTGCCCCGGCTGTAACTGTACGAGGATCGGTTCCATGCTGCGGCTCTGCGCAGTCGCGATCAGCCAGGTAATACTGTTCTTATGCTCATCTTCCTTTTCGAAATAATCTTCTTTCGGATAAACGATCTGAAGTTCATTCTCCTCATGGAAAAAGTCTGACAGATTGGTTCCAAGACATTCCACAATATCCAAAAGAGTAGATACCGACGGTGCGGTAAGTCCGCGCTCCATCTGCGAGATAAACCCTTTCGTCAGTTCAGTCCTGTCTGCCAATTCCTCCTGCGTCAGACCATTTTGATTCCGGAGATTTCGGATCTTCGCTCCGATCTGCTCCTCAATACTCATTTTATTTTCCTCTTACATTTACTAAGTTTTTTGTTTACCAAAGTTTATTATACATATACTAAATCCAAAGTCAACTATTATTTCGTTTTTTCGTTGATTTTCTGCGCTGTTTTATATCATAAAATTTTTATCATTCAGACGTACAAGAACAGAGTTCAAAATACAACGCTTTTGAACTCTGTTCTTCTTAAATCATGCTATATATCAATCGTTCTCCACTCTATATCTGAAAGCATCCTCCGCCGATAAACTCCCGCAGCAGGGAATTTGTCGGTACGGATTCACTGCCGATCCCGACAAAATAATCAAAAAACTTAAGCAGCCGTTTTGCCTCGGCATACTCCGGCGCCGATTTATCCACGCCGAACAACAGCGGCTCCACATACTGTTTTAAAACCGCCAGCTCATAGATCAAAGACGAATTGAACATCACATCCGCCTCTTCCTGAAATGGAAAGATATTTTTCTCCTCCCCTCTTCTGACCGACTGCCACATTCCGATCGTCTGTGTCGCAGACGCGCCGCGTGTCTTCGCATCCCGCACGAGCCGCCGGATCAACCGTCCGTCCGTCGTTGGGATCCGGTTGTGTTCATCCACATTTAACTGCGTCAGCGCGCTGATATAGATTTTAAATTTATTCTCGTCGTTCAGCTGTCTCGTCAGCTTCGGGTTCAGACAATGGATCCCCTCGATCACGAGAATATCCTGTTCTCCGAGTTTCTTCGGCACGGAAGAACGCATCCGCTTTCCGGTCTTAAAATTAAAAATCGGAAGATAAACTTCTTTTCCGTCCAGAAGATCCTGCATATCCCGATTGAACTGCTCCACATCGATCGCTTCCAGACATTCAAAATCATAATTGCCATCTGCATCACGGGGCGTCAGCTCCCGATCCACAAAATAATTATCCACTGCGATCGGATGCGGGATCATCCCATTGACGCGCAGCTGGATCGAAAGCCTATGGGAAAACGTCGTTTTGCCGGAGGAGGACGGTCCTGCGATCAACACAAATTTGACATTTTTCCGATCTGCGATCTGTTTCGCGATCTCTGCGATTTTCCGTTCCTGATAAGCTTCCTGTACAAGAACAACCTCCCGCATATCCCGCTTTGTCACCATGTCATTCAGCGCGCCGACCGTATCGATTCCCTGAAGATCTCCCCAAAGGATCGATTCTTTCAGAACCTGAAATAATTTCGGGCTTGGTTCAAACGGCGGAACGATCTCCGGGGCACTTGCCTCCGGCATCTGGAGCACAAAACCCTCGTCGTAAAGATAAAGTGCAAAATACTTCAGATATCCTGCATTTGGAACCATATATCCATAATAATAATCTTCAAATTCATTCATCTTGTAAATATTGACCTTGGAACTCAGCCGATATTCAAACAGCTGTTCTTTGTCGTACATTCCATGCCGGCGGAATAATTCGATCGCTTCCCTTGTGCGTACAGACCGCTTCTCGATCGGCATTTCCTCCCGGACGATCTCGCGCATTCTCGCCTCGACTTTCTTTAAGAATGCCTCGTCTACTCGAACACTCCCCTCGACCGTGCAGTAATAGCCTTTGCTGACGGAAAAATGGATCCGCACACGTTCCACCTGCTCGTGCCCGCCCACATCATGTACCGCTTTAACCAACAAAAAACTCATGCTTCTCTTGTAAGTATCGTGACCGATCCGGTCTTTTGTCGTCACAAATTCCAGGGTGCAGTCCCGATCCAGTTCCCGGTGCAGTTCTTCCAGACGGCTTCCGTTTTGTACCACCAGAACGATCTGATGTTCATACTGATCCTGAAACTCTCTGGCAATAGAAAGATACGTTGTTCCTGCCGGATATACCCGGCTTGTTTCTCCGATTGTGACCTGATATGATATGTTCTCCATCTTTCTCTCCTCCGATCTTCATGTCAGTGTACAACAGACCATCCGTCTTTGTACGCTGACGTTGTCGTTCCCCGCTGCACTCTCATCACTCTATTCTATTCGCCGGATCTGTTTCTCATACGATCCGAAACGGCACTCCGCTTTCTTCTGTCAGGACTTCAAGTTCATTTCCACCCGGTTCTCTTTTCAAAAACCGTTCCATATCACGGATAAAGAAATATTCCGTTCCGTAGTGTCCCGCATCGATCACCGCAAGATTCTGTTCCAAAGCATCCAATCCCTCGTGGTGTCCGATGTCGCCGGTCACAAGCACATCCGCGGCTTTTGAAACTGCAGGATCCACCGCGCTTTTTCCGGATCCCGGCGAAACTGCCATGCAACAGATCTCTTTTTCCGGATCTCCGAACACTTTTACATGCTCCAGATGAAGCTGTTTTTTTACATAACGGCAGCATTCTTCCAAAGTCGTTCTGCACGGTACTCTTCCGATCCGCCCGATTCCCTCCGGATGTCCGTCCTTTTCCCATGTAATGTCCAGCACTTCGGTCTCCTGAAGCCCTAACGTATTTGCAACCAGATCTGCCATTCCCAACACATCATAATTCGTATGCATCGCATAATAAGAAATGTCATTTTGAATCAATTTCAGCACTCTGCGTCCGATAAAGTCCTGATCTGTCACAGATTTCATCGCGGAAAAGATCAACGGATGATGCGTGATCAATAGATCCGCCTTTACCTGCACCGCTTTTTCCACCACCTCGTCCGTGGCATCCAGCGCCAGAAGAATCCGTTTTACTTCTTTTTCCCCGCGTCCTGCAAGTAATCCCACATTATCAAATCCAAGCGCGGCCTCTTTCGGATATGTTTTTTCAATCTGCGTTATGATCTCACTGCAAAGCATAATATTCCAGTCCTTTCCTGATCTGCTTCAGATCATTTTGTAACTCCTGTTTCCGCACCTCGATGTGCGCTCCCTCCTGCTGATCAAGCCCGGAGAGGATTCTCTCATGAATGTCTTTCTCCCTCTGTAAATAAGAAAGAAGCACCGGATGGCGCATTTCCAGAAGCAGCTTTCCGTAGCGGAGTTCCACTTCGTCCCACGTTTCTTTTTCTGCGGCAGTTCTTCGCAGTTCCTGTTTCTTCGGATCTTGATCTACATTTTCCGAAAATGGCGGTCTGACTTTCATCATCATATAATACTTTCCGTCGTCCAGCACCATATCTTCCTGTAAGAACACAAATCCCTCCTCCAAGAGGAACGATCTGACCCGTTCGATCTCAGACTGCGGCTGTAAAACACATTCCTTAAGGCTCTTCGTGATCTCCGGATGTGCCGAAAAGATCCGGATCATCAGCCCGCCTCCCATTCCGGCGATCACGGCACAATCACATTCTCCGGGACTTAGCTGTTCCAGTCCATCGGATCTTCTAAGCCGGATCTGCTCCGTAAGTCCGGCATCTCTCACATGTTCTTCTGCCCGAAGAAGCGGTCCCTCATTGACGTCCATAGCAATCGCACCGGGCGCTTTTTTCTCCTGTATCAAATAGAGCGGAATATAGGCATGATCCGTGCCTATATCCGCTACTATGCTGCCCGGCGTTACCAAGGATGCAACTGCAAGCAATCGCTTTGATAACTCCATATTCTATCCTCTTTCTTAATCCAGATAATCCCGTAATTTTCTGCTGCGGCTCGGATGACGAAGTTTCCGGAGTGCTTTCGCCTCGATCTGGCGGATACGCTCTCTTGTTACATCAAACTCTTTTCCGACTTCTTCCAATGTTCTCGCACGTCCGTCGTTCATACCGAAACGCAGGCGGAGTACTTTCTGTTCACGCTCCGTCAGTGTGTCGAGCACCTCATCCAGCTGTTCTTTCAAAAGTGTCTGTGCCGCCGCTTCCGCCGGAACAGGCACGTTGTCATCCTGAATAAAATCTCCTAAGTGGCTGTCTTCTTCCTCACCGATCGGCGTCTCCAGAGACACCGGTTCCTGAGAGATCTTTAAGATCTCACGCACACGATCCACAGGCATGTCCAATTCCTTTGCGATCTCTTCCGGGGCAGGCTCTCTTCCCAGTTCCTGCAAAAGCTGTCTGGACACACGGATCAGTTTGTTGATCGTCTCTACCATATGAACCGGGATACGGATCGTTCTCGCCTGATCTGCGATCGCTCTTGTGATCGCCTGACGAATCCACCAAGTCGCATAAGTACTGAATTTATACCCTTTATGATAATCAAATTTCTCAACCGCCTTGATCAGTCCCAGATTCCCCTCCTGGATCAGATCAAGGAAAAGCATTCCCCGACCGACATAACGTTTGGCAATACTGACAACAAGACGTAAGTTCGCCTCTGCCAGTTCTTTTTTCGCGTCCTCGTCGCCCTCTTCCATCCGTTTTGCCAGCTCGATCTCACGGTCGGCACTCAAAAGCGGAACTTTTCCGATCTCTTTTAAGTACATCCGCACCGGATCTTCTATACTCACACCATCAGGAACAGACAGATCGATGTTCTCCACATCCACATCGTCATCATCCGCGATCATCGCCTCGATATCCATGTCAATATCCGCGTCGTCGTCACTGTTGATCCGCAGCACATCGATATTGTTGGCATCCAGATATTCAAAAATCTTTTCCATCTGCTCTGCGTTCAGATCCATGTCCGTGAAAAAGTCATTCACTTCCTGAATTTCCAGGATACTTTTCTTTTTCTTTCCAAGAGCAACCAGTTCTTTCAGCCGTTCCAAAAATTTCTGTGTGTTTTCTTCCATGTGTCCTTCCTTCCTGTGTCCGCAAAATATGCGGACGGTCTTAGTTTATTTTATCCTTATTCTAAAGAAATATGCAGTTGATACAAGTCCTGAAGCTTTCGTTTTTCTTCCATCAGTTTCTGCAGTCCTGCCATGTCCGTAGGGGAAAGCTTCCGTGTCTGCGCATCAATGCTGTTCGATTTCACGCGCAGGATCGTCTCTTTCAGCGCCTGCTCACGTTCCCCTTTCGTTGAAAGTTCACGGATCTTCGTGTGGAACAGAGACGCCGCCTCCCGATGTTCTTCCTCTTCGGTAAAATGATTCAGGATCTTCGCCGGATTTAATTCTCCCTGTTCATACTGTCGGTACATAAGCTCTGCCACAGTACGGAACAGCTCTTCCGTAAAATCATCCGGATGAATGTATTTTCCGATCACCTGAAACAGCTTCGGCTCCTCGATCATCCATGTCAGCAGCACTTTCTGCGCCGTCTTCCCGGCATCTTCTTTCTTCGCCGTTTTCTGTTCAGAGGTGGACTTCGGTCGTTCCACCGGTTTCGCAAGTCCATCCTGGATTGCCGTCTTCGTCACCAGTTTTTTCAGGCTTTCCGCGCTGATCTGGTAAATCTTGGCGACCGCTTCTATGTAATTATTCCTCTCCAGCTCATCTTCAAATCCAATGAGCCGCCTTGCCGCCTCCCGGAAAAATGCCGTCTTCCCCTCGGGAGAGTTCATATCATAATCCCATTCCAATATTTCCAGACTGAACAAAAATCCGTTTCTCGCATCCGCGATCCGCCGTTCAAACTCTTCTGCGCCCAGATTCTTGATAAATTCATCCGGATCCTTATACGGATCCATCCGGATCACTTTTGCAGAAATCCCTGCCTCTTTTAAGATCGGTATCCCGCGAAGCGCGGCGCGCGTTCCGGCTTCATCACTGTCATAAGTCAGATACACTTCCCGGACATAACGCTTGATCAGGGATGCATGTCCCGGCGTCAGCGCTGTTCCGAGGGATGCGACGGCATTGGTAAATCCCGCCTGATGCAATGCGATCACATCCATATATCCCTCGCAGAGAAGAAAATACGGTTTTCTCGAAGAACGCGCCCTGTTCAGTCCGTAGAGATTCCGGCTTTTATCAAAAACCGGTGTCTCCGGCGAATTCAAATATTTCGGTTTTGCATCGCCCATCACGCGACCGCCGAAACCGATCACGCGGCTGTTGACGTCCATGATCGGAAACATGACGCGGTTCCAGAACTTATCATATACGCCGTGTTTCTCATCGGTACTGATCAGTCCCGCCTGACGGATCAGGTCTTCCGAATACCCTTTGGAGCGAAGATACCGATACAGGTCGTCACTGTATTTGTTGGAATAACCAAGCCCGAACGCTTTGATCGTCTCGTCGGAAAGTTCTCTCTTTTTCAGATACTCATATCCGATCCGCCCTTGTTCTGATTTCAGCTGTACATAAAAATACTGTGCCGCCGCCTTGTTGATCTCCAAAAGCGTCGTCTTCAAATCCGCACGCTCTTTCGCTTCTTTGGAGTATTCCATCTTCGGCAGTTCCACCCCGGCGCGGTCTGCCAGAAGCTGTACCGCCTCCACAAACGAAAGATTTTCATATTCCATGAGAAACGTAAATACATTTCCTCCTGCGCCGCAGCCAAAGCAATAATACATCTGCTTGGATCTGCTGACCGAAAACGACGGAGATTTCTCATTGTGAAAAGGACAAAGTCCAAAATAAGAACTTCCTTTCTTCTGCAGCCGCACATATCCGGAAATCACATCGACGATGTCATTTTTCATCCTTACTTCTTCAATCAAGTCTTCCGAATAGTACATAATCTCCTCCATCTCATTACACAGACATTCTTCCGTTTAGGAAGAACACCCTATTATATATATTCGACAAAACTTACTTGTTTCCTTTTCTTTTCGCAGATTTTTTTCAGATTTTCATTTTTTCCAATGCTTTTACTACGGTTTCCAGCACTTTGATCCGTGCGTAATACTTGTTGTTTCCCTCCACAACGATCCACGGCGCATCGTCCGTGGACGTACGGAGCAGCATTTCATTGACTGCCGTCTCATACTGATCCCATTTTTCCCGGTTCCGCCAGTCTTCCTCTGTAATCTTCCATTGTTTTTCCGGATCTTCCTGCCGTCTCTCGAAACGTCGTTTTTGTTCCTCTTTATCGATCTGCATCCAAAATTTCAGGATCACGACGCCATGACCCGCAAGATCTCTTTCCATATCGTTGATCTCCTGATATGCCCGTTTCCACTCTGCTTCCGTACAAAAGTCCTCTATCCGTTCCACAAGCACACGCCCGTACCATGTGCGGTCAAAAATCGCTATGTGTCCGTCTTTGGGCATAGACCGCCAAAATCTCCAGAGATAATGATGTGCTTTTTCCGTCTCATCCGGCGCGGCAGTCGGGTGTACCACATATCCGCGCGGATCCATGCATTCCGTCAGACGCTTGATCGCGCCGCCTTTTCCGGCCGCATCCCATCCCTCAAAACAAAGCACGACCGGGATCCGTTTCCGATACAGTTCCCCATGAAGACGTTCCATCTTTTTCTGCAGTTTTTTCAATCGTTTTTTATATTCTTTCCGATCCAGTTGTTTCGACAGATCTGCTTGTGCAAGGATCGATCCGTGTAAGTTCTCCGTTTGCTCCAAATCTTCCGTCTGACGGGATGTCTCCGACCGGTAAAATTCCTGCTGCCATAAGTTCTCCTTTTCCGCTCGCCTGACTGCTTCCTCCAGCGCTGCGACCACCGTCCGGTAAATCTTTACTTCCGCAAAACGCTCGTCTGTCGCTTCTATAACTGTCCACGGCGCATCGTCCGAATCTGTTTTTCTCAACAGTTCCTCTGCGATGGACAGATAATCTTCGTACCTCCTGTTTCGCTCCAGATCCCCTTTCTCCACACGCCACGCGGTCTCTTTTTGTTTTTGCAGTCTTTTCATCCGTTTTTTCTGTTCCTGCTGATCGATCGCCAGAAACAGCTTGATCAGCACCATCTTGTCATCCGTCAGCTGCTTTTCAAACGCGCGGATCGCCCCGTACGCTTCTGCAGCCTCAAATCCTTTGACTTTCCCGTCGAAGCGTTCGATCAGGACTTTCCGGCACCAGCTTCCGTCGAAAATCGCAAACCGTCCTTTCTCCGGCGTCTTCGTCCAGAATCTCCACAAAAACGGATGCATCTGTTCTTCTTCTGTTTCTTCTTTGATCGGGAACACTTCAAATCCGCGCGGATCCAGATTGCGGATCAACCGACCGATCTGCAGACCTTTTCCTGCAGCATCGAATCCCTCAAAGACGATCATGACCGGGATTTTCAGCTCTCTGCACCGCCTCTGGAGTCCGGCGATCTTCCGTTCCAGCTCCGGCATTATTTCTTTAAATTCCTCTTTATCCAGTTTTTTTGCAAAATCTGCTTTTTCCAACATCCGTTCTTCCCTCCTGTCATCCGGTCTTATTTGTTATGATTATACATCTTTCGGTTTTTGATACAAGAAGTATGATCCAAAAGATAAAGAAAAAGATGAGAAATTTATGCCAGACAGCTTTTCCCACCTTTTTCTTCTCCTGAAAACAACGTTTCTTTATTGTTTTTTATTTATTTTTTACAATTTTCATCATGGTATCCCATTTCTGTTCCATGTCCGCCACCAGTTTGAACTGCGTTCTCGCGCGATCCAGATTGTGAGCTTCTCTGTGGATCTGGAAGTAATGATCTCCCTCCAGATAATCTGTCAGAAAACGCATACCGCACTCATACGTCATGATCTTCGCTCCCATCGGCAGCATCTCGATCTCCGTATCGGTAAGACGTCCTCTGCATCCTTTCTGGAATCCGTTGTTATATACTTCAAATAAACGCATACTGCAGCTTACTTTTCCCAGATCGATTTCATCTTCCGCCGCCGTGCTTGCGCCGAAACGGATCGAATCGCCAAAATCGTTGACCGAAAGTCCCGGCATGACCGTATCCAGATCGATCACGCAGATTCCCTGTCTTGTCGCATCGTCGATCATGATATTGTTCAGCTTTGTATCATTGTGCGTCACACGCAGCGACAGATCACCTGCCGCCAACAGATTTCCGAGCACAGCCGCATCCCGCTCCCGTGCCAGAACAAATTCAATTTCCCGTTCTACCGCTTTTGTCCGTCCCATCACATCTGCTTCCACAGCACGTTTAAAGTTTGCAAACCGCTGTTTTGTATCATGAAATCCCGGAATCGTTTCATGAAGCGTTTCCGCAGGATAATCCGAGAGCAGACACTGGAAATTTCCAAAAGAAAGGGCGCTTTGATAGAAATCTTCCTCGCTTTCCACCTGATCGTAACAAGATGCCCCTTCGATAAAATGATAGATCCGCCAGTACTCTCCACAGGAATCTACATAATATGGTTTCCCGTCTTTCGCCAAAAGGACGTTCAGTGTCTCACGTTCCGGATCTCCGCCGTTCTCAACGATCTTTCTGCGCAGATGGGAAGTCACCCCCATAATATTTTCCATAACTTCCACCGGCTTTTTAAACACAGAACGGTTCATTTGCTGCAGGATCATTCTTTTTTTATTTCCATTCTCTCCCATCACATGGAGCAGGTATGTATGATTGATATGTCCGTTCCCATATACTCCCTGAAGCACCGGTGTTCCCGGAAATTCAAACCCCGTCAGCACTTCCTGAAGCTGTTTTTCTGTTACACTCATCTTATGACCTCCTAGATCTCATACCAGTGGATCGCGTTGGCTTCCATATGTACGTCGAAACTTGTTCCGTCTCCACGGTAAACGGTTGTATCCTGCGGCTCGTATGTATTGTTGACTACACAGTATTTGCCGTTTTTCACATATGCGTGCACTTCCACATTATAATTGGTGCTGAACCATTTCTTCAGATTCTCCTCGTCTCCGGAAGCCCAGATCACCGCACGGTACAAAAGACGGCTGTTCTCAAAGCTGTACGGAAGACCGCTGATATACACACTTCTTCCCTTTCCGAATGTACGGACTGCCATCTGTACTTCGTGGTCTTTCTGCACAAGGATCTCTGTTCCGTCCAACGCATACATATTTTTTTTGCCCTCTCCGAAGTCGATCTCTCCGCTGCAGTCTTCCATGATAAAATGAGGATGCTCTTCCCAGTTATATTTATCTTTATTCAGATTAAATCCGTTCTCACATTCCACACCGAACACATCTGCCAGTTGGATAAATCTTCCCTGCCACTGATGTGCGGTCGGCTCACCGACACCAATCAGACCGCCGCCTCGGTGCACAAATCCGCGCACGGCTTCCACAACTGCCGGATCCATCCAGTTTTCCCCGCCAGTATATGCGGTGTCCGCATCTCCTACATTGAGGATCACATCGATATCATCAAGAATCGACGCATCTTTGCGGATATCGTCAAAGCTGATGAATTTCACATCAAACGGAGCTCCGCTGAGCGCCTCGATAATTCCGGCGTAAGAGTAATTCTGCTTATAATAAATCGCATGATGCACCATATGATTTCCCCATGCGCGCATTTTGCCCCAGCAGTTCAATACTGCTACTTTTTTCACACAGTACGGCGTCGTTCCTTTGATATTCTCATAAAGCAGACGGAATTCATCGCACACACTTTCCACATAATCAATAAATTCCGGAAACTTCAACGCCAGTTTCAGATATCCGCCATATCCGATCCGGTCGATCGGACTTCTCAAAATCGCACGTCGTGCAGTCACCCAGTTGATCTTTGCCTCTTTCACCGGATCTCCGTTTTCATGGAATACATCCGGGAAGAAATAAGGAAGAAGACGTCCCTCCGTATATTCCACCCCTTTGATGTCACTGATCAACCGAAGTGTTGCGCCGTTTCCGACACTTCCCACAACCGCATCCAGTCCGATCGTCTTAAATTCATCCATAAACGGCTCTGTACCGATCCAGTGGTCTCTCAGGAACATCATCGCTTCTTTGCCGTATTCATGCGTAATGTCCACCATCTCTTTTGCCAGTTTTGCAACCTCACGTCTCTGAAATGCCTGAAAATCCTGAAATTCTTTGGATGGGATCCGGTATGTATTATTCATATATCCCTGATCGATGATAAATTCCGGACGGAATTTATATCCGACTTCTTTCTCAAACTGCTCCAGAATATACGGACTTACCGATGCACTATACCCATACCAGTCCACATATTTTTCCCGGGCCATTTCATCAAAGATCAGTGTAAACTGATGGAAAAACGTCGTATAACGCACAACATCCACATATGGATGGCTTTCCAGATAATCCCGCAGCCGCTGCATGGAATACGCATGTGTCTTCGGCTGACGCACGTCAAACGTGATCTGCTTCTCCACGTCTTTCCATCCGTTTGTCACGGCATTGTACATATGAACCGGATCCCACATGATATATGCAAGAAAACTTACCGTATATTCATGAAATGCCTTTGCCGGATGGATCATGACATCCCCGCTCTTAGCGTCATACTGCCATGTTCCATAAGGTACGACCTCTCCGGTTGTCCGGTCGATCACTTCCCACCATCTTTCGATGTCGTCTCTCGTGTTTACCTGAAGCATATCCGGGTAAAGATGATCCATCAGATGAATGGAAAGAGAATCGCTCTCGGCGGTGTAGAAATCTGTCATAATGTACATTTGCTGCACTTCATCGAGATTTGCTTTTGCCCATTCATTATCCTTTCTGGTCGTGTAATAAGTCGCATAAACTTTTGCGTCTTCTTCTTTTAATTCATCCGGATACTCTGTTCCGCCACAGTCACGGATCGCATCCGCTCCCCATCGCTCGATCAATTCTTTTGTCTCCCGGATCACATCCAGGTCAGTCGGTATCGTCACTCTTCCGATCGTTCCGTTTTTCCCCATCTTTTTGAATCCTCCTGTTCTTTTTCCGCTTCAAAAGAAACGCTCTGCCGTACCGGCTTCTTCCGAAAAAGATATGCTTGTCCAGATCAACCCGAACATCCGTCATACAGAAAAATCATCGGATAAACATCCGCTTTCTTATATTGCACTCGGAATCGATGATCTGTTGTTTGATTTTCCGGATCACTCCGGGCAAGACTCTGAGGATACCGCCCTTTCCCAAAACGGATGTCAGATCACCCGTCTTCATTCCGATCAGGCGGATATACTGCCGCTCCTCAAAATGATCCTGGCTGAGGCGCACCGCCACGAACCGGCATCTGAACAAATATGCCAGTATTTGCTGAACGCATTTCTTCTGAAAATCGGACGGGTGACAAACAGCCAGTTTTCCGCCGGAAGTGTCCCTGATATTTCCGGCGAATGCGCACAGATCAAAGATTACATCGATCATCATTACAGCGAAGAAGTGACTCTGGATGATCTGGTCGCGCTCTCTCATCTGAACAAATATTACCTGTCCCATATTTTTTCAAAGTCTTACGGAGTTGCCCCGATCAATTATCTGTTGGAACGGCGTATCTTAAACAGCAAAGAGCTTTTGAAAAATACAGATTACAGCATTACCCATATCGCTCATATGACCGGATTTTCGTCTGCAAACTACTTTTCCCAGTCGTTTAAAAAACACACCGGTATCACTGCAGCAGCGTACAGAAAAAATTTTTAAAAAAAGTTATAAAAAAGTGTTGACATTTCTACGAAGTGGTAGTATTATACTACTTGTGCCGCGCGGGACAACAAAAAAGCAAGCGCTGGAACATGCGGAAGTGTCGGAACTGGCAGACGAGCAAGACTAAGGATCTTGTAGCTTTCGAGCTGTGTGGGTTCAAGTCCCATCTTCCGCATTCGGAACCCTTGATTTTTCAAGGGTTTTTTGTTATTTAAACGTAAAGTAATCAACAAAAATCCCTTCCGTTTAAAATTTTGGAATGGATGCTTCTGTCACTACCGGAACATAAAATTCTTCAATCGCTTTCAAATTCGGATGAGTTCCTGAACCGTTATTTCCCGGAAGACCGTTTGCCCCGAGACTGTCAAATGTATAATCATTTTTCTTATTGACATCATTTGTATCCAAGTCGGTCTGTCCATACACATCCGCGACAGCCACACCATATTTCCTGCAAATCGCAAGTTCAATTGCACGGAATTTTTCCTGTACATCATTGTCCCGGCTTCCCAACTTATGAACTGCCGTATATACAAGCTCGCGCATCTGGATATTTTTGTTTCATCTGATAGATGAGACTTTCAAATGCTCCCGCAAATGTTGTTGTATCAAAAGAATCCTGATTCTCAGACTCTTGTACTTCACCATACTGCACTTCCGGATTATTTGCCAAATACTCCGCATCATTTGTTCCTCCGTCAAAAAGAACATATTCCGGCTGTTCTTCTGGCGAGCCGCTTAACTGCGCTTCAATCTGTCCTCCCTCGTATCCTGCATCCATTATCGTAGCACCATTCACAGCAAACTTCTGAATTTCCATCCCCTCAGCCGCTGCTATAAACTCTGCAAATCCGGCTTTCTGGTACTGATGTCCGGCAACAATACTGTCACCAAATGTATATATTGTCTTCCCATCCAGAGGAAGTTCTACCGTCTCTTCCAGCGCCGTCAATCTGAAATTATCTATGTACTGCGGCTTGGAATCCCACCAGCTGCAAGCGTTCATCTTTGCCAGATTTACTGCATCCGTCGGGATATTCAGCTGCTGTGCCAGCACATCGCCATCTTTTTCTTTTAACTGGAAACCGACAGTCTTTGCTTCAAAATCAGCATGTATACGGAACGTGTATGTTTTATCTGCACTCATTTTCACAGGACTCCACATCGGTTCTGCTGCAGAAGCCGCTTTATCATCGTCTACCGCTTCGCCGGCAGTGGATGTACGTAATTCTGATTTCTGCGGTGCGGCACAAACCGCAAAGAGAAGTCTTCCGTAAGAATCCCGGAATTCCAGTCCCATTTTATTCGCCGGATCCGCCTTGTAGTCAAAACTGAAATCCACACCTTTCTGTGCTGCGATCACTGGGTTAAAATAATATACTGCCGCCGTAGCTTTTCCCATATCTTTTGTAAGTATCAGTTTTCCGTCTGTGATCTGAGATCCCCAATTAAAAGCAAAATTCTCAGAAGTCCCATCATCAAAATTCTCATTGAAAATCTCATACGCATATTCATCCGGCATCGGTACAAGCGGAACTTTTACATCTCCCTCATTTACCTTTCCCGCCTCAAGCTGTACGGTAATACTTACATCTTCTCTGCCCTCTACTTTTACAGTGATCACCGCTTCTCCTGATTTCAGACCATCTGTAACAGAATAAGTTCCGGAATCACCTGTCGTTGTAGTTACTGTCACATCCTCCACTTGGATTTCCACTTGTGCATTTGCCATTGGATTAATTCCATCAGAAACCGCACCTCGCAAAATCACTGCGTTCTCATCCAACGGTACTTCAAACATACCAATCGTCGGAGTATCCTTATCCGCTGCAACCTGTGTCTTCGGTGTATCAAATACTGCTTCTGTTCCATTTTTCTCAAACGTCGGATAATCTGTTCTTTCAATATATATACAGTCTCCCAGACTATTTGTATCTGCTGCATCTAAAGGTGTGAAATTAAAATATGCCCCCCGCGATTTCAGTCCCTCATCAATGCTGATCCCATTAGCGTCCTTAGATACACCTGCCGCAATCAGCGGAGATCCCGCTTCAGGTTTCAATCCATTGGCTTCCAAAAGCACGCCCGTATCACCCGTTCCTTTTCGATCCATAGGCGGAGTACTTCCCTCAAACTGGTCTTCCGCAAGAATAATCGGATTGGAATCCTTATTTGGTGCATTTGTTCCATAATATGCATTATTGTAATAAGAGAAACTCGTTCCACCGCTAAATACAAATCCCCGCTTCTTTCCATCATAAAAAACATTGTTGAAATATGCTTTTCCACCGCCCCAAGGATCGAAATTATTCGTTCCATTTCCATCTGCACTGCGGTAAAAGACGTTATTGTAAGTCTGGAAATAGCCGCTTCCCATTGAATAGTGAACATAACTTCTTCTACAATCCTGTATCAAATTGTAACGGATCACTCCTGAATTATACTGTACTCCACAAAGAAGCAGTCCCTCTCCGCAATCATGAATATAATTATACTGAATCAATGCGTTTGTTGATCTCCAATCTGGATCGATCGCATTGTCATCCGCGCCGCCGCCCTTTTTATCAACATTTGACACTTCGTTATACTGAACTGCTACGTTATCCGTAAAATACAATTCAATTCCGCAAGTACCAATATTCTCCAGAACATTCCTCTGTATCAGGGAATCCCGACTGCTTGTCAGATAGATTCCATTGCAGGCATATGCCGATGCACCTTGATTGATATAGTTATCTTGAATAATGATATTACTGTGCGGTTTCCAGTTGCCGTCTACATAGTCCGGAGCGCCGCCGGAACCGTTTCGGTTTGCCCACCCCGGATTTTCACCATACTGATTACCGGATCCATTCCACTGTTTTATAGTTACTGCTCCAAAAGAGTTATTGATAAATGAATTATCTTCGATCACAATATCGCTGAATTGTGTCGCCTGTTTTCCCGTCGGACTCAAACATTCAATAAGGATTCCGCCTGTTCTCTTTGACCCATCCAATCCGGCATTATTCATAATTCCCGGATCTCTCAATCCCGTATCACCAATCCATGATACGACGCCTGTTACGTCATGAATTTTCAGATCATGAATACGAAAACCTTTCAACGAGGGTACATCCCGCCCGGCAATATGGATTCCACGATATTCTCCGAGAAGTTTGCCCGGGTCATCCTGACGTTCCGTTACATTGCCTGTCGGTATCCCATCATTAGACACCATTGTAAATCCCTCTACTGTATTGGAGATATCCAGGCCGCTGATTTCCCAGTATTGCTGATTACAAAGATAAAGTGCATCTTTCATCTTACCGTTTACGGCAATCCGTGGAAGTTCCCCCTCTCCGTAATTTCCAATCACAATCCGAGCCTCTTTTGAACCGTTTCCCTGCGGCTGCAACGTCTGATTTTCCCATTTTCCGCCGCATTCAAAAAGAATCTGGTCTCCCGGAATAAAATGCTCTTTATTGACTCTTTCTACTGTCTGTCAAGCAGTCTCTGACGTCTGTCCATCCGCAGAATCATCTCCTGAATTACTTACATAAAAAGCAGCACTCTCCGTACGTTCTTTCTGTGCTGTCACCTCCACAGATTGCAAATACATCGTACCTCTGTTCCATGAGTCCGCATAATATTTAATCGTCTGCAGACTGTCTGTTGCCTGTCTTGCATTGACTCCGGCAAGAAGATACTCACCATCCACAGATACACGGAATGTATCCGTTTTCATATCAATATCCATACTTACATTCTGCCATTCACCCTTTTTGAGCGTTCCTGCTTCAAGCACATTTTTCCCGTTTACATGAGATTTATACTGCGTCCAATCTCCATCCATATACAGAGTATATGACGTAGTACCATTCTTATCCTGTATATAAGGAATACTAAACTGCTTTGCATAGTCTTCCGCTCCCATTTTAACCCGGGTATCAATCGTAACATATCGATACTCACTCTCATCAATACCAAGGCTGTTATTTACTAAACCCGTCTCGCCTCCGTCTCCCGACCGTGTCAATTTAAGAGCTTTCCCCTCTGCTTCATCCACAAGTTCACTGCTTCCCGAACCATTCGAAATCTTCCAGCCCTCGGGCAGAGAATCCAGATTTTCCATCGTTGAAAAATCGATTGATGTGACCGTTTGTATTTCTGGCAGCTTCGCGTTACTTTCATCACTTCCCGAACCGCCATCTAGAGGTGCAGCGTAAACCGGGATGCTTGCCGATGACATTCCTGCCGCCAAAACAAAGGACAGAATACACCTCCCCCACTTCCTTGATTTTCCCATTAAACTTTTCTCCTTTCCATTGAATTTTCAATACAATTTTACAAAATTCACAGAAAGTTCAAAATGTTTAAATCCGGTTTCCTATCTGTAAAAATCCGATTTTAGCACAACTATACAAAAAACAATACACTTCTCGTAAACCGACGCTTCTTCTCATTTTTTCTTTTTCCGGTTCCGTCCTACCAATTCATCCACCGAAACCTCAAAATAATCTGCCATTGCTATCAGAATATAAATATCCGGCGTGCTGACACCCCGCTCATAAGACGAAATCGTCTGCCTTTGAACATGCAGTTTTTTCGCCAATTCTTCCTGGCTGACTCCGTTTTGTTTTCTGATTCTTTGCAGCCGCAGTCCGATTTTTTGCATAACCTCACCTCTGGCTACATTTTACCACGCGTCTGTCCTCCAATATCGATCATCTTCCCGTTTCAGGTGTTATACTTCATTTTCAAGTATTTTTATACACAACTTTCAGTTAGCACTGCTCATAATATCCTTTAAAATAGAGGCTGAGATCAAAAGAGTTTATAGAGTCGGTGTATAAGGAAACAACGGACATATTTCCCCTTGCACACTGACGCTATCAAAAAAGGAGAACCGGACGCTGTGCAGACAAGAATAAAAGAACTTCGGAAAGAGCGAAAATTACATCAAAGTGAACTTGCCGCAAAAATCAATGTATCACAGCAGACAGTCAGTCGGATCGAAAACGGAGATACGACGCTTCCCGCCGATATCCTGATCGATCTCGCCAGATTCTTCAACGTATCGATCGACTATCTCCTGTATCAGACAGACAGCAGACGGACACCGGATTTTCAAGTTGAATTCAATGCTGTTTTAGAAAAAAATTACAGATTGTGTAAATTATATGAAAATTTAAATTCCAAAAATCAGGATCTGCTCCTTTCTCTGGCAGAACAACTAAAAGAAAAAGAATAAACAGATTTGCACGAAAATGGGGTGATCAAAACAGTTTCTTGTTTCGGTCACCCCTTATCTTATTTCTTCTATTCTTTAGTTTCCGTCTCTTCGGTTCTTCCGTTCTCTCGTTTCTTTCTGTTCCGTATCCCTCATCACATCTTCGGCAGACTATCGAATCCTGGCTTCAGATCTTCATCCGACGGAATATAATCACTCATCTCTCCATTATGGAATTTCTCATAAGCAAACATATCAAAATATCCCGTTCCGGTCAGACCGAATAAGATTGTTTTTTCTTCCCCGGTTTCTTTGCACTTCATCGCCTCGTCGATCGCTACACGGATCGCATGGCTGCTCTCCGGCGCCGGGAGGATTCCCTCGATTCTCGCAAATTGTTCCGCCGCCTCAAACACTGCGGTCTGTTCTACCGAACGAGCCTCCATATAGCCGTCTGCATACAACTGGGATAAGATCGGGCTCATGCCGTGATATCGAAGTCCTCCGGCATGATTTGCCGATGGGATAAATCCGCTCCCGAGTGTATACATCTTCGCCAGCGGACACACCATACCGGTATCGCAGTAATCATAGGCAAATTTTCCTCTCGTCAAACTCGGGCATGACGCCGGTTCCACTGCGATGAACTGATAATCCGCCTCTCCTCTGAGCTGTTCCCCCATAAACGGAGCGATCAATCCGCCCAGATTGGAACCACCGCCGGCGCAGCCGATGATGATATCCGGCTTGACGCCGTATTTATCCATCGCGATCTTCGTCTCCATACCGATCACCGATTGATGCAGCATCACCTGATTCAGCACACTTCCGAGCACATAGCGATATCCCTCCGTTTTGGTTGCCGCTTCCACTGCCTCCGAGATCGCACATCCAAGGCTTCCCGTCGTCCCCGGATGTTCTTCCAGGATCTTTCTTCCGACTTCTGTCGTCTCTGACGGCGACGGCGTTACACTCGCTCCGTATGTCCTCATCACTTCACGGCGGAACGGCTTCTGCTCATAAGAACATTTCACCATATAAACTTTGCAGTCCAGATCCAGATATGCGCACGCCATCGATAATGCCGTTCCCCATTGTCCCGCTCCGGTTTCCGTTGTCACACCTTTCAATCCCTGCTCTTTCGCATAATAAGCCTGTGCGATCGCCGAATTCAATTTGTGGCTTCCACTTGTATTATTTCCCTCAAATTTATAGTAAATCTTTGCCGGCGTCTGAAGTTTCTCTTCCAGACAGTATGCTCTTACAAGCGGCGCCGGACGGTACATTTTATAAAAATCGCCGATTTTTTCCGGAATATCAATGTAACGGTCATCATTGTTTAATTCCTGCTTTACCAACTCATCGCAAAATACAGCTCCAAGTTCTTCCGCGCTCATCGGTTCATGTGTTGCCGGGTTCAAGAGCGGCGCCGGTTTATTTTTCATATCAGCTCTGACATTATACCACTGCTTCGGCATCTCGTGTTCTTCTAAGTAAATTTTGTAAGGGATCTTTTTTTCGCTCATTTCTATCTTCTCCTTTCTTACTGTCAGTAGACAAGAGATATTTTCTCCGGTCTACCGACGATATCTACGGGACAGAACAAATATGGTAATAAAAAAACTCCTGTCCTCGCAATCTACTTGCAGGGACAAGAGTATATGTTTACAACTCCTGCGGTGCCACCCAGCTTGATGTTTATCCAAACATCCTCTCACGCATACCGACATATGCTCTGCTTGATAACGGAGCAGCTCTCCGGCTCACATACTATCTTTCATACATTTTCAAAAAATCCTGAAAAAATTCTGCTCGCCCTCGGAAGTCCATTCCCCTCTGGCTGATCTGCCGCGCTCCCACCACCCGCAGCTCTCTGGGTAATCCGTTCCATAAGGTACTTACTCTTCCTCATTGGTTTTGTAAAACTTTACCATGATAAATTCTAATTGTCAACTATTTTTTTAACTTTCTTAAAATTTGCTTCATCTATACAAAAAAGATGCAAAAAGAAAATTTCTTTTCCCTTTACATCTTTTGTTCTTTTCCTATATATTACTGAAAATCAATAACCGCTTCCCAATTAAGCAAGTTTTGTTTTCGCAAGTTCTGCAAGCGTTGCAAATCCCTCTTTATCATTTACAGCAAGCTCAGCGAGCATTTTTCTGTTCATATCCACGTTAGCCAGCTTCAGACCATACATGAATTTGCTGTAAGACAGACCGTTCATTCTTGCCGCTGCGTTGATACGAGCGATCCAGAGCTGGCGCATCTGACGTTTGCGCTGTTTTCTTCCTGCGTAAGCAGATGTCAGTGCACGCATAACAGACTGTTTTGCAACTCTGTACTGTTTGGAACGTGCTCCTCTGTATCCTTTCGCCAGTTTTAATGTTCTATTGTGCTTCTTCTTTGCGTTCATTCCGCCTTTAATTCTTGCCATTTTCGACTCCTCCTTCTCTTAACCGAATCTTACAGATATGGTAATACTTTCTTCATGTTCTTTACGTTTGTTGCATCTGTAATTGTAGACTTTCTGAGATTTCTTTTTCTCTTTGTAGTCTTCTTTGTTAAGATATGGCTCTTATAAGCTTTATTTCTTTTCAGCTTTCCTGTACCTGTGGTTTTGAAGCGCTTTGCTGCCGCTCTATTTGTTTTGATTTTTGGCATGATAATTTCCTCCTTTTATGTGCTTGTGCCTTGCCGGACCAAAGTCCTAAATATTTTTAACGTTTTACAGTTAAAACCATACTCATATTCCGACCTTCCAACTTTGCCGGCTTCTCAACTGCCGCAACATCCTCCAGAAGTTTTGCAAAATCATCAAGGATATGCTTGCTCTGCTGAACATGCGCCATCTCTCTGCCCCGGAAACGCAATGTAACTTTCACTTTGTTCCCCTTTGTGATGAACTTCTTTGCATTGTTCACCTTTGTATTCAGGTCGTTGGTATCGATATTCGGCGATAAACGCACTTCTTTCACTTCAACAGTCTTCTGCTTCTTCTTTGCTTCTTTTTCTTTTCTTGTCAGCTCGTATTTGTACTTTCCGTAATCAATGATCTTGCATACCGGCGGTTTTGCTGTCGGCGCGATCTTTACAAGATCAAGCTCGGCTTCCTGCGCCAGTTTGTAAGCGTCCCGTGCTGACATAATTCCCAACTGTTCCCCATCTGCGCTGATCAGACGTACTTCTTTGTCTCTGATCTGTTCGTTAATCATTAAATCGCTAATTGTCGTATACCTCCGTCACATGAATTTCCTTCAGGCTCTCAGACGATAAGAACGCTCTTTCACTTTACATTACAATTATCTATGTAAAACAAAAAAATCGAGTGACTATCCACTCGATCATCCAAAATACTTCCGGCAAAATCAACTTTCTTACTTCTGCCGTTACAATGTACTTCTTCAATATCAACCGCAGTCACCTGATTATGCTGCGGTGAGAGCGGATACTCTGCTTTCTTTTTCGCCTCACGCATTAGTTACTTTATCATATACCCTTTTTGATGTCAAGAAGAAATATGATTTTTCTATATTTTTATAGAATTTTCATTTTTTGTTCTTTTTTTCTTTCTTTTATGACAAAGTATGCTATAATAGAGCAATACTTTAACGCAAGAAAGGATTTTGACAAGACATGAAAATGATACACCAATCCACAGCAAATGACAAGTTCAAAAATAAGTGGGGATTTATCATTGCCTGTATCGGCAGCTCCGTGGGAATGGCCAATATCTGGCTTTTTCCTTACCGGATCGGCGAATTCGGCGGAGCCGCTTTCCTGATTCCCTATATCCTCTTCGTTATTTTAATAGGATATACCGGTGTGATCGGCGAGATGGCTTTCGGTCGTTCCATGCAGACCGGTCCCCTCGGGGCTTTTACGAAAGCTTTTCAGATGAAAAAGGAGGGAAGCCGTATCGGGGAGCTGATCGGTCTGATCCCGGTCATCGGTTCTCTCGGAATCGCGATCGGATACAGTGTCGTGATCGGCTGGATCCTCCGCTACCTGTTTTCTTCCATCACAGGCAGCATTGTCCGGACGGAAGACGCAGGCGCTGAATTCGGCGCTCTGGCAAGCAACTTCGGCAGCATTCCATGGCACACGCTCGGACTCGTGATCGTCCTGCTCTGTATGTCTTTCGGGGTAGCAAAGGGAATCGAAAAGATCAACAAATTTATGATGCCGGCATTTTTCGTTTTATTTTTACTGCTGGCAGTACAGGTTGCCAGACTTCCGGGTGCATCCGCAGGTTATGAATATATGTTCCGTCCGGACTGGAGCGCCATGCTCAATCCGAAAACATGGGTCTATGCGATGGGGCAGGCATTCTTCTCCTTATCACTGGCAGGAAGCGGAACGGTCGTGTATGGCAGTTACTTAAATAAAGATGTGGATATTTTAAGCAGTGCAAAAAATGTGGCGATCTTTGATACGCTTGCCGCGATCCTCGCCGGCATTGTGATCATCCCGGCTGTTTTCGCCTACAATATGGCTCCAAACTCCGGACCGGGACTTTTGTTCATCACGATCCCGACTGTCATTCAGAATTTACCGTTTGGCCGTCTCTTCGCCGTGATCTTCTTCCTGGCAGTCCTGTTTGCAGGCGTCACTTCACTTATGAACCTGTTGGAGAGCCCGGTCGAAGCGCTGCAGACCAGATTTCATCTGCCGCGTAAACTGTCCCTTGCCATTGTCGGCATCGTAACTCTCAGCGTCGGTGTCTTCGTGGAGGGTGACCTGTTAAGCGCCTGGATGGACAGCATTTCCATCTATGTCATCCCGCTCGGCGCGCTCCTTGCCGGTATTACGATGTTCTGGGTATGCGGAAGCCGGTTTGCCCGCAATGCGATTCAGGAGGGACGAAAGAAACCGGTCGGCAAGTGGCTGGAACCGATGACAAAATATGTATTTTGCGGCGTAGCCGTCGCCGTATACATTCTCGGTATTTTCTTCGGCGGTATCGGATGATGCCAACCCCGGTCGGTTTCCCCGCACAGATACCGTTGTCAAAGAAGTAATCATGAAAAGAAAAAGACTTTGCTCTTTTGATATAAAAATAAAAATATTGGAGGTTTTCGTTATATGACAAACAACAGAAGTAATTTCACCAGTAAAATCGGATTTATCCTTGCGGCGGCAGGCTCTGCTGTCGGTCTCGGAAACATCTGGCGTTTCCCGTATCTGGTCGCACAGTACGGCGGCGGAACATTTCTGCTCTGCTACATCATACTTGCGGTAACATTCGGTTTCGCTTTGATGACCGCCGAGATCGCATTGGGAAGAAAAACCCGCCTCAGCGCCATCGGAGCGTTCAGCGCCCTGAATAAAAAATACCGTTTCATCGGTGTACTTGCCGCACTCGTTCCGATCCTGATCCTACCATACTACTCTGTGATCGGCGGATGGGTGATCAAGTATTTCACCGTATTTATCAGCGGTCAGACGAAACAGGCTGCAGAAGACACTTATTTTTCAAGTTTTATCGGTCAGACAGGTGAACCGATCTTCTGGTTCGCCCTGTTTATGGTCTTCACTGCAATCGTTGTACTTTTCGGAGTTGAAAAGGGAATCGAAAAAGTCAGCCGGTTTATGATGCCGCTGCTCGTTGTCCTCACCATCGGAATCTCACTCTACGTCCTGACGATCGACGGCGCATGGGAGGGTGTAAAATACTACATCACACCGCACATGTCCGACTTCTCTTTGAAGACGCTTCTCGCAGCAATGGGACAGCTCTTTTATTCCATGTCTCTGGCAATGGGAATTATGATCACTTACGGTTCTTACATGAAACGCAGTACAAATCTGGAACATTCTGTCCGTCAGATCGAGATTTTTGACACCGGTATCGCATTCTTTGCGGGACTGATGATCGTACCGGCTGTCTTTGCATTCTCCGGCGGAAACACGGACGCGCTCAATGCCGGACCGGGACTGATGTTCATCACACTGCCGAAAGTATTTGCATCCATGCCGTTTGGCGCCGTACTCGGAACCGCATTTTTCGTCCTTGTATTTTTTGCCGCAGTGACCTCTTCCATCTCCCTGATGGAAACGATCGTTTCGATTTTGATGGATTATTTCCACTGGAAACGGAAAAAGACCGCGATCATCGTTCTTATATACTGTCTCCTGATGGGAATTCCGTCTTCCCTTGGTTTCGGCGTATGGGATTTCATCCAGCCGCTTGGAATGTCGATCTTAGACGCATGGGATTTCATCAGCAACAGCATTCTGATGCCGATCGTTGCGCTGCTGACTTGTTTCTTTGTCGGATTTGTCATCAAGCCAAAGACGATCATCGACGAGGCGAACGCAGAGGGCGCCAAATTCAAAAGTGTGACTCTGTTTACCGTCGTGATCAAATGGGTAGCCCCGGTGATCCTGATCGCAATCCTGATCAGCTCCGTTTTAAACGCAGCCGGAATCTACACATTATAAAAACAACAAAAAAAGAAACGGATCGGAATTTTTCACATTCCTTTCCGTTTCTTTTCTTTTACTTCTATCACCGCTATTACGACTATCGCTTGTTTCCCATCACAAACACCGCGACGACTCCCGGTCCTGTATGACTGCCGATCACAGTTCCGATGTTATTGATCAGAATATTTTCAATTCCCAGCCTTTCCCGGACCAGTTTCGCTACATACTCTGCATCTTCCTGACAATCGCCATGTGTGATCATGGCAATATCATTGTCCCATCCCTTGATCTGTTCCACTGCCATATCTACGATTTTATTCAGTGATTTTTTACGTCCGCGTTCCTTTCCGACAACCTGCAGCTTTCCGTTCTCATCCATATGAATGATCGGCTTGATCTGAACGACAGATCCGAGAACCGCCGATGCCTTGGAAATCCGTCCTCCGCGGTGCAGATGGAACAAATCGGCCACCGTCACGTTGTGGCAGATATGAAGTTTATTTTCCTCCACCCACTTTGCAGTCTCCTCGATCGTCTTTCCGGATGCTTTCTGCTGAAGTGCTTTATAAAGCAGCAGTCCCTCTCCAAGGCATGCGCAGAGCGTATCGATGATGATGATCTTTGCTTCCGGATATTCCTCTTTTAATTCTTCTCCGGCGATCCGCATACTGTTGTACGTTCCGCTTAAACCGGATGAGAATCCAAGATGAAGCACATCTTTTCCCTCTTTTAAAAATGGTTCCAACTGTGCTCTCGCCTCTTCCGGATTGATCTGTGATGTTGTCGCCATCTTTCCGTCACGGAGCTTTCCGAAAAATTCTTTTGACGACAGTCCCTCCATATCGGTATACGTCTCATTATCAATCGTATATTTCAGGGGAATCACGGGAACTTTGCGCTCTTCCAGCCACTCTTTCGGCAAATCTACCGTGCTGTTTACAGTAATTACATAATCTCTCATTTGTCTTCCCTCCTACTCTCTTCTGACCGTACTATCATACCACTTTTTTCTTTTCAGTTCAAAATTTTTTTGGGAAATATTCCGCTTTCCAAGTAACGTCGGTGTACAAAGGGTCTCAGATCTGCTCTTCACAGACCGATTCCCCCTTATACACCGACGCTGTCAATTCAATTTCACATTCAAATAATTCCGACCGGAAAGTGTTTTGTTAAACGCCAGAAAACATACAACCAGAACACAACCGACCGCAAATCCGGTTCCATTGAAACATGCCGTCAGGATCAGCAGCATCAGCCGCATAAATTTCAATGCATATCCCAGTTCAAAATTAGGCTGGGTATAATTCGCCACCGCAACGAAAGCCATCCCCAGCATGATCTCGGCGTTAAACCAGCCGGAAGACACCGCAAATTCTCCCATCACGAGACCGGCGATCACACTCAGCGGGGTGCTTAACATACTCGGCGTGTTCATCGCAGCAAGCCGAAGTCCATCGATCGAAAGCTCCAACAGGAGAAATTGGAAGATCAGCGGCACATATACCGGCTCCTGCACGACCGTAAATCGGAACATCTCCGGAAGCCATTCCAGATTCTGCATAAAAAGCAGATAGACCGGCGTCAAAAATACCGTGCCGAATGTGATCAGCGCCCGCGAAAATTTCAGATACACACGGGTGATCGTCGGAAAATAATAGTCGTTCGCCTCTTCCACCATATCATAAATCGAAGTCGGCAGGATCATCGCTGACGGGGAATTATCCACTAAAATCACGATTTTCCCCTCTAAAAGACAAGCCGCCGCCGTATCCGGACGCTCGGTAAACTTGAATTTCGGAAACGGGTTGAACCATTTCCGTTTGAACAGCGCTTCCGCAAGACTCTGCTGATTCATTCTGAGATCGTCGATCTGAAGTTTTTCAATCCGGCTGCTCACATTTTTCAATAATTCCGGATCCACCCGGTCTTTCATATAACAGATCGCAATATCCGTTCTCGACGTCTGTCCGGCTTCGGTCATCTCCATGACCAGATTTGCATCCCGGATCCTGCGGCGGAGAAGCGCCGTATTGAACACGATCGTTTCCACAAATCCGTCTCTGGAGCCTCGCAGTGATTTATCCTTGTCCGGTTCGTCCACACTCCGCGCCGGATACGTCCTGCAGTCGATCACAAAACACACTTCATATCCCTCGATAAACAAGCAGGTTGCCCCGGATAGCAGATTCCGGAATACTTCGTCAAAACTTTGAACAAGGTCCACCTCAACATAGGGAATATGCCGTCTGGCAAATGTCGTTCCGTCCTCCGGCATATCCTCCGCTTTCGCACTAAATAAAGAGTCCATGATCTTCAGCATGGACTCGTCTTTTGTAAACCCGTCTATAAAGTAGAACGTCGCCGCCCGCTCTCCGATCTCCATATCCCGCCGCACAATATCAAAACTTTCTTTTACCGGCAGTACTCGTTCCAGATACGCAATATTCTCCTGAAACGAACATCCTACTTTTTTTGTATCTTTTTCAACCATCGAATCTTTCCTTTCTCAAACGGCAGCCGCCATATTTTTGATATAGTTAGATTCTCCGGTCTGTTTGAAAATTATTCCTTTTTTGTTGTGCTTCCGAATCCGCCGTTTCTCACATCCGTCACATCGTCATCCACCGTGATCCCGTATTCCACAAAAATCCCCTGCATAAATCCGTCGCCTTTTTTGATCTCCAGGGTTTTCTCTTCGTTGCTGTCATTGGTGATCTTTGCAAACATATGCCCCTCATTATCCGAGTAAAAATAATCGCTGTCGATGATTCCGACCGTATTGTTTAACTGCAGACGGTATTTGAATCCAAGTCCGCTTCTCGGATAGCATTTCAACACCCATTCCGGTTCCATTTCCACCCGGATTCCCGTCGGGATCTTAATCGTCTCCCCCGGTTTTAACGTCACATCGACCGGTGCGAAAAAATCATAGCCTGCCGATCCGGCTGTCGCACGCCGCGGCAATTTGATCTCTTGATAAATATCTTCCGGGGTTCCGGTCTGCCGGTCGTTTTCTCCAAACGTATCGATCCAGTCTTTTTGAAATTGTTCTTTGCTCACTTTATGAAATTTTGCGATTCTGCGCATATGCATTCTCTCCTGTCTGTATTATTTTTCATGCTCTTTTCTTCGTGTCGGCTTTTATACTTATCCCAGATGCGGCTGGCGGATATTTTCTCTTCCGATCTCCCCCAACGTATAGGTTCCGCACATCTTCATCGTGTCCCTTAACTCCCCGAGCAATTTTTCGGTGAGCGCGGTCACGCCGTCTTTTTGTCCGCCGTAAACTGCCGTCACATACGGTCTCGCTACCAGAACGCCGTCGGCTCCTAACGCCAACGCCTTATACAGATCGACGCCGCTGCGGATTCCTCCGTCCACAAGGATCGTCATGTCCTCTCCCACGGCATCCACAATTTCTGCCAGCACCTCCGCAGTCGCCGGGCACTGATCCTGTACACGTCCGCCATGATTGGAGACAATGATCCCCTGTGCTCCCGCTTCCCTTGCTTTTCTTGCCGCATTGGCAGTCATGATTCCTTTCAAAATAAATGGGATCTCTGCCATCTTCACGATTTCTTTTAATTCCTCCACCGATTTGCTCCCCGCCGGCGGATTCAGATTCTGCAGAAAAGGAAGCCCTGCCGCATCGATATCCATCGCCACCGCAAACGCTCCGCTTGCTTTGACCAGTTCCAGTTTTTCCCGGATCGTCTCCATATCCCATGGTTTAATGGTAGGGATTCCGCTTCCGTTTGCCTTTCGGATCGCCGCCGTCGCTTCGATCATTACATTCGGATCCGTTCCGTCGCCGGTAAATGCCGCAATACCGTTTTGAGCACATCCCTCCACCAGAATCTCATTGTATTCCTGATCGGTATATTTTTCACCGTAGTGCAGCTTCACAGCTCCGACCGGTCCCGCAAACAGAGGTCCCGCAAATGTTTTTCCAAATAATCTCACCTGCGTATCCACCGCTTTCTGCTCACAGAGCGTATCCATGTTCACCCGGATTTCCTGCCATTTTTGATAGTTCCGTACCGCACCGTCTCCGGTTCCTTTCGCTCCGGGTCCCGGCATTGTATTCTTGCATGCGATTCCATTGCATACCGGACACGCCTTGCAGAACGGTCCGATGCAGCTCTTTGCCTGTTGTATTACCTCATGAAAATTCATCTGTTACCACCCTTTCTTAGCGTCGGCGTATTCGTTACACTTCATTGTGCATCGCGTAAAATCCCCGATGCATCCACCGCTTCTATGATCTCCGCAATCTTTTCTTCGTCTGCCACAAGCGCCATCCGCACATAGCCCTCTCCACCTTTGCCGAATGCGCTTCCCGGCGTCACGATCAGTCCGGTCTTCTCCATCAGCTCCATACAAAAATCAAAAGAAGACGGATACCCGTTCGGTATCTTTGCCCACACAAACATCGTTCCGTCGCTGTCTTTGACATTCCATCCGATCCTCCGGAATCCGCCGCACAAAGCCCTGTTTCTCGCTTCGTATTTTTTCCGCTGTTCTTCCACAAAATCATCCGGTCCCGTCAGCGCGGCGATCGCGGCATACTGCACCGGCAGAAAGATCCCATAATCGATCTGAGAGCGGAGGATTTTAAATTTCTCCACGATCTGAGCGTTTCCTACGACAAAAGAAATCCGCGCCCCGGTCAGATTATAAGACTTTGACAGAGAATAAAATTCCACGCCGACTTCTTTCGCCCCCTCAAATGACAAAAAAGATCTTCCCTGTTTTCTCTTAAAAATAATATCGGAATAGGCATTGTCATGTAAGATAATGATCTGATGTTTTTTCGCAAATGCGATCAGTTTCTCATAGAATGAATCCGGGGCGCATACACAGACCGGATTCAATGGGTAAGAAACGATCATATATTTTGTCCGCCGCAAAACTTCTTCCGGGATTCCATCCAGATCCGGCAGATAATCGTTCTCTTCCGTGATCGAATACGTTTCAACCTTAGCGCCTGCCATCACACCGCTCATTGCAAACAACGGGTATCCGGGATCGGGCACAAGGATCGTATCTCCCGGATTACACAGTGCAAGTCCGATATGCGCCATTCCCTCCTGCGATCCGTACACCGACATGATCTCATCGGACTTCAATTCCACGCCAAACCGTTTCCGATAACGGTACTGCACTGCCGCCGTCAGTTCCGGCAGATCTTCCAACGCATATTTATAATTCTCCGGATCTTCACAGGCTTTCTGCATCGCTTTCATAATATGCGGCGCCGGCGGAAAATCCGGCGTACCTATCGAGAGATTATACACGCTGAGTCCCTGTTTTAATAATTCTTCTTTCTTTTCATTCAACATGGCAAATACTCCCGACTGAAAGCCGTTGACCATATCTGAAAATTCTATCTTCTGCATAATAACTGCTCCTTTCACAATTGAAAGCGTCTTTCGATTCTCCCCACGCTCCAACTCTATTAATATAGCAAAATTTGTCAAAGAAATCAAAAGACTTTTCCCAATCACCGCAAAAAAGTTTTTAAATCGTTTTTAAATTACAACACAAATATCGGCAGGACATAAGCCTTACCGCTCACATCCTGCCGATCATTCCTGTTTCACGATTTTTCTGTTTTATAATTTAGAGTTCACGCAGTTTCTTATCCAACATCTCCATTACATCTTTCGGAAGACGTCCGCCGAATTTTTCACTCATCTCACGAATGGAATACCCCAAATACTGGTTCGGGATCGCATTTGCCGGAACAAATTTTCCAAGCACATCTGCCGTCTCCGGATTGTTCTGTAATTCCCGGATCGGAGTATCGATACTGTATTCTTTTTTCAACGACTCCGTCAGTTCATATGTCACGGCATACTCGCCCGGCTTCAGATGGCAGATTCCGTTTTCTACATCTGCGAACATCGGATTTGTTACATCCTTGTATACTTCCTCTCCGGCAAACGGAAGCATCAGATCCGCACTGCATCCGAACGGCACGCTCACCCGAATTGTCGCATGCTTCGGATCTGTCAGTTCCCAGCCGCTCCGGTACATTCCTGCCGGAGAATCGTAAGACGCATCGATCTTGCGCAGCTTCCAGTTCAAAAGCGGTGCAACCGCAATCTTTCGCATTCCCGGAACCGCGTCGATCGTATTGAGCCCGGCAGCATGGCGGAACATCCATTCCAGAACAGATCCGTAAGAATAATGATTCATGCTGTTCATCGAAATACCGGAGATCGTTCCGTCATCCAACAGACTGTTCCAGCGCTCCCATACCGTCGTCGCACCTAATTTTACTTCGTGCAGCCATCCCGGATATTCCTCGTTCAAAAGAAGATCATATGCAAGATCTTCCATTCCGTAGTCAGTCAGCACATTGCAAAGAAGCGGTGTTCCGACAAATCCGGTCTTTAATTTTCTGTTACTGTCTTCAAACAATTTTTTCAATTGTCGTTTTACAAGGTCTTCATTTTCCGACAAATGATATTTCAACGTCAATATCAACGCGGTCTGTGTCTTGATGCAGCATCGTCCGGTTGCGCTGTAATACTCTTTTTTCACAACATCAAACTGTTCTTCGGATAAAGCACGGTATTCTTTTTCTTCCGCTTCCATACCGAGCACTGCCGCCGCATTGGCTACCAGTCCCGCACTGACCGCATAATACAGATTGGCGATAAATTCTTCGTCGGTTGCACCCAATGCCTGCTCCGCACCGCCGACCGGATTATCCAGCGCCAGCCAGTCACCGTAGTGGAATACATAGCGCCATCCGTGATCCGCTCCGTCCACCTTACGGATATAGTCAACCCAGCTTTTCATACTCTCAAACTGGTCTTCCAAAATGCTCTTATCCCCATAGAACAGATACAGATTCCATGGAATGATACAGGACGCATCGCCCCATACGCACGCTGTGCTTTCCACACCGCAGGACGGAACAACATCCGGTACTTTTCCGCCAAGAACACGCTGTTCTTTCGCCATATCATAGAGATATTTTGCATAAAATGTGTAGGTATCTTTCAAGTACGTCGCGGTCGGGGAGAATACCTGCGCGTCTCCGGTCCAGCCCATCCGTTCGTCTCTCTGCGGGCAGTCCGTCGGTACGTCCAGGAAATTCCCCTGCAGTCCCCAGCGCACATTCTCGATCAAACGATTCACAAGATCGTGTCCTGTCGTCATCATTCCGACCGGATCCAGTTCACTGTACAGCGCCAGACCTTTCAGATCCTCTTTTTTCAGGTCTGTGATCCCCTCCACCTTTACATAACGATAACCATAATATGTAAAATGCGGGATCAGCACCTGTTCGCTTCCGTCTGTCACAAAGAAATATTCGGATTTGGCGCTTCGCAGATTGGCATTGTAGAAATTACCCTCCTGAAGAATTTCCCCGGTCTGGATATGGATCTTTGTGCCGGCCGGCGCATGCACGTTCAATGTAAACAATCCGGTAATTTCCTGTCCCAGATCAAAGACCTGTTCTCCCGCCGGCGTATGGATCAATTCCACAGGCTCGAACACTTCATGCACCGTCACCGGAAGACTCATCCGCTCTTCCAGATTTCCTTTCGGCGCTTCACAAAGAGAAGCATGACAGACCGGAACATTTTCCAATGTATCATCCCGATGCTCCCCGTCATACAGATTGGAAAACGTGATCGTACTGCGCCGTACCATCCAGCTCTCGTCCGTACCGATCACGTCTTCCGTTCCGTCTGCATATTCCAGATGCAGCTCTGCGATCAGCTTCCATTCATTTCCGTAAAAACCAACATCCTCTTTTGCCGTAAACCCGAATCTCGCCTTATACCAGCCGTTTCCGAGCAGCACGGATAATGTTCCGGAATGCTTCATCTGTTCCGTCACATCATAGGTCTGATACTGCACCCATTCGTTGTAATCATTGCTGTATGGTGTGAAATATTCGTTTCCGATTCGTTCCCCATTATAAAATGCTTCGTAAAGTCCCAGACCGGAAATGTAAAGTCTCGCCTTTGCAACTTCTTTTCCCTCTGCCGGACCGATTTCCTTTTCAAAATACGGATGCCGCTTTTCGGTACTGTCACAGGTGATCCATTTTCCAACCCAGTTTTCTTCTCGTTTTGCAGTCTCAAACCACTGCACATCGCTGACCGCCTGTTCCCCCGCATCGCTTTCCACTGCCACAGTCCAATAATACCGTGTGCGCGGTTTCAACTCCATTTTCACCGGAAAAGCCAGGCTGTCCGCCTCTTTATCCCATCCGGAATCATATAAAATCCCCTCCATTTCCGCATCGGAAGCGATCCGGATCCTGGCAGCACTCTGACGCGTTCCTTTTGCCTCTTTCACTTTCCACGAAAATACCGTGCGCTCCATACGAAATCCCAACGGATTGGTCAGATGATTGACCTTTGTATCATAAATCTGCATAGTTTGCTCCTCCTTTATACCTGATTTCCTAATTCTTCATTATAAAACATCGCCCAATATTGTATATCTCTATATTCGCGAAAATATATAAAATTTAGCGACTTTATCATCTCTTCATAAAAAATCCCGACAGTACCTAGGCACCGTCGGAATTTTTTCTATTCCACAACCACTCTGACGCGGTCGACATTTTTTATCTGTGTAAACGGTTCGCTCCTATCACCGTCTCGCTGAGATTTGACACGCACTGCAACGAAATAAGTTCCCGGTTTTGCAAATACATGTTCCGCCTTTGCAGTACCGCATTTTCCATGATCTGTCAGTTCAAATTCCCCTTTATACGGATAATCGGTTTCTCCCTCGAAGCTCCACTCTACATACGTCAGTACGCCCGCATCTTTCGGGACTTCCGCCTCGACTGTAAAATGCACACTTTCCCCTGCTTTCACATGCGCGCATTTCATTCCGTTTGCAAGCGCACATGCAACCGGCTGGATTCCGCCGCGGTCATCCGCGGACTCCGGAACTTCCACCGAGCCCACATTCACACGATAATTGCTTGATGGCAACGGTTCGCTCCCTTTTTCCACCCATGCGGCAAGATCCACAAGCGCCTGTTTTAATCCGGGCGCATACGTTGTCACACGAAGCTCATCCACAGAAGCCGCCCGGTCGTCATGCAGAACATTGTCAAAATACCAGAGTCTGCAGTAATCTTTTTCATTTCCGTCATGCACCGATGCGATCTTTCTGCGATACCAGTCCGCCTGCCACGGATATGCCTGTTCGTCCATCATTGACGCCACGATCAGGACTTTCGCCTGAACCAGTCCGTTTTGTTTACATCCCGGTCCGCCGCCGCTGAATCCCGGACCAAGCAGTACTTTCTGCTGCGGATACAGTGGATTGCCGTCCGCATCGCGGAACTGATCCCATGCATGATAGTCAGCTGACGGAACCTGATGACGGTGGTAAGTCTGAACTGCAACGTAATCCGAATTATCCATGTGGATCTCGTCTCCCTGAGAAAGCATTCCCAATGTTTCCGCCAGACTGTCCATTCCGAATCCGTCCGTCAGATAGATGCGGTTCCCGTCAATCCGTCCGAGCTGAAGTCGTCTGCCTTTCGCAGCGCCGGTAAGAAATGTCATGACCGCGCCTTTCACATATGGATCTTCGCCCGGAAATTCCGTTTCCAGTTCCACCCACGGCTCGTCATCCATTTCTTCGGATGCGATCATTTTTCTCCATGCGTCGTTTACGCCGTTTCTCGTGTCGATCTTTTCCTCTAAGATCTGTGCTTTCAATCCAGGTACATTTACCTGTGCGATCTTTCCGTCCAGACAGATCCTGTCTCTTACCGCATTCCCATCCGGATCTGCCCCCAGATATCCCGGTACTTTCCAATAATCTTCAAAATATTGGGGATCCTGCATCTTCACTCCCGGCATCAGCACCGGAAGCGCACCATCATCCAGATCCGCACTGCAGAACCAGCTCTTTAACGGATAGCCAAATAAAGTCGCTTCCCGAAGCGCCGCTGTCTCTTCCTCATTTAATCCCGCATATGGATCCCCGCTTCCGCCGGCGTCCATCGCATCGATGATCTGCGGGATTTTGTGGCGTAAAATCCGCTCCGCATATGCCCGTGTCGTCTGGCAGTTCGGGATCGCATAGGGCGAACCGATCACATAAGGGGCGCCTCCGTCAAATGCATTCGTATTCTCGATACATGAGATCGTCCGGTATCCTCCGCCGCTTCCGCCGTAAACATATCCATAAGGGCGGTGTTCATACCCATATACTTTCTGCGCCATCTCCCGTGAAAATTCTGCCGAAGCGGCGCTGGAACGATGTGTCATCGTACTGTCCCCACTATTGGTAAAAACAGCTTTCGATCCCATATTCGATTCCACATAATATGCGCCGTGCGTCAGACAAAATGCGATCTTGTCATCCTCTCCGGTCATCGGCAGGGATGCCAGTTCCTCATCCGGTCCCGGGAACGGGGATAAATACTGATAAAATCTCCCCTCATACGCTTCTTTTTCCGGAAAGCAGAATGAAAACTTCACATCCGTCCCCTCAAAACCGCCGTGCATATAGCGATACGGCAATTCTCTTCCGTCCTCTAATTTTCTCGTCCGCATCTCATCGATATCGATAAATCCTTGACGGAACTGCGGATCTTTTTTTGCATCATAAATCTCATTCATACCCTATTTCCCCTCTTCTTTTCTGACAGAATATCCTGAAAACGTTGTCGTCTCCGGGATATTCCGTTTCTGATCGATCATTCCTGTTTTATTTCTCTTTTTCCGCAACTGCTGCTCTTCTCGCTTCATTATCCGCTTTGATCTGCGGCATCATTTTATTCAGTTTGTAACCTTTCAATGTCAGAGCAGTCAATAGATACAATATCATCGGAATAATACCATACAGCAGTCGGATCATTGTGATCGCCGCGCTTGGCATATTTGCCGCATCTCCGCTGTATCCGACTGCGGAAAGCAGGATTCCGAGAGCTCCTGTCCCGATTGCCGCGCCGACTTTGCTTGCCAATCCGTTAATACTTCCCATCGTACCGTCCATACGATGGATTCCTTTCCATTCGTTGTAATCTCCACATTCAATCAAAACCAATCCGATCAACATACTTGCCGGAACCGTACCCGCCCCTGTCAAAATGCCTCCGATTGTAAGCAATCCAACATTTCCGCCTGCAATCGCATTTAAAAGATAGCCTGCCGCTGAAATCAAAAAACCAGCGATCATCAGATTGATCGTCGAAAACTTCGCGATCAATTTTGGAAAAATCAACGCGAGAGGCAATACAATAATCTGTGCAGCTGCAAGCACACCCATCAGACCAACATTTCCTACTATATATGTAAAGTAATAAACATTCACACCCATATTCGTCACAAAATTAAAGACGAATGTCATCAGCGCAATGATCAGGATATATTTATTTGTTTTGAGCACGACGCCGATATCTTTTACTTTCAGTTTTTCTCCATCCGCTTTTCCGGTATCTACCGTATATTTTTCTTTTACAAAAATCATACGGAGCAGTCCGATCGCCGTCAACGGAACTGCCAGCATCAGAATCAATTTGCTCCATCCCGAAGCAGAAGTTGCGATCTGTGCCATCAAAGTCGGGAAGATAATATTAAAAATAACTGCTGCCAGCATCGTAATGATACTACCGTAAGAAGTCAGTTTTACAATCTGCTTATCCTTATATGCACGAATCGTATACGGCGTTCCATTCGCTGTTAAAAACGTCATACAGATCGAATTTGCAAGTGCATACATGATGAAGATCCATACGCATTTTACCGTAGTGCTCCATCCGGTCGGACAGGAGAACATCAGCCATGTGCAGAGCCAGAGTCCCACGATAAAGATTTCGTACGGACGCGCTTTTCCCCATTTTGTCTCGGTACGGTCCACGATAAATCCTGCAAACATATCCGTGATTCCGTCCAGCACCTTACTCACCACAAGGATCATGCTCACCATCGCTGCCGGAATCTTTAACGTATCGGTACAATAGATCATCAAAAAGCTGGACACCAACACAAAGATGGCAGTCGAAATCCCCCGGCTGTTCCAGATCAGTAAACCGCCAAGTCCGACTCTGTCATCACGGTCTTTCTTTGTTTTCTTTGCTTCTTCCATTTCCTTTTCTCCTTTCAATTGCCTGTCGCTTTTAAGATGGACTAAGTATAACGCGGTTTCCGTTTGCTTAATGTATCAAATTTGGCGAATCCTTATCTTTTTTCGCCTCACTCTGTTCACATATACAATTATTGTATAGAAACGCTGATTTTTACCCTTTGCTTTATACAAAAAAACTATTCCGAAAGAGCGGCGGCATATTTCCTCTCTCCGGAATAGTTTTTGACGAAATCTTTTTTCGGTTCTCTTCGCGATCTTACGGAAGTTCCAGGTAATCTGCCAGCAGCTCCCGGTCTTCTGCCTCACAGCTGATCCTGCTGTGATCCCAGACGTCTTTCTGTTCCACCAATACAACAAATAAATACTGGGAAAGTACAGACTTCAGGTTCAGCTTGTCTTCTTCTGCCGTCTCCATATATACGTCATGTTTACACTTCTGAACCCGGTCTAAAAAATCTACCAGATTTATATCTTTTTTCAGTTTCACTGCTCTTTTTCCTCCTTCCCCGTTTTTTCCCGATATGCAGCCGGCGTCATACCGACAATCTCATGAAACACTTTGCTGAAATAGTTTCTCGTACCGAACTGCAGGGAATCACTGATCTCCTGAATACTCTTTTTTGTTGTCAGCAATGCGATCTTTGCATATTCGATCCGCGCCTGCTTGATATAATCGGTCACTTTGATTCCCATTTCTTTATAAAATTTCTTTGTAAAATAGTAGGTCGTATATCCCATTTCTTTGGCAATTTCTTCGACAGTCAGCGGACGGAGCACATTCGTCCGGATGTAATCACAACACTGCTGCGTCGTCTTGGAGATCATCGGATTTTCCTTACTCTCGCGCACTTTATGCACAAACTCATCCAACATCAGATTTTTCAGGCTTTTCAGTTTTGTGATCGTCTCGCATTTCTCCGCCTCCGTAATATAACGCATCTCGATCTCTTTTGCCATGGCGACCGGCAGTCCGCCTTCCATCGCCGCCCGGCTGCATAACGCAGTAAAGATCAACACCGAATTTTTTCCGTCCCGGAGCACATCCCCGGTATTGGATGATATTTCCGGCTGATAATTGGATCCCTGTTCCATGATCTGCCTGTAATCCAGATTCCCGTCTTTAACCGCCTGCAGGATCAGCTTTTCGTCCTGCACGACCCGCTCGAGACTATGATATTGTACGGAAGATTCTCTTTCTTCCCCGATCGTCAGACGTCTGGTCGCTTCATCCTGATATATAAAATCCGACGTCTGGATGGGACGGGAAGTCAGCGTATAATGCAGGATCTTTGCGTACTGATTGACCGCCGACATCGAGATCACCGGAACTTCCGCCAGTGTCCGCATCATTTCTCTTCTCATGCGGATCGAATAAGAAGAACTGCGTAACGTCTCTTCAATCTGCCGGATCGAAGTGCGGCTTAAAAACAACGGTCCGATCACCGTCAGGATTCCCTGACCCTCTTCTGCCTGTTCGGCTCGTTCTTTGTTCCGCTCCTTTCCCTCATCCTGCACATATCCGCTCTCTGCCAGCCAGATCATTCCCAACGGATCGCTTAAAATCACCGGACGTGTCCATCCTTTTTCGCTCTCGTATAAAAAGTCCAGACATTTTCCCAATTTTAAAAATGATAAAAATTCCTTTTCATGGACACAGGTTGAAAAAAACATCTCCCCCTTATTCAAAAACACCCATGTTGTCAGGTTGGCGGACGCTTTCACCTGCGCCGCCAGGATCCGAACCCGTATGCCGATCGGATATTCCTCCAGATCATCCATGCCTTGCTCGTAACTCATATGCTCCCACCGCCTTTCCTCCAAAATCATTCAAGTAATAAGCCGTTGCCTCTATCTTTTTCGTGCGAGAATCGCAATTCCCTCTTTTCCCGGAAGCGGGACCTGAACTTCCCCGTTCACCTGCTCCAATACTTTCGTACGCGTCATTTCCCATACGTCGATCACTTCCACATCATACCGGTTTTCTCTCGGCAATACAAACGTCCCGCTGCTCTTTCTGTGTCTTCCGTAATATTTCATATAAACGTCGTCTCCGCAGTTTCCTGCCAACTCCCGCCCCGCGTTTGCCATGCCTCTCGCTTCCTCCCACGGCAATTTCAGCATCAGTTTCACAAACGGTTCCTGACGCATTTCTTCCGGGATCGTCTTTTTCATCTGTTCAAATGATTCTTTCGTGACTTCTTTTCCGCTGAAAGTAAGCGGTCCCGGTAATGATTCCAGAATTTCTCTTAAAAATCCGATCCGTACCGGGCTCTCCCCGACCAGTTTTCCGCCTTTACTCCACCAAAGCACTTCTTCCTCATTCAAATAGGTCTCGCCATGGGTACAATATCCGCCCTGCATGCATACCGTCCAGAAACGGTGCACCAGTTCAAATCCGGAAATATTCCCCCAATCCCACGGAATATTTCCCTCATAACAGCATTCATCGACCATCAACGGTTTTTGAAACTTGGTAATCTGTTCACTCAGGAAATTCAGTTCCGACGTCTGATGACAAATATGTGTTGTGTTCGGATTTGAGAAATCCCATGGACGCACGATCTGATGATTACTCAAAAGATGTCCCCATCCGTCATGGTCATGTAAAAACTGCGCGAAGCACTCCCAGTCTTCCATCTCATAGTCCGTCAGATCATATTCGTTCGCCAGACTCCACCACACATTCGGAAATGCGCCAAGTCTCCTCGTCACATAATCCAGATACACAAGCGCATCCGCTCTTGAGAGTTTGGAAAATCCCCAGTTGTCATACGGATGGAATAAGATCAGATCACATTGGATTCCCATCTCATCCAGCTTCCGGATATGTGACTCTAACCGTTCCCAGAATGGCATACATGGCTTATGAACATCCCATTTTCCATCTGTCTTTTCAAATGCATAACAGGGTGGTTCATTCTGATTGTAGTCATAGTGTTTCGGGAACACACACATTCGGATCTTGTTGAACGGCGCATTCGCCAACGTCTCAAATGTCTCCTGCACCCGTTCATCTTCCTGATGGGAAAAAGCATAGACTGTTGTACCGAACGGATAATACCATGTTCCGTCCGCATAACGAAAATGTGTTTCATACGGCCGTACCATCCCGTGACGGTTTTCTGCCGCCGGACAGCATTCTACTTGCGTATCTTTGCAGATTACTCCGTCCGCATCCTCGATCCTGTATGTATAACTTCCCGCTTCTTCCGGGTAAAATCTCACGATATATGTATTGTCGCCTGCATAGAACCCACGCACAACCTGCTCTTTTCCATTATGAGAAAACAATCCTTTTACGCTGATTTCTACCTGAGAACCTTTTGGCTCTTCTCCTTGGATCTTCACTTCAAATATTTCATACTGTCGCATTTTCACGTCGCTCCTTTTTCCTTTATGCGACCTATTATAACAGCAGAACTATATTTTCGTTATACAGAAAATCGTCTTTTTGTGTTCAATTTATACTTGTTTTCACACATTTGATAACGAGATTTTAGTAAGCGATTTTAAAATATTCCAAATAAGCTTTGTATTTATCCTGTGCGGTCAGACAAGTATCCGTAAGATAGCCTTTTTCATGATCCCATTCTTTCAATCCGCGATAATAGAACATTTTCAGATCATCCTCGATAATAAATGGAACGATATTATATTTCAAACACTCTTTGAACATGATCAGTCTCCCCACTCTCCCACTCCCATCTTGAAACGGATGAATCCGCTCAAATTTCACATGAAAATCCAAAATATCTTCAAAATTCTTTTTCTCTTTTCCATTATATTCTTTCAACAGAATTTTCATTTTCTCAGCGACTTCTTCCGGAAGTGCGGTAGTCATCCCGCCTACTTCATTCGGCATTTTTTTATAATCTCCGACAGCAAACCAGTCTTTTCTGGAATCACTGGTTCCACTCTTCAATGTCAGATGAAGTTCTTTGATCAATTTTTCAGTCAACGCTGTTTTTGCATCGTCTATCATCATATCAATGCACCGGAAATGATTCGCCGTTTCAATCACATCATCCACATTCAGCACCTCATTTTCTACACCGATCGTGTTTGTTTCAAAAATATATCTGGTCTGATCGTGCGTCAAACGACTGCCCTCAATATGATTGGAGTTGTATGTCAGATCAATCTGTGTTTTATGATAAATACCTCCGGGATACTTACTTGCTTTCTCTTCTTGAAGAATCTCCAGCAACGTAACCGGCTGTACTTTCTTTTTATTAGAACGCTCCGGCTTTTCTGCATTTTCGGGAATATTCCAGGTTTTCCCTGTAAGAAATGCGCCGTTCACGCGCCCTTGCGCACAGTAATTTCTCACACTCCGTTCTGACACGTTCCATTTTTTTGCTGTCTCGATCACTGAACAATACCGCATCCGTGTTCCTCCATTCTATGACAAGTCCATGTTTACGCCTTTATAAGATATAGTATACCTCTTTATCGGCAACATATCAACTTTTCGCCAACTCAATCTCGCTCCATTTTTGCCGTAATCGGCATTTTTTATGAATGTAGTATCTTCCAATAATCGTCAAAATAAGAATCACCGGAAGTGCCAAAAGGCACATTCCGGGATTGTAAGCAGTCGCCAAGGTCTCGGGCAAGCCCGGACTTTGGCTCGTCGCCCATGCAAAAAGGCACCGCCCCATACAGGACAATGCCGATTCACTTTCACCCTTTTCGATTATATTTCAGCCATGTATCTGCCAGCACAGGCCAGACTGCCACTTCTTCGGACGGCTCACCGATCCTTGTTTTCTCTCCGGAACGTTCTGTTTCTTTTTTACGCATTCCAAATTCTTTTTTTATCCGCTCCACTGCTTCTTCCGGAAGCGGAAGCACTCCCTCTTCCGCAGCTTTCACCTGACATTTGATCTGCTCGACCGTGTACTGTCCGCCAAAATTTCCATTCGCCCAGTCTTCATTCGCCAAAGACAATCCGTGCTTTCCTTTTGAAAAAACATGATGCGCATACGGCACGCCGTTTGCCTTACATGCTTCCGCAAACAGATAACTGTTTTCCACCGGAACGGTCTCATCTGTCGCCGTCTGCCATAAAAAGCAAGGCGGCGTATCCGGCGTCACATGTTTTTCCAAAGACATATAAGACAACTGTTCTTCCGACGCGTCTTTTCCGAACAGCGATTCAAAAGAGCCTCGATGCGCCTTTTCTCCGGAAGTGATCACCGGATAACTCAAGATCGCGGCATCCGGTCTGTTGAAAATAGCGGAATACTTCGGATTTTCGTCTTTCACATCTTCATAGTGCACACAGACACTTCCGCACAAATGCCCTCCCGCCGAAAAACCACAGATCGTCAGTTCATCTTCTTTCACATGAAATGTCTCGGCATTCGCCCGGATATAGCGGATCGCCCGGGATAAATCTTTCATCGGCTGATCCAGAAGCGGCGCGACACCGAACAGATTCGTTGTGTAAGTGCAGACAAACGTATTATATCCCTTTTTATAGAATTCCAGCGCCACGATCTCTCCCTCCGTAGGAGATACCACACAGTATCCCCCGCCCGGGACAACTAAAATACATGGTCTTTTTTCCGTATCTTCATGAAGATAACCGACAAGATTGGGGATGAATCCAAACGCCACCGGGTAATCATACTCCCCTGTCTCCCAAAGATCATATCGTTCTGAAATCATTGTTTGCCTCCTTAATGTTTTACATTTTCTCCATCCTATCACATATTATTTTCTTTTTCCATGATCTGAACAAATTTTCCGTTCCGATGTTCCATTTGTTCGGTCATTTTCATTCAGCGCTTTCACAACCGCCTCGTACAACGGTCTTGCTTCCGGTGCAGCTCCAAGCAGTTCTGCAAGCGTCATCTGATGTGCCATGGCAAGCATCGGATTATCCGCCATGCCCGGAACCATCTGATTAAACATCTCCACCGCCAGCGGCTGTGCCAGAATTTCTCCCATCGTACTGTCCATGCTGAATCGTTCATATGCCAGATTTGTTGCCGTCTCATATTCGTATTCATATACTCCGGATCCGACGGTGAGCACCTCTTCTTTTTCCGGCAAATGGATCTCCGCCGTTGTATTGACCGGTACTTTTACATAGCCGCAGATTTTTCCGTCCTTGCAGCTCCATTTGCTCTCAATCTGACCATAAATCGATTCAAACGTTACACCTGCTTCTTCGATTCCTTTCATAAACATCGGCTGCACTTTGAATTTTTTATAACCCGGTTTCAACTGGCTCACTCCCGCCACTTTGCGGTACATCCAGTCTCCGATCGAACCATACGCGTAATGATTCAACGAATTCATTCCCGATACGTCAAAACTTCCGTCCGGCATGATCGAATTCCACCGCTCCCAGATTGTCGTCGCTCCCATGTTCACGGCATAAAGCCATGACGGATAATCCTCTTTCATAAAGACCGTCGCCGCCAGCTCATGCTCACCATTTTCGGATAGTGTATGACACAGATACGGCGTTCCGACAAATCCGGTCGCAAGATGGTTTTTGTGATTTTCAATATTTGTTTTTAATGTCTGCAAGATACGTTCCCTGTCTTTTTCTCTTGCCAGATTGAAATACAGAGACAAGATCGCGCCTGTCTGTGTCTCGCTGACGATCCGACCGGTACTCGTATAATATTCCTGACGGAATGCTTCCAATGTCGTATCATATAATTTCTGATAGTTTTCCGTTTCTTCCGCAAATCCGAGCACTTCCGCGGTCTGTCTTACCAGATCTGTCACATATAGATAATAAGCATTTGCGATCATATATTTATCGGTCGCTCCGGTTCTGTCTGCGCTTTCTTCCTTATCCAATGCCAGCCAGTCGCCATACTGGAATCCCGTCTGCCAGAGTCCGTTTGCGCCACACTGACTCTTAATATAATCTACCCATTCATGCATACATTTCCAGTTTTCTTCCAAGATGCCTTTGTCTCCGTACGTCTGATACACGACCCACGGAACGATGACTGCCACATCGCTCCATGCGGAAGAACTGTACGACCCCAAAATATCCGGCACAACATGCGGCACACCTTTTTCAAGTGAAGATTCCGCCGCAACATCCCGCATCCATTTCCGGAAGAACAACGCGGTATTCCTGTTAAAGGACGCCGTCCACGAAAAGATCTGAGCATCTCCTGTCCAGCCGAGACGTTCGTCCCTCTGCGGACAGTCCGTCGGAATATCAAGAAAATTACTTCTCTGTCCCCATGCGATATTACTTTGTAATTGATTGACCTTTTGATTGGAACACTGAAAATCTCCTGACTTTTCCATATCCGAATGCATCACGCAGGCGGTAAACTGATCGAGGCACATATCATCCATTCCCTCTACACAAATATAGCGGAATCCGTGGAATGTAAAATGCGGCAGAAAGACCTGTTCCTCTCCATTACAAATATATGTATCCTCGGATTTTGCCTGACGAAGTGTATCCGGATAAAAATTCCCGTCCTTGTCCAGAACTTCGGCATGACGGATCACGATCTTCTGCCCTTTTTGCCCATGCACTTTCACTTCCGCAAGTCCGGTCAGATTCTGTCCGAAATCGACCAGCTTTTCTCCTTTTGGCGTCACGATCAGCTTCTTTGCCGGAATCCGTTCCGTAATACGGACCGGTTCATTTTCCTGGGCGATCAGAGTGCTTTTGTCAAATTCCATCACCGAAACCGCCCCGGTTCTGATACCGCTCTGCTCACGATCCTGTGCTTCGCCTGCCGTCGTATCGATCGTTTCTCCCATGTAAATCTCACTGTAACGAACCTCTCCCGTCCGAGCGTTCCAGCTTTCATCCGTGCCGATCACCTCTCTTGTGCCGTCCTCATATTCCAGATGGATTTCCGCAAATGCACCGACTCTGTCTCCATACTGGTTTGGCTTACAGTAAAATCCGAGAATTCCCTTATACCAGCCGTTTCCGACCATGATCCCGATCTCATTTTCTTTCCGGAGCATTTCCGTAATATCATAAATTTGATACTGCAGACGATGATGATAACTTGTCCATCCCGGCGTCATCCGATCCGCTCCGATGCGTTCTCCGTTCAAATATGCTTCATAGACACCTCTGGCTGTGGCGTAAATTCTTGCTTTTTTCACATTTCCTTTTGCTGAAAATGTCCTGGAAAAGATCGGGCACGCCGTCTCTTCTTCCGGAAAATCATGTGTGATCATTTTTGCCTGAAATGTCTCCGGCAGCAAAATCCCTGTCTCAAAATACATTTTGCCTGCCGCTGTATTGCCATGATTGTCGGTTGCTTCCACAGATACTTGATAAAGAGTCTCGTCCCGCAGTTCTTCTCCCGCATACGGAATCAGAACAGACTCCTCACTCTCCGCTTTCGTTTCCCAGACGATCTTTTCATCCGCAGTTACTACAATATGATACGACTGCTGTATCGTGTCTCTTTCCCCGGATTCTAACTTCCACGAAAAACGCGGATGTTTCTCTGTGATTCCGATCGGATTCACTCTGTATTCTGTTCGCAGATCATAAAGTTTCATATCGTCGTTTCCTCCTTAATTTCATAGATTGATATTTTTCTGATATTATTGTTATTTTACTTTTAACATCTTCGTTTTTATTGCAGATTTGTTCGATTTCTTATATAATTTACCGGTAACATCAAATATACCATTGCTTCGCGCAGCTTTTCATTGATTCCATGGGGTGAAGAAATATGATTCCATTGCAAGATATAAAAGATTTTTGCCAGTTAAACCATCTGGATTCCGGTATTCCTGTTTATATTTACCGGAACAATACCTTATTACAGGCATTTCCCGAGCAGTCCGCCTGTACCTATCCGCCGAAACATTACATCGAAGAATTTGCAGAGATGACCGACGATATCGCGCATCTCTCAACTCCGTACGGAGCTTATTTTGTCGCTGTAAAGCCAAAAGACCAGACGGAACTGTGCGTCGTTTTAGGTCCTGCAAACTATATTCCGTTTACCGACGCTGATTTTCATACGATGTACGCAGACTATGTCGTTGTACAGGAAGATCGTAAAGATTTCAAACACTTTTTCCAACTGATTCCGCCGATTGCTTTGAGCGGGCTTTTGGCCAAAGCTGCTGTTTTCAATTATTTTCTGAACCATGAAATGCGCACCCACTTTGACTTGCTGGACTCAGAGAGAACCATCGTTCCATATGAGCATACGGAAAAACAAACGGAAGATTTCTATCAGCAAAAAGAAGATTTCCAACACAATAACTCTTTCGAGATCGAGTCCATGATCCTGCATTTTGTCGAATCCGGCGATGTGGACGGTTTAAAAAATATGACATTGCAATCCTCCGTGATCCATTCCGGAACCATTGCGCCAAACCAGCTTCGACAGACAAAAAATATACACATCATCATGACAGCTCTCGCGACACGACGCGCAATTTCCAGTGGCGTAGATGCCGATGAAGCGTTCCAGATGTCCGATTTATACATTCAGACTGCGGAAAACTTAAACGATCCCTCTGCCGTCCAGAATCTGAATTTGCAGATGCTTCTTGCATTTGCCCAAAAAGTAAAAGACAAACTGATCCCAAAGACTTCCGACGAAGCACTGCAGCGGGCGATCCAATATGTTCTTCAAAACATCAACTGTCCGATCACAGCAGCGGAAGTTGCCGATCATGTAGGATTCAGTCGATCCTACTTTTCCACTTATTTCAAAGAACAGCTTGGTTTCACACTCAGTGCATTTATACTGCGCTGTAAACTGGAAGAGGGGAAACATCTGCTGCAGTTCACAGATAAACCGCTCAGCGTGATCAGCAATTACCTCTGTTTCTCCAGCCAGAGCCATTTCCAGACATCTTTTAAAAAGCAGTACAATGTCACGCCGCTTCAGTTCCGCAAACAACCGGAACTATATGGAAGAGGGCTGCTGGAAAACGAGCGATAGATTTTCAACATTCAAAAACAGAACCGCAAAAAGCCGATAGCTTATCATAACCGATAAACTACCGACTTTTTTCATATACTTTTTCAAATATACAATTTACTTCATTCTGTTATTTGGCTTCCGAGTTCTTCTTCGCTCTTCTTTCCTGCAGATCCGCCATGATTTCCGGATATTTCTTCTCAAGATCATACATCTTCAAAAGAATAATCAGTCCGATAAACAGTGCCAGCGGAATGTAGATGGAGAATGCAAAAATTGCCGTATCAACCGCTTTTGGCTGTACTTCCAGCATTGCATTATATCCTGCCGCTCCCAAAAGCCATCCGATCAGAGAACCGCCGATACCGCCGGAGATTTTTCCGCCAAAGGAACTTGCGCTGTTTGTCATACCTACAAGACGTTTTCCGAATTTCCATTCGTTATACTCGACACAGTTGTTTACCATAGCGCCAAACAGACACATCATCGGAATCGTTGCAAATGTTGTACAAGCGCCTCCTAAAATACAGCTTACAATACTGTACGGCGTAAAGGCTCTGACAACGCACGCTGCGGCTCCGAGTACCGCACAGCCCACTGTTGTTTTCGTCATTCCGAACTTGCCTGCTAACGGCCCTACTAAAATGAATCCGAGGAATGTCGGGATCAATCCGACTGCTCCGAGCAGCGCCACAAGGTTGTCGTTTCCCAGAATATATTCTGCATAATAAGTACCGCCTGATCCTGCCAACGCATAAGACACACTCATCAGCATATTGGCAACCAGCATCAGTACCCAATATTTGTTTTTAAATAAAAGTTTTAATCCCTCTGCAAAAGAAACATCGTCTTCTTTTTCTGCTTCTGCTTTTTCACCACCGGTTTCTGCCGCCTGCACTGTGACATTTTCTTTTGTAACCTTATATAATACAAGCAGAGATACGAATGAAATAACTGCCAGGATCACAGCCAGCTTGATCCATGCCGCCTGATCTCCGCCCAGCATATTTGTCACCGGAACGAGCAGGATCGCGATAAACATTCCGGCAATGTAACCGAATGCCGAACGGAACGTTCCCATCTTGCCGCGTTCTTCCGAACTTGCGGTACGCACTGCCATCAGCGCTCCGTAAGGAATTGCAATTGCTGTGTAAACGACTGCCGAAAGCAGAATATTTGTTATAAGTACATATCCCATCTGAAATCCGGATCCGGCATTTTTCGGAACCGTGAACAGCATCACGATCATGACCAGAGTCGGAATCGCCATTCTCAAAAACCACGGACGGCATTTTCCTTTCGGCGAATGTCCCGCATCCATGATTTTACCCATGATCAAATCCGTCACCGCATCAAACAACTTTGCAATTAACAGCATCGTTCCGATCATTCCTGCTGCCAGTCCTACCTTTTCCGTGTAGAAATAGGTCAGCTGTCCGACAAGTCCGCTCATAATGTTCAGCGGGATCTGTCCGAGTCCGTCGCCGAAATAATCGATCTTGCGCATACTTTTCTGTACGCCCATCCGGTCAACACCGAGTTCTTTTTTCTTTCCCATGTTACATTTCCTCTCTTCCTCTTTTTATTGGTTCACTGCGGCGAGAATCTGTTCTAACGCTTCTCTTGTCATCCCAGGCACAAAGCTTAACAACTGCCGCAGCGGCATATCGTTCATCATAGCCGCCATCATCTCTGCGTTCACTGCGCCGGACGAATCTTCCTGACTTGCCTCTGCCATCTCCGATGCCTGTTTGTTACCGCTCATCATCTGTCCGAAAATTACTCCGGCTTTTTCATCCCGCATCAGTTCTCCCATACATGTATTCAATGTGTAGATTTTCTTGATTTTTTTCGTACCCTCTACCTGAACCGGTGCAGAAAGCAACACATCCTCTGCATTCTTGCCGACCTGAATCTCATAGACTCCGCTTTCCACAAACCAGTCATGTATCTCTGTATTCCAGTATGCAAATGCCCTTGCATCCAATTCAAATACCACTGTCTTCTTTTCCCCCGGTGCGAGCTCGATCTTATCAAATGCTTTCAGTTCTTTTACCGGACGTGCAGTCTCGGATTCTCCCGGCGCTACATAGATCTGAACCACTTCTTTTCCTGCGCGGTTTCCTGTATTTTCCACATCGACGGAAACGGTAAGAGCTTCCTGATCCGTCATAGCGCTCTTATCCAGTTTCAGATTGCTGTATGTAAATGTCGTGTAGGAAAGTCCATAACCGAACGGGAACAGCACTTCCTGTTTTTTGCTCGTATAATAACGGTATCCTACAAACACACCCTCGCTGTATACCGCTTCATCCACGCCTTTTCCATAGGTCAGATAACACGGCGTATCTTCCAGGCGAAGCGGGAACGTCTCTGCCAGTCTGCCGCTTGGATTTACATTTCCATAAAGGATGTTCACAACCGCTTTTCCGACTGCCTGGCCTCCCAGATATGCTTCCACGATTCCTTTTACTTTGTCTTTCCACGGCATAGTCACCGGCGATCCGTTATGCAGTACAACGATCGTATTTTTCTGCACATTACAGATCTTCTCGATCAAATCATTCTGACAGTTCGGAAGATCCAGATGCTTCCGGTCATACCCCTCCGATTCAAAATTGTCCGGCAATCCGGCGAAGATGACGGCAACTTCAGCCTCTTGAGCAATACGGATCGCTTCATTCTGCAATTCTTCATTTACCTCGTCGACGTCGTCTTCAAATCCTCCGGCAAATGTCACCTCAGCGATTTCCCTGACTGCCTCCACCGCAGATTCCACTTTCCAGCTGTTGATGTGGGAACTTCCGCCGCCCTGATACCTCGGTGTCTCGGCATATTTTCCGATAAAGGCAACTTTCTGTTCCTTTGCAAGCGGAAGAATCTCATCCTCATTCTTTAAAAGAACGATACAATCGCTCTCCGCCTCCGCTGCCAGTTCATGGTCTTTCTCATACTCAAATACTGCGTCCGCCTGACGATTTTCCGTGAATTTAAAAATAATATCCAAAATCCGTTCGCATGCCTGATCCACTACGTTTTCATCCAGACTTCCATCCCGGACCGCTTTCACGATCAATGCGTCGTTGATCCCGCCGGAAGCAGGCATTTCCAGATCCATACCTGCTTTCAACGCCTCCACACGGTCATTGACCGCGCCCCAGTCAGACATGACGTATCCGTCAAATCCCCACTCGTCACGCAGGATGTCTGTCAGGTATTCTCTGCTCTCTCCCACATAGGTTCCGTTGATCCGGTTATAAGAATTCATCACCGTCCAGGGCTTCGCCTGTCTGACTGCGCCCTCAAATGCCGCCAGATAGATTTCCCGGAGCGTCCGTTCGTCCACTTGCGAAGAATTGGTCATCCGCCGTTTCTCCTGATTATTCGCCAGAAAATGCTTCATACTGACACCCACATTCTGACTCTGTACGCCCTCCGTCAATGCTGCCGCCATCTCAGATGCCACAAGCGGATCTTCCGAATAATATTCAAAGTTACGTCCACACAGAGGAGAACGTTTGATGTTCATCGCCGGACCAAGAATCGTGCTCACATTTTCCGCCTGACATTCCTGCCCGATCGTCTCTCCTAATTTTCTCAGCAGATTTCTGTCAAAGCTGGACGCTGTTGCACATCCGGTCGGAAAACATACGGCTTTCACACTTTCATTGATTCCCAAATGATCTGCCTGTTCACTCTGTTTCCGAAGCCCGTGCGGTCCATCCGTCACCATGACCGACGGAATCCCCAGACGTTCGACGCCTTTCAGGTGCCAGAAATCAGCGCCGGAACACATTCCCGCTTTTTCTTCCAAGGTCATCTGAGAAATCAGATTTTGGATATCTTCCTTTTTCATTCCTCGCTTCCACTCCTTTTGTCTTCATAAAATCAACTCATTTGATGCATTTATTTTACAAAATGCAAGTTGCTTTGGATTTCATTTTTGTTTTTTATATTATACTTTTGTTCTTTATTTCAAATTTTCCACTTTTTAATTTTTTCTCACTTCCATCCGGCAGCACAAGTACCGCTTCTGTATTCACCGGTACGTTTCCACTGATCGTGATGCCGTCTTTTTCTTTTTTCCAGCGTAACGTGATCTCCCCGTGCACACAATGATACGTTCCCTCTGCCCAGTCCAGCGGAAAGTCATATCCCGGTTCCAGGCGAATCCTGTCATATCCGATTCCCGCATTTTGAATTCCAAGCACTCTTCTGTACAGGAAATCTCCCACACATCCGAATGCATAATGGTTAAAGGAACATCCGTCCACCTGACCGTCCGGACGGATCGCATCCCAGTTTTCCCACATCGTCGTCGCACCATGCTCCACTTCGTAGATCCATCCCGGACAGCCTTTCTGCGTCAGTACATTCCATGCCAGTTCCCGATATCCGTGATCACAAAGTACATCTAAAATATGTGCCACCGACATGAATCCCGTATCCGGTTTGTTTTCATTTTCCACGATCATCTCCGCAAGACGCTCTGCGAACTTCTCTTCCATTTCTTTTGAAATCATATGATGTTTCAATGCCAGAATATAATTTCCCTGCATTTCCTGTTTTAATTTTCCATCTTCCTCGCAAAGTTCTTCCTGAAATGCTTCTCTTACCCGACACGCATAGTTCTTATATTCTTCTGCTTTTTCCGGTTTCCCAAGGATTTCGGAAATCTCGGAAAGCAGATCCGCATCCGCCGCCAAAAGCGCGGTGTCTACTACATTCATTGTAAGGAAAGAGGATGCCGGTCCATCGGAAAATCCCGCCTCATTCTTCACACTTGGCACCAACCAGTCCCCGAAATGGAATCCGGTATTGATCAGATAATGCTGATTCTGTTTATGGCGGTCTTCCGTTTCTTCCTCTTCCGTCTCCTCCGACATTCCCATGCCAAACGGTAATTGTCCCGGCACTTCATATGCGGCTTTCTGCATCGCTTTCATCCATTTTTCCATCGCGTCATAATTCTCTTCCAACGCTTTTCTATTTCCGTTCAAATGATACAACTGCATCGGCAATGTCAGGATCACGTCTCCCCATCCGAGAGAGCCTGCCATCGTCTGCTGCACATAATTTTTTATCAGCGGAACCGTATTGAGCACATGTCCGGCTTCATTCTGCTCTTTTCTGATGCTTTCCAGCCAGTCTTCAAAAAATACCGTCATCTCCTGATTGTAAAGAGCTGTCGCGCCATACACGACCACATCTCCCGTCCATCCGGCTTTCTCTCTGGTGGGACAGTCTGTCGGCGTTCCGATCGTATTGGAACGCTGACTCCAGTATATATTGTGCTGAAGCTGATTTAATTTTTTATCCGAGCACTGAAAGCTTCCGATCACCGGATTGGCGCTGCTGATCGCTTTCGCGGTGAACTGCTCCGGTTTCCAGTTTTCTCCGCCTGTCACTTTCACATAACGGAATCCATGATAAGTAAACTCCGGTTCAAATACTTCCGACTCTCTTCCCGCACTGATATAGACATCTTTCTGCGCCCGGGTCGTATCTGTGAATGCATAGGTAAAGTTTCCGTCTTTATCCAGCGTCTCTCCATGTTCAAAACAGATTTCTTCTCCCTCTTTTGCAGATAGTTCAACCCGAATGGTTCCTGCCATGTTCTGTCCGAAATCCACGACCGTTTCGCCTTTCGGTGTCGTCAGGATCTCACTCGCCGGAATTTCCGCATAAACTTCGATCTCCGGTACATTCTGCGCCGTTAAAACCGCAAAATCATACAGATCCTTTTTTGCTGTCTTTACCTTTTCCCAATTTTTCGCTTCATAAGAAATTTCCGACGGATCTCCGTCATCTTTTCGTGCATCCACACATTCTCCCAAGAATAAATCCGCATACCGGATCGGTCCGTCAAAAGAATATGTAAATGCTTCATCTGAGCAGAACTGCGTCCTTGTTCCGTCCGTATTCCGGATTTCCATCTGCATCAACATTCCCGGTACTTCTCCATATTCACAGCCCTTACCAAGCGCGATCTTTCCTTTATACCAACCGTCCGCCACGGTAACGGAAAGCGCATTCTTTCCCGCATTCAGAAAATCTGTAATATCATATGCCTGGTATTTCAGACGTTTGTCATAAGTGGTGAATCCCGGCATCAGCAAAGTTCCCGGCACTTTTTGTCCGTTGACCGACAAGCTGTAAATCCCATGCGCCGTCAGAAAGACTTTTGCATATTCCGGTTTTTCTTCCAACTCAAATATCCTGCGGAAACGTACCGGCGGATCGTAAGGTTCTGTCGGCAGCGTATCCCAGATGTCGCCATCCATATAATATTTCGGCTGCTCTCCGCGCATCATCGCCATCAGACACTCATTCCAGATTTCCTGCGCTTTCGGAAGCGGATTCTCCGGAAGCTGCGGAAGCGGATCCGGCTCGATCCAACATGCTTTCCAATCACTCGTTTGAAAATAAGCCGTTTCAAATCTCTGTCTTCCGCTTGTTGCAGTATTTCCGTGATTGTCCCATACTTGAATTTGATAAATGTAACGTTCCGCTGATTTCAGTACTGTACCCTCGTATACAATATCATATGTATGACGGTGTTCAATACGTCCGCTGTCCCAGATCAATTGGTTCTCAGACGTCCATACTTGGATCTGATATGCAGTTTGTATCGTATCCTTTTCATCCGATTCCAATTTCCATGAAAATCTCGGATGCGGTGTTGTAATCGCCAACGGTCGCGCTTGATGCTCACAGGTTATATCTGTAATTCTCAACATGATAAACTCTCCTTTTCCTCTCACTATTTCCAGAGTCGGCGTGCAAAAGCAATACGGCAGATGCACACGAACACTGTGAATTATTTTTCTTAAAATATAACAGGATTTCGAGCGGAAATATTATAGATTTGTTCTTTTTATTTTAGATATCTTCGATGTGCAAGGGAGAAAACGCTGAAAATCACCGAAATTACGCGGTTTGAGGCGTGTTTCCCCTTGTACATCGACGCTATATTTTCTTCTGCAAAACAATACGGGAATGACTCCTTTCGAGTCACTCCCGCATCGCTTATGTGAGTTTTTCGTTGATATCACATCCCGAAAATCCGGCATAAAAGATCTGTGATTTCTTCCGCCGGCTCCTCGCAGCCTCCTCTGATCCACTGTCTGACAACCGCTTCTAACCCGGTATGAAAAAATTTCTGGTGATAAGAAACTTCTTTTTCATTTTTCAATTGAAATATTTTTTGATAAGTATTCATCATGCGGGAATCCATCTCAAACTCAAACGTACTTTCATGTCGCTCTTGTTTTTCGATCATTTCCAGGTGACGTTTAATGATTTTCCTGTTCCTGTAATAAAAATCGATCTGCTTCCGCATTCCCTCCCGAAAGCTCCAATTTCCGTCCTCATTAAAAAATCCTTGCAAAAAAAGCATAAATTGCGTTTTCATTGCCTGTTCCTGCAGATCGTAAATATCTAAAAAATGTCCGTAAAATGTCGTTCTGTGAATATTCGCTTCCCTGCATATATCAGCAACTGTTATTTTATGTCCTCCTGTGCGATTTACCAAATTCCAGTAAGCCTGTTGTATCCGTTTCTCGGTATCTCTGTACCGCTGATTATTTTCCACGTTCATTATTTCTACACCTCGCTTGTTTTTGTCGGTTGTCACCATGATATTTATTAATTATACTGGATATATAATAAATCTACACATCAATCATTTCAAGGAGAAAGATCATGAGTCGAACTGAAGAAGTCTTAAAGAACGGATCATTTGGAAAGCTATTGCTGAATTTATCGCTGCCCTCTGTCCTGATCATTATTATCATGCTCATTTACAATATTGCGGACACTTACTTTATCGGTCAGACCGGAAATCTAAAGATGATCTCAGCCATTTCTTTGAGCATGCCGGTTTTTACTGTATTATCCGGGATCGGAACTCTGTTTGGCAACGGAGGAACAACCTCTATTTCCATTGCGCTTGGCGAGGGCAATCGGGAGAAAGTGAAGAAGATCACCACGTTTTGTTTTTTTGGCTCTGTTACAGTCGGATGCCTTTTTTTCCTGATGATCTTTGCGTTTACGCAGCCGCTGGCGCTTTTGTTGGGTGCAGACGAGACAACACTTTCCTATACGATCACATACTTGAAAACATTTTCTTTTGCCTGCCCGCTTGTTTTGTTTTCCACCGCCTTTGGAAGTCTCCTGCGCGCTGACGGCGACGGACGGACCGCGCTGCTCCCCAATATGACCGGTACGATCTCCAATATCCTACTGGACGCATTGTTTATCCTCGTTTTTCATTGGGATGTATTTGGCGCCGCCTTTGCCACCGTACTTGGAAATCTGTTCTCCTGTGTGCTTTTGGTTTTTCTTATATTTAAAAAGAAAACACACCTCATTCCAAAGGCAAAACAGTTTACCTTTGCTGCTGAAATCAGTATTCCGGTTCTGACACTGGGACTTCCTATGGCGCTCTCTACCGTGATCGGAAGCATTTCCAACACGCTCCAAAACCGGATGCTTATTTCCTACGATGCAAATGTTCTGGCTGCGCAAAGTGTTGCCGGTAAGATCAGTATGATCATCACAATGATGATCCTTGGTTTTTGTATGGGAATGCAGCCGGCAATCTCCTATAATTTCGGAAGTAAAAATTACAAGCGAATGTATCAGGTAATGAAACAGACCGGAATTTTTACCATCGTGCTAGGTATCATCCTTACGCTCCTCACCTTTTTCAATAAAGATACTCTGATCACCGCTTTTATTGACAACCGGGAGATCATCTCCATGGGGAGAATTTTCGTCATTGCCGCAGTGATCGTCGGACCGGTATACGGGATCTACCAGTTATCCCAGACCTTTATGCAGGCAACCGGAAAAGTCAGCTATGCCATCTTTGCCTCTACGTTAGATAAATTTCTCGTATATATACCTGTACTTTTTATCATGGATCACAAATTCGGTGTCTACGGAATTGCCTTTGCCCATGCGGTTACGATGATATTTACGCTGATCATCACGTTATCGCTGGCGCTGAGATGGAGCAGGCATATTAAAACAACCGCCGGGCAAAATACTTGATAGTATATAAAATGCAACATATAAGAAGCAGCGTATGTGAGTCCGCTTCATCTTTCCTCACATACGCTGCTTCTTATTCTATTTCTTTATCTGATTCAGTGCCGCATTCAATTGTTTTGCGGCATCACTTTCCAGATCGATCCCGACCTGTCCCAGAAGTCTTTTCAAAGGCTGTCTGGCAACGATTGCATGCATCTCTTTTGAGACTTTTACTCCCTCTCCCATTCCGCCTGCCGTTTTTGCAGTCATCACAGCCATCATCTGATCCAGCAATGCTTTTCCTTTTGGATTCGCAGAGATTTCCCCCATGGTAGAATTCAGTGAAAAATACCCGTCCTCCTCGGCTATTTCTGTTTCATCAAACCAGTTCCGTACCTTATCTGCACTTACAAAATATTCCGGATTCGGCTCCGAGACTTTCACCACTTCCATTGTATCCGAAATCTCCGCATGTTCGACGCCGTCAATCACTGCCGATGTGTAGAGTTTATGAGTTCCACTGATCGGGACGGAAAACCGAAACACATGATTGTCTGAAGCAACCGTACCAAATTCTTTATCGTCCACATATAATTTTACTTCCGGCACATTTGCGTACACCTTGATTTCCGTTGTCTCTTCAATCCTGTCATGATATCTTCGACCGCAAATGTGTACAAACGGATCCTCTGACCACCATGCTTTATAGATATAATAGGCATCTTTTTTCACTTTTCTTTCAAACGTGATCAGCCCTTTATGATTCTTGCCCGGATCTCCAGCTTCGTCTCTTCCTGCCGCCGCAAACTCAAACATATTCCATACATAGGATCCCCAGATATACGGTCTTTTTGCCAGCATCTCCAACATATGTTCATGATATACGGCCTCATAGCTTTCCGTATAATCTCCTTTTTCCGGCTTGGGTGACTGCAGTTTGATCGTCGAATCTGCACCGTACTCTGTAAGCCCGATCACAACATCCGGATGCTCTTCATGGAACTTATCAAACCACGCGTCATTGTCTTCCATCTCGCCTACATACCATCCGTAATACAGATTGTATCCTCGGATATCCGGTAACGTCACAAGCGGAGAATCTGTTTCCAGCATAAACAGGTTTGCCATTGCCGACACTCTGGACGGATCCATTTCATGGATGAGATCATTTAAGATTCTATGGTTTTCCAGCAGATCTTCCGTAACTCCCTGCAGCGAAATTTCGTTTGAGATCGCCCAGCATATGATCGATGTATGATTATAATTTTGTGCGATCAGTTCTTTCATCTGCCGGATCGTATTCTCTCTTCCACTCGGCATATGCACGGTGATATACGGGATCTCCGCCCATACCACGATTCCTTTCTCATCACAAAGATCATAAAAATACTGATCATGCTGGTAATGTGCCAGCCGGATCGAATTTGCTCCCATGGAAAGAATCAGTTCCATATCCTCTTCATGCATTTCTTTTGTCAACGCATTTCCCACACCAAGGCGATCCTGATGGCGGGAAACACCGTGGAGCGGATAAGATGCTTTAATGATTTTTATAAAATCGTGGTCTAGTTAAAAATTCAATTTTCCCCAGTAAATACGCTAAAAACTCGGCGTTCCGTACAAATCATACGGCGTCACCTGATATACGTAATAATTGAGCCAGTTCGTATATAAACTGTTGGCATGTGCCCTCCATGTAAGCACCGGCTTATTCTCCGGATCGTCATCTGGGTAGTAATTTTCCGGGATCTGCGGATTCAGACCTCGTCCCATGTCACGCTTATATTCCGCATCCAGAGTCATTCTGTCATATTCCGGATGTCCCATCACAAAAATCTGTCTGCCCTCCTTAGCCATGCATAAAAATACCCCTGCCTGAAGCGAATCCGCCAGAATCGTAATGCGGTCGTCTTCCTCTAAAAGCTGCTGCGGTACTTCGGTATGTCTGGAATGCGGCGCCATAAATACATCATCAAATCCACGGACAAGCGGGATCTTACGGTTTCTTACCCGGTGACGGTATACGCCGGATAACTTTTTCGAAAGCATGGTCTTGTTGATGCCGTAATGATAGTAGATTCCCGCCTGTGCGCCCCAGCAAAGATGCAGCGTCGACGTGACATTTGTCTTCGTCCATTCCATGATCTCCGTCAGTTCATCCCAATAATCCACCTCTTCAAACGCCATCTGCTCTACTGGTGCTCCGGTAATGATAAATCCGTCGAACTTACGGTTTTTGATCTCTTCAAACGGTTCGTAAAATTTATAAATATGGCTGGTGGATGTGTTCTTTGACACATGGCTTGTCATTCGTACAAACGTAACGTCCACCTGCAGCGGCGTATTGGAAAGGGAACGTAAAATCTGCAGTTCCGTATCCTCTTTCAGCGGCATCAGATTCAAAAGCCCGATACTGATCGGACGGATTTCCTGATGTGCCGCCCGGTATTCGTCCATCACAAATATATTTTCCTGTTCCAGTATCTCTTTTACCGGCAGATCATTTTGTACTCGAATCGGCATATCTATTCCTCCTTGCTCTCTTCTTCATTGTTCGTATCTTTTCGTTTTACTTCCTCTTTTTTCTGATCCTCCGGCTGCCGGCACATTTCATTTTCCGTGGAATGCACATAATTTCCACTTGCATCCACATAACTCATTCTGTCATAACAGGCGGTTTCCGTCGGCAAGTGCCGCTTTTCCAACTGATGGTTCACGATCATGTTCACAATATAATAAAGCACGGCAAATGTCGGAACTCCAAGGATCATTCCGACAACTCCGAACAAACCTCCTCCCAGCAGGATAGAGAACAATACCCAAAATGCAGAAAGTCCTGTGCTGTCTCCCAAGATCGTCGGACCGATGACATTGCCATCAAGCTGCTGTAAAATCAAAATGAAAATGATGAAATAAATTCCCATCTTCGGATCCGACAACATGATCAGGATCGCACTTGGGATCGCACCGATATATGGTCCGAAAAACGGGATCACATTGGTCACGCCCACGATCACGCTGACAAGCAGGGTATACGGCATATGCAGCACCGACAATCCCAGAAAACAGAGCACGCCGATGATCGCCGAATCTATGATCTTTCCGATGATAAATCCTCCAAAGATCGAATTGCTCTTAATCGTCAGATGCAGGATCATATTAGCCTGCACCGGTTTGAACATTGCATAAATGATCTTTTTCGACTGCATGGAGAATTTCTCTTTACTGAACAATACATAAATTGAGACAATTATACCGATCAGCATGTTCAAAAGCTCGTTGATCACATTGATCACGCCCTCGGTCAGATTTGACATAAAAACATTGACCTGATTCAGTAAATCTGTCCGCATCCAATTTTCCAAAAACGTCGTCGCCTCTTTCAGTGCCTGCGCGATGATCTGTCCTAAAGCAGAATCTCCCGACATCAACGCCGTCATATGTATCAAAGCCTCATTGATCTGGCTTGGTACTGTCAGGATCATATCTCTGATACTGCGGTATAGCTCCGGAATCAGCATGTTAAACAATGCGCCGATGATCGCAAACATAAACACGATCGCAAGAAAGATTCCGACGCTTCTGCTGATCTTTGCTGCTTTTTTCATCTTTGGAAACTTCTTGTTTAAGAAAGGTTCCAGATGTTCATCCACAAACTTGACGATCGGATTCAAAAGATATGCGATCCCAAGTCCGTAGATCACCGGCTTCAAAATATGTACAACCAGCCGCACGACTCTGGAAATATCATCCATACGCAGCATGGCAAAGAAAAATAAAATACAAGTCACAATGACAATAAACGCCGTCATTCCTTTATTAAACTGCTGCCGAAGTTTGGACGGTCCTTTTTTTCCAAAACTGGGGAGATTGATATAATATTCATGTTCTTTTGTCTGCAGCTTCCCGTCATTTTCCCGCTTCCGCGCCTTTGTTCCACCCTCTTGGGTCTGTCCGTCTTTCTCTGGATTCATCACTTTTCTGCCTTTCTTTTTTATCCGATGCACAGCTCGATCCAATATGTATTTTTCTCATCGCATTGTGCATAAATTTGCATAATAAAGACATTATACAACGTCATTTACGGATGCGTCAACCAGTGCGGACCGATTCAAAAAACATTCCCTGAAACCTTCACAAAAAAACTCCGCCTATCGTACTAACGCGTTCTGAAATCGCGTCATAAAATAAGCGGAGTTTCCGATACATTCCTGATCTTCTTTTTAACTTTACGCTTTTCGTTTCGACTTATCTGATCTGCTTTATCTAATTTGTCTTATCCGTTTTGCTTTATCTGCAGGAAAATGTCGCGCATTCTGTTCCGTCACATTCACAGGCATTGCTTCCCTCTACACTGATCTTTCCGGCGTGGCAGTCGCAGTTTTCATTATATTTGCACTCCACCGCCTTACAGTCAATCTTACTTGTGTCGGATGCTTTTCCGGTCACATCGCTGTAAGCATTTTGATATGCCCCGTCTTTTCGCTCCTGAAAGCTGTCGCAGCACGTCTCTCTTGGATGTTTTGCATCGCTTCCTCCTACTTGGATCGCATCCAAGTCACATAAAAACTGTTTGTTGTGTACACATGTCTGTACAGTACATTTTAATTCCGGCATGATCGTACCTCCTTTTTCTATTCGGACGAAAATACGCAGTCCGTCTTTCCGGTTCGTCTTTCCGTTCCGCCGCCAAAAATCAATAACGCCAGCGCACAAAAACACTGTCTTTGTACACTGACGTTATGGTTTCCGATTTCCGGAATATTTATACGTTACAGAAACAACTTTGTTTATTTCTCTTCGCTGTGTTTTACTTCTCTTGCAATTTTCTGTGCGATTTCTTCTTTCAGAGCTGCGATAAATTCCGCTGTGCTCTTCTGTCCCTCATCGCCCTCAAAACGGCTTCTGACAGAAACAAGTCCGCTCTCCTCTTCTTTCGCACCTACCACGAGCATATACGGAACTTTCTGCATCTGCGCCTCACGGATCTTATATCCGATCTTCTCTGCGCGTGAATCCAGTTCCGCACGGATTCCGGCATCTTTGAGCTGCGCAAGTACATTTTCCGCATAATCCATATATTTGTCGGAGATCGGCAGCACTTTCACCTGTATCGGAGCAAGCCAAGTCGGGAATGCACCTGCAAAATGTTCGATCAGAATTCCGATAAATCTCTCGATCGATCCGAACGCCACGCGGTGGATCATGATCGGACGATGTTTTTCTCCGTCAGCTCCGGTATATTCCAGTTCAAATCGAAGCGGAAGCTGGAAGTCTAACTGGATCGTTCCGCACTGCCATGTTCTTCCGATGGAATCTTCCAGATGGAAATCGATCTTCGGTCCGTAGAACGCGCCGTCTCCCTCATTTACCACATACGGAAGTCCCAGATCATCCAATGCTCCGCGGAGCGCATCTGTCGCCATTTCCCAATCTTCATCGCTTCCCATGCTGTCCTCCGGACGTGTGGAAAGTTCTACATGATACTTAAATCCGAACAGGCTGTATACTTCGTCGATCAATTTTGCAACGCCTTTGATCTCCTCGCGGATCTGCTCCGGCATCATAAAGATATGTGCGTCGTCCTGTGTAAAGCAGCGAACACGCATTAGACCGTGAAGCTGCCCGGATTTCTCATGGCGGTGAACCAATCCCAGCTCGCCCATACGAAGCGGCAGATCACGGTAGGAACGTGGTTCAGACTGGTATACAAGGATACCACCTGGACAGTTCATCGGTTTGATCGCGAAATCTTCTTCATCGATCACTGTTGTGTACATATTTTCTTTATAATGATCCCAATGTCCGGATGTCTCCCAGAGATGTCTGCTCAGCATGATCGGAGTTGCGATCTCTACATATCCCGCTTTGTTATGGATCTCTCTCCAATAATCGAGAAGTGTATTTTTCAACACCATACCTTTCGGGAGGAAGAACGGGAATCCCGGTCCCTCGTCCCGCATCATAAACAGCCCAAGCTCTTTTCCGAGTCTTCTGTGGTCACGCTTCTTTGCCTCTTCCAGCATTGTGAGGTATTCATCCAATTCTGCTTTTTTCGGAAATGCGGTTCCGTAAATACGCTGCAGCATTTTGTTCTTCTCGCTTCCGCGCCAATATGCGCCTGCAAGACTTGTCAGTTTAAATGCTTTTACCGGTTTTGTTGTCATCAGATGCGGTCCTGCACAGAGATCGGTAAATTCTCCCTGAGAATAGAAGCTGATCACTGCATCTTCCGGCAGATCCTCGATCAACTCTACCTTATATGGTTCTTCTTTTTCCTGAAAATATGCGATTGCTTCCGCACGCGGTTTTGTAAACTGCTCGATCGGAAGCGCCTCTTTTACGATTTTTTTCATTTCTGCTTCAATCTTTTCCAGATCCTCCTGTGTCAGAGGAGTCTCACAGTCAATATCATAATAAAATCCATCTGCTACGGATGGTCCGATCGCAAGTTTTGCGTCCGGATACAGACGCTTGATCGCCTGCGCCATAATATGTGATGCAGTATGGCGGAATGCTCCCTTTCCTTTTTCATCCTGGAATGTCAGAATGCTCAGTTCACAGTCTTCCTCCACAACGGTTCTTAAATCTACAACTTCACCGTTGACTTCTCCGGCTGTCGCCATTCTTGCCAGACCCTCGCTGATATCCGCTGCGATGTCAATGACACGCATACTTTCTGCATATTCTTTACTTGATCCATCTTTTAATGTAATCTTCATTTGCTTTCTCTTCCTTTCCTCTTTTTTCGTCGAAGAATCGCACTCGTTTTGCTCAATCACCGGAAGTGCCAAAAGGCACATTCCGGAATTGTAAGCAGTCGCCAAGGTCTCGGGCAAGCCCGGACTTTGGCTCGTCGCTTATACAAAAAAATCCCTTTCTGCATCTTCATACAGAAAGGGACGAGTATCTCGCGGTTCCACCCTAACTTGCTCTGCACTCCTTTTTCGGATATACAAAGCCGCTCATTTATGATGATAACGGAATCACCGGGCTGGTTTACAGCCACTCCGAGGTGGTCTTCAAATGTTTCCCCGGCAGGAAGCTTTCAGCTGATGATTCCCTCTCTGTCGCCGCTTTCACACTCTACTCTTCTCTTCAACGTGTTCTCAATCCTGTTTCATTATAACATTGACTTTACTTTTGTCAAGAGAACTGCTGCAAATTCTCTCACCAGAGAATTCAGCTTCAAGACCGGATCGGATATCGCTGCGATCCCGTTCAGATCCCTATATCCGATCTGCCGTCCGATCAGCAGTGCGCGGTACAGATGAAAATCATTCGTCACAACCGCAGTCTTCTGCTCCAGACTCCCGATCAGTCCGGCGCTGAATTTCAAATTCTCCCATGTTGTCTCTGACTGCTCTTCTTTTAGGATCCGCTCTTCGGCAATACCCAGACTTTTCAGATATTCCGCCATCGCAAATGCCTCCGTCACAGCCTCATCTTTTCCCTGACCTCCCGACACGATCGCGATCGCTTCCGGATGTTCTGTCAAATACTCGTATGCACGGTCAAGTCTTTGCTTCAAGGATTTCGTGATCTGACTGCCGCGCACCTGCGCTCCCAATATGATCACATAAGCCGCTTCCCCCGAAAAGTCACATGCTTTCTTTGCAGTGCATAAGATCAGAGATTCTATCCATGCAAAAAGCCCCCATCCGGCAAGCGTCAATACGCCGATCCCGATATGCACACTCTCCGGAAACTTCGGATATGCAAAAAACAAACTGAGATGAACGCCGCCGGACAAAAGCCAGAATCCGGCAAATGTGGAGTTCCATCTGCCCGTATGATTCCGGATCAGGAAATAATAGCCGACACTGCCGATCCCGACAACAAGAAAATAAATCCACATATAAACGACCTGTTATGCGTTACGTCCACAGCATTTTTTATATTTCTTACCGCTTCCGCACGGACACGGATCGTTTCTTCCGATCTTCTTGTCTTTGCGGATCGTACCGGACTGTTTCTGCTCGCGGTAAAGACGCTTTTTCGTGTTCTCGTCAAAAATCTCATCCCACTGCGGAAGTTCATACAGCCAGTCTGCTTTTGCATCCACCATGTTTTTGTAAAGACGCTCTTTATCAAATGCCAGACTTACCACGGTATCTTCTGTCATCGTCTCGATCGGATTGGCAATTTTCAGACTGTCATTGATGCCGTCCAAAAATCCTACCATCGTCAATACGTCCTGATTATATTTTTCAGCAAGCTCTTTTACCGTACCTTTCACTTCGGTATCCAGGTCTTTTAAAAGCTCCTCATAAATTCCTTTTTCAATCGTGAAATACTTGCTCCAGAATGTCTCCAGTTGATTTTTTGTCAACTCTCTGTCATATGCGGTGTCTCTCCACTGATCCAATAAACTTTTATCACTCATTGTATCCAACTCCTTTATCTTTATCAAAATTCAAGTCTCACTTGCTTGTTCATTATATACTATCTGCCGTTTGTATACAAGTAAAAAGAAAGACCTTACGACACATTTCTGATACTTTTCTGATACATTTTCCCTCTTTGCGCCGATTTTCATTGAATTTTTGATCCGCATTATGTATAATGCTTGACAAATGACCAAAGAAAGGAACATGACTATGAAAAAGACAAAACGGATCCTTGCACTCGTGCTTGTCGTACTGCTCGTTTTACTCTATCTGAGCACGCTGGTTTTTGCACTGCTGGATGCCCCTGTATTTACTTCTCTGTTGAAAGCTTCCATCGCAGCAACGATTTTGCTCCCGGTCCTTTTATATGGATTTCTCCTCTTCCACCGTCTATCCCAAAAAGGACAGGATAAAAATGAGCCGGAGGATCCATCTAAAAAAGCTTGATCTGCACACGCCGCTACATATACATCAACTGCGCCAGTTCGATGACCGTATCTTCTGTCATCTCCTCCGGACGCAGTTTTTTTGTCCGTTTTTGCTGTGCTGTCAACGCTTGTCTTTTTTCCAGATATTCTTCCATCGAAAGCACTTCCGTTCCACTCTCTTTTCTGTTCTGATTCATGCAAAAGCACCTCCCTCACCCAAATTTCAGCCTTATTATTCTATTCAGCCCCCTGCCAAAATATGCCTGTTTTATTTTCACTTTTTTATCTTACCCAAAGCGCTAGCAACAAAAAAGCCAGAAACAAGATCCTGAAATCTCATTCCTGACTTTCTTCATTTGATTGCTTTATTTCTGACGGTAAATAATATCGTCGCGTCCCGGTCCGTTACTGATCATTGTAATCGGATATCCGATCTGTTCTTCCACAAATTCAATATATTTCCGGCAGTTCTCCGGCAGTTCTTCATATGTCTTGATTCCGCGGATATCACAATTCCATCCCGGAAGCACTTTCAGAACAGGTTTTGCTTTCTCAAGCAAATGTGTTACCGGGAATTCTGTTGTCACTTCGCCATCGATCTCATAACCTACACATACCGGAATCTCTTCCAGATATCCAAGTACGTCCAGTACCGTAAATGCAACGTCTGTTGTTCCCTGCATACGGCAGCCGTATTTGGATGCTACACAGTCAAACCATCCCATTCTTCTCGGACGTCCGGTTGTCGCGCCGTACTCGCCACCGTCTCCGCCGCGTCTTCTCAGCTCGTCTGCTTCTTCCCCAAAAATCTCGCTGACAAATGCTCCGGCTCCTACTGCACTGGAGTATGCTTTGCACACGGTGATGATCTGTTTGATCTCATACGGCGGGATTCCCGCTCCGATCGCTCCGTATGCCGCCAAAGTAGAAGAAGACGTTACCATCGGATAAATTCCGTGATCCGGGTCTTTCAGAGATCCGAGCTGTCCTTCTAAGAGGATATTCTTTCCTTCTTTGATCGCATTGTGTAGGAACAGAGACACATCACATACGAATGGTGCAACCATCTCTTTATATTCCTGCAGCTCTTTATATAAATCATCCGGATTCAGAAGTGGTTTGTGGTACAGATGTTCCAAAATGACATTTTTCTGTTCTGCCACACGGACAACCTTTTCTTTCAAAAGATCATCGTCGAACAGTTCGCTGACCTGAAATCCGATCTTCGCATATTTATCGGAATAGAACGGTGCGATTCCGGACTTGGTAGAACCGAATGACTTTCCGCCCAATCTCTCCTCCTCGTATGCATCGAATAATTTGTGATAAGACATCACGATCTGCGCACGGTCAGACACGAGAATCTTCGGTGTCGGAACTCCTTTCTCCACAACAGACTGTACCTCTGCAAACAGGCGCGGAATGTCGAGTGCAACACCATTTCCAATGATACTTGTCGTGTGATCATAAAACACACCGGACGGAAGTGTATGCAGTGCAAACTTTCCATAATCATTCACGATCGTATGTCCCGCATTCGCTCCGCCCTGGAAACGGACGATAATATCTGCCTCTTTTCCAAGCATATCGGTAATCTTACCCTTACCCTCGTCGCCCCAGTTCGCTCCAACTACTGCTTTTACCATTTCAAATCCTCCTGCGTATTTCCGCTTTTTAATCCTTATTAGCAGTTCTAATAATCTTTGAAACCGCATTTAGCATTATACTATATTTTCCCTGCTATGTACAACCATTTTCCATATTTTTTCACGGATTTTCCGATTTTCTCTCTGATTTCTGCCGCTTTTTCCGCTGTTCCTACATCAGCGGCGCGATCAGACGAAGAACTCTTCCGCATATTTTCATACCGATCCCGGTCTTTTTGATATCGCTCATGGAAATACGATGACATTTTTTCAGCGTATTCTGAAAATCACGTTCCACATCACGCACAGCCAGATTATTGTACATAAATACACCGCATTCAAAATGCAGATACAGACTCCGGTAATCCAGATTGATCGTTCCGACAACCGCCGTATCATCGTCTGACACAAACGATTTTGCATGCACAAATCCGGGCGTGAACTCAAAAATCTGCACGCCTGCACGAAGCAGATCCTTATAAAATGTCTTTGCCACCGCAAATGCATACCATTTATCCGGGATATGCGGCATGATAATCTTCACATCGATCCCGCTTTTCGCCGCGCGGGTCAGAGTGTCTACCATCTCACTGTCCAGGATCAGATACGGAGTCATGATATGTACATATTTTTTCGCATGATTTAAAATATGAAAATACACTTCTTTTCCAACGTCTTCATGATCATACGGACTATCCCCGTATGGGATCACGAATCCAAGTTCCCGATGCAGCGTATCTGATTTCGGCGTCTGGTAATTCTCATAATTTTCCGGCTTATATTCCGTCACATTCCACATCTGCAAAAATAACATCGTCAGACTCTGAACAGCCTCTCCCTCCAGCATCACTGCCGTATCTTTCCAGTATCCGAACCGTTCTTTCCGGTTGATATATTCGTCTGCCAGATTGATGCCGCCTGTAAACCCGACCTTTCCGTCTACGACACAGATTTTCCTGTGATCCCGATTGTTCTGCGTTGTGGAAAGGATCGGGCGGATCGGACTGAACATCTTGCATTTGATCCCAAATTTGCGGATCTGCTCCGGATAATTATACGGAAGATTGGAAATACTGCACATGCCGTCGTACATAAACCGGACTTCCACTCCCGCTTTCGCCTTTTCTTTCAGGATATCCAGGATCGTATCCCACATATATCCCTCTGATACAATAAAATATTCCAGAAAAATATATTTTTCCGCACGTTTCAGCTGGTGGATCATCTCGGCAAATTTTTCCTGCCCGATACTGAAGTATGTTACTTTTGTATTCCTGTATGTCGGAAACTGCAGTTGATGATTCATATAATAAGCCAGAGTCGCATTTGCCGGTTTGCTCACGCGGAGATCTTCCACCACTTCCGCTTTCTGCATCAAATACGGTGAAGTATCCAGCTTTGTTTTTATAAGCCGCTCTCCTACATATTTCGTACCGATCTCCAGTTTTACATAGACATAGAACAAGCAGCCGAATACCGGCAGGATCAAGATCAGCAGGATCCAGGTCCGGCTGTATTCCGGTGTCCCCTGTTCGTTCGTAATATAAATGATCACAAATACCTGCACCGCCATTGTGATCCAATAGACATAAGTCAGGTAGTCGTTTAAAATTGTATACATTAATACAAGTGCGCCGATCTGCAGCAGGATCAACATAACGATCAGCGCTGTTCTGCTGAACACAATACTTAAAATTCCTTTTTTTGCTTTTTTTGCCGCTTTATGTTCCATGACGATCTCTATCCTCCAATCATATACACGCTACACAGTGTAACACACTTCCATTTTTTCGACAATAGCTCACACAAAACGAGCAGCCTCACAGAAAGTCTTTTGACAACTTTTGCCGGAATCTTCTTCCGAAAAAACATTGTATTTCTTTGAAAAAAATATTATAATAGTAGATAATTTCAATTTGCAAAAAAGAAGGGAGAACCTCATTATGAAAAAATTTTTAAAGTGGCTTGCAGCGATTCTCGCCGTTGGCAGTGTTGTTGGAATTGTAATTGCTTATCTGTGCAAAGAAAGTAAAGACGAGGACGAGGATTTCCGTTTTGACTGTGATGAGGATGATTTTGATCTCGACTCCGATTTGCAGCCGGTTTCCGAGCGAGGCTATGTATCTCTGAAAAAAAGCGGCGCCGAAACCGAACCTGCTGCCGCAGAAGCAGAAGACAAAGATTCTGCTGCTGAAAAGCCTGCCGAAGAAGTACTCGCAGACGATACGGAAGTACCGGAAAAAGAAGACGCTTCCGTTCAGCCGGAAGCAGAAATCTCAGACAAATGATCATTTCACCTATACAAAAACCGGGTGGATTCCTAAATCAAAAGGATTCCACCCGGTTTTTATCTTTAAAAAATCTGCTGACAAAACAAATTTCTCACACTGTCAAAAAACAACTTTACTTCCATGCAGTTTTTAAGAGAGCCGCTGCCTCCCGGATTGCCTCCTCACTCATGTTCGCGTAACCAAGCAGGATGGTAGCCTGTCCCTCTTCGTTTTTATCCGGTTTTATACAGTACTGCGACAATCCGTAAACACGGATTCCGCTTTCTTTTGCTTTCCGGATCAGTTCTTCCTCTTTCCTGCCATCCTCAAACCGGAGCAGCAGATGCACTCCCGCGTGCTCCCCGGAAATCCGGAATGAATCCCCCATTTTTTTCAAGCATGCAAGCAAAACATCATGTCGGTTCTTATATAAAGCGCGCATTTTATTCAAATGCCGTTCGTAATATCCGTCTTCAATAAATTTCTGTAAAATCAGCTGGTCAACTCGCGATACTGTGGAACTTAAAAATCCGCAATTCTCATGGTATCTTTGAAGCAGCGGCTTCGGAAGCACGAGGTAACTCATGCGGATCGCCGGCGCGATCGACTTGGAAAACGTCCCGATATAAATCACACATTCCTGATTATCATAGCCCTGCAGCGCCGGAACCGGTTTTCCTTTATAACGAAATTCACTGTCGTAATCATCTTCAATGATATAACGTGGTCTTCCCTCCAAGCCATCGTTCTCTGCCCATCGCAGAAGTTCCATGCGCCGTTTGATCGGCATCACGATCCCCAGCGGGTACTGATGGGACGGCATGACAAATGCAATATCCGCTCCGGACGCTTCCAATTGTCCGACGTTCATACCTTTCGCATCCATATCGACTGTACAGACATCATAAGAAAGCTGTTCAAAAAGACGGTAGGCCTGCACATAAGTCGGATTTTCCAACGCAACTTTATGCTCGCGCCCGATCACCATCGTCAACAGCATCAGCAGATAATCATTTCCAGCTCCGACAATGATCTGTTCCGGCGTACAATTGACGCCTCGCGCCTGATGCAGATAATTACAGATTGCACTGCGCAGTCCCTGTTCTCCCTGCGGATCCCCGAGGCGAAACAGCTCCGCCCGGTCGTCCTGCAGACATTCCTTTGACAATTTTCTCCATGTATTATACGGAAAACTATTCAGATCCACACCACTCGGTGTGAAATCATATCTGTATTCCCTCTGCGGATCTTTGCTTCTTTGTTCTGCCTGCCGTACCGGAGACCGAAGCTGGTATAAGCCCTCTATCTCCGCCACAAAATATCCTCTGCACGGCTCAGCTTCCAGATATCCCTCGGAAAGGAGCTGCTCATAAGCCAGTTCCACCGTACTTCTGCTGATTTCCAGATGTTTGCTCAGCGCACGGGTAGACGGCAGTTTTTCTCCGCTTCCGATCCGTCCGTCCCGGATATCCCGGCGGATATAGCGGTAAATCTGCTCGTAAAGCGGTATTTTCGATTTTGTATCCAGACTGATCGTCAACTCATTCATCGCAATTTATTTCGGAAGACGGAATGAACTCTTCAGTGATACGATTCTGTTAAATACAAGCGCGTCCGGTGCGGAATCTTTTGCATCGATACAGAAATATCCGGTTCTCACAAACTGGAAACTGTCGTATGCTTTCGCATCGGCAAAACTCGGCTCCACATAACACTCTTTCAGCACCGTCAGAGAATTCGGGTTCAGATTCAGAGATCCGTCTTCTTTATTGTATACGCCCTTTTCTTCATCTACCAGATTCTCATAGAGACGCACTTCCGCTTTCTGTGCGTACGGAGCCGCAACCCAGTGGATCGTTCCTTTTACTTTTCTTCCGGTAAATCCGCTTCCGCTCTTTGTCTCCGGATCATACGTACAATGTACTTCCACTACATTTCCGTTCTCATCTTTTACAAAGCTCTCGCATTTTACAAAATATGCGGACATCAGACGCACTTCATTGCCCGGGAACAGACGGAAATATTTCTTCGGCGGTTCCTCCATAAAGTCGTCTCTTTCAATATAAAGTTCTCTGCAGAACGGAACTTTCCGTGTGCCGAGCGCTTCATTTTCCAGGTTGTTCGGCACGTCGAGATATTCCATCTCTCCCTCCGGATAATTGTCGATCACCAGTTTGATCGGATCCAGCACCGCCATCATACGGGATTTCTTCATCTTCAGATCTTCCCGGATGCAGTATTCAAGCATCGCATAATCCACCGAACTCTGGGCTTTCGACACGCCGCACATGTCGATGAACATCTTGATTGATTCCGGTGTGAACCCTCTTCTTCTGAGCGCCGCGATGGAAACAAGACGCGGATCGTCCCAGCCGTCCACGATCCCATCTTCCACAAGCTTCTTGATATAACGCTTTCCGGTCACAACATTGGTCAGATACAATTTCGCAAACTCGATCTGTCTCGGCGGATTTGCAAACTCACATTCCCGCACGACCCAATCGTAGAGCGGTCTGTGATCCTCAAATTCCAATGTACAGATCGAATGGGTGATTCCCTCGATCGCATCTTCGATCGGATGTGCGAAATCATACATCGGATAGATACACCATTTATCTCCGGTGTTGTGGTGTGTCATGCGGGCCACACGGTAGATCACCGGATCGCGCATATTGATGTTCGGAGAGTTCATATCGATCTTCGCACGGAGTACTTTTTCTCCGTCCTGATATTTGCCCTCGCGCATCTCCTCGAATAATTGCAGATTTTCTTCTACGCTCCGATTACGGTACGGGCTTTCTTTTCCGACTTCCGTCAATGTCCCGCGGTATGCCCGGATTTCCTCTGCCGTCAGATCACAGACATACGCCTTTCCTTTTTTGATCAGCTTCACCGCGCATTCGTACATCTGATCAAAATAATCGGATGCAAAATACAGATGATCTTTCCAGTCTGCCCCAAGCCACTGAATATCTTCCTTGATCGAATCTACAAACTCCATCTTTTCTTTTGTCGGGTTTGTATCGTCGAAACGCATATGGAATGTTCCGTTATATTTCTGCGCCAGCCCGTAATTCAAAAGAATGGACTTTGCATGTCCGATATGCAGATATCCGTTCGGCTCCGGCGGGAATCTTGTGCAGACATGATCGTACACGCCCTCTGCAAGGTCTTTGTCTATTTCCTGTTCAATAAAATTCTTTGAAACGATTTCGTTTTCCATGGTTTCCTCCTCAAATCGCAAGATTTCTGCCAATAATCTTATCATAAATTGTATACAACGGCAAGCACAATATGCTACAATGTCTTTGTCACTGCGCATGGCGAAAGTGTTTCTGTATGACACATGTGCGGAAAAGTTATTTAAAGGAGTTATATAAGATTATGAAAAGAGAAAAATTTGGAAGCAGACTCGGGTTCATCCTCGTATCTGCCGGCTGCGCCATCGGTCTTGGAAATGTGTGGAAATTCCCTTACATGACCGGCATGTACGGCGGCGCGGCGTTTATTCTGATCTACCTGTTGTTTCTGGCGATTTTAGGACTGCCGATCATCGTCTGTGAATTCAGTGTCGGACGTGCCAGCCAGAAAAGTATTGCCACCTCGTATAATGCTCTGGAGCCGGTCGGTTCCAGATGGCACAATATCCGTTGGCTTGCCATCGCCGGAAATTATATTCTGGTCATGTTCTATTCCATGGTCGGCGGCTGGATGCTCTACTATTGCTTCCGTATGGCAAAGGGTGAATTTGTACAGGCGACCGCCGCACAGATCACCGAAAAATACAACGATATGCTTTTGAATCCGTGGATCCTTGTATTCTGGACGGTACTGGTCATCCTGATCTCATTCGGCATCTGCAGCATCGGACTGCAAAAAGGTGTCGAAAAAGTCATGAAAGTTGTCATGCTCTGCCTCCTCGGGATCATGGTCGTGCTTGCCATCCGTTCCGTCACACTGAGCGGCTCCGCTGAAGGACTTCGTTTCTATCTGATCCCGGACTTTGAGCGGATGGTCGATAACGGGATCGGTAACGTCATTTTCGGAGCTATGAGCCAGGCATTCTTCACCTTAAGTATCGGTATGGGCGGAATGGCGATCTTCGGAAGCTATCTGGACAGATCCCGTTCCCTTACCGGGGAATCTTTGAGCATCGTCCTTTTGGATACCTTTGTGGCACTGATGGCAGGACTGATCGTCATCCCGGCATGTTTCGCCTTTGGCGTAGAACCTGCTGCCGGTCCGGGACTTGTATTTATCACGCTGCCGAATATTTTCACACAGATGGCCGGCGGACGGATCTGGGGATCCTTATTCTTCCTATTCCTGTTCTTCGCCGCCCTCTCCACGATCGTCGGCGTATTTGAAAATATTGTTTCTTTCGGCATGGATCTGTTCCATTTCAGCCGAAAAAAATCGGTTGCGATCAACATTGTTTTGATCACGGTACTTAGTCTTCCGTGTATTCTCGGCTTCAGTGTGCTCTCGGATTTCCAGCCGCTTGGCGCCGGAACAAACATTATGGATCTGGAAGATTTCCTCGTATCCAACAATATTCTTCCGCTTGGATCGGTCGTATATCTGATGTTTTGTACACACAAAAACGGATGGGGATGGAATCACTTTATCAAAGAGGCGAATTCCGGAAACGGTTTGAAATTCCCACAGATCATCCGTGGTTATATGACATACGTTCTGCCGTGGATCGTCGTGATCATTTATCTGAAAGGCTACTATGATATGTTCAGCAAACAGAGTGCTCCGGTCTTTGTCACTTGGATGATCATCGGTTTTTTGTTCCTGACATTAGTCTTAAGTGTCACACGCAGAAAAAAAACGAAAAATCAGTAAAGCCGAATTTCACTTTCAGGCACATGATAAAAATCCCTTTTTAAAAACCGGCAAGTTATTTCTGCCGGTTTCCGAAAGGGATTTTTTATAATCTTGATTTCAAAACAGAAAGCGCCTGCACGATGATCGCCGCATGATCCACTGCAATCTGCCCCGCTTCTTTTACTGAAAAAGTTTCTTCTCGCACCAGCGTTCCTCTTCGCCGGTATTCCACCAAAGCGCTCGTGTCCAATCCGCGTTCCTTATTTTTCACATGAAGAGAAAACTGTACAACGCTTTCCGGCTCTTCCTGCTTCGCGTGATTTCCGGTTCTATCCGTTTGTCCGCCGCCTGTCTGCACAGATATTTCCTCCAATTCCAGATCGCACCACACAGCGTCCGCCGCATCATCGCCGGCGCGCACCTGCCGTTCCTCCCCCTGAAGCACTGCCATGTAGGCGGTTGTGATCACCCGCGTTCTCGGATCCCGATCATAATCTCCGTATGTACCAATCTGCTCCATCACAAGACCGTCTACACTGGTCTCCTCCAGAAGTTCCCGTCTCGCCGTATCGTCCAGATTTTCCCGCATCTCGATAAATCCGCCCGGAAGCGCCCAGAAACCGATACTCGGGTGATTGGAGCGCTTTACGAGCAGCACCCGCATTCCTTTCAGCTCTTTCGTCAGATGTTCCGGCGCCAAAAAGATCACCGCATCTGTCGTACAGCTCGGCGTCCGGTATTTGTACGGATCGTAATGCTCCAAAAATTCTTCCAGACTCTCTCCCGCTGCATTCTTCTCATTTGTCCCGTAAAACGGACGTAAATTTTCCAAAAATGATGGCATGGTCGTTCTCCTTTCTTCTCCCATGCCATCATTATACGCGTCTTTTATTTTACTGTAAATAAATCGGACCTACTTGATCGCATCTCCGATCGAAACATATTCCGTATACGCATACTCATCTCCGTTCCAACCGTTATAACCGCTGAATCCCTCATAGAACCAGAGCACCATGTCATCGATCCGGTCTTCATCCACAACATAGATCAAAGTATAGTCTAATGTTTCCCCCGGAGCCATCGGTCGGTACAAGCCGGCTTTCATTCTCTGGGTCCCCTCTGTATTCCAGATCGCATCAAAATATTGTGCAAAATTTCCGTTCTGGTAACCGCCGTACTGAAGAGAATATCCCTCGTTAGCGCTATGATAATCCACATTTGGGATCCGGTATGTTCCGTCCTCCTGCCGTGTCAGCTCGGTCAACGTCGGCGCAAGTGATACGCCGCCGGACGCATTCCATTCACTCTGCGTATCGCCCGCATTTCTTGCCTGCATCCTCACCACTACATACTTGGAATCTACCGTGCTCACCGTTTTTTCGCTTCCCGCATCCGAAGTATAACGTTCATGCGGTTTCAGACTTCCGTCTTCATTCATCCATACAGAAATCTCATCATAGTTCACAAAATTTTCAGCCGGATACCCCTCCGTGGAGATCTGGTCTTTTACTTCCACCGACTGCACGGTATATCGGATATCGTCTTCATGGTCTTTGACCTGTTCATAGTATGGATTCTGCACTTCCTCTCCGACTCCATGCACGGCCTGTGACGGAATAGAGACGTCGCTGCCTGCCGCCTGATCTTCCAACCTTTCCTGTTCTTTTTTGATCACCTCGATCTCTTCATCCGTCGTATACGGAACGGTTTCATCCAACACCCGGATCTCCATCCCCTCCGCTACTTTGACCAGTTCTTCCGCCGGTAGATCGCTCTCGCTCCACACCCGTACGCCATAACCGTATTCTTCATTGAATAAATAAATATTTTTGATCGTTTTTTCGGAATCCACATAGAAATTGTCATCTACAAACACATCGGTTTTCATTCCGCTGATCTCAAGCTGATCCAAATGACTGTCTTTTTTGTATTTCAGCAATTCCTCATCATTTCCGAGACGGGACATCTCGTCCAGTTGTGCCGCATTATAAGTAATCACCGTGATCGTACCGCCCGTTGCCTCATTATGCCACTTTCCTCCATAAGGACCATCTTCCGAGTACACATATCCATCCGGAATATACGTCGGCTCCGCCGTGATCTGATGTGCTTCCTGCTCTTTGTTCACCTGAATCTCATACTGCACCGTTTCATCTTTCTCCACCAGATTTGCCTGAAGAAATTTGTTTGCCGCCACAACAACAAAGGATGCTCCCAAACTCAGCGTTGCTGCTGCCAGAACGACTTTCCAGCCCCGCACTCTTCCCTGTCGTTTCTTCCGGCTTGTTTTCTCCTGTCCGCTCTCCTGCATATTCTCCTGATCTTGCTGCTGTGCATTCTGCCGGATCTGCCGGTATGCGTCCTGCATCTTTTCATCCACCCGTTTCGGGATCTTCGCTTCTCCGCGTAAGATCTGTTCCATCTCTTCCTTTGAATATTCCCGTTTCATCAATCTTACCTCCTCTCTGCCGCCGGCTCCAGCTGATACAAATGTGCAAACTGCCTGCGGCCTCTCGCCAATCTTGTTTTTACAGTGCTCTCATCCATATCCAGAATCTGTGCAATCTCCCGGATCTTAAATCCCTCCCCGTAATATAACATGAGGATCACCCGATATTTCTCATCCATTGTGTTCATCAACTCCTCAAATTCACATTGAAAAAGTTCTCTGCATGTGTCTCCCTGTTCCTGAAATATTTCCACCGGCGTTTCTTTTTTGCCTGTCCGGAGAATATCGTTGCAGTTATTGATCAATATCCGGATCAGCCATGTCGAAAAATAACGGTCACTTTTCAACTGCCCCAACTTTTCATAACAGTCCAGCACAGTTTCCTGCATTGCATCCGCAATGTCTTCTTCCCGATGCAGATAACTTCGGGCGACTTTATACATACTTTGCTTCTGACGTTCCATCAATTCTACAAAAGCATCGGTGTCTCCCTGCCTTGCTTTTTTTATCAGATAGTTCAAAGAAATACCTCCTTTCTCATCCGCGGGTTCTCTGGATTTTCTTTTCACTTATTAGACGCACAGGATATGAAAAAAGTTTCATCCTGCTTTTTTAAAATTTTATAGCAGTCGCCAAGGTCCCGGGCAAGCCCGGACTTTGGCTCGTCGGTTATACAAATCAAAAACGGGGGTTTTACCGCCCCCGTTTCATTCTCAAAATCTGTCTCTCTACGGAAAATACGCTTCCACACGCCTCAGTAATTCCAAAAAATTCCGAAGCCGGATACTTTCCATGCTTCCCGCCTCCGTCACATCATCCCATTCATCATTTGCCGCCCACCAGTCGCGAAACAGAACATTCATAAGCTGTATAAAATCCTGCTCCTGTTCTCCCGAAGTGATTATAAATATCTCAATATTATTCCGCATATTATCCAGAAGAAAATAGGCTCTCGGCATTCTGCCGATCTTTTGATCTCCGATGAACACCATCAGATCCGTCACCGCATCCCGCATCAGGATCAACTGTTCTTTTTGCCACTTTCTCATAACCACTCCTCCTCATAAGAGCCAGCAGTACCGCCCCACAATTACAGGCTAGGTCACGCACGGTATCTTTGCAAGCATTTAAAATGCAAAATGGCAATTAGCAACAAAATGTAGCATCTCATTTGATTTTCCGCCGTCTTTATGCTACCCTTGTATACTGACAGTGCCGTATATCCATGTATACGGATCGTATCATATATCGAAATAAAATAGGAGGAACATTCAAATGAGATTTGTAATCCAACGGGTTGCCCATGCCGAAGTGGCTGTAAATGAAGAAACGATCGGAAAAATCGAAAAAGGATATCTTGTCCTGATCGGAATTGCCGAGACCGATACCCGGGAGATCGCGGATAAACTGATCCGAAAAATGATCGGACTTCGGATTTTTGAAGATGAAAACGGAAAAACCAATCTTTCCTTATCCGATGTCGGCGGAAACCTGCTTCTTGTCTCCCAGTTTACACTCTATGCTAACTGTAAGAAAGGAAACCGACCAAGTTTTATCGAAGCCGGATCACCCGAAAAAGCGAATGAGCTTTACGAATACATCATTACAAAATGTAAAGAAAGTGTGCCGGTCGTGGAACAGGGTTCTTTCGGAGCGGATATGAAAGTCAGCCTGCTCAACGACGGTCCGTTTACGATCCTTTTGGATTCCGAGACATTGTAAAGATCACATGTCCATACGCAAAAGCCCCCTTGAAAATCTTACATCTTCAAGAGGGCTTTTTGTTTTCTTCAAAAGCTGATGACGGGAATTGAACCCGTGACCCCTTCCTTACCAAGGAAGTGCTCTACCTCTGAGCCACATCAGCCTGGCATTCTGCCTGTTATTTAATTATGTACGACGTACACAACGATATGAGTATACAATAAAATCCGCCAGATTGTCAATCCTTTTTTGCAAAAACTTTCTCTGCTTTTGCTTTCACCCGCTGAAGCGCATTGTCGATCGTCTTCGGGCTTTTCCCGAGAAGTTCCGCGATCGTCTTATAATCAGTTCCGAGAAGATGCAGATATAACACATGATCTTCGAGAGGACTCAATGACTCTTTCAGCGTCTCAATAAATGCTTCTGTAAATTCTTTCCCGAAGTAAAGCACTTCCGGATTATTGTCGACATGCGGCTCGATCGTATCGATCAGCGGAACCTGCCGTTCCTCTCCGTCTTCCCCCTCCTCATACAGAGAAATATACGAATTCAACGGCATATGCTTTTTCCGGTGCGCCGACTCGATCGCCGTATACATCTGCCGGGAAACGCAGAGTTCCGCAAACGCCGCAAACCCTGCGCCCTGAGATGCATCAAATGTACGTACCGCTTTCATCAGCCCGATCATGCCCTCCTGGATCAGATCCTCATTTTCTCCTCCGAGCAAAAACATCGCCCGCGCTTTTTTCCGCACCATCGGTTTGTACTTTGCGAGAAGATAATCCATGATCTCCGTATTTCCATTATGCAGTTCACGGATCAGATGCTCGTCCGCCATCGTTTCATATTTCATCATTTATGACATCCTCTGCCTTACAATCTCATATGCAAGAACTCCCGCCGCAACCGATGCGTTCAGCGAATCGATCTGCCCTTTCATCGGAATGCTCGCAACAAAATCACATTTTTCTTTTACAAGGCGCCCGACGCCCTCTCCCTCATTTCCGATCACAAGCCCGATCGGTCCGGTCAGGTTCAGGCGGTACATGGATTCTCCGCCCATATCCGCACAGACAAACCAGAGTCCTTTTTCTTTCAGTTCTTCCATCGTTTTTGCCAGATTGGTCACTTTCGCCACCGGCGTATAATTGAGCGCCCCCGCCGAGGTTTTCGCCACGGTCGCCGTCAAACCTACTGCCCGGCGTTTCGGTATGATCACGCCGTGCGCTCCGGCGAGATTCGCCGTCCGGATGATCGCTCCTAGATTATGTGGATCCTCAATATTATCCAGCAGTACAAGAAACGGATCTTCCCCTCGTTCTTTAGCCAATGCAAGCATATCTTCCACGGTCGCATAATCGTATGCCGCCGCATAAGCGATCACGCCCTGATGCCGTCCTGTCTGTGAAATCTGATTCAGCCGGTCCTTTCCGACAAAATTCAGGATCGTATCATGTTTTTTCGCCTCTCTTACGATCGTACGGACCGGTCCGTCCTGACAACCGTCCAACACAAACACTTTATCGATCGGCTTCCCGGAACGAAACGCTTCCAAAACCGCATTTCTTCCCTCGATCACCAGTGTATGCATCCGTTCATCCTGAACCGCACACTCTTCATTCATTTCATTTTTCTGCACGTTCTTCCCGCTCCTTTTATTCACTCTTTTTATTTATTTTTTCATGATCCTCCAGACTGTCCAGTCCGATCTTCACAAGTTCCATCAACCGGTCATACTCCCGCTTTAAATACAAGTGCCCGATCAGCGCTTCAAACCCGGTCGCTCTGCGGTAATCTGTGATCGACTGATTCTTCGCCGGAGATACCGATCTTGTATTACGTCCCCTGCGGTATACCGCATGTTCTTCCTCTGTCAAATACGGCTGCATCGCACGCATCATCGCGGACTGTGCAGACGCCTGCACATATTTGCTCGTCTCTTCGTGAAGTTTCTGCACCTGTTTATTTCCTTTGCTGATCACCATACTCTTGATGACCAGGTCGAACACGCAGTCTCCGATATAGGCAAGTACAAGCGGAGAATATACTTCCGCTCCCATATCCGGAAGTTCCAAAGCCTCCCGGATATACTCATGAAAATCCGTTGTTACGCTCTTTTCCATTTCACACCTTCTCTAGTATCTTCCAAAATGATCCCTTTGGCAAGCAGTTCGTCGCGGATTTCATCGGCACGGGCAAAATTGCGCTCTTTTCTCGCCGCCTGACGTTCTGCGATCAACGCTTCAATATCCGCATCCAGCAGATCCTCTTTCCGCTCCGTGATGATCCCGAGCACATCCGACAATTTCACGATCAGATCCAGCACACCCTGCAGATATGCTTTGGAACTTTCGGCACTTGCCGTTGTATTTGCATGTTTCACCAAGTCGAAGATCGCCGCAACCGCATCCGCCGTATTAAAATCGTCTTCCATCGCATTTTCAAAATTCTTCACAAATCCCTGCGCCTTTTCCATCTGTGCCTGTTCTTCTTCCGTCAACGTATCCACAGATGCTTTTCCAAGCAGGAACCGTAAATTGTCTGTTGCCGTCACGATACGATCCAGACCATTCTTTGCCGCTTCCATCAGTTCCGCGCTGAAATTCAGCGGACTTCTGTAATGTGCGCTGAGCATAAAGAAACGGAGCACCTGAAGATCGTATTTTTCTCCGATCTCCCTTACCGTAAAGAAATTACCGAGCGATTTGGACATCTTTCGGTTATCGATGTTCAAAAATCCGTTATGCATCCAATATTTTGAAAATTCTTTTCCGTTGGCAGCCTCACTCTGGGCGATCTCATTTTCATGATGCGGGAAGATCAGATCCTCTCCGCCTGCATGGATATCGATCTGCTCACCCAAATATTTCTTGGACATCTCGGAGCATTCGATATGCCATCCCGGACGCCCCTCGCCCCACGGGGATTCCCACGCCGGCTCTCCCTCTTTTTTCGGTTTCCAAAGCACGAAATCAAGCGGATCTTCTTTTTCGTCCTCACCGCTGACGAGAAGCGCGCGATTTCCGGAACGAAGATCATCTAAGTTCTTATGAGACAGTTTTCCGTAATCTTTGAACTGTCTTGTACGGAAATAGACCGTTCCGTTCTTTGCATACGCGTATCCCTTTTCGATCAGTGTGCCGATCAGCTCGATCATTCCGCCGATCTCCTCTGTCGCCAGCGGATGTGTCGTCGCCGGAAGCACGTTCATATCCGCCATATCTTTTTTGCATTCCGCAATATAACGCTTGGAAATCTCTTCCGCCGTCACGCCCTCTTCATTTGCTTTTTTGATGATCTTGTCATCCACATCGGTAAAGTTGGATACATAGTTCACATCATATCCTTTGTATTCAAAATATCTCCTCACCGTATCAAATACGATCATCGGACGCGCATTTCCGATGTGGATATAGTTATATACGGTCGGTCCGCATACATACATACGGACTTTTCCTTCCTCCAACGGTACAAATTCTTCTTTCTGTTTGGACATTGTATTATATAATTTCATATCCTGTGCTCCTTTCTATTTTCACTTTCCCTTTTTACTTTGTATTTTTAATCCGCCTTATATTCCCGTTCTTTTGCGGAACATTTCGCATCTTTACAGTGCATACATTTCAGACGGCTTTCCATTTCCAGAAGTTCTTCATGCAGCTGGAAGTTCGCAATCTGCAACTCTTTGATATCATTCAACATCGGATCCGGCAGATGCACCTGATCCATATCCGCTTGCGGCACTTTCTTATCGTCTCTGCGAACGATCCGTCCCGGCACTCCGACTACCGTACAGTTCGGCGGCACTTCTTCCAGCACGACAGCCCCGGCTCCGATCTTGGAATTTTCCCCAATCGTAAAAGAGCCGAGAATCTTGGCTCCGGCGCTGACCATCACATTGTCTTTCAAAGTCGGATGACGCTTTCCCTGTTCTTTTCCGGTTCCGCCCAATGTCACGCCCTGATACAGAGTAACATTGTCTCCCAAAATTGCGGTTTCTCCGATGATCACACCGCTTCCGTGATCGATAAAAAGCCCCTTGCCGATCGTCGCTCCCGGATGGATCTCGATCCCCGTCTTTCTCACGCCTCTCTGGGAAATCCATCTCGCCAGGAAATAGTGTTTTTTCAGATACAGCTTATGGGCGATCCGATAGTGGAGAATCACCTTGAAGCTGGGATACAGCAACACTTCCATATTCGATTTGATCGCCGGATCCCGCTCCCGGACTACTTGAATCTCTTCTTTGATATAAGATATAATTCCCATGCTTCCTCCTAAAAAAGAAAACTCCGTCTCAGACTAAGAGACGAAGTTTATCCGCGGTTCCACTCTATTAAAAGAATTAAAACAATCCTTTCACTCACGGCGTGTAACGTCCGCCAAACGTACTTTGCTGGCAGCAGGACTTTTTGACCCTTTGCTGTTTCGGATCGTTTTTATTCTGCTCTCACAAAGTCAGCTCCCGAATGCACTTCACAACCGCTCCGCTTAAGACCGCTCTCAGCCGGTGACCGTCTCTCTCTGGAAAGTTTCTGCCGCTGCTACTCTTTTCGTTCTCTGCTTTTTACCTATCTGCGTTCTATATTATGCAAAAAAACATATTTTGTCAACCTGTTTTCCTTTTGTATTCGTACTCTTTTATACAATCTCATTCAGATAAATTTTATCGAACGGCTGTATCTTCTTCAATTCACCTTTCAATCGCTCACTCAAAAATACATCCGGTTCTTCGGCGACTTCTTCCACGCTTTTATAACCAAACAAAAGACTGGTCAGCGCCGCGATCGAAAGTACGCCCTCCGAATCTTCTGTCTCCCGGACGTAAATCTTCGTTTCGCAGTCACTCAATCGTTGCTTTTCAACCTCTTTCGCCACATCCGCCTCTTTCACCGCTTCTTCCCCCTCTTCGCTTTCCCCGATCGGAGAGCTTTGCAGTTTCCACACACGGCTGTTCTGCGTCAAAATAGAATCCAGCACTGCAAAAGAGCAATCGATCTGTTCGCCTGCTTTTGTTTTCAATAACCGCAGCAGACTTTCCAGGTGCAGAATCCGGACCATGATCGTCGGTTTCTGCTTCTGAAATTCAACCGTCCCGATTTTTTCTTCTTCGGAAATCCCGGCATAGACAAGCGCCTCTTTTTGCCCGTGCTTTTCACACACCTTACCCACTGCCGCCCAGAATTCCGTTTCATATTCTTTCAGATAAAGCGGTTCTCTGATCTCAAGACCATCCTCGTCGCCATATAAAAAACAACCGACGATTTTTTCTGACCGCTTCAGTATCGCGATCCCGCCATTCTCGCTCTGCTGCTCAAACAGCATCGTCTGATAATACTGTTCATCCCGCACCGCATAGATCTGAAACCGTTCGGAAAAATACTCCATAAAGAATGCCGCCAGATCCGCTCCGTCGCCGATCCCTGCTTCGGATACAGGAAGAGACTTTTGTTCCTGCTTTTCCACAACCGTATATTTCCATACATTTTGATCGTATACGAACCGGAAATCATATGGCGTATAGATTGCTTCCGCTGCCGGCATCAAAAAAGTAAACGGCTGTTTTTCCTGATACATCGCCTGCATCGCTTTTCGCAGGAGCATCCCCATATATCCCCGTTTCCGGTAAGATTCCTCAGTCGCCACTGCGATGATATACCTGACGTCAAACTGCCCCTCTCCTACCTGGATCAAAAAAGGATTCAAATGTAGCATCGAGCGGATTTCCTCATCTTCTTCCACCACATAAACACTATTTTCACGGGTTTTGAAAAAATAATAATAATCTAAAAATGCTTTACTGTCTTCCTGAAAAACTTTTTCCCAGAGCAAGCGGGTTTTCCCGTGTTCCTGCTGTTTCAACAGCCGTACTTCCATCTGTTCGTCCTCTTTTCTTTGATCTTCTGCAATAACTGACCCGATACATTGAAATTTTCTATGCCTGACAGCCTGTACATCCGCCGCATCCCTGCCCCGGCGTCACATCATAGCTGCTGTAATTGGTCGCTTTTTCCAACAGGCAGATTGCCTGTGAGGAGATTCCCTCACCGCTTCCGGTAAATCCCAGTCCTTCCTCCGTTGTTGCTTTGACGTTGATCTGCTCCAATTCGATATGCAGCGCTTTCGCTATATTTTCCCGCATTGCAGGAATATGCGGAAGCATCTTCGGACGCTGGGCGATGATCGTTGCATCGATATTTTCCACAATAAAATGGTTCTCATCCAGCAGTGCCGCCACATGTTCCAGAAGCCGGATACTGGAGATCCCTTTGTACTGCGGATCCGTATCCGGAAAATGTCTTCCGATATCACCAAGCGCAGCCGCGCCGAGCAATGCATCCATGATCGCATGAAGCAATACGTCCGCGTCCGAATGTCCTAGAAGACCTTTTTCATACGGTATTTTTACTCCGCCAAGGATCAGTTCCCTGTTCTCTGTCAATTTATGAACGTCATATCCCATTCCAACACGCATTTTTATTTCTCCTCATAATCATTTTCAAGTTCTTCTGATTTTCCGTTTTCTTCTTCCTGTGCAAGATCCAGTTCGATCACATTCGCATCCTCTTCTCTTGCCGTTTCATTTTTTTGTGTTTCATTTTTCTGTGTTTCATCTTTTGATATTTCTTCTGTTTCCTGATCTCCCGGATCTTTTATCTCCGAATCGTCCGTTTCTTTATCTTCTTTCAGATCCGCTGTGTGCAGATCTGTTTCCGCCAGACTTTTCCCTGCGTCCTCCCGGAGCACCGGCATCGGCGCAGTCCGAAACTTTGTCTTATCGTGCTGTGGTTTTGCAAATTCCTTTTTGCTGCCGGTCTCTCCACTCGCATCTTTTTTATGCTTATCACCGGAATCCCCCATTGTCAACTGATAAAGTGCCCGGATATTCCGTATCGTATACCACACTCCCACTCCCAGGAAGATCACCGCGATCACGGCTTTCATCATATAATCACTCGGTTTATCTCTCATCGCCTGTGAAAATAATGCGATCCCCAGATAGGAAAGGTACAATCCCGCCACCATGCGCAGCACAAATCCCGATTTTTTGTTCATCTGTTTTTTCCTCCGTATTATGTTTTTGCAACAAATGTCCGAAATGCAAGTTTTTTACATTTCGGACATTCCATTTCTTTTCTATTGGATTTTCCAAAGATTATTTTGTAATGAAAAGCTGAACCCAATATTCCGTTCCATAAGCGTCTGTATAATGACCGACGCCGATATGAGAATAATCCCCCATAATATTCATATAATGTCCCGGGCTGTTGAGCCATCCGTTCATTACACTTTCTGCACTGGTTTGTCCCGCCGCAATATTTTCACCTGCCATCCAGTACCGGATCCCATATTCTTCCAGAACCGTAAAGCACACACTTCCATCCGGTCTGTTATGCGAAAGGTTGCTCACCAGCTCCTCCGCACGTTTTCCTGCCGCCTCTGCCAATGTATAATCATACTGCAGCGCTTCCAGTCCGTTTGCCGAGCGGGCTTCGTTGACCAGCGCCCAGACTTCCTGCTCTTTTAACGCTGAATCATCGCTTACCCAGCAGCCGTCCGCACCGACATAATAACCGCCGATCCATGTATTCGTCGCCATCACACCATTGTCATACAGATAATAGTTACCAACCCAAGTGCCTGACGCCATCACGCCGCTGTCATACATAAAATACCAGTAACCGTTGATCATCTGCCAGCCGGTCAGCATATAACCGGCCTCGTTAAAATAATACCATTGACCGTCGATCATTTCCCAGCCGTTCGTTGTATAGCCGCCGTCCGCATGGCGATACCACCAGCCGCGTCCATTCCGGATCCACTGACTGCTTCCATATCCCGGGATCCACGCGCCGTCTCCGCCGACATAATAATCACCGATCCATGTGTTCGTCACCATCGCTCCGCTTGCTCCAAGATAATAATTGCCGATCCATGTATTCGCAGCCATCACACCATTGTCATACATGTAATACCAGGTTCCGCCCAGATTCTGCCAGCCGGTCAGCATGTAACCGCTGCCGCCAAAATAATACCAGCTTCCGTCCACCTGTCTCCAGCCATTTACCGCATAGCCTGCGCCGCCGTCTTCCTGAAGCCACCAGCCATATCCATCCTGATGCCACTGAGCTGCCTGTACATTCAAACCTCCTACGATGCCGCCGCCAGCTGCAAGCACTGCCGCTGTCAAAAGTGCCACAACCTTTTGTTTCATAGACTTCTTCCTCCTATGTCCGATCTGCTTGATCATTTTCTTTTATTTTATTGGATTTCTTTGGAAGATGCAAGAAAATTTCTGTATTGTGCCAATATTGCGCCAATATTGTTCCTTGTACACCGACGCTAGCGCTTCAAAATATCTAATCTCTTTTTAAACATCTCCATATATTCCGGGAAATATTGAAACCATTCGTCTTCTATACCACAGATCTGGTTCAAACCAACCCGTTCAACAGCCTGTAATGCAGCTTGTTTCTGATTCATTCTCTCATCAAAACAAGTCTGACAATTCGCCCCATCCAGTATATCATACATTTGAAAAGATTGATTAAAATCCATTAACGGATGCAGAGATATTGGTTTATTATTTACATTGTTGACTAATACTCCCCAGTTGCCCCAATGTCGATCCGTATTTCCAATGAGATAATCAACGATATTCATCATATAATAATTATATCTATCCAGTGCCAAGATATATTTTTTTATATTCTTTTCATGATTCTGTCCATATATTGCAAATGCTTCCATAGATATAATAGAAACCTCTTGAGAAGTTATATTCTTACTGATTGTTACAGGCTCATGATCAAATTCCCCTCTATCGTAGATCACTTGATTCACTTTAAAGCATTGACATATTCTGCTTGCAAGCAATTCTCTTTCTACTGCATCCTGTCCGCCATCTTTTAATAATGAAAATCCTTTGCCCGTTCTTTTCCAGGCTTTCGGAAATACTCCATTTGTAGACAAATCTTTTGCAAGATTTTCATTATCTACGGTATATTGTTTACCTCGTAGTGCAATATCTATAAAGATATTCTCCAAATGATTCTCATACAAATTAATTTCTTCAAATGATATTTTTTCCCCTTTATTGCGCACCCAGAATACATCCGTCAAAGATGCGCACCTATATGACAACGCTATTTTTGCTCTGTCCCTGTCCGTCACTGCCTGCTGCATTCCAATACTATTTAGAATTTCTTTTGCATATTTTCGATCCAAGGTCAGCACTCTGGTTGCACACCAATAATAAAAATTTGTAATATTATTTACAAGTGTATCAATGTCCTCTTCTTCTTCAAGATACAAATTATACGGCATAAAACTTTTATAATATATCTTACATCTTCCGGACATATCAATTTTTGCCACTCTTCTGTTTTTATGCATAATTTCTAATACATTACCGCTCATTGTTATCACTTCCCTTGACGATCATTCTATATTATATTACCATATCCTCTTTTTTTAAACAACTTCCCCTAAGATCTTCTCCTGCATATCAGGAAACGAAAAACAATCGTATTTTCCATTAAAGCACAAAAAAAGCCCATGACCATGGACTTTTCTCTCAATAGCGGAAACTGGATTTGAACCAGCGACACCACGGGTATGAACCGTGTGCTCTAGCCAACTGAGCTATTCCGCCA
>NZ_JADMSO010000003.1 GCF_015560805.1 Mediterraneibacter glycyrrhizinilyticus | reverse complement strand
AATGGTAATTTCAGCTGACGAGCTGTATAATTATCATTGGTATTTTGATTTAGTAGCATAATTCATTATACCAAAAAATCGCCCAGACCGTAAGGTCTGAGCGATTTTCTATTAGGGGAGTTTTTTTACAGCCCCTTATTTAGAACTATCTATTTCCCGATAGCCCCTTTTATTCACTTCATTTTTATATCCAGTGTAATTTCTGGTTGATCGCTTTGATAAACTGGATCACCGGAAGATTGACAAGCGCCAGACCATACACGGTCATCAGCTGTGTAAACGTCAATGTCTGTACCTGGAAAAGAGAATGCAGTCCCGGGATCATCATAACCGCTGTGATCAGCGCCAGACCGAGAACAAATGCTCCGATCAAGTAAATGTTGTTAAAGAAACGGTTTGTGAAAATAACCGGTTTATCTTCTTTACAGTTAAACCCATGCACAAGACGCGCCGTACATAATGTTCCGAACGCCATTGTACTTGCCAGCACAGCGTTTCCGCCCTGATATCCGATCATAAATGCGATCATCGTCGTCACACCGATCGAAAGACCGCCGATACCGATCCGTTTCAGGAAACTTGGCGTCAGAATCGACTCATTCATCGGTCTCGGTTTCTCATTCATCACATCCATCGAGTGCGGCTCCAGTCCCAATGCGATCGCCGGCAGACTATCTGTCAGCAAGTTGATGAACAACAGATGCACCGGTGCAAACGGTACCGGAAGACCTGCGATCGAAGCATACAATACTGCAAGGATCGCGCCGAAGTTACCGGAAAGAAGAAACAGGATCGCATTCTTGATATTCCGATATACATTCCGTCCGTTTTCAACGGCTTTTACGATCGTTGCAAAGTTATCGTCCGTCAGTACCATAGATGCAGCGTCTTTGGAAACTTCACTTCCGGTAATTCCCATTGCAACACCGATATCCGCCTGTTTCAACGCCGGTGCGTCATTGACGCCGTCCCCTGTCATGGAAACAATATTTCCTTTTTCCTGCCATGCACGCACGATCCGGATCTTATGTTCCGGTGACACACGCGCATACACGGAAATCTTCTCCACAAAGTTTTTCAGTTCTTCATCTGTCATCGAATCGATCTCAGCGCCCTCACATGCTTCGGACTCATCCTGAAGAATGCCGATTCGTTTTGCGATAGCTGCCGCTGTGACTTTATGATCTCCTGTGATCATGATCGGGCGGATTCCCGCACGCTTACATTCTTCAACTGCCGCTTTGGACTCCTCTCTCGGCGGATCCATCATATCGATCAGACCAAGGAAGATCAGTCCATCCTCATGATCCACTGTCAGTTCCAGATCAGCCGGAACTTCTTTATATGCAAACCCGAGCACTCGCAGACCCTCTCTTGAAAATTCCTGATTCTGCGCCTCGATCTTCTGCTTATCCGCTTCCGTGATCGAACGGATCTCTCCATTAATATGGATCCGGTCCATACGGTTTAGTAAGACATCAACCGCACCTTTGACGATCATCAGATGTCTGCCCTCGATCGTATGTTTCGTCGCCATCAATTTACGGTCACTGTCAAACGGATTTTCACTTTCCCGCGGATAACGTTCTCGAACATCCTGCGCCTCTACTCCGATCTTGCTTCCAAGATTGATCAAAGCGGTCTCCGTCGGATCTCCAACCTCCACCCCATCTACATTGGTAGAATCGTTGCAGAGAATGCTGCTGACAAGAAGCAGTCTCACATCATCATCTTTAGGATCGATCTTGTCTGCCGGAATTCTTGATTCATTGACATAATAATCTTCCACCGTCATCTTATTCTGGGTCAAAGTACCTGTTTTATCCGAACAGATGATCGATACGCTTCCCAGTCCCTCGACTGCCTGCAGTTTTCGGATGATCGCGTGTTCTTTTGCCATCTTCTGCGTGCCGAAAGAAAGTACGATCGTCACGATCGAACTGAGTGCTTCCGGGATTGCCGCAACTGCAAGTGCTACAGCAAACATAAATGCATCACCGATCTCACCGCCGCGGAATACATTGATACCAAACAGAATACCACAAAAGATCAGTATAATGATGGAAAGCTTCTGTCCAAACTGATCCAGATTGATCTGGAGTGGTGTTCTCTTTTCCGAAGTTGTCTTCAGAAGACTGGCAATTTTACCAACTTCTGTTTCCATTCCGATTCCGGTTACAAGGAATCTTCCTCGTCCGTAAGTTACAAAGCTTCCGGAATATACCATATTCACACGATCTCCGAGCGGTACTTCGCCTGAGATCGTATCGATCGTCTTTTCAACTCCGAGGCTTTCTCCTGTCAGCGCACTTTCGTCCACTTTCAGGCTGGCACATTCCAAAATCCGACCGTCCGCCGGGATATAATCTCCCGCATCTAAGATCACCACATCGCCGACCGTCACTTCTGATGACGGAACCGGTACGATATTTCCATCACGGAGCACTTTTGCCTCCGGTCCGGATAATTTCTTCAAACTGTCAAGAGACTGTTCTGCCTTTACGGTCTGTACGGTCCCAAGGATCGCATTCATTGTGATAACGATCAAAATAACAAGGGTACTCTCCATGTCTCCGAGAAAACCGGAAACGATCGCAGCAATGATCAGAATGATCACAAGGAAGTCTTTATACTGCTCCAGAAAAATCTGAAGCGTCGTTTTCTTTTTCCCCTCTACAAGTTCGTTCGGACCATACTTTTCCTGATGTTCCCGAATCTGATCCATTGTGAGCGGTTCCTGCGTTCCGTTGATTTCCTGTCTCACATCTTCTGCTGACATCTGATAATAATCACGCATATCAATTCCTCCTTCTTTTTTAGTATTGACATTTGTGCAATAAAAAAGCAAGACTTCTACTGCACATCAAATAATGCAGTAAAAGTCTCACTGTTTAATCACGATACGGATGCCTGGTCGCATCGTACTGACGACATCGTGCGCGCTTTATAAAAGCACCGTTACTCCCTTTTACTGAAAAATAACTATAAAGCATTTCACACAAATTGTCAATATATTTTCCTCAAAATACAAAAATACAAAAGCAACAGTTCAGCCACAGGACTGAACTGTTATAAGTCAAAACGGAAGCTTAAACGATTCCCTGTGCAGTCATCGCATCGACCACTTTCTCAAATCCGGCAATGTTTGCACCTACAACGTAGTTGCCTTTGAATCCATATTTTTCTGCCGCGTCAGCCATATTGTGGCAGATATTTACCATGATGCCTTTTAATTTTGCATCTACTTCTTCTGCAGACCAGCTTAAACGTTCGCTGTTCTGGGACATCTCCAATGCGGAAGTGGCAACACCGCCGGCATTGGCAGCTTTTCCCGGTGCGAACAGCACGCCGTTTGCCTGCAGATATTCCGTGGCTTCCATTGTAGTCGGCATATTTGCGCCCTCTGCAACGGCAATACATCCGTTTGCAACCAATGCTTTTGCATCCTCGAGATGCAGTTCGTTCTGTGTCGCACACGGAAGCGCAATATCCACTTTCACAGTCCATACGCCTCTTCCCTCATGGTATTCGGAATTCGGGCGGTAATTTTTGTATTCAGTCAGTCTTGCGCGTTTCACTTCTTTGATCTCTTTGAGCGCTGCAAGATCGATTCCCTCCGGATCATATACCCAGCCAGTAGAATCACTGACAGTCACAACTTTAGCGCCCAGTTCCTGTGCTTTCTCTGTTGCATAGATCGCAACATTTCCGGATCCGGAAACCGCAACGGTCTTGCCTGCGAGTTCGATTCCGTTTAATTTCAGCATCTCCTGTGTCAGATATAACAAACCATATCCTGTCGCCTGTGTACGGACGAGAGATCCACCGTAGGACAATCCTTTTCCTGTCAGAACTCCCTCATATACCCCACGGATCCTCTTATACTGACCATACATATATCCGATCTCTCTTGCGCCGGTTCCGATATCTCCTGCCGGCACGTCGGTATCTGCTCCGATATACTTATAAAGTTCTGTCATAAAGCTCTGGCAGAATGCCATCACTTCTCTGTCCGATTTTCCTTTCGGATCGAAATCAGAACCACCTTTTCCGCCTCCGATCGGAAGACCGGTCAGTGAATTCTTGAAAATCTGTTCAAATCCGAGGAACTTGATGATTCCTAAGTTTACGGACGGATGAAGGCGAAGACCTCCTTTATATGGTCCGATCGCACTGTTGAACTGTACACGGTAACCTGTGTTCACATGTACCTGTCCGTTATCATCAACCCACGGAACACGGAACTTGATCTGGCGTTCCGGCTCTACCAGCCTTTCAAGAAGCGCATCTTTGCGGAACTTCTCTTCATTCGCTTCGATCACAACACGCAGAGATTCCAGAACTTCTTTCACTGCCTGATGAAACTCCGGTTCAGCCGGGTTTTTCTTAACTACTAATTCAATGACTTCATCAACATATGACATAACATTTACCTCCTAAAAAATATTCGGGGCAGATAAATTCTCAATTTTTATCTACCCGTCTATTTTAAAAGTATATTTTCCGCTTGTCAATTAAAACTTTCAACATTTTACAGTTTTAGTGCTTTACAGTAGTAAAATACGGATTTCTACTCTATTTTCATCATTTTGCACAATTAAAAATAGAGTGTTGATAAATCAACACTCTATCAATCTGCACATATTAGTTATATTTGCGTTTTCTAGCAGCTTCAGACTTCTTTTTACGTCTTACGCTTGGCTTTTCATAGTGTTCTCTTTTACGAATCTCCTGCTGAATGCCAGCTTTTGCACAGTTTCTTTTGAATCTGCGTAAAGCACTATCCAACGTCTCGTTCTCTTTCACGATTACATTTGACATAGTCTCACACCTAACCTCCCCTCCAGCCTGGTATTGTGCATCATACGACTGTTCGGGTATATTTATTGCACTACAAATGATTATAACATATTTTTCCGTCACGTCAACTGTTTCCTGCGAAAAAATTGACGGAATCCTCTGTTTTTTAGAAGAATTTTTTAGAAGCCGTTTACGAAAGCTGTTCTTTCAGCACTTCTTCTGCTTTTGCAAGTGCATCCTTGATTCCTGCCGGATTCTTACCGCCGGCCTGGGCCATATTCGGACGTCCGCCGCCGCCTCCGCCGATGCATCCTGCGATCGCTTTGATCAGGTTGCCGGAATGGGCGCCTTTCTTCACAGCACCGTCTGTTGCCGTTACCATCAGGCTGACTTTTCCGTCCGCTTCTGAAGCAAGCACAACAACACCTTCACCTAACTTCTCTTTCATCTGATCTCCCAGATCCCGAAGCCCATTCATGTCAACTCCCGGGAGTTCTGCTGCTAAAAGTTTCAGATCGCCGATCTCCTGCACCTGATCCAGAATATCGCCTGCCGCTTCCTGTGCAAGTTTGCTCTTTAAGCTGTCCACTTCCGCATGCAGCGCTTTATTCTCGGAAAGCAGATGACCGATCTTTTCTCCAAGATTTTCCGGCGTTGCTTTGACAAGTTTTGCTGCCTCATGCATCTTTGCTTCCAGATTATCATAATAATGAAGAAGTCCTTTGGATGTCAATGCTTCAATTCGACGCACGCCTGCTGCCACACCGCTCTCTGAAATGATCTTGAGCGCCATGATCTCGGATGTATTTTTCACATGCGTACCACCGCAGAACTCGATGGAATATCCGCCCATGTTGACAACACGCACGATGTCGCCGTATTTCTCTCCGAACAATGCCTGCGCTCCGGTCTTTTTTGCTTCCTCGATCGGCATATTCTGGATATCTACATCCAAAGCTTTTGCAATGCTGTCGTTGACCAGCTTTTCCACCTCACGGATCTCTTCCGGTGTCATCGCCGAAAAATGAGTAAAGTCAAAACGGAGCCGGTCTTCATTGACACTGGATCCGGCCTGTTCTACATGACTGCCAAGTACGGTGCGGAGTGCTTTCTGGAGCAGATGCGTTGCGCTGTGATTTCTTGCGGAAAGTGCACGTTTCTCTGCATTCACTTCTAATTCTGCCGTATCGCCGACTTTGATCATGCCTTTTGTTACAACTCCCACATGACCGATCTTTCCGCCAAGCAGTCTGATCGTATCTTCTACACGGAACTCTCCATCTGCAGTGCGGATCACACCGGTATCGGCTTCCTGACCGCCGCTTGTCGCATAGAACGGCGTCTCCTTTACAAAGACCGTTCCTCGATCTCCATCGGAAAGCGCTTCTGTCACTTCCGTATCAGAAGTCAGCACGATGATCTCCGATTCACAGGATAATTTGTCATATCCGACAAATGTGCTTGTCACACTCGGGTCGATGGACTCATATACCGTCACATCCGCGCCCATATAGTTGGTCACTTCCCGCGCGTCTCTCGCTGTCTTTCTCTGGATCTCCATTGCCGCATGGAAGCCCTCTTCATCTGCTTCAAGCCCTTTTTCTTCCAGGATCTCCTTTGTCAGATCCAACGGGAATCCATACGTATCATACAATTTGAACGCCGCTTCGCCGGACAATACTTTCTCGCCGGATTTTTCCATCTCTTCGATCAGATCCGAAAGAATGCCAAGTCCCTGATCGATCGTCTTATTAAACTGTTCTTCCTCTTTTGCGATCACTTTTAAAATAAAATCACGTTTCTCTTCCAATTCCGGATATCCGTCTTTGGAACCTGCGATCACAGTTTCTGCCAGTGTCGGCAGGAAATTCCCCTCGATTCCGAGCAGTCTTCCGTGGCGACATGCACGGCGCAGAAGCCGGCGAAGCACATAGCCTCTTCCCTCGTTGGATGGCATGATCCCGTCCGAGATCATAAATGTCACAGAACGGACATGGTCGGTGATCACGCGCAAAGACACATCTGTATTGTAGTCCTCTCCGTATTCCTTGCCTGCAAGTCTGCTGACATGATCGCGGAGTGCTTTGATCGTATCCACATCAAAAATAGAATCCACATCCTGTACAACCGAAGCCAGACGCTCCAGTCCCATTCCTGTATCAATGTTCTTCTGTTCCAGTTCACTATAATGTCCGTTGCCGTCATTGTCAAACTGGGTGAATACGTTGTTCCAGATCTCCATATAACGGTCGCACTCGCATCCCACGGTACAGTCCGGACTTCCGCATCCGTATTTCTCGCCTCTGTCATAATAAATCTCAGAACACGGTCCGCATGGTCCGGAACCATGCTCCCAGAAGTTATCCTCTTTTCCAAAACGAAAGATCCGCTCTGCCGGGATTCCCATCTCCTTATTCCAGATCTCGAACGCTTCCTCATCTTCTTCATAGACAGACGGATACAGTCTGTCTGCATCCAGACCTACAACTTCGGTCAGAAATTCCCATGACCACGCGATCGCTTCTCTCTTGAAATAATCTCCGAAAGAGAAGTTTCCGAGCATCTCAAAAAATGTACCGTGACGTGCAGTCTTACCTACATTTTCAATATCTCCGGTACGGATACATTTCTGACAGGTCGTCACCCGTCTTCTCGGCGGGATCTCCTGTCCTGTAAAATATGGTTTTAACGGAGCCATTCCCGAATTGATGAGCAAAAGACTTTTGTCATTGTGCGGTACGAGTGAGAAACTCTTCATCGCCAAATGTTCTTTGCTCTCAAAAAATTCCAAAAACATTTTTCTAAGCTGGTTTACTCCATATGCCTGCATGATTTTTCTTCCTCCTGAATTTTGCCTAAACTTTATCTTAGCATAGCTCTTTCCAATTGTAAAGAAATGTTATTTCAATTCAATTTCTTCGAGCTCTTTCGCCGGAATTGCCGTGGAAGAATTTTTGACATAGTTGGCAAGCAGCTTCTTCGCTTTCGCTACCGGGATGTTGGTTCCCGCACCTGCGATACAACCGCCCGGACATCCCATTCCCTCGATCAGGCATCCGTTCATCTTTCCGGCTTTCGCAAGCGTTAATATCTTCCGGCACTCGGCAAGTCCCTCGGCATGCTCGATGTTCACCTGTACATCCGGATAATATTCGTTCACACATTTTTCGATCGCCTCGGCAACTCCGCCGGCACATCCGTAACCACGTCCGGCTCCGGTCGCATCATGGAACGAAGACTCTGCCTCATATTTGCTCAGGTCGATCTCTTTCGCGTCGAACATCGCCTGCAGTTCCTCATAAGTCACAACAAAATCCACATCGCTTCGCACGGTTCTTCTCGACGCTTCCAGCTTCTTCGCCGCGCAAGGTCCGATAAAGACGACTTTTGCATTCGGATGTTCTTTCTTGATCGTCCGGGCCGTCGCAACCATCGGCGTCAATTCCTGTGAAATCTGGTCGATCATTTCCGGAAAGAACTTCTTCGCCATCATTGCCCAGGACGGACAGCAGGATGTCAGAAGAAACGGCAGCTCTCCGCTCACAACTTTATCTACATAATGATGCGCTTCCGCGATCGCTCCGATATCCGCTCCGAGCGCCACCTCATATACCTCTGAAAATCCCAGTTCCTGAAGCGCCGCTTTGATATTACGCGGCGTGATATTATCTCCGAACTGTCCGACAAATGCCGGTGCGATCTCGGCTACGATCTGATCCCCTTCCGTCAGCGCTCGCGCCAGCTGAAAGATCTGTGATTTATCCGAAATTGCCCCGAACGGACAACTCACCATACACATACCGCAGGAAACACATTTTTCCGGATCGATATAGGCACGACCGTATTGATCCGATACGATCGCTCCGACGCCGCACGCACTTTTACATGGACGTTCCTTTTTTGCGATCGCGTCATATGGACAGACCGATTTACATTTTCCGCACTTGATACATTTTGTCTGATCGATATAAGACTTCCCGTTCACAAAGGAAATCGCATCTTTCGGGCAGACTTCCTGACATGGGTGTGCAAGACATCCTTTACACATATTGCTTACTTCGTAGCCTCTTTCCTCGCAGCTTTCACACGCCGACGGGATCACCTGCATCAGCGGCGGCTCATAATATTTTTCGGAAATATTACTTGCCTCCACACCGGCTGTCAGGTGCACCGGCTTATTCTCCGGGCGCAGTGACAATCCCATCGCAAGACGGAGCCGTTCTCTTACGATCGCTCTGGAACGGTATGTACTTTCTCTGTATTTCTCCGTATCGTCATTGACGATCTCATATGGGATCGCTTCCATATCATCCAGAAGTGTCTCTGCATTCGCTTTAAATCCCAGTTCTGCTACCTTTGTAAACACCTGTCTGCGGATCTGGCGTACCGGTGTCTGCAATCCTCTCATCATTTTGTTCTCCTCCTGTTTTTCGCTCTACTTAAGCAGTTCCTGCGCATAATATACCGATTTCATCGCGTCTTTTCCATAAAAGTCCGCCCCGATCATATCGGCGTATTCCTGATTCAGAACCGCACCGCCGACCATAATTTTACACTCCGGCAGTTCTTTTTTCAAGAGCCGTATCGTCTCTTCCATACTCGCCACGGTTGTCGTCATCAATGCGCTCAGTCCGACAAGCCGGACTTCCTGTTCTTTTGCCGTTTGCAGGATCAATTCCGGAGCTACGTCTTTTCCGAGATCGATCACGTCGAAACTGTAATTTTCAAGCAATACTTTCACAATATTTTTTCCGATATCATGAATGTCCCCTTTCACGGTCGCAAGAATGATCTTTTCTTTTTTCTCCGTGCCGGACTCTTCCGAAGCGATCTTGACTTTCAGCACTTCAAACGCTGCTTTCGCCGCGTCAGCACTCATCAGAAGCTGCGGTAGAAAGACTGTACCCTCTTCAAATCCTTTTCCCACATGATCCAGAGCCGGAATCAGATAGGTATTGATAATCTCCAATGGCTGTTCTGTCTTCAACAATGCATCCGCCATCTGCGGCGCTTCTTCTTTCAGCCCGCGTTCGATCGCGGTTTTCAGCGTGAGTTCTCCCGACAGCATTTCCGCACCTTTCTCTCCGCCGGGCACTGCGTTTCCTAAAGATTTCGCTGTTTCCTGTGTCATCGCTTTTTGCGCTGCTTCTCTTTGCGCGGCTTCTTTTTGTGCTGCTGCCTTTGCACCGTATTTTGCGACATAACGGCTGCAGTTCTCATCCAGCCCCATCAGCGCATGATACGCATCGTAGGACTGCATCATATCTTCCGAGGAGGGATTGATGATTCCCGCACTCAGCCCGTTATATAACGCCAGCGTATAAAAGTTCGCATTGATCACCGGACGGAACGGAAGCCCAAAAGAAATATTGGACACCCCAAGTACAGTATGTACTCCTAGTTCTCTGCGCACCCGCCGCAGTGCTTCCAAAGTAACGATCGCTCCCTGCGGTTCCGAACTGACCGTCATCGCCAGCACATCGATCACGATATCTTTCTTCTCAATACCATATTTTTCCGCTTCTTTCAGTATTCTCTCCGCGATCTCCACTCTGCCGTCCGCCGTCTCCGGAATCCCAGTCTCGTCCAGTGTCAGACCTACTACAACGCCGCCGTATTTCTGGATCAGAGGAAATACCGCATCCATCGACTCCTGTTTTCCGCTGACCGAATTCACCATCGGTTTTCCATTGTAAACACGAAGCGCCTCTTCCATCGCCCGTGGATCGACCGTATCGATCTGAAGCGGAAGACTTGTCACGCCCTGCAGAGCCGTCACCGCTTCTTTCATCATGGAAACCTCGTCAATGTCCGGAAGCCCCACATTGACATCCAGAATATGCGCGCCGTTGTCCTCCTGACGGATTCCCTCTCTTAAGATATAATCCATATCCCGCTCCACAAGCGCCTGTTTAAACTTCTTCTTTCCGGTCGGATTGATACGCTCCCCTATGATCTTCGATTCCTCTCCGAAGATCACGGTCTTTCCGTAAGAAGAAACCATCGTCAGATTTTTCTTCCCGGCAGGTTCATAAGGGATTTCAAGACATACCGCTGTCATGGCACGGATATGTTCCGGCGTTGTTCCGCAGCATCCGCCGATCACTGCCGCTCCGCTTCCGGCGATCTTTCGCATCGTCTGTGCAAATGCGTCCGGTTCCACATCAAATACAGTCTCTCCATCCCGCTGTTTTGGAAGTCCCGCATTCGGTTTCACAATGACCGGCGTGGAAGAATACCGCTGGAGTTCCTCAAGGATTGGAATCATCTGCTCCGGTCCCATTCCGCAGTTGATTCCAAGCGCATCTACACGCAATCCCTCCAAAAGACTGACAAAGGCAGGAACATCCGCTCCGGTCAAAAGCTTCTTCCGTTCGTCAAACACCGCGGTCACAAATACCGGAAGATTGGTATTCTCTTTCGCTGCAAGGACAGCAGCCTTGATTTCATATGTATCACTCATCGTTTCAATGTGGATCAGGTCTGCCCCTGCTTCCTCACCGTACTGCATTACTTCCCGGAATGCTTCATATGCCTCCTCAAACGCAAGGTCTCCCATTGGCTTTAAAAGCTTTCCGGTCGGTCCCACATCCAGCGCCACGTATACATTCCTGCCGCCCGCGCTCCGCCGCACCGCTTCTTTTCCGTGTGCGACAGCAGTCTTGGTGATTTCTTCCAAAGAATACACGCCATCGTGGAATTTCAGCGCATTGGCTCCGAATGTATTTGTCAATATGATATCGCTTCCCGCTTCAATATATGCCTGATGGATCGAGATCACCTCTTCGGAATGTTCCAGATTCCAGATTTCCGGGAGTTCTCCGGCTTTCAGTCCTTTTTCCTGCAGCAACGTTCCCATTCCGCCATCAAAAAATAATCGTTTTTCTCTCAAGTCTTCTCTTATCATGTTGTATTCCTTCTATATATACAGTCTTGTTTCTCACAGGCTTCACAGCCTTTTGTATGACATCGGATGTCCGACGTCCCCGCACCGATCACGGCAGTTACCGATTTTGTCGGACTCATCATATAACTGTCCGTCATTGTAAGCCCGATCGTTTTCGCACAATCCAAAATCTGCATCACACTTTTCTGATGTTCCATTGAAAAGTCACCATATCCGGGACTAAACCTCGGACGCAGAAAATATCCCCCACTTCGCAGCTCTTCTGCGATCGTCTCCTGACACATGTCGCAATACTCTTCCAGAAGCGCGGCAGCACAAGCCTGCAGAACAACGGCATCTGCCATGTCTGTCAATGATTTCCGCCGGATCAGCTGATCCACGCCGATTCCGAGCGTTGCACCAAACAGAACGATTTTCTCACACCCCCGCAAGTTACGTCCCAGACTTTTACTTGTTACATGCACATTTCCAAAGCAGACGTGTTCCGGATCGATCCACTCTAAATCAAAGAAGCGATAGATGGATTTTCGATTCACCACCGACTGCAGATCAGAAAATGATCGGTCAATCAGGGCTGATGTCTGTTCATCTACCGCATGTCTTCCATATCCGAGATAACGAACTGCTTCCCTTTTCAGCATTTCTTTGTTCCCGGTTTCTAGCATTGGATCACCTCGGAGAGGTTTTCCATGATCTTTGCCGCAATATGCGGCTTGTTCATCGAATAAATGTGAATATTCTTCACCCCGTTTGCAAGCAGATCGATGATCTGGTCTGTCGCATACGCGATTCCTGCCTGCTCCATCGCTTTCGGATGGTCTCCAAAACGATCCAGCATCGCGAGAAAACGTCTCGGGAACACAGTGCCGGACAATTCCTGACTCCGCTTCATCTGCGCCGCGCTTGTGATCGGCATGATCCCCGGAAGTACCGGAACAGTGATCCCCGCCTCCCGGATCCGATAAAGAAAATTATAATGGATATCGTTGTCAAAAAACATCTGGGTTGTCAGAAAATCAACGCCGCTGTCCACTTTCTGCTTCAAAAACTTGATATCATCCTCTTTGTGTTCATTTTCCACATGTCCCTCCGGATAACAGGCTGCTCCGATGCAAAAGTCGCCCGATCGCCGAATCGCCTCTACCAGTTCGTACGCATAGTGATACCGGTCTTCCGATGGAAAGACCATTCCCTCCGGAATGTCTCCCCGAAGCGCCAGGATGTTCTCGATCCCCAACGCTTTTAAATTCTCGATCACAGTCTGCACTTCTGCTTTTGTTGAGGATGCGCAAGTCAGATGGGCAAGACTCTCCACTCCCAGTTCATCCCGAATATACGAAGCGATCTTCGCCGTATTCTTGCTTGTGCCGCCGCCTGCTCCATAAGTCACGCTGATATAAGATGGATGCAGTCCCGCGATCTGCTCTGTGGCGCTGCGCACTTTCTCATATCCTGCGTCTGTCTTCGGTGGAAACACCTCAAAAGAAATATGTATTTTGTCTTCAAGTAGTCTGTCAATTATCTTCATCTTGTCTTATTCTCCAATCAAGCTTTTGTATAGATTCTGGTACTGTCCCGCAGAATTCTTCCATGAAAAATCTGCATTCATCGCCCGTTCCACGATCTTGTTCCAATCCCGTTTTTTATCATAGTAGATCTTCTCGGCATAACGGACGGTATTCAGCATCTCATGCGCATTGTAATTTGCAAAACTAAATCCCGTTCCGGTCTTTTCAAATTCATTATAAGGCTCTACCGTGTCTTTTAATCCTCCGGTCTCACGGACGATCGGGATCGTTCCGTAACGGAGGCTCATCAACTGGCTGAGTCCGCATGGTTCAAACAGAGACGGCATCAAGAACGCATCCACGGAAGCGTAGATCTTATGTGAAAGTTCATCCGAGTAAAAGATGTTCGCAGACACTTTTCCGGAATACTTCCACGCAAAATGCCGGAACATGTTCTCATATTTTGCATCTCCGGTTCCAAGTACCACGATCTGAACCGCATCCTGACACAATTCATCCATCACATAATCAACCAGATCAAATCCTTTCTGATCGGTCAGTCTCGAAATCATCCCGATCATCATCACTTTCGGATTCTTCTCAAGTCCAAGTTCTTCCTGCAGCGCTGCTTTGTTGACCGGTTTGTTCTTCCGGAAATTTTCCACAGAGAAGTTCTTCACGATCTTTCCGTCTTTGGACGGGCTCCACTGTTCATAATCCAGGCCATTGACGATCCCGCACAGATCATTTGCCCGGGCATTCATCAGTCCGTCCAGTGCTTCCCCATAAAATGGTGTTTTGATCTCCTCCGCATACGTCTGGCTCACGGTCGTCACCTTATCCGCATAAACGATGCCGCCTTTCAAAAGGTTGGCATCTTTGTATGCTTCCATTTTGTCCGGTACAAAATAATAATCCGGAAGTCCGGTGATCTGACGCACCGTCTCTTTATCCCATACGCCCTGGAATTTCAGGTTATGTATTGTCATCACAGTCTTGATGCCGCGGTAATATTCACCGAGATAGCGAAAATTATCCAGATAAACCGGGATCAGTCCGGTCTGCCAATCATGACAGTGGATCAATTCCGGACGGAAACCGATCACCGGCAGGATGCTCAAAACCGCTTTTGAGAAAAACGCAAATTTCTCGATATTCCATCTCGGATCTCCGTCATAAGGTGCAAAGCCGTTGAAATAATATTCATTGTCAATAAAATAAAACGTAATCCCATCATATTCACATGTTAAAATTCCAACATAACGGTCTTCCCCCGCAAGATTCATATAGAAATGATCGACATACTGCATCATGTCTTTCCACTTCTGGTACATGCAGTTATACTTTGGCAGGACAACCCGGACATCGTATGACGATTTATCAAAATACTTCGGCAGAGAACCGACCACATCCGCAAGACCACCGGTTTTTATAAACGGGACACATTCTGAAGAAGCAAATAAAATATTTTTCATAAGACAAACCCTCCACTTTCTTATTTCTCCAGCAATCATTCTTGTCTGTTATTATACCTCATTTTCAGGTACTTGAAAAGAATTAATTCCCATCCGCTCACGTTATTCTGCCGATGTCGTGCTCGGGAACGCATTCGGTCAGCGGTGTTTGTACTCCAACTGGATCGTATCCGCGATCAGTGCGATAAACTCGGAATTTGTCGGTTTTCCTTTTCCATTGCTGACTGTATATCCGAACAACTCATCCAACGTATCCAGTTTCCCTCTGCTCCATGCGACTTCGATGGCATGGCGGATCGCCCGTTCCACCCGGCTCGATGTTGTCTGATACTTTTTCGCTACCGTAGGATATAAGATCTTCGTGATCGCATTCAGCACATCCATATCTTCGACCGCCATCATGATCGCATCCCGAAGATAATGATATCCTTTGATATGCGCCGGGATCCCGATCTCATGTAGCATATCGGTCACACGGTTCTCCAGACTTTCCTCCCTCTTCGCCGGGTTATGATCCAACACATCCTCCGTTCTTCTGTCATGGCTTCTGTACACTTTCCTGACTGTTTTTATCCGGTCCAAAAGTACTTCGTTATTAAATGGTTTCATAATATAGTAATTCGCACCCTTATTAAAGGCGTCTTCCGTAATCCTCTCCTGACCGACCGCTGTTACGACAATAAAATAGGGCTGCTTCATCATCGTTTTGTCATGGCTGACATGATCCATCACCGTCAGACCGTCCATTTTCGGCATGATCAGATCCAACAGGACAACATCCGGCTGTTTGTTCTTGATGATCCGATACATTTCTTCCCCATTTTTCGCCTTGCCAACTACATGAAGTTCTTTATCCATGTTGATCACTTCTTCCAACATATCCAAAATTCTTTCATTATCGTCAGCGATCGCCACATTTAACTGCTCCATTTTTATACTCTCTCCTCCCAATTGAATAGCAGTTTGATTCGAGAACCGCCACCTAGCTTATTATATCGGTCTCCCTGAAAGGAAGCAAGGGGATCTTTGCGCCCCTTTTCGACAGAAAGCCCCCGAAATCAAATGCTTTCGACGATTTCAAAGAAAAAGGTCTTTTCTTTTTTCATCCGCCCGCCTTTGATCTGTATAAAAATGCATTATTTTGTAAATCGATTCTTTCCAGTTTTTGTCAGTTTTCCCACAGATCTTATCAACTTTCCTGACCGTCACATACCGTCTCCAGCATCGTCTCCGCAAAAATCCCGTATCCTTTTGTCGGATCGTTGACAAACACATGGGTTACCGCGCCGATCAGTTTTCCATCCTGAAGAATCGGAGATCCTGACATTCCCTGAATGATCCCGCCGGTTTCATCCATCAATTCCGGATCCGTCACTTCAAGAACGATCCCTTTATTTTCCTCTTTCGCATTGGGATCCACCTCCGTGATCTGAATGCCATATTCCCGCACCTCCTCACCAAGACAGCAGCGGATCGTCGCATCTCCCGTATGGATTTCCTCTTTTTCCGCCACCTGAACGGGAATCTGTTCCTCAAATAAAGCGTCAATTTCTTCGATCGTCCCATAAATTCCCATTTCCGTATTTTTTTCGACAGTCCCCAGACGGTTGTAGCGGTTGTACACGATCATTCCCTCCATACTGCCCGGCATACCGTTTTCTCCTTTCAGAATGGACCGGATACTCGTCTTATAAAGGCTTCCTCCTCCGATATCCATCAACACACTTGTATCTGCATCGTGGATTCCATGTCCCAAAGCGCCAAATTTACTGTTTCCGGTCAAAAATGTGATCGTTCCCAATCCCTGTACATTATCCCGGATCCAGATTCCAAGTTTATGATCCGATCCCGCACATTTCACAGCATCCATTTTAACCTCCAGCTCTTCCGTACCGCGCCGCAGTTTTAACACGACTTCCTCCTGCTTCAAATCTGCCAGTTCTTCTGTCAGATCTTTTTTACATTCCACTGCACGCTCATTGATCCCGACAATGTAATCGCCGGCATGTACAAGGTGTCTCGCGGGTTCATATTTCTCACCGTCCTCGCCCTCGATCTCCTGGGTATCCAACACAAGGATCCCATCCGTCTCCATATAAATCCCCACCGGCATTCCGCCCACCAGAACCGTATTTTCTCCGGTGCTCCCGGTGCTGACCGCTTCCTCATTCCGTTTATCCTCGCGCCCATTGCTTTGCATGGCCGAAAAGAAAACACCGACCAAAAGAGTTACAAAAACTGCCGTTTTCTTCCAACACTTTCCTCTTCCGTTCTTCAAATCTGTCACATCCTTTCTCCCGAATACGATAATCACCGGAAGTGCCAAAAGGCACATTCCGGGATTGTAAGCAGTCGCCAAGGTCCCGGGCAAGCCCGGACTTTGGCTCGTCGCCTATGCAAAAAACGAACATCGGCACAGGCAAAAATGCTGTACATTTGATGTTCGTTTTTAGTATGTGACAGATTCTTTTATTTCACACTGGAATTATATTTCACGCGTTGCCAATTCTTTCATCTCACGCGCGCTTTCCAGTATATTTTTTGTGATTTTTGCGCCGCCGAGTAGCCTTGCCAGCTCCTGTACAGACTCTTCTTCTTCCAAAATATGGATCTGCGTGCGGGTAGACGATGCATTCGCCGCTTTTTCAATCGCATAATGCGCGTCCGCCATCGCCGCGATCTGGGCAAGATGCGTAATACAGAGTACCTGACGCGACTCTCCGATCAAATGCATCTTTTCCGCTACTTTTCCGGCTGTGATCCCACTGATCCCGGTATCGATTTCATCGAAGATCAACGTCGGCGTATCTTCCTTATCCGCAACAACCGTTTTGATCACAAGCATGATCCTGGAAAGTTCTCCCCCGGAAGCCGCCGTCCCCATCGGTCGGAGCGCTTCCCCCGGATTGGTGGACAAATAAAATTCCGCATCGTCGATCCCGCCCGCGCTGCGCTCTTTCAATTCCGAGAACCGCATCTCAAATCGGGTATCCAGAAAATTCAGATCCAAAAGCCCTTTTTTGATCTTTTCTACAAATGGAACCGCCGCCTTTTTCCGCGCTTCACTTAATTTCTTCGCACAGGAATCATACGTCTCTTTTGCTTTTTTGACCTCCCGAAACAATTCCTGCATATATTGTTCATAATCTTCAAGTTCTGTTAGTCTCTGCTTTCTCTTCTCACAATATGCGAGGATCTCACTGACAGAATTGCCATATTTTGACTTTAAATGATTGATCTCATTCAGTCTGCTTTCCGTTTCGTAAAATTCTTCATCGGAAAATTCAAATGTTTTCGCATACTCGGAAAGTTCACGGTTAAAGTCATTCAGAAGATCGTCAATTTCCGACAATTGCGCGTATAGCTGCCCGCCCTGCCCGTCACACTCCGCGACGTCCTGCAACGCACGGATCGCGCGGCTTAACAGATCGCTGGCGTTGGACGAACTGTCTTCGCTCGTATAGCGGTAAGCTTCCGCAATCCCCTCGGTGATCCGCTTTCCGTCCAGCATCCTGCGATACGTCTGTTCCAATTCTTCGTCTTCCCCGTCAGAAAGACCGGCTTCTTCAATCTCGCCGACTTCGAACTGTGCGAGAGACAATTCCCGTTTTTGTTCCTGTTCGTCCAGTCTGGACTCTTCCAGCTTTTTCGACAAACGCTGATATTCCCGATATGCCGTTTCCGTCTGTTCTTTCCATTTTTTCACGGCATCTCCCGCATAAAGATCAAGAAATGCGAGATGATTTTTCTTGTGCAGCAAAGACTGGTGCTCATGCTGACCATGAATGTCGATCAGCAGGCTTGCCACATCTTTTAGAAGCCCCATGCTGACCGTTTCTCCATTGATCTTGCTCGTACTTCTCCCTGTCAACAGCTTCCGGCTCAGAACGATCCGTCCGTCTTCCGGATAGACATCCATCGACTCAAGCTGTTCCAAAAGCGCGCCCTCGATCCCTGAAAATGTCAGTTCCACCAGTCCGAATTTTGCTCCTGTCCGCAGCAGATCCGCTGAATATTTGCCGCCCAGCGCCAGATTCACCGATCCGAGCAGGATTGATTTTCCCGCGCCGGTCTCGCCGGTCAGGATATTGAGTCCCGGACAGAATTCCACCTCGATCTCATCGATCAGCGCCAGATTTTTTACATGAAGATTCTCTAACATATTTGATTCCTATTTTCCTTTTGACACAATTTTCCGTATCTTGTCCATAACGACTGCCGTATCTTCCACAGTGCGGATCGCGCACATGATTGTATCGTCCCCGGCGATACATCCGACCACTTCGCTCCAGTCCATCGCATCCACGGCAGCCGCAACTGCCATTGCCATTCCCGAAACAGTCTTGATCACAAGAATATTCTGTGCCATATCCATCGATACATACCCATCCTGCAGTACGCGGACGTACTTTTCACTCATTCCGCCCTCATCCGGACGCAGCACGACATATTTCTGTCTGCCGCCGTCCGAGGCAACCTTTGTCAGCTTCAGATCCCGGATATCACGGGAGATCGTTGCCTGTGTCACTTTAAACCCTGCATTATTCAGACGGTCCGCCAGTTCCTCCTGAGTCTCAATATTATATTGACTGATAAGTTCGATAATTTTTGCATGACGACTGACTTTCATAATTTTAGTTTCCTTTCATTTTCTCCCGCATCGTTTTCATAAAACTTTCTTTACTCAATTTCACAAGCCGGACTGTCTCCCGCGCTTTGTTGATCCGCACGCGGTCATTGCTGTGCAGACGTTCGGTATCCGCCCCGTCAAATGTAACGAGGGCATGTTCCTCTCTGCCGTAGCGTCCCTCACAGACTTCAATCTCGATCGTATCCTCCGCTGACAATACAATACTGCTCGCATTCAAAGCATGCGAACAGATCGGCGTGATCACGAACATGCTCGCCGTCGGTTCTACGACCGGTCCTCCCGCGGAAAGATTATATCCGGTCGATCCGGTCGGTGTGGAGACGATGATCCCGTCCGCCAGATAACTGTTCAGCAGCGTTCCATTCACATAGACTCTGAAATGAACGACCCGCAGTCCTCCGTCCCGGGTGATCACAACGTCATTCATCGCCACATGACCGACGCATCCGTTGATACTGCCGTACATCATCATCCGCTGTTCAATATCCGGTTTTTCAGAAAACAACTGATCCAGCGCTCTTCTGCAGTTCGGCAGTTCTACCTCGGTCAGATAACCGAGCGTTCCCATATTGACCCCGATCAGCGGAATATGATATTCTTTCAGTTCCCGCGCCGCGCGGATCAATGTACCGTCTCCGCCCAGAACGATCGCGCACTCAATTCCCTCCGGCACAGTTCCGGGAACGATGTGCCCCTCCGTATCTTTCGTCGCCACAATGCATTCTTTCCCGTTTTCTTCTATATAAGTCTGAATCTCCTGTGTGATCTGATAACCGATGTCTTTCAGTTCATTTGCTATAATGTAAAAACGATCCATACTGTTTCCTCTTGTCCTGCTTTGTAAAATCTGTCTTTTCCGTTAGGACGGCAGTGCCGCTCCCTTTTCATGCGCCAACGTTTCAAACGCACGGTCTGTTACCTTTTCCAGCTCCTGTTTCATCTCATCGGAGATCTCCGGAGCCATGCCTGCTCCGTGTTTTTTCAAATGGATCAGATATTCGATATTGCCCTCCGGTCCGCGGATCGGCGAGAAGTCGATATTTTTGATCTCAAATCCGATGCTCTGCGCATACTGAGCCACTTTTTCGATTACTTCCCGATGGGTGCTCTTCTCACGCACGACGCCTTTTTTCCCCACTTTTTCTCTTCCCGCCTCAAACTGCGGTTTGATCAGCGCCACGATCTCTCCGTCCGGCGTCAGATAATTCCGGATCGGCTCCAGTACTTTTGTCAGTGAGATAAAGGAGACGTCGATCGAAGAAAATGCGATCGGCTCTCCGATATCCTCCGGCGTCACATATCGGATATTCGTCTTTTCCATACAGACAACACGTGGATCCTGACGCAGCTTCCAGTCAAGCTGCCCCCTGCCCACGTCGATGGCAAACACTTTCACCGCTCCGTTCTGCAGCATACAGTCGGTAAATCCTCCGGTGGACGATCCCACATCGGTGCAGACTTTCCCATCCACGGTTACATCAAAATTGGCAAGCGCTTTTTCCAGCTTTAATCCGCCTCTGCTGACATATGGAAGTGTATGTCCTTTGATCTCGATCTGTACCTCATCCGAAAATGTCGTCCCAGCCTTGTCTTCCCGCTGTCCGTCTACGAATACATTTCCCGACATGATCACTGCTTTCGCTTTCTCTCTGGATCCCACCAGATTTCTTTTTACAAGCAATACATCCAAACGCTCTTTCATCTGCACTCCTCTTCAATCTGCTTTATCAGCCTGTCTTTTTCCATTCCGATCATACTGCGAAGACTTCCGATATCGCCGTGTTCCACAAACTGATCCGGAATACCGACAGGACGTACTTTCATCGGAAGTCCGCGTCCGGCAACATACGCCAATACCTGCTCCCCATATCCGCCTGTCTCTATATTCTCTTCGAGTATCATCACATACCGATGCTTTACGGAAAGTTTCTCCAGCATCTCGGTATCCAACGGCTTTACAAACCGCGCATTGACAAGGGAACAGGAGTACCCCTTTTCTTTCAGCCCGCTGCGCACCGCCTCTGCAAGCTCTGCCATATGCCCGACAAATAAAACCGCAAGATCCGATTCCTCATAGATCATCTCGCTCTTACCATATACGATCGGTTCCCGGAATTTTTCCAGTCCCTCATATGCCTCTCCTCTCGGATAACGCAGCGCGATCGGATGCGGATACCCGATTCCGAACCGCACCATATCTGCCATCTCCCAGCGGTTTTTCGGCGACATGACCGTCATATTCGGGATCATGGACAAAAACGACAGATCAAAAATCCCCTGATGAGTCTCCCCGTCGCTTCCTACAAGTCCCGCCCGGTCCACTGCAAACATCACAGGAAGATCCTGCAGGCAGACATCGTGAATGATCTGGTCATACGCCCGCTGTAAAAAAGAAGAATACACTGCCACGACCGGCTTCATGCCTCCTGCTGCCAGACCTGCGGCAAATGTCACCGCATGCTCTTCCGCGATCCCCACATCAAAAAAACGATGCGGATACCGTCCCGCAAATCTCGCAAGTCCGGTTCCGTCTGCCATCGCAGCCGTGATCGCCGCCACATCTTCCCGCTCCTTTGCCGCACTGCAGAGCACTTTGGAGAACACATCGGTATAACTGTCTTTTCCCTTGCTCCCTTTCGTCTCTCCGGTCTCTGCGTCAAACGGTCCGACCCCATGGAACCGGGACGGTTCTTCTTCCGCCGGAACATATCCTTTTCCCTTTTTCGTCCTCACATGGACCAGCACCGCATGATTGACCCGCTTCGCCTCCTGAAGCGTCTTATAAAGCTGCCGGATATCATGTCCGTCCACCGGTCCTAAGTAAGTGATCCCCATATCTTCAAAAAGCATGCCCGGCACGAAAAGCTGTTTGATCCCGCTTTTTGTCTTGCGGATCTGATCCACGATCTTTTCTCCCTGAACCGGTATCCGTTTCAGCTTGTCTTCCACGCCTTTTTTCAGCTCGGTATAAGCTTCCGCTGTCCGCAGTCCGTTCAGATACCGGGACATTCCGCCTACATTTTCCGAAATAGACATATTATTGTCATTCAAAATGATGATAAAATTACTCTTCAGCCGCGCCGCATTGTTCAGCGCCTCAAATGCCATACCGCCTGTCATCGAACCGTCGCCGATCACAGAGACAACGTTATACTTCTCTCCTTTGATATCCCGCGCCGCCGCATAACCGAGCCCTGCCGAGATCGAGGTGGAACTGTGTCCTGTATTGAACGCATCGCAGGAACTTTCTTTTCGCTTCGGAAATCCGCTCATGCCGCCGTACTGGCGCAGAGTTTCAAATCCATCCCGCCGTCCCGTCAGAAGCTTATGTGTATATGCCTGATGTCCTACATCCCAGATCAGTTTGTCTTTCGGAAGATCCAGTGCGAGATGCAACGCGATCGTCAATTCTACAACACCCAGATTCGATGCCAGATGACCGCCCGTCTCGCTGACATGCTCGATCAGGAACTGACGGATCTCATCCGCCAGAGGCTTCAGTTCTTCCGGCTTCAGTTCTTTGATGTCGTTCTCTTTTTGAATTTTTTCTAAAACCATACAGCCATCCCCTTTTGTTCTTTCTTCACCTATTTTTCGCGGTGGATCAATGACAAAAGTAATTCCTCCAAAAACGGATCTGCCGGTTTGAGTCCCCGCAGTTCCTCCACTGCCTCTTTGGAGAGACGTTCCACTTCCGCCCTCGATGCTTCCAGACCTTTCCATGTAACATACGTTGTCTTTTCGTTTTTCTCGTCACTGTGGATCGGCTTTCCGAGAACTTCCTGACTGCCCGTCACATCCAGGATATCATCCTGGATCTGAAATGCCAGTCCGACTTTTTTCGCAATCCGTTCCACACTTGCCGTCTGTGCTTCGTCCGCTCCGGCAAGTACCGCGCCGATCATCATCGCGCTTTCAATCAATGCGCCCGTTTTCAATTCGTAAATAAACAACAGTTTTTCACCGGAGATCGCTTCTCCCGCCGCTTTGACGTCCACGACCTGACCGCCGATCATTCCGTAGATCCCGGCTTTCTTCGCAAGGATCTGCATTGCTTTTCCGACTCTCAAAAAGTCCGTATCTTCCAGATCGAACGCCTGTGATGCAGTCTCAAACGCATAATTCAGCAGGGCATCGCCTGCAAGGATCCCCATATCTTCCCCGTATACGACGTGGGTCGTCTTTCTGCCGCGCCGGTATTCGTCGTTATCCATTGCCGGAAGGTCATCATGTACGAGTGAATATGTGTGGATCATCTCCATCGCAGCCATGAACGGTTCCACAACCGATCCTTTCCCTCCAAACAAACGGTACGTCTCCCACATCAACATCGGACGGAGCCGCTTTCCGCCTGCAAGCAGACTGTACTCCATCGCTTCCATGATCAGGCGCTGCTCTCCTTTTGCTTCCGGGAGAAAGCGCCTCAAAATCTGCTCGATCTGTTCTGTTCTCTGCTTCTGTTCTTCTCTAAAATTCATGTAATTCTCCGTTCTCATCCAATGCCAGGACGCTTTTTTCAACCGTATCGATCGTTTCCGAGCACTGTTTTAACAATGTAACGCCTTTTTTATAAAGTCCGAAAGATTCTTCCAATGTTGTCTCACCTTGTTCCAGTTCATCTACTACACGTTCCAGAGACGTGAACAACTCATCAAGCGTCGGACTTTTTTTCATCTCTTCCATCCGTCTTCCACCTCTACGATACGGGCTTTGATCTTTCCGTCTGTTACATAAACGGAAATTTCCTGCCCGTCTTTCACCTGCTGCACCGACCGGACGTTCTCTCCGTCCGCCAGTTCCGTATAAGAATATCCCTGACTCAGCTTTTTCAGCGGAGACAGACCGTCGATCTGCTCCGTATAAATTGCCAGCCGATGCTTATTCTCCTCCAAAAGCATCTGCATCCGATCCCGCAGACGGTTCTCCAATTCCTGTAAAATCTGTCGGTTTTCATTCAGCTTTTGCTGCGGATGCGTATGTTTCAGACGCAGTTCCAACTGTTCCAGTCTTCTGCGCTCCAGCATAGTCTTTAAACGCATCTGCCTGCGCATCCGACTTAAAAACGCTTCCATCTGTTCCGAAACCTGCCGATGATCATACACCGCAAGTTCCGCCGCCGCTGACGGTGTCGGTGCCCGCAGATCCGCCACATAATCTGAAATCAATGTGTCTGTCTCATGTCCCACTGCCGAGATCACAGGAACCCGGCATTCAAAAATCGCGCGCGCCACCTTTTCTTCATTAAATGCCCATAGATCCTCGATGGAACCGCCTCCGCGGCCGACGATCATCACATCCACATTCTGCTTTTCCAACATCCGGATCCCACGGACGATACTGTCCGCCGCTCCCTCTCCCTGTACAAGCGCGGGATAGAGGATCAGCTGCACATAAGGGTTTCTTCTGGATGCGATCTGGATGATATCGCGTACCGCCGCTCCCGTCGGCGCCGTCACGATCCCGACTGTTTTGGCAAACTTTGGAATCGGCTGTTTATATTCCTCTGCAAACATGCCCATCTCTTCCAGTTCCTGCTTCAGCGCTTCAAACTTCTCATAAAGAAGTCCTGCGCCCTCAAGGATGATCTCATTTGCATAGAGCTGATATTTCCCATCACGCTCGTATACATTGACGGAACCAAGCACGACGACTTTCTGCCCCTCCCGCATACGAAAAGAAAGCCCGGACCGCGCGCTTGCAAACATAATGCAGGCAATCGTACCGGACTCGTCTTTCAATGAAAAATAGATGTGACCGGAAGCGTGGTACTTGCAGTTCGACACCTCGCCTTTTACATAGATCCGGTTCAACATGAAATCCTGAGTGAACATATTCTTGATATACAGGTTTACCTGCTTCACCGTGTAGACATTGCGCATACGCTCCTGCCTCCTGTTTTCTTCCGATGCTTATTCTGCAAGACGCGCGAGCACTCCGTTGACAAATGCAGGTCCGCTCTCGCCGCTGAACCGCTTCGCCAGTTCCACTGCCTCGTTGATCGCCACGCCTACCGGAACGTCTTCGTCCCACTTCATCTCATATACTGCAAGACGCAGGATTGCCAGATCCGCTTTGTTCATCCGCTTTGTCTTCCAGTCTTTGCTCTTCTCATCGATCAGCGCGTCGATCTCGCTGATCTTCTCCAATACCGCTTTGTACTTTGTCTCGATATATGTTCTATCCTGATCTGTCGCACGTTCCAGACTGTCCATATACAATTCAAAATGCTCCGGCATATCCGCCGGCTCGTTAAATTCTATCTGAAATACCATCTTAAAAACGTGTTCCCGAAGTTCTGATCTTATCATAATGGCTCCTTTCTGTTGTCCTTTTCTTTTGTAAAGCAAAAAGGATGTCTCACGACATCCTTTATTATACTACATGTATACTGCTCTTTGCAACGAAAACTATTCCCGGTTCTCCATCTCCACGCCTGCGACACGGATATTGATATCCGCAACTTCCAGTCCGGTCATGTTCTCGATCGCCGTCTTCACACGATCCTGCACCTTTGCAGTCACATCCATGATGCTGTAATTATACTTCAGGTTCAGCGCAAGAGATACGGTCACAACACCCTCCAGCACATCCACTTTCACGCCTTTGGAAAGGTTCTTCATACCAAGGCGGCTGACCAGCTCGTTGGTAATGTTGCCCGCCATCGATGCAACGCCGTCTACTTCTGTCGCAGCAAGCGCGGCAATGATCGCAACGACTTCATCCGCGATCTGCACTTCTCCCATACTGTTGTCATTCTGTATCGTATATGTGGTTCTTTCGTCCTTTGCCATCTTCACAACCTCCAATTTGGTCTAATCTCTTTTTGTATTATAACAAATATCCCTCTGTTTGCAAAGGGAAATTATTATCTTCCAAATTCCGAAAGTTTCAGTCCCTCATTTCTCTCCAGCGTCATCCGGATGCTCCACTCATGCACAAACAAAAGGAGCGGACGGTCTTTCAGATCCTTGATCTTCTTCATATCCGAAGTTCCGCTTAAGCGGTCCATGTCGATCTCGTCGTTTTCGATCCAGCGGATATGCTCGTACGGCAGATTTTCCAGACGGATCTCCACATTGTATTCATTTTCCAGACGGTACTTCAACACGTCAAACTGCAACACGCCGACCACGCCGACGATGATCTCTTCCATACCGGTATTGTATTCCTGGAAAATCTGGATCGCGCCCTCCTGGGCAATCTGATTGATCCCTTTGACAAACTGTTTCCGCTTCATCGTATCGACCTGACGCACTCTCGCAAAATGTTCCGGCGCAAACGTCGGGATCCCCTCGTAAGCGTACTTCTCTTTCGAGGTTGTCAATGTATCTCCGATGGAGAAAATTCCCGGATCAAAAATACCGATGATGTCTCCGCCACACGCCGATTCTATGATCTTACGTTCACTTGCCATCATCTGCTGCGGCTGGGAAAGACGCACATCTTTTCCGCCCTGAATGTGATAAGCCGACATCCCCGCCTCGAATTTTCCGGAACAGATCCGCATGAACGCGATCCGGTCACGATGCGCCTTGTTCATATTGGCCTGGATCTTGAACACAAACGCCGAGAAATCATTTTCTTTCATCGGATCGATCAGTCCGTGATCCGACATTCTCGGCAGCGGTGAGCTTGTCATCACAAGAAAATGCTTCAGAAATGTCTCCACACCGAAGTTCGTCAGCGCCGACCCGAAAAACACCGGAGACAGTTCGCCTTTTGAGACGAGTTCCTGATCAAATTCGGCCGCCGCTCCGTCCAGTAGTTCGATTTCCTCTTCAAGAAGCGCTTTTGCATCTTCTCCGATCACTTCGGAAAGCATCGGATCCTCTTCCGAGATCGTCTGTACCGCGCCCATCTTTGTTCCTTTTTGGGTATCGGAGAACAGCTCCACTTCTTTTTTCTGACGGTCGTATACTCCTTTGAACGCTTTACCGGAACCGATCGGCCAGTTCACCGGACAAGTTGCGATCCCAAGCTCTTTCTCAATATCGTCCAGAAGTTCAAATGTATCCATCGCATCCCGGTCCATCTTATTGATAAACGTAAAGATCGGAATATGGCGCATGACGCAGACTTTGAACAGCTTTCTCGTCTGCGCCTCCACACCCTTGGACGCGTCGATCACCATGACCGCGGAATCCGCCGCCATCAGCGTCCGGTAAGTATCCTCCGAGAAATCCTGATGCCCCGGTGTATCCAGGATATTGATGCAGAATCCCCCGTAATTAAACTGCAGGACCGAAGACGTTACCGAGATACCTCTCTCTTTCTCGATCTCCATCCAGTCCGAAACCGCATGCTTTGCAGTCGCCTTTCCTTTGACCGATCCCGCCTGGTTGATCGCGCCTCCATACAACAGGAACTTCTCGGTCAGCGTTGTTTTTCCGGCATCCGGATGGGAAATGATCGCAAACGTCCGCCGCTTTTTTATTTCATTTGTAATATCAGACATAATTCCATATCTCCTCGTATTTCTGGTTCCTCTTCACATAACCGGAATCCATTTTACCATAACCGTTCACTGCCTGCAATCTTTTGTTTTATTCGTGGATCGGTGTGATCACGATATTTTCCGGTGCAATCTCCGTTTTCCGTGTCACGATGTCCTCGATCTGCGCCCGGTTGGCATCCGTTAATTCTTCCGCATTCACAACAATGTCCGCGGAATCTTCGGTCAGATTGACCACAGACTCGGAAAATCCTTTGGACGCCATCAATGTCTCGATCGCCAATTCCTGCTCGGCGATCTGCGTCATCCGCACCATCTGTTCCACTGCGCTCTGCTTTTCTTCCTCGCTGATATTTGTGTTGTCGATCAGCGCCTGCAAGGTTTCCTTATTCTGCGCGCGCACCTGTTCTCTTGACACTTTCGCCTGCGCAACGGTACTGTCCGCTCCGCCGTTTGTCAGGACTGCCTCCCCCGGTGTTCCCTCGACTTCGGAATCCGTGCTTGCGATCTCGGTACTTTCCGTCTCCAGATCTTCCTCTGAAATATCCAGAAGCTCCTGATTGACCATCTCTGTATTTGCCTCTGCGCTGCTGTTTGGATCATCGCTGAATAATTTTCCCGAATAATTCAGATATCCGGCTATGGCGATCATCACCGCCAGGGTCGTAATAATGATCTGGTTTTTCTTAAATAAATGTTTCACGAAAGTTCCTCCTTTTCCATCACCTTTTTTCATGATCCTGCTGTTGTCCTTTTCATTATTTTTATCTTATGCGCTTCGATCCCAAATAATGCCTGGATCGCTTCCGTGATATTTTGCACGACGACCGGATGATCTCCCCCCTCCGCGATCACAGCAACGCCCTCCACCTCCGGCAGCATCTCCCGGCTCACATAGGGCGTCTGGCTTCCGTCCTCACGCTGCTCATAAATACTGGTTTTTTCCGTCTCCCCCTCTTTTTCCACCCGCGTTCCGCCTGCCGAATCTTCTTCCGTCGTTGTCCTGCTATTGGAAATCTGATCCTTTTCGATGACTTTCTGCCCGGATGATTTCAAGGTGATCACCACTTCCGTCTTTCCGACCCCCTCCACACATTCCAGTGCATCCGCCACCCGTTTTTCCAGATACGCCTCATACTGCCCCACCAAAGTCTCTTCCGCTCCTGTCCCATTTCCACTACGGATTCCCACAGATGTCTCCCTTTTTGTTTCTTCCTGTTCCTTGTCACTCTCCCTGGGTACCGGGATCGCGATCACCAGCAGCAACAGTCCGATCAGCAGAATCACCAGCAGCTGTTGTTTCCCCGGACGTTTCTCCTCCGTATGTATCCACGTCAAAATCCGATCTCTGATTTTCTCCAATTTCGATTTCCTCCACACCGTCCGTTTCCTTTTCCAGAAACTCGAACACATCCGCCTCTTCAAAATATTCCCTGCTCTCCATGATTTCCTGACGGATCAATTCCGATTCATGATTTCGATATTTTGTTTGAAAAGTCCCCAAACTCCCTGTCACCTGTAAAGGCGGCGTCAGGATCAAAAGGATCAGCACGATCCCCGCAAAAAAACGGACATATTTCCTGTAAGCCTCCCTCGGCAGCACCTCCAGCGCCGCCGTGACGATCACAAGATAAAATGCCAGGTTTTTCATCCACTCATACATCGCATCCAACATCGCTTCGTACCTCTTTTCCCGCCATTTTCTTTCTTAAGATGTCGCCGCTGCCGCCACCGCGATCGTCAGAAGAAACAGAACAAGCACCGTGCACAATACTTTCAGCAGCAATTCATAGCCCGAACTGACGCTGCTGATGCATCCGGTGATACGTTTGTCCGAAACCGGCTGTACGAGCGCAGCCGCAAGCTTATAGAAAAAAGTAAGGACTGCCATCTGGACAACCGGGACGAGACATCCTGCGAGCAGGATCACCGCCCCTGCCATTCCGATCCCGTTTTTGATCAGCACGGTTGTCCCAAGTACAACGTCTGTCATACTGCCGAATGTATTTCCGATCCCAGGGATCGCTTCCACTGTCTTCGTCACAGCGCTTCGTTTCAGTCCGTCGATCGCCGGTCCCAGAAGCCCCTGCACCACATTGATCCCGACTACCAGTGCCAGCAACGTTTTCAAAATCCATAAGATCAGCTTTTTCAGTAGTTCTCCCAGCTCCGTCAGCAGATCCTCCCCCAACATATAATTCATCACCTGCACCATAATATATACATGGATCATCGGAAGCAAAAATTTCAGGATCAGGACTTCCACGAGATAGATCAGGATCAGAACCAGATTGTAGAACATCAGCGCGCTGCTGCTTCCCGACGCAAAGGCAACCGCCAGAAAATATCCCGGGCAAAGCACACGCATAAAATCCACCAGAACTTCTACCCTGTTTTCTATCCCTGACATCGCCACACGAAATGTATTGAGACAAAGTGTGATCAGCAGCATATATAAGACGTAAAAGCTGATCCTGGATATCTGTTTATTTTGCAGCGCACTGGCAAAATTAGAAAAAAGCGCCGCCGTGACCGCCAGCAAAAGCATCGAGACCAACTGCTTTTTATTACTGCGGAATTCAAAGGAAAACTGGTCATAAAGATACTGTTTCGCCATTTCCCACGCCGTTTCAAACTCCCCCGACAAGAGCGGATCCAATACATCCCGAAATGTACGTTTCTCCCCCGGCAGTATTTGCTCCATCCCCTCATCCATTTCTGTAAAATCAAATGCCTCCAGAAGCCGTTCCTGCATCTCCTCCCACAATTCCGGATCTGAGTGTCCCAGAGAGCTCTCTTTATCGCTCCGCGATACCGAGACCGTCTCTCCGGTCGCATAGCCGGTCTCTTCCGACGCATGACAGGTCCGTCCCGATATGCAGACACTCAGACAGACCAAAATGAAAACACGCCAAGTCCAAAGAATCCGTCTCACTTGCACTCCCCCGTCGCGTCTCATACGAGAAACTCCTGTATCGTCTCCAGAAGCGCCAAAAGGATCGGCATTCCCATCGCAAGGATCGTCAGCTTGCTGAACACTTCGATCTGCACTGCGATCGTCTGATATCCGGTATCCTTGCAGATGCTCGATGAAAATTCCGAAATATAAGTGATGCCGATCATTTTCAGCATCGTGGACAGATATCCGGTATCCACACTGATATAACGGCTGATCTCATCGATCGTCCGCACAAAAATTTCCAAACGGTCCACGATACAAAGAAACAGAACAATGCTCACCGCCACACTCATATAAATCCCATATTCTGTTTTCCCGCCTTTGAACTGGATCGCAAGCAGCGCTCCCAGCACGCCGATCATTCCGATCTGTACCATATTCATGACCGTATCCTCCATCTATTTTCCGACCGGATTTTCGTTTACAGTGAAAACATCCGCTGTACGGATTCAAATAATTCATAGATAAAAGGCAGCACCCAGGTAAGGACAAGGATCAATCCCGCAAGACTTACCAAAAATGCCTGCTCATCTCTCCCGCTATGCTTCAGCACCTGACTTAAGATCGATACGAGAATCCCAACCGCAGCGATTTTAAAGATTAAATTGATACTCATGCCTCCTCCTTAGATCAAAATGACGATCAAAAAAATGCCTCCCATCACTCCCAGACAGTTTCCGATCCGTTTTTTTGCACTCAAACTTTCCCGTACCTTTTCGATCTCCAGCTCCAACCGTTCCACATAAAGTTTTAAATGCAGGCTTTCCGATGTGCTGTCCATTCTTCCGAGACAGCTCCCTAGTTCTTTTAGCTGGATCACATGCTCGCTTTTTAAATGAAGTGTATGCAGATCCCGGTCAATGGAGCGCATCCAGATTTTAAAGAATTCGTCTTCTTTTCGACGTTCCACCTGCCGCTCCAATCCATGAAGCCATCCTTTGTAAGGTTCTCTCACCCGCACTGCCGCCTGCCCGAACACTTCGCCAAGCGGCGCTTTCGTGTACTCAAGTTCCCCTTTCAGCATATAGATGATATGCCGGATATAAAGCAGTTTTTCCAAATAATCCTGCTGCTCCATGCCATAGAGAAATCCGGCGCCGCTCGTCGCCGTCAGTACAAGAATGGAGCCGATCATTTTCCACATAGCCGGATCCCCCGCTCATCGTAAATCCCCCGCACGGTTCCGGGCTTTCCCTCATGATCCAGCACAATATACCGCTCAAACCGCCTTTGTTCGATCAATTCTTTTACGCCCGGTCTCTCCGAAATTTCTTCCAGATCACTTCCGTGTACGCTGGCGATCAGTTTGCAACCGCAGTGCATCGCATATTCCAGCGCCCGTATCTCCTCTTCACCGCCAATCTCGTCGATCGCAAGCACCCGGGGCGCCATAGAACGGATCAAAAGGATCATCCCCTCCGCTTTCGGACAGCAATCCAGAATATCGGTCCGCATCCCGATGTCATTCTGCGCGATTCCGAGATAACATCCACCTAACTCGGAACGCTCGTCCACCACCCCCACCGTACAGCCTTTGACATACGCATTTCCATCCGAAATCTGACGGATCATATCCCGGATCAATGTCGTTTTACCGCAGCACGGCGGAGAAATGATCAGCGTATGACACACTTCCCTGTTCTTTGTTATGTACCGCATCACCGGATCCGCACATCCGATCACCTCATGCGCCGCCCGGATATTCACCGAAGAAATATACTGCATATTTTTGATCTTATTTCCCTCCACGATCACTTTTCCACTCACGCCGATGCGATGCCCTCCCTCAATCGTAAGAAATCCCTGTCTTAATTCCGTTTCGTATGCATACAGAGAATAACGGCTGATGTAATCCATCGTTTCTCTGATTTCTTCTTTCGTCACCAGATACGGCGCGCCGTCCTCTCCCGACAGGATCCGCTCCGTGTTTTCGCAGATGACCAAAAGCGGCTTCCCGACGCGGAGCCGGATCTCCTGCAGTCTGGAAAAATCCAAGGATTCTCTTTCCAGGATTTTCCGGATACTTCCCGCCAGTATCTGATAAATCTGCTGCTGTTTTCTTTCTTCATTCATCTTGTCCACCTCTTTAACCAATATATGAATGAGTTTCGGAAATATACATAGATTTATCAGATTCTGTTTGCACGGATAAAAAAAGAAAACTGCCACATGAATTTTCATGTGACAGCCTTCAGCTTTTCCATATTCTATTGTTCCTGCTTTGGTTTTCTTCTCTCCATTTCCGCAAGCACTTTCCGGAACTGGAAGAAGAACAATACTGCGGTAAATGACACCGCCAAAAAATCGGCGATCGGCTCCGCCAGATAAACCGCCATCGTCTGATTGGATTTCCAGATCTGCGGTACAATATAAATCAGAGGAAGCAGCAAGATGAACTTTCGCATCACCGCCACGATGATCGAAGATTTCGCATTTCCGATGGACATAAATGTCATCTGACATGCCATCTGGATTCCGAACAAAAGCATACAAGCCATATAGATCCGGAGTGCGGTTCTTGTAAATTCGATCAATGCCGCATCTGCCGTAAACATTGCCGCAAACATCTGCGGGAACAACATAACAAGCACCCACAACAGAGTCGCATAAAGCAGACTGGATTTCAAAAGCAGCCAGAATGCGCCTTTGACACGCTCTCTGTTCCCTGCCCCGTAATTATAACTGATGATTGGCTGAGCTCCCTGCCCAAGTCCCTGAAGCGGCAGCATCGCAAACTGCATCACGCTGGTCAGGATCGTCATCGCACCAACCGCTATATCTCCGCCGTATTTTAAAAGAGACGAGTTAAAGCACACAGAGATCACGCTCTCGCTTGCCTGCATAATGAAGACAGCGGAACCAAGAGCCAGACACGGAACGATCACCGAACGGCTCAGTCCCATATTTTCTTTTTTGATCCGCAGTGTCGTCTTCTTTCCAAATAAAAATGTCAGCACCCAGATACAGGAACATGCCTGCGAAAGAATCGTTGCAAGCGCAGCTCCGCGCACTCCCATTCCAAAGCCAAAGATAAAGATCGGATCCAGAACGATGTTGATCACCGCCCCGATGAGAACCGAAAGCATTCCCGTCTTTGTAAATCCCTGGGCCGTGATAAACGCGTTCATTCCAAGTGTCAGCTGTACAAAAACAGTTCCGATCGAATAAATGTTCATATACTGTACGGCATATTCGATCGTATTTCCGCTGGCTCCGAATGCAAGAAGCATATTCCGGTTCCAGAGCAAAAGGATCGCCGTCAAAACTGCGGAGACGATCAGCTGTGTCGTAAAACAGTTTCCCAACGTCTTCTCCGCTTTTTCTTTCTCTCCTTTTCCCATGAAGATCGAAGCACGCGGTGCACCGCCGTTGCCTACAAGCGCCGCAAATGCAGACACGATCATGATCAGCGGCATACAGACTCCAACGCCGGTCAGCGCGAGTGCCCCGACATCCGGAATATGTCCGATATACATACGGTCTACGATATTATAAAGCATATTGATCAGCTGTGCCGCAACTGTCGGAAGCGCCAGCCGCATCAAAAGCTTTCCAAGTGGTTCTTTTGCCAGGAAATCTTTCTCATTATTCATTCTCCATTCTCCTTTTCATCGTGTTCTTTGTGTTCTCCACCATTCGGTCATTTAACTCTATGTACAACCTACGCTCTTCTTCTGAAAAGCCACGAAACAACTCTTCTTCAAATTCATTCTGTCTTTTTTCGATCAGGTCCGTGATCGGTTTTGCCGATGCCAACAACGACAAATGGATCTTTCTCCGATCCTTATGATCCTGTTCTCTTTCAAGCAGTCCTTTTCGGATCAGATTTTCCACTGCAAGAGACACATTTCCTTTGGAAAGTCTCCGCAGCTCCACAATGTCCCCTGCCGTATCTTTTCCCGGATTATTGTGCAGAAAACTGATGATCTTTCCTTCGATCAATGTCAGCTGATACTTGCCGCAGACCATTTTGATCATACCGTCATGCAGTTTCGTCATTCCCTGAACGGTCATCAGAAAATCTGTTGTTCCAGCCATACAATCCCGCCTCCTGTCCAGTTTGTTTCTTTTAAAACAGTTCTTTTCAGAACCTTTATCATTATAACGCTTTATCGAAGAATGTCAAGTAAAAACCACAGCTTTTCTAACCTTTTCTAACAATCAAAAAGAGACAGATTAACAAAATCATCTGCCCCTGTCTTGTATACTTCAAATGCAAATTAATTGTTCACCAAACGAACCGGAAGTTTATTTACTACTCCATATCATTTGACCACCCAAATAAACATTTTCTATTCCGTCTATGTCGATAGATGTTTGATATTGACCACTTGAAAACAGAAAAGATACAGGTACTTTTTTTGCACTTATGAGCACCTTATTTTCCTCTTGTTCAATTTTCCAACCTCTGAGGGCAACCGCAGAATCCGTTGCGGATACTTGTAGCTCCAAGGTTGTACTGTTTTGTGTGACACTATATGTCAATTGGTTTCCAGCAATCGTTTCTCCTATTACAAATAAATTTAGCAAAAAACACAATATAATAATTCCTAAAATTGCAATGCCTATCCCTATTTTTTCTTCACAATATGTCCCTCCATCAATTCCGATTTACAATGCTGTCTTTTTCCATTTTCTGATCTTCGTTCTGAAAGTTCCGAAAGGAGCAACCGTATTGACGTGAATGAACTTGTAAATTCCATGTTTCTTATCCTCTTCCCTCACAACTTGTCTATTTTTCACGAAAGATCACATGGATCAGAATATAAATCATCAGAGATACCGCCAAATACACCACTGCCGCCAGTAAGATCCATTCCATCTCTCCCATCTTTACAGCCTCCTTTCATCCCTTTTCAGCTTTTTATTTCCTCTGCTCTTTTGCTCCTAAAACCAACTTATTTTTTCATCTCTGAACTCTGGTGTTTCACCGTGTTCATAAGGATCATAGCGATTCAGATTGCATCCAAATTCTTTTAATGATTTTATTTTTTGCTCCTCCGCCCATACGATCAAGGAAACTCCGTCAAATTCCTCCACAGTTCCATCCTTCATTTTATTTTTGAAATACCATTCTACAACGGTTTGATCTCCTTTATGAAAAAACTGTTTAATATTCCATACCAGAACTTTTCCCCGCGTATTCCATTCATGAAACCAATGTTTTACCATTTTACGGTTATGATATTTCGGTCCCCAGCTTTCGACATACGTTACATCCTCCTCAAAAATATCGTCGATGCCTAAATCTTGTTTGGTAAGCCACATTTCAAACCACAGATAGATGATCCGCTCTCGCTCTTCCACAATGGCAGCACCTCGCTTTCTCCATTCTTACATTACATCGGTGTCCCAACTTCGATCAAGTTGCCGTCCGGATCATAAAAACGGATTACTTTTTGCCCCCAGCTATGTGTGATCAGTTTATTCACATATTGGATTGATGGATAAGACTGTTCCAGTTTTTCAATAAATGCTTCTATATTTTCTTCCTCAAAGTACAATTCACAGGCATTGTTTTGCTGAACAATCTCTTTTCCCAGAAATTTTTTCCAGATTTTCTCATCTTGAAGCACAAGCCCCTCCGTCAAAATCATGTTGCCGTTATTGTCAAGCACCAGATCTAGCCCAAACAAGTCTTTGTAAAACTGTCTTGATTTTTCTATATCTTTAACAACGATTAAAACATTCTTTAATTTCATTACATGCTACCTCGCAAATATAAATTCTTTTTTCGCTAGACAAACTGAAAGTTGTCGCTAACAACGAAAGGAATATCTTTTATTATACTGTAATCTCACTTTTTATCAAATCTGCAATACATTACAAAGTTTTTTACAGAAAAATGCTTGGGATTAAGATATTTAACTCCAGCATCTATCAGTTCAAATTTTTCATAATCAAACGCAAGTTTTTCATTATTCAAAAAATCGTCATCTATCCAGAAAGCAGGTAAAATATGCTCACAATAATCAGAGTATCTTCTGCACTCAATACATTCTTCATCTAAAGAATCTACGCCGACATAATGAATATCATAATCTACAGTATCGTTTATAAATTTTTCAAGGAAACTGTTCAAAACAAAGGCTACTCTATCATCACAATAAACATAACCAATTAAATTCTTATCTGTTATTTCCACACATTCATTATATCTGTCTATTGTTGAGTCATAGTATATAGCATACCAATATGCTTCTGGATTTCCCGCCTGTGAAAGAAAATAATTTCCAATAATGGCTTCCAAATGTCCACATAATGAAATCCATTGATGGTTTGTACTACTACCTATCGAAAAAATACCACTAATATCCGTCATTTCATCACGCTCTCTATTGTATATCTTCAAATATAATTTTGTTCACACAAATTCTAATTTACACATATGAAATATAGGCTTATAATCTTACCATTCATTTATGGCATACAAAATAGCAAGTCTTACATTTTTTAACAACTCAGAAGATAGAGTTTCGTATTCTTCAGATAACCCTTTTTTGTGAGCCATATATGCTGGGCTATCATTCCACGAACCCATTGCTCCAAAAACATCCGAAATACTTGCAGCTTCGAACATTTGAAGATTTTGCTGTGGAATTGGTGGTAAACTCAAACCATACTTTTCATCTGGATATTCGCTACAGCCATCTAAAAGGTTTATAGCAGAAGTAAAAATATTAGCAAAATTTTCACACTCAATTTTTTTAGCCAATTCTTTAATCGATAATAATACATCTCGAAATGAGTTAATGTTATTCTCAAAATATGGTTTTTTTGATGGTGGATTAGTCCACTCATGCTCTGAATATAGAATATTCCATTTTTTTTGCATAGAGTCAAATTGCCAATCAGCAGTAAAGTATGTTACTTTTCCGCTTTTGTAAAAACACAAAATGGAACTTTCTGTTGTATTTGAAAATCCTAAAAATTGTCTATCCTTTACTGAATATGGACATAGCAACTTTATATCCTGTATCCCATTTTTCTTTATTTGTTCAAACCACAATGAAACATTAGAAGCGGTATATTTTTCTGTCCTTAAAAATTTCTTTTGAGGTAAAAAGATAAATTCAATTTTATTCTCATATTCTAATTGAGAAAATCTAATTGGTTCTGATAATTGCAACGCTTTTTTGCTCGTCGCTACAATAGATGCAATTTGAAACATTTGTCCATTCATCATTTCGCCTCCTCTTAATATGAATAATACTGTTCTTTCAAAACTTCCAATTTTTCTGTTTCCATCCCGACCTCATCTTCTTGCCCTGCGGACAAGAAGCATCTCTCGCTTTGCTCAGTCTATTCTCGTTCTTATAACTCTTTTTATACCGGCAGACTCTAGTATTCAGCCAAACGTTTTTGCTAAATACTCATCTATTTCCGCTCTTGAATGAAAGACATAGATGTTTTTTTGATTTTTATATTTTCCCAACAATTCATATACGATCGGCAATTCATGTTTGGGGAAATCAAGAATCCATTGTCTAAATTCGTCATCAAATTTTGTTTCTATCCATGGCATATCTACACGTTGTTTACCTATACGTGATTTTGCTCCAGCCAGACACTCCTCTACCGGAAGATCCAGTAAAAATATAGTTTCACATGCTTGAATGCGCATTTCAAGTGTTCTTCCATAGTTGCCGTCAATAATCCATTCGCTTCCCGAAATTATTTCTTTTAATTTGTCGTCAAACGTATTTCTGTCGACATTTGTTTTGTCCGGCTTATGCCATAACATATCAAGATAATATAAAGGTAAGTGAGTTTTATCACTTAATCTTCTTGCGAATGTACTTTTTCCCGCACCCGGACAGCCGATTATGATTACCTTTTGAAACATAAAAACCTCTTTTTATCAATCGGAATAAACCAATGCAATCTTTTTCCATTTTCTGATCTTTGTTCTGAAAGTTCCGAAAGGGGCGACCGTATTGATGTGAATAAACTTGTAAACTTCCCACACCGCTGTTTTTGTGGCATCATCCGCCCACTTTCTCATATGTGGCTGAAACAACTCTTGCTCGCTCATTGAATCGATCATTGTATGGATCGCTGTAATATTTTCTTTCAATCTATCTTTCAATTCCGTTAACGATAAATGTGAATATGTATCTGTAAACCATTGATATAAATCCCCCAGCTGATTCCATTTAAACATTTCGGACGGTGTTTTCACTTCAATCCCATGCTTCTCCTCATCTTCCCATTTTAAAACTAACGTTGTCCATCCAACTTGATAAGCAAGATTTTCTGCCGGAGTTCTGTCCACTTCCATTACTCTCTTATCTTTTAAAGATTCCGGAATATTATCAAATTCGGAAATATACTTTTCAAAACTTTTATCTATCTCATTTTTTAGCTCCGCTTTATCCTGATATGTTCTCAAATTATTTCCTCCCCGCTTATCTCTTTAACACAAATTCCTGAACGGGACTTCCAAATTCTTCTGTTAACTTTCCCTCGACAAACCCCATACGCTTATAGAATGCTCTCGCAGCAATTCCTTCCGGCACACCGTCACGATAAGTCGTAACAAATATGTCTTTTGAGGAATCCAGTTTCGTGAACATATAAGACAACATTTTTTCAGCAATATGCCGTCTGCGGTATTCAGCCGCAACTGCCAAAAAACATAACTCACTGTTTTCATTTGAGAATAATAGAATGCCGACTATTTTTCCTTTTTCTTTTGCACAAATTGCAGAATTTCTGTTCATAAAGTCCAAAACAATATTTCTATGTTCATTCAAGGCTTCCTCCGTCTCAAGCCCCGGAAATGAATCCCTCACTTTTTCTACAAGGTTCATCCAATGATCAATATCCTGTTCGGTTCCAAGCTGAATTATCATTACTTTCACTCCTCAAATTCTACAAATAGGGATGCTAAACTGCTATCGTTTCATCCTACACATCTTTAATTCTTCAAAAAACACATCTTTATTTCTTACATTAAATCCCCTCCATCTTTCAACTCAATAACTTCCTATTTTATTCTCGACTAAACAAACTGGAATTTTATCTATGGATATACATTCTTGTCATATCAGGCTCATTGTCCCCTTGAACCATACACAAAAATTCCCAACCATATCTTTCATAAAAACTTGTGTGGTCTGTAATCAAATAGATAGGAGTAATTCCTTTGGACTTCATATCTTTCACAACAATATGAAGTAATTGTCCTGCAATTCCTTGACAACGATATTCCTTGTCTGTATATACCGCACATACATTTGGCGTAAGGTCTTTCCTGTCATGAAAATCATTTTCGATTACTCCAAGACCACCTACAATCCGTTCTTTATCTAAGCAAAGATACCAACCATATTCTGTTTCATGATTAAGATAGGCTTCCATACATTCAAGATAGGCTTCTCGTGGCACTTCCCATTTATCATGAAACCATGTGGCTGCTTCTTCTTTTAATTCGGGTTTTTGTCTTAAAGTAACATAAGTATATTCTTTCATATTTGCCTCTCAACTTCTAATTTTTCTATTTTATTCTCAACTAAACGAATTGAATTTTATTTGGCAGATTTGATTATCCACTCATCAAGAAATTTCATTTGTTCTTCCGTATGAAACCAATGCTCTCCATTTTTCATGATAGAAAGTGTTGAAGTAGTTCTTTGTACAAATTCCAATATCGTTCCATAGGGGATGAGATTATCTTTTTCACCATACAAAATGTGCGTTGGGATTTTCCATATAATAGGATTTTCTCTTACATAGCAAAGATAATCCCATGAAATGGTCTCTCCAAAAGTTGTCTGAATTTCTTTTTTCTCTTTGAGTTCATCTTCTGTAACATTTGCCCAAATCATCATATCAGCAATAAGCCTTTCCATATCTACAACAGGCGAAATAAAATATGCTTTCTCTATTTGCTGATTTGATAAGGCATTGATAGCAAAATACGCTCCAATGCTATTAGCGATTATTTCAACAGACCTGTAGTTTCTACATATCGAATTAAAAAATAATGAAAATTCTTCTTTTGCTTCCCACGGAAACTGTGCAGTATAGTCAAGACCAATCACATCACAATCACTAAAGAGCGATTTGTAATGAATAGCTTCTTCAGCATTTCCACCTTTTCCATGTATATAAATAATTGCTTTATCCACAATAGTTATCCTCCACAACTTCCTGTTTTTCTATTTTATTCTCAACTAAATGAACTGGAATTTATTTTACTTACATTCCATAAATCCTATGATTGAAAAAATCAATCCTACAATTCCAATCCCAATAGAGAGTAGCTCTATTCCTGATGAACAAAGAGAAATTACGATAGCAAAGAGTAGTATTGCGATACCTAATCCAATTTTTTTCATTGTAAATCCCTCCTTTGAAATTTCTAATTGAACAAAATCGCTATCTTTACTAAAGATTATATCATTAGAAAATTATGTAGTCATTCTTTTTCAAACGCTATTTTTAATGAAAAGTATCTTTTTTCATAAAAAAAGACCCGGCACAGAAATCTTCACATTCTTTCTGTACTGAGTCTTTTTATTATGATTTATTATTCAGCCACATCTCTCATGCTGAAGCTGAATCTTCCCATCTTGTCTTTTCCGAGACATACAACTTTCACAACATCCCCGAGCTTCAGAACGTCTTCCACCTTGTTCACTCTTTCTTTAGAGATCTTGGAAATATGCACCATTCCCTCTTTTCCCGGAGCAAACTCAACGAATGCACCAAATTCTTTGATGCTGATCACTTTTCCCTCGAATACCTGACCAGCCTCAAAATCTGTCACGATCGTTGTGATCAGTTTGGCAGCTTTTTCCATGCTCTCTTTCTCAGTTCCGCAGATCGATACTGCTCCGTCGTCCTCGATGTCGATCTTCACGCCGGTCTGTTCGATGATCGCATTGATGGTCTTTCCTCTCTGACCAACGACATCACCGATCTTCTGCGGATCGATCTGCATCTGGATGATCTTCGGCGCATACTCTCCGACTTCTGTTCTCGGTTCTGCGATCGCTTTGTTCATCACTTCATCGAGAATATAGGTTCTCGCTTTTTTCGTTGCAGCGATCGCCTCTTCAATGATCGGTCTTGTCAATCCGTGGATCTTAATATCCATCTGGATCGCCGTGATTCCTTTGTGTGTACCTGCCACTTTAAAGTCCATATCTCCAAAGAAATCTTCCAATCCCTGAATATCAGTCAATACAAGATAATCATCATCGGTATCTCCTGTCACAAGTCCTGCGGAAATTCCGGCAACTGCGGACTTGATCGGCACACCTGCGGACATCAGTGACATACTGGATGCGCAGACACTTGCCTGAGAAGTGGATCCGTTGGATTCAAATGTCTCGGATACGGTACGGATCGCATACGGGAACTCGGATTCGCTCGGAAGTACCGGAAGCAGGGCACGTTCTGCCAACGCTCCGTGTCCGATCTCACGTCTTCCCGGACCTCTGGACGGTCTCGTCTCTCCCACGGAGTAGGACGGGAAATTGTAGTGATGCATATATCTCTTGGAAGTCTCCGCCTCGTCCAATCCATCCAGTCTCTGTGCTTCGGAAAGCGGAGCCAGTGTTGTCACGGTACAAATCTGTGTCTGTCCTCTTGTGAACATCGCCGATCCATGTACACGCGGAATCAGGTCGATCTCTGCCGCGAGCGGACGGATCTGATCGATCGCACGTCCGTCCGGACGTTTGTGATCTTTTAAGATCATCTTTCTGACTGTCTTCTTCTGATACTGATATACTGCTTCGCCAAGCACGGAAAGCCACTCTTCATTCTCTGCAAATGCTTCTTCCAGCTTCTCTGTGATCACACGGATATTCTCTTCACGCGTCTGTTTGTCGTCTGTAAATACAGCCTCTTCCATCTCTTCCGGAGTCACGATCTCACGGATTGCCGCAAACAACTCTTCCGGAACAGCGCAGCTCTCATAAGAATGTTTTTCTTTTCCGCATTCTGCAACGATCGTCTCGATAAATGCGATCACTTTCTGGTTCAGCTCATGTGCCGCAAAGATCGCCTCGATCATCTGAGCTTCCGGAACTTCGTTCGCTCCTGCCTCGATCATGATCACTTTCTCTTTTGTAGACGCAACCGTCAGCGCAAGGTCGGATACTTCTTTCTGTGCTGCCGTAGGGTTAAATACGAACTCTCCGTCAACAAGACCTACCTGTGTTGTGGAGATCGGTCCGTCAAACGGAATATCGGAAATACTTGTTGCGATTGCCGCGCCAAGCATCGCCGTCAGTTCTGGGCTGCAGTCCTGATCAACAGACATGACAAGATTTTCCAGTGTCACGTCATTCCGGTAATCTTTCGGGAACAACGGACGCATCGGACGGTCGATGACACGGCAGGTCAGGATCGCATTCTCAGATGCTTTTCCCTCTCTTTTGTTAAATCCTCCCGGGATCTTGCCGACAGAATATAATCTTTCATTATACTCTACGCTCAGAGGAAAGAAATCGATCCCCTCTCTCGGCTTCTCGGATGCTGTTGCCGTACACAGAACGGTCGTATCACCATAGTGCATCAAAACCGCACCGTTCGCCTGTTTCGCAACTCTGTCTACATCAACCCGCAGGGTTCTTCCTGCAAGTTCCATCTCAAATTTTTTAAACATAGCGTTCTCCTTATCATTTTCCAAACATTTTGCCGGTCAGGAGCGTCCGAAACTACTGAAAAAACCACCAACTACTGCTGATATTCTTTTCAGTGGTCTCGGGAACATTCTCCTGTCCACAGTCTTTTATATTATAACATACCCTTATAGGTAACGCAATGAGTTCTTTCGACAATCCGGCATGAAATCCGGCAGCGAAACATTCTTTCGGTAATTCCCGGCAGTCTGATCGTCATCTATACAAAAAACCTGCACAGCTTCCGCCATGCAGGTTCGCGTCATGATATTATTTTCTCAGACCAAGTCTTTCGATCAGTGTACGGTATCTCTCGATATCAACTTTCTTCAGGTATGCCAGAAGACCACGTCTCTGTCCTACCATCTTCAGAAGTCCTCTTCTGGAGTGGTGATCTTTCGGGTTGCTCTTGAAGTGATCTGTCAGATCGTTGATTCTTGCTGTGAGAAGTGCCACCTGTACTTCCGGTGATCCTGTATCTCCCTCACATCTTCCGTATTCGTTGATGATTGCCTGTTTCTGTTCCTTTGTGATCATGTTTCATTTCCTCCTTGAAATTCTTCTAAAAACGCCTGGTATTAAGCGGCGGTTGGAGTTATCCGCTCACCGAACACCGGTTTTTCATACCTCGAGTAGTATAGCATAAGACTTTTTCTCTGTAAAGTCCTTTTTTATCTTGTCAGATCTTTTACCCACTTATTCTTACGATAGTGGATCAGTACCCACGGGATCTTGCCGACTTCATCCAGACAGGTACACGCATAGACGACAAGCACCGGCCAGTCCAAAAAGAACGTGCCCGCTGCCGCCAGCGGAATGGCAATACCCCACATCACGACCATCAGGCTGTACATATCAAACATCGTATCGCCGCCTGCCGCGAAAATCCCGTTGATGACGATCGTATTGACCGCCCGTCCGATCATGTAGAACGACATGATCAGCATCATTCCAAGCAGATAATCCTGTGCCCCATCCGTCAGTTTCACAAACATCATGATCAGCGGCGTCATAAGCAGCATCACTGCTGCCGATACGATCCCTGTCAGAAATGCCAGAACAAGCAGACGGTCACCATACAATTTTCCGGTTTTCAGATCACCGGCTCCCAGCTCGTTTCCGACGAGGATCCCACCGCCGCTGGCAAGACCGTTGCACAGACAACATACAAGGTCTCGCACGACAGCCGCCACCGAATTAGCTGCCGTCGCATCCGTTCCGAGATGCCCCATGAACGCGGAATAAGACGTAAATCCGATCCCCCAAGCAAGCGATGCGCCTAAGATCGGCAGCATACATTTCCGGAAATCTTTTGCAAGCAGGGCGTCCCGATGAAACAGCCGGCTCCAGTCAGGACGGATATATCCCTCCTGATGCGACACGGTCACCGCCCATCCAAGCTCGATGATCCGGGAAATCAAAGTCGCAAGCGCCGCCCCCTGCACGCCCATCGCCGGAAGTCCGAAAAATCCAAAGATAAAAACCGCATTTAATACGATATTGATCAACACTGCGCCGATACTGATCTTTGCGGTCTGCGCCGCGTGGTCGCTGACTTTCATGATCGCCAGATAACATTGGGAAATCCCGGTCAGCAGATAGGACCATCCCGCCACTTTCAAATAGCGGATCCCGATCTCGATCAGCACTTCTTCATTGGTAAAGATCAGCATCAGCCAGCGTGGAAAAAAGATACATCCGATAAAAAACAGGATGCTTGTCACGCCTGCAAGACGGATGCTCATACAGAAAAGATCATTGATCGTTTTCTTATCCCCTTTTCCCCAATACTGCGCTCCCAATATCACCAGACCTGCCACGATCGCTCCCAGAACCATATTTTGGATAAACTGGATCTGTGTCGCCAACGAAACCGCCGCCATCGCATTTTGTTCCACACGTCCGAGCATGATTGCGTCCGCCGCAGCGACCGAAGCAAGCATCAGGCTCTGCACTGCGATCGGAACCGTTAATTTCCATAATTTTCCGTAAAATATCTTATCTCCGAATATATTTCCCTGTTTCATATGATCCCTGTTTCCACTCGTCTGATTTTCGTCGCCTTACTCTTCCTCTTCTTCACTGAGATCTTCCGGTTCCAGGATTGCAAACGCGATATTCGTGGCATGATCCGCCGCACGTTCCAGGCCGGAAATCGCATCGGAGTATAGCATGCTTGCTTCCGGTGTACATTTTCCTTTGGTCAGCCGCTTCACATGCGCTTTCTGCAGTTTCCGCTCCAGCTGATCCACCGCTTCTTCCAATTGCAGAACCTCTTTCATATGTTCCGTACTGCGCTCCGAAAACATTTGCAATGCATAATCCAGCACTTCCGTTACCATCTCTGCCATCTCCCGGATCTGGCGGATGGCTTTCTCACTAAACGGGATCTGTTTTTCCATCCGCTCTTTTGCCGCCTCCGCGAAATTCTCCGCGTGATCGCCGATCCGCTCAATATCGTTGACTACATGGAACAGACCGCCGAGGATCTTTGCATCCGCGATCGGAAGATCCAATTCACTGATCTTCACGAGATAATCGGTGATCTGCCGGTTCAGAAAATCAATGTAGGCTTCCTGTTCGCACACCTTTTTTATCTTCTTTTCATCCGGTTCGCAAAGCGCTTCCATGCTCATTTTCAAATTGTTCATGGCAAGCTCACCCATCTGCTGCAGTTCATGGATTCCATCCACAACTGCGGTTGCCGGGGACACGCTTCCCTCCGGCTGGATATATTTCAGTTCATAGGCATCCGTACTGCACACATCCTCCCCCGGAACGATCCGGTACGTTGCTTTTACGACCCATCCCATAAATGGGAAAAGGAGGAATACTTCGCAAATTTTGATCAGCGTATGCGCATTTGCCACCGCTCTGCTGACATTGCCTTTGGAAAGCGCCAGAATGCCGTCTGCGATCGGATCCAACGCGATCGTCAAAATAAGAAAGATCACAAAAGAACCGATGATGTTGAACAAAAAGTGGATCCACGCCGCACGCTTTGCATCCTTTTTCCCTCCGATCGAAGCCAGTAATGCGGATACACAAGACCCCATATTACATCCCAGGATCAAAAAGAAGCAGATCGGAAATGCCAAAAGCCCCTGCGACGCCATCAGAATGACGATCCCAACCGTTGCCGACGAACTCTGCAGGATTGCCGTGATCACAAATCCTACCAAAATCGCCATCAGTGGGTTGGTCAAAGAACCAAGCAGTGAAACAACTTCCGGCGACTCCCTGAACGAGGACATCGCACCGCTCATCGTACTGAGCCCCATGAACAAGATACCAAAACCTAAGATCACGACTCCGATCTTTTTCACGTTCTGCTTATTGCAGAACATAAACATGACCACACCGATGATCACAAACAACGGTGCGACATCGGAAAGATTAAATGCGATCAGCTGTCCTGTCACCGTCGTACCGATATTGGCTCCTAGGATCACGCCGGCCGCCTGAAACAGATTCATCAGTCCCGAATTCACAAAGCTGACGACCATGACCGTCGTCGCGCTGGAGGACTGCACCACCGCCGTAAAAAGAATACCGACCAGCATTCCCACAAATCTGTTTTTCGTAAAAAATTCAAGAATCGAGCGCATTCTCGCGCCTGCAACCTGCTCCAGACCGTCGCTCATCAGTTTCATTCCAAACAAAAACAAACCTAAACCGCCCAACAGCAGGAAAATTGTTGTTATCCCCATTTGTATTTCCCTTCGCTTTTCTCAAGCAAATCTTTTGTTGTTCCTCTCGTCGGTGTACAAAGGACGATACGCCTTTGCACGCCTCCTCTAATGCTCCTCCAGATGAAAATAGCGTCTCCCATACAGAATATCTGCGTCCACCTGACGTTTCAATTCATCCACCGATGCAAACTTCTGTTCCGGCCGCTCAAAATCACACAACTCGACCGTGATCTGTTTTCCGTATGCATTTCCGTCATATCCAAGAACGAATACTTCCGCAAGAAGACGCATCTCCTCCGTCACAGTCGGCTTGACACCCACATTTCCGATTCCCGGGAACCATATTCCGTCAATCTCCACCCTGCAGGCATAGACGCCGAAACGGGGCGCCTTTTTCCTCGCTTCAAACGCCACGTTCATGGTCGGAAATCCGAGACGTCTTCCCAGTTGTTTCCCGTGCTCCACGACGCCGGACACCGAATACCGATATCCGAGCAATTCATTTGCCAGTCCGATCTTTCCCGCTTCCAGTGCTTTGCGCACCCGTGTGCTGCTGATCACATCTTTGTCATACACTTCCTTGTCAACCACTTCCAGACGATAGCCGTAAACATCTGCATATTGTCTTAGCATCTCCACATTTCCACGCTTCTCATGTCCAAAACAAAAATCTGTCCCGACAACAACATACGCCGCGTGAAACCGCTCCGCAAGCACCTCTTTGATAAAAGTTTCCGGCTCCATCTGCCGGATCCTCTCATGGAACGATGTAAAGATCAGCACATCCGTCTCCGGTTCCAGCCGCTTTCGCTTCTCCGGTCCTGTCAGGAGCATGTCTTTCCCCATATCAAAAGAACAGACGATACTGACGGTCTCGTCCGAAGCGTGATCCCGCACCCGTTCGATCAGCTTTTGATGTCCTCTATGTAATCCGTCAAATTTTCCCAGCGTCACCGCGGATCTTTTTTCACTTTGATAGGATTCGATTTCTGTAATATACTGCATATCTGTCTTCTGTCCGTCCTCTTCTACTCCTGCGTCAAAAACATCTTTTCCACGCGAAATTCCATACGTCGTCTCTCCCGCACATCCACACCGTTTTGCTGTCCTTTCATCCGACATCGGAAGATTCCGACAAACTGTCCCTGCACGTCATAGATCCGGACGGGCTCCCCGTCCTGTATGCCGCCGGGATCCTCCATCAATTCCTCTTGTCCGAACGGATTGCCATTGTAAGCTTTCGCTTCTTTTCCTTTTCGGAGCGTCAGCTTTGGATATTCCGAAAACAGCGCGTCCACCGGAAGCAGAACCTCTTCCAGTTTTTCTTCCGCCGACAGCCGCTCGATTTCCGAAAGCCGCAGGCTGTCTTCCAGAGAAAAACAGCTTACTTTTGTGCGCAGCAGCGTCTCCATACAGCCGCCGCACCCGAGACTCTCGCCGATATCATGGCAAAGCGTGCGGATATACGTTCCTTTGGAACAATGCACGCGCATCCGGATCCGCGGAAGCCGGACTTCCACGACTTCAATCTCATAGACCGTAACCCTCCGGCGTTTTCTTTCCACTTCAACGCCCGCTCTTGCCAGTTCATACAGCTTCTTTCCGTTGACTTTCAATGCGGAATACATCGGCGGAAGCTGATCATATGTCCCGACATAGCTGTCGATACATTTCCTGACTTCCTGTTCCGTCAGAGCTTTTGTATCCCGTTCCTTTAACACCGTACCGGAAATATCCTGCGTATCGGTCGTCTTCCCGAGCAGCAGCGTCGTTTCATAAATCTTATCTTTCTCCGTAAGCAGCGCGCATACTTTCGTCGCGCGTCCCAGACAGACCGGGAGCACCCCCTCCGCATCCGGATCGAGCGTGCCCGTATGTCCGATCTTTTTCTGTTTTGTGATTCCGCGAAGCTTTGCAACTACGTCATGGGAAGTAAATCCCTTTTCTTTGTAAATGTTTAAAATTCCGTTCAGCATTCCGTCTCTCCCGAATCCGCTCCGCAAAGCTGCAATGCGATCTGACCGCTGATGTTATTGATCACGTCGTGAACCGTCCCTTTCATCGTCACGCCCGCCGCGCGCACATGACCGCCGCCGCCGAAATATTTCGCGATCCGGCTGACATCCACACACCCTTTGGAGCGCAGGCTGACTTTATAAGTATGCGGTTCCGTTTCATAAAGAAAAATCGCCGTTTCCACTCCGGCTGTCTGCCGCAGTTGGCTCACGATCCCCTCCAGATCACTTGGCACTGCCTCAAAAAAGCGCAGATCTTTCTGCGAAATATAAGAAACAATGCATCGTCTGTCCAGGATCATCATGCTTTCCAGCAATGCTTTCCCGAGGATCTGGTTCTGCACATAACTTTTTTCAAAATAACTTTTCTCAATGATCTCATCGCCCTTGATCCCTTTGCGCATCAGGTTTGCCGCCGCTTCCATCGTCTCCGGTGACGTACAGGAATACTGAAATACTCCTGTGTCATGGGCGATCCCCATATACAGAGCCTCCGCGCATGCATAGCCGATCTTCGCATCATCCAGCAGATGATAAACCAGCTCCGACGTGGAGCTTGCATCCGGAACAATGTGATTGAAATCCGCAAATGCTTCATTGCTGACATGGTGATCGATACAAAGTGTCTCTCCGGCGCTTTCAAACAACGTCGCCGAAAATCCCAGCCTTGCCTTGTCCCCGCAGTCCAGACAGATAAACAGATCATATTCCGTTCCCGCTTCGATCTCATGCCGGATCTCTTCCGTACCCTGAACGATCGTGTAGCAGTCTGCCACCGGCTCTAAATAAACGTCGGTTTTTATCTGCGGGAAATTTTCTTTTAAGTACAAATACAGTCCCATGCAGGAACCGACGCAGTCCCCGTCGGGACGGATGTGACCGCTAAGCGCCACGCTCCGTTTCCCCTTGAGGATCTCCGTTAATACGATACTCATTCTTCCTCACCGTCTTTCAGATCTTTGGTCAGTTCATCGATCTTCCGGCTCATGTTCACGCCGTATTCGATGGACTGATCGAGAATAAATACGATTTCCGGCGTATTTCTCATATTGATCGTTCTTGCCAGCTCCCGGCGGATATATCCCTCCGCGCTCTGAAGTCCTTTCAACGTATCCTGCTGTGCTTTTTCATCGCCAAGCACGCTGATAAATGCCTTACAAGTCTTCAGATCCGGCGCGACTTCCACCGCAACCACAGAAGTCATCGGTGCGACGCGGGGATCTTTGATCCCGCCCCGCAGAATATTACCAAGTTCCCGCTGAACTTCTGCATTTACCCTTGTATTTTTTATACTGTTCTTTCTCATTATTTTCGCTCTACCTCTACCATCTTATAAGCTTCTACCAGGTCGCCCTCTTTGATATCGTTAAAGTTCTCAAATACAAAACCACACTCGTATCCGGCCCTTACTTCCTTGACATCGTCCTTAAAACGTTTCAGGGATGCAAGCGGTCCGTCGAAGATCACAATGCCGTCGCGTGTCAGACGGACAGAACAATTCCGCTCAAACGTACCGTCCTGTACATAGGAACCGGCGATCGTTCCGACTCCGGAAGCCTTGAATGTCTGACGTACTTCCGCATGACCGAGAACTTTTTCCTCGAATACCGGATCCAGCATTCCTTTCATTGCCGCTTCCACATCTTCGATCGCACTGTAGATCACGCGGTACAGTCTCAGATCCACACCCTCGCGGTCTGCAATCTCTTTTGCAGTTGCATCCGGACGCACGTTAAATCCGATGATGATCGCATTGGATGCGCTTGCCAGACTGACGTCGGATTCATTGATCGCACCGACGCCGCCGTGAATGATCTTGATCACAACTTCTTCATTGGACAATTTCAGAAGACTCTGTTTCAATGCCTCCACAGATCCCTGCACATCTGCTTTTACGACGATCTTCAGTTCTTTTAAGTTACCCTCCTGAATCTGATTGAACAGATCGTCCAGTGACATCTTGGATTTGGTCTCTTCGATCAGTTTTGCTTTATTCTGGGAAATAAATGTCTCCGCAAAGTTTCTTGCTTCTTTCTCGCTGTCGCAGTTGACAAATACTTCTCCCGCATTCGGAACATCGTTCAGTCCGAGGATCTCAACCGGCTGGGACGGTCCTGCTTCTTTGACACGTCTTCCTCTGTCGTCCATCATCGCGCGGACTCTTCCGTGTGCGCTTCCCGCAGCGATCGCATCTCCGACATGGAGCGTACCTTTCTGTACAAGAACTGTTGCGACGGAACCTTTTCCTTTATCGAGCTGTGCTTCGATCACAAGTCCTCTTGCCGCACGGTTCGGATTGGCTTTTAATTCCATCACTTCCGCAGTCAGAAGCACCATCTCGAGCAGTTCCTGGATTCCCTCTCCGGTATGAGCCGAAACCGGCACGAAGATCGTACTTCCGCCCCAGTCTTCCGCGATCAGTTCATACTCGGTCAGTTCCTGTTTCACACGTTCGATATTTGCACTCGGTTTGTCGATCTTGTTGATCGCAACGATGATCTCGATCCCTGCTGCTTTCGCATGGTTGATCGCTTCTACGGTCTGCGGCATTACACCGTCGTCCGCCGCCACGACAAGGATCGCGATATCTGTGGAATTTGCTCCGCGCATACGCATTGCGGTAAATGCCTCATGTCCCGGCGTATCCAGAAATGTGATCTTTTCTCCGTTGACTTCCACAACCGATGCACCGATATGCTGTGTGATACCGCCGGCTTCCCGGTCGATCACATTGGAGTGACGGATTGCATCCAGAAGAGAGGTTTTACCGTGGTCAACGTGACCCATCACGCAGACTACCGGAGGACGTTTCACCATCGCCTCTTCATCCTCTTCCTCTTCTTTTAACAGTTCTTCGATCACGTCCACAACCTCTTCTTTTTCACAGAGGATATCAAATTCCATTGCGATCTCTTCTGCGGTATCATAATCGATTTCCTGATTTACCGTCACGATCTTGCCCTGCATGAACAGTTTCTTTACGATCACGGACGGTACTATCTTCATCTTATCGGCAAGTTCTTTGATCGTCAGCATTTCCGGGATCACGATCTGTTTGATCTCTTCTACCGGCTCCTGTTTCGGCTGCTGCGGTTTCTTTACTTCTGCAACCGGTTTGCTCTTTCTGCCTTTTTTGCCTTTGTTTTCAAATTCTCCCTCTCGGAGTTCTTTCTTTTTATAGTCTTTCTCTTTATCTTTGCCTTTATTCCTCTGGCTCTTCTGCTGTTCTACCATTGGCGTCGGAATGGAATCGCGATCGTCGCGTCGTCCGCCCTGACGACCCTGCGGACGGTTTCCGCCGTACTGGGAATTGCCCCTGTCGCCTCTTGGCTGACGGGAACCTCTCTCGCTATCCTGGCTTCTTCTTCCCTGTCCGTCATTCTGATAACGGTTTCCGTCTCTTCTGCCCTGACCATCGTTCTGATAACGGTTTCCGCCCTGGTTTCTTCTTCCGTCCCCGCCTCGGTCATTATTACGATCATTATTGCGGTCATGGTTACGATCCGTGTTCCGGTCGCTGTAACGGTCGCCTCCGCGGTCGTTTCCACGTTCACCCCCACGGCGCGGATTTCCGCTGCCCTGCGGACGGTTTCCCTGACTTCTGTTCTCCTGTGAGCGTGCTGCGTTCTGTCCGCGGTTCTCTCCTGCTGCCTGACTGCGGTTTGTCTGCTCTGCTTTTTCCTGCGGACGCGCCGGACGTGCTGTCTGTGCCGCCGTGCCTGCCGGACGGGCTGTATTTCCTGCGGACGCACCAGCCGGACGGGCGCCGTTTCCTGCGGATGCTGCTGCCGGGCGTGCGCCGTTTCCTGCTGCACCGGTCGGACGTACTCCGCCTCGTCCTGCACCCTGACGTGCTCCCGCCGGACGATTGGAAGATCCTCTTCCGGAATTTTTTGCATTCTGCGGACGGAACACCTGCATGATCGTCTTTTTCTTCGGTGCTTCCTCTTTCTTCTCTCCCGCTTTCTCTGCGCCTGCGGATTTTCCGAACTCTTTCTTCAGATCCGCAACCACATTATCTTCCAGCGAACTCATATGGCTTTTCACTTCCACATCTTTTTTCTTCAGAGCTTCCATCAGATCTTTATTGTCAACTCCCAGCTCTTTAGCCAGTTCATGTACTCTCATTTTTGTCATATTCTTTGCTACCTCCTTTATGCAATCGTCTCGTTGTTTTCTGTCAAATGTTTAAGAACTCCTTTTGCAAATCCTTCGTCCAATATTGCCAGAGATGCACGGAATTCTTTTCCCATTGCATGCCCTAAGGTATCTTTATCTCCATAAAAATAAATTGGAACCTTATAAAATTCACACATATCCCGAAACTTTTTCTTTGTATTGTCTGAGGAATCGCCTGCTACGATCACCAACGCGGCGCGGCCGGTTTTGACCTCCCGTTCCGTCATAAACTCGCCGCTTGCTGTCTGCCCCGCTTTTGTCGCAAGACCAATGAGCGATAATACTTTATCTTGCTTCAATCTCATTCATCTCCTTTTCCAGACGTTCGTATACTTCCGGCGGGATCGCCTGTTTGAAAGAACGCTCCAGTCCTTTGCTTTTTACTGCTTTGCCCAAACAATCCCCGGAATTACAAATATATGCGCCCCGTCCGTTTTTCTTTCCTGTCGCGTCCAGAACAAAGTTCCCGTCCTCACAGCGCACCACACGGATCAGTTCTTTTTTCGGTTTCATTTCGCCGCAGCCTACGCATTTCCGAAGCGGCACTTTTCGCGTACTCGCCATCTGTATCACCTCTTTTATATTCCGATCTTATTCTGCTTCGATGAATTCCGGCATTTCTTCTGCGTCGTCACCCTCTGCATATTCCGGTTCTGCCGGCTCTTCTTCATAGTCTGTCTCATATTCTCCGACATATCCCTCTTCGTCCATCATCGCCATCTGATCCATATAATCTGCCGGAAGTTCTCCGGATTCGATCGCCTGCGTCTCACTCTTGATATCGATCTTATATCCGGTCAGACGTGCCGCAAGACGCGCATTCTGTCCCTCTTTACCGATGGCAAGTGACAGTTGGTAATCCGGAACGATCACGCTTGCCACTTTTTCATCCGGATCTGCCAGTACGGAAATCACTTTCGCCGGGCTCAACGCATTCTCGATCAGAAGCGCCGGGTTCTCATCCCAATTGATGATATCGATCTTCTCTCCGCGCAGTTCATTGACAACGGCATTGACACGCGCGCCGTTCAGCCCGACACATGCGCCCACCGGATCTACGTTCGGATCATTGGACCAGACTGCCATCTTCGTACGCGATCCTGCTTCACGGGCAATACTCTTGATCTCTACGGTTCCGTCTTTTACTTCCGCAACCTCCGCCTCAAACAGGCGTTTCACCAGTTCCGGATGGGTACGGGATACGAGGATCTTCGGTCCTTTCGGTGCATTTTTCACTTCCACTACATACAGTTTGATACGGTCGGTCGGTTTGAACACCTCGCCTTTCACCTGTTCGTTTTCTGTCAGCATCGCATCGGCTCTTCCGAGATTGATACTGATGTTCTTTCCGACATAACGCTGTACCACACCGGTCACGATATCTTTTTCTTTTTCAAAATACTGATCGAAGACCGCTTTTCTTTCTTCCTCGCGGATCTTCTGCAGGATCAGATTCTTTGCATTCTGCGTTGCGATCCGTCCGAATGATTTGGACTCCACCGGGATCTGCGCGATGTCTCCAAGGTGAAGAGAGGAGTCCAGCTTCTCTGCATCTTCCAGACTGATCTCCAATGCCGGATCAAATACTTCTTCCACCACTTCTTTCTCCGCAAACACGGAATAATCGCAAGTCTCGCGATCCATGATCACCTTGATGTTGTCGGAAGTCCCAAAATGGTTCTTACATGCACTGATCAAAGAATTTTCAATTGCATCCATCATTGTATCTTTGCTGATATTTTTTTCTTCTTCAAGAATTGTCAACGCTTCTAATAACTCTGTATTCATCTTTCTTTCCTCCTTATACTGCTAAAAATCCAACGCCAGCCGGATCAATGCGATCTCCTGTCTTTGGAAAGTCTGTTCCGTGTCATCCTCATAAACGATCGTCACGCTTTCCTTATCATACGCCTTGAGTTCCCCGACAAATTCTTTCTGCCGGTCGATCGGGCGGTATGTCCGGATTTCCACTTCCTCACCGAGACTTCTCTGAAAATCTTTGTCTTTCTTCAGCGGTCTTCCCAGTCCCGGAGAACTCACCTCAAAGATGTAAGTATCTTCAATATAATCCTTTTCATCCAGAACATCCGAGAACTTCCGGCTGACCGCCTCACAGTCGTCCACGGTGATCCCGCCCGGTTTGTCGATATATGCGCGCAGATACCATGTTCCCGCTTCTTTTACATACTCTACATCTACCAGTTCAAATCCAAATCCGGTTACGATCGGTTCCAGTAGTTCTTCTGTCTGTTTTTCATACTGCTCTCTTTTTGACACGTTATACTTCCTTTCCTTGCCTGATTCTCTGTTTTATGCAAATGTGAGATTACATTTGCACGGTTACAGCAAAGAAGAGTGAACTTTCGTTCACTCTTCTGCCGGATTCCTTATGTAACTGATATTAACTCTAGCACCTTTTCCACGAGAAATCAAGTGTTTTGAAGAACTTTTCCTCTAATTCCTCTAATTTCTGCTTTTCGTCCCGGTTCCGTCCCGCTTTGCAAGCTTCAGCCGGTTCAGCGTCACTTCTTTTTCTCCGTACATGACTTTGGACTCTGTCCCCTCTTCAAATAAGTAGACCTGTTCCAATTCATCATTTTTCTGCAGCCGGATTCCCCGTACGCCGACCGCGCCCTTTTTCTTTTCCGGAATATCCGCCGCCGGAAAACGCAGGAAATATCCGTTCTTTGTCTGCAGGACTGCGTGCTGGATCTCATTTACGACCCAGACGCCGATCAGCGCGTCTTCCTCCTGCAGCTTTGTCGCCGCGATCGTCCGTTTGGCAACCTGAAATTCCGTACCCTCTACCCGCTTGATCATCCCTTGCTTTGTGGCGAACAACAATTTTGCAAACCGCATCTGTTCCGCGTCGCAGACCATCACGATCTGTTCTTCCGCACTGCTGTAATTGCTCACATTGTCGATCGGAGTTCCTTTATCCCGGAACTTTCCGTACGGCAGATCCGGTACTTTCACCTGATGCATCTTTCCGCCGTCGGTAAATAAGCAGATCTTTCCGGTGTTCAGACAGCGTACCACATATTTGTTCTCATTGTCCGCCGCTTCCCGGTTCCGTTCGTACACCGATGTATCCACCGTCTTTGCGTATCCGAAACGATCCATCAAAAAGACGATCTCCTGCTCTTCGATCTTCTTCTCCTCAAATACCGCTTCCTCCGCATTTTCCACAACCGTGCGGCGTTTCTTTCCGTATTCTTTCTTATAAGAATCCAGTTCTTCGATGATCACATCCGCCATGGAATCATAATTGTTCAGGATATCTTCATATCTCGCGATATTTTTCACGGTCTGCTCATGCTCTTTCTGAAGCGCTTCGATCTCCAGACCGATCAGTTTATAGAGCCGCATTTCCAGGATCGCAGTCGCCTGCCGCTCGGTAAACCGAAGCATCGCAGCCATTTTTCTGGAAATATTGCTCTTAAATTTGATATTTTCCGTCACACCGTTCACAAGACAAGCTCTCGCATCCTTTACCGATTTGCTTCCGCGCAGGATCTCAATGATCAGATCGATCACATCGCAGGCTTTGATCAGCCCCTCCTGCACTTCCCTGCGCTCTTCCTCTTTCGCCAGAAGCGTCTTGTATTTTCTCGTCGCAAGTTCAAACTGAAAATCCACATGATGCTCGATGATCGCTTTCAACCCGAGCGTTTCCGGACGACCGTCTGCAACCGCCAGCATATTGACACCGAACGTATCTTCCAGACGGGTCTTCTTGTAGAGCATATTTTTCAGGTTTTCCATGTCGGCGCCGCGTTTCAGTTCCAGTACGATCCGGATTCCCTCTTTAGAAGACTGGTTGGAAATGTCCACGATATCGGTTGTCTTCTTCGCCTCAACCAACGCTGCCACATCGTTTAAAAATTTCCCGATCCCGCTGCCGATCATCGTGTAAGGGATCTCGGTAATGACAAGCTGTTTCTTGCCTCCCTTTAATTCCTCCACTTCCACTTTTCCGCGGATCTTGATCTTTCCCTGCCCGGTCTCATAAATTTCCGGCAGATCGTCTTTGTTGACGACGATCCCGCCCGTCGGGAAATCCGGACCTTTGACATATTTCATCAACTGTTTCGTCGTGATCCCGTCGTTTTTCATATATGCTTTTACCGCATCTGCAACTTCTGCCAGATTGTGCGGCGGGATACTGGTCGCCATACCGACCGCGATCCCCTCTGCACCGTTGATCAGAAGATTCGGCACTCTCGCCGGAAGCACAAGCGGTTCTTTTTCTGTCTCGTCAAAATTCGGTCCGAAATCCACGACATTCTTATCCAGATCTGCCAGATACACTTCCTGTGTAAATTTCGTCAGGCGTGCTTCGGTATAACGCATTGCGGCGGCGCCGTCCCCCTCGATCGAGCCGAAGTTTCCATGTCCGTCCACAAGGATCATGCCTTTCTTAAATTCCTGCGCCATCACGACAAGCGCGTCATAAATCGAGCTGTCGCCGTGAGGATGATATTTACCCATCGTATCTCCGACGATACGGGCACATTTCCGATACGGTTTGTCGTATCGGATCCCCAGTTCATACATATCATACAATGTCCGGCGCTGCACCGGTTTCAATCCGTCCCGCACATCCGGCAGCGCCCGGGCAATGATCACACTCATCGCGTAGTCGATATATGATTTTTTCATCAGATCCGAATATTCCGTTCGGATGACCTGTGACTCTATATTGCTCATTCTCTCTCTCCTACTTCTTCAATACACGTATCACTAGGACTCAGACGCTTCCCTTTAGATATCAAGCTCCGCCTCCGTCGCATTTTCATAGATAAACGCGCGTCTCGGCGGCACTTCCGATCCCATCAGCATCTCGGTGACGCTGGAGGCCATTCTCGCGTCTTCGATCTCCACCAGCTTCAAAAGCCGGCTCTCCGGGTTCATCGTCGTCTCCCAAAGCTGCTCCGCATCCATCTCTCCGAGACCTTTGTACCGCTGTAAATTAAACGGTCCGTCATGGGTCGCGCGGTACTTTTCCAACGCCGCATCATCGTACAGATATTCTTCCTCGCCTTTTTTCGGCATTGCCTTGTAAAGCGGCGGCATCGCAATGTACACATGTCCCTCGTAGATCAATTCCGGCATAAACCGGTAGAACAATGTCAGCAGCAATGTCGAAATATGCGCGCCGTCCACATCGGCATCCGCCATGATGATGATCTTATCGTAGCGCAGTTTGCTGATGTCAAAATCATTGCCATACCCCTCGGAAAATCCGCATCCAAATGCATTGATCATCGTCTTGATCTCGGCATTGGCAAGCACTTTGTCGATGCTCGCTTTCTCCACATTCAAGATCTTTCCGCGGATCGGGAGGATTGCCTGATAATTCCGGTTTCTGGCAGTCTTCGCCGAGCCGCCGGCGGAATCTCCCTCGACAATGAAAATTTCACATTTCTTCGCGTCCCGGCTTTCACAGTTAGCTAGTTTTCCGTTGCTGTCGAAAGAATATTTCTGTTTCGTCAGCAGATTCGTCTTTGCTTTCTCCTCCGACTTCCGGATCTTCGCCGCTTTCTCCGCGCTGGAAAGCACGGCTTTCAATGTCTCCAGATTCCGGTCAAAAAAGAGTACGATCTCGTCTCCGGTCACTTTCCCGGTCGCTTTCGCCGCATCCGGGTTGTCCAGCTTCGTCTTCGTCTGCCCCTCAAACCGCGGATCCGGATGTTTGATCGAGACGATCGCGGTCATTCCGTTACGGATGTCCGCTCCGGTAAAATTCGGATCCTTTTCCTTTAAGATCCCAAGCTCTCTCGCATATTGGTTCATCACCGTCGTAAAGGTCGTCTTAAATCCGGTCAGATGCGTTCCGCCCTCGGAATTATAAATATTGTTGCAGAAACCGAGTACATTTTCATGGAACTCGTTGACATACTGAAATGCAGCTTCCACCTCGATCCCATCCGACTCGCCTTTAAAATAGATCGGATCATGCAGCACTTCTTTTTTCTTGTTCAAATCTTTGATAAAACCGAGGATTCCGTCCGGCTCGTGATACACGACCCGCTCCGGTTCACTGCCCCGCTTGTCCTCGAAAATGATCGTCAGATTGGGATTCAAGTACGACGTCTCGTGCATCCTGCTTTTGATCTCCTCCGCACGGAAACGTGTTTTCTCAAAAATCGTATCATCCGGCAGAAAATTCACTTTTGTTCCGGTCTTCCTTGTCTTTCCCGTGATCGGCAGAAGCCCGTCCTCCAATTCCACAACCGGAACGCCTCTTTCGTATCCGTCATGATGGATTGCTCCCTCCCGGCTGATCCAGACGTCCATCCGCGTCGAAAGCGCATTGACGACCGAAGAGCCGACGCCGTGCAGACCTCCGCTCGTCTTATACGCCGAATCATCAAATTTTCCTCCTGCATGCAAGGTTGTATATACGATCCGCGCCGCCGACACGCCTTTCTGGTGCATTCCGACCGGAACGCCCCGCCCGTTGTCCTCCACAGTCGCCGAACCGTCTTTTTCCAATGTCACACGGATCTCCGAACAAAACCCTGCCAGGTGTTCATCCACGGCATTGTCCACAATTTCATAGATCAGATGATTTAACCCCTTTGTGGACACACTTCCTATGTACATTCCCGGACGCTTCCGAACCGCCTCCAGCCCCTCCAGGATTGCGATACTGTCCGCATCGTACGCTTGTTTTTTTCCCATTTTTCTCCTCCAGACAGGTTGTTTACTCCGTTTTAAGCCGCGGTACTTCCGTGGCTCTATCCGATTTATCTTATCACACTCCGGCGCCCTTTTCCAATGCTATTTTCATCATCCGGGCAATTTCCTGCATTTTTCCGGGCAATTCTATCCAAACCCATCCGTCCAAAATCATCCGATCAAGACATGATGCAGTGTCTCCGCAAGCACCTCCATCGCATTTCGCATCTCTTCCACTGTATTGGTCTGAGCGCCCGCCTCGATCAGCAGCGATTTCGGCATCAAATGCAGATTATACCTGTATCCCCGCAGATAGATCCGTCTGGCAAATCCCGGATACAGCGTCTCCGACGCAATCTGCATCTGCAGCGAAAACGCAAGGTTATCCTGTATGTAAGGATTATAAAGATAATCAATATCTCCGTTAGCGCGGGTTCGGCTCAGTCCGTTGAAGTACATGATCTTGGCCGTCGGTTTTCCGCCGATCTCCGTCACAAGATGTGTTCCCTCCGCCACGCCGTCCCTGTGCAGATCGATGACAACTTCGATTGACGGATTTGCTTCCAGGATCGGACGGATCGAAGCCTCCGCATTTTCATAGGCGTTGCTCCGGTCCAACTGTCCGTTGATAATATCATACACACCGACGTCATGGATCGTCGGAATCCCTTTCGCATTCAAAAGCTGGGTCAGATATTCTCCGATCCCGACAATACTTGTGCTTGGATCTCCCGGGATCGAATCCGCAAATTCCTCCTGGGAATGGGTATGAAAGATCAGGATTTTCGGTTCACCCGTCCCCGGATCGATCTTCATCGACCGGTTCAGCAGATCGTCGGGGTTCAGTTGTTCCGGTCCGATCATCGTCGTACTGTCCACAATATAAAAATTGCTGAGCAGATAGTCGAAATCTCTTAGTTTCTCGATCGACATATCGAGTACCGGCTGTCCGGTCGGCGGCACGATATTCTCCACGGTCTCCTGCACCGGGACTTCCGCCGTTCCGTCGCCTGTCACTTCCACCAGATGTCCGTCGTCCGCCTGACTCTCCAAAATCCGGGCGATCGTCTCTTCATCTTCCACATTACCCTCATAAATACTGCGTGATTCCAGATATTCTCCCAACGGGAACCAGAAAAAAACCTGCTCTGTGATCCATGTTGCCGCAGGCTTTTTTATTTCAGAATCCTCATACAGTGTTCCCGGAAGAAACATTCTCTGCGCACTGTGAAGTAGCACCCTCTGCAGTCGGTACGGAAGACTCGCGGCATTCTGCGTCCCTCCCAAAAGCAAAATAAACATTCCAAACACGCATAAGATTGTTAAAAACCCGCTTTTTTCCATTTTTGCCCTGTCCGGCATCCATTTTCTCATACAGCCCTCCGTCACCCAAAAAAAATCTGTCGTTTTTCGGGTATGCAACGGCTCAGATCATCCGCTTTGCCGTTCTACTATACCTATGCCGCGCCAAAGCTTCCTATTCTTATTCCCGATCTTCTCTGCCGGCAAAAAGCAGGTTCAGTGATTCCGAGATCGTATAGCTGATCTGTTTTACCATCTCATCCTCATCTTTCGGCGTCACAAACATCCCATTCAAATGCGGAGAGATCAGTTCTTTGACCAGCTCATATTTTTCTGCATTGTTATACATTTTTAATACTTCTCCCACGCCTTTTAATGTCTCGGACGTTTCCATCGCCTGAATCAGATTTTCCATCGTATCGCTGACGATCGTTGCCGCGTCCACAACGGTCGGCACACCGATCCCGATCACCGGAACCCCCAATGTCTCCCGCGTCAGTCCATTCCGATGATTTCCGACTCCGGATCCCGGATGGATCCCGGTATCTGCAATCTGGATCGTCCGGTTCAGTCTGCGGCTGTTGCGTGCCGCCAGCGCATCGACTGCGATCACAAGATCCGGCTTTGTCTCCGTGACGACCCCTTTCACGATCTCCAGCGTCTCCATTCCGGTCTGTCCCATCACACCGGGAACGATCGCGCTGACGAGCTGTGCCCTCTCCATCCCCATCGCATATTTTCCATATTCCCGTACGATATGTCTTGTGACACAGAGATTGTCCACCACATAAGGTCCCAATGCATCCGGCGTCACCTGACGGTTCCCAAGTCCCACAACAAGCACGGAAATGTCCCGTCCCGTCAAATGATTCTCATGGAGCAGTTCTTCCATATGATCTGCCAGTTTTTCCGAAATCTCCCTGTGATAATCTTCATCCGGAACTGCCAGATTAGGCGCTTCCAGCGTCAGATAGACTCCCGCAGGCTTTCCCATCGCTTTTGCTCCGTTCTCTGTCTCGATCTTTACCCGGGTTATCCTGATCTCCAATGTCTCGTCGTAATCTTCTTCCAGGACTACTCCTGAAATCTCCACATTATCCGATTCAAACCGTTCCTTTTCTTCCAGCGCAAGATCCGTCCGCACACTATACTTCTCAATCATCTGATCCATCCTCCATCTGGTTTTTTTATCTAGTTTTATCTAGTTTTTACAAATATTTAAGAATTATGTATTGACAATACCTGCCAGTTGGAATAGAATAAATGAGTATGTTTCGTTGGAACGTCCGTGTCCGAGTCCAGCGCAATCATTTACATTTGAAAATATCAATTGTTGGAGGTGTACAAGGTTGGCTAATATTAAATCTGCTAAAAAAAGAATTTTAGTAAACGAGACAAAGGCTGCAAGAAACAAAGCAATCAAGTCTAAAGTGAAAACTGCTGTAAAGAAAGTGGAAGCTGCAGTTGCACAGAAAGACGTTGAGGCTGCTAAAGCTGCTTTGAAAGCTGCGACCATAGAGATTACAAAAGCAGGAACAAAAGGTGTTTACCACAAAAACACAGTTTCCAGAAAAATCTCTCGTCTGGCAAAAGCTGTAAACAGCATTGCTTAATCATCATTGCTTCAGTATAAAATGAACATAAAAAAGGCATCCGCTGCCGTCATGCGGATGTCTTTTTTTGCATAGGCGACGAGCCAAAGTCCGGGCTTGCCGAGACCTTGGCGACTGCTTACAATCCCGGAATGTGCCTTTTGGCACTTCCGGTGATTGTGTTGTATAAACTGCTGTTTTCTCTGCTTTTTCTGTTTGCCCTATAAAAGGCAGGAATCGGATCCCCTCTTTCGGGTGATCCGATCCCTGCCTTTTCTTCATACTATTTTCTGCTGTTAAAATACATTAGTTATTGATCAGTTTATCCTCATCGCTCCAGCTGTAAAGCTTTCTGATCTCTTCTCCGACTTTCTCTGACGGATGTTCGGAAGCAAGTTTTCTCATTGCCTTGAAGTGAGCCTGTCCGCCTGCTGCCGACATATCCAGCAGGAATTCTTTCGCAAAAGAACCGTCCTGGATATCTGCAAGGATCTTCTTCATTGCTTTCTTTGTCTCGTCTGTGATGATCTTCGGTCCTGTGATGTAGTCGCCATATTCCGCAGTGTTGGAGATCGAATATCTCATTCCCGCAAATCCGGACTGGTAGATCAGATCTACGATCAGTTTCATCTCATGGATACATTCAAAGTATGCGTTTCTCGGATCGTATCCTGCCTCTGTCAGCACCTCAAATCCGGTCTGCATCAGCGCACATACACCGCCGCAAAGAACCGCCTGCTCACCGAAAAGGTCTGTCTCTGTCTCTGTACGGAACGTAGTCTCCAGAACACCGGCTCTTGCTCCGCCTATTCCTGCCGCATATGCAAGCGCAAGGTCAAGTGCTTTTCCTGATGCGTCCTGCTCAACCGCTACAAGACACGGAACTCCTTTACCGACTTCATACTCGCTTCTTACTGTATGTCCCGGTCCCTTCGGAGCGATCATTGTCACATCTACATTTGCCGGAGGTACGATCTGTCCGAAATGGATATTAAATCCGTGTGCGAACATCAGCATGTTACCCTCTTCCAGATTCGGTTCGATATCATTTTTGTAAAGTGCAGCCTGTTTCTCATCATTGATCAAAATCATGATAATGTCTGCTCTCTTCGCTGCCTCTGCCGCTGTGAACACCTCAAATCCCTGCGCTTCTGCTTTTGCCCATGATCTGCTTCCCTCGTAAAGACCGATGATCACCTTGCATCCGGAATCTTTTAAATTCAGCGCATGTGCATGTCCCTGACTTCCGTATCCGATGATCGCGATCGTCTTTCCCTCCAACATTGCAAGGTTACAGTCTTCCTGATAATAAATTTTTGCTGCCATTTTACTGGTCCTCCTTCATCTTCCCCACCGGTATCCGACCGGCAATTCTGTTTTATAGTTAAAGGCTTTCGACCTCTAGCTTGCTTTTTTTCTTCCTTTGGCACTCTTTTCAGATACGCCTAGTCAAAATATGTAACGTCTTTGCTTCCCCTTGCCAGTCCGGTAATTCCTGTTCTTGCAAGTTCCAGGATCTCATATCCGTCCAGCAGGTTCAAAAACGCTTCCAGCTTGGATTGATTTCCCGTCAGCTCGATCATCAGGGATTCTTTGTCCACATCCACGATCTTCGCCCGGAAAATATCAGCAACCGAGATTACTTCATTTCTCTGCTGTGCATTCACGCGAACCTTGACCATGATCAACTCTCTGAACACTGACTCGTCGTCTTTCAATACTTTGATCTCGCGGACGTCTTCTAATTTGCGGACCTGCTTCTCGATCTGGGATAAGATCAGTTCATCCCCCGAAGCTACGACCGTGATCCTTGTAAACCTTGGATCTGCGGTCATTCCCGCCGTGATACTGTCGATACTGTATCCGCGCCTGCTGAACAATCCTGCGATCCGGCTCAATACGCCGGGATTATTATCAACCAATAAGGAAAATACCTGTCTTCTCATTTACACACCTTCTCACATCGTATCTTTTTTCTGTTTTTGTGTCTGCATGTTCTGCATTTTCAAAAACAGAGTGCGTTCTGTTTTCAAAATAATAACAAGTTTCTTTTTCCTTGTCAATACCTGAAATACATTTCGCACTCTGTTTTTTATTTCATTTTTTATTTCATAAATGTGTTCGCCTGAAAGTTCCTCTTTCAGAAAGTCAGCGCATCAGCTTCTGTATCCGTCCGGATTGTTGGACTGCCATCTCCAGGAATCCGCACACATCTCCTCGATCCCTCTCTCGGCAACCCAGCTGAGTTCCTCTTTTGCCTTTGTCGCATCGCAATAGCATGTGGCAATATCGCCCGGTCTGCGCGCTTTGATCTCATATGGGATCTCTTTTCCGCAAGCTTTTTCATATGCCTTTACGACATCCAATACGCTGTATCCGACGCCGGTTCCGAGATTATAGATATGCACACCCTTGCTCGTACGCATTTTCTCGATCGCTTTCACATGTCCGACAGCCAGATCTACTACATGGATGTAATCTCTCACACCGGTTCCGTCCGGAGTGTCGTAGTCGTCTCCGAATACGCCGAGACATTTCAGCTTGCCGACTGCAACCTGTGCAATGTACGGAACCAGGTTGTTCGGAATCCCTTTCGGATCTTCTCCGATCAGACCGGACTCGTGTGCGCCGATCGGATTAAAGTATCTCAAAAGCATGATATTCCATTCCGGATCCCCGACATGAAGATCGGTCAGGATCTGTTCCAGCATGCCCTTTGTCTGTCCGTAAGGATTGGTGATCTCGCCTTTCGGACAATTCTCGGTGATCGGAATCTCCGCCGGATCTCCGTATACCGTTGCGGAAGAACTGAAGATCATGTTCTTACAGCCATGCTTGCGCATCACATCGCAGAGGATCAACGTACCTGTAATATTGTTGTGATAATATTCCCACGGTTTTGCAACAGACTCTCCAACCGCTTTGAGTCCCGCAAAATTGATGACCGCCTCGATCTCTTCTTTCTCAAAAATCGGTTCCAGATCCTCTCGGTTCAGAAGATCTCCTTTATAAAATTTCAATGTTTTTCCTGTGATCTGCTGTACCCGCTCCAATGCTATCTCACTGGAATTGTAGAGATTGTCTACTACAACAACCTCAAATCCTCTGTTCAACAGTTCCACACAAGTATGACTTCCGATATAGCCTGCTCCGCCAGCTACTAAAATTGCCATGTTCTTTTCCTCCTCACTGCTTTTACTGCGTTCTTTTGCCCGCTTTTCTTTTCCTTGTTTGCCCGGTTTCTTTCATTTTTCTCTTTATTCCGCTTTCCAGAGGTGCTGTGGATAAACGCCCTCGTCTTTCAGCTTCCGGATCGCTTCCACAACCATTTCCTTATCCTCTTTATAAGTAATCCCATACCAGCGGTCGGTTGATTTCAGCACTTTCACCGTCGCTTTTTCTTCCGCGATCAGCTCGCCCACCACGGACGGCAGGAAATACTCGCATTTCATCGGATTCTCTTTCAGCCCTTTTTCCAAAAATGCCGGGAAACGGCTTTCCAGTTCTTTGAGCATGCTTGCCGTGAATCCAAACATATTCATCGAAGCGATACTCTGTCCGGAAATCGGCATCCAGTTTGCGCCGTCATCTTCGGTAAACGCAACGCCTCCATCACGTTTTTCGATGTGAGTACGCTCTGTGATCCCGCTTAAATATCCGTCCGCATCCGTCTCACAGATCCCTCTGGATACATATCCGTTCTCCGTCAGTGTATTTTCCAGAATATAGCCAACCATCGCATAACGGTATTTGTCGTCGTCCGCATGTGTTGACAGATAGTCGTACATCGTCCGGAATGCATGCACTCCGTAATAATCATCGGCGTTCACTACCGCAAACGGTCCGTCTACGATTCCTTTACAACTCAGGATCGCATGTCCGGTGCCAAACGGCTTTTCTCTTCCCTTGGGTACTTCAAATCCGTCCGGAAGTGTATCCAGTTCCTGATATACATAAGATACGTCCATATACTGACTGACTCTGTTCCCGATACTCTCTTTGAATTCTTTTTCAATCGCTTTTTTGATGATAAATACCACTTTCTCAAATCCGGCTCTCTTCGCGTCATAAATCGAAAAGTCCATAATAATGTGACCGTCCTGATCCACCGGATCGATCTGTTTGAGTCCGCCGTAGCGGCTTCCCATTCCCGCGGCCATAATAACCAGCACTGGTTTCTGCATGATTCTTCCTCCTTTTACCTCTGGGGGACTGATACTCCTTTGAATTTCTCTGTTTCATTTGCCCCCATTATAGATGATTCCTAAAAAAAAGTATATAAACATTTCGTGCAAGCATATGTAATTATGTTGTCTTCATTCCCATCTGTTCTGCCAGATCATTGAGATAAACCCACCGGTCCATCTTCTCTTCCAACTTCGTTTCCGCCTGCTCTTTTTGTGTCATCAGCTCCGATAATTTTACTGAATTGGTTGCATTTGCCAAAATTTCCCGCTCCAAAGAGCCGATCATTTCTTCCAATTCTGCAATCTCTCCGTCGATCGACTCAAACTCCCGCTGTTCTTTGTACGAAAATTTCACTTTCGCCGGCTGATTTTGTTTCCAGTCTTTTGCCGATGCCTTTTCCCCGTTTTTCGTGTCTGCGCCCGGCTTCGCTCCCGCGCTTTCCTGATCCGGATGCTGTCTTGACACAGCTTCCAGATAGTCGGTATACCCGCCCTCATACTGTTTTAAAATTCCGTCTCCCTCAAACGCGAAGATCCGGTCCACAACATTGTCCAGAAAATAGCGGTCATGCGACACCGTGATCACAATCCCCGAAAAAGAATCCAGATAATCCTCCAGGATCGTAAGCGTCGGGATATCCAGATCATTGGTCGGCTCATCCAGTATCAGGACATTTGGCGCTTCCATCAATACTTTCAGCAAATACAACCGACGCTTTTCTCCTCCGGAAAGTTTCCCGATCGGCGTATACTGCATTACCGGATCAAACAAAAAACGCTCCAGCATCTGTGACACTGTGATCCGTCCGTCTTTCGTCGGCACATATTCCGCCGTATCTTTCATATAATCGATGACCCGCTGCTTTGGATCCATCGCCTCCGCTTCCTGCGCAAAATATCCGATCTGTATCGTATCTCCGATTTCCACGTCTCCATGATCCGGCTCGATCTTTCCGGTAATAATCTTCATCAATGTGGATTTGCCGCATCCATTCGGTCCGATGATCCCGAGCCTCTGATTTTTCAGCACGATATAATCAAAATCGTCGATCAGCTTCTTCTCACCGTAACTCTTGGAAATATGATGCAGCTCGATCGTCTTTTTCCCCATACGGATACCGATCGAATCCAGCTCCACCTGCTTCTCCTGCGTCGGCGCTTTTCCGTTTTTCAGCGCCTCCAGACGCTCCAGACGTGCCCGCTGCTTTGTACTTCTTGCCCGACATCCCCGCTTCGCCCACTCCAGTTCCATTCGGAGTACGCTCTGCCGTTTTCTCTCCGACGCGAGTTCCATCTCTTCCCGCTGCGCTTTCAACTCCAGAAATCCGGAATAATTTTCCGCATAGCCATACACTTTTCCATGATCGATCTCCAGTATCTTATTCGTCACCCGATCCAGGAAATAACGGTCGTGCGTGACCATGATCAGCACACCTTTAAACCGGTTCAAATACTCTTCCAGCCACATTGCCATCTCATTGTCTATGTGGTTCGTCGGCTCATCCAGCACGAGTACATCTGCCGGATTCACCAAAGTCCTTGCCAGTGCGACCCTTTTTTTCTGTCCGCCGGACAACGTCTCGATCTTCGCCATATATTCGGTGATGCCAAGTCTCGTGAGCACGGTTTTCGCTTCACTCTCCGTGTTCCAGTCCTGCTCCCACTTCCCATCCGCAACATAATCCAGTACATTTGCCCCCTCCGGAAACTCCGGATTCTGCGGAAGATACGTAATGCAAAGCCCGTTCTGGCGGATGATCTGCCCGTTGTCCGGCTCTTCCAGACCTGCGATCATCTTTAAAAATGTTGTTTTTCCGGTTCCGTTGATCCCGACGATCCCGATCTTGTCGCCCTCATGGATACCATAAGAAACATCGTCAAAAATCAGCTTCTCCCCGAAATTTTTGCTGATATGTTCAATATTTAGTATATTCATACGCTCGTTCCTTTTATCTGTTTCCGATTTATAGATCCTGTTTTCAAAAAACATACGGGCATATTGTACCATTTTTTTGCCTAAAAGGCACTCCTTTCTTAGAACTTTATGAATTTTTTACCGGAATACTTGAGTTTCTCTTCAAAAGGTAATAAGATAGAGCAGATGTAAAATTGACATCCGGTAGTTAGAAAGGGGAGTTTTGATGCCATCTCACAAAAAGAACACACAGTATTTTGACGATGATTTTGAAGTTACATATGAGGAAGAAATTCCATTTCACTATAATACATCCAATGTAGATCTCAATACCGATTCTGTCACGCCATACTATGCAGATGACTTTGAAGATGCGTACGATGATGATCGTTATGAGGAAGAATACGACGATGCATACGAAGATTGTTATGATGAGGACTACGACGATGAATACGATGATCCTTATAATGGCAAATATGATGACGAATACGAAGATGATTATGACGATGGTGACGATGATTACGATAACCGTCGAAGCCGCAAATACCGTGATTCTTCTTCCCGCGCTGTCTCCGGAACACGCCGGAGAAAAAAACGCCGCAGAAGCTATCGCCCGACCCGGCTTGCCGCTCCGATCCAGAAAGGCGGAAACACCCTCCTCCGGATCGTACAGACGATCGTCCGCAATCTTTCGGCATTACTGATCCTGGCGATCATTGGATTGATGGCGTACACATTTTTGCGCGGCAGCGCTCCCTACGGAGATTTAAAACAAGAGATCAGCAGCAACAATTATACGATCCGCCTCGCGTCCTACATTGCGGTCGCCGCGTTTTTTATCCTCTATGAACTCTGTTCCATGCTTTGGACAATGACCCGTGTCCGGGTAAGAGATTCATACGGAACTTACAAAGAAGACGTCGGTCGCGGACTGTTCTCTTTTATCTTTATCTATATTTGTTCCTACGCTTCTTTTCTCGTCAATGAATGGATTCCCGAGATCCACGATATTTTGATCGGATTGAAAGGCGCGCTCGATGTATTTGGTTCCATGCACAACGCATTGTTTGGTTTATGTCTGGCAGGCGTAATTTCCTGCCTGTTCCGAAAATACAGTTTATCATTGTAATTAAGAAAAGGGTCGCATATGGATATTCTCCGTATGCGACCCTTTTCTTAATTATACTCTTAATCAAAAATGATCAGCGCCATAAAGACCAGATCTTCCAAACCGGTATTGCGAAGTCCATGTCCGCATCCATCAGGCGTAAATGTGACATCTCCGGCTTTTACAGGACGCAGATTGCCATTGTCATTGTATTCACCCTCTCCTGAAAGGATATAATATGTTTCACTCTCATTGTGATGTTCATGGTAACCAAGTGAACAGCCATGCTCCAACGTTACCTCTGCATATAATCCGCATTTTCCGTTCAATGCTTTTTCATCCAAAATCTCTTTTATGATCACATGTCCCTCACCGCCGGCCATGTTCTCCACACGTCTCGTTGTCATATCCGATCTCTCCTTTCATCTGTCGCCTTTTCTGTCTTTATTTACAACATAGAAGCTCGAAGTTCTGCTCCGTCTTTTGCACTTAAGTATGCCGGTGCAATGTCAAATACTGTCTTGCATCCGCTCTGTCCTTCTTCTCCCAATCGATAAGCAGCTCTCGCATATGCCGCCAGTACGCTGGATGTAAATTCCGGATTGGAATCCAGCTTCAGACGATACTCGATCAGATGATTATTTTCTTTTTCCCAGCCTGTTTTTCCGCTTCGCAGAACAAATCCGCCGTGCGGGATTCCACTATGATCGCGTTTCAGTTCCTCTTCGCTGATAAAGTGAACGGTTGTGTCATAATCCGCAAAATAATTCGGCATCGTCTTGATCTCTTCTTCCACTTTTGCCGCATCTGCTCCGTCCTCTAATACGACGAAGCACTCTCTTGTATGTTTTTCGCGTGTAGAGAGTTCCGGATTCTCACCGCCGCGCACTGCATCAAGAGCAGCCTCCACCGGAATGGTATACTGTTTTGCATCTTTTACGCCTGCAATCCGCCGTACCGCATCGGAATGTCCCTGGCTGACGCCTTTTCCCCAGAATGTATAATCCTTTCCGTCCGGAAGTACCGCACTTGCATACAAACGGTTCAGTGAAAACATTCCCGGATCCCAGCCCACAGAAATAATGCCGACCTTTCCGCCTTTTTTCGCCGCTGCATCCACATTTGCAAAATGCTCCGGGATCTTTGCGTGTGTATCAAAACTATCTACAATATGAAACATCTCTGCCAGCTTTGGAGACTGCACCGGGAGATCCGTCGCGCTTCCTCCGCAGAGAATCATAACATCAATTTTATCTTTCCAGGATTCCACATCTTCCGCCCGGCACACTTCTGCTGTCTCTGTTAAAATTGTCACTGTTTCCGGATCCCGACGGGTAAACACGGCTGCTAATTCAAGATCATCATTCTGCTTGATCGCACATTCCACACCGCGTCCCAGATTTCCATAGCCAAAAATACCGATTTTAATCATACGCTGCTACCTCTTTCTCCTTGAATTTTTTGTAAAACCGGCTGCCTTTTTACAGCCAGCCTTTATTATAATCGCAAAAAAAACATTGTGCAAGTTTTAATCTTCACTTTTTCACTTTAATACAAAAAAGAGCTATATCTCACACATTCTTTTTGTATTATTTTTTCTGGTACAGATAGAAATTTTCAGATTATTTTGTTATAATAGAACTAAATCAATACACCAATGGAAGGAGCGATCATTATGGCAAATCGAATTATCACAATCAACCGGATGTATGGAAGCAACGGACGAAAACTCGGAAAAGCGCTCGCGAAAGAACTGGGAATCCACTATTATGACAGGGAACTGATCCAGATTGCAAGTGAAAAAGAGGGAATTCCATACGAAGAACTTCTCAAAGTCGATGAAAAACGCGCAAGTCAGTGGCGTTACCCATTAGAAGACCCGATCCAAATGGCTCCTCAGTACCGCTTCTATCCAATGAACGATGTGCTCTTCCAATCTGAATGCGAGATCATCCGTTCCATTGCGGAAAAGGAAGACTGTATCATCATCGGACGATGCGCTAATACGATCCTGAAAGAAAACTGCAGCAGTATTTTTATCCATGCACCTTTCGAATCCCGTGTCCAAACCGTTGCCGGACGCTTGGATATTTCTGAAAAAGATGCCGCCGGACTTGTTAAGAAATTGGATAAAGAACGCCGTAGCTACTATGAATATTTTACCGACCGGAAATGGCTGGATATGCAGGGGTATGACCTTTGCATCGACAGCAGCCGTTTTTCAGAGCAGCAGATTCTTTCGATGTTGAAAGAGGTTTATAAAAATATGTAGATCCATTCAGTCTCTTCCTTAATTTTCTTTTCTTTGACAAAAATCAAAGCATCAGACCGTAACTGAATCCGTTACGGTCTGATGCTCCGAAATAGTTTTTATCCCGCCGTAGGATACTCATTGCACAGCAAACGATATGGCGCTTCATCTTCTTCAATCTTCGGAAAACGTCCTACCGGAGGCTGAAAACAATTATCCGTATTATCATCATTGCACATAGATACTTCTCCGATCAAAACATCTCCTGTCCCGGGTTTCACATCAAAATCATGAAACTGATGCGGCCACAGTGTAATACTTTCTCCCGGTTTCAGTTCCACACCGGTTCCTGCAGGTACCAAATAGCTTCTTCCATCTGCATTTACTAAAACATCCGTATCTGCCAACTGTTCTTTTCCGTCATCATTATATACATGGATGATCAATGTGCCTCCGCCTCGATTAATTATATCTTCTGACTTTTTCCAATGAAAATGCATCGGCGAATGCTGTCCTTCTTTTAACATTAATAATTTTTCTGCATACACTTTAGAATATTTGGGATTATTCTGGTTTCCATTACGCAATGTGATCAATGCAAAACCTACCTTTTCCCAATTACCCAAGCCATAGTCCGTAATATCCCACCCCAGCATATTATCTCTTATTTCGTCATACTCATGACCTTTGGTCTTCCATTCCTCCGGAGTAAAATTGCAAAACGGAGGAAGCCAAAATCCATTTTTTCTGACCAGCTCTTCCATTTCCTTAATGCATCGATTAATTTCTGATCTTTTCATTTCCATCCCCATTTCTTTTTAATTAAAACAGACTCATACGAGACATGTTTTTAGCACTTCTTCCAAACATTTCGGATCGCCTTTTGCAGCCCCCAGTTCCAAACTCCAATCCAATCCTCTATATTTCTTACAGCGATCGTCTTTTTCTACAAAATCAATCAGACGCTCCATCATTTCCAGATTCCATACTGAATTGTCAATCGCCGCCGTTGTATAGATCCCTTTCTCTAACATTTCAAAACCAAAAATGTCCTTTGCATGTGTCTTTTCTGCACTATTAATTACATCTTCTACTAAATGACTTGGAATGAAAAGCAATCCGCTCTCCGTTCCCATTACAATATCTCCCGGAAGACATACTGCGCTGCCGATCCGACAAGCGCCATTCAGATCTGTCAACACACATTCACGAATCGGCGTCGGATCGATCCCACGATAAAAAACTTGTGTATCAATCTTTTTCATCTGCTCAATATCTCGAATACCGCCCCAGATTACTGCACCGCCATTCCCTGTTTTTACACGAATCGCAGTTGTAAGATTTCCTCCTACAAAAGTACCATTATAGACTTTATCAAACATGTCCGCAACCACAACATCTCCGTTTCCAAGATTATCTACGACCCATTGATTGAAAAAGCCTTCCCAGCCTTTTTCTTCTCCTTGATTTCGTACAACATTTGCCAAATCCGGGCGAATCGGCATAAAAGTACAAGTCACTGCTCTTCCCACTAATTTTTTCTCATTATGTAAATGCTTCATTCCACCTTCATATTGAAAATGGTATCCTTTTACATAAAGTGGAAGCCAGATTTCTTCCAATGTCATTGTTCTTAATTTATCTAAATATACATCGGGAACTTTCGGTCGTCCGTCTTCTAATCGTTCTCCCTTCCATTCCTGTGTCAGTTCTATAATTTCTTCCCTTGTATTGATAATCACATTCCGTTCCTCCTTGCCAATCTGACAATCTCTTTTATAATTCAATCACTCCCGGAGCAATCCGGTAAGATTCCGGAGCATTCTTCCAATCCGGCATTCCATAAGCCATTGGATTATATACAAATTCACCTGCGCGTATCGTAAGCATACATTCTAACATCTGTTTTCCCTGCATTCGTGCATTTCCGCTATCTGCAAATCCAAAATTACCCTCTTTTACTCTCAGAACAGATATATCTGCATCCATTCCCACTTCTAATTTTCCGAGCTCCGAATGTCCGATAATCTCTGCCGGACGTGCTGTCGTTCTGTACAGTACTTCTTCTAACGGCATTCCGATATTCAAATATTTTGACATAACATTCAACAAACCATATGCCGGACCATTTACATTGTGCAGATATAAATCTGTGGAAAGTGTATCCGGATAAAACCCTTGCTCATATGCCGGTATTGCATTCCTAAACCAAAAGCTTCCCGCACCATGTCCCAAATCAAAAAGAGTTCCTCTTTTTCTTGCTTCCAACATAAACTCTTGAATTTCATTCTTTTCATTCAAAATATGAAATTGCTGCGCATATACATGCGTATGAATATCCCCCGGTCTGAGTCGTTGAAGGATCAGTTCCTCATAGGAACGTCCCGGCAAATACGGTTGAACATCAGCCATAACCGGTTTTCCTGCCAATTCGCCTGCCCTCACTGCCGCATCCACAGAAGCCCATGCCGGATGCTCCTCATCAAACGGTTTTCCCACATGATAATGTGCTGTTTTCACTCCTACAACTTCCTTGATTTCTCTTGCGATCGCAGCCGCTGTTTCTACATAAAAATTCCGCGGTTCCAATTCAGAAGCCAGACTGACCATTCCTCCATGGGCAATATTGATAAATGCCAAAATCCGCAATTTTGATTTGTCTATAAAGCGATCTTTAAAATCAAAAAAATCTTTACTTCCGCAACTTCCCGCATCTACTGCGGTTGTCACGCCGTTTTGAAACATGTGTGCTTCTCCGTCAATCATCGGAAGTGTATCTTCCGATGATCCACATAATGGATATATGTGCGTATGCATATCGATCAATCCCGGGGAAAGGATCATTCCTTCCAAATCGATTTCCGTAATGCCTTCTTTTTCAATCCCTGCCTCCATTGCAGTAATCTTTCCTTCTGACACTACAATATTCTTTTCTTCAAAACACCGACTTTGAGAATTATATACCTTCCCGTTTTTCAAAATATAATCTTTCATAGCCATTCCTCTTCTGCTGTTATTTCAATCACATTGGCTGCACCCGGTAGGTTAAGGGAATCACAGATATTTAGCTGCGCCTTCTCCTCATCCCATCGACAACTGACAAGTTTTCCACTCTTTTGACAGCATGTCAAAGCGACTCCTTCATCTGAAACAAAAAGTCCGCGAGGAAATTTTCCTCCGCAATCCCATTCACCGATTTTTTCCCCCAATCTTTCCAGCGAAAAAGCCGAAACTGTTTCTGCGCCTCTGTTTCCTACAAATAAAATCTTCTCGTTCCAGATGACCGCATCTCCCGGCGCGTTATTTCCTATATACTTCGTTGTATTCCGCGTACATATTCGCTGTGCCTTCTGTTCAGTTCCCTGCTGTTTTATCTGCCAAAAAGAAAGTGTACCTGAACTTTCATTAATAACAACTGCATTCTTTTCCAAATTCCACAGTAATATCTGCCGTGGTCCTTCTCCTACGTGAATCGGAAAATTTAAATCGCATTCTCCCAAAGACTTTTCCTTCTGCTGATGTCTACACACACTGGATAAACCTAAGTCCACCAGATAAATCCGGTTTTCTTTTCCCTTGTAAATACAATGTGCATGCGAATCTTTCTGTCCTTTCTTAATCCAAATACATTGTGACAACTCTGTATCCACAGCAAAATAGTCTCCACTCATATAGCAGCTTCCATAGAGCATAGTACGGTCTTCCGATAAACATAAATGACAAAGTCCTTCTCCCGGTGCCTGAAATCTCTTTTCTTCAGTCAATATACCGTTTTCCCATACAAATTTCACAATTTCATTCGTTTTCTCAAAGGCAGCATAAATGCAGCTTCTATGGTCAGATATAACTTTTTCAACCAGATAAGAAGGACCGCCGTCATAATAAAACTCTTGTTTTATCTGTATCTTTCCGTTGTCAGTGATTTTCAATACGATAAGATTGGAACTCTGCCCCGTATCTCCATATCCTGCTGCCACAAAATATTTTTCAGTCATCCTAAATCAGCTTTCTACTTCCACAATTACTTCTATTTCAACCGGAATATTATGATTTGGAAGATTCCTCGTTCCCATCACAGTTCTTGTATGATACCCTCGCTCTTCAAGTACATCTGCAATCGTATCTGAAAAACCATCAAATACTTTTTCAACATCAGTGAAACCTTCTCCACAGTTCACCAATCCGAATGCTTTCACGATCCGTTTCACTTTATCCAAACTTCCAAGAGTATCTTTCAACGCTCCCAGTATGATGATCGCACACTCTCTTGCAGCCGCATATCCTTCTTCCAGTGTTAAATCTTCACCAACTCTTCCTGAAAAAAGCGCTTTTCCGGTAATCTGGTCTTCCGGTCCATGTCCTGAAACAAAAATCAGATCATCTGTTTGTCTTAAAAGGACAATTCCTCTTTTCTTTTTATATACAGGTTCTTTTTCCTGTCCATTTTCGATGATTCTATTAATACTGTCCATTCATGATCCCTCCTGCTATTTTCGTATTTTTACAATCGCCTCAACTGTGACAGGAACATTTTCCCATAATGCATATGCTCCCATTGCAGAACGTGCATGCTGACCTCTTTTTCCAAAAACTTCTACCATAAGATCTGAAAATCCATTCATAACATACGGCTGTTCGCAAAAATCTCCCGCACTATTGATCAATCCAAGCGCTTTTACAAAATAATCTACCCGATCCAATTCACCGATATAATCTTTAATTGTTGCGATCATATTCAATCCGCAAAGTCTGGCTGCTTCATACGCGGTGTCTTTATCTATTTCCGCGCCAACCTTTCCCTGATAAACAGGTTTCCCCTCTGCATCTACCGGAAAATGTGCGGATAAAAAGAGAAGATCTCCTTTTATACATGCATCTACAACACCTTGTCCCTTTCTGTTTCTAACCGGAAGCGTAATTCCTAAATTTTCTAATCTTTTTCCTGTCTCACTCATTTGTTATTTCTCCTTTTATATTTTCATATTTTTATTTAACCTTTTACCGCACCGCTCGCCAATCCTTCTACAAACTGTTTTTGTACAAGCATAAATACAATAATGATCGGAATTGTGATCAACATTGCAGCCGCCATTGTCTGTCCCCAATCTACCCTGTAAAAAGAGGCAAATTCACTCAGCGCCAACGGAACTGTCCGGCTGGATTCACTTCTTGTAAGTACATTTGCTATTGCAAATTCATTCCATGATGAAATAAATGCATAGATTCCGGTTGCCGCCAATGCCGGCTTTAAAAGAGGGATCACGATTTTAGAAAGCATCTGCGTCGTCGAACATCCATCCATCACCGCTGCTTCTTCTACTTCTTTCGGGATTCCCTTAAAGTATCCTTTTGCCATCCATGTGACCAACGGCATACTGATTGCCAGATGCGCGATCGCAAGCCCTAATTTTGTATCTACCAGTCCCACTGCATTTTCCATATAGTACATCGGGATCATCAAAACTGTTAGCGGAAGCATCTGGCTGATCAGCATAAAAAGAGAGAGTCCTTTGCTTCCTCTGAATTTGAATCGTGCAAACGCATATCCGGCGCTGCCACCTAAAAGAAGTGCAATAACAGTAGAGATCCCACCAACAATCGTACTATTCAAAAATGCTCTTGGAATCGAACTTTCCGTAAGTACTAGCAGATAATTGCTTAATGTCGGCATCTTCGGAATCCAATACGGTGGATTTGAAAACACCTCATTTCCGGGTTTGAAAGAAGTACTTGCCACCCATGCAAGCGGAAATAATGCTGCGATCACTGCGAATCCTAAAATAATATATGTCAAAACAGTTCCCGTATGCTCCAGCCATTTTTTCTTTTTTTTCGTATCCATCAGTTCTCCTCCTTAATGACAAATTTCACATACAATGCTGCAAAAATCATTGTGATCAATAACTGCATTACAGCACTTGCTGAAGCTGAATTAATATTGAGAACCTGGAACTGATTGTATACCAAGATCGAAAGCGTTGTTGTATTCTGTCCTCCTGATGTCATAATGAATATCAGCGAAAATTCATTAATTGCCCATACCAGCAACATTAAAATACAAATAAAACTTACATCTTTTAACATCGGTAATGTAATATACCATAATTTTTTAAACCAACCGGCTCCATCCAATTCTGCACTCTCATACAGATCTCTCGGTAATTGCTGCAACCCCGCTGTCATCATAAGCATAACATATGGCGCACATGCCCATACCTGGACAATGATCACTGACAACATTGCATATTGAGGACTAGACAGCCAGGCAATCTCTTTTTCAATTACTCCGATACTCATCAATAAATGATTGATCATTCCTCCATCTGTGGTAAACAACCATTTCCATGCCGTCGCTTTTACAACTCCCGGGATGATCCATGCAACAAATATGAGACTGCGAAATACACCTTTTATCCGCATTCCTCTTCGATTGATCAAAAGTGCAAGTATAAATCCAATCAGAAATGCCGGTATCACTGTTCCCAATGTCCACACCAACGTATTCCATATCGAAGATGTAAACATTGGATTTTTAAACAGGCGGAGATAATTTGTTAAACCTGCAAAACCGCTCTGTCCAATCGCATTCTCACTAAAACTCATGGATATGATATAAAATAATGGATATATGATAAGTAATGCTGTTACAGCAATTCCCGGAAGTATAAAAGGAATCGCCTTCTTTTCATCTCTTGTCAAATAAAATTTTTTCATCTTTACCTCCGCCTCTTAAGGGAGGGAATTCCCTCCCCTTCATTTAATTTGCAAGTAATGCGTCAATATCTTTTGCCATTGCTTCACAAGCTTCATCTACTGACATTGTTCCGGCCACTGCATTTTGCATATACTGGAAAATGATCGGCTCCATCTCTGACCATCTTTCGTATGCCGGCTCTGCTTTTGAATTGTCCAACTGATCCATAAACGGCTTCAATTCTTCTGTTGCAAACTGTTCATATTCCATTGCTGTTTTGCTTGCCGGGAAAGAATCTGTCAGTCTTGCCTGATTTTCCGGTGTTGTGATATATGCCATAAATTCAGCTGCTGCTTCTTTATTTTCGCTCTTAGATGCCAATGCTACACACCAACCATTTGCTGTTGTTGTTCCCATTCCGTCAACACCCGGAATAACAGCTGTTGCAAAATTAAGTTCCGGATAATCTGTCTTCAATGTCTCTACATCAAACGGACCTGTCAGCATGAATGCAAGATTTCCCTGTCCGAAAGATTCTCTCATTGTTGTATTATCAAATTCAGAGCTTCCCGGTGAAGCATAACCTTCCTGAATTGAATCTACAATATTTTTAAGCGCAGCTTTTGCTTCTTGACTATTCAGCATACATTTTCCGTCTTCATCCAATACGTCTCCGCCGTATGTGTACATCTGCTGTACCAGACGAGTCGCCGCATTTGCCTGATTTCCTAACGGCCATGCAAAACCATATTTGCCATCCACAGAAAGTTTCTTACTCATTTCTACCATTTCATCCCATGTCTCCGGGAATGTCTCATACCCTGCTGCTTTCAGCATATCTGTATTGTAGTAAATTCCAGAACCATCATAGCGGAAAGGAACTCCATATGCTTTTCCGTCCACAGATGTAGTATCCAATGCCGGTTCTACAATATCTGCAAAATCAATTCCTGCCGTTTTTCCTAATTCGTCCATTGGTTCTAACAAACCTTTACTTGCAAACGGCGCAACGTCTGTTAAAAGCATTGTACATACTTCCGGTGCATTATCTGTACTGATCGCTGTTGTGATCTTACTTTTATAAGTATCCCAATCTGTTACTACAATATCTACTTTTATATCCGGATGTTCTTTTTCAAATTCCGCTGCCATCTCTTTACTCTCTACTTCATCCCAGTTTGGTGTCCACCATTCAATTTTTTTCACACCATCCTTCTCTTCCGTAGATGATTCGCCCTTTCCACATCCTGCTGCCATAGATACGATCATTGTTGCTCCGAGCATTACCGCCATCCATCTTTTTACGACTCTTTTTTTCATATTGATTTTTCCTCCTTTTCGTTCTCGGTTTCTTTACATTTCAAATACTTTTCTGCAAGAAGATTTATTTTCATTAAGCATCTTGTAATATGATATGGACCTTTTAATTCAAAACCTTTCCAATCGCATAAGACACCTCCATCCCGGTTTAAAATTGAATACCATTCCCCATATTTTTTATCTCTGAAATAAAGCTCCGTATATTCATACAATTTCTTAAAGTAAGCAAAATGTTTTTCATTTTCATTCAACAGTGCACTCATAAATAACGCATTCAGACCTTCTGCCTGTACCCACCAGATTTTACTATCCCATGCGGCCGGTATTCCTTCATAATCCGTTACCAGAAATTGTTCTTCCGGCGTTTTTCCATCCACATCGATATGTTGGATAAATCCGCCGTAACTTTCATCATAACAACGTTCAATCACCCAATCCAAAACCTCTTCTGCACGTTGTTTCCATGATTTCTCGTCTAACAAACTGCCGGCTTCCATTGCAAACCATAACGATTCCATCGCATGTCCCGCATCTACCAATCTTCCTTCTCCGAGTAGCTCCGGTCTTCCATCTTGCTTCACATATTCCAGCGGAGCCTGCAATTCACTATTCGCAAATTCATATAACGATTTTCTGACACATTCTCTCAATACATCTTCATATCGGTTTCCAAATAAATCAAAACTTTCCAATGCAACCAATAATGTCATAAAATTCACTGCATGCTTCTGCCATCCTGCCCGGATTCCTTCTTTTTGTAGAATCTGTTCATCTTTTACATTTTGAAATAATTGATCTGTCAACTGCCGCACCTTTGCAAGCTTTTCTTCCCCGGGCGGTACAACTTTAAAATATTCATATAAACCTTTTATCGCGAAATGATCGGTAAAAATAGAAGTCGTTCCTTCTAAAATTTTCCCCTCTCTTGTAAGCAATTTTTGAAACCGCCCATTACCTGCATAAAAACTCCCCTTTGTATAACGATAACCTTGCTCTGCAATATTAAGCCACGTCTCTTTTTTCTGGATAAATCGATACAATGATGCAAAGCTATACATATCTCGTCCAACAAACCATCCCGGTTTCACTGTTTTTATCAATTTTCCTTCTCTGTCAAAACAGTTAAAATACCCTCCATATTCCCGATCCAAAACCCTTGGTTCCCAAAAAGGAATATGGTCTTCTAATAACTGTTTCTTTGCCGATTCTCCAATTTTCTTTATTTCATTTTTATGTGTTTCATAAAAACTCTTTTCCATACCGCACCTCTTTGTAAACGTTTACTTTCCAGGGTAAAAAAATATTTCATTCTGCTTCAAGTGCTTTGCAAAGCACATCTGCTACTACATCTGCCTCTTCTTTATATAAATTTAAAGGGCTGATATACACCGCATTATTGATTCTGTCTTCTCCTATGTAAATTCTTTCTTTTCTCATAAAACTTACAATTTTTTCAGAACTGTTTTTTTCGGAAAGATAACAAAATAGTCTGGGATATTTTTGTCCTACCGGTCCTTGTTCCACAATTTTCAACACAATTTCCTGTTCTGTTTTTACTATTTTTTCAGAAATCCTGTTCAAAATCTCGCGAAGTTCACATTCTCTTTTTTCTTCATCCTGAAGTACATAGTTTTCAAGCGCTGTATACAACCCTGCCATCGCCTCTCTGGACGTTTTTGATACGCGACAGATTCCATGTTCCGGCGCGCCAAAGCGAATACATCTTTCAATCCACTGTTTCGTTCCAAAGATCACACCACTGTCCTGCGGACCGCATAAGGTTTTTCCTCCACTGAAAATCACCATATCCGCACCTGCTTCTGTAAATCTTTTCAAATTTTCTTTCGGTGGAAGCTGCGCCGCAGCATCTACGATAACCGGCACTTTGTATTTCTTTGCAATCGCAATTACATTTTCCAGTGGAAGTGAACCCCTTTGATATAATGTAGAAGCGAAATAGACCACTCCCGCTGTTTTTTCATTGATGGAACCTTCCAATTCCATCTCCAGTGTTTCGTCCGCATCACCGATTTCCACAATATCTGCACCACTGACTGCCAACGCTGCATCGTACGCATTTCTTTGTGCCCGCATAACAATAAATTCTCTTTTTGTCCCTGCGATTTCAGGTAATTTTCTATAATAATATTCACTGTCTTCCGCAATACAGATACTAGCACATAACAACAGCGCACCTTCCGCTCCATTTGTAAAATATGCCGCCTCATTTCCTGTTAATTCTGCCGCCTTCTTTCCTAATTGAATCTGCATTTGTTTGAGATCCACAAAGGAAGCTGCGGCTTCCTTCATCGCCTGTAATGTATTCTCCGCCATCCTGCTTCCGCCATATACAGTATAGGTATCATGAGCATTGATATACGGAATAATTCCGTTTTTCTCGTAGAAATCCATTCTCTCTCCTCCTTTACTCAATGTGCTTTAATACTTGCTCCTCCGTCTACCATGAGAATCTGCCCTGTCGTATACGTTGACATATCACTTGCCAGATAAAGTGCTGCATCTGCTATATTTTCCATTGTCCCCGGTTCTAATGGCTGCATCCGATATAAAAGCTCCATGAATTGATCTCTTTCCTCTCCCTCCGGATATGTTTGAATTTCATCTAACATATTGTCACTCATGATCAACCCCGGACAGATACAGTTTACACGGATTCCTTCTGACGCATAGTCTAATGCCATTGCACGAGACGTCGCATTCATCGCTCCCTTTGTTCCGGCATAGATTCCAAATCCCGGCATCGTTTCTACGCTATGTATGGAAGAAATATTTATGATATTTCCGCTCTTCCGTTCCCGCATTCCAGGTATGAAAATTTTAGAAAAACGGAGAAAACTTTTATAATTAACAGAAATCATTTTTTCTACCTGTTCTTCCGTACATTCATCAACTCTGCCATGATCATTGATCCCCACTGTATTCACCAATATATCGATACCGCCAAAATCTTCTAAAATCTGTCTTCCTACCTGTTCAACATTCTCTTTATTCCCAAGTTCCACTTCATATCCGCGGCTTTCAGGAGATACTTCTTGTATTTCTTTGACCGTCTGAGAAAGGCATGGCACATTCTTTCCACCTACTGCCACAACCGCCTCCTGTGAAGCAAATAATAGCGCAATTTCTTTCCCGATTCCTCGAGCTCCTGTCGTAACAAATACCCGTTTTCCCTCTAGTAATCGATTATAATTCTTCATACAAATTCTCCCTTTTGATTTATCCTTGATACTCACAAACTGTTTCGCGTTCTATAATTTTGGTTTCATACGTCTTTCTTACAGGCATTTTCGCATCGTTATTACTCAACCGTTCGCTCACCAATCGGATACTGTCCATTCCGATCGTGTACAGCGGCTGTTCTACTGTTGTAATCTCCGGTCCTCTGTACCGATCCGGTAAAATACTTTGATTATCAAATCCCATAATCGAAATATCTTCCGGAACTCTCAGTCCTCTATCAAGTGCAGCCCGTACCGCATAACTGGCGATCGCATCATCGGAACAAAACACTGCCGTTGGTCTTTCTTCCAGATCTAAGAGTGCATTCATCCTCTCATAACCACTTCTGTAATCTGCTGACGAATACTGAATGTATCCTTCTTTTACTTCAAGATCCGATTCCTGCATCGCCTGTATATAACCGTTAAATCGCTCAATTGTAACTTTCTTATTCGGATTTCCACAAATATGTGCAATCTTACGATGTTTCTTCTCTTTCAAATAATTTACCGCATTTTTTGCACCGCCAAAATTATCGATCAATAATTTATTGCACTGCAAGGATGACACGTCGTTTTCAATCATCACAAATTCTATCTGCTCATTATCTTGTATATACTTGATCATACTTTCATCGCTTCGATAAGAACCATATAAGATAACCGCATCTACCACACCATTCGAAAGATATTTTACATAATTCTCTTTACTCTTTACATCTCCTCCCAGTGCACTGCAGAATACAACCGAATAACTGGTCTGCTGTGCCGCTGTTTCAAATCCTTTGATCAGATCATAGAAAAATGGATCATGCAGATTATTTACCACGATTCCAATAGCATTGGTTCTTCGCCTTACGAGAGATCTTGCGGCCGTATTCGGACTATACCCTAATTCTTTGATAGCCTCCTGTACTTTTTCTAAAACCGGCTGTGTCACACCCTCTTTTTTGTTCACAACTCTGGAAACCGTAGCGATAGACACATTCGCTCTCTTTGCTACATCTTTAATACTGACTCTCTTACTTTCCATCGTATTTCCTCCCGCTTCACGCCCCGTGCGTAAACGTTTAACTTTGAAATTCTTTCATTATCCAATAAGAATCTATATAAATCTCATATTTTAGCCAAAGTCCGCTTTCGATTTCTTTTGTAAACGTTTACTCGATTATATATCTCTACCACAAGTTTTGTCAATATGTATATATAAACTAATCTTTTTTTATTCATTTTGTTTAATTTATCCATACTTTTTTTATGACTATTTACTAAAACTATTGTATTGACATCTTCATTTGCTTTTCTTAATATAAAATTAACTGCTTACTCCTTGCATAATTACACATAGCCTTAGCCCCCAAAATACTATTTTCTCTTGTATATTGACGCTATATTTCAAAAAATAAAAAGGACGGAGAAAAATAAAAACTATGGAAAATATAATTATCGGAATTGATCTGGGTGGTACGAACTTGAGAATTGGCGCTGTAAACACTAAAAACATATTAGTACAACCACTTATACTGAAAAGTGAGTGCATTGCAAACTCTTCCTCTCCTATTTATACACTCTGTAAAATAATTGATGAATATCTGCACAATACAAACACCACTCATATTGATGCGATTTCTATTGGTGTTCCATCTTCCGTAGAGAATGACAATGCCACTGTAATATGTACAACAAATATCAGGAATCAATCTGGAGAAGCGATTTTTTCACATGTAAATATTGCAAAAAATATAAAAAATTACTTTCACGTTCCTGTTTTTATAAATAATGATGTTAACAACCTAATGCTATATGACACAATCGCCCATCATCTTGAAGCCAAAAAGGTTCTGGTTGGAATTTATATCGGTACAGGTGTCGGTGCTTCTGTGATCATTAACGGAGAATTTTTAAAAGGGAAAAATGGGGCTGCACTTGATCTTGGACATATTCCCTATTATGGCAAAAAAGATCCCTGTAACTGTGGGAAAAAAGGATGCTGTGAATGTTATGCTTCCGGTTGGCGCTTGCAGCAAATCCGAAAAGAATATTACCCTGACTCCCCGATCAGCGAGTTATTTACATTACACAAAACAGAAGAACCTCTACGGGATTTTGTATCAGCCTGTGCTAATATATATGCAATTATGGCAACCATATTTAATCCGGATGCCTTGATCATCGGCGGCGGCATTCCAGAAATGAAAGATTTTCCAAAAGAACAGTTCGAAAGAGAAATTACCGCCTCTGTTGGAAAAGATGTACTGTCTTATGGATTTGACATGATTTATTCCACGCCATTTGTAGGAAAAGGAATCATCGGAGCCGCAGAATTCGCAAGAAAAATGTTGTATAAATCTTAAAATAAAAGGAAGTGCAAGAGAAATATTACCATAAGGTAACATTCTTTTGCACTTCCCTTACTATTCATCAAATTCCAATACCGCAACATGAAACTTCGGCGTCTCTTTGATCTCCACAACTTTCCCTTTTGTTGTCTTCAGCCGTTCCGTACTCTTATAATTCCGGCTCATTCCAAGCGCATGTTCCATCGTGTAATAATACGAAGACGGCAGTTTTCCCTCTGTCACTTCAATCTCCTGCCCAATCTCAAATGCCTTGATATTTTCAATCGTAAATTCCATTGTCCTCATATAATTCTGACAGCCTCCTTCAGGCAATCTTTGTTGCCACTACCGCAATTCCCTCTTTTCCCGGAAGTTTCAATGCTGTAGAGCCGCTTGTTTCCTCGATCAATGTCTCCCTGGTCATCTCCCATACATCGATGATCTCAACTTTATATTTATGGTCTTTCGGAAGTTTGATCGAAGCTACCGCCGCACACTGGATCCCGAAATATTTCAAGAATACTTCATCCCCACAGTGTCCGGCACAATCTCCGCTCTTAAACGCCAACGTCTCTTTTTCTTCCGGAGTTAAACTTTTTATCAATGTCACAAACGGATTTTCTCCGTTCTTTTCAAATTCCTGATCAATCTCTTCCCATTTCGGTTCATTCCACGGTTCCAGACAAGACGGCAGACTGTATAAAAAATCTTTCAAATAAGCGATCCGTTTCGGGCTTTTTCCCTTTAACACGCCGCCTTTTGCCCACCAGAGTACTTCATCTTCCGAATAAAATGTCTCTCCGTGTGTACCGTAAGCTCCTTTTGTACAAATTTTCCAGAAGCGGTTCGTCATCTCAAACCCGGAAATATTCCCCCACTCATGCTGAATATCACCCTCATAGCAGAATTCATCGAAAATAACCGGTTTCTTATAACGCTCCTGCCATTCGTCGCCCTTATGTACCGCGATCGTCTGCATACTACAGTGTGTGATCGCCGGTCTGGAATGATCATAATAATGCATACAGTTATGATTGCTCAGCAGATGGTGATATGGATCATTTTCGCAGATCGTCTTCTCAATCTCATACCAGTCTTCCATCTTATAATTGGTCATAATATCGTATTCATTTGCCATACTCCACCAGATACACGAGATCGCAGAGAGACGGCGCATCAGATAATCCAGATAAACTTTTGTTTCTTCCATCGTCAAAAATGCAAATCCCCAGCGGTCATACCCATGGAATAAGATCAGATCACTTTCGATCCCCATCGATTCGAGACGCCGGATGATCCCCTCCAGATGATCCCAATAGGCGAAACACGGATGGTGTACGTCCCAGCTTCCGTCCTCCTTTTTCTCAAACGGATAAAACTGCGGCTCATTGTGATTATAATCATAATGTTTCGGAAATACGCAGTGGCGGACTTTATTAAACGGCGCTTCTTTTAATGTCTCAATAGTCTGATCGATCAATTCTTCCGGCTGATGCGAAAGCGCATAGATCGTTGTTCCGAACGGAAGATATTTGCTGCCATCCTGATATACAAAATGATTGCCCTCTGTCTGTACCATACCATGACTTTTTGATGCGGTACACACTTCGCTGCCCTCCGCCTCGAAAAGACCGCTTACTTTCCATGTATACTCGCCCTCCGTCTGCGGAAGAAACCGTACTTTATACATGCCTTCTCCGGCATAGAAACCTTTCACATTCCAACACTTCTCCCCGCATGTAAAAAGTGCGGATAATGCTACTTCTGCATGGGAGTTCTCCGGTTCCGCTCCTTGAAAATTCAACTCAAATGTTTCATAACATTTCATTTGTCGTTCCTCCTAGTCTTCCAAGCTCATTTTTTCATATTATATCATTTGAGGAACTTAATTTCGTTAAATAATTCAGCATATTTACCTAAATTTATAACTTAATTTTGCAAAATCCACTTATTTCTCTTCTCAACTCTTTTCAATTTTTAATTCCGAATATTCCTCATTCTATTTCCCTAAGATTTATTGGATTTATTCCCATTACATTTAGAACAAAGAACTTGAAGATTTGAAGGTATTGTTTTTCCTCCCTTTGACACCGGTATGATATGATCTATATGAAGTCCTACTTCATCTGGCATATACTTTCCACAATATTGACAAGTATATTTATCCCTAATCATAATTTTTCTCCTTATTTCCTTTGTCATAAGTTTTCTTTGATTCTTACTATGATATTCTCGAAGTGTACACTCGTAATTAATTTCTCTCAACTGATTATTACGAGTACACAAAAAATTATAATTACATGCAAATTTTCCTACTTCCTGAGTCACTTGGTATGATGTTTTTACATAATTTCTCTGTCTGTATCTTGTCTGTTGTCGCGTCATACAAAACTGATAAGCATTTTCATCATCCAAACAAGCATAAAACTGTCTCTTTCTATAATTTTTAAACCTACTGTTTTCTATTTTTTTTCTGCATTCATCTTTCCATTGCATTATATAAAGATTATGCCTTTGTATTTGAGAAAAATGATTATCAATCAGAAATTTATCAATCAAATCCATAATCTCTGGTTTTCTTTTTCTTGAAATATCAAATCTATAAACATAATAAGGATAGCAAAACGGAGATTTTAATATCAGATACAAACCACAACTTATTACCACTAACCCAATTAAAATCCAAATAATTGTATAATCTGTTAAATACATTACCTTCCTCTAAAATAGGGATTCTCAAGCCGAATCACGACTTGAGAATCCCTTATAAAATCAAATTATTAAGCCTATTTCTTAGAATTTTCCCTCTTTAGCCGCTTCCTCGATCGAAACAGTTGCCCTTTATTTTAAAGGCTTTTAGCCTTATTTGTGTGCTACGCGTATGCTACCTTAAAAATTATAACACAACGTTAAACCTCTTTCAAGCACAATTACTATGCATTAGTTGCATTTCTGATTTTTAAGTACTCTTGCAATTTTCTTTCATATTCTTCCTGTAACTCCGCTCTACGAATCGCAATATATTCAACCTTTGAAGTATTATTATGCTGACTAAAATTGCCATAACCATTTTTATAGATTCCGCTATCTACAATATCGAATTTTTCAAGCAGTTCACGCTTTGCCTTTCCGAACTTTAATTTACGCAATCCCTTTTCTCTGATTTCTCTTATTCTTGACACAGTGACATTTTCATTTTTCGCGATCTCCGGCATTGATTTATTATGTAAAAAATATTCTCTAATTATATGATTTTCTCTTTCTGTCGTATAGCCTTCCACAATGCTCCATAATTCATTTTTCGAGTATTTATCATACATTTCATTGATTATATTATTTTCTAAATTACAGTCATCCTGTATACTATCCATTAATGTTTGATCTGAATCGTCATTTACAGTCGAATCTAAGCTTGCTATACTCTTTGAATATATTTCTAAACGCTCTATCTCTGATACATTTACCGCCATATATTCCGCAATTTCTTCTCTTGTTGGAATACATCCCAAATCTTGAGTTAATTTAATTACTGTTTTTTTGTAACGAATTATTTTCTGTTTTGTGTAACTCGGTATTCTAACAACTGCCCCACACTTATTTATATACCGTTGTACAGCCTGCCTTATCCAGAAAGCCGCATATGTCATAAATAATACATTTTCCGATGTCTCATAATGTTTTACAGCTTCATACAAACCAAAATACGCTTCCTGTAATAAATCTTCTGTTTCTTCATATTTATAATACGGTTGAATTATCTTTTTTATCAATGGGAGATTTTCTTGATATAAGAGTTGCATATTATCTGTTATAGAATAACCGTTTCGTATTTCTACAACAAGTTGTTCATTTGTCATTGAAATGCACCTACCTTTATACTATAATTTAGGTAGATATAAGATATTAAAGAGAAGTCAGAACGCCAATCAATGACTTCTCTTTTATTTTATCACAAAAATGTCTTTTTGCATATTTAGAAAATTTTTCAGACCGGCATCAGAACACCCCTTTTTTATTTTGAGGGCATGGAAACGCTACTAAGTAAGTGGGTGCGACATTTTCCATACAGACCCCCAGGTAGTATCAATATTTATAAGAAAAAAGCAGAGCACATTGTGATCAGCCCTGCAATTCTTCTTTTATTTCTCTCTTATATTTGTAATAGGTATTTCTGGCAAGTCCTGTCAATTTCATGCAATCCACATCAGACAATACACCGTCAAAGTCTTTGCTATGCTTCTGTATCAATTTCTTGGATTCTACTGATTTTTTCGTAATCAACTTCGCTCCTTGCTTCTGACCTATTTGTTTGCCATTTAAGCGTGCTGTTTCTATTCCCTCTTTGGTTCTCTGGTGCAAGTCCTTAACTTCCTTTTCTGATTGCTCAAATGCAAGCTTGATCTGCTCTTTAGCAAGTGACATAAGATACTTATTTACACCCTCAAGAATATAATCTACATTAGTGCCAGTCATTGATACATTATTCTGTAACGCTTTCTTATATGTAGATGTATTAATATGTGGCTCTTTAATATAGATAAGTTCCACACCTTTATTATATAAATCTTCATATAATGCGAACCCCTCTTCTGCATCTCTACTCATTCTTGATACACTGTCAAATACAATCCTATCTCCTGGCTTTACTTTCCTATACAATTTATTCCATTCCGGTCTATCCTGTTTCGTACCTGTATATACTTCCGTTACAATAACCGCAGCATCATATTGACCTTTGATATTTCTGATCTGTCTTTCAATGCTTTGTTGCTTTGTACTGATTCTACAATATCCATAAATACACATAATAACAACCTTCTTCCGTATCAAATTTAACGTTCGTTTGTTTTGATACTACTATTTTATATGTTATTATTGTTGTTGTCAATAAGTTTTGATACTATTTTATAATACGTTAAATTTAATACTAATCAAAAAGGGGCAGCAGTTAGCCACCCCATCAATCATATACTATTCTTCAAGATATTTATTGTAACGCTCATCAAGTAACAATAAACTCTCAATACTAGAATCAGCTTCAGCAAGGGCTTTTACTTTATCCTTTGCCAGTGACGGATATCTAGGATCTATCATTGTATCAATGAATTTTTTGTCACTCTCTGTTAATTCTCGTTTGATCTTGCTTTCTGGTAGAATCGCATTAGCATTGTCCATTACACATAAGAACTTGTCAGCAGCGTTATTTCTGATATAGCTATCCATAGCAACAGAAATATAGTCCGGCGTTTTTACATCCAGTAAGTGCGCCATTTTTCCGCTTGTTCCGGCATATTGATACAAGAGAGACTTTGCAGAAGTCATATAGCTTTTCATTGCATTGTATGTATCTTCTATATTAGGTAATTCCAGATTGATGTATGGATCCGATGCTTGTTCCGTTTTGTACTCGGCTTCACCAGATTCTTTATTGATTACTGCTTTTCTCTCTGTTTTTGTCCTACTCTCTGCTAATTGATTAAGTAGCCGGCGTTCCATGTAGCTAGTTGCATTGTCCTGTAAAATCTTAAATTCGAGATTAGTGAGTTGCAAGCCACTTAATTTAATGGTCATAATCTTATTTGCAAAATCTGGATTAATCGGTGCATTGAAATACTTATCAAGCTGTTTTTCCAACATTTCAAGATAATGTAATACAATAGGCTCAACTGCTGCCCTAGTACCTTGTAAACGAGCCTTGTAGTTTATATCTGGGTTGTTGTCCCGGCAGTACTGCTCTATATAACTATCTGTCCATTTATCTTTCATTTCGTTAGCTGTTGCTTTTAATTTTTTCTTATCTGCCAAATACATACTATCTAAAGTATCAATGTCTGTTTTGTATTTCGTCAATGTATCGTTAATTTTTTTCACATATGTTTTGTATCTCATAATTTTTTACCTCTTTCTTAATAATATTCGTTACATAAAACCGTATTAATCTAGTTTTTTCAAGTCTCCCAGTTTTGGCAACTCGGCAGCAGTTAAGGCTCGTTCGGTTGTTTGCTCTGGTATGCTTTCCTCTATGCTGATTGTATCTTTATATGATAGCCAATTCTTCATTAAAAAAATTCCAGAAGGTGGGCTTATTTTACCGCCAAGCATTGCTTGCTCAATAAATGCGCTAATAAAAGCCTTTGCAGACTGAGTCAATTCCTGTCTGTATGCACTGCAATCAATACCCCTATTCCATTTAAAAAGCGTTGTTCTGCTGATATGCAGTGATAGACATAATGATTCTATTCCAGGTCGAATACTGGAGCGTTCGCAAAATGAAAAATATTCATTAATTCGCTCCTCAACCTCTTCATCTGTTTTAGGTCTTCCTTTGTCATGTAACTCTTTCAATGATGAAACGATCTGTTGAACTGCTGCCGGTTCAATTTCATCAAGTCCGGCTTGTGGATAATTATTTTTTGCCATATTTACCTCTTTTCTGCCTATTTTAGACATTCTTTTTATGATGTTAACGTTATTCGTTGCGCTTAGTCTTTCACGCCCTCTTGCGGTTATAATAAGCGTGTATCAGAATGTGACACCTACCACAAAGACATATTAAGTCATTTGCTACATCTTCATGCCCTAAATTCCGATAACTAATATGATGTATCTGCAATCCCTTTGAATTTTTCTCAAGCCGTCCGCACATCTCACACTTATGCCCTGCTATTTCTAACCGCTGTTCGCATTTCTCTTTCCACACATCAGATTTTATATATTCCTTATACTCTTGTGTCTGCATTTGCTCTCATCTCCTTGTAACTGCGCTCAATTTCTGAAATAACCGCAATCAATAAATCATTTGCAAATTTGTGTTTATTGTACTTCTTTGAGATCTCATTGGATTCATCAATCACAGCTTGCCAGTATTCATCTGTATCTTTTACTTCTGAAAATTTCTTGTGAAAATTCCAGACATCTTTATATAAATTCCAATAATCCATATATACCTACTTTCTTAAAAACCGTTACAAAAAACGTATGAATTTAAGTTACTACATTCTACAACTACAATCCAAAAGACTTTTATATATTGTAATATCTCTTATTCTCTTATATATTTATATACTCTTTTATTTTATTGTAGAGAATGTAGTAAATGTATAAAGCCCAGTAAATACAAGGGTTTGAGCCATCTACAAAGTTACTACATTCCATAACTACAATTTAATCAAAAGGTATCTCTGATAATTCGGAATCGGTTAAATTCATAAAACCTTGACTACATTCCTGCTTTGAATCGTCTTCATTCTGTGATTGTAGACTACATTTCTGAAAACCTCGTTGACTACCATACATTCCAAACTTAGCTGGGTACTGCATACGTTTCCACTCTGGAAAGCTCAAAACAATATTATTGATCTCTGACGCCTGCCATTTTGCAGGTCTTCCTGTTTCTTGTAACGCTTCTCTCCAAATCTCAATGGCGCAAGTGCGCTGTTTGTTTGAAAGATACTCTTGTATAATTCCTACTTTTCCATCATCGGACATACTTTCGGCTTGTAATTCTTCAGCACGCTTTCTGCATGAATCTGGTAATATCAACTTTGGCTTTTCATTCTTCACGATATAAACCGCTTGCGCCCATGCAGCTTTAAAATCGTTGATTGATTCTGATTCAAAAAGATTCTTTCTAGGTTCGTTTTCTCCGGCTTCAATAATTAAAAATCTTCTATTTCCAGTCTCATCTTGTAAAAAATCTTCTTTATTTGTAGTTCCGGCAAAAACGCATTGACGTAAAAATATATCTGCCCTGCGCTCATATGGCACTCTGTACTTGTCCTGCGTTGCTGTAAGAAAGCGCTTAACACTATCCACGCCCCCAGCCGTCCGGGCAAGCGACTTTAGTTCTGCAAGTTCAATAATCCAACTTCCCATAAGGGACTGAGCCGATTTATCTGAATCTAAACTATCAAGCGAATCATTGAACCAGTTATCATTTAATGCTAATAACTGTAAAAAAGTGCTTTTTCCTAGTCCTTGTCTGCCTTTGAAAATTACAGTATAATCAAATTTGCAACCGGGCTTATAGATTCTCGATACAGCCCCCAACATCCATAATTTCATCACTTGATATTGATACTCTGTATCTTCAACGCCTAGATAATCCGGAAGTAAATCTTTAATATGATCTTGTCCATCCCATACAAGCGAATCTAAAATATCTCGCACTGGATGAAATTTGTTTTTCATAGCAACATTTTTCAGAGCATCAAAGTAATCATTTCGGCTATTCATTCCGTAATCAGATTGCAAGATTGAAAACAGCGCGCTATCATCATAAGAACCCCACGCCCGATAGTTCTTTTTTGATTCCCATGGTACGGAACCCATTAAAAAAGTTTGCTGTGAAAATTCATCAAATTTGATTTTTCCCGCAAATCTACCGTCATTTTCCATAATGATTTCAAAATTGCGTACTGTTTGGAGTATTTTTTTGCCCTTAACGTTTCCGTCTTTGTCATAATCAACTTTGTAAGATAATAAACGTTCAACCTCTACTTGCGACACTTCCGGCAGCAGGCTTTTTTCTGTAACGACATTTATCATCTGTTCAAATTCTTCTTTACTATGCCCTGCTTCAAAATAATCGGTTATATCTGCCTTTGGAATATCTGGCATAGGAACAATGATTTTTACACTCTTAGCAATCGTTTTAATATCTTTCAATATAGTATTTGCTACTGCGATACCCGGCTTATCATTATCTGCAAGAATTACCACATCTGCGTCTTTTACCAATTCCGCAAACTCTGACTGCCAATCGCTCGAACTGCCATAAGTAAAGGCTACATATCCTCTTTTCGTCAGCGTATCAACGTCTTTTTCACCCTCTGGTATAAATATCGGCTTGCCCTCGGTTATTGCCTTATTTATGGCTTGTACGCTTCCATATATGGCTTTTAGAGACTTCCTCGGTGTATTTCTTGGCAGCCCATATCTGAAACGATCATTTTCTAATATTCCATACAGTAACCGTTTTTCCTCTAGCCGAATCTTGGTAAAAGCATATCGACCGTTACAAGAAACGTAGTGATAGACAGCTTCAATTTTTCGCTTTTCTCGGCTTTCTATATACTTTTTCCAGTTCGGACTCCTAGGCTCCACATCATAAAATGTATCCTTTATATTAAGCCCTACCGCTTGCAAAATATCATCAACTTTACATCCTGCATGACAACGTAATATCGTGCATTTGTCACCTTGTGCTACTGTCAATGATGCCTGTTTATCTTCATGCGCCGGACAAATACACTGTGCTTTATTACTGTAACGCCTTTTTATTTTGAAGTGTTGCAAATTATTCTCGTATATTTCACTATTCGTCATCTACAACACCGCCTCGAACCTGTATAATCGCATTATTACGCGAATAAGGCTTTGAAATGTAAACACTTGGGGCGCTCTTCTCGAAAATAATCGTCAAATCTTGCAACCTCTTTTCTGAATCTCCATTATTGAGTTCAAACGTCATAGTAAATGAATTATTCTCGCGCCATGTCTCAATACAATTACAAGCATGAAGCTTTTTTAACTGCGATATTTTCTGTAACGGTTTTAACTCTACCCTTGTAATAGGTAACTCTTGCAATTCTTCCGCTTCTCTTCGCATCTGATCAGCTTCTTCGTCTAAGGATTGTAATTTTTTACTTATATAATGATAAAATTCTTCATCATTAGCATATTTCCCTTGTAACTCTTCCCAAATTTTATATTCCTTTTCAATTTCTAAAAGTCTGTTATTTTTTTGATTATTCACTGCCGGCACCTCCTTGATAGCAAAAGCCTGTTGCTTCATAAAATTTTTTTGGATAGATCAAATATGTAAATTGCTTACTACTTCCCCTTTTGAAGCAAATACCCCAATCAACTAAATTGTTTTGCAATAGTAACCGCACTGTCTGGCAGTCCATTTTTAAAGCCTGCGCTGCTACCGCTACCGGCACATTTGCACAATCAAAAGTAATTTCTGCCATAATTTCACCGCCTTATTCTGCTGCCAATTCGTCAATAATCTTGAAAATCTTAGCTTTCTTATCTTCCGAAATTTCGTAACGCAACATCCTTGAAAAATTACTGTCTGCAATCCCCAAACGCTCTGCGGCTCTCCACATCGGGACACCTTTAGATTTGAAATAATCTTTTATATCTTTGTTTCTCATTCTAAATACCTCCAAAAAATATAATAATATCAACAAATTTACTTGACGAACGTTCGTTGTACCTTTATAATAGCTGATAACAATAACAAACGTAAATTACCTTTATTCTACTTATTTTGGAGGTTTAAATAATGAAAAAGAGTAGCGAACTACCGATTAAGTGTAAGAGATTAAAAGAACTAAGAACTAAAAACGGATATACTCAAAGCGCTATAGCAGATAGAATAAGCGTTACAACAAAAACGTATAGGACTTGGGAAATTGGCGTTTATGACTCCCATTCAAATTCTCAATCATATCCGCCTATAGATAATGAAAAACTAGAAAAGCTATCAGATATATATAATGTATCCATTGATTATATCCTCGGAAAAAGTAACTATACTTCTGTAGACAATGCAGAAATAGGAAAAATAACTGGTCTAAATAATTTTGCTATTGCCACCCTAAAATCATTAAAAAAAGCTTATGATTATGACCATACAATGGATATCTTAAATTTTATCATGACAGATACTTATCTATTTGGATCTTTCCTTGGGTATTTGAGAGATTATATAGAACCAAATTTCACAATACCACTACACCCGGAGCGTGACGAAGATACAGGAAACATTTCTTATATAGAGAATTTAGACGTTGAATCTAATTCTATTTTAATAAATAAAGAACGTTCTATTTATCTTGGTAGAAAAAATGGTGAGTTTAATGGAAAACCGCTATACGATATTCAAGGGATTCCTATAGAGAATTTAAGCAGAATGAATCTTCTTTTAGTTGAAGAAATTTTTAAAGTATGGAAAGATCAATATAATACAAGGAAGTGATTAAATGGCTCTTTTAAAGTGTCCAGAATGTAGGCATGACGTATCAGATAAGGCTATAACCTGTCCAAATTGCGGTTATCCTATGAATATGCCTAGTAGTACAAAACCACGCATTAGAAACGGAAAACCAACAAAACTACCTAACGGATATGGAACGATCTATAAAATGTCTGGGAAACGCTCAAAGCCTTATAGAGTAATGAAAACAGACAAATGGATAATAGATCCCGTTACAAGAAAATCAAAGCAAATACGCTCTACTATCGGATATTATCAAAATAGAGAGGATGCAATGATCGCACTTGCAAATTATAACGAAAACCCTTACGACATCAAAGCAGATAGTATTACTTTTTCAGAAGTATATGAGAAATGGAGCGAAAACTACTTTCCTACTCTCTCCAATCCATCCAGTGTTAGAACAGTTACGGCAGCATACGCTTATTGTAACGGTCTTTATGATATGAGAATGAAAGATATAAGAGTCTCACATCTAGAAGGTACTATATTAAATGCTCAAGTTGGAGATAGCACGAAAAGCAGAATTAAAAGTTTATTCAATATGATGTACAAATACGCTGTTGCTCACGATATTGTCGAAAAGGACTACGCTTCTGTTATGTTTGCCAATGGTAACCCGATTAAGAGATCAAGAACAAAGGAAGTTGTGCCATTCTCACAGGAAGAAATTTTCTTGCTATGGGACAACCTAGACAATATAGCGTTTGCTGACATGATCTTAATAAGTATATACAGCGGTTGGCGACCTCAAGAATTAGCTATTTTAAAAGTCGCAGATATAAATCTTGAAGCCGGAACTATGCTAGGCGGTCTAAAAACAGATGCCGGCAAAAATAGAATTGTTCCGATTCATCCGCTAATAAAACTGTTAATAGAAAACCGTATAAAAGAAGCTACTGCTATGCAGTCAGAATTTTTATTCAATGATGCAAACGGGCAGCAGGGTACATATATGACTTATGATAAATACCGAAAACGTTTTGAAAAAGTTATGAAGTATCTGAAATTGACACACCGCCCACACGAAACCAGGCACACATTTATTACAAAAGCTAAAGCCTGCGATGTAGATGAATATATCTTGAAATTAATTGTAGGGCACGCTATTGATGATATTACAGAAAAAGTATATACCCATAGAACCATTGACCAATTAAGGGCAGAAATGGAGAAAATAACAAAGTAAAGGAGTTGATGAAAATTGATTGTAGCAATCAAAAAGGCTCTATGATACCGCAAATATCATAAAGCCCCAAACACCCAGTAACCACTAACCACAATAATTAAAGGGAGCATGTTTATTGTAACATTCTCCCGGATGAAAGAAAAGGAGAAATTAACATGATTGATTACAAGAAAGAAATTATATCTATGGTTGAGAAAATGGAAAATGAAGATTTTCTTTGCAAGGCGTATCACTTTATACTTGTCAAATATCGTAAGGAACAGGATTTAAACGAAAAGGAGATTCAAGAAATAGATGATTCCACAGAAAGTAATACGTTTGAATTAAATGAAACTATTGACAATGCGTATAATGAATTGGAAAAAGCTATTTTTATGCTTAATAGTTTTGTAGATACTTATGAATGGAATATATCACCTACATGGCAAAAAGCTATGAAGTATTCTAATACGACTGATTTAAGCGAATGCTCAAAAGATGAAGAAATCTCATATAGGTTATTAACAGAATACAATAAAATAACTAAAACAATACGGATCGCACGTGATTATTGCTTTAGCGCTTCTGATGAACTTCAAAAAAATTAAATAACCGTTACATAAAACCGTATCGTAGGGGCGTCTGTATATTGCAGATGCCCGTTTTTTATGCCTAAAAATTTGTGTGCTACCTCGTGTGTGCTACGTGTGTGCTACTTGTGTGCTACGTGGCAAAATTTAAGGCTATCGCAGAACATTACGAACCACGATAGCCCTTGATTTTACAGGGTTTCTTAGAATTTTCCCTCTTTAGCCGCTTCCTCAATAGAAACTGCAACTGCAACAGTCATACCAACCATCGGGTTGTTTCCTGCTCCGATCAGTCCCATCATCTCAACGTGAGCCGGTACGGAAGAAGATCCTGCGAACTGTGCATCAGAGTGCATACGTCCCAGAGTATCTGTCATACCATAAGAAGCCGGTCCTGCTGCCATGTTGTCCGGGTGAAGTGTACGTCCTGTACCACCACCTGATGCAACAGAGAAGTATTTCTTGCCCTGCTCGATACATTCTTTTTTGTATGTACCTGCAACCGGATGCTGGAAACGTGTCGGGTTTGTAGAGTTACCAGTGATGGACACGTCTACGCCCTCTTTGTGCATGATCGCAACACCTTCACGAACATCGTTTGCACCGTAGCAGTTTACTTTGGAGCGAAGTCCGTCAGAGTATGCGATTCTCTGTACTTCTTTCAGTTCTCCTGTATAGTAGTCGTAATCAGTCTCAACATAAGTGAATCCGTTAATTCTGGAAATGATCTTTGCAGCATCTTTTCCAAGTCCGTTCAGGATAACACGAAGCGGTTTCTTACGAACTTTGTTTGCTTTCTCTGCGATACCGATCGCACCCTCTGCTGCTGCGAAAGACTCATGACCTGCCAGGAATGCAAAACAATCTGTCTCTTCTTCCAGAAGCATCTTTCCAAGGTTACCGTGTCCAAGACCTACTTTACGCTGATCTGCAACGGATCCCGGAATACAGAATGCCTGAAGTCCCTCTCCGATTGCTGCCGCTGCGTCTGCTGCTGTCTTGCATCCTTTTTTGATCGCGATCGCTGCACCTACAATGTAAGCCCAGCATGCATTTTCAAAACAGATCGGCTGGATTCCTTTAACCTGATTGTATACATCAAGTCCGGCATCCTTTGTGATCTTCTCTGCTTCTTCGATAGAAGCAATGCCATAGCTGTTCAAAACTTCATTGATTTTATCAATTCTTCTTTCATATGATTCAAATAAAGCCATTTAATTTTCCTCCTGATTTTTTACCTGTATACATCCTTGCGAATACAGAATGAATTTCGTCCATTCTGGCGCGTTACGCCTTCATCGGCTGCACCGATTATTCTTTACGCGGATCAATGATCTTCACAGCGTCAGCTACGCGACCATACTGTCCTTTTGCTTTCTCCCATGCATCGTTCGGAGTGTCGCCGGCTTTGATAAAGTCTGTGAATTTTCCAAGGCTTACGAACTGGTATCCGATGATCTCATCGTGCTCATCCAGAGCAATTCCTGTCACATAACCCTCTGCCATCTCCAGGTAACGAGGTCCTTTTGCCAATGTTCCGTACATTGTACCAACCTGAGAACGAAGTCCTTTTCCAAGGTCTTCCAGTCCTGCACCGATCGGAAGTCCGTCTTCAGAGAATGCGCTCTGTGTTCTTCCGTATACGATCTGCAGGAACAGTTCTCTCATTGCTGTATTGATCGCATCACAAACGAGGTCTGTGTTCAGCGCTTCCAAAATAGTTTTTCCCGGGAGGATCTCGGAAGCCATAGCTGCGGAGTGTGTCATACCGGAACATCCGATTGTCTCTACAAGCGCTTCCTGGATAATACCGTCTTTTACGTTCAATGTCAGCTTACAAGTACCCTGCTGCGGAGCACACCAGCCCACACCATGAGTCAGACCGGAAATATCTTTTACTTCTTTTGCTTTTACCCATTTTGCTTCTTCCGGAATCGGAGCCGGTCCGTGATTTGCACCCTGTGCTACCGGACACATCATTTCTACTTCATGTGAATAAATCATGTTAATACTCCTTTCAAATATGTATGATTTTTCTCGGCATAATGTTGATAATTATTTAACATCATACTGCTATTATTGTCGCATAAAATCGACTGTACGTCAATTGTCACTTTCTACAAGTTTCCACATTTCATGCTCTTTTTCGTACGTCATAAATTCTTCCTTTGTAAACTCTACATCATCCCATCCGCGTGAGATGATATTTCCGTCCGTGCTTCGGAAATGATAAGTAAACGGAAGAAGCACACCGGTCTTTGTCAATACCATACCCGTCATATATCTGCCGTCTACGACTTCTCCCTGCAGCGCCCGTGTAAACACATCATCGCCTAATTCCAAAAAGGCTTCATTTTCCGGCTGCTGTTTCAAAAGTCTGTCATGAAATGCTTTTCCCATCGCTTCATCTGCCTTGTAGGTATCTTCCGGCTTGATTGCCTCCCCGGTCTTCAAGTTGACGATCACGGTTCTGAGATCTGCATATTCCGCCATTGCGCTTCCGAGAAAATAATGATCTGCATAGACGACACTGATCAATTCTTCACTCAGATATGTGATCTTATATCCGACCTCGCTCGCACAGTATGTAGCATTTTGTTCCTCCAGCATCTGTTCCATATCTTCCGTCGGCTCCAGATATAATCCGTCTGCCATCAGCATCGCGGTATCCCGCAATTCCTGATTGACCGCTGCCGCAGTCTCCGGCGGAAGATTATTGATCTGCGGATAGTGTACATTAAATTCCAGGTGTATTTCCCCGCTGTATTCATCCAGTGCATAGACTTCCTCTTTCAGCCTGTATGGAATCCCCTCTTCCACATAGACTTCTACGTCTTTCATATCCTCATCCAAGATCGTCACATAATCTCTCGGACCATTCTCCCACTCATTTTCCGATTCTTCTTCCGGATTCCCGGCTTCCGTATCATTTTCATCTGTATCGGACATATCTCCATCCTCCCCGGCATCCTCCGGCGTGCGGAATTCTTCTTCATCCTCCTCCCACACAACTTCCGACGCTTCTTTCCGGTCATCCATATATGTAGATACCTTTTTTCCCGCAAAAATGACCAATCCGATCAAGATCAGCAGGATCAGTATACTGCCGCCTACAAGAGCCGCGATCAGACCGGTGTGTTTTTTCGCCGACACCACGTCTGTCGTAGAAAACATTTTCTCCATCGGGAGGAATGAAACGCCCGACTCTGTCTGCATATCTCCCCTGCATTCAAATCCACAGGCGAGATAAAATGCCTGAATCTCCGGATCTGCATTTACGGTGATCCGTGTCACGGAATACTGTTCAAAACATGCCATACAGAGTGCATGCAACAGTTGTTTGCCAAGCCCCTGCCGCTGAAATCCCGGTTCCACCGCCAGAAATCCGATATGTCCTCCGGAGCGGATCAGACCACATGCATGCAGCCCCATCTCATCTCCGCAGCCGATCAATATCGCTTCATTTTCCGCACGCATCCGGTTCAGATTTTCCGGCTCGATAAATGCATAAAACGCACTTTTTGCCTCCTCCGGATAAGTGGCTTCCACATGTTCTCCTAACACTTGACGCACCAACTGCGATGCACTTGTCATCTCTGCCTCTGTCAACGGTCTGATCTGCATACACATTCCTCCTTATTTTCTTCTACTATATTTTCTCTTGTAACATTTCCACTGCCAACTGCAAAGCCGTCTCCACCGTCTGAAGCCGGTTCTCGAGACGGGTTCCGGAAAACCGACACTCTTTCACCCGGATTTCTTCTCCGACACAACAGCCGATATATACAAGTCCGACCGGTTTTTCTTTTGTTCCGCCTCCCGGTCCTGCGATCCCGGTTGCGCTGATGGCCACATCACTTCCCGCAGCTTTTGCTGCTCCTGCTGCCATCTCCCGCGCTGTTTCCTCGCTGACCGCTCCAAATCGCTCCAATGTTTCTGCTTTCACATGTACCAGACGCTGCTTCGCCTCGTTGGAGTACGTCACATATCCCTCATTCAGCACATCCGACGCGCCTGCCACATTCACGATCGTTCCTGCGATCAGACCGCCGGTACAGGACTCCGCCGTCGTGATCGTCATCTGCTTTTTTGCAAGCAGACGGACCAGTTCTTCCTCCGGCGAATACGCTTCCATACAGCCTTTCATGCTTACATGCCTCCCTGTGTCAAAACCTGTTTGTTTTTCACGATATAATCCACAAGCGAGATCACAGTCAAAGCCAGAGAAATCCAGATCAACGCTGTTCCGATCAGATCAAATACACCGCCGAGGTCTGCGATCAGAACGATGATCATTGCCATCTGGGAAACGGTCTTAAACTTGCCCCAGTAACTTGCCGCGATCACAATGCCATTGTCCGATGCGACGAGACGGAATCCACTGATGATAAATTCTCTTGCAATGATCACGATCACAAACCATGCCGCCAGTTTTTTCGTCTCGATCATACAGATCATCGCGGAACATACTAGCAGTTTATCAGCGAGCGGATCCATGAATTTTCCGAAATTTGTCACAAGGTTATACTTTCTTGCGATCTTTCCGTCCAGAAGATCTGTTAAACTTGCCACACAGAATAATGCAAGCGCGATCCACTTATTTGCCGCGCCGCCTACATCGGTCAGCATAAAAAACACAAAAAAAGGTACCATCAATATTCGTAAAACCGTTAATTTATTTGGCAGATTCATTCTTCAATTCCTCCTATCAGATCATATTCCAATGCTCCGGTCACCCGCACTTTTGCAAAATCTCCCGACACCAATTCCACGCCGGTTTCTACGAAGATCAGTCCGTCGATATTCGGTGCATCTTTATAAGTTCTTCCCACATATACATTTTCATCGGCAACTTTTCCCTCGATCATGACCAGCACTTCTTTTCCGACCATATTTTCCGCCGCCTCAAATGCGATCTCCTGCTGCAGTTCCATCAATTCCGCCTGACGTTCTTCTTTTACGGATTCCTCGATCTGATCCGGCATCAGAGCTGCCGGTGTATCTTCTTCCGGTGAATATGTAAAGACTCCAAGACGGTCAAATTCCATTTCCGACACAAAGCGGTACAATTCCTCATATTGCTCCTGTGTCTCCCCCGGAAATCCCGTGATCAGCGTTGTTCTCAGACAGATGTCCGGAATCTCTTTTCTGAGTTTCCCTACGATATCGATCAATTCCTGTTTGGATGTTTTTCTGCCCATCCGCTTCAAAATATCATCGTTGGCATGCTGGATCGGCAGATCCAGATAGTGACAGATCTTCGGCTCTTCTTTCATTACCCGGATCAGTTCATCGGTGATCTCTTCCGGATAACAGTACAGTACCCGGATCCAGCGCAGTCCGCTGATCTTACAAAGTTTCCGCAGTAAAACAGGGAGCGATTTCTCACCATACAGATCTTTTCCGTAAAGCGTCGTCTCCTGTGCCACAAGGATCAGTTCTTTTACGCCCTGCTCCGCCAGTTCTTCCGCCTCCCGGATCAGTTCTTCCATCGGTCTGCTGCGGAACCGTCCGCGGATCTTCGGAATGATACAGTATGTACAATGCTTATCACACCCCTCCGCGATCTTCATATAAGCAAAATGACCGCCTGTCGTCACCTGCCGTTTTGCTTCCACTTTCGGAAGACGCTGCAGCTCTTCCATCCGGACGCTGTTCTGTCCTTTCAACGCTTCGTCCACCGCATCTAAGATCTGATCGTATGCCGTTGTTCCGAGAACCGCATCCACTTCCGGGATCTCATCCAAAATTTCCTGCCGGTATCGCTGAGCCAGACATCCGGTCACGATCAGCGCTTTTAAGCTTCCCTCTTTTTTATATTCTGCCATCTCCAGAATATTCTGGATACTCTCCTCTTTCGCATCATGGATAAAACAGCAAGTGTTGATCACGATGATATCCGCTTCGCATTCATCATCCGTCATCTCATACCCTCTGGATGCCAGAAGTCCGAGCATGACTTCCGTATCCGTCAGATTCTTATCACATCCAAGTGAAATAAATAGTAATTTCATCATTCAGCTCCTATCCTTTTGTATCAATTCTTTTTCGCATAAAATATATAACGAAATCACCGGAAGTGCCAAAAGGCACATTCCTGGATTGTAAGCAGTCGCCAAGGTCTCGAGCAAGCCCGGACTTTGGCTCGTCGCCTATACAAGGAAAGGCAGATACCGCCTGTGCATCTGCCTTTTTCACCTGATTTCTTTCGAAATCCCTTTGTCATCGACTGACTGATCTATGCTTCCGCTTCGCTCAAAGCTGCCTCTGCGGCTTCTTCTGTCTCTGCCTGAAGTGCATCTGCTTCCTCCGCATTCTCAGCCATGATCTTCAATTGTCCCTCTTCCAGTTCTTCGATCGCAATAGAGAGCGGTTTTGCTCCGGATTTCGCGTGAACCATCGGCACATCTCCGTCGATCAGCTGCCTTGCACGTTTGGAAGTTGCAAGAACGATAGAATATCTGCTGTTGACTACTTTGGTTTCGCCCTCCTCTACGTCTTTGTTGACCACTTTCATCAAATCTGTGTAAGATGGATGTAACATAATGTATTATTCTCCTTTCAAATCTTTCAATTCTTCTTTCATCTGCTGTATGAATCCCATATTACGGCTGCTTCTGTGATGTTCTCCGCAGATGATCTGATGCATCTCTTCCACACATATCTCCAGATCATCGTTGACGATCAGGTAATCATACTGCTCCATACCGTCGGATTCTTCCACTGCGCGTTTTAATCTGGACTCGATCACTTCCATCGACTCCGTTCCGCGACCGACAAGCCGGTGCTTTAATTCCTCTGCACTTGGCGGCACGACAAATAGCAAAAGCGTATCCGGAAATGCTTTTTTTACTTTCAGCGCTCCCTGGATCTCGATCTCAAGGATCACATCTTTTCCCGCTTCCAGCATCTGCTCCACATAAGCGCGCGGTGTGCCATAATAATTCTCAACATATCTAGCATACTCTATCAGTTCTTCTTTCGCAATCATTTTTTCAAATTCTTCTTTTGTTTTGAAAAAATATTCGATCCCGTCGCACTCTCCCTCGCGCGGCTGTCTCGTTGTCGCAGAAACGGAAAGCGCGTACCGCTCTTCATATTTTTCCAGAAGCCGCTTCATCAGCGTTCCCTTTCCTGCTCCGGAAAATCCGGAAACTACAATCAGAATTCCTCTCTCATTCATGTCCATGTTTCTCCCTGATCATTCAATATTCTGGATCTGCTCCCGGATTTTCTCAATCTCCGTCTTCAGACCGATCGCATAATTGGAAATCTCCAGATCATTTGCCTTGGAAAGGATCGTATTTGCCTCGCGATTCATCTCCTGTGCAATAAAATCCAGTTTTCTTCCGATCCCCTCTTTTTCCTCAAGCGTATCCCGCATATGTGTGATATGGCTTTTCAGCCGTACGATCTCCTCATCGGTACAGATCTTATCCGCAAACAGAATCACTTCCGCTGCGATCCGCCCCTCTTCCATCTGGGTATCACCAAGAAGTTCTTTTACTTTTTCCTCGAGTTTCGCCCGATATGCCGAAACGATCTCCGGAGAATGCGCTTCAATCTGTCCGACCAGCTGTTCCATTCCTGAAAGCTTCTCCAGAATATCCGTTTTCAAGTGCATCCCCTCCGCTGTCCGCGTCTCCACAAACTGCGAAAATGCTCCGACAAGAGCTTCCTTTAACCCTTTCCAGAGTTCTTCTTCGTCCTCACACTGTTCTTCCATTGTAAGAACTTCCGGACAGCGCGCCAGAACCGAAGCGCACAGATCATTCCGGATCTGGAATTCTTCTTCCATCTGTTTGAAATACCGAACGTATTCTCCGGCAAGCGCCGCATTATATTTTAAAGACACCTGACTCTCCGAAGTATCTTCGTATGTAATAAAGATATCAACCTTTCCACGACTTGCATATGTTTTCAGCAGCGACCGGATCGAAGTCTCGAAAAAATTCAGCTTTTTCGGCATCCGGATATTCACATCCAGATAACGGTGGTTCACACCTTTCATCTCCACAGTAAACTTCCTTGTTCCCAGTTGATGCTCACATCTTCCAAAGCCTGTCATACTTTTGATCATTTTGTTCACCCTCTGATTTTTATTCAGTTCATTATACCTCTCACCGGTCTATCCGGTCAACTTTTTCTTCTGTTTTCCTCAAAAATACCGATCCGCATAGATCAATTCACATCTTATAACTTTCAGAAATGTCGTATTTACGCAGCTTTCTGTCTTTTTTCTAAAGTTTCTTCTGTTTTGATGAAAACTATGGTAAAATAACGGGGTCGGTGGACAGGGAGAAACGGTCGATGAAGAGCAAATCCAAGCCTCTTTTCGCTCCGCATATGTCTCTGTACACGTCGTTCAAGTGCCTAAAAGAAAGCGAGGATATAATTATGGCTTTTGACGGAATCGTTGTGGCAAATCTTGCCCACGAACTTCGCAGAGAATTATTGAACGGGAGGATCGCCAAGATCGCACAGCCGGAAGCGGACGAACTTCTCTTAACGGTCAAGACACCCGCCGGACAAAAACGGCTGGTCTTGTCTGCAAGCGCCTCCCTCCCACTTATATATTTAACCGAATCCAACAAACCAAGTCCGATGACTGCGCCGAATTTCTGTATGCTTCTCAGAAAGCATATTGCAAACGGACGGATCGTCGATATCCGACAGCCAAAGCTGGAACGGATCCTGATCTTTACGATCGAACACCTCGACGAAATGGGCGACTTATGTCGGAAAGATCTTGTGATGGAGGTCATGGGCAAACACAGTAACCTGATCTTCTGTACAGAGGACGGTACGATCATCGACAGTATCAAACACATTTCCGCTCAGGTCAGTTCCGTGCGGGAAGTGTTGCCGGGAAGAACGTATTTCATCCCGGATACCCAGTCCAAATTAGATCCGCTCACCGTTGACTGCGACGCTTTCATCCAGACACTCCGGGAGAAACCAACAGTCCTTTCCAAAGCGATCTACACAAGCTTTACGGGCATCAGCCCGGTCACCGCGGAAGAGATCTGTTTTCTCTCCGGTCTGGATTCTGCTTTGCCGCCCGGTGAATACTCTGAAGATGTGCTGACGCACTTATTCAATCAATTTTCTATTTATCTGTCCGCAGTCAAAGATGGGAATTTCCAGCCGCAGATTTATTACAGCGGACGGGAACCGAAAGAATTTTCCGCGCTTCCGCTGACTCATTTTTCAGAATACCGTGCGGCAGCGTACGACAGCATTTCTCAAGTTTTGGAAAATTATTACGCCGTCAAAAACACGATCACAAGGATCCGACAGAAATCTGCCGATCTGCGCCACATCGTCCAGACTGCATTGGAGCGGAACCGTAAAAAATATGACCTGCAGCTCCGTCAGCTTCGCGACACCGAAAACCGGGAAAAATACAAAGTTTACGGCGAGCTCATCCACACATATGGCTACGGTCTTTCTGAGGGCGCCAAGTCCATGGAAGCATTGAATTACTACACCAACGAAATGATCACGATCCCGTTAGATCCGACAAAAAATGCACAAGAAAATGCCAAACGCTATTTTGATAAATACGGAAAACAAAAGCGGACCTTTGAAGCGCTCTCCCATCTGATCAAAGAAACAAAGGAAGAGATCGCTTATCTGGAATCCGTCCGTACCGCTCTGGATATCGCACGCAGTGAAGATGACCTCGCCGAGATCAAAGAAGAACTGATCACCGCCGGATATATGCGCAGAAAATTTACAAAAAAGAAAGTAAAGATCAAAAATAAACCGCTGCACTATATTTCCAGCGACGGATATGATATGTACGTCGGCAAAAACAATCTTCAGAACGACGAACTTACTTTCGGCTTCGCTGTCGGAAACGACTGGTGGTTTCATGCCAAACAGGCTCCCGGCTCCCATGTGATCGTCAAATCGGGAGGAGACGAACTCCCCGACCGTACCTTTGAAGAAGCCGGAAGACTTGCCGCTTATTATTCCAGCATGCGCGGGGTAGAAAAAGTAGAAATTGATTATGTAGAAAAGAAACATGTCAAAAAACCAAAAGGCGGAAAGCCCGGATTTGTTGTCTATTACACGAACTATTCACTTGTCATCGACAGCGATATCAGCAATATAAAAGAGGGGGATTAAATCCTCCTCTTTTATATTGCCGCTCTCATTTTCAGATTATCTTTTAACCTGCCTCTGCCGCATTAATCACTTCCTGCGGCACAACGATCTCTCCGGTCCTGTCATAATCTTTAAACACAAGCTCGATCGTAAAATCATTGACATCGGTACGTTCATCATAGGAATCATACAACGTATTCAGCACATCCGTCATATCGACGATCAGCCTGGCCGGCAGCAATTCTTCTTTATAAATATCCAATGTCAGAGGAATCTCCAGATTCGGGATCGCATTCTCATCCGGCAGTTCCACCAGCCCGAACCCATGGATCATCTGACTCCCCAAAAGCCCGATCAGATCTTCTCCTGTGACATCCCCGTACAATTCATAACATTCCTGTTCTTCCACAGTCACTGTTTCCTCCGCCAGACGGAATTCTTCAATTGAATCCGTCATCTCTCCAAACAGATCCGTATCCACAGACAGACCGGAAGCAGCGCCATTCGTCTGCTCTTTTACCCACAGATCGTCCATACCGCTGTAAGTTGCGGCGACATCTCCCTCTTCCACCTGATAGATCTCCATCTCACTGTTCAATGTCGTTCCGCGCATCACGACTTCCGCCTGTCCTTTCGCATGACCGGCTTTCGGATCCAGCGTCGTCTCCATCGTCATATCCATCGTCACTTTTGTATAATGCACGACGTCTTCCATTTTGAGATCCATCTCAAATGTATTTGTAAATGATTCCACATTTGCAAGCCGTTCCGTCATCGTGTGCATCAGCTTTTTCGGGGCTGCCTCTCTGCCGCATCCGGTCAGGAACACCGCTGTCATTCCCACTGTTATCCCTGCCGCCATGATGCAGCGCCATGTCCGTCTGTAACTTTTCCTCATACAATCTCCTTTTTTCTGCCTATCTACCGTTTCTGTCCCAGCAGGTGATCGATGAACTGTTGCGCCGTCCGTCCGGACAGTCCTCCGTGTGCCAGTTCCCATTTATTCGCCTCGAGTAAAAGCTCCTCTTCCGGCATCTCGATCTCGTTTTGCTTTGCCAGTTCTTTTACGATATTCTGGAACATCTTCTTATCCGGAGAACCAAAATAGATCGTAACGCCAAACCGCGCGACAAGCGAAAGTTTTTCCTGCACCGTATCGTTGGTGTGCAGTTCCTCATCCCTGTCCGCCTTATCCCGGAATGTCTCCCGCACGAGATGCCTCCGGTTGGAAGTAGCATAGATCAGCACATTATCCGGTTTCTTTTCCAGTCCGCCTTCGATCACGGCTTTCAGATATTTATACTCGATCTCAAACTCTTCAAACGAAAGATCGTCCATGTAAATAATGAACTTATAATTCCGGTTTTTGATCTGCGCGATCACATCGTTCAGATCCTGAAACTGATGCTTATATACTTCGATCATCCGAAGTCCCTTATCATAATACTGATTGAGGATCGCTTTGATCGACGAAGACTTTCCGGTCCCCGCATCGCCGTAGAGCAGGCAGTTGTTTGCCTTTCTCCCCTCCACAAACGCCTCTGTGTTCTCGATCAGCTTTTGTTTCGCGATCTCATAACCGACCAGATCGTCCAGATGCACATGCGCAATGTTCGTGATTGGCACGATTTCTGCCCGTCCGCCTGCCGGATGTTCCACGCGGAACGCCTTGTGAAGCCCCAGCTTTCCGACGCCGAATTCCCGGTAGAACTGTGTCATCGTCTCCTGAAATGCTTCCGCTGACTCTGTCTCCGCCAATGCCCGGCTAAGATCACAGATCCGGTTACGGATCCGGGTATTGAATACTTTGCTGTTTCCGTTTGTATGACGGTAATCTCTGAGGATTGCAAAACATCTGGCTTCCAACGTCTGTTCCATTGCCGCAAAATCATAGTCAAACAATTCTTTCATCACTTCAAAATCATGCAGCGCAATAGCGTTGATACTGCCCTCTACTGCGCCCACGATCTCACAGGATGTGCTGTAAGCATTCTCATCACTCGCCAGTAAAAAAGTCAGATATGTATGCCAGAGATTTCCCTCAAATCCGTGACGGACCGACAGTTCCAAAAGCTCATGGATGCATTCAAACAACAGACTTTTCAGATCCTCACGGTTGTAATATTCATTGTCATAATTCTCCATCAGAAACGTGATATTATCCAGGATCTCCCCGTGTTCCATACTCTTATACAGCATCAGTTCATTAGTACGCATCTTCTCCGCTCCTTTCAATAATTTCCAAGGATTTTTAAGTTTCTCGCTTCTTCCCGCAGACCTCTGATCGCATTTTTCACAGCCGGATTGGCCAGATTCCCCTCAAAATCCACAAAGAACCGGTATTCCCAGCTTTTTCCCTCCATCGGACGCGATTCGATCCGTGACATATTCAGATCATTGTAAATAAAATGCGAAAGGATCCGGTACAGTGACCCGCTCTCATGCGGCAGTTCAAAACAAATGCTGATTTTCGTCGCTTTTTTTAAAAAGATCTTCTGATTCGTCACAATGATGAATCTTGTATAGTTGTCTTTTTCATTATTGATATGATCTGCCAGCACTTCCAATCCATATACCTGCGCTGCATACGCGCTGCACACGGCAGCCTGAGTCGGATCGTTTTCCTCCAGCACTTTTTTGGCTGCCACCGCCGTATTCACCACGCTGATCTTCTGCCAATCTGCATGTTCATCCAAAAAATGAGACGCCTGCATCAGCGCGATCCCTTTGGAGTAAATCTTTTTCAAATCGGTAAGTTTTGCCCCCGGAAGTCCGGAAAGCGTGTGGGTGATCGGGATGATCGTCTCTCCGACAATGTAATTTTCAAACTCTTCCAAAAGATCATACATCTCGACTACGGATCCTGCCGAGGAATTCTCGATCGGAAGAACAGCATAATCCGCCGCTCCGTCCTCGATCGCTTCCATTGCATCCCGAAATGTATGGACATGGAAACAATTACAGTTTTCTCCGAAATAGTGCTTCATCGCAGCCTGACCGTAAGCACCCTCCGTTCCCTGAAAAACAACACGAGCCGTCTCTTTCTCCAGAGAATCCACTTCGATGAACGGCAGTCTTCCCAATGCCCCCGCCTGAACAAGCTGCCGATACTGCAGTTTCCGGCTCATGGACATCAGCTGCTCATACAATTCCTGAACGCCCTTTTTGTTGAACTCCCCGGATACCTTTGACGCTACATCCGCAAGCTTCGCTTTTTCCCGCGTCTGATCGTATACTTTTTTCCCGGACTGTACTTTATATTCTCCCACCGCCTCACAGACGCGCATCCGTTCTTCATATAAATGCACGATCTGATCGTCGATCGTATCCAGCTGCTTTCTCAGTTCTTCCAGTGTCGCCATTTTCGCCCTCTCCTTTACGCACAAACTAACACACATTATAATACATTTTTTGTGGAAATTCTACTGACAAATTCACACGTCTTTTCCGTCCAAAAGTCGAAAATAGTCTTGAAAATGCACAACAGATAGTATATGATAATTAGGAGAATTTTAGAGACGGAGGTTTTAAGATATGAACGTCAATGAATGTATTCGGAGCCGAAGAAGTATCCGTAAGTACCAGTCCAGACTGGTCGATCATTCTATTATTGATTCTATTGTTTCTGATGCATCTTATTCTCCCTCCTGGAAAAATACGCAGATTACCCGTTATATTGCAATCGAAGATCTTTCCATTCTGGAAACGATTGCCGAACAATTCACCCCAGACTACAATTCAAATATTATCAAACAGATCCCTGTCCTGATTGCGGTCACATTTGTAAAAGGCAGGTGCGGTTTCGAGCGGGACGGTTCCTATACTACGAAAAAGAAAGACCGCTGGCAGATGTTTGATGTGGGAGCAGCCTGTCAGACATTTTGTCTTTCGGCAAAAGACCACGGACTTGGAACGGTGATCATGGGCGTATTTGACGAGGACGGCATTACCGAACTGCTGCAGCTTCCCGATGATCAGGAACTTGCCGCATTGATCGCGCTTGGATACCCGGATATCGATCCGGAAGCACCCAAACGTAAAACGACAGACATTTTACTACAATACCGGTAGACAATACTAAGGAGGTTTTTTATGAGACATTTAATGAGTCCTCTGGATTTTTCCGTGGAGGAACTGGACACACTGCTGGATCTTGCGCAGGATATCGAGGCGCATCCGGATAAGTATGCACATGCATGCGACGGCAAAAAACTTGCCACACTTTTCTATGAGCCGAGTACCCGTACCCGCTTAAGCCACGAAGCCGCGATGCTGAATCTCGGCGGAAGTATTATGGGATTCTCTTCCGCAGACTCCAGCTCTGCCGCAAAGGGAGAAAGCGTTTCCGATACGATCCGCACCATTTCCTGCTATGCGGATATCTGCGCCATGAGACACCCGAAAGAGGGCGCGCCGATGGTAGCCTGCCAGCATTCTTCGATCCCAGTGATCAATGCCGGAGACGGCGGACACCAGCATCCGACCCAGACGCTGACTGACCTTTTGACGATCCGCAATCTGAAAGGTCGTCTGAACAATTTAACGATCGGTCTGTGCGGCGACCTGAAATTCGGTCGTACCGTCCACTCGCTGATCCACGCACTTGTACGCTACACCGGGATCCGTTTTGTACTGATCTCCCCGGAAGAGCTGCGTCTCCCGGATTATATCCGTCAGGATGTGCTCGACAAACAGGAAATCCCTTACCGTGAAGTAGTCCGCCTCGAAGACGCGCTTCCGGAACTGGATATCCTTTATATGACCCGCGTACAGAAAGAACGTTTCTTCAACGAAGAAGATTATGTCCGCATGAAAGATTTCTACATTCTGGACAAAAAGAAAATGCAGCTCGCGCCGGAAGATATGTATGTAATGCATCCGCTTCCGCGTGTCAACGAGATTTCCGTTGAAGTGGACGAAGATCCGCGCGCCGCATATTTCCGTCAGGTTCAGTACGGCGTTTATGTGCGTATGGCATTGATCCTGACACTGCTTGACATTCATGTTGACTAAGCCCACTGGGAAAGAAAGAGGTAAGATATGGTAGAAAATACATTAAGCGTAGGTAAGATTTCCGAGGGATTTGTGCTCGATCACATCGAAGCCGGAAAAAGTATGGAGATTTACAAATATCTGCATTTGGACAAACTGGACTGCTGCGTGGCGATCATCAAAAATGCGAAAAGCAGCAAGATGGGACGCAAAGATATTATGAAGATCGAATGCCCGATCGATTTTATGGATCTGGATATCTTGGGATTCATCGATCACAACATCACAGTCAACATCATCCAGAATGAAAAGATCGTGGAAAAGAAACTGCTCAAGCTTCCGAAAGAGATCAAAAATGTGATCCGCTGCAAAAATCCGCGCTGCATCACATCCATCGAACAGGGACTGGATCATATCTTCGTCCTGACTGATGAGGAAAACCAGGTATATCGCTGCAAATACTGCGAAGAGAAATACCGCAACAATAAATAAATTCCGATCCAAAACACACGTCTTAAGACGCTGTTTAAAAAGAACCCGATGATTTTTATACGAATCACCGGGTCCTTTTTATTGAACTTATTTTTCTTCCTGTTCGACCGAACTCCTGCAAACGCAACCGTCTAATATTTGATATCTGCGAACACGGTATCCAGGATCAATCCCTCTTTGTCGATCATCAATTCTTTTGCTTTGTTATCCGCGTGAGATACTTCCGCCAACAATAAATAGGAATCCCCGATCGGCGCCCATGCATAGTAATCGATCTCATGAATGCTGGTATCATCCAGATTATCATAAAACATGATATAACTCACATCCAGATCACCGACTTTTTTCGTCTGGATCCCGCTGCTTTCGAACACGCCTTTCCCCTCTGCCGACTCTCTTCTCGTCTTTTCCTTACTCAGCGCCGACTCTTCTTCCATTTCCACCATATCCGGAAATTCTTCTTTTGACCGTAATTTATAAGAAACTGACAGATCTACTCCGCCCTCCGGATTCTCCTTTTCAAACAGTACCATTCCCGTGGAGGAATCAAAATCTTCCTGCCACACATAGTCCTCCGGAAGACGTACTTTCACCTCACCTAATTCTCCTGCTTTTACAGAAACATAACCGGCTTTTGCATCATCCTTATCTTCTTTTTCTTTTGCCTTAGCTCCGTCTTTCCATGTATTTTCCAACTTGGTGTCATAAGGAACTGTATAAGGACCGGATTCCATATTTTTTAATTCCTCATAAACCTCCCAGCGTTTCTGGCTGTCATAATCATCCGTCCGTTCCCCTTTCCAGAACGAATATCCATAAAGATAACTTTCAGCCACGCCATCCCAATTTTCGTATGTTTTCTGCAGTTCCTGCGCGATCGGAAGTGACAGATCCAGGCACTCTTCCAGATTGATGTACTCTGCCTGATAACAATCTCCCAATATCTGAAGCGCCCGACAGTAATCCCAACCGTCAATGCCGTTTTCGCCATATTTCTGATATGCTTCATATGCAGTCTGATACTTGCAGACCTCTTCCTCCGACAAGGAATCGTATCCTGCGATCTCTACCATGGCTTCTCCGGAGCTCAATTCTAAAATCCCTGCCTTTTTCAGTTCACTGACCGCCTCTTTGTATTGCTTTCGATGTCCCTCTTCCAGAAGATCTTCCAATGTATCTTCCACATCCTTCCGGTCATAGATCCCCCAGCCTCCTGCCAGAGCTTCTTTCACCTCTTCCCGATACCACTCCCGGTCATCGCCTGCCAATCCGCCGACCACCTCCAGCGATTTGTCATTATATGCGGAATAGATCGCATACGCGGAACACATCCAACGGATCGTGTCGCTATTGACGTCCCGCTGTTCAAAAGAAGCCGGTTTGTATTCTCCCTCTAAAGAAATGGAAGCTTTTTCCGCATCCTTTCTCTCTTTTTCCATATCCTTTTGTTCTGCTTCTTCCCGCCTGTTTTCTTTTGGCTCCTCCGGCGTTGCCCCACATGCGCAAAAGGAGAGTCCTACTGTCACTGCCGTCGCAACGGACAGAAGTCGTGTGATCATTCTTTTCTTACTCATGTCGTTGTGTTCTCCTGTTCTTAATATACTGATATCTGTATTATACCTACCCGGGTTCTGTCACGCAAGCAATACAAGACGGATTTTCATACAAATTTTCCATCAATCACCGGAAGTGCCAAAAGGCACATTCCGGGATTGTAAGCAGTCGCCAAGGTCTCGGGCAAGCCCGGACTTTGGCTCGTCGTCTATACAAAAAAAGACCATTACCTCCGGCAGGAATCCATATCCCTTTCGGATATATCTCCGCCAAAATCAATGGTCTTCTCTCTATCCTATGATTCCATAGAAAAATAAATCAACACTGCTCCGCGATCTCGAAGATCAGTCGCTCGGTATCTTCCCATCCAAGACATGGATCGGTAATCGATTTTCCATATACGCGCTCATTTCCGATACTCTGACAGCCCTCTTCCAGATAACTCTCGATCATCAATCCTTTGATCAATGTCTTCAGTTCCGGATTGTAGTTCCGGCTGTGCATGATCTCCATCGCGATCCGGATCTGTTCCTTGAACTGCTTGTTGGAGTTGGAGTGGTTCGTATCGATCACTGCCGCCGGATTCTTCAGATCCATCTTCTGATACATTTCCAGAAGCCGTACCAGATCCTCATAATGGTAGTTCGGATTGCATGTGCCGTACTTGTCAACGCCGCCGCGCAGGATCACATGCGCCAGATCATTCCCGTCTGTCGTCACATCCATTCCACGATAAATAAATGTATGCGAGCTCTGTGCCGCCACAACAGAATTCAGCATCACAGAAAAATCTCCGCTTGTCGGGTTCTTCATTCCGATCGGAATATCCATACCGCTTGCCGTCAGACGATGCTGCTGGTTCTCCACAGACCGCGCGCCGATCGCCTCATATGAAAGCACGTCATCCAGATAACTTCTGTTCTCCGGATACAACATCTCGTCTGCTGCGGTCAACCCACTCTCTTTGATCGCACGAATATGCATTTTACGGATCGCAATGATCCCTGCATACAGATCCGGCGCCTGATCCGGTTCCGGCTGGTGCAGCATCCCTTTATATCCGGCTCCGGTCGTTCTCGGTTTATTCGTATAGATCCGCGGAATGATCATCAAGCGGTCAGAAACCTTTTCATTCACCTTTGCCAGACGGTTTACATATTCACAGACCGCATCTTCATTGTCCGCAGAACACGGTCCTACCAATACGATAAATTTATCCGATGCTCCGGTAAAAATATCCCGGATCTCCTTATCGCGTTTTTCTTTGATCTCTGTAATCTCTTTTAAAAGCGGATATTCTGCTTTCAGCTCTGCCGGAAGCGGAAGTTTCTCATTCAGTCTCATTCCCATATCTGTCTCTCCTCTTCTGTGGTTAAGCAAGACGATAAGCCGGGTTATGTCGTTGGACAATCATCTATCTAGGTCCGATGTCGCCACCGGACTCAAGCGACCTACCTAAAGCGTGACGGGCAGCCACATTGCTTTTTTCCGGTCTTGCTTCGGATGGGGTTTACATGTGCCCTCGCTGTTACCAGAGAGGCGGTAGTCTCTTACACTGCCTTTCCACCCTTACGCCAGATAAGTACCGCAGAAACCGGAGGCGCAAAGCGCTATCGGTTACGCGGCATTCGCCGTATACCTGCCCGGCAGAAAGCTTATCCATGTAAGCAAGCTTACGGAAAAACTTTCTGCCAGACAAGCTGCACGGCTCATTGCTGACGCGGTATATTTCTGTTGCACTGGCCTTGGAGTCACCTCCACCGGACGTTATCCGGCATCCTGCCCTGTGAAGCCCGGACTTTCCTCGTCTGCTGCCTTTCGGCAACTACAGCCGCGATTGTCTGTCTTACTTAACGCACGAAGATATTATACGCTGATTCCTGCTGTTTGTCCAATCTTTTTTTCAAGTCCCTCGTCCACGATCCGTGCATTTCCGTCTGCCGCTGTCGTTGCCAGTTCATCACACCGCTCGTTCTGCGGATGACCGGCATGTCCTTTTACCCAGTGGAATGTCACTTGATGCTTCTCCTTTGCCGCAAGCAGCCGTTTCCAGAGATCCACATTTTTCACCGGTTCATTTTTCCCGCGTTTCCATCCCTTTTTCAGCCACCCGTCGATCCAGTGCTGGTTAAACGCATCCACGACATATTTGGAATCCGAATAAATCTCCACGACACAGGGACGGTTCAACGCTTCCAATCCTGCGATCACTGCGGAGAGCTCCATCCGGTTATTCGTCGTCCGCACATACCCCTGCGAAAGTTCTTTCGTATGCAGTACGCCTTTCGTATCCACATACTCCAACACAGCGCCGTATCCGCCCGGTCCGTCCGGATTGCCTCTTGCCGCGCCGTCGGTATATAATTTCACCTGCATGTTTCTTCACCTTTCCAGATCAAAAATCTGCCCCTCCCGCTCAATTCGGATCATACGTTCCCGATATGCTTCGGTACACGCCTCCGAATCCAGCCGGTCAAAAATTTCATATTCTCCCCAAAAATGCATCGGAAATACATTTTTCGTCCTTGTCTGCCGCATAAAATAATCCAATCCCCAACAGTACTGCTCCCCCAGTCTTGGATCCACCGGAACAAACGCCGCGTCGATCTCCATATGATCCAGCTTATCGATCTCTCTCTGATAATTACGGCGCATCATTCGGTTGAACGGCTCTTCCTCTTCCTCCCAATGCCACCAGTTCAAATCTCCGGCATGGTAGATCCTCTTTCCCCGGTACGAAACAAGATACGCTACACCCTCATCTGTGGAACGCAAAGTCCGGATCTTACAGCCTGCCGCTTCATACTCTCCTCCCGGTACCGTCAAGATCAGACGATCCTCCGAAAGTTTCACTTTTGGTTCTTTTGGAATTTTGATTTCCTCCGGAAGAATATAATACGTCTCTTTTTCTCTTTCCGCCAATCGGAAAATTTCCTTTTTATAATGATCGTAATGCCCATGGCTTACAAAAACAAATAGCTGTTTTTCTCTGTCTATATCGGGAATTTCTCCTTTATAATAGTCAAACAAAAAACAAGCGTCATCCATCTCCACCAAAAAGCCGCTGTGGCTCAAATAAGTAACCCGCATCATAAATTCAACGTCTCCATCACCTGTATGATCTGCGGCAGTACATACTCTAATCCCTCTTTCGCCAGTTTCGGACTTGCCGGAAGATTCAGCATCACCGTGCCGCTGCATATCCCTGCCTGGGACCGGTCCAGCATCACTTTCTTGGAATAACGCATATTATAAGCGCGCATCTGCTCCGGTATCCCCGGGAGCAGGCGTTCCGCCGCGTCTTCCACCGCTTCCGGCGCACAGTCCCTTTTCAGAAATCCGTTCGCCCCAACCGTCAGGATCAGCTGGACCGAACCGTTTTCGGAAAGCTGCCGCATCACCGCCGAGACAACTGCGCGGTCCTCCGGAAGCACTCCCGATTTCACTTCCAGACCAACCTGTTCCAACAACCGCGTTAATACCGCACTCTCCGAACTGTTTTTCTTCTCTTTATACATTCTCGTATTGATCGTAAATATTGCTGCTTTCAATCATTCGTACCCCTTTCACGATTCTCCCTCAATTTTCCTTACCCAAAGCGAACACTTTCAATACAAAAGTGTTCGCTTTGGGTACGCTTATTCTCCAAGTATTTTCTGCGCGATCTCATTTGCTTTTTCAAAAATTTCTTCTTTTGGACAATCCAGATAGAACTCCCCATCCTGATACAGCACATTTCCGCCTACCATCGTCATTTTGACATTCTGCTTGGAACCGCTGTACACAAGATTTTTCTCCAGATTCCGAAGCGGCTGCATATTCGGCTGGTTCAGATCGATCAGGATCAGATCGGCTTTCTTTCCTGCCTGAATACAGTCACATTCCGACAGCCCCATGGCATGAGCTCCTCCTGTCGTCGCCATCTTCAAAACCTCGATCGCCGGAACCGCCTCCGGATCTTCGCAAACTGCTTTCTGCAGTCCGGTCGTCAAAAACATCTCCCGGAACATATCCAGGCAGTTATTGCTTGCCGGTCCATCCGTTCCGATCGCCAGCGGGATTCCCTCTTCCAGATACCGCTTGATCGGCGCGATCCCGCTCGCCAGCTTTAAGTTGGATGCCGGATTCGTCACGACATAGATTCCCCGCTCCCGAATGATACGGAAATCATCCTCATCCATATGAACGCCGTGAAATAAAGTGCCGCCGTATTCAAACAATCCCAGAGAATCCATATACGCTACCGGAGTCATTCCGCTGTGTGCGCGGCACTCTTCCACTTCTTTTCTCGTCTCGGAACAATGCACCGATACCGGCGCCTGATATTTATGTGCCAGAGCTGCCACTTCTTCCATTAATTCTCTGCTCGTCGTATACTCTGCATGAAATCCGATCCGATGACTGATCTGTCTCTTTTCATCTGTATTAAACCGCAGATAATCTTTCTCCATCTGCGCGACCGTTCCGCCGAAATTATTGATGCTGTCACAAAATACATAACGGAAACCACAGTCCTTTGCCGCGCGCGCGCCGTCGTCCATATAAAAATACATATCGTATGCCGACGTGATCCCGCTTGTCAGATATTCCATGATCGCAAGCTTTGTAAACCAGTAGACCGCTTCTCCGTCCAGTTTTGCTTCCGCAGGAAACACCTGCTTGTTCAGCCAGTCATCCAGCTTCATGTCGTCTGCGTGGGATCTTAAAAATGTCATTGCGGAATGGGTATGGGCATTTTTAAATCCCGGCATCAGAAGATTTCCCTGTCCGTCGATCTCTCGATCCCACTTCGGCACATTTCCTCCGGTTGTTTCCGGACCTTGTCCCACATAGGTGACCATATCGCCCTCGATCCAGACTTCTCCCTGAAAAATCGACCTGTTTTCTTCCATCGTGAGGATCCTCACATTATAAATCCGTGTATTCATATCGCTTTTCTCTACTGTCCTTTCTCTGAAATCTCCTTATTACTCTGCTTAAAATTTACCGATGACCTTTGTCACAAGCCGTTCAAATTCTTCCGCCCGTTTGTTGGCGATCGTCTGCACATCCAAATGACTCAGTTCTTCCTCAGAAAGTCCGCTTGCCATATTCGAAATACAGGAAATACCGCATACGCGGACTCCTGCATGGCGTGCGGCGATCGCCTCACATGCCGTACTCATTCCGACCGCATCTGCGCCCACAAGACCGTACATCCGGATTTCTGCCGGGCTTTCAAAGTTCGGTCCCGTCGTCTGCAGATAAACCCCCTCACGGATCTCGATCTGCTCTTCTTTTGCCGTATCCCGGATCAACTGCTGCAGCTTTAGATCGTAAATGTGGGTCATATCCGGAAAACGATCTCCCAGTTCCGATACATTTTCCCCGATCAGCGGAGATGGTGCGAAACTGGAGATCTGATCTGTGATCATCATAAAATCTCCTACATGGAACGCACGGTTGATCCCGCCGGATGCATTCGTCAGAAACAGCACTTCGATCCCGAGCATCTTCATCAGACGGGTCGGGAGCACAACTTCCTCCATCGAATATCCCTCATAATAATGAACGCGCCCTTTCATCACAACCGCCGGGACATCCCCGATATATCCAAATAAAAATCGTCCGTCATGTCCCTCCACAGTCGAAACCGGAAATTCCGGAATATCTCCGTACGGGATCTCGCATATGATCTTCATGTTTCTCGCATAATTGCCAAGTCCGGATCCCAGGATCAGACCTACTTTCGGCTGAAAATCTGTCACAGTTCTGCAATATTCATAGCATGCTTTTAATTTTTCAAACGGTTTACTCATCTGTATCATTCTCCTTTTTCTCGAAAAGTCCCAAAATCCCCTCAAATACCATACATTTCATTATAACGTTTTCCCTGCGGTCTCACAAGGGGAATTTTCCGGAAATTCCCCTGTTCAGATAATAATACAGACCAGACCGCCGTTGCTGTCGTTGACGATCTTCTGCATCGTATCCTGCAGTTTTACCTGACTCTCTTCGTTGATCATCAGAATTTTATTTTTCATACCGTCCATTACAAGTTCTTCTACGGATTTTCCGAAAATATTTGTTGACCAGACGCCCTCATCCGATTCGCTTTCCGATTTAATATAAGCAGCCAGATCTTCCGCCTGTTTTTCATTCCCGACGATCGGCGCGATATCCGTCTCAATATTGGCGCGGATCATATGGATCGACGGTGCTTCCGAATGGATCTTCACCCCATATTTATTTCCCTGCCGTATGATCACCGGTTCTTCCAGCACAACTTCTTCTTTTTTCGGGCTCACAACGCCATACCCTTTCATCCGCACATCCGCAAATGCATCTTTGATCTGCGTATATTCTTCTTTCATAGACGCAAGCTCTTTCATAACGGAAATCAACTCATATTCCCCATGGATCTTCGTTCCGGTCAGTTCGCTGAGCACTTCATAGTAAAATTTTTCTGCAAATTGGATCCGTACCGTAACATTTCCGGTTCCCATCTCGATCTTTTCCACCGCGATTTTCTCTATGTATGTCGTTTCCTGTTTCGGTATCCCTCTCACCGCTCCCCGGATGTCCTGAAGCTGCTGCATCAGATTCTGCACCGTATGCAGAAGTTCCTGTTTGATCGGATGCTCGATGGACAGCATTTCCACCCACTTCGGCAAATAAAAAGCGACCTCGGAAACCGGAAATTCATAAAGGACCCTGCGCATGATCTCATGAATATCTTCCACTTTCATCTGTTCACAATTGAGCGCGACAACCGAAACGCCGTATTTTTCCTCCAGCGACCTCTGCAGCGCTTTTGCCTCCTCGGTGTACGGCTTTTTACAGTTCAAAAGAATCAGAAACGGCTTTCCGATCGACTGCAGTTCCCGCACGGTCTTTTCTTCCGCCGCCACATAATTTTCCCGAGGCAGTTCCCCGATGCTCCCGTCTGTCGTGACAACGATCCCGATCGTCGAATGATCATGGATCACTTTCTGCGTGCCGATCGCAGCCGCTTTTGTAAACGGGATCTCATAGTCGAACCACGGTGTTTTTACCTGTCGCTCCTGATCATTTTCGATATGTCCCGATGCCCCCTCCGCCATAAATCCGACACAGTCGATCAGCCTCACTTTCACTTCCAGATCTTCCGTCAGCCGGACTGCCGCCGCTTCTTTCGGCACAAATTTCGGCTCGGTCGTCATCACCGTCGTGCCGGACGCCGACTGCGGGAGTTCGTCTTTTGTACGTTCTCTGGCATGTTCATCGGTTATGTTCGGAAGCACGAGCAGATCCATAAAACGTTTGATAAAGGTTGACTTGCCTGTCCGCACCGGTCCGACTACTCCGATATAAATTTCCCCGTTCGTACGCGCGTTCATATCTTTGTATAGCTGAAATGAATCCATAAAAATACCCCCTTGTTCTGCTGATACCAATGTATGCAAAAACAAGAGGGTTTATTCTCTATTTTTCTTCCGGCCACGGCAGGGAATCGTGTTCGCTTCTGGATTCTCTCTGCATCAGTTCATCCACCGCTTCCGCCGGGTTCTTTCCGTCGAAAAGAACGGCGTTGACCTGTGTAACGATCGGCATGGAGACATCATATTTTTCCGCAAGCTTTGCCGCTGCTTTTGCGGAGTAAACGCCCTCCACGACCATCTGCACTTCGTCCATTGCTTCTTTCATATTCTTTCCCTGGCCGATCAGATAACCGGCTCTGCGGTTTCTGCTGTGTACACTCGCGCAGGTTACGATCAGATCTCCGATCCCGGTCAGCCCGGTAAATGTCTGGATCTGTCCGCCCATCTTCACACCGAGGCGCGCGATCTCCGCAATTCCTCTCGTGATCAGCGCTGCTTTCGTATTATCTCCATAACCGAGTCCGTCTGCGATTCCCGCCGCAAGCGCGATCACATTTTTCAGGGAGCCTCCCAGTTCGATTCCAAGAATGTCCGGACTTGTATAGACACGGAACACCTTGCTGATAAACAATTCCTGCAGATATTCCGCGGTCTTTCGCGTGGATGCGCCGATCACACAGGTTGTCGGAAGTTTTCTTCCCACTTCCTCCGCATGGCTCGGACCGGACAATACCGCCACATCCGCCTGCGGAATCTCCTGACGGATCTGCTCGGAAAGGGTCAGAAGCGTATCCTCCTCGATTCCCTTTGCCACGTCCACAATGATCTGTCCCTCCACGATATACGGAGCCATCTTTTTCGCAGTCGCTCGTGTAAACGGAGACGGAACCGCAAGTACAAGAACATCTTTTTCATGCACTGCCGCCTCCAGATTGCCTGTGATCACCATATCTTCCGAAAGTTTTACGCCCGGAAGCTTCTTCTTGTGCTCCCGTTCTTCGGCGAGCATCTTCACTTCTTCCGGGTCGATGGACCAGATCGTCACCTGATGTCCATTGTCATGCAACAAAACCGACAGCGCCGTCCCCCAGCTTCCGGCGCCGATCACACCTACATTTGCCATATTCGTTCTCCTTTTGCACTCCTCTGTTCATTTATTTCTTTTTTGAGCCAAACCGGTTCTCTTCGCCCGCAAGAAGCCGCTTTATATTCTCCCGGTGCCGTATCCATGCAAGCGCCATGATCACACCGGCAAGCAGATATAATTCCGGCAGATATTTCGCGCCAAGATCCAGATTTCCCTGTACCCCAAACAACACGATTTCTAGAAAAAACATCGTTGCCGCAAGTAAAGATCCGAGAGAGACGTACCGCGTAAAGATCACTGCGATCAGAAATGCCGCAAGCGGAACCGGCACGAGCAAAAATCCGGTGGAAACGACAAGCCCTGCCAGCACTGCGATCCCTTTTCCGCCTTTAAATTTCAGATAAAACGGAAAATTATGTCCAAGCGTCGCTCCAAATCCGGCGTACATCCCGAGAAGCAGCGTCATATCCGTATCACGATATAAATATCGGACAAGCAGTACCGCCAGCACACATTTCAGAACGTCTCCGGCAAATGTCATGGCTCCGGCTTTCCATCCCATCACGCGCACGGCGTTGGTGGAACCCGCATTTCCGCTTCCTTGCTTGCGTATATCAATATGCTTGATCTTTCCGACGATATATCCGGTCTGGAACAGACCGAACACATATCCGATCAATAGACAGATGACTCGTTCCATAACTTTTTACTGCTCCTTTTCCTTTCTCTCACGTATAAAGAATTTCAAAGATGTCCCACGAAATCCGAATGCTTCACGGATCTTATTTTCCAGATACCGCGTATAAGAAAAATGCATCAGTTCTTTGTCATTGACAAAGATCACAAACGTCGGCGGTTTCACGGCTACCTGTGTAATATAGTACAATTTCAGACGTTTTCCCTTATCTGACGGCGGCTGCTGCATCGCAACGGCTTCCGTCATGATCTCATTGAGCACACCGGTTGCCACACGCAGCGTCTGGTTTGCGATCACCATATCGATCATATCGTACAATTTGTGGAGACGCTGCCCGGTCTTTGCCGACACATACATGATCTCTGCATACGGCATAAACGAAAGGATCTGACGTACTTTCGATTCGTACTCGCGCATCGTCTTGTCATTTTTCTCAATGGCGTCCCATTTGTTGACTACAATAATGATTCCTTTTCCCCGCTCATGTGCGATCCCTGCGATCTTTGCATCCTGTTCGGTCACACCCTCCACGGCGTCGATCACCATCAAGACCACATCCGCACGTTCCACAGCGGTCACAGTCCGGATAATGCTGTAACGCTCCAGTTCCTCTTTGATCTTATTCTTCCGCCGCAGTCCTGCCGTATCGATGAAAATATATTCTTTCCCGTCGTGCACCACATCCGTATCGATCGCATCCCGGGTCGTGCCCGCGATATCCGATACGATCACGCGGTTTTCTCCGACCAGCTTATTGATGATCGAAGATTTGCCTACATTCGGTTTCCCGACGATCGCGATCCTCGGACGCTCGTCTTCTTCCTCTTCCTCGGTCTTCTCCGGGAAATGTGCGCATACCGCATCCAGCATATCGCCGAGTCCCAGGCGGGAAGACGCGGAGATCGGAACCGGATCTCCGATGCCCAGATTATAAAATTCATACACATCCGGCATAAATTTGTCAAAGTTATCCACTTTGTTCACAGTCAGGATCACCGGTTTTCCCGAACGGCGGAGCATGTCTGCCACTTTAGAATCCGCATCCTGCAAGCCCTGACGAACGTCAGTGATGAAAATGATGACATCCGCCGTATCGATCGCGATCTGCGCCTGCTCCCGCATCTGGGACAAAATAATATCCCGGCTCTCCGGTTCGATCCCTCCGGTATCGATCAGTGTAAATTCCCGATCCAGCCATGAGACATCCGCATAGATCCGGTCCCGGGTCACTCCCGGTGTATCTTTGACAATGGAGATCATCTCTCCCGCCAATACATTAAATAAGGTGGACTTTCCTACGTTCGGTCTGCCCACGATCGCAACTACTGGTTTATTCATTGTTCTTTTCTACCTTTCTTCTCTTCCAAGAACCGTATCTAACAAGTTCTGACCGCTTGATTTTACAATATTCAGCGGCTCTTGTAAAGTCTTCTCCACATCGGCGACGGTATAATCATCCAGAAAGACGTCTTCGTCCACCCGGAGCATATTGCACGGGATCAGCAGACGTTCTCCAAGCTTCTGCCCTTTCAGCTGTGCCGTCAGATCCTGTCCGGTCACAAGTCCCGACACCGTGATACGCTCCCCGAAGAAATCATTCCGGATCGGGTAAACATGTACGGTCGTATCGGGAAATTTTTCTTTCATCTGTTCCATCAACGTACAGATCGTCGGATATGCCAGCTTTCCGGTTGCAAGCGACAGTTCCCGGACTTCGTTGTCTCCCTGTTCTGCCGCCAGCGCCTCCGTAAATTCATTGTGCAGAAGACGCAGCATACCGACGCCGTTTTCCAGCTGCAGATATCCGTCATACCGCTCTTCTTCCGGCAGTTCCCGTCCTGCCAGCAGATACCACTCGTCGCTGGCATGTACGACATGCTTTCCATATTGCTCATAAAGAGTCTTCTGCCACCGCTCGATCGTGTCGATCACTGCTTCGGCATCTTCTTTGCCAAACGGCTCCAACGGTTCCAGACCGTCCCGGTATTTGCTGAGTCCAACCGGAACGACTGAAACGCTTTGCAGATTCGGAAGATAACGGGTCAGTTCCCGGATGCTGTATTCCAATTCGTCCCCGTCATTGATCCCTTTGCAAAGGACGATCTGTCCGTTCATCTCAATCCCCGCCTCATAGAGTATATCCGCCTTTTTCAGCGATTCTCCCGCGAAACGGTTGTGCAGCATCCGGCAGCGCAGCTCGGGATTCATCGTCTGGAACGAAATATTGATCGGCTCCAGACGGTATTTTATGATCCGCTCGATGTCATGTTCACTCATATTCGTCAGCGTCACATAATTCCCCTGCAAAAATGACAATCGGGAATCATCGTCTTTGAAATACAATGTCTCACGCATCCCCGGCGGCATCTGGTCGATAAAGCAGAAGATACATCTGTTGTGACAGTGCCGGTACTGATCCATCAGCCCCTCTTCAAACTCCATCCCGAGATCTTCGTATTCTTCTTTCCCGATTTCCAGTTCCCACTGCTCGCCGTCCGCCTTTTCGATCAACAGCAGCAGTTCCTCTTCTTCTATATAATAACGATAGTCAAAAATGTCTTCGATTTCCTGTCCGTTCACCGTCAGAAGTTTATCGCCCGGTTCGATTCCCATCTCCCAGGCAATTCCGCCCTCTTCCACAGAACGGATCTTATGTTCATGCGCCATAAAATTCTCCTTGTTCCTTTCATTTCCCCCTGCTTTTCCCTTTCCGTAAAGTATACCACACTTTTTTTCACTTTAGAAGCACAGAAAAACCTTTGATTTTCTCCGGTTCTGCAATCTCCTTACAGAATTGCTTGAATTTCAACATAAAAAATGATATAACCATATTGGAAAACCTGAATAATCAGATTGCATATCTGCAAAATACGAAATCACAGGAGAAAAACATGCCTAATATTGAATTAATCGAAAAAATGCTTCCGGTAGCACCTTTAAAAATTGCTGCTATGGAAAGTTGTAGCGAACTCGGTCAGAAAGTAAATGACTATATTGTTTCTTTCCGGCAGAACACGATCAATGAAGTAACAGAATCCCCGATTTATGTGAATTATCGTTCCAACAATTATCTTGTAGATTGTGCCTGCCCTCGTTTTGGAAGCGGAGAGGCAAAAGGTATTTTAAAAGAAACGATCCGCGGAACGGATTTATTTATCATGACGGATGTATGTAATTATAGTCTGACATACACTGTAAACGGACATTTAAACCATATGTCACCGGATGACCATTATCAAGATCTGAAACGTATCATTTCGGCTGCGACCGGAAAAGCGCATCGTATCAACGTCATTATGCCGTTCCTTTATGAAAGCCGTCAGCACAAACGTACAAAACGTGAATCTCTGGACTGCGCACTTGCTCTGCAGGAACTGATCTCCATGGGAGTCAGCAGTATCCTTACATTCGATGCTCACGACCCGCGTGTGCAGAACTCTATTCCGCTGTACGGTTTTGACAGTTTTAACCCGCCGTACCAGTTTATGAAAGCATTGTTCCGTGCTGTACCGGATTTCAAAGCAGACAAAGAACATCTGATGATCATCAGCCCGGACGAGGGCGCGATGCACCGCGCCGTATATTTTTCAAACGTACTCGGTGTCGATATGGGTATGTTCTACAAACGCCGTGACTATTCAACCGTTGTCAATGGCAAGAACCCGATCGTTGCCCATGAATTCCTCGGCGACGACGTAACCGGAAAAGACGTCATCATCGTAGACGATATGATCTCTTCCGGTGAAAGTATGCTGGACGTTGCAAAACAGCTAAAAGAGCGTCATGCGGCAAGAGTGTTTGTCTGCACAACATTCGGATTGTTCACCGAGGGATTCGATAAATTCGATGAATATCACGAAAAAGGATACATTGACAAGGTCATCACAACAAACCTCACTTATCTTCCTCCGGTTGTCAAAGAAAAGCCTTACTTTGTCACCGCAGATATGAGCAAATTCCTTGCCTTGATCGTGGATTCTTTGAATCACGACCTGACGATCGGCGCGGTATTAAATCCGACCGACAAGATCCATGCACTGCTGAAGAAATATAATCAGATTTAATTTTCAAGACCATGACAAAAAGGATCGCGTTCTCATCTCCTCTGATGAAAACAGGATCCTTTTTCTTTTACAAATTTTTATAACTCAGCCAATACCCAAAGTGAACACTTTTAAACCAGTATTGAAAGTGTTCGCTTTGGGTATTAATACAACTTCGCGCTGATCAGTTTCGGACGGAACCCTTTTGCTTCCAGTGCATCCAGAATACGATGCTTATGTTCGGTTCCGAATGCCTCCATCGTAATACGAAGTTCCACAGCCGCGTTCCGGTTCGTGCTGACAAACTGGTTATGCTCCAGTTTGATCACGTTGCCCTGTGCATCTGCGATCGTTGCCGCCACACGCACCAGTTCGCCCGGCTTGTCCGGAAGAAGCACCGATACGGAGAAGATCCGGTCTCTCTGGATCAGACCATGCTGTACGATCGAAGACATCGTGATCACATCCATATTGCCGCCGCTTAATACGCAGACTACTTTCTTTCCTTTGCAGTCAAGCTGCTTTAACGCTGCAACAGAAAGCAGTCCGGAATTTTCCACGATCATCTTATGATTCTCAACCATATCCAGAAATGCGCCGATCAGTTCGTCATCTTCCACCTGCAGGATTTCATCGACATTTTCCTGTACATACGGGAAGATCTTTTCTCCGACCCGCTTCACTGCGGTACCGTCTGCGATCGTATCTGCACTGTCCAGAGAGACAACCTCCCCGGCCGCAAGAGCCGCGGTCATGCTGGCTGCCGCCGCCGGCTCCACGCCGATCACCTTGATCTTTGGGTTCAGCATTTTTGCCAAAGTGGACACGCCTGTCACCAGTCCGCCTCCGCCGATCGGCACCAGAATGTAATCCACGGTCGGCAGTTCCTGTACGATCTCCATTGCGATCGTTCCCTGTCCGGTCGCCACATCCAGATCGTCAAACGGATGCACGAATGTATATCCGTGCTTTTCTGCCAATTCATATGCATATGCGCAGGCGTCGTCATAGACATCCCCATGTAGAACCACCTCGGCACCGTAACTCTTTGTCCGGTTCACTTTGATCAGCGGAGTGATCGTCGGCATCACGATCGTCGCCTTACATCCAAATGCTTTCGCCGCATAGGCAACTCCCTGCGCATGGTTTCCGGCAGATGCCGTGATCAGACCTCTTGCACGTTCTTCCTCTGTCATCGTACTGATCTTGTAATATGCGCCGCGCAGTTTGTATGCGCCGGTATGCTGCATATTTTCCGGTTTCAGGTATACTTTTCCGCCTGCCTGTTCACTTAAGTATTCGCTGTAAATCAACTTGGTAGGATTCGTCACACGTTTTACGATCTCGCTGGCTTCCTCAAATTTTTCTAATGTCAACATGGTTATTCCTCCTTGCTCTCTTCCCGATAGAATAATGCGTTTACAAATTCATCCGCGTCAAATTTCTGCAGATCGTCAATGCCCTCTCCGACGCCGATATATTTCACCGGAATTCCCAGTTCTGCCTGGATTGCAACGGCGATTCCGCCTTTTGCTGTTCCGTCCATCTTTGTCAGGATCACTCCTGTAATATCTGCCACTTCATTAAATTCTTTTGCCTGATTCAGTGCATTCTGTCCGGTCGTCGCATCCAGTACAACTAAAGTTTCCCGGTATGCTTCCGGATATTCCCGATCGATGACACGGTTGATCTTCTTCAATTCTTCCATCAGATTCTTTTTGTTGTGCAGACGTCCTGCAGTATCGCAGAGCAGGATATCCGCTCTTCTTGCTCTCGCTGCTGCCACCGCGTCAAATACGACTGCCGCCGGGTCGGAACCCTCCTGACCGCCGATCATCTCCACCTGTGCACGGTTCGCCCACTCTTTCAACTGTTCCCCCGCCGCCGCACGGAACGTATCCGCCGCCGCGAGGATCACTTTTTTATGTTCCGCACGGAATTTTCCCGCCAACTTTCCGATCGTTGTCGTCTTGCCGACTCCATTGACCCCGATCACAAATACAACGGACTGCTTTTCTTCAAATTCATATGCCGTCTCGCCCACATCCATCTGCTCTTTGATACTGTCGATCAAAAGCTGACGGCACTCGATCGGTTCTTTGATATGCTGTGCTTTTACTTTCTCCCGAAGATCTTCGATGATCTCCATCGTCGTATGCACGCCGAGATCTCCCATGATCAATGTCTCTTCCAATTCCTCATAAAAATCCTCGTCTATATGGGAAAATCCATGAAAAATACTGTCCATGCCCGATACGATATTATCTCTCGTCTTTGTCAGCCCGGACACGAGCCGCTTAAAAAACCCTTGTTTCTCTTCCATTCCTGCCTCCTCGATTTTACTGCTGATTCACAGTACTTCTATTTTACAAGATCATCTTCCAGCAGATCGACGGAAACCAATGTGGATACGCCTTTTTCCTGCATGGTGATCCCGTAAAGCCGATCTGCCGCCGCCATCGTTCCGCGGCGGTGTGTGATCACGATAAACTGTGTATGTTCTGTGAGCTTATGCAGATACTGCGCGTATCGCCCGACATTGCTGTCGTCCAATGCCGCCTCGATCTCGTCCAGCAGACAGAACGGAGACGGCTTTAAGTTCTGGATCGCAAATAGCAAAGAAATCGCAGTCAGAGCTTTCTCTCCACCGGAAAGCTGCATCATATTCTGCAGTTTCTTTCCCGGCGGCTGCGCGATGATGCGTATTCCCGCTTCCAGCACATCCTCATCTTCCATCAGTTCCAGCGTTCCTTTTCCGCCGCCGAACAACTGTCGGAATACTTTGTCAAACTCGCTGCTGATCAAGGCAAACTGCTCCTGGAACTGTTTGCGCATCGCGGCATCCAGCTCCTCGATGATCTTCACAAGCGTAGCCTCCGCCTCGATCAGATCTTCATGCTGTCCGCTCAAAAATTCATATCGTTCCGACACATTCTTATAATCCTCGATCGCATTGACATTGACATTACCAAGTTTCCGGATCTCCTGTTTCAGCAGTTGGATCTGCTGCTTCATATAGGACAGATCCGTTAGATTTTCATTGCGGAGCTCCATCGCCCGCCCGTAGGTCAGCTCATATTCTTCCCACATATAGTTGATCTGCTTGTCAGATGCTTCCTCATAGCCCTCTTTCTGGCTGTTCAGACGGAAACACTCTTTATCCAGATCTGACATATGCTTTGAAAGTTCTTCGCGCTTTCCTAAAAATGTCTTATGTTTCTGGTTCAGCTCATCCCGTTTTGTGCTCTGGACCTTGATCTCTTCCTGGATTTCGGCAAACAATTCTTTGGAATCTTCGATCGTCTGTCGTAATTCTGTGATCTGCTCTTCTTTCACCCGGATCTCTTCCGACGCATTGCCCTTGTACTGATCCAGTTCTCTTAATTCCTCTGCAAATCTGGCAGATTCCTCCTCCACACGGCTGATATTTTCCAGAATAAATGTATTCTGCTGTTCCAGACTTGCAAATTTCAGATGTACTTCCTCCGACTTGCGCATCTGGGAAGTTTCCTCAATACGCTCCTGCTCCAGAAGTCCGTTTAATTCCTCAATGCGCTCATTCCATTCTTTTTCCAGACGTTCGGATGTCTCCAGTTCCATCTGGATCGAATCTTCATTGTCTTTGATCTGACGGATCTGTTCTTCCAGTTCATTCTGCTCACTCTTATAACCACGGTGACGTTCGGAAAGTTCCCGCAATTTTGCCTGCACCTGCTCCATATTCATCTTCACGGTATTCTCCGTGATCGATGCGTTCCCGAGTTTCTGCTGGATCTCATCGTTGGCACTGTAACATGCGGCACGCTTCTCTTTGATCGCGCTCACTTCCTGCTCCATCGCGCTCATATCTTTCTTCAGCAGCGCCACCGTCTCTTCAAATTCTTCGATCTCACGCCGTCTGCTGAGGAGATTGCTGGAATTTTTAAACGCACCTCCGGTCATAGATCCGCCCGGATTGATCAAATCTCCCTCCAGCGTGACCAGGCGCAGCGACTGACGGTATTTTCTGGCGATCGCGATTCCGTGATCGATATGGTCTACCACGATCGTCCGCCCGAGAAGCTGATCGGCAAGTACTTGGAACTTCGCTTCCACCGTCACCAGTGTATTGGCAAGCCCGATCACACCCGGTTCTTTCAATGCCTGCGCATCCCGGATCCCGCCGCTTCCATGCATACTTGTCAGAGGTAAAAATGTCGCGCGTCCGAATTTATTCTGCTTCAGGTACTGGATCATCCGCTTTGCGGTCTCCTCGGTATCCGTAACAATATTCTGGATACTTCCGCCAAGCGCCGTTTCCACGGCGATCTCATATTCTTTCTCTACCTTGATGATGTCTGCCACAACACCGAGAAGTCCCGGTACCCGGTCTTTGTTGCTCATGACTTTTCGGATGCTGTTGCCATATCCGTCATAACGCTCGGTAATATTTTTCAAGGACTCCAGACGGGAAGACTCCCTGTGATACGCAGTCTGTCCGACACGCAGCTTTTCCTGCTTCTCGGAAAGTTCTCTCTGATACTGTCCGATCTTCTGCTCATTTTCCTTGATCTGCTCCGAAAACCGTGTGATCTGCTCCCGTACGCTGACAAGTTCTTCCTCATAGGAACGCAACGCGCTGTTCTGCCTTTCCCCCTCGCTTGCCGTCTCAAGGATCAATTTATGTAATTCCGCACGCCGTGTCGTAAACTGTGCCTGCGTCGTATCAAAATGCTGGATCTTCGCACGGGTTGACGCACGGTTGTTCAGAAGCTCCATGATCTCCTGTTTCTTTTTTTCAACCTCCGCACTATGTTCTGCGATCCGGCTCTGCACTTCGATCAACGCCTGCTTCGCTTCCTGATCCTGTCTTGATATCTGCGTCAGTTTCTCTGTCACATCCGCTCTTTCCTGTGACAACGTATCTTTTTGTTTCTCCCTTGTCTCCAACTCGATCCGGATCGTCTGCTGCCGCTTGCCGTAATGCTCGTCGTTCATCCTGACCGTATTGATCTGTTCTTTTAAGACATTGATCTGCCCCTCCAGCTGCTGTTTTAACAGTGTCGTCTCATTCAGCTGGCTCTTTGCTTTCTCGATGGAAAGGTCGATTCCCTCCACTTCTTCCTCGATCGCCTCGTACTCGGCTTTCATCTCCTCATACCGGATGCCCGCCTCGCTCAATTCATCCGTCGCCAACTGAAGTTTTTCTTCGATCCCTCGGGTCAGCTCCCGAAGACGTTCTGTCTCCAACAGAAACATATTGATATCAAACGTCTTCAGTTCTTCTTTCTTTTTCAAATATTCTCTTGCCACCTCGGACTGCTTCTGAAGTGGTCCGATCTGTTTTTCCAACTCCGATAAAATATCATTGACACGGGTTAAGTTCTGTCGTTCCTCATCCAGTTTTTTCAGAGACAATGCTTTTCTGCGCTTAAACTTTACGATTCCGGCAGCCTCGTCGAAAAGCTCCCGCCTCTCTTCCGGTTTTCCGCTTAAGATCTTATCGATCTGCCCCTGTCCGATGATCGAATATCCCTCTTTACCAATACCGGTATCATAGAACATCTCATTGATATCTTTCAGACGGCAGGAGGCTCCATTGATCAGATATTCACTTTCTCCCGAACGGTACAGCTTTCTTGTAACCGTCACTTCCTCATAGTCCACCGGAAGCTGATGATCTGAATTATTCAGCGTGATCGCAACGGAAGCATAGCTGAGCGGCTTTCGGTTCTCTGTTCCCGAGAAAATGACATCCTGCATCGTGCCGCCCCGAAGCTGTTTCACTCTCTGCTCTCCGAGCACCCAGCGTACCGCGTCGGCAACGTTGCTTTTTCCACTTCCGTTCGGTCCGACGATTCCGGTGATCCCCTCGTGAAACTCAAATTTGATCTTGTTTGCAAAGGACTTAAATCCCTGTACTTCAATACTCTTTAAATACATAACTCACCTGTTCTTACTGTTCTTTTTTCAATCGCAGAATCGCACGGTAAGCCGCCTCCTGCTCCGCTGCTTTCTTGGAACGTCCTTTTCCGCTCCCATAAGAAACTCCGCCGATCTCCGCATTGACTGAGAATACTTTGTTATGATCCGGTCCGTCTTCTCCCGTCAAGCGATAGTTCACCGCTTCTTTTCCCTTTGCCTGCACGATCTCCTGCAAAATAGTCTTGCTATCGAAAAAGAGTTTCTTATCTTCAAGATCCGATAAAATAAACTTATGGATAAACTCTTTTGCATTAGTAAAACCACTGTCCAGGTAAATCGCGCCGATCAATGCTTCCATTGCGTCTGACGTCACAGAATCTCTCTGCCGGCCGCCGGTCGCCTCTTCACCTTTTCCGAGAAGCAGGTACTTCCCCAGATCGATATCTCTGGCGCAAAAAGCAAGCGATGGCTCGCATACCATACTTGCACGCGTCTTTGTCAGTTCCCCCTCTGAAACTTTCGGATATTCTTTAAATAAAAATTCACTGGACACCAATTCCAGCACTGCGTCTCCCAGAAATTCAAGCCGTTCGTTACATTCCTGCTTCGGCATACGTTTTTCATTCGTGAAAGAACTATGTCTCAGCGCCCGCTCCAACAAGGATACGTCCCGGAACTCATACCCGATCCGCGCTTCCAGTTCCTTTAATCTTTCTCTCATCGACCGTTCCTTTCTCATCAAATCGAAAAAGCCCTCCAAGGGCTTTTCCGGTTCACATTCTATCAATTCATTATTCTACAACTTTTCTGATCTGGTCTGCCGCGTCCTGTACGGTCTTGATCTTCTCAGCTTCCTCGTTGTCGATCTCAATATCAAATTCTTCCTCGATTCCCATGATAATCTGGAATACATCAAGAGAATCCGCTCCCAGATCATCTACAAACGTTGTCTCCGGACGGATCTCCTCCTCTGAAACATTCATAACCTCTGCAATGATTTTCTGTAATTTTTCAAATTCCATGACTTTGATTCCTTTCCCGATTTAATCTTCCTTTTTTTCTTCCGACGCAGCTTCGATCGATACGCGGATCTTCTCATTGATCTGCTGTTCTTTAAATGCCACGCACTGAATAATGGAATTACACACTTCTTTCGCTTTGGAGCTTCCGTGTGTCTTGACAACCAGTCCGTTCAATCCCAAAAGCGGCGCTCCGCCGTATTCACTGGCGTCAAAATCTTTTAATGTAGCCTTTAATGCCGGTTTTACAAGAAGCGCTCCGATTTTTGAACGCAGGGTTGCCATCATACCGTGTTTCACTTTTCGGATCAATGTTGCCCCGACTCCCTCGTATAATTTCAGGATCACGTTTCCTACAAACGCTTCACAGACTACCACGTCCACAGCTCCGGACGGAATGTCTCTCGCTTCCACACTTCCCACAAAGTTGATGTCTTTGCACGCTTTCAGAAGCGGGAACGTCTCTTTCACGAGCGCATTTCCTTTCTCTTCCTCCGCTCCGATGTTGACGATCCCTACCGTCGGATTCTTCTTTCCGATCACATGTTCCATATAAATGGAACCCATCTTTGCGAACTGGACAAGATGTGCCGGTCTGGCATCGACATTCGCCCCGCAGTCGATCAAAAGTGACATTCCCTTTGCCGTCGGGATCAACGGGGCTAACGGCGCCCGGTTCACTCCCGGGATCCTGCCTACAAGCACCTGACCTCCTACAAGGATCGCTCCGGAACTTCCTGCTGAAACAAGCGCATCCGCCTCTTTATTCTTCACAAGCTGCATCGCTTTCACAAGAGACGAATCTTTCTTTCTGCGGATCGCAAGCACCGGCGGCTCTGCCGTCTCGATCACCTCTGATGCATGCACCACCTCGATCTGCTCTTTCGGATATGTATATCCGGCGAGCGCTTCCTCGATCAGATCCTGCTTTCCTACCAATAACACTTTTATATCGCTGCGCTTCTGCACTGCCTCAACCGCACCTTTTATCATCTCTTTCGGCGCATTATCACCGCCCATGGCATCCAGTGCAACTACCGTCATCTCGGACATCTTTTTTCCTCCTTTGCTGCTTCTATTAATTCTACTAAACATCCCTCTAAAAATCAAGAACAAAAGATGGTTCCCACACATGAAAAATATACAACCACCGGAAGTGCCAAAAGGCACATTCCGGGATTGTAAGCAGTCGCCAAGGTCTCGGGCAAGCCCGGACTTTGGCTCGTCGCCTATATAAAAAATGCAGAGCAACCACTCGGGTTCTCTGCATTTTCACCGTCATTCTTAGTCAACAGCTATGATTTCTTTTTTATTGTAGCTGCCGCATGCCTTACATACTCTGTGAGGCATCATAAGTTCTCCGCACTTCGGGCACTTCACCAGGTTCGGAGCGCTCATCTTCCAGTTAGCTCTTCTCTTATCTCTTCTAGCTTTTGAAGATTTATTCTTTGGACAGATAGACATAGGTTACACCTCCTTAAAATTCTTAAACAGATCACGGACAACTGACATTCTTGGGTCAAGTCCTGTGTCTTCACAGTCACAGGTACCCTCATTTAGATTCTGACCACAAACGCTGCAAATGCCCTTACAGTCTTCACTGCAAAGAACTTTTGTCGGCCATCCCACCAATATCTCGTTATAGAGCATTTTGTCCACGTCAAGATAATATCCGTCAATAAAATTGGATTCGTCGAATCCCTCTGGCAGTTCAGCATCCGATGTGCCAAGGTCGACCTGCTTCATAAAACAAAGCGGGATCTCCTCTTTCACCTCACTTAAGCATCTGTCACACGGAATCAGGACTGACACACGTGTCTCTGCCTGAATCTCCAGTTCCTTGTTCTTCCTGTGAGATACTCTGACATGTACCGGATCTTTTTCAATAATCGGAAACACACCGCTCTTCATGCGGATCTCTTTCAATTCAAAAGATACTGTCACATCAATCGGTTTATGCTGCTCTGACAATACGTCTGATAGGTTAATCACCATTGCTATTACTCCTATTCACACCTAAACTATTATATCATGTAAAATGTGTTTGTCAATATGAAATTATCACATTTTAATTTTTTCGTAATAGCCGATTATAAAAGCGCTACGGTCTCTCGAGCGATCGCAAGTTCTTCGTTGGTCGGAACAACCATAACTTTCACTTTGGAATCCGGAGTGGAGATCACAACTTCTTCTCCGCGGATCGCATTCTTTTCGTTGTCAATCTCAATTCCGAGGAATCCGAGGTACCGGCAGACTTCTTCACGAACCTGTACGACATTCTCTCCGATTCCCGCCGTAAATACGATATTGTCCACGCCATTCATTGCAGCAGTATACGCACCGACATATTTTGCCACACGGTATGCAAATACTTCCAATGCGATCTGTGCCGGTTTCTGTCCCTCTGCCGCTGCGGCAGTCAGGTCACGGAAATCACTGGACACACCGTTGGAAAGTCCGTATACACCGGATTCTTTATTCAGGACTTTCATCAGTCCCTCAATATCCAGATTCTCTTTCTTTGCAATGAATTCCAGGATCGCCGGGTCAATATCACCGGAACGTGTTCCCATGACAAGTCCCTCCAGCGGAGTCAGTCCCATGGAAGTATCCACAGATTTTCCGTTTAATACGGCAGATACGCTTGCCCCGTTTCCAAGATGGCAGACGATCGTTTTTGTCTGGTCATACGGAACACCTGCAATCTCTGCCGCCCGTTTGGACACAAAGCTGTGGCTTGTTCCGTGGAAACCATAACGTCTTACTTTGTATTTTTCATAATAAGAATACGGAAGTCCGTACATATATGCTTTTTCCGGCATTGTCTGGTGGAAAGCGGTATCAAAAACTGCGACCATCGGTGTATTCGGCATCAGCTTCTCACATGCTTCTACACCGATCAGGTTGGCAGGATTGTGAAGCGGCGCCAGATCGTTACATTCTGTAACTGCTTTCTTTACTTCCTCGGTGATCACAACGGACTGTGCAAATTTCTCTCCGCCGTGTACGACACGGTGTCCGACAGCTCCGATCTCGTCCAGGCTCTTTACGACTCCTGTCTTTTCATTCGTCAAGGCATCGATCACAAACTGGATCGCTTCGGTATGAGTCGGCATTGCTTTCTCGAAAATTTCTTTTTCTCCGCCTGCCGGCTGATATGTCAGTCTTCCGTCGATCCCGATTCTCTCGCAAAGTCCTTTTGCCAGAACTGCCTCTGTGTCAGAATTGATTAACTGGAATTTCAATGATGAACTTCCGCAATTGATAACTAATACGTTCATTTTTCTATATCCTCCACATATCATTCTTTATAGGAACCGTCCTAAGTTCCTCATCCATTCCGGATAATTTTTTTAGTTCTGTGCCTGAGCCTGTACGGCTGTGATCGCAATGACACCTTCGATGTCTTCTGCACTGCATCCGCGGGACAGATCGTTGACCGGAGCTGCGATTCCCTGTGTCAGCGGTCCGTAAGCTTCCGCTTTTGCCAGTCTCTGTACCAGTTTGTATCCGATATTTCCGGCATCCAGATCCGGGAAGATCAATACGTTGGCATGTCCCGCAACCGGGCTTCCCGGAGCTTTTGACTCTCCGACAGACGGTACGATCGCCGCGTCAAGCTGCAGTTCTCCGTCTAATTTCAGTTCCGGTGCAAGCTCTTTTGCGATCTTGGTAGCTTCTACGACTTTGTCTACGTCCGCATGCTTTGCACTTCCTTTTGTGGAGTGGGAAAGCATTGCGACTGCGGCCTCTTTTCCTGTCAGCAGTTCAAATGATGCTGCGGAAGAAACTGCGATATGTGCAAGTTTCTCCGGATCCGGATTCTGTTCCAGACCGGAATCTCCGAATACAAACGTTCCCTCTGCTCCCATCTCGCAGTCCGGAACAACCATTACGAAGAATGCGGAAACAAGCTTTGTTCCCGGTTTGGTCTTCAAAATCTGCAGACACGGACGCAGTGTATCTGCTGTGGAGTGACATGCACCCGAAACCATTCCGTCCGCATCTCCCATTTTTACCATCATAACACCGTAATATAAATAGTTGTTCAGAAGCAGTTCTCTTGCCTGTTCTTCTGTCATACCTTTTTTCTGTCTCAATTCTACAAGCTTCGCAATGTATGCTTCTGTCTTGTCATTTGTCGCAGGATCTACGATCTGTGCGCCTGTAAGATCATAACCGGCTCCGTTTTTCTCGATCTCTTCCTTGCTTCCTACAAGGATCAGCTTTGCAGTACCCTCTTTCAGTACGGCTTCCGCTGCCTTATAAGTTCTCTCGTCTTCTGTCTCCGGAAGCACGATCGTCTTTACGTCTGCTTTTGCTCTTGCTTTGATCTCATCAATAAATCCCATGGTTAAAAACCACCTTTCCTTTTTTCTCACTTTCTTCATTATAGCGCAAAGAAATACTGTATACAAGTGGGATTCATGTGCATTTTTAAGAACAATTTTATTTCGCTTTCTATATAAAAAGCGAAAAGGCTGCAAACGCAGCCTTTACATTCGATACAATGCAGTTATGATCGCGAAATACATCAGGATCGTACAAGTATCCATGATCGTGGAGATCAGCGGCGCCGCCATCAGCGCCGGATCGAGTCCGATCTTTTTTGCCAGAAGCGGAAGCGTACAGCCGACACATTTCGCCATGCATACAATGGCGATCATCGTAACGCCAATGGCGATCGCAAGCGTCAGATCCTGATCATACATCAGATATACGCGGATTCCATTGACGATCGCAAGCAGCACTCCGACGATCAGAGCCACCCGGATCTCTTTAAATACGACCCTGAAAAAATCTTTAAACTGGATCTCTCCCACGGCGAGTCCCCGGATCACCATCGTAGAACTCTGAGATCCGCTGTTTCCACTTGTTCCCATCAGCATCGGAATAAAAGTGATCAGCACCGGCATCGCCGCCATTGCCTTTTCATAATGCGCCAGGATCTCGCCGCTGACCGTTGCCGAAAGCATCAGAAGCATCAGCCACAGCGACCGGTTCTTCGCATGTTGAAAAACGGACGTACCGAAATACGAATCTTCGTTCGGGCTGACACCGGCCATCATGCTGATATCTTCCGTTGTCTCTTCCTGCATAACGAGCATGGCGTCGTCAACCGTAACGATTCCGACAAGACAATTCTCGTGATCGATGATCGGGATCGCAACAAGACCGTATTTCCGGATCTTGCTTGCCACCTCTTCCTGATCATCTAACGTGCGGGCACAAAGTACATTTTCATCCATGATCTCTTCGATCAATCTGGACTCGCCGGCCGTCAGAAGATCCTTGACGTCCACCGCCCCGATCAGTTTTTTCTTCTCTGTCACATAACAAGTATAGATCGTCTCCCGGTTGATACCAACCTGCCGGATCTTCAAGATCGCTTCTTCCACCGTCATCTCTTTGCGCAGGCTGATATACTCCACATTCATGATGCTTCCCGCGCTGTCCTCCGGATACTGCAGAAGCGCATTGATCTTCTGTCTTGTTTCCTCGTCGGTTACCGACAGCAGACGGTCTACCACATTGGCAGGCATCTCTTCCAGTACGTCGACCGAGTCGTCAAGGTACATCTCATCCATGACCTCTTCCAACTCCGAGTCTGTCAATGCATTGATCAGATATTCACGCATATCGCTATTCATATCCGTAAATACTTCCGCCGCCTCTTCTTTCGCCAGAAGCCGGAAGATCAGGATCATCTGCCGCTGCTCAATGTCCTCTAAAATCTCTACAATATCAACGGGGTGCATCGTTTCCAGCAATTCTTTTAATTCTTTGAACTCCCTCTTTTCAAGCAGTTCTTCGACCTGTTCTTTCTTCATTACGTCCCCCGCTTTCGTTCATTTCATTTTTCTTGATGTTTTTTTACCATCTTTTATAGTATAATAGTTCTCAAAAAGATATACAAGGAGATTCTTATGAAAATTGTCGGATTAATCGCTGAGTACAATCCATTCCATAACGGACACCGCTATCATATCGAGCAGGCAAAAAAAATCACAGGCGCCGACCACGCAGTCGTTGTGATGAGCGGCGACTATGTACAGCGCGGGATTCCCGCATGCATGCCCAAACGTCTCCGAGCGGAAATGGCATTAAAATGCGGTGCTTCCGCGGTTTTTGAACTTCCTGTCTGCTATGCGACCGGCAGCGCGGAATTATTCGCAGAGGGCGCTGTTTCTCTTCTCGATCGGCTCGGCATCGTCGATACGCTTGTATTCGGCAGTGAGTGTAACGACCTCGAAAGTCTTTCGCAGATCGCCGATCTTCTCGTGGAGGAACCGGAACTTTACCGAACCGTCCTTAGGTTCCATTTAAAAAACGGAGCTTCCTATCCCATGGCACGGCAGGAAGCCGTCTCCGCATGTCTCCGCGGAAACGACTGCTCTTTCCTCTTAAACGATCCGAACAATATTCTCGGGATCGAATATTTAAAAGCCCTGAAGCGTCAGAAAAGCCGGATCATACCGTACACGATCGCCCGGCGCGGAGCACATTATCACGATCCGGATCTGCACGATTCCTACAGCTCCGCTTCCGCGATCCGTTCCTTGCTCGCCTACTCCGGTTCCGCGGTTCATATCGACCATGCCGGTCAGCCGGAATCTTCCGGGATACACCATATCCTCGGTGAGTTGGAACATCAGGTTCCGGAATCCTGTCTGGAATTATTAAAAGATCATCACAGGATCCAGTATCCGATCTGCCAGAATGATTTTTCTCTCATTTTAAAGTATAAACTGCTCAACAAAAAACCGGATTCCCTGATCCGATACATGGATGTTTCTCAGGAACTTGCCAACCGGATCTGCGCGCAGCTCAATCATTATTTTCACTACCAGCAGTTCTGCGAACTTCTGAAAACACGGGAGCTCACGCAGACCCGTGTCAACCGGGCGCTGCTGCATATTATGCTGGGGATCAAAAAGAAAAATGTCGCCGCCTATACTTCCGATCATTTTCATTATTATGCCCATCTTCTTGGCTTTCGGAAAGACTCGGAAAAAGTGATCTCCGCAGCCGCCAGGCACGGAAAGCTTCCGCTGCTCACCCGCCTGTATGACGCCGGACATCTCCCGGAATCCGGACAGAAAATGCTGACGCAGGATGTTTTAGCTTCTAATCTTTACACGTCCGTTGTGACAGACAAGTATAAAACAGCTTTTAAAAATGAGTATAACCAGGGGATCCTTAAAATATAAGGTTCCTCTGGTTATCTCTTTCCTGTCAACAGCATCCGTGTACAAGAAAAATACGCCTTTTGTACACGGACGCTGCAATCTTTTAAGCGCACACGCGTATCGTCAGATCTTCACTTTCTTCGTACAAGTCACCGCCATCGCTCCCGGACCGATATGGCATGCAACGCTCAAAGACAGCGGAGCTTCCATGATCTCAAACTGTGGAAACATCGTATGGATCTCTTCTTTCCATTCCGCTGCGTCTTCCTTGCTGCATGTGCACACAACGCCCAATACAAGCTGATCTTCTTTTCCTTTGAAACGTTCTTTCAGATCCGCCTCAATTGCCTTGAGCATCGTACGCTTTGCCGCTTTCCATCCGCGTACTTTTGCAAACGCATCCAGCTTTTCTCCCTGGATCTGCAAAACCGGCTTCAGATTCAATACCGTTCCGAGCGCTGCCGCTGCCGGAGTGATCCGACCGCCTTTCTTTAAATATTTCAGCGTATCTACGGTAATGTAGATCGTAGACTCAAACTTTTCCGCCTCCAGGATCTCTTTGATCTGCGAGGCGTCTTTTCCTGCATCCCGCAAAAGCATCGCATCATAAACCGCCTGCTCCTGCGTCACGGAAATCCGCTGGTTGTTCACCACCTGCACTTTCCCGTCATAATCCTGCGCCAATGTCATCGCGGTTTCACAAGATCCGCTCAAACCGCTGGACATCGGGATATGTACGACCTCATCATATTCTTCCAGCAGCTGATCCCAGCGTTCCATCACATCTCCCGGAGACGGCTGGGAAGTGGAAATGTCCGCATCCGCTTCCAGATATTTGTAAAATTCTTCCTGTGTCAGTGTAATATCTTCAAAATACAGCTTCTCATTGATAAAGAACGGCATCGGCAGAACACAGATTCCCAGTTCTTTGCCCTTTTCCTGTGTGATCCCACTGTTGCTGTCTGTCATGATCGCTATTTTTTTCATGTCGCTTCCTTTCTGTGCTAATTTTTGAAACTATGGATCGGAGCCGGTATTCTTCCTTTTCTGCTGATAAATGCATCACAGCCGAATTCATTGACCGGCATGATCGGCGCATATCCGAGAAGTCCTCCAAACTCCGCGATTTCTCCTACATCTTTTCCGATCACCGGGATCAGACGGACTGCTGTCGTTTTCTGGTTGACCATACCGATCGCCATCTCGTCCGCGATGATCCCGGAGATCGTACTTGCCTCGGTCTTTCCCGGAATGGCGATCATATCCAGTCCCACCGAGCAGACACAAGTCATCGCCTCCAGTTTCTCCAGTGTCAGGCTTCCCGCATTGACCGCGTCGATCATTCCCTGATCTTCGCTGACCGGAATAAACGCGCCGCTGAGTCCTCCTACATAAGAAGACGCCATCACGCCGCCTTTTTTTACCTGATCGTTCAGCATTGCCAGCGCCGCCGTCGTTCCCGGTGCGCCGACCCGCTCCAGTCCGATTTCCTCAAGGATCTCCGCCACGCTGTCGCCGATCGCCGGTGTCGGGGCCAGCGAAAGATCTACGATCCCGAACGGAACACCGAGGCGTTTTGACGCTTCCCCTGCGACAAGCTGTCCCACACGGGTTACCTTAAACGCTGTCTTTTTGATCGTCTCGCAAAGTTCTTCAAATCCTTTTCCCCGCACGTTTTCCAACGCTTTTTTCACAACTCCCGGACCGCTGACACCGACATTGATCACAGCGTCCGCTTCCGTCACGCCTAAAAATGCGCCTGCCATAAACGGGTTGTCATCCGGTGCGTTACAGAAGATCACCAGTTTCGCACAGCCAAGAGAGTCATTCTCTTTCGTCGCCTCGGCAGTTGCTTTTACAATCTCGCCGCAGAGACGGACCGCGTCCATATTGATGCCGGTTTTCGTCGAGCCGACATTGACAGAACTGCAGATCCGCTCGGTTACTGCCAGCGCCTGCGGGATCGAACGGATCAGATTCTCATCACTCTTTGTCATCGCTTTGGAGACAAGTGCCGAATAACCGCCGATAAAGTTCACGCCGACTTCTTTCGCCGCGCGATCCAGCGTCTTTGCCACCTCCACAAAATCTTCCGGACATTTGCATGCCGCAGCGCCGACCAGGGCGATCGGCGTAATGGAAATCCGTTTATTCACGATCGGAATCCCGAATTCTTTTTCAATATCCTGCCCCGTGCTGACCAGATCTTTTGCAATGGTTGTGATCTTATCATAAATCTTCCGGTTCAATTCTTCCAGATTGGAGTCCACACAGTCCAACAGGCTGATTCCAAGTGTGATCGTACGCACATCCAGATTTTCGTGTTCGATCATCTTATTTGTCTCTGATACTTCATACATATTAATCATGTCTGGTTCCTCGCATTCGTTTTTCGTTTTCCGCTTACAGTCTGTGCATTTTTTCAAAAATCTCTTCTCTCTGGCAGTGGATCGTCACGCCGATCTCCTCACCGAGCGTCGCCATCTCGTCACAGACCGCCGTAAAATCCTGTTCCAGATCCGATATGTCCACGATCATCATCATATTGAAGTATCCCTGAATGATCGTCTGTGAAATATCCAGAATATTGATCTGATGCTCTGCAAGATAAGTACATACCTTTGCAATGATCCCTACGGTGTCTTTTCCCAATACTGATACGATACATTTTTTCATCCTGTTTGTCCTCCTGCACATTCTATTTTCTGCTTAAAACATAAGGATCTCCGATACGCTGTCGCGGTTTGCGACCTGCATATTCAGTTCCTCTCCTTTATAAGGATTGTCCCCGAGCGTTACTTCCAGCTTCACAGTCTCATACGCAAGTTTTGCATAATTATTCTCCTTGCTCAAATGCCCCAAAACAATATGTTTCAAATTATCATGTAGTATATCACAAAGAAGTCTGCCTGACAATTCGTTGGACAAATGCCCCCTGTCTCCCAGAATCCTTCGCTTCAGATGATACGGATATCCGCCGACTTCCAGCATATGTACATCGTGATTTGCTTCCAGAAGCACTGCATCCAGATTTTCCAGTTTCTTCACGATATAGTCGTTATAGATCCCCAGATCCGTCGCCACCGCCGCCGCTTTCCCGCCGCACTCCATCCGATAGCCGGACGGCTCGTTGGCATCATGAGAAATCGCAAACGGATCGACCGTAATATCTCCCAGCGTAAATTTCTCGTCGACCGTGATCGGATGCAGGATCCCATCCGGCAGTTTTCCGAGACTGGAACTGGATTTGATCCCCTCGATCGTTCCCGGCGTCGCATAGATCGGGACTCCATACTTCCTGCTGAACACCCCCAGCCCCTGAATATGGTCTGAATGTTCATGGGTCACAAGGATCCCGTCCAGTTCATCCCCTTTGATCTCCAGCTTTTCCAGTCCGGCTTCGATCCTTTTTTTGCTGATGCCCGCATCCACAAGCAGGTGCGTATCGTCGCTTCCCACATAAATACAGTTGCCGCTGCTTCCGCTGGCAATACTGCACATTCTCATAATAATTCTCCTATCTGTTTCTTTGTATTTTCCAATGTTCCGCTGTTGTCGATCATGTGACCGCAGCTTTCCCGGAACATCCGTTCCGTCGGCTGTGATGCGATCATCTGCGTGATCTTCTCGTCCGTATAGCCGCGCGATTCTTTCAGTCTGCGTCTCCTCACCGGTTCTTCCGCATAAATATACCACATTTCATCACAGATCGACTCGTATCCCGCAGTCGGAAGAAGCGCCGCCTCGATCACATACAGCCCGACGCCGTCCTTTCGCTTCCGCGCAATGTCCTCCCGCACCCATTCTTTTACTTTCGGATGCACGATCGTATTTAACTTTGCAAGTTTTTCCGGATCCCGGAACACAATTTCCGCAAGCCGGCTCCGATCCAGCTCTCCGTCATCCCCCAGAATCTCGACGCCAAATTGTGCAACGATCTGTCCAAAGCATTCCTGTCCGCTTTTCTGCAGATTCTTTGCCACCTCGTCCAGCTCTGTGACCACCGCGGCGTACTCCGATTCCAGATATGCGAGCACCGCGCTTTTTCCGCAGCCGACGCCGCCGGTAATTCCTATTACTTTCATATCCTTTTTCTGCCCCCCGCTATTTTGCCTCATACCAGCTGTTTCCCGTATGCATATCGACGATCAACGGTACTTTTAACCGGGCGGCATGTTCCATCTGTTCTTTTAAAATGCCTTTTACTTCCTCCAGTTCTTCCACCGCCGTCTCGATCAAAAGTTCATCGTGCACCTGCAGGATCAACCTGGATCTCAATCCCCGTTCTTTTAATTCCCGGTCCACACCGATCATTGCGATCTTGATCACGTCCGCCGCAGTTCCCTGGATCGGCGCGTTCATCGCCACACGTTCCCCGAAATTCCGCTGCATAAAGTTGCTGGACTTCAATTCCGGTACCGGACGGCGGCGTCCGAACAACGTTACAACATAGCCGTTTTCTTTTGCGTGTTCCACCTGCTCATCCAGAAAACGTTTGATCCCCGGGTATGTTTCAAAATAACTTTCGATATATTGTGCCGCCTCTTTTCGTGTAATGCTCAAGTCCTGACTCAGCCCGAATGAACTGATCCCATAGACGATCCCGAAATTGACCGCTTTCGCATTTCTCCTCTGCAGATCCGTCACCTCATCAAACGGAATATGGAATACCTGTGACGCCGTCATCCGATGAATATCCTGCGCCTCCCGGTATGCCTGGATCAACTGCTCGTCTCCGGAACAATGCGCCAGGATCCGAAGTTCGATCTGTGAATAGTCCGCATCCAGAAAAACATATCCCTCCTCCGGAACGAATACTTTCCGGATCAGGCGCCCCAGTTCCATCCGCACCGGAATATTCTGCAAGTTCGGTTCGGTACTGCTGATCCGTCCGGTCGCCGTGATCGTCTGGTTGAATTTTCCGTGGATCCGCCCGTCTTCACCGATGTAATTTGCCAGTCCGTCCGCATATGTGGATTTCAGTTTTGTAAGCTGACGATATTCCAAGATCTTACTGACGATCGGATGATCCGGCGCCAGTTTATCCAACACATCCGCAGCCGTCGAATATCCGGTCTTTGTCTTCTTTCCCCCCGGAAGTCCGAGCTTTTCAAATAAGATCACACCGAGCTGTTTCGGAGAGTTGATGTTAAACGTCTCTCCGGCTTCCTCGCAGATCTCCTGTTCCAGTTCCGTGATCCGTCCGCCGAGCTGGTCTCCATAACTTTTCAGCGCTTCCCCCTCTACATGGATCCCCGCCTGTTCCATACCATACAATGTAAATAACAGCGGCATTTCAATATCCCGGAACAACTCATACATTCCGCTCTCTGCTAATTTTTCTTTCAAAAGCGGCGCCGCTTTCCATGCCGTATATGCCTCATAGCAGGATCTGCACATTCCGTCCGCTTTTTCATCGATCAAAAGCCCCAGCTGTTCTCTCGCCACATCCTCATACATATAATCATTTTTCAAAGGATTCAGCAGATACGCGGCTACCGTCGCATCAAAACAACGTTCATGCCGCTCTGCCTGAAAAAGGGAAAGATACTGTTTGAGATCAAACATCACAAACTCTCCTGCTGCCGCCTGAACCTCCCCTAACTTTTCAAATAACGCATCCATATCCGTCTCCATACTGCATGGGATCGAATACACTTTTTCTTCATCGCATGCAATGGAAATCCGTCCGTATCCGGAAGCATGTACAAACAGCGGAAGTACATTCCCATCCTCTTTCCAGATGGAAACACCCACCCGTTCTGCCTGACACGCTTTCGCAAACACCGTCTCTATTTCCTGCCGGTCCGTCACTTCACAAAACCGCTCTTCCACACGGTTTGCCGTCGCTTCCACATCAAACCGTCCAAGAAGATTCTTGAACTGCAGTCTCTGAAACAATTCATACGCTTCTTTTGTATATGGGTTGCCGTATTTAGCCTTTTCCGGATCAAATGCGATCTCCGCATGAGTGTCGATCGTCGCCAGCGTCTTGCTCATACACGCCTGTTCCCAGAATTCCCGGATATTTTTGCTCGCTCTGGGAGGCTTTACTTCCTCCGCATGGGCATAGACATTTTCAATCGTCTTGTATTCCGTGATCAGTTTGGTCGCCGTCTTCTCCCCGATCCCCGGAACTCCCGGAATATTGTCGGACGTATCGCCCATCAAAGCTTTCACATCAATAAATTCTGTCGGAGTAACGCCTAATTTTTCTTTGACGTCCGCCGCATAATAGTCTTCCACCTCGGTCCGCCCCTGCTTCGTCTTCGGGATCCGGATCTTCACTTTTCCGGTGGCAAGCTGCAGGGTATCCCGATCTCCGGAAATGATCGCAACATCCATCCCTTTTTCCTCACAGATCCGGGAAATCGTTCCGAGCAGATCGTCTGCTTCCAGTCCCGCTTTCTCGATCGTGGCGATCCGCATTGCCTGAAGCACTTCTTTGATCACCGGTACCTGCTGCCTCAGTTCCTCTGCCATCGGCTTTCTCGTTCCCTTATATTCCGCATACATCTCATGCCGAAATGTCGGCGCATGCACGTCAAATGTCACCGTCAGATATTCCGGTTTCTCCTCATCCAGGATTTTAAACATAATATTTAGAAATCCATACACCGCATTCGTATGCAGACCCTCCGCATTGGTCAGATCCGGCACGCCGTAAAACGCCCGGTTTAAAATGCTGTGTCCGTCTATTAAAACAATCTTTTCGCTCATACCGCTTCTCCTTTGCCGCTGTAAACAGCAACACTCCTTTTTATCCTAATAATTTAGTATACACTAAAAAGATTCTTTTTAAAAGCAGATTTTTGTGATATAGTGATAGCAGCGTCGGGGGATTCTGACGCTGCCTGCATTTTATCTGAACTTACATAAAGGAGGATATTTATATGGATGGAATTATTTTTGATGTGGACGGCACACTCTGGGATTCCACAGATACGGTCGCCGAATCATGGAACAATGCGATCCGTGAACATTCTTCTCTGGATCTTGTCGTGAACCGTCAGGTTTTAAGCGGACTGTTCGGAAAGACAATGGAAGATCTTTACCGCGCACTGTTTCCACAGCTTTCCGACGAAGAACGGACCCGGCTCGGGACCTTATGCTTTGAATATGAGAACAAACTGCTTCTTGAAAAACCCGGCACGCTCTATCCGGGTGTCGCAGAAACGCTCCAAAAGCTCTCTGAAAACTACGATCTCTATATTGTCAGCAACTGTCAGTGCGGATATATCGAGATCCTGCTGGAAACATGTCATCTGAAACCATACGTCAAAGACACACTTTGCTACGGGCAGACACAGACATCCAAAGGAAAGACGATCCGCACTCTGATGGAACGAAATCATATGGATACTGCCGTCTATGTGGGAGATACAAAAGGCGACTCCGATGCCTGTAAAGAAGCAGACATTCCGTTCATCTTCGCCTCTTACGGTTTCGGCGACGTACCGGACGCCAAGCAGACGATCGATTCCTTTCCGGAACTGCTGGATTTTGACTTTTCCTGAATCCTACCGAAAATATTTTTCTTTGATATGTTCCACCGGCATCTGCTGTCCGGTCCAGATCCGGAACGCTTCCGCCCCCTGGTACAACAACATATACATCCCGTTAAACGTACGGCATCCGGCTTCTCTGACCATTCTGAGAAGCCGGGTTTCTTTTGGATTATAGATCATATCCGATACGACTACGCCGGGATGCAGCATCGAAGCGTCTTTTAAAATACAAGTCTCCACATTCGGCGCCATCCCAAGCGACGTTGCGTTTGTAAGAAGCGCGCTCTCTCCGATCTCCCTGCGTAAAATCGATTCATCGTCATAATCGTATAAACGGATCCTGCATCCGGTCTGCTCCTTTAACCTGCCGATGATCCGCTCTGCACGTTCAAAAAAAGGAGTTCGTCGATTGAATACCGTGATCTCCGCCACACCGTCCAGCGCCGCCTGTACAAGGATCGAAGTCCCGGCTCCGCCCGCCCCGAAAATCGTCATTTTCTTTCCGATCACATCATATCCTGCATCCTTTACCGACATCATATATCCGATTCCGTCGGTCGTATATCCGGTCAGAACGCCATCCTCATTCACAACCGTATTCACCGCGCCAATGATTTCCGCAGCCGGAGATAAATGATCGCAGAGACTGCACATCAGGTTCTTATCCGGCATCGTCACATTAAATCCCCGCACATTCAACACTTTCAGCCCTTCTACCGCCGCTTCTAATTTGTCCGTCCCCACATCAAATGCAAGATACGCATAGTCCAGCCCCAATTCTTTAAACGCTTCATTGTGCATCATCGGCGAAATACTGTGTGTCACGGGACTTCCGAGAAGCCCTGTCAATCTTGTTTTTCCTGTAATCCGCTCTGTCATAACTCGATCCCCCGTTTTCTTTTATACGTTTTTTTAACGTCAGTGTACAAGGGGAAATACGCCTTGTATACCGACGCTGCATTTTCTTTTATATCTTGTCTTGTTCCTGCTGATTTCTGATCGCCAAAAAGAAAAAAGCACCGGAAACCGCTTTTCTACGGTATCCAATGCTCTTCATTCACTGCGGATGGTGGGACTTGAACCCACACGAGGTTGCCCCCGCAAGATTTTGAGTCTTGTGCGTCTGCCATTCCGCCACATCCGCTCACGGTCTGAACACTTGCTCCTCAAACCGTTTTATATCATAGCATAGTCCATTGGATAATGCAAGCTTTTTTTATCATCAAATTATAGTTTTCTGATTACTGTTTCTAATTACTGTTTATGAAATTAATGTTTTTCCGATCTCAAAACAATCGAATGTGGCAAAGTAGTCTGCCGGAGTCTCCGCCCGGCGGATCAGTTGTACACTTCCGTCCTCTTTCAGAAGTAATTCCGCAGATTTTAACTTTCCATTGTAATTATATCCCATGGAAAAACCGTGCGCTCCGGTATCATGGATCACGAGATAGTCCCCTTTGTCAATCTTCGGCAGCATCCGGTCAATCGCAAATTTGTCATTATTCTCGCAAAGAGAACCGGTCACATCATACTTGTGATCACATGGCGCTTCTTCTTTACCAAGCACGGTAATATGGTGATATGCGCCATACATAGCCGGACGCATCAGGTTCACTGCGCAGGCATCCACACCAATATACTCTTTGTGCGTATGTTTTTCGTGGATCGCCTTTGTCACAAGACATCCGTATGGCCCCATCATATAACGCCCAAGCTCGGTATAAATTGCCACATCGCCCATTCCCGCCGGAACGAGCACTTCCTCATACACGCGGCGCACACCGTCACCGATCGCACGGATGTTATTCGGTTCCTGATCCGGTGTATACGGAATGCCGATCCCGCCGGACAAATTGATAAATTTAATATGCACTCCGGTCTCTTTCTGCAGTCTCACCGCCTGTTCAAACAACACTTTCGCAAGCATCGGATAGTAATCGTTGGTCACCGTATTGCTTGCCAGAAATGCATGGATCCCGAATTCTTTCGCTCCCTTTTCTTTCAGGATCTGAAATGCGTCTTTGATCTGTTCCGTCGTCATGCCATATTTGGAATCTCCCGGATTATCCATAATGTCATTACTGATCTTAAATAACCCGCCCGGATTATAGCGGCAGCTGATCGTCTCCGGAATATGTCCGATCGTCTTCTCCAGAAAATCAATATGCGTAATATCATCCAGATTGATGATCGCTCCCAGCTTATCGGCATAAGCAAAGTCTTCTGCCGGCGTATCATTGGAAGAAAACATAATATCCGCGCCTTTTGCACCGATCGCCTCGGAAAGCATCAGTTCCGTATAAGACGAACAGTCGCAGCCGCAGCCATATTCCCGAAGAATCTGCATCAAAAACGGATTCGGCGTCGCTTTCACCGCAAAATATTCTTTGAATCCCGGATTCCATGAAAAAGCTTCTTTTAACGCTTTTACATTTTCCCGGATTCCTCTTTCATCATATAAATGAAACGGGGTCGGATATGTCTTTACCATCTCTTCAACCTGTTCTTTTGTCACAAAAGGTACTTTATTCATCTCCCTGTTCTCCTTCTCTTTTCTGTCTCTTCTGTCTTTCCAGACTCTCCTGCCCGATCCGGATCAGCCGGATCTCATTTGCAAGCGCATTTTTAAATAATTCCACAAAATTTTTCTGACCGGAGTACAGGCAGGTATTCGTGTTCCCGCCTCCGTACTCACCGGATAATGCATATTTCGAATCCACGATCACACCGATCTGATTCCCCTTATCCCCGGTCAAATATACGCTCGTCCCCGGAAATGCCCCATCCTCATCTGTGATGATCACAACTTTCCGCTTCTTTTCCACAAGAAGTTCCAAATCTTCTGCAAATTCTTGAATATGCGCCCCCGTACCGGAAATATAAACACGCTCCGCCGCATTCCGGATCAGATTGTGCAGTTTATCCCGGATATTCGCATCTCCCTCTATTGTGATATATCCCTCTTCCGCTTCTTTTATATCCGGAAGATTCTCCCGCATCCACTGTTCTTCTTCCTTGAGTTTCCGGATCCAGTTCCCGCAAAACTCCTCCAGCTTCACCGGTATATATTTTTTCGCACTCTCCTCCAGCACATATGCCGCGCCTTTTTCCGCCAGAACCGACAACGCACCGTATACGTTGGAACGGGAAATCCCGGTCTCTTTCGCGATCTCATACCCTGTCCGCTTTCCGTATAGTAAGAGATTCTGGTATACAAGCGCCTCCTGTCTGCTCAATCCGAAGTGCTGCAGATATGCCGCAAACGCTCCATTCTCCATTCTTTTCGCGCCTTTCATCCGCGGTTCCATTTGTTTTATAGTAGTCCTTTACAGAACTACTATACTGCCTTTTATAGAAAATGTCAATCTCTCTGACGCAAAATACACTGGTTTAAAATGTTCAAAATATGAAAAGACGCCGATCCTTTAAGAAGAACCAACGTCTTTTTTTCTGATTTTCTGCCTTTTTCCTATTCCTCTGCTTCCAGCGGGATCAATTTATGTTCCAACACATCTACAAGTCCAAGATCTGTCAACCCTAAATCGGGAACTGTCGGAAGAGAGATAAAGCTCAAGGACATAAAAGGAGCATCCATTCCACATCCTAATGCTTTTGCGTCCGCATTCAAAATATCCAGCTGTGCCATCACTTCTTCTGCCGGCTTTTCACTCATCAGACCGCCGATCGGAAGTTCCATGCTGTTTAATATTTTTCCGTCGCATGCGACAGAAAGACCGCCGTTCAAGCGCGCCACCTCATTTACAGCCAATGCCATATCCTCATCATTTGTTCCGACAACGACAATATTGTGATGATCGTGAGACATCGAATATGCAAGAGCGCCTTTTTTCAACTCAAATCCTCGGACAAACCCTACGCCTACATTTCCATTCTTTCCGTATCGTTCCACAACTGCAAGTTTCAAAATATCTTTCTCGATATTGACCTGGATCTTTCCATTTTTCACTTGCATTTCTTCCAGCACATGATGATTGATGATCTGGCGCGGGATCATATCGATCAAATGGATTTTTGTACTGCCGTCCTGCTTCTTGGACAAAGCGGCAAACGATTCTGCCGTGATCGGATTTTTCAATGTCACGGTATGTTTCAGCCAGTCCGGATATTCTTCCACCTTACATTCTTCTAAAAGATTTCCGTTTTCAGCTACCACATTTCCTTCAAAAATGACAACGGTAGGTTTTACCTCGCGCCAGTCTTCTACAAGAATGATATCTGCCAGACGTCCCGGTGTGATACTTCCGATCTCATCCTCCATCCGGAAATGTTTTGCACTGTTCACGGTTGCGATCTGTATCGCTTTCATCGGATCCAGTCCCAGTTCAACCGCTCTTGACACATTATAGTTGATATGTCCTTCTACCTGGATTTCTCTCGCATGTTTATCATCTGTACAAAACATCAGGTTTGACGTATCTAACTCATGTTCGATCACACCTCGGATCAATTCATCCACATTCCGCTCGCTGCTTCCCTCCCGAATAAACACTTTCATTCCAACTTTAAGACGCTCGATCATCTCGTTTGTATTTACACACTCATGATCATCAGAAATCCCTGATGATGCATACACATTCAATTCCTGACCAAGCCGGCCAATCGCATGCCCATTCACCAGTTTTCTTTTCGCAAGCGTATCTGCAACCTTTTTAATATATTCATCTTTCACAAAAAGAATTTTCGACGGATCCAGCTCACCCAGACTGACGCTTTCTTCCCATTCCATAATATTCGCCACTTCTTCCGCGCCAAGAACCGCTCCTGTTGTTTCCAGTCCCGGAGCAGTCGGCACCCGTGAAGACACTTCGATCAGCATACGGTACGGAAGACGGTTCATAGATTGGAGCATTGCACGCAATCCCTCTTCTCCTGCTACATTTGCGATTTCCATCAGATCCGCGCACATCGTTGTCGTTCCCTGCGGTACAACTACCGATGCAAGCGCTTCCGGAGAAAGCATCGTAGACTCAAAATGCATGTGCGCATCGATCAGTCCCGGAAGGGCATATTGCCCGTTTCCGTCCAGCACTTTTTTTGCCTCAAGATCTGCTGACGGATCGATCGAAACAATCCGCTTGTTTTTGATGTAAATGTTCGTTGGATATACTTCTCCCGAAAATACATTCACAAGTTTGACATTTTCGATCTTCAAATCACATACATGCATCCCGAGACCTGTTTCAATCGTATTTTTTATTTCTTCAAATGTTCTCATATTCAACACGCTCCTATAACACAATATCTAAAATCATATAAAGTAAGAATACCGCGGTTAATACCCAGACAGTCTTTGTAATCTGCTTCGTCTTTCCTGCCGCGATCTGTCCGACTGTATATCCGATCAATCCAAATAAAATACCGTAAGCGATATTATATGTAAACGGCATCAAAGCTACGGTCAAAAAGACCGGAAGCGCTATGGAGATGTCGTTCAGCTCCATTTTGCGAAGCGGTTCGATCATAAAAATTCCCACCATGACCAATGCAGGCGCAGTTGCGATCGATGGGATCATCAAGAACAACGGGGAGAAGAATAATGTCAGGATAAATAAAATTCCGGTTACACAGGCAGTCATTCCTGTTCTGCCGCCCTCATTGATTCCGGTTGCGCTCTCCGCACCATAGATCGTTACGGTATTTGTTCCAAGTACCGCTCCAACCGCAGCTCCTCCTGCTGAAACAAACAATGCTTTTCCTGCACATGGAATATTTCCTTTTTCGTCTACCAATCCCGCTTTCGATGCCACACCTAACAAAACACCGATACTGTCAAACAGATCGACAAATAAGAAACTGATGATCGCAAATATAACACCCAATACCATCTCCGGACTTCCGGAAAACATTCCCTTTAAAGTCAGCTGACCAAAAGTCGGCGCCATAGCCGATACCGGATTTTCAAAAGAAAAAATCGTTTCCGGTATCACGGTGTATGCCAATCCTGTCTCCGGATTTTTCACCACAATCCCGAGTGCCGTTACTACAAGTATTCCGATCAACAACGCTCCGCGTACTTTTTTTATCACAAGAACTGCTGTAAAAAAGATACCAAATAACGCTAACAACGCTCCCGGATTTGACAAATCCCCTAATGTGAGAAGAGTATCCGGTGATTCCTGGATGATCCCGGCCTGCATAAAACCGGTAAATGCAATGAAAAATCCGATTCCCGCTCCGACCGAATGTTTAATACATTCCGGCATAGCATCTACGATCTTTTGCTGAACTCTGAAAATACTTAAAAACATAAACAAAATTCCCGAAATCGCAACACATGCCAATGCATTCTGCCAGGAAAGTCCTAATGTATTACAGACATAGAATGCAAAATAAGCGTTTAGTCCCATCGCCGGTGCCAATGCAAACGGAAGATTTGCCCAGACGCCGATCCAGATACAGGCAATCGCAGCGGAAAGTGCAGTTGCCCAAAACACCGCCTTTGTGTCCATTCCTGCTGCCGCTAAAATCCCCGGATTTACGGCCACGATATAAACACATGTCAAAAAAGTCGTCAATCCCGCTAAAATCTCTGTTTTTACATTCGTGCCCCGTTCTTTCATGTGGAAAAACTGATTTAATTTGTTCCCCATTTCATTCTCTTCCTTTCTTTTAATGATAATATGGTATTACCTTTTTATTTTTTATAAAAAAAGGTAATTATGCAGAACATCGTTCCCATCCGGTCTGTCTTTCCGGTCCGGTCTGCTTTCTGCACAATCTCCCTTTTTTATTCAATCTGGTTAGCGTCGGTGTACAAGGGGGAAAACGGTCGACCCTTGTACATTGACGCTAGACATTCTTTACACGTAAAAGACTGAATTGAATATATCTTGTATCGTAGAACTCCCGATCCAGCATGACCAGTTTGTTCTCCTGATTGTAATTCTTTCCCCGAAAAACCAGAACACTGTCACATTCCATCTCTTTTCCGGAAACTACGCTTTTTTCCATCTCCTCGCGGTTCATCGTCTCCATGCTTATCTTATCTCTCGCAATAAAACAACCGCCATATTGATGAAGCACTTCAAAAATCGATCGACCTGCCATAAACTCACATGTCAGATCAATTCCTATCAGATCACACGCAAAACAATCCACACTGATAATCGCAGGATGTCCATCTGCAAAATATACTTTTTCTACTTCGTATATTTCTTCTCCTGGTTCCAGTCCCAAAAGTTTTCCTGTCTCCAAATCCGCTTCTTTACGCCGAACCGCTTTCACCTCTACCGATGCATGATACCCGCAATTCTCGATCAAACGTGAAAATTCTTCACCCGGCATTAAATTTACCTGAATAGTCAGCGCTTCCGGATTCACGAAAGTTCCTCTGCCTTGTATGCGCAATATGATGCCTTCGTTTTCCAGTTCATCCAATGCGCGGCGTACCGTCACTCTGCTCACACCCAGTTTTAACGAAAGTTCACTTTCCGGCGGAAGCTTCATATTACCGGTCTGTTCAAGACTGCGGATATATTGATACAGGTAGTTTTTCACGGAACTGCTTAGATTCACTTTAGACATCGGACAAATATCCATACTCATGAGCTCGATCCATACCTTTCTAAAAGTATTACCATATTATGATAGTAACAATACATTTTTATTTTGTCAATAAAATTTTGAAGCCTGTTCAGTGCGTTTTAAGATAGTTTTTGGATTGAGTGCTTTTTACGAAAGATACCACTTAGGTATTAAGGGTGTCTTTTTAATGCTACTTTATGTCATATCAAGGCTCATTCAATCGTAGTAAATCCGTGGTAAAACGAATGGTTTTCTATACTTCAAAATGCTTGAAAATATAGTGTCTATGCGGATAATCGAAAATTGAATATAAAATTTACACTGAAATATATTTTTTAATTGTTCTTTCCTAAAAATGATCTTTATCCGACGGCTTAGAATCCTTTCATAATTTAACGACTGGAATACTGATATTCTCCATGTATACATATTCATAATAATACTCATCATCTGCATTTTTTACAAGAGCCCACGTATTGGTCGCATCAGTCCCATCATATTCCACTATCAAAACCACAAGATGACCACTTTCTGAAATATAACTCCATTTTCCGGCATTGTTATCTCCGCTAACGGAAGATGACCAACTATTATCAGCATTTATAGATAAGGAAGCAGCAAATTGTTTTTCTTCCCCCGACTTATAAGTATAAACAGTAGCCCCTTGCCAATCACCTAACATTTGATCCTTAGATTCTTTCTCCATCTTTGTCATTTCAATCGGTATAGTTTCCAAGAATACATAATCGTAATAAAATTTCCCATCTGCTTTCTTTTCAAATGACCATGTATTAGTTACACCACTCCCTTCATATTCAACAGTCAAGGCAATACGCTTCTTTGATTCAGTTACAATCTCCCAGGTCCCTTGATTCACATCTCCATTAACACAGGATGCCCACCGTCCATCAGAATTAATTGATAATACAGCTTCAAAAAGTCCATCATTATATTCAGAATGAACTTCTGCCACTCCATACCAGTCACCTACAATATCTATCTCTTTACTTTCATCCTTAATTTCACTCGTTTCATTGCTGATATCTGTATTACTTCCATTTGATCCACAACCAGCTAATAGTAAAGTCATTATCCCCAACAGTAAAAAAAATCTCTTTTTTATCATATTATAGTCCCCATTCAACTTATTCTATTTCCAATAATTTCTCATTGATGCGTGTCTGAACTTCCAAATAGTATGCCATTTCCGCTGTATTCATTTCTTCGTTCCCCAAAGCCTCAAAATCTCCCATTACATCTGTGTATTTACTCATATACTCAGTGTAATCAGCAAGTAAATCTAAATCTGTTCCATTTGATTCTGCATATTTCTTCATGAAATCACAATATTCATTCATAAACATCTCATAGCTGTCCATTGCTTCCTTAAATTCTGGATGCATGCCATCTATTAATTGTGTCTCCGTACTTAATTTTTCCTCCCCCTCTTCCTGCTTCGGTTCTGCAGACGTTTCTGTACCTGCATTTGTTTCTTCTACTTCAGTTTCTTCGATTTTTCTAATCTGAACAATCATTACATTATTTCCCTGATAAGACAGCGAAAGTTGATTTCCATTCTCATCTTCTGCATTGTAGAATTTATCTCCTCTTTCATAATCGACAGAAAAACCAATTTGGGAACATTCATCCGCATAAATATTAAAATCATCTATTGACGTTTCCCCAACATAGATACAACATCCCTCGGCAGTATCAGTAGAAATTTTTCCAACTGTAGATTTGGGCATTGGCAACAAGCCTGCAATTTCGCTCTTCGGCCAATTCAAGGTTCCCATTTCTGTCGGTGCTTCCAGTTCAATATACATTGTTCCCCCAATATAATCCAAAGACAAAGCATACCCATCAACATCAAAAGCATCATAGCATTCTCCATCATTTTCACTTTCAACAGTATATCCCATAAATTTACACTCTTCTACATATGCTTTATAGTCACTTTTGGATGTTTTCTCTACCTGTATGCTTAATGTATCATTATCGTTGCTGTATATTGTTCCAACATTTGATTTTGGTTTTGGCAACCTCTCACAAAATTCCACTTCATTCCAATCAAATTTTTCCCTTTTATTTTTTCCGATAAAACTGATTACTCCAATTACTAATATAATCATAAGCAAAATAAACCCTGTTCTCTTATAGAATGGTTTTTTATTTTTTGCTCCGCATGACGGACAATTTTTTGCATCCTTTGCTATTTGAGCATTACAGTTCCTACATATTGTCGTTTTTGATTTCATTAACATCTTCTCTCCTCCTTTTTCTCATCATATCATTTATTGCATTCTCGTGCAATTATTTTTTCTAAAATCAACATAAAATATTGCATGGAGGTGCAATATAATGAAGAACTGCGAGAGCATTGACCGTATTATCCAAGTAAATAATATAGATATAGGAAAAAACATCGCAAAACTGCGTAAGTCTATGAATATAAAGCAAACAGACATGGTCGCAAGACTGCAGATTAACGGAATAGAGATCTCTATTTACTCATACAACCGTATCGAAAAAGGCACGCAAAACCCTACCGTATCTTTTTTATTTACCTGTTGTCATATTCTCGAATGTGACATGAATACAATATTTAATTTCAAAACAATAAAATAATTTTACGGAATAGTCGGGAATACACTTTCCCGCCTATTCCTCTTACCTCAATTTATAAATAAATCATTACTCTTTCCACAAAGCTCAGCAAGCCTGCTTTTATATGTACCCTCGGAGTTTTTATCCGGCATTTGCGGCAATCCTTTCTCTATAATTAAAGAAATAAATTTTTTATGGCTCTTTAATTTTTTAATTTTTTCTTCGATCAGTTCTATATACGCTCTATAGAATTCTTTCTTTTCGTTTTCATTCATCTCTAACAATTGTTTGATTTCTCCGATTTTCATCCCCATTTCCTTGTAGATTATAATTTCCCATAAAGTTTCTAAGGTTCTTTCGTCATATAATCGATAGTTGTTTTCAGATCTTTCCACTTTAATCATCCCCTCATCGTCATAAAATTGCAATGTACGTTTGCTTATGCCCACAATTTTACTTATCTCGCTTGTTTTCATCACACGGTCTTCCCTTTCCCCGTATAAAGAGTATAATCTATCACGTTAACGTGATAGCAATACTCTTTTTTCGGAAATATTGATAATTTGTTTCATAAAAGACCATGCAAATTTCGCGAGTTTTCCCAATAAAAAAGGTCTTGCTGTTCATTCAGCAAGACCTTTTTCTTTTCATTTATAACGATATGTCATTTAAAAAGTGCAAAAACATTTTCCTTATTTGACAAGCAGGGATGTTCCCGTCATCTCTTTCGGCTGTTCCATTCCCATCAGTTCGATCAGAGTCGGAGCGATATCTGCAAGGCAGCCGCCCTCTCTCAATTTGTAAGCCGGATCTGCATTGACAAGGATAAACGGAACCGGATTAGTCGTATGTGCGGTAAATGCATCTCCGGTCACATCGTCGATCAGCTGTTCCGCATTTCCATGGTCCGCACAGATGAACATCTGTCCGTCCACTTCTTTGATCGCTTCCACGGTCTTTCCGACACACTCGTCCACCGCCTCGATTGCTTTGATCGCTGCCGCTTCCACACCGGTATGTCCTACCATGTCCGGATTTGCAAAGTTGATGATGATCACATCATATTTACCGGAACGGATCGCATCTGTCAGTTTGTCACATACTTCGTAAGCGCTCATCTCCGGTTTCAGATCGTATGTTGCAACTTTCGGAGATTTCACAAGGATTCTGTCTTCCCCCTCATTCGGCTCTTCCACGCCGCCGTTGAAGAAGAATGTTACATGCGCATATTTCTCTGTCTCGGCAATACGAGCCTGTTTCAGTCCGTTTGCTGCGAGGAACTCTCCGAATGTGTTGGTGATCTCCTCTTTTACAAATGCAACCTGTTTGTTCGGAATCGTCACGTCATACTCTGTGAAGCAGACAAATGTAGTTTTTACACGCTCTCCTCTTTCAAACCCGTCAAATGCGTCGTCACAGAATGTTCTTGTGATCTCTCTTGCACGGTCCGGGCGGAAGTTAAAGAAGATCACAGAGTCGTCATCTTTGATCGTTGCAACCGGAGCTCCGTCTTTCACTACAACTGTCGGAAGAACAAATTCGTCCGTTGTATCCGCATCGTAAGAAGCCTGGATTCCCGCCGGTCCGGATTCTGCCGTTTCTCCGACTCCGTTCACAAGCGCCTGATATGCTTTCTCCACACGATCCCAACGATTGTCACGATCCATTGCATAATAACGCCCCATCACGCTTGCTACTTCGCCGACGCCAAGTTCTTTCATCTTCGCTTCCAGCTTCTCCACATATTCTTTTCCGGATGCCGGAGGTGTGTCACGTCCGTCCAGGAAGCAGTGTACATATACTTTTGTAAGTCCCTGTTTTTTTGCCAGTTCCAGAAGTCCGAAAATATGCTCGATATGACTGTGCACGCCGCCGTCGGAAACAAGTCCGAACATATGAAGTGCGGAATCATTCGCTTTTGCATTTTCACACGCTGCAAGAAGCGCTTTATTTTCAAAAAAGTCGCCGTCTTGGATCGCTTTCGTGATCTTTGTCAGATCCTGATATACAATTCTTCCGGCTCCCATATTCAAATGTCCGACTTCAGAGTTTCCCATCTGTCCGTCCGGAAGACCGACTGCCATTCCGCTCGCGTTTCCTTTTACAAACGGACACTCAGCCATCAGCTTGTCCATAACCGGAGTCTTTCCCTCTAAAACGGCGTTGCCCTCTTTATGATCATTCAATCCATATCCATCTAAAATCATTAAAACGGTTGGTTTTTTGCTCATCTTTTTTCTCCTTTTATTTCGCTTTTTTCATGTAATCCTACATGAACTATATCCGTTCCTATTGTACTCGTTTTGATGGGATTTTGCAAGATTCCATTGGAAAGTCCCCTCAAAATTCCGCCGGATACTCCAATAAAAATTTCCAAAAGTCCGAAATGCCACGGCAGGTCATTGCATAATCGCCGGACACACAATACACAAAAGGAATCCGGAAAATTCCGGATTCCCCTATATCTGCTTCATGATCCCGTCGGATTATTTGTAGTTTACGATCTTTCCGAAATCAGCTTTCAAAGATGCGCCTCCTACGAGTCCTCCGTCAATGTCCGGCTGCGCAAACAATTCTGCTGCATTTCCCGCATTGACAGATCCGCCGTACTGGATACGGATTGCTTCCGCTGTTGCTTCATCGTATACTTCAGCGATGCATGCACGGATTCCCGCACAAACTTCTTCTGCCTGTTCTGTGGTAGCTGTCTTTCCTGTTCCGATCGCCCAGATCGGCTCATAAGCGATCACTGCTGTTTTTGCCTGATCTGCCGTTACGTTCTGGAATCCGACTTTTACCTGCTGACGGATAAAGTCCATTGTCACGCCCTGTTCTCTCTGCTCCAGAGTTTCTCCGCAGCACATGATCGGTGTGATTCCGTGCTCGAATGCTTTCAGCACTTTTTTATTTACGTCTTCATTTGTCTCGCCAAAGTAATCTCTTCTCTCAGAATGTCCGAGAACCACATATTTTACGCCTGCATCAACAAGCATGTTCGGAGCGATCTCTCCTGTGTATGCTCCGCTCTCTTCAAAATACATATTCTCAGCGCCAACCTGGATATTGCTTCCTTTGACTGCTTCTACTACCGGCACGATGTCGATTGCAGGAACACAGAATACAACGTCTACCTCTTCATTTGCTACGAGCGGTTTCAGTTCTTCCACAAGAGCTACTGCCTCGCTCGGAGTTTTGTTCATTTTCCAGTTACCTGCGATAATTTTCTTTCTTGCCATGATTTTGTTCTCCCTTTACCCTATTTGTCTCTGTGCATATTCAGTTCAATACTGCCTCGCCAAGCTTTTTACTTATCGTTTGCCGCTGCAACACCCGGCAGTTCTTTTCCCTCCAGAAATTCCAGAGAAGCTCCGCCGCCTGTGGAAATATGTGTCATCTTATCACCGTATCCAAGCTGGTTTACTGCTGCTGCGGAATCTCCGCCTCCGATGATCGTAACAGCATCTGTCTCAGCCAGTGCTTTTGCAACTGCCTCTGTACCTGCTGCGAACTTCGGCATCTCGAATGCACCCATCGGTCCGTTCCATACAACTGTTTTCGCTTCTTTTACAGCTTTTGAGAAAATCTCTGCTGTTTCCGGTCCGATATCCAGACCTTCCCAACCGTCCGGAATCTCTCCACGTTTTACAACCTTTGTATTTGCATCGTTAGAGAAATCATCTGCAATTACGTTATCTACCGGAAGAAGCAGTTTCACACCTTTCTCTTCCGCTTTCTTAAGCATATCCAGCGCGTACTGGCAGTAATCTTCTTCCAGAAGAGAAACGCCAACACTTCCGCCCAACGCTTTGCTGAATGTGTAGGACATTCCACCGCCGATGATCAGTGTGTCTACTTTGTCAAGCAGGTTCTCGATTACAGAAATCTTACTGGATACTTTTGCTCCTCCGAGGATTGCCACAAACGGTCTCTCCGGATTGTTTACTGCGTTTCCGAGGAAATCGATTTCTTTCTGCATCAGGTATCCTACAACTGCAGTATCGACAAACTGTGTTACTCCTACGTTGGAGCAGTGTGCTCTATGTGCTGTACCAAATGCGTCGTTTACAAATACGTCGCAGAGAGATGCAAGGTCTTTGCTGAATGCCTCGCCGTTCTTTGTCTCTTCTGCTCTGTAACGTGTGTTCTCAAGTAAGATGATCTCACCGTCATTCATTGCCTCAACAGCTGCCTTTGCGTTCGGTCCTACTACTTCCGGATCCGCTGCAAATTTCACTTCCTGTCCGAGCAGTTCGGAAAGTCTTACTGCTACCGGTGCCAGTGACAATTCCGGTTTCGGCTCTCCTTTCGGTTTGCCAAGGTGAGAACAAAGAATGATCTTTCCGCCGTCAGCTACCAGTTTTTTAATCGTCGGAAGCGCTGCAACAAGACGGTTCTCGTCTGTGATCTTTCCATCGATCAACGGAACGTTGAAATCACATCTTACAAGTACGCGTTTTCCTTTTACATTAATATCATCAACAGATTTTTTATTCAGCATATCTACTTATCTCCTTTTTATATACCCCGCTTAAAATATAATATTTTCAGTGGGACAAGATGAAAAAAGAGCCCGGTCCACATAAGACCGGACCCTTTCCTGAGTCTATTTCAGAATGTAATTGTCTGTCTAAGACTTCGATTTACAGTAATGTTCCGAAGTATTTGATCGTTCTTACCATCTGGCTTGTGTAAGAATTCTCATTGTCATACCAAGATACAACCTGTACCTGTGTTGTTCCATTATCAAGCGGAAGAACCATTGTCTGTGTTGCATCGAACAGAGAACCGAATCTCATTCCTACGATATCGCTGGATACGATCTCGTCTGTGTTGTATCCGAAGGACTCGTTGGAAGCAGCTTTCATAGCTTCGTTGATCTGATCAACTGTTACGTTTCCTTCAACAACTGCTGTCAGGATTGTTGTAGATCCAGTCGGGGTAGGAACACGCTGAGCAGCTCCGATCAGTTTTCCGTTCAGTTCCGGAATAACAAGACCGATCGCTTTCGCTGCACCTGTGCTGTTCGGTACGATATTAACTGCTGCTGCACGAGATCTTCTCAGATCGCCTTTTCTCTGCGGTCCGTCCAGAGTCATCTGATCTCCTGTGTAAGCGTGGATCGTGCACATGATACCTGTCTTGATCGGTGCCAGGTCGTTCAGAGCCTTAGCCATCGGTGCCAGACAGTTTGTTGTACAGGAAGCTGCGGAGATGATGTGATCATCTTTTGTCAGTTTCTCGTGGTTTACATTGTATACGATTGTCGGCAGATCGTTTCCAGCCGGTGCGGAAATAACAACGTATTTAGCGCCTGCATCGATATGAGCCTGTGCTTTCTCTTTGGATGTGTAGAATCCTGTACACTCCAGAACTACGTCTACACCGATCTCTCCCCATGGAAGCTCAGCTGCATTCGCCTTTGCGTAAATTTTGATTTCCTTTCCGTCTACAATAATGGAATCCTCTCCAGCTTCTACTTTATCAGCCAGTTCATATTTTCCCTGTGAAGAGTCATACTTCAGCAGGTGAGCCAGCATCTTCGGAGATGTAAGGTCGTTGATCGCTACGATCTCAAATCCCTCTGCTCCGAACATCTGTCTGAATGCAAGACGTCCAATACGTCCAAATCCATTAATCGCTACTTTTACTGCCATGATTAATTCCTCCTAAAAGTTTAATTGTGAAACTGCTGTGCAGTTTACATGGTGAATTTCCCACAAAACACATGGTTTGTTAAAGATTCATCAACTAGAAATTATTGTACTAAATCAAGAACAAAAATTCAAGTACTAAATACATTTTTTCCGTCTTCCCGACGCATTTTTGGCAAAAACTGTCTATTTTACAGAATCGGATAAAATTCAGGATGACGATTCCGGTATTCTGCATAATATCGGAACCCGCATTCCTGCAGGATCTCCGCTATTTTTGCAAATTCATAAGCAATATGTTCCGGACGATGCGCGTCAGATCCGACCGTAATGATCTCCCCGCCCAGCTCCCGGTAACGCTTCAGTATATCCGGATGCGGATGTGCAAACGGCAGTCCGTATTTTAACCCCGCCGTATTGACTTCCAGACCTTTTCCCCTTTCGATCAGAATCTTTAGGATCTCATCGATCTCATCCGCAAATTTCCGGTAAGAATATTCCTTTTCCTGCTCTATCCCATAGCGTACGACATAATCCAGATGTCCCAGCACATCAAAATCCCCGATCTGCCGGACATTCTGAACGGTCTGTCTCCAAGTCTCCCGGTATCCCTCTTCGTCACCAAGTTCCCGGAACAGTTCTCCAAAATAAGGATCGCTTCCATTTACAAGATGTACGGATCCGATCACAAAATCAAACGGATACCGTTTTACGAACTCTTTGTAAAATGTTCCGAGATGCGGCTGAAGTCCGATTTCCACTCCAATCCTGAGATCCAGTTTATCCCGGTATTCATCCCGGAGCTTTTCCAGTGTCTTCCCATACGCATCCAGATCAAACCGAAACGGTATCCCCGGAGTTTCTTCCAGCCCTTTCGGATAATCTTCATCCCAGTGATCCGTAATGCAAAGAGTCTTCAAACCACATTCTGCTGCCTGTTCGATCATCTCCCGCACCGGAGTTTCGCTGTCTGTGGAAAAACAAGTATGTGTATGAAAATCTGCCCTGATCATAGGATCGTTCCGCCTCCCAGTACATAATCGCCGTCATAGAATACAACTGCCTGTCCCGGCGTCACTGCACGCTGTGGTTCCTCAAACGTACAAAGTACCTCGTCTTCTCCCACCTTTTCAACAGTCGCCCAGACACCTTTATGATTATATCTGATCTTCGTAAAAACCCGTTTCGGCTCCGTCAGCTCTTCCACCGACATAAAGTTCAGATGGTTTGCACGCAGGGAATCCGCCATAGATTCGGCATGCGTTCCGATCACGACCTCATTTGTATCCGGTCGGATCTCCAACACAAACGCCGGATAGCCGAGCGCCAGTCCCAGCCCTTTTCTCTGTCCGACCGTATAATGCGTGATCCCTTTATGTCTTCCGATCACGGTCCCGTCTGTCAGAACAAAATTCCCCTCAGGCATATGCACTCCCGCCGTTTCTTCTATATAAGAAGCATAATCCCCGTCCGGTACAAAACAGATATCCTGACTGTCCGGCTTCGACGCCACCATAAGCCCGATCTTTTCCGCGATTCCACGAATTTCTTCTTTGGAATACGCGCCTACCGGCATCAACGTTCTCTTCAGTTGTTCCTGTGTCAGATTATAAAGTGCATACGTCTGGTCTTTTGCAAGATTTGCAGAGCGCTGCAATGTATAACGCCCATTTTCCAGACAGACGATCCTTGCATAATGTCCGGTCGCGATATAGTCCGCTCCAATCGCCAGGCTCCGGTTCAAAAGAGATTCCCATTTTACATATCTGTTGCATGCGATACATGGATTCGGTGTTCTTCCCTGACGGTACTCTTCCACAAAATAGTCGATCACATGATGTTTAAATTCCTCTTTAAAATTCATAACATAATAAGGGATCTCAAGCTGTGCCGCAACGCGCCGCGCGTCATCCACCGCGCTCAATCCGCAGCATCCGCCGTTTTCTTCCTGTACCGCCTGCTCTTCATCCTGCCAGATCTGCATGGTGACTCCGATCACTTCATATCCCTGCTCTTTCAGAAGATATGCCGCAACCGAAGAATCCACGCCGCCGGACATTCCGACCACTACTTTCTTCATCAATATTCCTCTTCTTCCTCTTCTTCATCCTCATGAATATCTGATTTCGGTTTCTCCAGCCCCTCGATCGTAATTCCATGCTTCTCCGCATAATCCCAGAGCGCCGCATGGATCGCCTCTTCTGCAAGCAGGGAACAATGTACCTTTACCGGCGGAAGTCCATCCAGCGCTTCCATTACCGCTTTATTGGTCACCTGCATCGCTTCCCGGATATTCTTTCCTTTCACAAGCTCGGTCGCCATGCTGCTTGTAGCAACTGCCGCGCCGCATCCAAATGTCTTAAACTTCACATCCCGGATGATCTCATTTTCATCGATATCCAGATAAATCCTCATGATATCGCCGCACTTCGCGTTTCCCACTGTGCCGACTCCGCTGGCGTTCTCGATTTCTCCTACGTTTCTCGGATGCTGAAAATGATCCATAACTTTCTCTGTATACATAACTGTAACCTCCAACTCTTTTTGATATTTCCGTTTCGTATTTCTATTTTTTATTTCTGTTTTTTTACAAAATCCTCATACAACGGCGACATGCTCCGCAGATTGCTCACAATTTCTTTTAAATTCTCTACTACATAATCCAGATCCTCTTTTGTCGTCTCTTCGCTCAATGTCATCCGCAGAGATCCGTGTGCGATCTCATGCGGCAGGCCGATCGCCAAAAGCACATGGGACGGATCCAAAGAACCTGACGTACAGGCCGATCCGCTTGACGCGCAGATTCCTTTCATATCCAGCATAATCAGCAACGATTCTCCCTCGATAAAACGGAAACTGAAATTCACATTGTTCGGAAGACGTTTTGTCCGATCGCCGTTCAATCTGCAATATGGGATTTCTTTTTCGATCCGTTCGATCAGATAATCCCGCAGTTCACGTTCTTTCTTTGTGCGTGCTTCCATTGTGGAAACCGCACGTTCCACAGCCTTTCCGAATCCAACGATCCCCGGTACATTTTCCGTACCCGCCCGTCTTCTTCTCTCCTGCGCTCCTCCGTGGATAAACGAACGGATTTTCACGCCTTTGCGGATATAAAGAAATCCGATCCCTTTCGGTCCGTTCAGCTTATGTCCGCTCGCGCTGAGCATATCGATCTGATCCTCGTCTACGTTGATCGGGACCTGTCCAAACGCCTGCACCGCATCGGTATGGAACAAAATGCCATGTTCATGCGCGATCGCTCCAATTTCCCGGATCGGCTGGATTGTTCCGATCTCATTGTTCGCATACATAATGGAAATCAAGATCGTATCCTCCCGGATCGCAGATTTCAGCTGTTCCAGATCGACGATCCCGTTTTCGTCCACATCCAGATAAGTGACCTCAAAACCTTTCTTTTCCAGATATTCGCATGTATGCAGGATCGCATGATGCTCGATCTTACTTGTGATCAGATGTTTCCCCTTGGATGCATATGCCTCCGCTGTCGCGATCAGCGCCCAGTTATCCGACTCACTTCCTCCTGCCGTAAAATAAATCTCATTGCTTTTCGCGCCAAGCGTATCTGCAATGATCTCTCTCTGTCTTGTGATCACTTCCTTGTTTGCCGCTGCAAATCCATACACACTGGATGGATTTCCAAAATGCTCCGTAAAATATGGAAGCATCGCCTCCACCACTTCCGGTGCGGTCTTTGTCGTCGCCGCATTGTCAAGATATATCAATCTTTCCATCTTCTAATCCTCCTTTAACAAGCTGATCCAGCCTGATCTCATCTACGGTCCTGTTGATACTGTCATTGATCCGTTTCCAGACATATTTCGTCACACAACTGTCCGCCGATTTGCATCCCTCTTCTAAAAGTCCCGGACAATCCACCGGATCCAGACTGCCCTCCAACGCACGCAGTATATCTCCCACTGAAATTTCTTCCATCGGTCTGGCAAGAATATAGCCGCCGGCAGCTCCCCTGATACTCTTCACAATCCCGCTCTTTTTCAATTTGGACATCAGTTGTTCCAAATACCGTTCGGAAATTTCCTGCCGTTCTGCAATACTCGTGATCGAAACCGGCTCTTCTGTACTGTTCTGTGCCAGATCGATCAAAGCGCGCAGACCATATCTGCCTTTTGTCGATAGTTTCAAATTATCACCTTCTTAATCCCTATTATTTTACTAGGATTTATCCGTTTGTAGAATAGCATTCTTATCCGTGTTCTGTCAAGTCTATTTTCAGAATATGTTATAAAAATCCTTTCTTTCAGGAGCAGTCTATGGCAAAAAAATCTTCCATCATCCGCGGTACACTGATCCTTACCATGACCGGTTTTTTAAGCCGGTTTATGGGATTTTTTTATCGTATTTTTATGAGTCATTCTTTCGGGGAAGAGGGTGTCGGGCTGTATCAGCTTATATTCCCTGTCTATGCACTTTGTTATTCTCTCACAACGGCCGGCATTGAAACTGCCATTTCACGGACAGTAGCCTGCAAGGTTTCACTTGGGAAAGAGCAGGAAGCCCATCACGTTCTTTATACAGGTCTTCTCTTCTCGTTTTTCCTTTCCTGTATCAGCACGATCTTTCTTCAAGACCATGCGGCATATATTGCCAATCAATTATTAGGAGATGCACGCTGTCAACAGCTTCTTGTAATCCTCTCATACACCATGCCATTCTCCGCAGTCCACAGCTGCATCTGCGGATACAGTTTCGGAAAGAAGCAGACAAAAATCCCGGCGCTCTCACAATTGATCGAGCAGACCGCCCGGATCACCTCGGTATTTTTCTTCTGTTTCATGATCCAAAAACAAGGCGGTACCGCCTCGATTGCCGTTGCGGTCGGCGGACTCGTACTTGGTGAAATGGTTTCCGCCCTCTACACACTGCATACATTTTTCCGCCCTTTTTCCCGCCCCGAAAAAAAGAACGCTACACGCTCACACCTTTCGCTCTCCGGGCTCTTCTGCGGACTCAAAGAACTGCTGCCGCTTTCCCTGCCTTTAACTGCAAACCGGGTACTGCTCAATCTTCTCCAAAGTATTGAAGCGATCTCGATCCCCGGAAAGCTCCGGCAATATCATCTCAGCACTTCCGAAGCTTTGAGCCTCTACGGAGTTTTAAACGGAATGGCGCTTCCCTGTATTTTATTTCCATCCGCCATTACCAATTCCCTCTCCGTCATGCTCATGCCGACCATCGCTGAAATACAGACGTCAAAAACGAAAAAAGAGCTCGCAGACCTGATCAAAAAAGTCACTGCCGCTTGTTTTATTCTCGGTCTCTCGTGCTGCCTGTTTTTCCTGCTTACGGGTTCTTTCATCGGCATGACGCTTTTCAACAGCCGGACAGCCGGAAAGTTCATCGTAACTTTAGCATGGATGTGCCCGTTTTTGTACACCAACAGCGCTCTGCTCAGCGTGATCAACGGTTTCGGAAAGACCGGCTCCACATTCCTGATCAACGCCGCCGGTCTCGCGCTACGGATCGGAAGTGTTTTTTATGGGATCCCGCGATTCGGTATCCGCGGCTATTTATGGGGTCTGCTTCTCAGCCAGTTTACCGTCACTCTGTTTGCCGTGTTCGTCATATCCGCTTCCGTTTCACATTGCAAAACAAAATAAATAGCAGAATGCCGGTAAAGTCCCGGGATTTTATCCCGCTTCTTTCTCCGGCACTCTGCCGCTTTCCGCTCTCTTTATGAAAAAATCATCTTTACAAACACCGGGTTCACGTATGCTTCCAAAATCAGTCCCGTCAACATCATTCCGATCACAAATATCGTTTTCTGGTGATTCCACCGACTCTGGGGATAAGTCATCCCGTACCACAGCACGACCACATATGCCGGAATATAAAACAAAAACTGCGGAAAGATCCCAGCTATACAAAAAACAATCCCTTTCAAACCCATATAGAATACTGCCATCGTCAGCAGAGTCCCTAAAGAAAAGCCCGTCCATGCAAGAAATACAAACGAGATGATCCTGCGCATACGCGTCAGCACCAGTCCGGTCAGTATTCCAAATGGAAGCAGCCGGATTCCCGTCAGATATAGTAAATATTCTTTTGCCACAAACTCTGTCCCTGTATACTGTTCCAGAAATTGCAGGTTAAAGATTCCCATATCGGTCATATATTGTTTTAATGCAAAATTCACATATAAGATCCCACACAGAAAGCCCGGCATAAAAAGAGCAAACATCTGCTTTCTCGTTCGAAATGTCTTCACCGGCATTCCTCCCCTCTGATAGTTCAATATATGCCGGCTTACTCCTATTTATACGGAATCAGCAGCCGTATTTCACGGCATATGCCATCAATGCCGCAACAGTCTTGGAATCCTCGATTTCCTTTGAGAAAATTTTCTGTTTTAATTCCTCCATCGTATATGCTTTCAGCTCAATAAACTCATCTTCATCCAGATGCTGTTTGGACGGTGTCAGATTTCTCGCCACAAACACTTCGATCCGCTCGTCGCAGAACGCCACCGTCGTACGCAAAGTGATCAGATGTTCCAATGTGTCGTCACGGTATCCCGTTTCCTCTTCCAGCTCCCGCATCGCACAGACAATCCCCGGCTCGTCCGCCGCATCCAGCGCTCCGGCCGGTATTTCTAACGTCTCGCGCTCCAGTGCATTGCGGTACTGACGCACCATCAGGATCCGCCCGTCTTCCAGTACCGGAACTACCGCTGCAGCCCCCTTGTGATGGATAAAATCCCATACTGCGGTGTGATCCCCGTTGATTTCCATCGTATCCTGATAAAATTCCAAAATAGAGCCTTTAAATTTCAGCTCACGGTTGATCCGCTTTATATTTTCACTCATGTCTCTTCTCCTTTTTCTCATTTTTCCACAGAAAAACCCTTGTCCGAAACGGACAAGGGTCATACATTTAAAAACCGGTCTGATCTACTTACTTGGCATAATCTGAAACTCGTGATTCACGAATCACATTGACTTTGATCTGTCCTGGATATTCCAACTCAAATTCGATCTGCTTTGCAATATTTCTCGCCATAAGTACCATATCATCATCAGATACCTGTTCCGGAACTACCATTACTCGAATCTCTCTACCTGCCTGAATAGCAAAAGACTTATCAACGCCCTTAAACTGGTTGCTGATCTCTTCTAACTGTTTTAATCTGTTTGTATATGTTTCGATGGTCTCTCTTCTCGCACCCGGACGCGCTGCCGAAATCGTGTCAGCTGCCTGTACAACACAGGCGATCAATGTCTCCGGCTCCACGTCGCCGTGATGCGACTCTACTGCATTGATCACGATCGGGGATTCTTTGTATTTTCTGCAAAGATCCGATCCGATCTGAATATGGGATCCCTCTACATCATGATCGATGGATTTTCCAATATCATGGAGAAGTCCCGCACGTTTCGCCATACGGACATCCAGCCCGATCTCTCCGGCAAGCAAACCGGAAAGCTGCGCCACTTCCACAGAATGCTTCAATGCATTCTGCCCATAGCTTGTTCTGAATTTCATACGTCCAAGCAGACGGATCAACTCCGGATGGATTCCCGGAACACCAACTTCAAGTGCTGCCGCTTCTCCCTCTTCCCGGATCATCGTCTCGACTTCTTTCTGCGCTTTCTCAACCATCTCCTCGATTCTGGCCGGATGGATTCTTCCATCTACGATCAGACGCTCGAGGGCAATCCTAGCAACTTCCCTGCGGATCGGATCAAATCCGGAAAGTACAACTGCTTCCGGCGTATCGTCAATGATCAACTCTACACCTGTCAGTGTCTCCAGGGTCCGGATATTCCGTCCCTCTCTTCCGATGATTCTTCCTTTCATCTCGTCGCTCGGAAGCTGTACTACGGAAATCGTAGTCTCTGCCACATGGTCGGCAGCACATCTCTGGATTGCGTTCACGACGTATTCTTTCGCTTTTTTGTCCGCTTCTTCCTTTGCCTGTGCTTCCAGTTCTCTTACCATCTTGGCTGTGTCATGCTTCACATCATCTTCAACAGTTTTCAACAGATATTCTTTTGCCTGTTCGGAGGTAAGACCTGAGATTCGTTCCAGTTCCTGTAACCTTTTTTGACTGAGCTCTTCCACTTTTTCTTCGCGATGTCTCAGTTGCTCTTCCTTTGCTGTGAACTTAGCTTCACGCTGCTCGATCGCCTCAGACCGTTTATCAACAGTCTCTTCTTTCGCCAGCACTCTTTTTTCATAGCGTTGCAATTCCGAACGACGTTCTCTGGATTCCCGCTCAAGTTCATTCTTCGTCTTGATCGACTCTTCTTTCACTTCCAGCAGAGCTTCCTTTTTCGTCGTCTCAGCAGTCTTTACGGCATCATCAATAATCTCTCTTGCCTTTGCTTCCGCATTCCCGATCTTTGATTCCGCATTCTTCTTCAAATTGGAAATCGTAACAAAGCGAGTAACAACACCAACGATCAACGCGAGGGCCACAGCAATAACGATGTACATTATCGGCACAGGAGCACCTCCTTATTCAATTTTCATTGTACATTCTTACATAAATACAACAGTTAAATTTTATACTGTTTTCACAACGATGTCAAGCATTCTCATTATAATTTTGTATTACTTGACGGACGTCCTCAAAACGGAATCCTTTGCGCCCGAAAAAGCCGTATAAACGCTGTATTTCCAGGTCTGACGCCTGTGAAAGATCCACTCTTTTTTTACGGATCAGTGCACGGATCGCCTCTGTCGAATCCTCTTCCTGCCAGCATTTTTCCAGTGCCTGATCGATTTTCTCTGCGCAAATGCCTTTTTGAAGCAGAAGCGCACGGATCTCTTTTTTACTTTTGGTTCCTTTTCTTGACTCGACAAACTGTTCCGCATAACAGTCGTCATCCAGATATCCAAAGGACTTCACATAGTCGATCGCCGCATCGATCAGATCCTCCGGATACATCCCCTGCTTCAGCTTTTCGCGCAGTCCCCGCTCTGTCCGCGCCATATCAGTCAAAAGGTGCATTGCACGAAGCTTGGCACGTTTCAGGATCACTTCAGTCCGGATCTTCTCGTACTGTTCTTCCGGTATTTCTTCCATTTCCCGAATGCTAAATTTCGCCAATTCCCCTTTATAGAGAACGAATGCAAACTGCTGATCCAGTTCCACGCGGTACTTTGTCTTTGTCACTGGCTCCACTTTTGTCACAAGCATCTTATGCCTGCTCCGTCTTATCTGCCGTTTTTCCATTCTGTGCGTCTGCCTTATCCGATGATTTGTCGGCTGATTTCGAATCTGCTTTTGCTGTCAGTTTCAGATCATCTGCACTTTCTTTTTCCCGGTACTCTTCTCCGAGATGATAATGTGCGCGAACTTTCTGCTCGATCTCATCCATCATCTCCGGATGGGATTCGAGGTAGCTCTTTGCATTCTCCCGTCCCTGTCCGATCTTTTCTCCCTCATATGCGTACCAGGAACCACTCTTCTTTACTACATCGATCCCTGATGCAAGATCCAGGATATCTCCGGATTTTGAAACGCCTTTTCCGAACATGATATCAAATTCCGCCTCTTTAAACGGCGGCGCGATCTTGTTCTTTACGATCTTGATCCTTGTACGGTTTCCAACCATCTCGCCACTCTGTTTCAATGTCTCGATCCTGCGCACATCCATACGCACGGAAGCGTAGAACTTCAGCGCGCGTCCTCCGGTCGTCGTCTCCGGACTTCCGAACATTACGCCGACTTTCTCCCGAAGCTGGTTGATAAAGATCACAATACAATTAGACTTGCTGATGACCGGCGTCAGTTTACGGAGCGCCTGCGACATCAGTCTTGCCTGCAGACCCACATGGCTGTCTCCCATATCCCCCTCGATCTCCTGCTTTGGCACAAGCGCTGCAACGGAGTCGATCACGATGATATCGATCGCGCCGGAGCGCACCATCGTCTCTGCAATCTCAAGCGCCTGATCCCCACTGTCCGGCTGTGAGATATAAAGTTCGTCGATATCCACACCGATATTCTTCGCATATACAGGATCCAACGCATGCTCTGCATCCACAAATCCCGCAATACCGCCGCGCTTCTGTACCTCCGCGATCATATGCAGGGCGATCGTCGTCTTACCACTGGATTCCGGTCCGTATACTTCGATCACACGTCCTTTCGGAACACCGCCCAATCCCAGCGCAAGATCCAGACTCAGACATCCGGTCGGCACAGTCTCCACATTCACATGTGCTCCCGACTCCCCGAGCTTCATCACGGCTCCCTTTCCGAAGTCTTTCTCTAATTTTGCGATCGCTGCATCCAGCGCTTTCTTCTTCTCTTCACTTGTATTCGCTACACCCAGCGTTTTCTTCTTTTCTTCACTTGTATTCGCCATAATTGCTCTCCTTTTACACGAACAGTTGTTCGTTTCCTGAATGTAATAGTATTATACTTCACTGCAAATGTCAACCTTATTTTCTTTCATTCTGGAATGTTCCGGAACCCGGACAAACAGGAATCTTAAGAAACTTTGACTTGTTATGCTGGCGGAACCGCCATGCCGACCCCGCCGGATCCTTGCGGGTTATGTATATCATATCATAACCTCCTCCGGCTCCGCAAGAAAAAAGCATCACAGAACCGATCAAAATCATTCCAGATCGATCTTCTGCGATGCTGTTTCCCTGTCTGCTATTTCATCTGTTCCACACGGTCGTTCACCGTCTTGTTAAAATTCTGGATCCGTCTGCTGTATTCCTCGGACATAAATCTTGAATTCAGCATAAAATCTGCAGTTGCAAGATTATTTGCGATCGGAATGTCATAAACAACTGCGATCCGAAGCAGTGCTTTTACATCGGGGTCGTGCGGCTGCGCTTCCAACGGATCCCACAAAAAGATCATAAAATCAATCTGTCCCTCCACGATCTTCGCACCAATCTGCTGATCTCCGCCAAGCGGACCGCTGCAGTATCCTTTGACCGGAAGTCCGGTCTTCTCTGAGATCAACCGCGCTGTCGTTCCTGTTCCGCAGAGGAAGTGACTTTTCAGTATCTCTTTATTCCGGTCACACCACTCTACCAGTTCTTTTTTCTTCCCGTCATGTGCTACCAGTGCAATATGTTTTGCTTTTCCTATTTCAACGGTTACATAATCTTCATTCAGCATTGTCTTCTACCTCCTCGGATTGTCTCTGGTGAAATATATTTTACACCATCTGTTCCATCGAGTCAAATCGGATTGCCGCAAGAAGCCCGACCAGAGTTGTCACGATCAGACTATATATAAGAAGAATCGGAAAGACCAGATCCGGATCGATCAAAAGTCCGACAAGCACCGCGATTCCTGCTCCCAGACCAAGGATCACCATCTGCATCAGACCGCGGATCAGTTCCTGTCCGGTTTTCCCGAGCAGTTCGCCAACCATCCACTGTGCGATCACTTTCAGATACAGTTTGTTCGCCTGAAGCACCGTATAGATCAGAATACACTGCACGACATAGACCGGCCGGATCCCCCACACGAATCCCACCGGCACACAGATCAGGATCCCATCCGCCAGCGCTTTCACATGTTCCATCAACGTCGCATACCAGATTTTCTTAAACGGGCTGTCCGGGATCAGGAAAAGATATGGATTTTTCAATTCCGTCTCCCATTTTCCGAGATACCCGGTCATACACAGCGTCACATAAGCAAGTACTCCAAGCAAAAACAATTCCGGATGACCGGTCTTTTGTGCAGCGCTCCGCATCACAAAAGACATGATCGCCGCCAGAAATAAACTGGTCAGTGTCATCTTCGAGAAAATAAAATACTTTTCTTTTTTATATTCCAAAAGCTGGCGGTAAAATACGGCTCTTGCCCCATGAGCCGAAAATTCACCCTCTACTTTTCGGAATTTCCGTTTTTTCTTTCCAATTCCCATGACCATTTCGCCGTTTTTGCTGCGCTTGCGCATCTCGGCATAATCATCGGCAAATTTCGCCGCTTCCTCATAATAACCGCCGCCGCATTTCATACGAAATGCCGCCGCGAATAAAATTACCGCGCATCCGATATAAAGCACGGAGCAGATCGCATTCAGCATAGTCGGTCCTAAAAGAAGCAGTCGGTACAATGCGATATTCCATCCAACGACCGGAATGATCTGAAGAATCTTCCAGTCAAAAAATGCAAACACCGTCTCCAGAGTGATCCCATTTTTCCAAAAATAATATACGATCAGCAGAGTGATCCCGATCAAAAACACTTTGATCCCTATACAGATTCCCTTTAATACTTTCGCCGGAATCTGTTCGTTTGTGTAAAGGATCACCATCGTACTGCATTCCAGAACGATCTCAAGTCCGCACCCCAGGAAGAAAAACAGTACCATTTTCCACCATGCCACACCAAATACCGTCGCGCCCGCGATCGCAAACAGCAAGTTCACTCCAACGGAAAAAATATAGTTCATCCAGGCACTGTATACGAGAACCAGTTTCGGACTGATCGGAGCCGGGAAGACAAAATGTGTCTGTCCTTTTTTAAACAAAACCCCTTTTTTCGATGCATAACTTAAAAAATCGGCAAAAAATACATAAAGAGCCCAGATCGTCACAAGAACAACCAATCCTTTTGCTGAATCAAACCGCAGTTTTCTCGCCGCCGTGATTCCGATCTGGATCAGAAAAATCGCATATCCGATACAAAACAGGATCAGAAATAATGTTGCCGGTTTTCTCACCGCACGCTTCAGGTTATTCATCAGACTTCGTTTTGTCACATACAACAATGCTTTCATTTCTCATCACCGCCTGTCATCTCAAAGAACAGATCATCGAGATCTTTCTCGCCTGCTTCTGATTTGCGGTAGGAACCGATGATCTTCCCCTTTTCCATCACAAACATCACATCCCACAGATCTTCCACCATCTCCAGCATATGGGTACTGATCAGCACAGTCACTCCCTGATCCCGCAATTCGCGCACGGTCTCTTTTAATTCCTTGATCGCACGCGGATCCAGACCGACCATCGGTTCATCCAGCAGGATCACTTTCGGTCGGATCGCCAGCGCGCAGCAGATACTGACTTTCTGCATCATTCCTTTGGAAAGTTCATTTCCGAGCTTGTCCTGCTTGTCTTTAAGTTCAAAACGTTCCAGAAGCGCTTCCACTTCCTCGTCTGTGATCGAACTGGCATATGCTTTCCGGATATACTCGATATGTTCCCGCACCGTCAGTGCTTCAAACATTGCCGGAATCTCCGGCACATATCCGAAAATCCGCTTTGCCTCCAACTGTCTTGCCGGAATCTCCTGGATCCCGATCTGCCCCTGATAACGGAGCAGTCCTGCAATACTCTTGATGATCGTCGACTTCCCGGCTCCGTTCGGTCCCAACAGGATTCCGATCTGTCCGTCAGGCACAAAAAAACTGACTTCATCCACTGCCAGATTCCTGCCATATGATTTTCTCAGATTTCTTATCTCTAACATAAATGCCCCTCCATTACTGTACTATTCTTTTAGTACAATAATATAAGAGGGGCATCTGTTTGTCAACTGATTTTTAATGGATTCTATCCAGATCCGTCATTCCAAATATATATTTCAGTACCGGCATCAAGATCAGCTGCAGCACTGTCACACCGTTACATACAATGAAAAATAAAAGGAACTGCATAAAAACCGGATGTTTTTCCCTGAGTTCTTTCAGAACCGTATGACCGGCTCTCCCTTTTTCTGCCATCTCCTGCATCCTCCGTTTCTATCTCTCCTCAAACTTCCATTCCAAAAAATCAAGCGCCCCCTCCCCGATATACTCAAAATATACCGGATGTATCCCTTGTTCTATGTTTTTCCGTCCCGAATACCACCGGTAATCGGAAGTACAGTTCAGAGGAATACAGTCGGCAGCCTGCTTCCTGTCTGCATCCTGATATACACGCATCATCCCGTTTGCAGTCCCCCGTACTTTGACACTGATTTTCACATCCCTGTCTATTCTGAAATACTTAAATCCTGCCACGCTTCCGTCCTGCATATTTGCAATATACTGTCTTGCTCCGCCATCCCCTTTTGCTTCCTGTGTAAAATACGGGTGACTTTTATACCGTTGTTTTGGCCGCTGACAGTCGTAACGACCGGTTCCCTCCCTGGACCATAGATTGCAGGCAATCCTTGCGCCATAGACTCCGCGTCCCTCCAGCGGTCCGCCGTTCAATCCGCAGCTCGTCATCTCCGCCTGCAGAAACGTTCCGTTTTCGTCAACCGGGATACGCTCCGCGCAAACCTGTCTGGAATAAGAACTCCGGTTGGTTTGTCTGTGATAAAAGATATAATATTCATTTTTTAGTTTCAACAGACCTCCATGATTGTTCCCGATATAATTTGCCGCGTGTTCTTCATCCGTATTGCCATTCAGGAACAGATCGCCGTTGCTGATCAACGTTCCCGCAAACCGAAATCCCTCCATCGGACGATCGCTTACCGCCAGGCACAATTCATGATTGTGCCTGGAAGAATAAACGAAATAATATGTCCCGTCGTATTTTCTGATCGAACTTGCCTCAAAAAACTCATGTTCCTGAAAAGAATCTTCCCCATGATTCGGAAAAAGCAATTTGGGTTCTCCTTTTATCGTGAGCATATCTTCTTCCAGTTCCATAGCATATCCGCCTTGAAACTCCAGTTTTTTCCCTCCTGTCACGATCGCAGGAACCGCAGTTCCGAATCCCGCGTAAAGATAGATCCTTTTGTCATCGTCTACAAGAACCGCCGGATCAAATGGGAAGCCGTCTCCTTTTTTCCGCCCGTAAAGGGTTCCGTCCGCATGGCGGATGTGTCCGAGAAACCGGAACACACCGCACGGACTTTCGCAGACTGCCACTCCCATGATCCCCATAAAATCAAATGCATAATACAGATAATAACGTCCGTCTGTTCCTCTGACCACATCAGGTGCAAACAACAATCTCAATCCCAGACGGTTTTTCGGATCCTGATTTTTCCGGTATATCACACCTTCATATTTCCAGTTTCCAAGATCATCCAGCGGCGCAGACCAACAGACATAATCATTCATGCAGAACATCGGTGCGCCGAATCTGTCATGAGAGCCGTACAAATATACCCGGTTTCCAAAAATATATGGTTCCACATCTGGTATATATTCATTTTCCGGCAGGCATGGGTTCAACACCTGTTGTCTCACTTACATCCTCTCCTTTTCACCAAATCTCACAACTGACAAAAATACACAGATACATCAGCGCCATCGCCGGAATCCACAATTCTACCGACCAGATGCCGATCCCCGTCTGGAGCATACAGAAAGCGAGTAAAAAACCCGCCAGGATCCCTGCCGTTTTTCCACGAGAAAATCTGTTTTTCAATACGACAGCGAAGACCACGCATGAACTCCACTCCGCAACCACGGTAAATAATTTCGATATCTCCTGCATCTTATTTGCCTCCCAGATAATTCGTCAGCGCTTCCATCAGACCTTTTCTTCTTGATCTGCTGATCTGAAGCTGTTCTCCCCCTACACTCACCGTATTTTTCTCTTTCATCGTCTTCCGGAATCTGTACTCTCCCTCCGGTGTATGTACGATGATATTGTGTCCCTGACTTTCAAGGAACCGGATATTTCTTGTATCCATCCGCTTCACGCCCTGATCCTGACATGTTTTTTCGTCTTCTACGATTCCGATATGCAGCATAACCCAATCCCATCCTTTTATTTAATCCACCGTCCATGCGCGGACCGCTTCTTTATAATACACCCGGTTCTCAAATACGATCTCCGGCTTTTTATTCTCCACTTCCACCAGTGTCACCGCGCAGTTCGGCGGCACGCCCTCTTTCCAGAAATCTGCCGTCTCCAGATTCCCTTTGACATGGTTGACCAGAGCCGTCATCGCAGCGCCGTGTGTGGACAGCAAGATCGTCTTCTCCTTATTCTCTTCGGAGGCGCACAATTCCTGTAAAAATGCGCCTGTACGCGCCAGAAGTCCCTCCACGCTCTCTCCGCCTCTGGCAGGTATAAAATGTGCAGTGTCGGTAAAAAATTTATTAAATTCTGCGCTCTCCCGCGCTTTCGCTTCCCCACTGATACACATTCCCTCATAAACGCCAAATCCCATCTCTTTGATCGCGGCGTCTTCTATAAGCGGCGTTTCCCTGCTGCCCAGGATCACTTCCGCCGTCTTTTTCGCCCGGATCAACGGACTTGTATAAGCGAGGTCAAACGCAACGTCCCGAAGCCCTTTTGCAGTTTCCCCGGCCAGATAGATGCCGTAGTCATTCAGCGGAATATCGGAAAATCCCTGCACCCGCCTTGATTTATTCCAGTCAGTCTCCCCATGCCGTACGATATATAATTTCATCTGTTCTCTCCTCCCGTTTCTATTCCAAACAAAAATTCGTTCTTTCGTATATCCAGTATAAGCATTCTCTCTGTCGTCGTCAACACTTCTCCTCCCCAGGATCTTTGCTTTCTCTCCGCTTGCCATTTGACCCGATTTCCGCTATAATAAGAGACATTCTACGACAGGAAAGGACGATTTTTATGGAAAAGATCACAAGTTTCACCATTGACCACAACAAACTTGTTCCGGGAATCTATGTTTCCCGAAAAGACAATGCCGGAGATACCGTCGTCACCACCTTTGACATCCGTATCACCAATCCGAATGAGGAGCCGGTCATGAATACCGCCGAGATCCACACCATCGAACATTTGGGCGCTACCTTTTTAAGAAATCATGACGATTACAAACAGAATGTCCTGTATTTCGGACCGATGGGATGCCGCACCGGTTTCTATCTTCTTCTGACCGGCGATCATTCTTCCCGCGAGATCCTCCCGCTGATCAAAGAAATGTTCACATTTATCGCCGGGTATACCGGAGATATTCCCGGTGCAAGCGCGCGCGACTGCGGCAACTATCTGGATATGAACCTGCCGATGGCGAACTATATCGCCAAAAAGTTCATAAAAGAAGTGCTCACCGACACACAGGACCATCAGCTCTATTATCCGGACTAAACAACAGACAAAAACAGCAGCCAGAATCCCTTTTCTCTGACCTCCGTCAGTATTTCGGAATTCTGACCGCTGTTTATTTTTCCTTTAAAACATACGCCCGGATATAATCATATGTCTTCTCTTCGCCCTCTTCCTCCAGCATCACAAGAAGCTGTTCCAAAAGCGCCTTTGTCTCCGGGTGCATCACATAATTTTCCCTGCCGCCTTTTAAGAAATATTGGAGCGGATCACTGTCCGTATAAGCCTTGCCCCGGTATATTTTGCTTGCCGCCATCCGGTCAAGGAACATCTCCACCACATACCGTACCGGCATCTTCATCCCGATCATCCGGTTCGTTCCATTCAGACCATAATCGATCCAGTATTCATAATGGTGCTTATTTCTCCCTTTGTGGTGCAGCCATGCAAGGGAAACGCCTGTCGTCTCACGTTCTGCATTATTCGGACTTCGGTCTCCCTGATAATACTTACAGCCGACTTTGAATTCCGTCCAGCTATATTTGGAAAGATCATGCAGAAGCCCTTGCCTATAAAGTCCCACGCGGAAACAATGTTTCATTACGAGCAGTTTATGCCGCGTGATCGTGCAAAAATGTCCTATCGCTTTCATATCTTTGCAACCTGTTTCTTTCTGCCGTTTTCCGCCTTGCCGTTTTCCACCGTTTGCTTTTCTTCCAAAATCGCCGGTATCCTGCCGATCAGAAACGCGATGCTTCTCTCATCCAATTCGATCTGTCTCTGGTTTTCAATCTCGATCTCGGCAAATCCGTCTTCCTGACCGGTATCGGTCACAAGATACCAGATTCCGTTCTTCGGAAGCGTCGGTAGTGCATACACATGCTTCAGCCAGTGCATATTGCATGCCACAAAGCAGGCATCGTCATCGACTTCCGCCCCGCTGTACAGCACACCGAGCTGTCTGCTCCATACTTCTGCCTGTGCCTGCCATGCATATTCGCCATGAAACGATACATCCGGCATTCCGCACCCAGCCTTATCCTGTCCCAGCAGCGCTGCCGCCTTATGAAGCGCCGGATGCTTTTTGCGAAAAGCGATCAGCTGACGTACAAATTGAAGCAGTCTGCCGCCGTTTTTCCCATAATTCCAGTTCAGCCATGCAGTCTCATTGTCCTGACAATACACATTGTTATTTCCATTCTGTGTGTTGCCGAACTCATCCCCCGCAAGAATGCACGGAGTCCCCTGTGAAAACATCAGCAGGAAGAACGCATTTTTTATCTGACGCCGCCGCAGTTCCAGAACCGCCTTTTTCCGTGTCGCCCCCTCCGCACCGCAGTTCCAGCTGTAATTATAATCCGGACCGTCATGATTCTGTTCCCCATTCTCTTCATTGTGCTTCCCATCGTAAGATACGAGGTCATTCAGTGTAAATCCGGTATGATCCGTAATATAATTGCATTTTCCGTCTTCTTGGGAATGATGCTGCATCGCCCACATCACATCGCCCACCATGCCCTCATCTCCCTTTAAGAAACGGCGCATCGTATTCTGAAAACGGTCGTCTGTCTGCATCAGCTTGACGCCTTTCAAAAGCGGATCCTGCATCAGCATTTCCATCGGAACGTTATATGGATTTACGATAAATCCGTCCACATGGTATTCCAGCATATAATACCGCAGACATTCGATCGAAATCTGTGGTTTCAGCTCCGGCACGAACGGCATTCGCAGAACGACCTCGATCCCCGCTTTATGACAGGCTTTCACCATATCTTTCAATTCCCGCCGGGCGTGTCCACTCACGCTGTAAGCGGCTTTCGGCGCAAAATAATATCCTTTTCCATATCCCCAATAATTTACTTTCGCGCCGATCTTTTCCTCAAATTCATAGACCGGCATACACTGGATCTGATTGATCCCAAGTTCCTGAAGATAGGGGATTTTTTCAGCCACTCCGGCAAATGTGCCTTTATGTTTTACTTTGGATGAACTATGTTTTGTAAACCCGCGTACATGAAGACTATATGCGATCACCTCATGATACGGGATCTTCGGAAATGTATCGCCCTCCCAATCATAGTCTTCCTCCGAAAAACGCCCCCGCACTTCGTCTTTTTCCGGCTTTGGTTTCTCTCCGAACTTCCGGGTACGGGACAATTCTTTCACATACGGATCCACACAGATCCGCCCGTCGATCCGGTAATTATACTCATAGTTTTCCCCAGTCATCCCCTCGACCGCCAGAAAACGGACTTCCCCAAGTCCCTCTTCCTCCGGCATCTCGAAGACTGCCTCCGGTTTTACCGCGCCTGTCCGGTAGAGCAAAAGCTCACAACTCTTCCCCACCGGCACAGCGACCGCAAAATTCGTCCGCTCTCCCATTCTCACCGCCCCCAGCGGCTGCGGACATCCCTTTGTTTTCTTCATACTCCCAGTCAACCTCCTACTGCCAGCCGTCAGTTCCATACAACTCTACATTTTCACTTGTGATCAAAAATGTTTCTTCCAAAGTCTCTTCTTTATATTTTTTATCTTCCAGGATCGCGATCGCAGTCTTAACAGCGGTCTTTCCGATGTTGATCGGAGACTGTGCTCCGGTTCCGACAAACTGACTTCCTGCTTTTGCTATCTCGGCTTTTGCCGCCGGCGAACCGTCCACGCCGTAAACAAGGATATCGGTCCGATCCGCCTCCCGGATCGCCTGAAGCGCACCCAGAGCGATCGGATCATTTCCGCACATCACCGCATCGATTTCCGGATGTTCCTGCAAAAAAGCCTGCATCGAGATTTTTGCTTTTTCCGAATCCGCCTCCACATCCACTCGTTCCAGCACTTCAAATCCACTGTTTGCGATCGCTTCCTCGAACCCGGTAATCCGTTCATTGACAGAATTCGTCGCCGGACTCTCAAGGATCACAACTTTTCCTCCCTCCGGACAGCGCTCTTTTAAATCTTTTCCACACACATATCCTGCATTTTTGTTATCCGATCCCACAAACGCATCCACCAGATCTACCGCTTTCACTCTGGTATCCACATTCACTACCGGGATGCCCGCCTCCTGAAGTTCTTCCAGCGCTGGAGTGATCTCCTCCTGATCCACCGGACTTAAAAATACGGCATCCACATCCGCTTCGATCAGTTCCCGGATCTGCTCATTTTGGAGCGCTGCATCTGCCCCCGGATTCTTTGTCATGATCCGATGCCCTTTTTCCTCCAACGTCGTTTTGATCGAAAGTTCCAGTGTTTCAAAATAAGGGTTGTCCATGTCGATCCCGCTGTATCCAAACAGATATCCGCTTTCTTCCTCTTCTTCAGCGCCCTCTTCCGTCTCAACCACCGCGTTGTCTTCCGGCGTTCCTACATTTTTCTTACATCCTGCCAGCACCATGCATGCCAATGCCGCTGTAAGCAGGATACTTAATATCCTTTTTTTCATCTTCTGCTTTCTCCTGTTTTGTTCTTTTCATTCATTCTATCGTTTTCCGTCTCAGAATGTCAATAGTGCCATTCTAAATTGCTTTTTCGCTTTTTCATTACCTTTTTTACTTGCTTTTTTTCTCTAAATTTGATAGCGTTAGTATACAAGAATTTATGATTCTGGAAAGGAGACGCCATGAACGAACAAGCAATGGACACTGTAACACTTCTTCTTGACAACGATGAATCTGTGGAATGCGCGATCCTGTGCATCCTCCCTGTTCAGGGAAAAGATTACATCGCACTGCTTCCTCTCGACGATGAGGGTGACACCGACGAGGAAAGCCGTGTATTCCTCTACCGCTATCTTGAGACAGAGGGAGAAGAACCTCAGTTGGAAAATATCGACGATGACGAAGAATTCGAGATTGTTGCCGACGCCTATGATGAATGGCTCGACGCGCAGGAATACGAGGCGCTGGATCTTGACGCACTCGGATTAGACTCCCTCGAATAATTCATCGACAAAACGGGAAGGCTTTGCGTCCTTTCCGTTTTTTATTTTTACATATGTGATCTTCAGCACGTCTTTCGCACGGGTCATCGCCACATAAAACAATCGGCGCTCTTCCTCTTCGCCCATTTCTTTCAATGATTTCTTGTAAGGGATCCGCCCCTCGTTCGCCTGTACGATAAAAACCGTATCAAATTCCAGCCCTTTTGCCGCGTGCATCGTCATCAGCCGTACTCCCGGAGCATCCATTTCCCGTTTTTGCTGCCGCATTTTCAATGCGTTCGTATATTCCTCGATATGCGCAAACCATTCCGCAAATGTCTGAAATGGTTTTGCGGCTTCCTCGATCTCCGAAAGTGCCTCGAACAAATCGCTTGCGGGCATCCGTTTTCCGGCTGCATATTCTCTTAAAAATTCATCATAACCGATCTTTCTTCTCACATACTGGATCGCCGCATACGGCGCCATCTTTTTCAGCATACGGATATCCCACTCGAACTGATCGATCCGATCCTGCATCCATTCTTTCTCTTCATAAAAAATCCGGATCTGCTCAAACGAAATCTTCCGGCTTCCCGATACGCTTTCTCGGCTGATATACCGTTTCGGCCGGTTCATGATCTGGAGAAAATCACTCCTTGAAAATTCGCCGTCCGCCATCCGGAAATATGCCTGTAAATCTTTTGCGATAAAATGATCATAGAGATTCGCCATATGTTCCCGCATCTGAAACGGGATCTTCTTCTCCAGCAATCCCTCCACAACACTTCTGGCGTCGGTATGGATCCGATACAAAACGGCAATGTCCTCCGCTTTTACGCCCTCCCGGATCCTTTTTTCGATCTCATCCGCCACATACTGCCCCTCTTCCTGGGAATCTTTCAGTTCCTGTACATGAAGACTTGCCCCCGCCGGGCGATTGGCTTTGATCTCTTTTTCAAAACGGATCTCATTATGACCGATCACACGCAGTGCATTTCTCACGATGTTGGATGTAGACCGGTAATTCACATCCAGAAGAATCTGATCTGCCTGCGGATAATCCTCCTTGAAGCGGAACATTAACTTAGAATCCGCTCCGCGGAATCCATAGATTGCCTGATCGTCATCCCCGACCGCAAACAGGTTGTCTTCCGGAGCCGCCAGCATCCGGATCACATCATACTGTACCTGATTGATGTCCTGAAACTCATCGATCAAAATATATCGGAATTTCTGCTGCCACATTTTCAAAACATCCGGACGTTTCAAAAACAGATCCCGGCACAATACGAGCATATCGTCAAAGTCGATCTTTCTCGCCTGCTTCCGCATCCGTTCGTATTCACAGTAGATCCGCCGAAACGCATCCGGCGCACATTTTTTACTCTGATACGTCTGAATATCCAGTCCGTTATTCTTCACCAGTCCGATCTCCGCCGTCAGATCCTGCAAAAATTCTTCCACGTCAAAAATCTCCAGTTCCTCATGGCTCGCGATATGGCGGATCAGACGATATTTCTCTTCTTCCGAGAGCAGATTTTCCGGTCCGAACCGATATGCCCATTTCAAGATGCCATAATAAATGCCGTGAAACGTCCCCATCGTCACCGGAAGCTTTTTCCCGCCGCATAACTTGAGCAGCCTCGCTTTCATCTCCGCCGCCGCATATTTAGTAAAAGTAATGACCAGAATCTCTTCTGGTCTTACTTTACATTCCTCGATGAGGTGCCTGATTCGATTTACAATGGTCAGTGTCTTTCCTGACCCAGGTCCCGCCAGCACTAGACACGGACCCTCTCTGTGCAAAACAGCACGCTTTTGTGCCTGGTTAAACCCCATACCTTCCTCTTTCTTATGCCTGTTCGCTTAACTTTTCCACACCGGCGCGGATCCGCTTCAAAGATTCCTCTTTTCCGAGAACTTCCATGATCTCTGTTGCTCCTCCCGGTGTATTCTGCTTTCCGGAAACCGCAGTACGGATCGGCCACATCACATATCCGATCTTATAACCTTTTTCTCCGGCAAATGCTTTCAGCGTCTCAAACAATGCATCGTTGCTGAAATCCCCCTGATTTTCCAGAATCGGAAGCAACTCTTTCAACACTTCCAGCGCTTTCTGCGGATCTGTCTTCATCTTCTTGTGCGTATACATCGCAACATCATATTCCGGTACCGCCTCAAAGAAATCGATCTGCTCGCGGATATCCGGCAGGATCTCGATCCTCGTCTTCACCAGAGCTGCAATCTTCTTTGTATCACAGTCACGGGTTACAACCTCTTCAATGTACGGTCTTGCCATCTCATAAAAACGGTCAAAATCCATCGCTTTCAAGTATTCCCCGTTCATCCATTTCAGTTTCACTGTATCAAATACAGCCGGAGATTTGCTCATATGTGTATAATCAAAGGCTTCTACCAGTTCTTCCAACGAGAAGATCTCGCGATTGTCAGTCGGACACCATCCAAGCAGCGCCACATAGTTGACTACCGCTTCCGACACAAATCCCTGCTCGATCAGATCTTCATAGGAAGCATGCCCGCACCGCTTGCTCAATTTCTTATGATTCTCATCTGTGATCAGCGGACAATGTACATAAACCGGGATTTCCCAGCCAAATGCCTCATACAGACGATTGTACTTCGGCGCGGATGCAAGGTATTCATTCCCGCGCACAACATGTGTGATCTCCATCAGATGATCGTCGATCACATTGGCAAAGTTATAGGTCGGGAATCCATCCGACTTGATCAGGATCATATCGTCCAGCTCATTATTCGGAACTGTGATATCTCCGTAAATCTCGTCATGGAATGTGGTCGTTCCCTCTCTCGGGATATTCAGGCGGATCACCCACGGTTTGCCTGCCGCTAAGTTTGCTTCCACCTCTTCTTTGCTCAGTCCCAGACAATGCTTGTCGTATACCACAATATCGGTTCCGTCTTCCGACACGGATGTCCGAAGAGAATTCAGTCGCTCTTTGTCACAGAAACAGTAATACGCATCTCCCTGCTCTACAAGCTGCTTCGCATACTTCAGATACAGTCCCTGCGCATTCCGCTCGCTCTGTACATACGGTCCGTATCCTTTGTCTTTATCCGGACCCTCATCGTGGATCAGACCGGTTTTCTCCATCGTCCGGTAAATGATATCCAGCGCACCCTCTACAAACCGCTCCTGATCGGTATCTTCTACACGGAGGATAAAGTCTCCGCCCTCATGCTTCGCAATCAAATATGCATAAAGCGCTGTCCGCAGATTTCCCACATGCATCCGTCCGGTCGGACTTGGCGCAAATCTTGTTCTGATCTTTTTCATCTTATTCGTCTCCAATTCTATTTCTTCTCATTCTTTCAAATGCCCTTTTATTATAGACCAACTCGTAAAAATGTTCAACAAACAATTACAGCCAGGACCCGATCCTTCTTGATTTGGTCAGCTTTACAGTCTTTGCAGTTCCGGTCGGTCGGCTTAGATCAGCTGGACGTCGCATCCGGCAAAAATCGGTTCATAATGTGCCAGGCTGCCTCCCGGAACCGCGATCGTCATTCCGTTTCCGTCTCCTGCCCCGAACATTCCCGAATCCATCTCCACCATTTTGCACTCCCAAAGATCCAGCCGTTCCAATCTGCTGTTCTCAAACGCGCCTGCGGCAATGCGCTGCACCGTAGGCGGCACAATATATGCGCCGGTCTTCCCACTTGGAAATGCAAGGATTTCTTTCATTTCCGCGTCAAACAACACGCCGTCTTCACTTGCAAATACCGGACTTCCTCCTGCCTCGATCCATTCCAGATCTGTCAGTTTTGCCAATGCGCCTTTCTCGATCACGGTCAATGCGGACGGGAGCACGATCTCGTAAACACCTCCGGAAAGACCGGAAAACGCATCTTTCCGTATTCCTGTAAAAATCCCCTCCGGAAGATATAAAACGCCATCGTCGATTTCCAGCAATTCCGGAGTGATCTTGCATAACATACCGCTTTCATCCACGACCCATGGCGACGCGGGAACAGCAGGATTCTCTGCACCGCCATCCGCTGTATCTCCATCTGCTGTATCTCCATCTGCTGTTCCGTCGCCCGGTGTTTCCGAAGTATCTCCGTCTGTATTTCCATCTTGAACACCGGAATCGGAACTTCCGCCTTCTCCCAGATCCGTATCTTCCTCTGTGTCTCCGGATATGGAACCGTCATTTTCGTCTGCTGTCGGGCGATCCGCTGCCGGGTCATCTGTCGTCGGACGGTCCACTGCCGGATTGTCGGTCAGCGGCGGATCCACGGTCGGATGATCGGTCAACGGAATATCCGTTGTCGGCAGATTCTCTGTTCCCGTCGGAATTTTGTCCGGTATCAGCGGATCCGGAACGACAATGACCTCCTCTGTCTTTGTATCTTCTCCGGCCTCGTCCGGACCGGACATCCCGCCTGTCTCTCCTGTCGGGAAAGAATCCCAATCGATACTTGTCTCCAACAAAAATGCGGCTTCGGAATCTTCCGAAACTTCCATTGGTATTTTTACCGTTGATGTTTCTGACAGACTCACACACTTCCCGACCGGCTCTTCCATATCGAACAGATGTTTTAACGTTCTATTCGCTTTCACTTTCTCTTCGGCTACCGTATGCTCTCTTCGAAACAAGTCAGGCTTTCTCAAAGCGTTCATCCCCTGATCCGCCGCCACGATCACCAGACTTCCCGCAAACAGCAACGGCAATATCCCTTTTATTTTTCTTCTTTTCACCGGCACCGCAGTCTCGGCGTACTCCAGTTTCACACATTCTTCCATCCCTCTTCATCCTCCGGGTCTTCTCTTTTGTATAATTCAGCTAGGATTGTACAAAAGAAAAAGGAACGCCGCAATCAGATGCAACATTCCTTTGCATTTCCCGGATAAAAGCATGGAAATCAGACGTTGATTTCCGCTTTCACACCAAGTAATTCTTTATTCTTTTCAAGCAGCGGACGGATCACATTGTTCAGATATGCGTCTACCTGCACTGCCGCACGCCCTACATAGCGGGACGGATCCATTGTCTTTTTCAGATCTTCCAAAGTCAGGTTGAATGCCGGATCTTCCGCGATCAGTTCCAGAAGATTGTTGTCGAGACCTTTCTCTTTTACATTTCTTCCTGCTTCCATAGAGAGTTCCCGGATTCGCTCATGCAGTTCCTGACGGTCTCCGCCGGCTTTCACGGCATCCATCATAATATTCTCCGTCGCCATAAACGGCAGTTCGGACATCAGACGTTTTTCGATGACTTTCGGATATACGACCAGACCGTCCACTACGTTCAGACAGAGGTCTAAAATACTGTCGATCGCAAGGAATCCCTCCGGAACGCTCAAACGCTTGTTGGCGGAATCATCCAATGTACGCTCGAACCACTGTGTTGCCGACGTGATCGCCGGATTCAGCGCATCGATCATCACATAACGGGACAGGGAAGCGATCCGCTCGCTCCGCATCGGATTTCTCTTATATGCCATCGCAGAAGATCCGATCTGACTCTTCTCAAACGGCTCCTCGATCTCTTTTAAATGCTGCAGCAGACGGATGTCATTGGAGAACTTATGCGCGCTCGCCGCGATCCCGGCAAGTACGTTCAGCACACGGGTATCTACCTTTCTCGAATACGTCTGTCCGGACACCGGATAACATGCTTTGAATCCCATCTTTTCTGCGATCATCGGATCGATCTTATCGATCGTCTCCTGATCTCCGTCGAATAATTCCAGGAAACTTGCCTGTGTTCCTGTTGTTCCTTTGGATCCAAGCAGTTTCAGACTTCCAAGCACATATTCCAGATCTTCCAGATCCATCTCAAATTCCTGCATCCACAGTGTGGCACGTTTTCCGACAGTTGTCGGCTGTGCCGGCTGAAAATGCGTAAATGCCAATGTCGGCTGTTCTTTATAGGTATCGGCAAATTTTGCCAGTTCCGCGATCACATTGATCAGTTTCTTGCGAACCAATTTCAATGCTTCTGCCATCACGATCACATCGGTATTGTCCCCCACATAACAGGACGTCGCTCCGAGATGGATGATCCCTTTTGCTTTCGGACACTGTACGCCATAAGCATATACATGGGACATAACGTCATGGCGCACGACTTTTTCACGTTCTTTCGCCACATCGTAGTTGATATCCTCCGCATGTGCCTTTAACTCTTCAATCTGCTCGTCTGTAATATTGAGTCCCAACTCTTTCTCGGTCTCTGCCAGCGCGATCCACAGCTTTCTCCATGTCTTAAATTTCTTATCCGGCGAGAAAATATACTGCATTTCCTTGCTCGCATAACGCTCTGAGAGCGGACTTACATAACGGTCTGTACTCATAAAATTGTTTCTCCTGTTTTTCTTCCTGGATTTTTTCCGAATTTCCTATCGGATCCCGATTCGTTTAAACACTTCCTGATAAGCGTCTTCCACATTGCCCATATCCCGGCGGAAACGGTCTTTATCCAATTTCTCGTGTGTCTCTTTATCCCACAGGCGGCAGGTATCCGGTGAAATCTCATCTGCAAGAATGATTTCTCCGTGGTAACGTCCGAACTCGATCTTAAAGTCGATCAGGTCGATTCCCGCCTCGTCAAAAAATTTCTTCAACACATCATTTACTTTAAAGGTGTATTCCGTAATCTTGTCGATCTCTTCTCTTGTAGCCGCTCCGATCGCGATCGCAAAATAGTCGTTGATCATCGGGTCTCCGAGATCGTCGTCTTTGTAGCTGAATTCCAGAGTCGGAGCCAGAAGCTTTCTTCCCTCTTCGATCCCGAGTCTTTTAGAAAAACTTCCTGCTGCCACATTACGCACGATCACTTCCAGCGGTACGATCTCCACTTTCTTTACCGCGGTTTCACGATCGCTCAGTTCTTCTACGAAATGAGTCGGAACGCCCTCTTTTTCCAATACCTGGAACACATAGTTAGTCATGCGGTTATTGATCACACCTTTTCCTACGATTGTTCCTTTCTTCTCTCCGTTAAATGCTGTCGCATCATCTTTATAATCTACAATCACGATATCCGGGTCTTCCGTTGCAAAAACCTTTTTCGCTTTTCCTTCGTAAAGCTGTTCCAATTTTTTCATACGTTTACACCTGTCCTTTTCTTTTTCTTTTCCGATTTCTTTTTTACTTCTGTCCTTTGCCGGACAAGAGGATCTTTTCGCGTCAATGCATCAGAAACGATCACACCACTGTGCGCCGACGCTGTTCAAAGAATATCCGCACGATGATTATAATACAAGGCAGTTGGAAAATCAATATTGCCAACTGCCTTGTATGCACTGTCACTCATTATTTATTTCGACGCATATGTATTAGTATCTCTTATAATTCTATACTTATTTATTATTTTAATCATTTTCCAGCTTACCGAGGAACTCTTTCATCCGGGCATTTCCCGAAGAGAACACTTCCTTTGGCGTTCCCTGTTCCGCGATCACACCTTTATCCATGAAAATGATCTTATCCGCTACATTTTTCGCAAAATTCATCTCATGCGTCACGATCACCATCGTCATATGCTCCGCCGCCAGATTTTTGATCACTTTTAAAATCTCGCCGGTCAGTTCCGGATCCAATGCGGACGTCGGCTCGTCGAAAAAGAGCATCTGCGGTTTCATCGCAAGCGCACGGGCGATCGACACTCTCTGCTGCTGCCCGCCGGAGAGCTGATACGGATAAGCGTCCGCACGGTCGGAAAGTCCCATTTTTTCAAGCAGCACTTTCGCCTCCGCATACACTTCTTCTTTCTTTCTCTTCTGCACTTTGATCGGCGCATCCGTAATATTTTTCATCACCGAAAAATGTGGGAACAGATTGAAGTTCTGGAATACAAGCCCGAAACAGGACTGGATCTCCCGCAGTTCCTGCTTTTTCGGAAAGACCGGCTTCCCGTCTTCCATCCACGCCGCCCTTTTCCCGAGATACCGGATCTCGCCTCCTCCGATCGTCTCAAGCATCGTCGCGCACCGAAGCAGCGTCGATTTCCCGGAACCGGACGGACCGATGATCGCCAGGATCTCTCCTTTTTCCACGGAAAGAGAAATGTCTTTGATCACTTCCACCCCGTCAAACGATTTTCTGATATGATTCATTTCCAACAGACTCATCCCATCCGCCTCCTATCGATAATAATCCAGTTTCTTTTCCAACAGCTCCATTCCCCATGCCACTGCATAATTGAAAATGTAGTAAAATACGCCGGCGATGAAAAACGGAACGACCGTCGTCTGGGACGCCGCGATCTGTTTCGCCACCGCAAACATTTCAATGTAAGAAAGAGAATATACAAGCGACGTATCTTTTACGAGCGTGATCACCTCATTTGTCACGGATGGAAGCACGATCTTCACAACCTGCGGCAGGACGATCTTAAAAAAAGTCTGACCTTTTGAATAGCCCAGAAGCGCCGCCGCCTCATACTGCCCTTTCGAAATGGATTCGATTCCGGAGCGGTAGATTTCCGCAAAATATGCCGCATAGTTTAACGAACATCCCAGGAGGATCGCAGTCAGTTTATATCCGCCGATATTCATCCCCCACAAATAATACGGACCAAAATACCATACGAGGAGCTGCAGCATCAGCGGCGTTCCGCGCATGATCGATATGTAGATTTTCACAAGCCAGCTGACCGGCTTGATCCGGCACACCCTGCCGAAGTATACGACCATCCCCAAAGGCAACGAAAAAATCAACGTCAGAAAGAAAATCAGACAAGTCTGTCCGAATCCGACTGTCAGTTGTCTCAGCATTACTTCAAAACTCATTTATCCTGCTCCCTCCATACACAAGCGTGCCCCCCGAAATCTGTTTCCGAGGGGTACTTGTTCTTGTCTCTTGTGTTTATTCTGCCGGTTTCAGTGTGACCATATCGGCAATCTCATATTTCTCTGCCAATTCGGCAACCGTACCGTCATCTGTCAGTTTCTGCAGATCCGCATTGATCTTATCGCAAAGTTCCTGATTTCCCTTTTTAAATGCGACTGCATATTGTTCCGTATTGAGTGTCTCATCCACGATCTTGTATCCGTCTCCTCTGGATTTGATCTGGTATTTTGCCACGCCGATGTCGATCGCAAGCGCATCCAGCGCTCCTGCCTGCAGCTCGGTAAATGCGGTATTGTAATCAGCAAATTCATTCAGCGATCCGAATGTATCCGCCAACGCTTTCTGACCGCCCTCCTCTTCACTCTGCAAAAGTTCCAGCGCCGCCGACGCCGCCTGTACGCCGACAACCTTTCCTGCCAGTGCATCCAGCGTATCGATTCCGGAGTCTTCCGCAACGACGATCACCTGGCTGTTATCCACATAGGAATCGGAAAATGTATAATCATCTTCGCGCCCGTTCATCGTAAATCCATTCCAGATACAGTCGATGGATCCGGAATTCAGTTCCATGTCTTTGGAATCCCAGTTGATCGGTTTTTTCACCAGTTCCCAGCCCTCCAGATCACAGACTGCCTGTGCAAGCTCCAAGTCAAATCCGGTATATTCTCCGTTTTCATCCATATAACCGTATGGCGGATATTCCGCATCAAATCCAACGGTAAAGACGGTTCCGCCCTCGGAAACCGAATCCCCCGATGCGTTTTCCTCTTTCGCATCTTCCGCAGTCACATCGGATTGCTTATCTGCGTTCTCCTCGTTTCCTCCGCCGCATCCGGTCAAAATTGTTGTCATCGTAAGTGCCGCCGCAAGCAGCAATGCCATTTTCTTTTTCATCGTCATTCTCCTCCCTGCCGTGGCACGTCATTCTTTTACTAATTGACCACTTTACCACGCTAAATTACTTGGATATAATAACACACATTATGGCTGATGTCAACTCGCAGATAATAATCTCGCACTTCTTCACCGATAAAACGTCCACCGCCTGCTAAATATGGCTTCGGCGGTACTGACGTTTCCATTTCTCCAGCATCACATCATTCAATTCCAGCTGCAGATTCTCTTTGATGTCTTCCATTTCCTGACGCATCTGTGCATTGATCTCCACATACTCGTCATGTTTCGTCAACAGGATATGATATTCCTCCAACGACATATATTTATAGGAAGCATAGAGATACGGCTTTAACAGCGCGCGGTCCTCGCAGATCTGATACGCCCGGTCATACATCTTTGCCGATTCCTGATACAAGAACTGCTTGCCGTATGCAGCGCCGAGCCCGGCATAGATCCGTCCGTAAAATTTTGCATCCACCGTCTCGTCTTTTTCCTGATTTAAGATCGCCTGATAGACGAGGATCGCTTCCTCGATCTCGCCGCTCTCAAGAAGATTGTCCGCCTTATATTTCTGCCGCTCAATGTCTTTCTGGTTTTTCAGACGTTCCAATACGTTCTGGATCCGGATCATCTCCGGATCACGATAGATCTTCGAATATTTTAAGATCGTCAGAACGAATTTCTCCACTGTTCCGTGCATCCGGATCACATCCCGGAGCATTCCCGCCAGATCGTGCATCCCCAGCTCTTCATCGAGCCATGCGCAGAGCTGCTCATTCATGATCGTATAATCGATCAGATAGAGATTGTTGCACAGATAATAACATAATTCTTCTATTGTAAAGATCTTGCAGTGGATCCTTGTGATCTCGTAGGGATGCGCCGCATGTTTGTCATGACAAAGAACCAAACTTCCCATCGTTGCCTCCTAAATGTATAATCTTCTCCTCCTGAAAATCCGTTGCAAGGAAAAACTCTCCGAATCCCACATCCCGCACGGTTATCTTACAGGTCTTCTCATCCAAGAATAATGTCTCGATCTGCAGACGCATCGAATATTCGCCGCGCCGCGGAAATTTATCCAGTGAGATCACTTCGGTGCGAAGTGTCCCCTGGATCAGCGATTCCACATGCAATTCGATATCCTGCACATCCTCCAGAAGAACTTCCCACTGATTGTTCGACTCATACCACTGCGCCCCCCATGACACGATCGGATACCACATCTCCTGTCCGCCGACCCGCATATTGACCGTGATCTGATCGGTCAGTTTACTTTCCGATAAATAGACCGGATCCTCAATGTGCATAAACATCTTCCGGTATGCCGTATAACATGCGCCCTTGCTGTACAGATTGTTTCCGATAAACGCTCTCCGCCCGTTGCAAAGCACGCGCAGCGACTTCGGATACCAGTTATTCTCAAATCCCTCTCCGGTCAGAAAGACCGAAGAGACGATCCGCTTATCGAACACGCCCTCGATAAACTTACAGAAACGCGCGTCCGCATCTTTCGCCTTGTCTTCATTCAGGACCGGATATACCGCCGCCAGCTCTTTCATATGCGCGCTCGCCACTTCATCCACCGTCACAAACGTCGTCCTGCCGCCGCCAAGCCCCGGTTTCAGCCGTCGGAGCATATACGCCTTGATCTCATTTCGGTCACAGCAAAATAACGCCGCGTCATACTGCCACAATTCTTTCGGCTGGTAAAACAAGTAGTTGCAGAAACTTTCCTTGTAATCCTGAATAAAAATATGCTGTTTGTCGATATTCATCCGCACGGCGATCCCGCGCAGAAGCTGTGCCAGTTCTTCCGTCAGCTCCGGCACAGTGAACACGATCCCGTCGATCTGCGGAAACGAGAGCAGCGACATCTGCACAAACTTGGAAAGAAGCCAGACTGCATCATATGTCTCCTCCCCAAATTCGATCTTTTCCCCGTTCAGACTCCTCTCGAGAAGTCTGGTCACGGCAAATCCCTCTTTGATCGTCGCCAGACGTTTCGCTTCTTTTCCATACGCCCAGGTATCCCTGAGTTTCCCGATGATCAGCGGGATCTGGTAATTGTCCGCATCGACTTCCAGCGTCTCCGGTTCCAGCTGCTGTTCATTATAAAAGCTGATCTGGCATGTCTTCTCGTTGATCTCATATCCTATTATATTGCCCTGTCCCATCGCAGCCAGCCTCCTTTTTCTCCTTGTTACTGTTCAAACATATGCGCGGCGATCATATCTTCCTGCGCATACGCTTTCATTCGCGTCTCTTTCTCCATATCCGAAGAAAGCAAAATATCGTTCAGCCGACCGTAACGTCCGTCCTCGCCTTTCTGTACCTCTTTGATACAGCTTTGCTTGTCGCTCCGGTAAGAGTTTCCGTCGATCGTCTCTTTAAAGTAATATTTCAGTTTTTCATTCGCAAACAAAACAAATTTCTTCACATAAATATTCTCATACATCGGCGTCAGCACTTCCGTTGAGTAGTCCACGCTCTCGGTGCTTCCTTTTTGAAGCTGATAGTAGAGCATCACACGGCTTCCTTTCTGCCCTTTATAAGAAATGATCGTCTTGTCCCACAACTGCAGTTCGATCAGCCAGTCTTTCTCGTACGATAAGAAAAACGGGAAGTAGATCTGCCGTCCGCAGAGATTCTGCAAAAACTGCTTCAAAGTCTTCCGAAGCGTCGTGTTGTACGGTCTCGTCGAATAATATTTGAGCACCGCGATCTTACAGATGTCGATTACTTCCTCACCTTTTTCAAACTCCCTGCAGATGATGTCGATCACACTTTTACTGATCTTCCGGTTCTCGGTCACATACTCTCTGGACATATATGCCAGATATGCCTGCTGCAGCCGGAAATAAGCTCCCTCCGCATAATAATCTTCAAAAATTGCCGCCTCGGCAAACACTTCCTCCGCAAACAGCATCTGTGTCAGAATCCGCTCACCTAATTTATGGGTGTGCACCTCATACTCTTTTGCCTCTCTCCAGAGCTGTTTCATGTCGGTCGTCGCACCGCAGTAATATTTGGCAAGATATGTAAGGATCACTTTATCGTACTGTTTTTTCTTAAACAATTCAAAGCAGACATACGTCAGGAAATCATCGTTCTCATAATTATTTTCGCGGATCGTCTTGCTGCAAAGCGCCAGCATCTCGCTTTCGTTATATTTTTCCAGTCCGGTTTCCTGCACGACTTCCAACGTCAGTTCCACATCCTCGTCTTCCTGCCGGTTCAGGCGCAGGCTGTTCAGATATTTCCGGCATATATCCATATACCGCAGTTCATAAAACAGACGCTTGCTCTCATATGGGATGGAATCCGTGTAATGACGTCCATCCTTTCCCTCCCATACAAGCCGCGCAGTCTTGGAATATAAAAATACCTGTGCGCGGTTATCGGTACACGGAACTTTCTGTGAGATCGTCCCGTCGTCTTCGATCACATGGATATATTTCATTCCCGGAACTTTCGTCGTTATGTCATACGCGTGACAAATATCATACAACGCTTTCACCCGTTCCGGATTCAGCTGTTCTTCGGATAAAAACCGCTTGTAAATCACACGCAAATATTCATCGATATGTCTGCGGTCAAGCTGATTCCATGCAAACGCCTCCATCTCGTCCCGGTAATGTGCATAGATCTCGCTGCTTTCATCCACATACAAGATCAGGTTGGAATACAGAAACGAACATTTCCTATATTCCAGATTATTTCCGTGCATAAAATACAGATACACCGAACGCGGCAATGCTTTGTGGAATTTTGTCACATCCAGAGCCGCCATATAATATTCGTAAAGCTGCGCGATCTTCAGTTCCGACTCCACTGCCTTTTCATACCATGCAAAGCAGCTGCTGTCGATCACATTCCCCTTGATCAGAAGCGTGCAGATCGCAGTCAGGATCATGGACTCCGGATACATTTCATATGCCAGCACAAGTGTATCGTACAAATGCTGGTCATAATGTTTCAGCTGGCTTGCCAGGTTCGCCGTGTAAAGCGCCAATTCTTTTGTCATCAGTTTATATTTCGCAGCAAAAGAAAGTACGCGCACTTCAAACATCCCAAGCTTTTTCAGCGAAGAGCTCTTCTCCCTGTAGCACTTAAATGCTTCCAGATAAAAGATCAGGCTGTGTACTTTTTCCTCATCGAACAGCTTCTCCAGCACGCGGAGCCGTTCGCTTAAGATCTTGTATTCCGAATCCACATTGATCAGCATGCAGAGAATCTTCCAACTCTCCGGATGCTTCATGTAAGACTTGGACAATTCTTCCGCCACCCTGCGCTGTCCGATCGAATCGTTGCTCAAAAGCGTGGTCAGATACAGATAATAAGAACTCAGTTCCACATTTTTTCCGATTGCAAACCGATTATAGTTATAGGACTCCAGAAGCGTCTTCGCCTCATCCGTCTGCCCTCCGATCAGACAGATATGGGCATGCACAAGCAGATACATCTCATTGCGCTCGTCAACTTTCCGGAGATGTTCGATCCGTTTGAGCGCCTCGCCCGTCCAGGTCGTAAGATCTTTTTTCCCTGCTTCATACTGCAGATATCCTTTCAGGATGCTTGCAAATTCCAGATCCTCCGCTCTCCGGTCTTCGTCCCGGCAAATGTCTTTCTCCACGATGATCTCATAGCGCATCGTCTCATACGGCGTTTCCAGAATGATCTGCCCGAAATTGCTTCCCCGATGCAGTTTCTCCGTATCGATAAAATATTCCAATCGGTAGGAATTGCCGATAAACTCTTCGGTGATGATCTTCGTATGCTCTACGTTTAAGAACTCCCCCTCGGTATGTACGTCGATCGCAAGATATCCCCAGGTATTCTTCTTAATCGTAAAAATCTCTTTCCGCGGCTCCGTCAGAGATGTGAACGCCCGGCTTTCCTCCTCAAGTGTAAGGAAGATTTTTTCTTTCTGCTTGCATCCCACAAGAAATTCTTCCAATGCCTGCTGATCCAGTTCCCACTTTCTCATATTGTCGTAAAGCGCCTGGATCCGCTTGTCCTCATACTTCAGGATTTCATAAAAATCCCGTGACCGGAATAACTTCTCCGCCTCCGCCGGATCACGAAACGCCAGTTTTTTGAAATCTTCCAGACTCTGGATCTTGCCGTACCGTGTCATCACATATGGCTTCTCGATGATCGCGGTAAATGCAATGTCATACTCTCCGCCGTTGCAGACGATCGTAAATTTACCGTGTTCCACATGTCCCGGTACTAATCCGGTTCCGTCATATGTATAATAGATATTGACAGGGTTTCCGTCAAATCCCTGTTCCTCGCAGTGCACACGAAAAGAAGAAGGGTACACCAGTCCACGGATGGTTCCCTCCCCCTGATTCTGCAGTGAAAAGCTACCCTCGTATTTCTCGCCTTCCCCTACGCGCATTGTAATATGTGTCTCCGGAAATATGATCTCCGGCTGTGGAATATGAAAATCTCCTTTTGACAGACGCTTAATCTTATTTTTCAACTTCGTCACCTACTCCAAATCAATCCTGTGTCTGATCCATCGTTTTCGTACAGCGCACAATACCCGGTACAGATGATGGACATGATATAAGAGATTATAACATCTTTCCATAGCGTCTTGCAATGGGGAATCCAAGTTTTTGTTTTCCGATTGTATACATGTATCCATATTATTTTTTTATCCGTTTTCCGGATCTCTGCCGCGCAGTCTCAGATCATAAAACCGGAGTTTTTCCTCCGGCACCGTCAGGCTTTTAATGTTTCCCACTCTTTTTCTTTGAATCCGACAAGTACCTGCTCATCTGAAATCAAAATCGGTCGCTTCACAAGCATGCCGTCTGTTGAAAGAAGCGTAAGCTGTTCGTCTTCCGTCATCTCAGGCAGACGGTCTTTCAATTTCATCTCTTTATATAAGATGCCGCTCGTATTAAAGAAACGTTTCAGCGGCAGCCCGCTTTTTTTATACCATGCCTCAAGCTCCTCTTTCGTCGGATTTTCCGTTTTGATATCACGCTCCTCAAATGAAATTCCTTTTTCTGTCAGCCATTTCTTTGCTTTCTGGCAAGTCGTACATTTTGGATAACATACAAATAACATGATCCATTCCTCTCTTTCTTCTATTATATAGTACCTGTAATATTCCCGGTGCTTCCATCATAACAAAATCTTGTATAAAAATCGATACTTGCTTTTCACTTTACCGCTTTTGTGTTAAAATAGCATCATACTTGAAATTTCTAGCCGTTTTTTGTTTTTTTACACAAATTCCAAGAAAAAAGGCTATCATGAAAGGAAGGATTTCAACGATGCATTGCTTTAGAAAAGTAACAAATGACCTTTACTGGGTAGGAGGCAGCGATCGCCGTCTGGAACTGTTTGAGAACCTGTTCCCGATCCCGCGCGGTGTTTCTTATAATTCCTATCTTCTGCTGGATGAAAAAACTGTCCTGTTTGACACGGTGGACAATTCCATCGGAAGACAGTTTCTCGACAATATTACCGCACTTTTAAACGGCCGGGCACTGGATTACCTTGTTGTCAACCATATGGAACCGGATCACTGTTCCATGATCGCCGACCTTATGCTCCGCTATCCCGATATGCAGATCATCGGCAACGCCAAGACATTTCCGATGATCCGCCAGTTTTATGCCCTTAATCTGGATAGCAAGACGATCGCAGTCAAGGAGGGGGATACATTCTCTTCCGGCACACATACTTTTCGGTTCCTCATGGCTCCGATGGTACACTGGCCGGAAGTGATGCTGACCTATGATGAGACGGACAAAGTCCTCTTCTCCGCTGATGCTTTCGGAACATTCGGAGCTTTAAACGGCGCGATCTTCAATGACGAAATAGATTTTGACCGCGACTGGCTGGATGACGCCCGCCGTTATTACACAAACATCGTCGGCAAATACGGCATGCAGGTGCAGAACGTCCTCAAAAAAGCTTCTGCGTTGGATATCCGGTTTATCTGCCCGCTCCACGGACCGATCTGGAGAAACAATCTTGCTTATCTGTTGGAGAAATATGACATCTGGAGTTCTTACCGTCCGGAAGTCAAAGGCGTGATGATCGCCTACGCTTCCATGTACGGCAATACGGAAAATCTTGCCAATGTTCTCGCTTGTAAACTTGCCGATGCGGGGATCACAAATCTGACGGTTCATGATGTATCCAGATCCGATGTTTCCGAACTGATCGCGGACAGTTTCAAATACAGCCATATCGTACTGGCTTCCCCGACTTACAACGGCGGCGTCTACCCTGCAATGTCCAATCTTCTGGAAGATATGAACGCTCTCGGTATCAAGAACCGCACCGTTGCAGTTCTCGGAAACGGCACATGGGCTCCGACATCCGCCAAACTGATCGAAGCCCGTCTCGCAGAGATGAAAGGCATGACGCTTCTCACAGAAAACTTTGCCGTCAAATCAGCTCTGCAGGATGATCAGCTTGAGGATCTGGACGAGCTTTGCGCTAAGATCGCAGAAACACTTGCCGATTAATTTTTGATGCTATCCAAGCCGGACGGTCCGTCTGCTTTTGCCGCATCGTGATCGTCCGGTCGGCGTCCCACAAAAGATAGGAGGGTTTGAAGATGAAATTAGTAATCACAATGAGCCGTCGTTTTGGAACCGGAGCCAGTGTCATTGCAAACGAACTTTCAAAACGACTGGATATTCCGGTATATGACAAAGCATATATTGAACAGAAACTCGGAGAAAACGCTTACGATAACGAAGCGGAAGCGATCCGCAAACTTGCTGAATCTCCCTGTATCATCCTCGGACGGTGCGCTTCCGATATTTTAAAAGACCGCATGAATGTCCTTAATATTTTTGTATGTGCCGACAAAGAAGACCGGATCAAACGTATCATGGAACTGGAATCACTCGACCGCGAGGCAGCGCAGAAAAAGGTCGAAGATACCGACAAAGAACGTGCCGCATATTATTATGAGAACACCGGAAAAACCTGGGGCGATGTGAACGACTATCACATGATCCTCGACACCTCCGAACTGGGCGTTGATAACTGCGCAAATATCCTTATGCAGTATTTTGAACGTCTTGAATATATTTAATAGGGTAGAGGGAGATCACACAAAATCAATCTGTGTATCTCCCCTTTTTATTCAATCATTTATTTCTTTTATGATCTTAGCCGGTACGCCGCCTACAATTACATTTTCCGGCACATCTTTTGTAACGACCGCACCCGCGGCAATAATCGCTCCATTCCCAACAGTTACCCCCGGAACAATGGTGGCATTTGCTCCAATCCAGACCTTTTCCCCGATCACAATAGGCGCGGGATGCAATGTACTTCGCTTTTGGGGTGCAAAATCATGATTCAATGTAGCCAGAACAACATTATGTCCGATCAATGCGCCATCACCGATCGTAATGCCGCCTTGATCCTGAAAGTGACACCCGGAATTGATAAAAACATTTTTACCAACCGTAATGTTTTTGCCACAATCCGAGTAGAACGGCGGAAATAATCCAAAAGAATCGTCAACCGGTTTTCCAATCAATTCTGAAAATAAATCTCTGATTTCTTCCGGTGTATGGTACCCCTCGTTTAATATGGCGGTTATCTTCATAGCTTCATTACTGACCTTGTGCATGAACTGATGTAGTTCCGAACCGCCCGTCACTGCTTCTCCACTGTTTAAATGTGCTAAAAAATCGTTTAGTTCCATTTACATTTCTCTCCTTACTTCTCTTGATCCATTTCCAGTATATCGTTTATTCATAGGAGTATCAAATACCTATACAAAATAGATTTATATGCTTGACAGGCATATAGTTTGGGCATATTATTTTTACTGACAAAGATAATAAAGGGGAACATATCTATGGAAATTCGTGTTTTACGATACTTTCTTGCTGTAGCAAGAGAAGAAAGTATATCTAATGCTGCTGAATATTTACACATCACACAACCTACACTTTCAAGGCAGATCATGGAATTAGAATAGCAGTTGGGAAGAAAATTATTGAACCGTGGAAAGAGAAATCACAAAATCACTCTGACCAATGAGGGAATATTGCTTCGCAATCGAGCAGAAGAAATCATTACTTTAGTTGATAAGACCAAAGCAGAATTTACAATGCATGATGAAGTGATCAGCGGTAATGTATATATCGGCGGCGGTGAAACAGATGCGATGCGTTTCATTGCAAGAACCGCTCAAAAGCTGCAAGCCGATCATCCCAACATCCGCTATCATCTTTTTAGTGGAAATGCCTATGATGTAACTGAAAAACTGGATAAGGGACTGCTTGATTTCGGAATTTTGATCGAGCCTGCCAATATCGAAAAATATAATTATATCAAATTGCCTGTAACAGACCAATTGGGACTTCTTATGCGAAAAGACAGTCCACTTGCAAAAAAGGAAAAAATATCTCCAAACGATATAAAAACTATCCCGCTTATTACTTCTCAACAGGTATTAGTCCGTAACGAAATATCTGGCTGGAGTGGGCTTGATTTTGACAAACTGAATATTGTCGCTACTTACAATCTGGTATATAATGCTTCCCTCATGGTTGACGAAGGCTTTGGATATGCACTATGTCTTGATAAATTAGTAAACACTTCCGAAAGCAGCACCCTATGCTTTAAACCCCTTGCTCCAAAATTAGAATCTCATCTGGATATTGTCTGGAAAAAGAATCAAGTATTTTCTAAGGCTGCAGAAAAATTCCTGCAAATATTGAAAGACGAAATAACAATTACGGAATCGGGCGTGGCGATCCCTTTTTATCCTTTGCCCCCCCAACCTCTAATCACCGGAAGTGCCAAAAGGCACATTCTGGGATTGTAAGCAGTCGCCAAGGTCTCGGGCACCCCCGGACTTGCACCGGCAAGTGTGGTCCAGCTTCGCTGGACACACCCTATACAAAAAGAAAAAAGCCCGATCAAGAGCCTTACACCCTCGGCGGTGTTTTGCACTCTTGATCGGTCTTTTCTTTATACTGTTTCTTCTCTTTTTTCCACAACTTCGCCTTGTTTCTTATAAATGCTTCCTCCCGGAATATAACCGCGCACAGAAGAAAGCGGATAAATATTGCTGTGGCTTCCCACCACGGTTCCCGGATTCAGAACGCTTCCGCATCCGACTTCCACTTCATCTCCAAGCATCGCTCCGAATTTCTTCATTCCAGTTTCGAGCATCCCCTCCGGTGTTTTCACTACGACAAGCTTTTTATCGGATTTTACGTTGGAAGTGATAGAGCCTGCTCCCATGTGGGACTTAAATCCAAGAACAGAATCCCCCACATAATTGTAATGCGGAACCTGTACTTTGTTAAACAAAATGACATTCTTTAATTCCGTAGAATTTCCGACTACCGCTCCCTCGCCGACGATCGCATTGCCGCGGATAAATGCACAATGACGCACTTCGGCATTTTTTCCGATGATCGCAGGTCCGTTGATGTAAGCAGTCGGCGCAACAGATGCCGACTTCGCGATCCAGATATTCTCTCCGCGTTTTTCGTATTCGTCTTCACTTAACGTCTTGCCCAATTCCATGATAAAGCTCCCGATCTTCGGCAACACTTCCCACGGATAAGTGACTCCGTCAAAAATATCTTTCGCGATCGTCTCGTCCAATGTATAAAGTTCCTTTACTGTAAGTCCTTTCATGATCCAGCTCTCCTTTTACTTCTTTTTGTCGCTCTTGCCTCGTTTTGCTCCGCTTGTTCCGTTTTTATAAAATCCGGCTACGCGCTCATAACATGCCCGCAGCTGGTATTGATTGTTCAGTCCCTTGACTCCGTTCGTCCGGCTGATGATAAAATGATCCAGCTTCCGCATATATTCTTCCGGTGTGATGTCGCCCTCGGCCACATAGGTCAGTCCTTTTTCCCAGCTTGCCGTCAATTCCGGGTTCAGCAATGACTTGATCGAGTTTTCCACCACGTCAAATACCATCTCCCCCTGCAACGTCGGGGTAATGATCTGCGTCTTTTTATTCAGCGCCAGATATTTGATATGGATCAGCTTCTTTAAAATTTCTGCTCTCGTCGCACTCGTTCCGATCCCGCTTCCTTTGATCTGCGCGCGCAGTTCTTCAGCTTCGATCAGTTGTCCTGCATTTTCCATCGCCAGGATCATCGATCCCGAATTATACCGTTTTGGCGGAGACGTCTCGCCCTCTTTGATCTCCAGCGTCTTGACCGGAAGAGTCATCCCCTTTTTCAAGCCTTGGATCACCTGAAAGAATCCGGTGTCCAGATCCTGATCATTGTCTGTATTATCTGTACTGTCCGCATTGTCTGCATTTCCTGAACGATCGGCGCGCTCTGTACTCTCCCCGTTTCCGGCGTTCTGCGTCGCTTTTTTATTTGAAGGAATCCCGACGACTTTCAAATATCCCTCTTCCGCCAAAACTTTGAAACCGGAAAAGAAGCTCTCCCCCCGGATCTGTGTTGTCAGCGCAACTTTCTGGTAGACTGCCGGAGGATAAAAGATACTCAAAAATCGTCGCACGATACAGTCATAGACATGCTTTGCCGTCGCTGAAACCGAATTCAGCGCCGGTAATCCCTGCCCGGTCGGTATGATCGCATAATGGTCGGTAATCTGCTTGTCATTGACATACCGTGTCTTTGCCAGCCCTTTATAGCTTCCAAACTGCAGAATATCCTGCAGATACGGCGCCGCCATCGGATATTTCGACAGACCGTTCAGATTTTTGCTGATCTCCTTTGCCACTGCCGTAGACAAAACACGGGCATCTGTTCTCGGGTACGTCACCAGTTTCTTCTCATACAATTCCTGCACGATCCGAAGCGTCTCATCCGGACTGATCTTAAACCGCTTGGAACAGTCATTCTGTAATTCCGCAAGATTGTATAAAAGCGGAGGATTCTTCTTTTCTTTCTTTTTTTCGATCGCAGTGATCTGGCAGATTAACGGTGTTTCCTCTTTCAAATATGCAATCAGTTCTTCAGCTTTTTTCCGTTCTTTAAATCCGTTTTCTTTATAAAGATCAAAAGATTCAAACCATCTGGAGCCTTTAACCGCCCGCCACTCTCCCTCGAATGTCTTTCCGCCTGCATCGATCCCTGCAAGCACCCGGTAAAACGGCGTCTTTACGAACTCCCGGATTTCCCGCTCCCGGCGCACGACCATGCCGAGCACGCAGGTCATCACCCTGCCAACCGAAATCACGGCATATTTTGTATGTAAAAAATTTGAAATACTGTTTCCATATTTTAAAGTTAAAAGACGGGAAAAATTAATTCCCATCAGATAATCTTCTTTTGCACGCAGATAAGCCGATGCGCTTAAATTGTCGTACTCCGAAAGATCTTTCGCCTCGCGGATCCCCCGAAGAATCTCTTCCTCCGTCTGAGAATCGATCCACACTCTCCGACGTTCTTTTCCGGTCACATGTGCCTGCTGTTCAACGAGACGGTAAATATATTCTCCCTCCCGCCCGGAGTCGGTGCACACATAGATTCGTTCCACATCCTCCCGGTTCAAAATATCGCTGACGATCCGGAACTGTTTCGCCACCGCCGGGATCACCTCGTATTTGAACTCCTCAGGAATGAAAGGCAGCGTATTCAGACTCCACCTTTTCAATGCCGGATCGTATTCTTCGGGATAACTCATCGTGACCAAATGCCCGACGCACCAGGTCACGATCGCTTCCTCCGATTCCAGAAATCCGTCTCCTCTTCTTGTCTTCAATTTTAATGCCTTAGCAAATTCCTGAGCTACGCTCGGCTTCTCTGCTATATATACTGATTTTCCCATAAATATTTCTGATCCGTTCTCTTTCACTTAAGCCGTCCGGAAGCGATAAGATGTCACTGTATGGTAACAGGTATCCGCTTTACAGATCGGGCTTTCAAAATTCACATGATGTACAGCGTCCGGGAAATACTGTGTTTCAAAACATACCGCAGAACGGCATCCGTAAACCGCGCCGTCTTTTCCGGCTTCCTTATCAAGGAAATTCGCCGTATACATCTGCATTCCCGGAAGATCGGTCCATACTTCCATCACGATCCCGCTCTTCTCCCCCGCTGCCTGTGCTACTTTAGCAAACTTTCTGTCATTTTTCAAGACCCAGTTATGATCATACCCGTTTCCGAGACGGAGCGCTTCATAGTCTCCTCCGATCTCTTCCCCGATCGTTTTTCCCGCGCGGAAGTCCATCGGCGTACCTGTCACATCGACCAGTTCCCCGGTTGGGATCGACTCTGCGTCCGCACGCGTATAAAAATCTGCATCCAACACAACCGTGTGTCCGAGCACATCCCCGCTGTCATGTCCGTTGAGATTGAAATAACTGTGGTTCGTCAGATTCAGGATCGTATCCTGATCCGGCGTTCCGTCATAAGTGATCCGAAGTTCATTGTCTTCCGTCAGTTCATACGTCACACGGACAGCCACATTTCCCGGATAGCCCTGATCCCCATCCGGACTTTCCAGAAGAAATGTGATTTTTCCGTCCTCCTGTTCTTCGGCTTCCCACATACGATGGTTGTAAAAATCCATTCCGCTGTGCAGGTTATTCTTTTCATTATCATTTTTATCTAACTCATACCGGGTTCCGTTGATCTCAAACGCGGCTCCTCCGATCCGGTTGGCATTTCTTCCGACGGTAGCTCCAAGCGACTGTGTTCCGGCTTCATAGTCTGCCGCCTCATCATAGCCAAGCACCACGTCGGTCAGTATTCCGTCTTTATCCTTTACCAAAAGATTCACGAGCGCCGCTCCGAAATCCGTCACGGCTGCCTTTGTACCGGCTTCATTTTCCATGATAAACAATCTGCCCATCTCTTCGTTTTTAACCGTGCCAAAGTCACGGATCTGTAATGCTTTCATTGTCTTTCCCTCCTGTTTTCTGATCATGATCCCAAACTGTCCGCTCTGCTGTTAATCTGTCATTGGATTATCGGAACCATCTCCGTACCCTGGACAACAGATTCTTCTTTTCCTTTGTTCTCACCGGACGCTCTGCATCCAATGCCTCTTTCATAAAATATTCCTGGGCACAGATCGTGCGCTCCCCGCCCGTCTTTTTCTGATACGTTCCGTCCGGCAACATCTTCCGTGCTTTCACATTGTCTGCAAGCATGATATTCAAATAGCGGACGAGCCGTTTTTTGATCGCCGCATCATAAATCGGACACGCTACTTCCACACGTTTTTCCGTATTTCTCGTCATCATATCCGCAGATCCGAGATACACTTTCTGTTCGTCTCCCGTTCCGAAAACGAATACCCGCGGATGTTCCAGATAGCGTCCCACAATACTTGTAACTTTCAGATTCTCGGTCTCCCCCGGAATCCCCGGCAGGATGCAGCAGATTCCCCGGACGATCAAGTCTACTTTCACACCGGCTCTCGACGCCTCCGCCGCTTTCCGGATGAAATCCATATCGGTCACGGAATTCATTTTCATAATGATCCTGCCCGCACTGCCTTTTCGGATCTCTTCGTCCATCAGCTTTAACACTTTCTGCTTTAGGCTGGTCGGAGACACGATCAGATTCTGATAAACGCCGTTCAGATTGCCGATCGCCATATTTTTGAAAAATATAACCGCATCTTCTCCGATTCCCTGATCTCCGGTCATCAATGAGTAATCGGTGTACATCTTCGCCGTCTTTTCATTGTAATTTCCGGTCCCGATCTGCGTAATGTAACGGATCTCATTTCTGCTGCGGTATGTAATCAGACAGATTTTTGAGTGAACCTTATATCCCTCGATTCCATAGATCACCCGACATCCCGCTTCTTCCATCCGCTCGGACCAGTCGATATTGTTCTGCTCATCAAACCGCGCTCTCAGTTCGATCAGCACCGTAACTTCTTTTCCGTTCTCCGCCGCGGCACAGAGATATTCCACAAGACGGCTCTTTTTTGCCAGACGGTAGATCGTGATCTTGATCGTCATCACATCCGGATCTTTCGACGCCTCTTTGATCAACTGTAAAAACGGTTCCATACTCTCATATGGATACGAAAGTAAAATATCACGTTTTTTCACCTGTGCCATCACACTGCCATCCGCCACCGAAGCTGACGGCTGCGGGGTAAACGGTTCATCCATCAGCGGACGCTTCATCGATGCCGGGATCTTATCGATCACTGAAAAGATAAAATCCAGCTTCATCGGCATTTTTGTGCGGAAAATACATTTCTGACCGATGCCCAGCTTCTCACAGAGATATTTTTCCATCTCCTTTGTCAGCGGATTTGCCACTTCCAGACGCACTGCTGCCAACCGCCGTCTCTTATGCAGCGTCTCGCGCATAATGAAACGAAAATCCTCTTCATCCGCGTAAGCTTCATCTTCCGGCGAAACATCTGCGTTCCTTGTGACGCAGATATAATTTTTGTCAGATACCTCATATTGACTGAAAATCAGTTCCAGAAACTCCATGATCACTTTTTCCATTCTGATATAGCGCACGTCCTGCCCCGGAAGATACACGATATCAGAGATAAACTGCGGTACCGGAACGATTCCGATCGTAGTTCCCGTACTGTTCTCCTGCTTCAATGTGGCGATCACATAGATTTCCTTATTCAATAGATGTGGAAACGGATGGTTCGCATCGACGATCTGCGGAGAAAGCAGCGGAAAAATCTGTTCTTTGAAATATTTTTTTACATATTTTTTCTCCTGCGTCTCCAGTTCTTTAAAACTCGTTCCGCAGATTCCGTACTGTGCCAGATGCTTCTTGATCTCCGCATAAGTCTTATCCCGTTCTTTATAAAGCGGCGCCACCGCGTCATAGATCGCATCCAGCTGCTCCCGCGGCGTCATCCCGGAACGGCTGTCAGTCTGCTTATTGTCCACCGCAGCCATATCGTACAGACTTCCCACGCGGATCATAAAGAACTCATCCAGATTGCTTGTAAAAATAGATACAAATTTCATCCGCTCCAAAAGCGGCACACTCTGATCCTGCGCTTCTTCCAGCACTCTCTGATCAAAACGAAGCCAGGATAACTCCCTGTTCTGTGTATAGCGAAGCGCTTCTTTTTTTATATTGTCTCTCTCTTTCATCTGTCCGGAATCTCCTCTTCTACTTTTCAAGATATGCCTGCAGACGTTCAAAATCCTGCTCCATCAAGTCATATCCATGCTGATAAAATCTCTGCAGTGTCTCCGCATCCCGCTCCAGTCTTGCCACCGGTTTTACTTTCGGACGTAGTACGAAGATCTTCCCCTCCCTTTCCATCCGTTCGATCTTGTTCATCGTCCGGTTGTACTGAAAACTCCGCGTCAAGATCGCCTGAACCAGTCTTGGATAAGATCGGTATGCCTTTCTGTACACCTCCGCCATGCCGCGGCTCATCGTCTTTTTCCGGTATCCTTTGTTGCGTGTCAATATCACAACGATCTTCTCATTACCGATCTCAAGAGCATGTTCGATCGGAACCGAATCCGCCAGACCGCCGTCCAGATACGGTACTCCGTCAATATTGACGATCGGTGTGATCAGCGGCATACTGCTCGAAGCTCTGCAAAGCCGCATCAAACGTTCCCTGTCTCTGTGCTCCTGCATATACTCCGCCTGCCCGTTCTGACAGTTCGTCGTTACAATTTCACATGTAATCTCGGATTCAAAAAATGTATCAAAATCAAACGGATAAATACGATTTGGGTATTCATCAAAGATCAGATCCATGTTCATCAGGCTCTTTTCTTTTACAAATTTCCGAAATCCGTATATATATTTTCCATTCTTATCCGTTGGGATCATACAGTCTCTCGTACGTCCCGGCTGCTTCGACACATAATCCACTGCATTGCAGGATCCTGCCGAGACACCGATCACATGGGATGGATACCATTCTTTTTCCATAAGAAAGTCCAGAACACCGGAAGTAAATACTCCTCTTGTAGCCCCGCCCTCTAATATCATTGTTACGTTCTGCATTATTCGTCCCACCTTTCTTCGTCCTATTATATACTGTTTTTCCCAATACATAAACCTCCAAAACAAGATTTTTACGAATACTTAACAACTCCTTGCTATTTTCCCTCTACTCATGGTAAGATAATCGTTAGAGTCAAAATGGATTTGATTGAATACAAAATACAAGGAGAATGACTATGATTAGTGCAAACAACATCACGCTGCGCGTCGGAAAAAAGGCGCTGTTTGAAGATGTCAATATTAAGTTTACCGAAGGAAACTGCTACGGTCTGATCGGTGCCAACGGCGCCGGAAAATCTACATTTTTAAAAATCTTATCCGGTCAGTTAGAACCAACCAACGGCGAAGTCGTCATCACTCCGGGCGAACGGCTTTCTTTCCTGCAGCAGGATCATTTCAAATATGACGAGTTCCTTGTTCTGGACACTGTCATCATGGGAAATGCCCGTCTCTATGAGATCATGAAAGAAAAAGAAGTTATTTACGCAAAAGAAGATTTCACCGATGAAGACGGGATCCGCGCCAGTGAACTGGAAGCAGAATTTGCCGCTATGGACGGCTGGAACGCAGAATCCGATGCCGCCAACCTGTTGAACGGTCTTGGTATCGCGACCGATCTTCATTACAAATACTTAAAAGATTTGACCGGTGCGGAAAAGGTCAAAGTCCTGCTCGCACAGGCATTGTTCGGTAATCCGGATATTCTGCTTTTAGACGAGCCGACCAACCATTTGGATCTGGACGCGATCGCATGGCTGGAAGAATTCTTGATCAACTTTGAGAATACGGTCATCGTTGTATCCCATGACCGTTACTTCCTGAACAAAGTCTGCACGCAGATCGCAGACATTGACTATGGCAAGATCCAGCTCTATGCCGGAAACTACGACTTCTGGTACGAATCCAGTCAGCTTCTGATCCGTCAGATGAAAGAAGCCAACAAAAAGAAAGAAGAAAAGATCAAAGAGCTGCAGGAATTTATTTCCCGGTTCAGCGCAAATGCTTCCAAGTCCAAACAGGCGACTTCCAGAAAACGTGCGCTGGAAAAGATCCAGCTCGATGAGATCAAACCGTCCAGCCGGAAGTACCCATATATTGATTTCCGCCCGAACCGTGAGATCGGAAACGAAGTCCTTTCCGTAGAGGGGCTTTCCAAGACGATCGACGGCGAAAAGATCCTCGACAACATCACTTTTACATTGAACCATGATGATAAAGTTGCTTTTGTCGGCGGAAACGAACTTGCCAAAACTGTGCTGTTCAAGATCCTGATCGGTGAGATGGAACCGGACGAGGGAACTTACAAATGGGGCATCACTACTTCTCAGGCATATTTTCCGAAAGATTTCGGCGGAGAATTTGACAACGACTATACGATCACCGAATGGCTGACCCAGTATTCCGAAAATAAAGACGCCACTTATGTGCGCGGTTTCCTCGGTCGGATGCTCTTCGGCGGCGAAGACGGAGTGAAACGTCTGACCGTACTTTCCGGTGGAGAAAAAGTACGTTGTCTTCTCTCCAAGATGATGATCTCCGGCGCCAATGTCCTGCTCTTTGACGAGCCGACCAACCACCTGGATATGGAATCGATCACGGCGCTGAACAACGGAATGATCAAATTCCCGGGTGTACTGCTGTTTACTTCCCGTGACCACCAGATCGTACAGACAACTGCCAACCGTATTATGGAGATCGTACCGGGCGGCAAACTGATCGACAAGATCACCACTTACGACGAATACCTCGAGAGTGATGAGATGGCAAGAAAGCGCCAGACATATACCGTCGAGACAGATGATGAAGATTAAATTTTAATTTCTATTAAAGAGCCAAAGGGGATTGCTGATCATTGCAATCCCCTTTTTGTATAATTTCCTTATCCTTCGGACTCCAACCGCTCTTTTCGTTTTAATACATCCGCCCACTGTCCGTCACTCAATAATTCAGGTTTCTTCATTTTCTCTAACACGGACAAGTCCATGTGAAGTTCTCTCTGTGCCATAACTGCCGCTTCATATAAAGAAAGATAGTCCTCCGTTGTCTGGGACATCACATTCTGATATGATCCAAATGTATGATCATGGTCGAACAACGGACAATATCCTATGATCTTTCCACTGGAATTTTCCATGAAAAATCCCCAATTCTGCTCATGCCTGTCATTATTATTCAGAATATAGTCTGCAATCTGCATCTTCAAATAGAACTCCCTGTCTATCTTTTTTGCTTCCTGATATGCATTCAATCCATAAAACTCACAAAAGATCTTAAATTCCTCGAATGTAACAAGCGAAGTCTCTTCTGATGTGAAAAGCTCTGAACAGACCATTTTCTCCCCGACACTTTCGATCCATTCACTCCGTTCTTTTGATAAATACAATGAAATATCGTCCTCTCTCGATACTTCATAAGAAATATGATCGATCTGAAGCGCCGTCAGAATCTCTGATGCCGGAATCTCATATTTTCCGACTTTATGGAGAAACATCCTCCCCTCTTTTCTGATCCAGCCTTTCGCACTCGTTCCCAGCGTCGTAAGCTCCGGTGTATGGATATTCCCCTGTTCTCTTGCTACGTTCTGGTGATAAATAGTCCGTCCCGATAAAGAAATTTCTGTCACAAACAATGACAGTGGATTTTGAAACAAATTAACCTCCGCCCAATTCTTTTCATCACCCTCGTCACAGATCCAATACGCATCCTCCAAGTTCAATCCCCGACAGGCTTTACAGACCGCATAACGATTACTCTGGGGAAGACGCATCGTGTTTAAAATCTCCTTTGCATAGCTTCGCCCGATCGATAACGTGCGGTTGGATGCCCATTCCATAAACTCAACAAACGTAACATTTTCCTTCCGCAGTGCAAAGGGAAGCCTGTCAAAATCCAAAATCCTGCATTCTCCGTTATCCCGGATCTGCAATACAGGTGCATCTTTCAATAACAGCAGCATCCTTTACTCCCCTTTCTGCTCCATCCTCTCATAAACTTCCCGGCGAAGTTCTTTATTCTGATGTGCAATAATTGTCGTACATACCGCATCGCCTGTAATATTCACCGCCGTCCTCGTCATATCCAAAATTCTGTCGATACCCATGATCAGCGCGATTCCCTCCACCGGAAGTCCCACCGAAGTAAATACCATAGACAATGTGATCAGACCGACACTCGGCACGCCCGCGGTTCCGATCGAAGCGATCGTTGCCGTTGCGATGACGGTCAGATAATCTGTCAATGTCAGAGGAATCCCGAATGCCTGGGATACAAATACAACCGCTACGCCCTGCATGATCGCAGTTCCATCCATATTGATCGTAGCACCAAGCGGAATTGTAAAGGAAGAGATCCGCTTTGACACTCCCATCTTTTTGTCCAGCGTCTCGATCGACAACGGGATCGTCGCATTTGAGGTCGCCGTAGAAAATGCAAATGCCATGACCGGGAAGAATTTCTTGATAAACTTGATCGGATTCAGTCCCGTCAGCAACTTCAATAAAATCTGGTATACTCCAAATCCCTGAAGCATCAATGCTAAGAAAACTGCCGCCATATATTTCAGCATCGGAAGAAATGCATCGAAACCAATCCCTGCAAATGTCTTTGCGATCAGGCAGAATACTCCGATCGGAGCCGCTTTCATCACAGCCATCGTCATATCCATCATCAGATCGTTAAACTGTGAGAAAAACTGAGCGACCGCCGCGCTTCTCTCTCCGCGCTTTGCAAGCAATATCCCGACGAAGATCGCGAAAAAGATGATCTGCAGCATATTTCCCTCTGCCAGTCCCTGAATCGGGTTTTTCGGGATAATATTCAGTAATGTATCCGCAAAACTTATATTCTCCGCCGCCTCTGCTACCTCCGCCGTCTCTAAACTGCTGACATCCATTCCCACACCCGGATCGATCAGATTTGCCACGCTTAAAGCAAGCGTGATCGCAAGCGCTGTCGTCACCAGATAAAATCCCATCGCTTTCACACCCACTTTTCCGAGTGTTTTTGTATCTCCGATTGACATACTTCCGCAGACGATCGAACAAAATACAAGCGGTACGACAAGCATCTGCATCGCACGCAAAAATCCGTTTCCTACCACATAAAATACGCCGTTGATGATCACCGTATCACGCACATATCCCTCCGGTATCCAGTAATGCAGAATGATTCCGAATCCGGCTCCCAGAAGAAGACTGATAAAAATCAACGTTGTCAACCCAAGTTTCTTTTTCTCCTGTTTTTTCTCCATCTCATTTCCTTTCTTTTTTCTCTTTACCGTTCCTGATCTTTTATATAATCCGCAAGCGCTTCTTTCCAGTCTTTCGGCTCTTCTATTTCACACATCCGAAGCATCATATTATCCAAAACCGTATAATCCGGTCCCTGTAATTTCGAATCCAGTTCCCGCAAAGCCGCCGGAATCAAAAGTGATTCGTCCTTTCCAAGCAAACGTACGATCTCTTTTGCGAGTTCATAGCGGCTGCACCGTACTCCGCCGCAGACTGCATGGTAAATTCCCTCCTGCTCTTTTTGGATCAGACGGATGATCACTTTGGAAAGTTCCGCCGCACTTGTCGGAAGCGCAAACTCATCATCCGGCACTTGGATCTGTTCCCCTTTTTTCGCTTTCTCTATGATCATATTGACAAAATTTGCTCCGCCTTTTCCATATACCCATGAACTGCGAATGATCAAATGCTTCGGCGCCAGTTCTTTCACAAAATTCTCACCGGCTAATTTTGACTTTCCATATACTGTCACCGGTTTTGGCGTGTCAAATTCATGAAATTTCCGGTCTTCGGAAGAACTGAACACATCATCCGTCGATAACTGGATGATCCTCGCATCCAATTTCCTCGCTACGGCGCTCAGATTTCTTGCACCAAGCGCATTAACCTTATAAGCTTCTTCCACGTTCCGTTCACAGAGTTCTGTATCCGTCAGTCCGGCACAGTTGATGATCGTATTCGGACGGTTACGAAGTCCGAACAACGTCACCTCCTCCGCCGACGTAATATCCAGATCTTCTTTATCTGTCTCAAACAGTTCCACATCCCGCATATCCAACATATTCCGGATCATACGTCCCACACGGCCGTTTGCTCCCGCCACCCATATCTTTCCGTAATCATAACTCATTTTCATTCCTCCTGCACATTTGTATACTGCCGCATTTTTACATCCTACTGCACGTTTTCTCTCTGCCGCCATAATCTCTGTTACAGCCTCTGATATAGTCTCCGCCATTCTCTCTGCCATTATAGCAGAACCCAAAATAAAAGTACAGAACGAGCTTGCAAACACTCGTTCTGTACTTGTTCTATCCATAGCGTCGGTGTACAAGGGGCAAAACGGTCGATGAAGAGCAAATCTAAGCCTCTTTGTTGTTACTTTCACTCCGCGTACGTCTCTGTACGCGTCGTTCAAGTGCCTAAAAGAGGCTTAGATTTGTCTCTTCTCGACTCACCGACCTCAACCGCAGATAATTCGGTGATTTTCAAGGCAGACGATTGAAGCGTACTGGACGTACGCTGATTGAGGATAACGCTGAAAATCACCGAAATTACGCGGTTTGAGGCGTGTTTCCCCTTGTACATCGACTCTATTCTGATTTTCTACTCTGCATCCGCGGCATCGTCATACTGATCGTCACTCTGCTTTGCCGTTACGCCCTGTTTCTCAAAATCGATCTTATTCCATACTTTCTTGTTTTCCGTGATCTCCGTCTCTTTTCTCCAATCTGCAAGAAGCGAATCATACTGTTCCTGTTTTCTCTGCGCAACGATATTCGTTTTCTCCGTATCCGTTGCTTCCCGATCCAGAAGACTCGTCAGTTTTCCGACATAGATTCCGTAGTCAGACTCGATCACATCGGTCACGTCGCCCTCCGTTGTCAGTGCATCCAATGCTTTGACAAGGTCTGCGTTCGGCGCTGTGGATTCACTGTCAAACGTCGTTGTTTTTACTTCATACCCGCTCTTTTGAGCCAGTGCATCGATATCTTTTGTCTCACTTGCTTTTAATGTATCCGCAAATGTCTGCGCCGTCTTTTTTAATTCTTTTTTCTCATCCTCGGTCAGATCTTTTGTATTTCCGTCCGCATCTGTCGTGCTGTACGGGAAATAGACATATTTCATACTTTTCTGTGCGGCTTCTTCATCCGACACATCCTCGTTCACGCCCTCTTTCATCTTTGGATCCATCCGGCTCTGGATCGTAACAAGTTCCAGATATTCTTCGATATATTTCTTATATCCGGACACGGCTTCTTTCTCTTCCAAAGCATTGTCTTCGTCGAATTTTTTTGCAACTTCCTCGATCGCTTTTGTATCCTCTTCCGTCAAGGCAACTTCGTATTCCTCCGCATGCTGTCTGATCAGATACAGATTTTCCAGATTCAGAAGAAGTGTTTCCTTTGTGCTTTCTTCATACGTCTTTCCCTCTTCCATCTCCTGCTGCCAGAGCGCCTCTCCCGTTGTGCCCATCATCGGCGCGTAATAAGTCTCATACTGCGCCTGCTGCATTCTCGCATAAAAGTTGGCAACCCCTGCCGGGATCTCTTCCTTTCCGACTGTTGCAACTGCATCATCATTATCAAAAGATGTACAGCCTGTCAGCGAAGTCAGTGCCAATGCTCCCGCCGCTATCAAAACTGCCATCCGTTTTACCGACTGTTTCATAACTCTTTTGTACGAAGCGTTTTCCTCCCCCGCTTCGTCTCTCCTTTCTTTTCCCGCTGTATCAAAAAATCAGCGCCTTGTTAATTTAACATTATAAGACGTTTCACTTATTCTAACAAGCTTTTTATATCATTTAATAGCTTTTTCACAAGTTCCAGAATATCCTCATCCTTTTCTTTTTTATTCCGGTATTTTTTCTCATAAAGGAAATATGGCGGATTTTCCATCTTAAAGACCAGGGAACCGCGATATGCCTCGATCAGCCCCGGAATCTTCTCCGGCTTCACCTTGGCTTTCTCATACATCTGGATCCGGAACGTATTCTCTTTCTGTTCCACCGACGTCACATATGCAGAATGCGCCAGCGCTTTTAATCCCGCAATATTCAAGAGCTGCTGTACTTTCCGCGGAATGTCTCCGAAACGGTCGATCAGCTCTTCCAGCATATCGTCCATCTCTTCTTCATTCTCAATTCCGGCGATCCGCTTGTAAATATCCAGTTTCTGATATTCATTCGGAATATAACTGTCCGGGATATACGCATCCAGATTCAAATCCATTGTCGTCGTGAAAATATCCTCATCCAGTTCGCCTTTTTCCTGACGCACCGCTTCCCCGAGCATCTTACAGTACAGATCATATCCGACAGCCTCCATATGACCGTGCTGTTCCGCACCAAGCAGATTTCCCGCGCCGCGTATCTCCAGATCCCGCATTGCGATCTTGATCCCCGAACCGAGATCGGTAAATTCCCGGATCGCTGCCAGCCGTTTTTCCGCCACTTCTTTTAACAGCTTATCTTTGCGGTACAATAAAAACGCGTACGCCATCCGGTTGGAGCGCCCTACCCGCCCGCGAAGCTGATACAACTGGGAAAGCCCCATCCGATCCGCATCGTGGATGATCATCGTATTTGCATTGGAAATATCAAGCCCCGTCTCTATGATCGTCGTCGATACCAGTACGTCAATATCTCCGTTGATAAAATCACACATGATATTTTCCAGCTGACGCTCGTTCATCTGCCCATGCGCATAGGAGACGACCGCATCCGGTACAAGCTGCTGTACCCTGCCTGCCACATCCGCAATGTCGTTGACCCGGTTGTACACATAATACACCTGACCGTCTCTGGAAAGTTCACGCTCGATCGCCTCACGCACCATTTCCTCATTGTATTCCATCACATACGTCTGGATCGGCATACGGTCGATCGGCGCTTCCTCCAATACACTCATATCCCGGATCCCGATCAGGCTCATATGCAGGGTCCGCGGGATCGGCGTCGCAGTAAGGGTCAGCACATCTACATTCTCTTTGAGTTTTTTGATCTTTTCTTTATGAGCGACACCGAAACGCTGCTCTTCATCTATGATCAGAAGTCCCAGATCTTTATATTCCACATCTTTGGACAACACGCGATGGGTTCCGATCACAACATCGACCAGCCCCTTTTTCAGATCTTCCACTGTCTTTTTCTGCTCTGCCGACGTCTTGAACCGGCACAGCAGATCGACCCGAACCGGAAAATCTTTCATCCGCTGCACAAACGTATTGTAATGCTGCTGTGCCAAAATCGTCGTCGGTACAAGGTAGACAACTTGTTTTCCCTCCTGCACCGCCTTAAACGCCGCGCGGATCGCGATCTCCGTCTTTCCGTATCCGACGTCTCCGCATACAAGCCGGTCCATGATCTTATGGCTTTCCATATCACGCTTTGTATCTTCGATCGCCTGTAATTGATCCTCCGTCTCCTCAAACGGAAACATTTCCTCAAATTCTTTCTGCCATACCGTATCCGGCTCATACATATATCCGTCTGCTTCCTGCCTTGCCGCATACAGTTCCACAAGATCTTTTGCGACCAGCTTGACCGCATGCTTCACCTGACTTTTCGTCTTCGTCCACTGGCTCGTGCCAAGCTTGTTGAGTTTTGGCTTTTTCGCATCGCTTCCCGCATATTTCTGGATCAGATCCAGCTGTGTCGCCAGAATGTAAAGCGCGCCGCCTCCGGCATAGCTGATCTTCATATAGTCTTTTGTCACTTTGTCGACCTGGATCTTTTCGATACCCTCATAAATACCGAGACCATGATTTTCATGGACTACATAATCTCCGACTTTTAATTCGCTGAAATCCTGTATTTTCTGTCCGCTGTATGTTTTATGCCGCTTTTTCTTTCTTTTTTTCCGACCGAAAATATCTGTCTCCGAAATGACCATGAATTTCAGCATCGGGTATTCGTACCCCTCTGTCACATGCCCGTAACTGACGAGGATCTCCCCGTCCTGAACTTCCCGGTCGGCATCTTCACTGTAAAAGCTGCTCAGATCATAATCCCGCAGATCTTCCGCAAGGCGCTTCGCCCGTGTCCTCGATCCGGAGAGCAGTACAACCCGGTAGCCGCTTCGTTTCAGACGCTTCAGATCTCTCGTAAGCATCTCGAAGCTGTTATTATACGGGTTGACGCTTTTCGTCTGGATCGAATACGTTTTCCGCAGATGAAAGTTCCCGCATTTGGATTCCAGCATCGTAAATGCGATTCCATACCTCTGATTGATCTTCGCCGTCACTTCTTCCACGGAAAAAACCTGCGAAAGCGCCGCGGTCTCCGCCTCCATCTCCATCGCTTCACGGTTCTTCAGGCTTTCCCGGTACTCTTCTTCCGCCTCATCCATCCGCTCTAAAAGCCGGATCGGCTCATCCAGAAACACCAGTGTTTCTTCTTTCGGAAAATAATCGAGAAACGATGCATGTTCTCCCTGTTCCAATTCCAGTTCCGCCGCCGGATAGATCACGGCGGACTGCAGATTCTCAATAGACCTTTGACTCTCCACATCGAAACTGCGGATCGAATCTACCTCATCTCCCCAGAGTTCCACACGGATCGGAAATTCCTCCGTCAGCGGATAAAGATCGAGAATCCCGCCCCGCACAGCAAACTGCCCGGGTCCCGCAATTTCCGCTTCCCGCTCGTACCCCATAGACACAAGCTCTTCCTGCAGTTCTGTAAAATCCAGTGTGTCACCGACAGCAATCTGTACTTTGTACTTTGCCAGTTTTTTCATCGGCGGAAGTCCGTCCAGCAGTGCATCCGCAGTTGTCAGAACGGTGATCTCCCGTCCCTCTTCCAGCTCCATCAGCGCGCGCACAACCTCCATCCGCTGACTGAGCAGATATTTGCCCTTGATGTCCGCATGATAAAACAGCAGATCTTTCGCCGGATAGTAATAAGTGTTTTCCTCCAGAAAACGATGCTCCTCATACGCCTGCTTTGCTTTTTCATCGGAAGAATAGATCCCCAGCCGAAAGCGGATTTCCTGACCAAGCGCATACATCAGATGTGTTTTCTGCGAATTCACACATCCCGTGATCTGCAATACCCCATATTCTTTTGTTCTTATCCGAATCATTTCCTGATAATCCGCCAGTTCGGTAAGCGGTACTGTCAATGCTTTCACGATCTTCCTACTTCCTTTTTGTCTGTTCTCTTTCTTTTTTATACTTCTTTCTTTTTCCGGTTATATTCGTTCATCGCCGCTGTGATCTCACCGTCTATGATCTGTTCTGCGGCGTGGAGCGCATGGTCATATCCCTCTTCCATCAATTCCTGCTCCGCTTTTGAAAAATGGCCGAGCACATAATCCGCCAGATCATAACGCGGCGGCTTTTCCCCTACGCCGACTTTGATCCGCGGGAAAACCTGTCCGTTCAGATGCGCAATGATATTTTTGATCCCGTTATGTCCGCCTGCGCTTCCTTTTGCACGGATCCGGATCTGCCCGTTTTCCATACTGATATCATCATAGATCACAAGCAATTCTTCAGTCTCGTCCACCTTATAATAATCCAAAAGACTTCGCACACTCTCCCCGCTCAGATTCATGTACGTCTGCGGTTTTGCAAGGATCACTTTTTGACCGCCGATCATCCCTTTTCCGATCAGAGCGCGGTGTTTTTTTCCATCCACAGCAATATTATATTTTTCTGCGATCCGGTCTATCACTTCAAATCCAACATTATGGCGTGTACCCTCATATTCCTTTCCCGGATTGCCCAAACCAACAATAATAAACAAATTCTTCACCTCATTTGATCTGTCGTTTTCATGACAGTTTTTCTGATCATTTTCATATAGCAATACGTTTCCATTGTACAGGAATCCCTCTGTTTTGTCACGAAAATCTTCTTCCGGTATATTTTCCGGTTCTGCATCATAGAATGATAAAAAACACATCGGGAGGTCTCTTTATGGGTTCCAAAACAAAAATTGTCGTTCTGCACATGAAAGAAATCATATATACTACGATTTTCGCCGCGCTCGGCATCCTGTTGATCCTTTTGCTTCTTTTTATGTTCCGTCCGGGGCGCGGAGATGCAAAATCCGCAGACAGGGAAAAATACACACCCGGCATCTACACTTCTACAATGACTCTCAACAACACCAATCTGGAAGTAGAAGTCACCGTGGACGAATCCCGCATCAATTCCATCCGCTTCTCCAATCTGGATGAAACAGTTACGACGATGTTTCCGCTCGTCCAGCCCGCTTTAGAAGAGATCGCGGATCAGATCTATGACTCGCAGTCCCTTGATCATATTGCGCTCTCGGATGAAACACCTTATACTTCTCAGGTGATCTTAAACGCTATCACCGAAGCCGTAGAAAAAGCCGCAGCTCAATAGGCCGCGGCTTTTCTTATTGCTCGCTCTCACATCCGCGTACGAGGGATAATCGCCCTTTGTACACCGATACGAAACGTTCCGAAGAACTTCCGTACTGCAATATGACTGTCCGGAATTATCTGCCGGATATACGTTATCCCTCTACGATCAGATACTGTCCGTTCGGCAGCGCGAATACTTCCGAAGCATCTTCCAGTTCTTCCTCGCTCATGGAATCCACATCGATGCCGTTCTCTTCAAAATATTCTCTTACTTCTCCAAGCGAATCGACAACAACCGCCATACAATCTTCCAAAAATGCTTCCGCCTCTTCCTGCGTCTCCGCAACCGGCTCGTCAAATAACTGTGACTGTTTCTCTAAGAAAGTCAACAGACACTCTTCACTGTACTCATTCATGTTTCTTAACCTCCTTATTCTTTGTCTTTTTTCAGCGTCAATGTAAAGGACAATGTCCCTTGTTCATCAATGCGAAAATCATCTCGGATCACATGCCATTGCAGCGATCTCTTCCGGTCTGTCGGCAATCCGTTCTGCTCCTGCAGCCCTCAGCGCTTCCCGGCTTCGAAATCCCCAGGTCACGCCGACCGTCTTCATATTTGCCGCATTGCCCGTAGCGACATCCACTTCCGAATCTCCCACATACAGAACTTCCTCCGGCTTCGCATGCAGGATTTCCGTGATCTGAAGAACCGCCGTCGGATCCGGTTTTCTCGGTATCCCCTCCTGCTGTCCCCGGATCTGCCGAAAATATCCGCTTCCAAAAATCGTCTCCACCACATGAACCGCCTGCTTATGCGGTTTATTGGAAAGCACTGCCAGTTCCACCCCGGCGTCTTTCAATGTATCGAGCATCTCCCGGATGCCCTCGTAAGGTATTACATGATATGTGCAGTTGGCATCAAATATACGTCCGTATACTTCCATCGCCTCTTCGATCCGTTCTTTGGGATCGGCTCCCGCTGCCGTCAATGCTTTTTCCATCAGCACCCGGGCGCCGTTCCCGACAAACATCCTGCACTGTTCTTCTGTGATCTTCGGAAGCTTCATCTCACAAAGTGATTCATTTACCGAAAAGGTCAGAGAATCCAGCGTATCTGTCAATGTCCCATCCAGATCAAATATACAAGCTTTATACATCGCTTCCCTTTACCTCCCTGTAAAATAAAAGATGTCAGAGTCAAAAAGCCCCAAAACCATACTGTCGTAAAACCGATCCTGCCGCTCCATGCCCCGCCTGTAATCTATAATAGTATGACCTTATGGAAATTTCAATATAAAAACGTTATTATTTTCCAAGCAGATAGCGGCGCATTGTTTTGAGCGCATTTTTTTCCAGTCTGCTGACCTGCGCCTGTGAGATCCGGATTTCCCTCGCCACTTCCATCTGTGTCTTTCCCTCAAAGAAACGAAGACGGATAATATACCTTTCCCGCTCATTCAGCCGTTCCATTGCAGCTTCCAGAGAAAGTTCTTCGATCCAGTTCTCCTCCCTGCTTTTCTTATCGCTGACCTGATCCATCACATACAGCGTGTCGCCGCCGTCGCTGTACACCGGTTCATAAAGACTGACCGGCGCCTGGATCGCATCCAGCGCATAGACGATATCTTCTTTCGAGATGCCGATCTCCTCCGCGATCTCCTGCACCGTAGGTTCTTTCATATGTTTCTTCATATACCCCTCTTTCGCATAAATCGCTTTATAGGCGGTATCCCGAAGAGAACGGCTGACCCGGATCGAATTATTATCCCTTAAATATCGGCGGATCTCACCGATGATCATCGGCACCGCATAAGTGGAGAATTTTACCTCTCTTCCCGGATCAAAATTATCCACAGCTTTCATAAGCCCCACACAACCGATCTGGAACAGATCGTCGGCATTTTCATTTCCCCCGGAAAATCGCTTGATCACGCTTAGCACAAGCCTCAGATTCCCTTTGATATATTCCTCCCGCGCTTCCTCGCTTCCCTCTTTGATACGCGCAAACAAAGCTTCCTTCTCTTCTTCTTTCAAGAGCGGAAGCTTTGCCGTATTTACCCCACATATTTCTACTTTGTTCAATGCCATAGCTCAAATCCTCCTGCCAGATGAATTTCCATCTAGTAGAATTCTTCTCACTATCACATTCTGTTATTCTGTCCGTGCCAAAATAAAAAAAGTTTTACTCCTTGACACTGATTTTATCTGTCCGCATTATCCGCGGGCAGCTTTTTCAAACTCGTCCAAAATTTCCTGCTGCGGCGGAGCCGTCAAAAGACTTACGACTACATTCAGCACGATCGCCACTAAAAATGCTGGAAGCAGTTCATAAATATCCCAGGCGCCTCCCATCGGACGTACAAGGTATTTCCACACAAAGATCATCACACCTCCGGAGATCATGCTCACGATCGCCCCATTTCGATTGGAACGTTTCCAGAACAGCGCCAGAAGCATAACCGGTCCGAATACTGCGCCGAATCCTGCCCATGCAAAGGATACGATCCCAAACACCGAGCTTTCCGGATCCATCGCCATAAATACACCGAGGATCGAAATCACAAGCACCGTCGCTCTTGCCGCCAGCAAAGAAGTCTTTTCTTTGATCTCCAAATGAAATACTTTCTTTAGCAAATCCTCGGAAATACTGGAGGATGCAGCCAGAAGCTGGGAATCTGCCGTTGACATCGTGCACGCCAGTATTCCGGACATGATCAGTCCCGCAACTAAAATTCCAAGGAATCCGCTTTTACTCATCAATGTTCCGAGCGTAATGATCAACTTTTCAGAATCGGATCCCTCCAATACCTGAAGCGCACCGTTTCGAGACAAATTATTTCCGACAATTCCGATGAAGATCGCCACACTCATAGAGATCACAACCCATACTGTCGCGATCCGTCTGGAAATCTTGATCTTCTTCTCATCTTCGATCGCCATAAACCGAAGCAAAATATGCGGCATTCCAAAATAACCAAGCCCCCATGCAAGCATAGACGCAATCTTGATCGCGCCATACTCTGTCGCTTCGCCGTTCATATAGGTCTGCGTCATCGACAGATACCCCGGAAGTTCCCCAGCCTGAGAGAGGATCACATCGGTTCCGCCCGCCGTTTTTACACCGAAAAGCACCACACAGATCAAAGCAAACGACATCACGATACTCTGGATCAGATCTGTCGTGCTCGCCGCGGAAAATCCGCCCAGCGCCGTATAAGCCACGATCACGATCGCACTGACGATCATCGCCGGAACGTAAGAGACGCCAAACAATGTGGAGAAGAGTTTTCCGCAGGCCGCGAATCCGGACGCCGTATACGGGATAAAGAAGATCACGATAAAAATCGCCGAAACCGCAACCAGGATCCGGCTCTTATCGTGATAACGGTTGGAAAAAAACTCCGGTATCGTGATCGAATTTCCTGCTACCACAGTATACCGACGCAGTCTTTTTGCCACGATCAGCCAGTTTAAGTAAGTTCCGATCGCCAGACCGATCGCCGTCCATGCCGCGTCTGCTACTCCGGTTAAATATGCAACTCCCGGAAGTCCCATCAAAAGCCAGCTGCTCATATCCGACGCCTCCGCACTCATCGCCGTTACGATCGGTCCCAGCTTACGTCCTCCAAGATAATAATCCCCCGTTGAGCTGTTTTTTTTCATATAATAGAGACCTACTGCGACCATCCCCAACAGATAAATGATGATGATCGCAAAGATCCCCCATGTCGTTCCATCCATTCGTATTCCTCACTTTTCTCTTATTCTTTTGTCTTTCCAGCAGGCGTCCGCCAATGATGTTCCGCTACAAGTGCCGGCAATCCAGACGGGTTCAGACAGAGCCGAAAACACTCTGTCTGAACCCGTCCTCTTTCCTTATGGCGATGAGAACTGATCTGTCATCCGTCAAATCGATCCCATCGATCCGCAAGATTGTTCACCTGAGATTCAAATTTTGCCTTATCCTTATTCGCAAGTCCCTGATTTCTGTAAATAACATCCAACAGACGTTTTCCTGCCGCCAGCAGGCGCTCAAATGCAGCATCTGCTTTCTTCTGTGCAGGTTTCTTCTCCTTGATCGGTATACGCGTTCCCTCGGATATGATCTCATTTGCCGCCAGATCCACACATCCGTCCGGGAATGGTGCAAATGCCGGACATCCGATCTCCGCTTCCACCGATGCTGCAAATTCTTCCGTCACCGTGTCTTCACCATGCACGACAAACACATGGGAGAGCGGCGTCCGGAAACCTTTCAGCCAATTTAAAAGTCCGTTCTTGTCCGCATGTCCGCTGATACCGTGAAGACTCTCGATCCTGGCATGTACTTCGATCGGCTCACCGAACAGTCTGACGTTCTTCTCGCCCTCCAAAAGTCTCCGTCCCAATGTTCCCACTGCCTGATATCCGACAAAGAGAACCGTACATTCCGCTCTCCAGAGATTGTGTTTCAAATGATGCCGGATCCGTCCTGCATCACACATCCCGGAAGCTGAGATGATGACTTTTGGTTTCTCGATAAAATTGATCATCTTCGAGTCGTCGCTTGTAGTCGATATTTTCAATCCCGGAAAGATCAGCGGATTCACCCCGGAATTGACAAGCTGAAGCGCTTCCTCGTCAAAGCATCCCTGCATATTTTTTGTAAAGACCCGTGTCGCTTCAATTGCAAGCGGGCTGTCCAGATATACTTCAAAATCCTGATACTCTTTTAAAAGTCCTTTTTCCTTGATCTCCCGGATAAAGTATAACAATTCCTGGGTACGTCCCACCGCAAATGACGGAATCACTACATTTCCGCCTTTATCAAAGGTCTCTCTCAGAATCCGTGTAAATTCGCCGACGTAATCCGGTCGCTGTTCCATATCATGGTAACGGTTTCCGTATGTAGACTCGATCACAACATAATCCGCAGACTCCGTTGTCTTCGGGTCTTTGATGATCGGCTGCTGTATATTTCCCACATCGCCGGAAAAGACGATCTTCTTACTGATCTCATCTTCTGTGATCCATACTTCAATGCTGGCAGATCCAAGCAGATGACCGATATCTGTAAAACGGATGTCGATTCCCTCACAGAGCTGAATCCTCACCCCGTAATCACAAGGCGCAAATAATTCGATCGCATCAAGAGCGTCCTGCATCACATACACCGGTTCAAATTCCGGCTGTCCGGCACGCCTGCCTTTCCTGTTGCGCCATTCCGCCTCAAACTCCTGAATGTGCGCACTGTCGCGAAGCATGATATTACACAGATCCGCCGTCGCAAATGTGGTTACGATCTCTCCTTTAAATCCGTTCTTCACCAACTTCGGAAGCATACCGGAGTGATCGATATGTGCATGTGTCAAAAGTACATAATCTACTTCATTTCCCGGGATCGGGAGTCCAAAATTCTCATACAGATCCGGTCCCTGCTCCATCCCGCAATCGATCAGGATGTTTTTCCCTGCAGCCTGGAGAAGATGGCAGCTTCCTGTCACTTCGTGCGCAGCCCCAACAAATGTCAATTTCATACTCTTCACCAACCTTTCGGCATATTCTGCACTACACAGAATCCTTCTTCTTTATTATAGCATTGCTTCACTTTTCCGTAAAGCAAAATGTTTCCTCTTACAGACCACTTACCGCCTTGCTATTCATAACGCACCATCTCCCGTTTCAGACGCTGCATGATCTTCTTCTCAAGGCGCGAAATATAAGACTGTGAGATCCCGAGATAATCTGCGACTTCCTTTTGCGTTTTCTCTTCTCCGTCCGGATGATCCAGCCCAAACCGCATTTTCACGATCAGTTTTTCTCTGCTGGAAAGCTGATTGATCGCCCGGTTCAACAGTCGGCGTTCCGCTTCGTTTTCCAGATCTTTATAAATGGTGTCTTCCTCAGTTCCTAAAATATCGGAAAGCAGCAATTCATTTCCATCCCAGTCCACATTCAGCGGTTCATCGATCGACACTTCCAATTTTGTCTTATTATTCCGCCGCAGATACATCAGAATTTCATTTTCAATACAACGTGACGCATACGTTGCCAGTTTGATCTTTTTGGTCGGATTAAACGTATTGATCGCCTTGATCAGACCGATCGTTCCGATGGAGATCAGATCTTCCACCCCGACGCCGGTATTGTCAAATTTTTTCGCTATGTATACAACCAGCCGGAGATTATGTTCGATCAAAATCTTTTTTGCTTCCTGATCATATTCTGTACCTATCTGCCGGATCACGTCCGCTTCCTGATCTGCTTCCAACGGAGCCGGAAGCACTTCCGATCCGCCGATATAATGGATTTCTCTTTGACTTGAAAAGAAAAAATTCCGAATATCCGGTACGATCTTCAATTTAAACTGTTCTGGCATTGCTACTTTTACAACCATCTTTCTTTCCTCCCACTATGTCCGGATTTAAAATCATCTGATAATCCTCCTCTTCCGAAAGTTTCCCTCTGCTGATCGCGAGCAGTGGATTTTCCACTTGTATCGTCTGCTTTTCTGTGATCTGCATCTGCCGGATCCTGATCACAGGCATCACGCCGTTTCCTCCGACTGACCGGAACGGAAGATAATGCAGTTTCAGACTTTCTTTGTCTATATTTTCCCCGAGAAATGCTGTGATCATCTGTGCATCCGCCACACAAACCGGTTCTTTTGTAACCGGATCCGTAAGCAGATTGCCCGTATCCAGCAATGCCCGCACCCTGCATTTTTTTTCATTCTGTATCAGAAGTACCTCGCAGATCCGCTTCTGTTCTCCCTGAATGTTTTCCCACAGGCTTTGTATTCCTTTCAGCACCGCATATGCGGCTGACGCAATTACAAAAAACAGACTCATCGTATCCATATACGGGCGGAACAGCTGCAGGATTCCACTCATCAGAAATGCAGAAATATACAAGAAAACAAATGCCTTTCTGTACATTCTGACCGGCTGCTTTCCAAAACCCACACGGATCATCACAAGCGCTGTCAAAATCCCTCCTGCAAAAAACCGTAAAAGCCCGGATAGCGGGAGTAAGACGATCAGGCAGGTCATCGTGCTCCCCACGATGCCACCCATAAAAATCCGCCCTTTTCCGACCGGACATTTCAGCATTTGCCTGACTGCAAACAAAAGCAGAGAATCCATCATAAAATTTGTCATCCAAAAAACATCTATGTATAATTCGTAGTACATATTTCACCTCTTTTAGCAGCTAAAAATGTACCCGGCTTTTCCAGCCAAAATCTATTATAGAAAATAACCTGTGGAAAGTTTGTCAGAAGTTGACGAGACGTCACAAATAAGTTTCGACAAAAAAAGCACCAGACGACATATTGTGACTGGTGCTCTGCTTATCATTCTTTTATTTACGGAAGAAATCCGGAATCTTAATGGACTGTTCTTTTACAGTGCCGGATGGTGTACGAGTCTGCTGCAATGACGGAATCGTGCCGCCTGCTTCTCTTGTCATCGTACTTCTCGGAGCCACACGGTCAGAAGCCATAGATGTTCTTCCCGTCATATCTCCGGATGGAAGAATCGATCCGACTTTCTGCTGTCCCTCCAGTCTTGCTTTAAGCTTCGATGAGCTTCCGCCCACATTATGCAGACCGGTTGCAATAACAGTGATCGTAGCTTCGTCTGATTTCGTATCATCGTACGTAGCACCGAAAATAATATTCGCATTCTCTCCGGCAAGTTCCTGTACATATTCTGCCGCATCGGAAGCATCCATAAGTGTGATGTCTCCGGATACATTGATGATAACATGGGAAGCGCCCTGGATCGTTGTTTCCAGAAGCGGACTGGCAACTGCCTGTTTGACTGCCTCAAGCGCCTTGTCGTCTCCGCGTCCGGCTCCGATACCGATATGAGCGATACCCTTGTCTTTCATAACAGTCTGTACATCCGCAAAGTCGAGGTTGATCAAAGACGGTACATTGATCAGGTCTGTAATACCCTGGATACCTTGCTGGAGCACTTCGTCAGCTTTCTTCAAAGCTTCCGGCATCGTTGTCCTTCTGTCTACTACTTCCAGAAGTTTATCATTCGGAATTACGATCAATGTGTCCACATTCTCTTTTAATTTGTCGATTCCCGCAAGAGCGTTCGCCATACGGGTTCTGGATTCAAAACGGAACGGCTTCGTAACAACGCCGACTGTCAGTGCGCCCTGTTCCTTTGCGATCCGTGCTACGACCGGTGTCGCACCGGTTCCTGTACCGCCACCCATTCCACAGGTAACGAATACCATGTCCGCACCTTTCAGTGCTGCGGAAATCTCCTCCGCGCTCTCTTCTGCTGCTTTCTCCCCTACCTCAGGCTGCGCTCCCGCACCCAGTCCCTTGGTCAGCTTTTCTCCGATCTGCATCAATGTCGGTGCCTTACATAACTGCAGTGCTTGTTTATCTGTATTAATCGCAATAAATTCTACACCTGCAATCTGCTCGTCGATCATCCGGTTCACAGCATTATTACCGCCGCCGCCGACTCCAATGACTATGATCCTTGCAGCTGCTTCTGATTCGTTGGTTTTAATTTCTAACAAGAGTATTTCCTCCTTTGTCATCCTATTAATTTTTTATACATCCCTTTAACATTGAATGATACACTCCAATGAATATATAATAAGGTTTTTCAATAAAATAATCAATAGATTTTTCTATATTTTCCTGTTTTTTTACACTTACAGTTCCCATTATCACTCTCTATTTTGCCGGAATCTTATGTTCCGCTCACTTCTGTCGGTATGGTCTGCTCCACGCCCCCGGCTTCCTCAGGCAGCGCTGTCTGTTCTGCTGTCCCGGTGTCCTCCGGCTGGTTCGTCTGATCCCCACTTTCCGTCCCCGACGGCGGCGCCGCACTGTCGGGTACGAACCGCACCGAAGCATCCGACGACGTATAATTCTCCAGATGAAGCACTCCCGGCTGATCGGCATACTGCTCCTGTAATTTTGCAAGGATCGGCGGAACCTGTGAAAGCTTGTCCGCAAAATTTCCGCTTCCCAGTTGTATACGGACATTGCCAAAATACAGGATCAGATTCTCTTCCTCACATGCAATCTTGTCCGGCGTAAGTTCTTTTTCATTCAAAACCTGCGTGATCTCACTGATTTCCTCGAAAATTTTCTTCTCTTTTACCGGAATGCTTTTTCCGATCTTTACTTTTTCTTTCTCAAGTTCGATTCCCTCAATATATGGCACACCTTCGATGTATTCCGTACTTTTCAGACATGCCGTTCCGCTTTCGTCAAAATACAGATAACCGCCGTCATAATCCATACATCCCTCAAATGTCTTCTCTTTCACTGTGACAACGACTTCCCATGGAGATTTCAAACTGACAGTTGTCCTTTCGATCGGAGGAAGCTGTTTTGTTTCTTTGCTTCCATATTTCCAGAGAATATAAAGGGAATTGGACGAATATTTGTCTTCCTGCACCCAATCCAGGACTTCCTGCTCGGAAGTATACACCGTGCCTTTGACTTCTATTTTCTTCACCTCAAACAGCAAGAGGATCAGATATCCCAGCAAAGCGGCCGCCAAGATCACTCCGATCATTCCCAATATCCATTTTACCGGGATCTTACGCTTTTTCTTTTTCGGTCCGGACCGCTTCTTTTTATATTTGATATTTTCCTGTCTCTGTCTTACCGATTCCTGCCGCCTTACCGTCTCCTGCGGTCTTGTTTGTCTTCCTGTTTTCCGCCTGACCGATTCTCTTTTGGATTGTTCTCTTTGAGTGGTCATGTGGGAATTTCTGTTCCGCTGTCGACTTTCCTCGACGCCGTTTGTCTGTCTCTGTTCCGGCAGCGTAACCTGACGCAAATAAACGCCCTCTCCCAGACGCGGAGTTTTCTGAGGCTGCCGTCCTTGATCCGGGCGGCTGCGCGCATTTGCTTCCGCTGCGCGCGAACGTGCTGCCGCCCGGGACCGCGCCGTCTGCTTTTGCTGACGATCGCGTTCATATGTATGATAACCTGTTTGGGCAGAACGTTTCTTCGGTGCCATTCAAGTTCCTCCTCGTATTTCTTCACTTCTTCCGGAAAAACCACGCGCCTGACACGCGCGTCCGTGGTACCGCCTTGACTTCAACCGGTCAAGCCGGAGCAGAAAGTTACGCGCCCAACACGCGCGTAACTTTCTTTCATTTTACCAGATTTGATACACTGAGCACAAGTCCCATTTCCAGAAGCAAAAACAAGACGGATGTTCCTCCGTAGCTGATAAACGGCAAAGTGATTCCTGTATTTGGGATCGAATTTGTCACGACCGCAATGTTTAAGATCACCTGGATCATCATATGCGCCATCGCCCCGGAAGCGATCAACGCGCCGAGCAGGTCTTTCGCGTGGACAGCGATCACAAAAAAGCGCCAGATCAGGATCAGAAACAACAGGATGATCAATCCAGCTCCGACAAGCCCCAATTCTTCACATACGATAGAAAAGATCATATCATTTTGCGCTTCCGGTAAAAATCCCAACTTCTGGACGCTTTCCCCCAAGCCTCTGCCGAACAATCCACCCGATCCAATCGCGTAAAGACCTTGAAGTGTCTGGTATCCTTTTTCATATTTTTCCGGATTTCTCCAAATTGCAAGACGCTCCAAACGATAGCTTTCCAATGCCAAAAAAATCGTCATAAATCCAACCGCCGCCACGCCCATCCAGATAAATTGTGCATACTTCGGACTCGCAACAAAGATCAGGACTGCGGCAATCCCCAAAATGATGATCGCTGTACTCAGATTACTTGCGCCTACAAGCGCAACGATCGGCAGCACCGGGATCATCACTTTTACAAGCGTGGACACTTTCCCCATTGCCTTTACATTTTTCGTCACAAGGCATGCCAGAAATAAGATCAACGCAACTTTCGCAAATTCAGACGGCTGAAAAGAAACCGGGCCCAAAGACAGCCATCTTTTAGACCCGTTGTATTCATCTCCCACCAGCATGACCGCAACCGACAATGCCACAGCTGTCAGATAACCGACATTTGCAAGCGGGACCCATGTATGATAATCGACCCTGGCTACCACGAACATTCCGACAAGTCCCAGCGCCGTCGCAAATCCCTGCTTTTTCAAATAATAATAGGGATCCTGAAATTTTACCATTCCATTATACGCACTGGTGCTGTATAAAAGGATCAGTCCGATCGTAACCAAAAGGAAAATAACAGTCAGCATTGTGTAATCATACCGCGGTTTCTTTGCGGAACGCTTCAATTCAAATCCACTCCTTATAACCGGTTTACAAGTTCTTTGAATTTATCTCCGCGTTCTTCATAATTTTTAAACATTCCCCAGCTCGCACAAGCCGGAGAAAGAAGTACCGCATCTCCCGGAACCGCTTCCTCCACACAGATCTGCACCGCCTCCTCAAAAGAATCGGCGAGTACCGTATCGTAAAAGCCTAATCGGTGCGCACACTCTGCGATCTTCTCCCGGGTCGCTCCGATCAGAACAAGTTTCTTCACTTTTCCGTCAAACGCCTCGATCCATTCCTCATATGTGGAATCTTTATCATATCCGCCGCCGATCAGATACGTCGGTCGGTTCATCGCCTGAATCCCCCGGATCGCCGCGTCCGGATTCGTTCCTTTGGAGTCGTTGTAATATGCGACGCCCCGTTTCTCCGCCACAAATTCGATCCGGTGTTCCACGCCGCCGAATGCTTTCACACTCCTGCGGATACTCTCCATCGGAACACCGAACGCTGCTGCCATCGCAACCGCCGCCATCACATTTTCATAATTGTGTGTTCCCAAAATCTGCAATTCGTCTACTTTGCAGACTTCCACCGGCTCTCCCACATGATAAATGATACTTCCGTCTTCCAGATAAATCCCTCTATCCAGTTTACGCTTGCTGCTGAAAAATAGAACCTGAGCTTTCGTTTCTTCTCCAAATGCACGCGTCACTTCATCTTCATAATTCAATACGCAGGTATCTTCTTCTGTCTGATTGACCGCTATATTTTTCTTCGCCGCAATATAAGCGTCCATCGTATGATGCCGGTTCAGATGATCCGGTGTAATATTGAGAAGCGCGCTTACTTTCGGACGAAATGTACGGATCGTCTCCAGCTGAAAACTGCTCATTTCCGCAACTGTGACTGAATCTTCCGGCATCTCTTCCACTACGCTTGTATATGGATTTCCGATATTTCCGACTACAAATGTATGCGGATGCCAGTCACCAATGATCTTGCCGAGCAGCGCCGTTGTCGTCGTCTTTCCATTTGTTCCGGTAATCGCAAGAACTTCCCCTTTTCCATATGTATAAGCAAGTTCGATCTCACCCCAGATCGGAAGATGTTTCGCCCGCATCGCTTCCACGATCGGGAGATCCGTAGGAACTCCCGGACTGATCACGACAAGAGTCAGCGTATCCAATACTTCATCCGGTAGTTCCCCGAGAAGTACCTGTACGTTTTCCGCATGTCTGCCCCCCGTAATATCCTGCAGGAGCTGTTCTTTGTCCAGTTTCGTGTTCCCGTCATACAGGATCACCCGGGCACCCTCCTGCAAAAGCAGACGTGCTGCCGCGATCCCACTGATCCCGGAACCGAATACCAATACGTGTTTTCCTTTTATATCCATCTTTTATACCCCCATCAGTGCGATCAGACACAAGATCGCAGTAGCGATCGAAAATACAGCCACAACTCGTGTCTCTGACCAGCCGCAAAGTTCAAAATGATGATGGATCGGAGCCATCTTAAAGAACCGCTTTCCACCTGTCACTTTAAAATAAGTCACCTGAATCATAACGGAGAGGACTTCCACCACATAGATCAGCCCGACGATGATCACAAACAACGGCATCTGCATCATATATGCGGCGCCGATCACAAATCCTCCAAGTGCGAGTGATCCGGTATCTCCCATAAATACACTTGCCGGATACACATTAAACAGAAGAAATCCCATCAATGCACCGACAACCGCACATGTGATCGGTTCGATCCCGCTCTTTGTTCCCACTGCGACCACGGTAAAAAACGTAGCGACCAGCACGGTAACGCTGGATGCAAGACCATCCAAACCATCGGTAAAATTCGTACCGTTGACTGTTCCGATCACGGCAACAAACAACAGCGGAACCGCAAAAATCCCAAGATCCAGATATTTCCCATCCGAGAACGGAATCAAAAGTGTCAGCGGGATTTTTGCAACCTTTACAATATAATATGCGAATATGGCGGTTACTACGATCTGCAGCCCCATTTTCTGTTTCGGATACAGACCGTCCGAACGTTTCATCACCACTTTCAGATAATCATCCAAAAATCCGATCAGACCGAATCCGACCGTCAAAAACAGAACCGGTATGATCTTCGGATTGTCTTTTACATAAAACAGGGAAGTAATGATCACACTTGCCAGAATGATCACCCCGCCCATTGTCGGTGTGCCTGCTTTCTTCAAATGGGACTGTACTCCCTCTACACGCTCCGTCTGTCCCATCTTCAATTTTCTCAAAAACGGAATCACAACTGGTCCCAGCACCAGACTGAGCACAAATGAAATCAACACCGGAATTACTACTTGATTCGCCATATTTACACCTCTTCATTTCTTTTGTCAACCAATACAGTATACCGCATACCTTACTCTTTTTCAAGTTGTGACGCGTCCAATTCACGCTCGATCCCGAGATACGGCAGCACATTGTCATAAATACTGCGCAGAACCGGCGCCGCGATCGTCCCGCCGTAATAGATTCCCTGCGGATCGTGGATCACAACCATCCCGATCACCTGCGGATCATCTGCCGGAGCAAATCCGATAAACGATGCGATATATCTGTTCGCACTTCTCGGCAGCGTCTGGGATGTCGCCGTCTTTCCGCCGATCCGGTATCCCTCTATATAAGCGTTGCTTCCCGATCCCTCTGCCACAACACTCTCCAAAAGTCCTCGCATGGTTGCTGACGTCTCTTCCGACACGATGCCGGATTTTTCTTCCCAGGAAAGCCGCTCCAACACCTCGCCGTCCCCATTCAGCACTTCCATCCCGAAATGCGGCGTCACCCTGCGTCCTCCGTTGATCATCGAACTGACCGTTGTGAGCATCTGGATCGGCGTGATCTGAAACGATTGTCCAAATGTCATCGTCGCCAGTTCCACGGTTCCGATATCTTCCCTTTTATGCATGATGGTCCCCGCTTCTCCCGGAAGATCCACGTTGGTCATCCCCAGCAGTCCGAATTGTGAAAAATAGTCGTAAAACCGATCTGCTCCAAGTCTCAGTCCTATCTCCATAAATACCGGATTGCAGGAATTCTGGATTCCCTGCACAAATGTTTCCGTTCCATGTCCGCCCACCTTATGACAGCGGATTTTCCGATCCTCGACGATTTTATATCCCGGACAGGAAAATGTATCGTTCAGTGTGACAACCCCCTCTTCCAGACAGGCTGCCGAGGTGATGATCTTAAAAGTCGATCCCGGCTCATAGGTATCATTGATACATCCGTTTCTCCACATTTGATTGAGAAGATCCTGCTTTTCCTCTTCATTTGCAGCATTCACGTCTTCCGGCAGGGTAAACGGATCATTTAAGTGAAACTCCGGTACATTGACCATCGCTAAGATTTCTCCATTCTGCGGATTCATCAACATCACCGAAACCGCATCCGCCTGCTTTTCTTCCATAACTTTCCATGCCGCCTGCTCGCAAAAAGACTGGATGTTATAATCCATCGTGATCTTCAGCGTGTTCCCCGCCACCGGTTCGATCCGATCTTCCGCCTTCCCCTCCAGTTCGATCCCCCGGGCGTCCGTCATCGTCAGGATCGTTCCGTTTGTCCCTTTCAAAACATCCTCATACTTTACTTCGAGACCGATGATCCCCTGATTATCCCCTCCGGTAAAACCGAGCACTTTCGATGCGATCTCATCATAAGGATAATATCTCCTGTAATCTTCATCTACTTTAACGCCTGCGAGATCATAGGCGCGGATCCGGTCTCCGACAGATTTTTCCACATTTGTTTTCACTTTTTCCATCGAGGAAACTTTTTCCACCCGTTTTCTCACTTCGCCCTCTTCCAGTTCCAACTCCCGGGCAAGTATCTCGATCACTTTCTCCGGATCTTTTACCTGGCTGTGGATCACAGAAATCGTACAGACTGTTTTATTTGTCGCAAGGACTGTCCCATTTCTGTCCACGATCTCGCCTCTTGCCGCTTTGATCTCCCTCTCCCTTTCGTGGAGCGCCTCCGCTTTTTTCTGATAATACTCGGCGTCAAACACCATAAGATAAACAAGACGCGCCGCCAGCCCCATGATCAGAATACACGCCGCCGAAAAAACAACGAGAATCTTTTTCTTATTATATGTTTTATTCTTCATATAAAAACCTTACAGAAGATATTTTTATAACATATTATATCTTCTGTAAGGTTATTCCAGCTATTTCTCCGATCGTTCTCCCCATCGGCAATCACTGCGTTATTCGGTCGGTGTTCCTGTTGCCCAGTCATCCAGATCCGGCGCATATGTTTCATCGATGTACGCACCATCCGGATTGTCGTATGTTTCTTCATATGCCTCATCATAATCGACATATTCTGCCGGCTGCCCAGCTGCCTGAGCTGCCGCCCCGGCTTCTTCATCCGCCGGAACCGGCATTGTCTCCGTCGGAACATAACCGTCCACCGTACTGATATTCAGATACGGGAACGCCTGCGCCATGATCTTCTGTGCCAGTTCCAGCACATAACGGCTGGTTGACTGGTCGGCAACATTCGGCTCATCGACTACGACATAGACGATCACCTCCGGATTTTCCTGTGGTGCATATCCGATATAGGATAGCAGATAATTTCCATTTCCCCGGGGAAGTTTTTCCGCCGTACCTGTCTTCGCTCCGATCTCATACCCGGGTATGTTCGCCGGGGTTCCCGTACCATATTCCATCGTGGCACGCATATATTCCTTGACCATCGCCGACGTTTCCGCTGAGATCGTCTTCCTAAGAAGCGTCGGGTCTTTCGTCTCGATGACACTGCCGTTCTCATCCTGGATCTGTTTTACTACATGAGGCTCGTAGTAATAACCGCCGTTAATCAGAGAGGCAAACGCCGCCACCATCTGCGTCATCGTCACATTGAAGTTCTGTCCGAATGAATTGGTTGCAAGATCCGTCTCCTGCATTGTTTCCGCGGTATAAAGAAGCGGAGCCGTAGATGCCTCTCCCGGCAGATCGATCCCGGTATATTCCCCGAAACCGAAAATATGCTGATAACGTGTAAAATTCTCGATCCCGATCGTCTCCGCCATATCCATCAAAGCCACATTGCAGGAATATGCGATTGCATCTTTGATCGTCTCCTGCCCATGTCCGGTACGGAGATGACAATAAATATCATAATCGCCTACATGTTTGTATCCTCCGCACACATACGTTTCATTTCCCGTAAGCGCTCCTGTTTCCAGACCGGCTGCCACCGTAAAAGGCTTCGCCGTAGATCCCGGTTCAAAGGCATCGCTCACGCAGAAATTTCTCCACAGCGTGTTCATCGCTTCCAGCTGCTCTTCTTCCGACATCGCTTTCCATTTTTCTTCTGTATACAGCGAGGACAAATCCCTCGGATCGTTCAAGTTAAAATTTGGATAGGATGCCTCCGCCAAAATTTCTCCGCTATTCGGATCCATAATGATCACTGCCGTATTTTTACTGCCGGGTTCTCCCTCCCGCACTTCTCCGGTATGAGCCTGATTAAATTCTAAAATACACTGCTCCACGATGCTCTGCAAGGTAACGTCAATCGTCGAGACAACCGTATTTCCGTTCTTCGCCTCCTTGACCGTCCGCTCCAGAGACGCATCTTCCGCGAAATATCCGTATTCTCTCCCATCCGTACCGTTCAGGATCTCATTGTAGGCACTTTCAATTCCGATCGCACCTACATTTCCGTCTGCCGAAAATCCGATCACATCGCTTGCCAGTGAATCATACGGATAGGTTCGCTTGTAGTCCTCTTCCAACCAGATTCCCTGCACATTTGCATAGTTCTTTTCGTCCTGCTCGATCTCGTCAAATTTCTTTTTCGTTTCATAAGGTACATTTGTTTTCAGGATCTCATATCTGCTTTCCGGACGTTCCTCAATAACTTTCTCAACTTCCTCCTCCGAAATCCCAAAACAATCTTCCAGCACTTCCATTGTCGGATCTTCATATTTTTCATCCGAAAGCATCACATATACATCCAAGATCACATTGTAGACTCGTTCACTCGTCGCCATCTTTGTCCCATTGCGGTCCACGATATCTCCCCGCTTATAAGGGATCACGCGGCTGTCATATGCCTGTTGATCCAGAACAATTTTTGTATATCCGCTTCCTTTTGATGCGTTGATATATGTGATTCTTCCGATAAGAACAACAAAAGCCAGTATAACTGCCATAAATAGCATTACCAGCTTTTTCTGCATTCGTTTTGGAAATTTTTTCGTTAAAAAATCAAATCTGTTTCTTTTCTTTCTTCTGCCTGCCATGATTCAATCCTTACTGATCTGCATCACCGGATTTCGCCAAAATGCCGCTCTCCGGTATTTCATTGTACTGCTTCACATAGTCTTCTGCCGGACTTTCATACTCCACTACGCTCCCCTGTGCCGCATATACCATGCCAAGATCATTGACTGCTCTGCGGCGTACTTCTTCCAGATCGACGGAATCTTCTGCCGCCTGGTATGCCGTATCATTCTCTTCCGTTAGTACATTCAGTTCTTCCTGAAGTGCCGTGACTGTCTCCGCACTGTTTACGATATCCGACTGAAGCCGTAAATAAAAAACACAAATAAAAACAGCTAAAACCGCTGCTGCACTCAGAAACACCGCGTAAGCCATATTGATCCCAAGCGCCCGGTTCCGGTTCTTTTTCACCTGACTGCTTGTCTGTTTCCATACCGGTCTTTCTTCTTTTCCTCTTTCCGGCAGTGCCTCCTGTTTCGGAACCGCACTTCCATACACATAAAACGAACTGCCCGCCATATTTCTGCCGGCTCGCGTCTGAGAATCTCTGCCTGTATATCTTCCGTGATCTGTTCTATATGATGCCGTGCGTCTTCCTGCCATGATTCATCTGCCCCTTTCTGTTCTGTCAGGCTCTCCCCTTCCTGACAGATCTATTTCTGACTCCCTTTTCCGTCCCCGCACCGCTCGAAAATCCGAAGTTTCGCGCTCTTGGAACGGCTGTTGTTTTCCAGTTCTTCCTCCCCTGGAAGAATTGGTTTTCTTGTGATTACTTTTCCTTTTGAAACATTTCCACAGACGCAGACCGGGAAATGACTCGGACAGGTACACGGATCTTCATTTTTCCGAAATGCGCTCTTCACGATCCTGTCCTCCAGAGAGTGAAATGTGATAATGCAGATCCTTCCTCCCGGATTCAGCATATCGATCATCTCATCCAACGATTCCCTCAAAACTTCCAGCTCCCGATTCAATTCAATCCGAATTGCCTGAAACGTCCTCTTCGACGGATGTCCTCCGTTCTTCTGGAACTTCATCGGAATCGCTCTCCTGATCACTTCATTCAGCTGTCCCGTAGTCTCAATGGGATTCTTTTCACGTTCCATCACAATATGCTTTGCAATGTTTTTCGCAAACTTGTCTTCCCCATAATCCCGGATCACCCGGTACAGCTCTGTTTCACTGTATGTGTTGACAATATCTTTTGCCGTTGTCTGCTGTCTCTGATCCATCCGCATATCCAAGGATGCATCTGCGCGATAGGAGAATCCCCGCTCTGCCGTATCCAACTGATAAGATGATACGCCCAGATCAAGCACGATCCCATCGACTTTCTCAACCCCTATGGAGCGAAGTACTGACTTCAGTTCACGATAATTGCTCCGGATTATCGTAACTTTCTCCCCGAAGTCTTTCAACCGTTCTCCCGCAGCTTCGATCGCCGCAGCATCCTGGTCTATCCCTATAAATCTCCCGTTGCCGTTTAAACGGCTGCACACTTCGAAAGCGTGTCCGCCTCCGCCAAGTGTTGCATCAACATAAATCCCGTCCGGCTTCACTGCCAGACCGTCAATCGTCTCTTCCAGTAATACTGATGTGTGCTGAAATGCCATATGTTCCTCCGTTCATGTTCTGCAAAAAATTCCGGAAATCTTTTTTGCTGCCGGATCAGATGCGAATACCGATCGCTTCCATACGTTCTGCAATTGCATCCAGATCTTCTTCGCTGACCATGCTCTTTTCTTCCCAAAGCTCTTTATCCCAGATTTCCACACGATCCTGAACTCCCACAAGGACAACGTCCTTTTCAAGATGTGCCGCTTTCCGAAGTGATGCCGGAACATTTACTCTCCCCTGTTTATCAAATGTTCCTTCTGAAGCGCTTCCAAAGAAATAACGTTTGAATATTCTGGCGTCTTTATTCATGCGTGGCAAGGTTTCCAGTTCTGCGACAAATTTGCTCCATTCTTCCTGGGAATACACAAACAAACAGCCCTCCAGTCCGTTACAGATCACGAAACTGTCTCCCAGATCGTCCCGTAACTTGGCTGGAATAATCAAACGGCCTTTTTCATCAATGCTGTGATTAAACTCCCCTAGTAACATTCAGAACTCCTTTGTAACAAGTGGGTCCCACTTTCTCCCCACTTTATTCCACAATTCACCACTTCCTACCACTTGAAACCATTGTACCCCACCTTTTTCCCTTTTTCAAGCACTTTTTCTCTGTTTTCAGAATTTTCACAGAAAAGTATTCACTTTCTTTTGTAAACGCAATGATTTCCCTATACAAAAAAAACGATACGTTCCCGGCAGGAGCATTTCCCACCGGTACGTATCGTTTTTATTTCTTCTATTTGTTATAATGGTCTCCGTGGACAAAGCACTCAGATCCTTTTTCCACTGACATTAACATCTTCTATTCTGCCAATCCGCCCAGATAAGTATTCAGCGCGTCATAGTTTACAGCCACTACTTCCCGCTCCTGGTTTGCAGTATAAGTATCATACGCCGAATATCCAAGCCATCCAACAAGCGCAAGCGCCGCAAGCGAGAGGACACATTTCCGCATCACATTCATGATACGCTGCTTTTTCATCGCCTGTTTCCGATTTGCTTTTTCTTTTTTATAACGTTCTACCTTTTCCTGACTCATCTTCTTTTCCTCCTAGATCACAACGATGATGCCGCCGTCATTGGCGTACATCGTACTGATTCCCGCCGTATCCACAATAAAGCTGGATTTCACTTCCATCTTTGCAAGAAGCTGCCGCTCGATATCCAATGCCCGCTCCCTGCAGTTACAATGTGCGATGGCAAGAATCTTGGTCTTTGTATTCTCGGCATCTGCCGCCACCTGTTCTACCATCCTTGCCAGTGCGCGCTTCATGCCTCTCGCCTGTCCGATCTGCCGGATCGTCCCCTCCGGAGTCGCTCCCATGACAGGTTTGATGTTCAGAGCCCCCGCAACCAGTGATTTGATGCCGGTAAGTCTTCCATTCTTCCGCAGCGTATCCAGATCTTCCAACACAAAATACGTATTCTGTGTTTCGATATATTCCTCCACGGTTTCAATGACTTTCTCAAACGACATTCCCGCCTCTTCACATTCCCGGATCTTCAATGCGATCAAGGTTTCCCCCACGGATGCGGATCTGGAATTAAAGATATATATGTCCTTATCTCCATACTCTTCCGCATACAAATTCTTCCCAAGCTCCGCACTGTTATAAGATCCGCTTAATTCCGCGGAAAGTGTAACGACGTAAACCCGCTTCGCATCTCCGGAATAACTCTCCATATATCGTTCCGGCGACGGACAGGAAGATTTCAGACATTCACTGCATGCCGCTACTTTTTTCAAAAAATCTGCCTGATCGAATCCGGCGTCATCCACGATCGTTTCCTCTCCCACCTGCATGCTGAGTGCAACAGATTCAAATATGCCTGTCGCTTTCATCTCCGGTGTCAATTCTCCGCAGCTGTCCAAAACGATTTTATATTCCATATCCTTACCTCCAAAACCATATATAATATAGTACACTTCTATTTCATGTAGTTTTTAATACCGCATACAAATATACCATACTTTTTTATTTCTGAAAAGAGTTTTTTTCCATGCCTTGGAGTTTGATCTTCCTCGATACACCCAATGCAATTCCCATCTCCGACATCAGAAACAAAATGGAAGTACCCCCATAACTGATAAACGGAAGTGTCACTCCCGTCGTTGGGATCAGGTTTGTCACAACCGAGATATTCAATACGACTTGAAGTGCAATATGGGCAAATATTCCGGTTGCCAAAAGCGATCCATACAGATCCGGAGCATTTCTTGCAATAAACATCAGACGATAAAGCAAAAGACCAAAAAGCAAAAGGATCACGATCGCTCCGAACACGCCTAATTCTTCACAGACGATCGAGAGGATCATATCATTTTGCACTTCGGGGATCACACCCAGCTTCTGGGTACTGTTTCCCAGACCCTTTCCGAAAAAACCGCCGGATCCGATCGCATACAGCCCCTGCATTACCTGAAATCCACCTGTGTCCGAATGATTTTCCGGATCCAGCCATGTAACGATACGTCGGATTCGGAAGTCATCACTGTTGAGCGCCGTCATCGCCAAAATCTGTACGCCGATCACAACCAGAACCGCTCCCGCCGCAATGATCGCCAAAAAAGGTTTCAGCTTCGGATGAACAACAAAATACAGCACACAGGTGATCGCCATAACGATCACCGCCGTACTTAAATTATCTGTCAGCACAAAAACACCGAGCGCCGCCATGATGCCAAACATAAAAATACGTATCGTACCGTCTTTCGTCTGTACTTTATTTCCCATACGGCATAATTCATAGGAGATAAACAGGATCACCGCGATCTTTGTGATCTCCGACGGCTGCAGTGTCATGTTAAACGGAAGCTGGATCCACCGCCTCGCCCCATAGATCGTCACTCCCAAAGGCGTCTGCACCAATCCCATCATGATCATTGCAAACACAAAAATTTCAAAGGAAAATGCTCCGTAAAAGTGATAATCGATCCGTGACACCAGAAGCATCACGCCGAAACTCACCACTCCGATAAACGCCTGTTTTGAAAAATAAAACATGTCATTGTTAAAATCTGCCTGTGCGCTGTAAGCACTTGTACTGTACAGCATGACAAGACCAAAACACATCAAAAAGATGATCACGAGCAGCAGGTCAAAATCAAAATATTGTGTATTTCCTCTGATAAATATTTTGTCCAGTCCCGATCTTTTCTTTCTCCGCTTCTTTTCCTCCCTGCCGTCTCTTTTATTTGCACGCCGCTGAATCGGCTGCACTGTTCTGCTTCTCATAGAATCTCCCCTGTCCGTTTGCCTACTTCACAGCCGCATTCGGATGTACCGGCTTTCCATGCCCGAAAAACCGGTCATACCATACAAGGAAGATATAGACTGCCCAGATCTTCCGGCTGTTGTCTGTTTTCTCATTGGAATTCTTCCCGTTTTTATGGTCATCAAGCATTTTCACAAGCAGCTCCGTATTAAAGTATTGCTTCGCCGCCTCCGATGTGAACATTTTTTTCACGATCTGATAATACTTTTCCTCCCGAAGCCATACACGGATCGGAATCGGAAATCCCAGCTTTTTCTTTTCCGCCGTTTTGCTTCGGATCACGCGCTCCGCAGCTCCCCGAAGCGCCACCTTCGTCTTCGGCGCGCGTACTTTATAGTCCAGCGGCAGTGTTTCCGCCAGTTCCAGTACTTTTTTATCCAGGAACGGCACGCGCACTTCCAGCGAATTGGCCATTCCCATCTTGTCGCCTTTCATCAGGATATCATGCACCAGCCAGAGATGCATATCCACATACTGCATCTTTGTCACCGGATCTTTCCCTTTTACCCGATCGTACAACGGCTTTGTCAGTTTTTGGATTCCCGGCTCACATCCTCTTTTCAGAATCCGGTTTGCCTCACGTTCCGTAAAAATATTCGTCGCATTTGCAAAATATCGTTCTTCCAATGTCTTACCGTGACGCATCAGGAAACCTCTGCCTTTCATCCCTCTCGGCAGACAGTATTCCGCAAACTTCCCGAGCATTCTCCGGATCCCCATCGGGATCTTATCAAATCCGGTATGCTGGAGCGGTTCACAGTAAATATTATAGCCGCCGAACAATTCATCCGAACCCTCTCCCGACAGCACGACTTTTACTTTCTTCGCCGCTTCCCTGCTCAAAAAATAAAGTGCGACCGCCGCCGGATCCGCCACCGGTTCATCCATATAATACTGTACATCCGACAGACTTGCCCAATATTCTTCCGGTGTGATCACTTTCGCATCATTCTGCATCCGGATACTCTCCGCAAATTCTTTCGCATCCTGTATCTCGCTATATTTTCCCTCTTCAAATCCCACAGTAAACGTATGATCGACCTGTCCTAAATATGTCAGATAACTGGAATCCACACCACTTGAAAGATAAGACGCAACTTCCACATCGCTGATCTTGTGCATCTCAACCGATTCTTTCATCACCTTTTCGATCTCGTCCACAACTTCCTCGAAACTTTTTGTACTATCCCCGGTAAACTCAGGCTCGAAATATCGCGTGATCTCCATTTTCCCGTTTTCATAGGTAAAATAATGTCCCGGCTGCAGGCAGAACACTCCCTTAAAAAATGTCTCATCAGACGGCACAAATTGAAACGAAAGATAATTCCCCAGCGCATCCTCATTAAAAATCTTATCAAATTTCGGATGCTCCAAAAAAGATTTAATCTCTGAACCAAACAGAAGCGTCTGGTTCATCTGCGCAAAATAAAGCGGTTTGATCCCGAAAATGTCCCGGGCTGCAAATAATTTTTTCTTTTTTATATCCCAGATCGCAAATGCATACATCCCACGCAAACGATCCACGAGTTTTTCGCCCCATTCTTCAAATCCGTGTACAAGCGTCTCGGAATCCGTATTGGACGCAAATACATGTCCCGCTTCCACAAGCTCTTTCCGAAGTTCCTGATAGTTATAAATCTCACCGTTGAACACAAGAACCAACGTTTTATCTTCATTATATAATGGCTGATCACCGACTTCCGAAAGATCAATAATACTCAGACGCCGAAATCCCAACGCTGCATCTTCATCCACATATCTCCCCTCACTGTCAGGTCCACGATGCACGATCGTATTCATCATATCTGTCAGCACCTGATTCCTGTTTTCAACTTCGCCGACAAATCCTGCAAATCCACACATAAAAAACTCCTTTTCCATATAATCAGTCGTTGTCATGTGCCCAGTATCTAATAATCCATCATTTCCACAGATACGAAAAGCACTTTTGTTGTACTAAAAAGGCAGGTTCTCTTCCCATAACATTCTCCGGGAAATAAAACCTGTCCTATATTATATCTGTTTTCCTGATTAAAAACAACGGTTTCGATGTATTTTAAATACGTCTGTTTTATTTCGTCCGTTTATCTGCAGACTATTTTGGCATGAATCGTTTGGTTTTCGGAAGCCAGAACTGTACAAGAGGTCCCGTCAAAAATACTGCCACGATCGTCCCAGCCCCGACAGTTCCGCCGAGGAAACAGCCGAGAAGAACAAAAAACAGGTCACATCCGACACGCACCCAACGGAATTCCACCGCCGGGATTTTATCCGATAAAATGATCGCGATCAGATCATTGGGACCGGTACCTGCATTACTGTTGATCACGATGGACATCCCGAGCGCCAAAACCACACAGCCGACCAGCATACTGCCGATCCGGATCGGCATTCCCGCATCCGCATTGATCCCCGCTCCCAGCATCCATGTAAACAGATCGATGATCGGTCCGCCTAAAAACGCACACACAACGGTTCCCGGCTTTACATATCCCTTGGTCGTCATCAACATGACTACCATCAAAATACAGAGAACGATCGCATGGACGGTCCCGACACTTAAATGCACCGTTCTGGAAAGCCCCTGTATAAAAACGGTAAATGTATCGGTTCCAAGATCGGACAATAAAAATAAAGTCACTCCCAAATGCGCCACTGCCAGTCCAAACAACAAAGCAAGAAGCGCCCTGATCCAGTCAGCCGCACTTCTTCCCGATGTATCCGCTGCAAATGTTTCCTTTTTACTTTCTTTATTCATATTTTGTCCGACTCCTTTTTTCTCGTACACTACCGCTATAATTTATTTTATTATAGTTGATAAAACAAAAAAAGAAAAGAGGACATCAGGAAATTGCTCGAAATTCAGGTTTACAGGTGATTTTCAATCGGGAACTTTACTTTTTCTGAAATGTCAGTTATAATGAATTCGTTATCGGGGTGTGGCTCAGTTTGGTTAGAGCGCACGGCTGGGGGCCGTGAGGTCGCAGGTTCGAATCCTGTCACCCCGATTTTCGGAAACTAAGAATAGCGTCGATGTGCAAGGGGAAACACGCCTCCTTGTACACCGACGCTAGAATATCTTTTTATCCTAAAGAAAAGGCATGCCTCATAGGAATTTGGCATGCCTTTTGCTATATTCTATCGGATTTTTTACTATTTATGCTGCGGGCAGTCACAGGTTTGGCGAATGTCAAATTCCGGGTTGATCGCATAGAAGTTTTTGCTGTCGAGATGCTCCTGTACGATTCTCAAACTTTCACCAAAACGCTGATAATGCACGATCTCACGTTTTCTAAGGAAGCGGATCGGATCACATATTTCAGGATCTTTCACAAGCCGCAGGATATTATCATAAGTGGTCCGGGCCTTTTGTTCCGCAGCCATATCTTCATGAAGATCTGTAATCGGATCTCCTTTGGATTGAAAATAGGTTGCCGTCCAAGGTGCACCGCTGGCAGCCTGTGGCCAGAGGGCAAGCGTATGGTCAACATAATATTTATCAAAACCGTATTTTTCGATTTCTTCCGGTGTCAGATTGCGTGTTAATTGATGAACGATCGCACATATCATTTCGAGGTGGGCTAATTCTTCCGTGCCGATATCGGTAAGTGTTCCGGTGACTTCGTTATATGGCATTGTATATCTTTGAGCCAGATAACGCATAGAGGCGGCAAGTTCGCCGTCAGGTCCGCCGAATTGCGTGATGATGATCTGCGCGATCTTTGGATTTGTCTGTGTGATTTTAACGGGATACTGTAAGCGTTTTTCATAATTCCACATAAATCAACATCCTCCTTCCTGCCACGGCCATGGTGCGTCAATCCAATCCCATTGTTCTTCACAGGACAGGGAGGCGGTATCGATTGTCAATGGTCCATAATGCTTTGCATATTCTTTTAAAGCTTCGTTACGAATACGGCTGTATTCCTGAAAATAAACCAATGCTTCATCATCCCAGGGATGAGTGTTGAGATATAGTTTTACATCATCAACGGCAAAACTGGCTTCGTTAATCTGATTTAACAATTCTTTTCTGCAAGGGCATTCACTCATCGATTGCATCCTCCTTTCCCATGGAACGGTTTATCCAGTTCACGGAAAATAGTTCCTCGTTGAAATCCGTCGCATACATCGTAGATTTCCTGCCATCTCTGCCAAGGAACATATGCCATAGCAAGAGGCATTTCCCATAATGGATCTTTGGAGCAGTGGCAGTGATGTTCTTTATGAACATGTACCTTACAATTTTCGGGAAGATGTTCCACACGATCGATACGTTCTCTGCAATCAGAGAAAGGACGTGTCACCTGAGATTCTTGCGGTCTTGGGCATTCCTGCTGAACCGGACGCGGATTCTGACGTACGGAACCACACGTATTACAGGTACTCCTCTGTGTATACATCGGAGTCTGGCGTCCATATCGCATAGGATTCTGACAATTTGCCATTCGATAAAAACTCCTTTCGGTATTGTTTACACTACTTATATTATGGAAAATATTGAGAAAGTGTTCCACTAAAAGCACCTCCCACACCCAAAAACAGGGCAGCCGACCGACTATCGGTCTGCTGCCCTGTTTTCTGTCCCACTTCTGCAAAATGGCTTTCTTTGTTTTTTTAACTTTTCACTACATTCTACTGAAATGTAGTCTTATCCGCATAATTCACTGCAATATAACTTTTACCACGGTTGATTGTTAATTCCTCTCCGTTCTCATCGTAGAATTTCAAACGGGAAGATTCTTTTCCTCCGTCTTTTTCCCAACTGATTTTCTGTACGGCGCCATTTGAAATATAATAACCTGTGGAATTTTTTCCGCCCATCACTTCAATTCTTTTATGCCCGATTTCATCCCTTACGGAAATTTCTGTTTCCAAAACAAATACATTTGTAAATGCAAGCTGATTCTGTGTATTGCCATCGACCTGCGCATTTCCATTGATCTGCTTCAGATATACATTTCTTTCCGGATCATATGTAAGCGTTGCGGTCTGTGCGCCAAAATTAATATCTACCTGATCACATGCTTCGCCATCCGGTTTTACCTGTTCATCCAAACCATGGAATTTGAATGCAGTATCTCGTTTATCTTCTTCGAGATCGGTTCGGATTCCGTTTTTCTGTACGACATCTGCAAACATCGTGCCGTCAAAGTATGCTGTATGCTCCAGGTCATATCCCGCATCCAAGCGAGCCTGATCTCTTCCGAACATTCCGTTTCCGTCAGACATTCCATCGAATTGATCCAGATCCAGCGTTTTCAAATAATCTCCGATACTGTCATCAATTCCCCAGTTTACATAAAATGCATCGAATCCCTCGGAAAATACCGGGAAATAATAACGACAACTCCGAACCGCACACACTTTCGGCACAGCAGTATAGTCGGCATACAACGCCATAAATCGTGTTACATCTCCCTCCACCGGGATTTCAAAGATCAGATCCGCTTCCTCCACACCATACTGCGGCATTGCCGGCATTACATTATTCACCATAACGGCTACCGGTCGTTTTCCGATCGCCGCATCTGACAAATCCGGGATTCCTGTCAAAAGGTTCTGATTCGCCGGAATCTCTTCCTCCGAAACCGGCTCGTCCTGTTTCGGCTCCTCTTTCGTCTCTTTCACTGCTTCTTGCTTCGTCTCCGGCTCGTTTGCAGGCTCTTCTTTTTTACATGCTGCGAGACTCAATGCTACGACCCCCAGCAGCACCAGTACTTTTAACTTCTTCATATTCTGCCTCCTCCTTGTACTCCAATACTACATTTATCGTATCACACCAAATTTTGAAATTCAATTCTTCACCGGAATTTTATTACAATTTTCCTACAATTTTGTTAAGGAATCCAAACACCTGAACTGTTCACATAACTTCCGTCAATCCATGTATCCGTCATCATCTTTCCGGATGCATCCATATAATAGCAGCTTCCGTCAATCCAATGCCAGCCCTTTGAAAGCATTGCTCCGCTTTCATTCAAATAGTACCATGCATCCCCGATAAATTTCCATCCGGTCTGCATCCAGCCGGATTCATCAAAATAATACCAGTCTCCGCCTATAATTTCCCACTGTGCTTTTGGAAATCCACCGGCATCGTACAGATACCACCATAAACTTCCTGACTGCATCCACTGTCCGATACTGTAATTGGGGATCCATATTCCCGATGCATTTACATAGGATTTCTCAATCCATGTATTAGCCGCCATCTGACCGGATCCATACATATAGTAACAGCTTCCATCGATCCAATACCAGCCATTCGAGAGCATTGCTCCGCTTTCGCTTAAGTAATACCAACTGTTATTTTGATTCAGCCATCCGGTCTGCATCCAGCCCGCCGCATCAAAATAATACCAACTTCCGTCGATCAGCCCCCATTCCGAAACCGGGTAGCTTCCGTCATCGTGACGATACCACCAGCTTCCGTTATCATTTACCCAATGTTTCGGTGCATATTCCGGTCTCCAAACGCCCGATTCATCCACATAAAAATCTCCGATCCATGTATCGGTGGCAAGCGCTCCGTGAAAATACATATAATAATAGTTTCCATCGATCTGATGCCATCCGCCAGGAAGCATCGCGCCGTCTTTTTCCATATAAAACCAACTGTCATCCACATAGATCCAGCCGGTTAAAATCTCTCCGCTCTTCCGGTCGGCATAATACCAATGTCCGTCTTGTAAAAACCATCCCTCCATTTGGATCCAACCGTTCTCATCCGCATAATATTTCTTATCATTTACCGTGATCCATTCCGATCGAACTGCACAGGAAGAATCGGAAAAATAGGCTTTCTTTTTATCATACCTCTCCGACCATCCCGTCATTTTTTCCGGAAATCCTTTCCGGTAATTGATAATTTCCCGCTTTTCCTGAAACCATGCCGGAACATTTATCTCTGCTGGAACATTATCCGAAAGCGCTTCATCCATAGAAATGACGATTGCATCCATATAAGGCTCATAAAGTGCCGTCGCATACATCGGAACACCATTTTGGCTTAATTCTTTCAAAATTGTATAAGTACTTCTTGTCCCGACAGTAGAAACCGCCTGAACGTTACCGGGAAGTATCAGAAGATCCGGACTCAGTGCGTCCATATATCCTGGTGTATTGGAACCATAAAATCCATGATGCCCCATACACAATAAATCCACATGACCTAACTGCCCTGCCAGTGTATTTTCAGCACCTAGTGTATTGTTAATATCTCCGGCAAGAAATGCCGTCTTTCCATTCGCGCTGACTTTTACTCCCAGACTCATATCATTCGCATTGGAGATCATCATATGACTGAAACCATAATTCATGATTTCCACCGTCATATCATTTCCCAGTGTAAACACAGGGGAATGAATGCCGGAAAGATCTTCTGTGGAAAAATCCTGAATCAATTCCGCGCCGACTTCCCTGGCAGCTGCCACTGCTCTGTCATAAATATATTGATTATCCATATATTGGATCGGACTCGAAATATATTGATCGCTATATTCCTGAAGATAAACCCTTTCCGGTCGGAATTCGCGGATCACTTCATCTGCTGTCCCGATATGATCGCTGTGTGCATGTGTTCCGATATAAAACTCGAAATTTTCTGTATTTACCCCGACCGAGTATAAATACGCAATCACATCGTCCTCCCATCCGTCTATCATTGAAATCCCCGGGTTCTGCGGATAATTTGGATCACTTCCGTCCGGATAATCACTGTCTTCACCGGAATCCACCATTCCAAATCTTCCGTTGCATTCGAGAAGTATCGCTGTCGTATTCTCCGGCAATGTCAAAAAATGAATTTTAGCATTCCCCCCTGCCGCCTGTACCGTTTGTGCGGCGCTATTCCACGCGAAAAAGCAAAATAATCCAATTAAAAAAATCCATTGGAAAAATTTATATTTCCGCCGTCTCTTTTGATTTTCTATTGCCAACGCATCTGCCACCTTTCTTTCAAATCGTATCTGTTTCTTTTCCCACTTTTCTTGAAAAGGAAAAAGGCAAGGCACTCCCGCCCTGCCTTTTTAATCTTTAATATACCCAGGCACCGCTGGAATTTACATAACATCCGTCAATCCATGTATCGACAGCCATATTCCCTGTGGAATCAAAATAATAACATTCTCCGTCAATCCATTTCCACATATTTTTTTGGATCACGCCGGCGTCATCTGCATAACACCAGGCGTCGCCTTTCCAGATCCAGCCGTACAAAGTTTCTCCGGACGGAGCCTGATAATAATCCGCATTGCCTACCGTGATCATTCCGGTCGCCATAGAGCCGTCCGAATACATGAAATACCACTTGTCACGAGCCCAAAGCCATCCCGTATACATCGCTCCGTTTCCGGACAAATAATACCAGCTGTTATTCTGATACAACCAACCGGTCTGCATTACGCCGCTGCCGTTCATATAATACCAGGTTCCGTTTTGATCCAGCCATCCTTTATACATGGAACCGTCATTCTGCATAAAATACCAACTGTGACCATCCAACACCCAGCCTACCTGCATTGCTCCGCTCTGCGAAAAATAGTACCACTGTCCGTTGATCCATCCCCAACCGGTCTGCATCGCTCCGTTTGGCTGCAGATAATACCAGGTACCATTTTGATTTACCCAGCCGGTTTGCATATAGCCGCGTTCATCAAACAGATACCATTTTCCTTTGATCATCTCCCATGTTCCTGCCGGATACGAGCCGTCGCTTCTTAACCACCACCAGCCGGAAGCGTCCTGGATCCACTGTCCGCTTTTTCCCAATTTGATCACCGTGATCGCATCACAAAATGCTCCCGGCGACACTTTACTTGTCAGATTACACATCCACGATTCTCCCGTATATGCATTGGATCCAAAGGAATGCCACCAACGGTTGGGAGACGCTTCGTCCACCCACGGATAAGCATGCGGCTGTCCGTCAAAATATGTGCCGATATAAATTCCGATATGATGATTCGGGCTGCTTCCCGCTGCGATTCCGGTGCCGGTCATACCTGCACTGTTGTCCCATAACCAGATCACATCCCCCGGCTCAATATACCCGTCATTTACAATATCCATCACAAACTGATCGAACTCCGCCGCCGTATTGTTATCTCCGTAATATGTCCGATATTCAACCTGATTATTCTGAAGATAACTGCCCCATGCTCCGGCTCCCATACCGCCAAGCGACGGGATTGTTGCATACGCGGTATCATGATCCATCCCACTCGCTTTGTACATCACATGCCAGACGAATCCTGTACAGTTCATCACAGCGCTTCCCGGTATATCTGTCTGTCCGTTCGCTCCCTGACAATCCCCTGCCGGATTTCGATTATCCCCGTCGTTCGGCGCCGCAACACTGTGGATCGTTCCAAGATAATAATTGTCATTGGTATGCTGTCCCAGCCATCCAAGCACTTCATTATATCCGGTTCCCCACAGATCTTCCAGATGATTTCCGCCCTCATTATATGTAACTCCGTAAGCCGCCTGTGCCACTGCTGCATCCATACCGGAAAACAGGCAAGCTGCTGCCATACCGATCACCGCACCGCCTGCAAACTTTAAACTTTTTCCTCTCATATTCTTTCCTGCACTCCATGTTTCTTATTTTTATACTTTTATTTTTCCGGAATCCAGAGTCCGTCTCCGCCGACATAGTATCCATCCGGAGTCCATCTGTCCGTATACATTGCTCCGTTGTCGCCGACATAATAATTGGAGATCCAGCAATTTTTCAGCATCGCCCCATTTTCCTGCAGATAGTACCAAGCTGCACCATCCCAGATCCAGCCGGTTTCCATATATCCCTGCGCATCAAAATGATACCAGTCATTTCCGATCATTTCCCAGCATGCTGCCGGATAACCGCCCGCAGGATAAGAATACCACCAGCCGTTTTCATTCAGATACCATGTACCGGGAACCTGCCATTTTCCGTCACTTTCCAGATAAAAACCATCTACCCATGTATCCGCTGCCATCGCACCGTTCGCATTCAAGTAATACCAGTCATTTCCAAGCTGTATCCAGCCGGTCGCCATACTTCCGTCCGCATTCAGATAATACCACTCACTTCCAAGCTGTACCCAACCGGTCGCCATGCTTCCGTCCGTTGTAAGATAATACCACTTTCCACCCAACTGCAGCCAAGTCAGACTCTCCATATATGTATCCGCTCCCACATAATACCATTTTCCGCTGTCTGATACCCATTGCGAAGTCAGAGCACGTCCATTCTGAAAATATTGCCATGACACACCGTCGTTATGCCATCCATCTGCAATATTGCCGCCTTCTCCGGCATTTTCATTTCCGGAGTGATTGCCCGAATTATTATTTTGATTATTATTTTGATCACTGTTTTCGGAATTTCCGTCTCCCGGATTTGACGGCTTGTCCTCTCCACCAAGCTGTGCTCCGTCTAAATAAACATATCCGATAAATGCTCCGGTACCTCCACGATCCGACTCCAATTCTTTCTGTGTCATTGTCTGGATGATCGTATATCCATGCTCTTTTCCTGCCGGTCCCCATCCGCCCTCGCTTATGGTGATCTCGTCTCCGTCAACCTGTTCCACAACAGCTACATGCCCCGTATAACATGCCAATGCTTTCGCATGCGGTTTCTGACCACGCGTATACCCATAATTGTCATACCATGTATGATACCAATTCATCCCGTCAAAAATCGGTGTATCGTTCCCCGTCAGCTCACTAGCCCGGGCTGATGCAAACCAGGCGCATCCCTCCGGTCCATACGCATAGCTTCCATAAGACTTCTTGGCGTAGTTCTTATAAACCGCTCCATGAATATCAATGGAAATCCCATTTGTTCCATTTCCCAAAATTCCTTTCGGCGCTTTTTCATCTTCTGTCTTTTCCGCCACAGCCTGCGGATCCGCCGCCATAACAATATTCATATTGGAAAATGTCAACGCACCTGCTGCCAACAGGCATACCATGCTTTTTCCGATTCGTTTATATTCCCACATTTTCTGCATTCGTTCCTCCTCGTGTACTTTTATCTTTCCACTTTCTGCAGCGTCAGCGTATAAATGGGAAAACAATCCATTGCATACTGACACCACTTGTCAAACATATCTATCATAACATAAAATGTTTTCTGCTTCAACAAATCAAATCAACACATCGCCGCTTGTCTTCCAGATTTGGATGTACATATAAATTCAATGTCAGATTTACCGAAGCATGCCCTAAAAGTTCACTCACTATTTTATAATCTGCTCCATTCTCAATACACCTTGTTGCAAACGTATGCCGCAGCGCATGAAATTTGATTGGTTTCACCTGATAACGTTCCATAAAATCCCGGTAATGCTTTCGATACAACCTCGGTTCGATATAGGTATCTTTTCCCGTCAACACATAACAATCCCCTCTTTTTTCTCCGATCTCGGAAAACAATCCAAACAAAATATTTGAGATCGGCACTTCTCGTATTGACTTTTCTGATTTTGGAGACGTGATGATCACCTTGGAAATCCCTCTTCCCGCATCTGTTTTCAGATAAATACGCTGCAGCGTCTTGTTGATCCGAATCATCCGGTTCTGCAGATCAATATCATTCCATTGAAGCGCGCACAGTTCTCCGATCCGTATTCCCGTACATAACGAAATCGCATATCCCAGTGTTTCATTCCCAAGATTTTCCCGGATCAGCCGCATCACAAAATCCTGCTGTTCTCTTGACCACACTTCAATCTCATTACTTCTGTTTTGTACCGGATATTTCACCGTTCTGCTTTTGCTGTCCAATTCGTAAAACTCTTCATAATCTTTCAGGCACATTTTTAAAATCACAACCATATCCTTGATCGTCTTTACTGCCAGTCCTCCGCACTGGTTTCTTCGACCGGATTTCGACCACATCAGTATTGTTTTTTGAATGACCCGATTTGAGATTTCTTCGATTTTCATTCCCTGAAATGCCGGAATAATGTGGTTCGCCATCGCCGTCAGATAATTCGCATATGTGGATTCCTTTACAAACTCTTTCTTGTAATTCAGCCAGATCGCTCCCCAATCTTCAAATTTTAACTCTTCCCTTTTCATTTTTCACACTCCTGTTTTTGCATTCCAGTATAACATCCCTGTACCCAATACATACAATGAGATCCGGCTGATTTTTTATGATAAAGATGAAACTTTCCGCATATACATATATATTATAATTAAGATTTCGCAGGAGGATCCTTATGGTTTTCAATAATTTTTATCACTATACACAGCGAGGCTGGACTGTTGTTATTTTACCGGATTTTCCAAAATGAGAGGGGAAAAATTTACAAAAGATAATGTAAGCAAAAGAATGCCGTTCCCGGCGTCAGTGTGCACCGACGTCAGGAACGGCTTTTCTCTCATAAAAATAAGCTTTACCTTTCAACTTGAACCTTACATTGTTTCTTATAACACGCAATTCCATATTTCAATATTTTCCGGATTCCGTTCTCCTTAAATCTCTCATCATACTTCTTAGACGAAATCTGTTCTATTGCTCTTTCACATGCAAAATCCAATTTTCCATCCCGGGCATATTTTATTTCAATAATAATCCCAGTCTCTCCATTTTCCGTTTCAATTACAATATCACCGTATCCCTCTCCCATCTCTTTATTCGACTCGACAATCCACTGATCTTTAACACCCAGAATTCCAAGAAGAATACCATGGTAAAAATTTTCTTTCATACCATTTTTAATGTAAGTGTCCCGAATACTGATCGTTTTTTTCAAATATTCCTCAAAGCAGGATTCAACAGTCATTGCATCTCCCTGCTCCAACGCCGCACAAAAACGTTGCAGAAGTATCCCGTCTTTTTGAATATTCTCTTTAAAATATTCCATAATCTGCGTTGCAAAAATTGCACCGATTTCTTTATTCGGTATTGCCAATTTATAACAATCTCCATCCCTTTTATCCCGCTGGGTCAGATAACCTGTTGTAAACAGCACGCTCCAAATATTTTCCATAGACTGATACATATTTTGATAAGTTAATTCCGGATGGATTTCTTTTACGATCACTTCGCCCTCTGTTAACTGTTCGATTTCTCGTTTAACCGTGTTATTTTCAGCTCCCTGTATAAATTTTCTTACAACATCATTACTGCTTGTATTGATCCAGTAATTTTCCGGCTGTGCATTTTTATCCTCCCTCAATTTGGCACAATAACAAACAACATCCCATGGACAATATACATCCACATTTCCAAATCTATAACCATCATACCATTCTTTTATTACATGGTATTTATCAGTACATCTATAATAAGAAAGAAGTTCTTGTACCTCTTCATCTGTAAACCCAAAGTATTCATCAAATTCAACATCGGAAACAGACAGCACCCGCAAATTGTTCAATCCTGTAAAGATGCTTTCTTTGGAAATACGCATACATCCGGTCAACACGGCAAACTTTAAATTTTCATTTCCTTTCAACACCTGATCAAATAAATTACGAATCAAAAAAACCATTTGCTCATAATAACCATTTTCATACGCTTTAGCCAATGGCACGTCATACTCGTCGATCAATAAAATCACAGGCATATCATAATGTCTGGAAAGCAGACGCGTCAATTTTTTCAAACTTCCAAACAACTCTGCTTCACTCATATCTTTCAATAACTTTTGATATTCATTTCTGTTGTACTCTGTAAGCTGTTCACTTTCCATAAGAAACTGCACCTTTTCGGCTGCTTCCGCAATAATCTGCGCAGTCAGTTGAAATGCACTCTCAAAAGAAGCTGCATTTACACTTTTTAAAGAGATCGAAATCACCGGATATTTTCCCATGTATTCTTCGCATAATGTTGTCTCTTTTGCAATCTTTAATCCATGAAATATATCCTGATTTTTTTCGATTGAAAAGAAATTTTCCAGCATACTCATATTCAATGATTTTCCAAATCGCCTCGGGCGTGTGAACAAATTCACTTCTCCCCAATTGTTCAGTAATTCTTTAATTAAACCTGTTTTATCTACATAATAAAAATCATTCAATCGTAACTTTTCAAAATTATCAATTCCAATTGGAAGTTTCTTTTTGTTTTGATGCAATGGGCTTCCCTCCTTTTTGATAAAAGTTTTATGTGTTTTATTCTGCCCCGATATAAATGTATCATAATACTTATAATAGCATACTTACACTTGATATTGGAATTTTTATTATTGGGATCAAGTGTTAATTTGGAATCGATCTATACAGGACAACGTGTCCCTATATATCAGTAACAGTATTATACAAGAATAATAATAAAAGCGAAAAGCTGATTTTATTCAAGCCTTTCGCCCATTTATTCATCTCATAAAAATTTTATTTTCTAACTTTTCTTTACAACCTCAAATAAAGAATTATTTGTTTTTATATTTTAAAATCCCATATATAAACAAAAGAACGAAGATAATGCAAAGTCCTCCCATTAATGCAGTATATAGTACAGATGCACCTAACATTCCATACATTTCTACAATCGGATTTGAAAATATAAAAGCTAAAATCGCAATAAGTACATACCCCCACATAATCCATTTTTGACAACGAATTATGGTGATAAATGCATTTAAAAGTCCTGAAAATCCTAAAAATCCACCACCTAATAACAAAATGATGAGCTCTGTTTTATATGGCGATAAATCTGTATTATACAACCAGGAAAGAACCGGTATTCCTAACAGATACGCTCCGCCAATACAGATTATTGTGATCACAAAAACAATTCCTGATTGCAGGATTGTCTGTGCAACAAATTTTTTTACTTTTCCAGAATCCCACAATTGAGTCATTTTATAAAGCATCGGATTAAAAATAAAACTATTTAACAACCCAATTACGAATACCGGCATAGCAATAAATCCATAACAAGCCTGTAATTCATCAGATAAAGTGGCATCAATTGCATATTTCGGTGCATTTCCAATATAGAAAGAAAGGAATGCACCTGCAAATAAAGGAAAACACAATTTCAAAAGCAATCTCACATTTTTTTTATTACATTTTACAGATGGACTATGGAATTCACCAATAGTCCATTTTGTAAAAATCAAAAAAAGAAACGCAGTTAAAATAGTTGATATTATCAGTGCTATTAACTGATTTTTAAAAAATATCAGTCCTAAACTAAAAACCAAAATTGTGCTGAGCATACGCAATGCAAGACATTTTGAAGCAATATCCAAGCGGTTTTCTTGTTGATAATATCCATGATATATATCTTCTGCCGCATCAACTATTTTAAAGAGACACATCCAGATTATGATTTGTGTCTTCTCAGCAGAATAGTCATTTTCATACGCTGTATATAACGTATATCCCACTGAGGTCAGAAGCATCGCTATAACAGTAATGATTCTTGAAATTTTATAATCAGCAAAAGAAAATTGTTTTTTCACATCAGACACTTGGAAATTACGCATTCCATATTTTCCAATGTTTAAAAATAAATTTGCATTGGCAAAAGCTATCGTAAAAATCCCCGCGTCTACAAGCCCCAATACTCTTGTTAGAATCATTAGCATAATGACAGACTGAAATGCCATTAACATGCTTCCGATCATGTTCCAGAGAAAACTATCACGGTCAATATGTTGATCATCCAAAAGAAATTCTTTTATTTTCATAAGTTCACTCGCTTTCTTTTGAAGTATCTATGAGTATAACCGTCGCTCACTTTTTTCTTACTTAAAATAAATAGTATTATTAAACCAAGAATACAAATTATTTCAATCAAACAATTTTTAAGTAAACCTACTATATACCCCCATATATAATATAAATATAACTTCTGGGAATCTAATCGATTTTGACAGTAATTTATGTCAATACGCTGCTGCGGATTTAAAACACAGTTTTCCCCCAATTCAATTAATAGTTTCGCTTTGAATTCCTTTCTTGATAATTCTTTATTTGAAAGTTCCGCTGTAGATATTTGAATTCCACTAAAATCATTTCCAAGAGCTTTCATGTTTGCAGAATATGAATGCATTACTTCTTTTGCAGAATAAGATGCTATTCCATACGCGCAATTCGTTTCAGAATAAATATTTCCGGTATTTATACAAAAAAGAATAGATCCATTAAAATTGTCGGCAATACCTCCAGCACGAACATTTCCATGTATGACTGCATTATTATAACAGTTAAAAATAACAGCATTTCCATCTGATGTCGCATGACTTGCAAAACTACCTACGCATTCCCCAGATATATTTCCACTCTCAATTTTTAAATTATGTATTTCACCTCCTAAAACTCCAAAAAGTGCACAATTATCCTCTCTATTGATATTTAAATTGGATATACTGTATCCTGCACCATCATAAATTCCATAAAAATATTTATCTGTTCCGAATATTCCAATAGGATCAAAATTTTCAATCGTACGTAGATCTAAATTACAGGTTTGCTCAAAATACTGCCCTTGAAAAGAAATTCCTGAATTTACCAAATCGCGAAATTCACAAAATTCCTCTTCCGAATTAATTAAATAAGGTTTTTTAACGGTGCCATCCCCTTCAAAAGGCATTGTATTTTCAGGTGTATTGTATTTGGCTCCCCAAGCTAAAAATATTAAAACTAAAATAATATATCCAACTCGCATTATTTTTACAGAATTTTTTCTTTGTCTCAAGTAGTTCCATAAGAAACAAATAGGAATGAAGACAATACACGTAATAAAAAAATATATAACTACTAAATAATTATTGAAATTATGCATGGGAACATATTCTATTCCCGTATAATAATTTAATACTTTATTAAGGAAAACAAATAGAATAGTATGACCTATATATACAATGATACTATGTTTTCCTAACATTTCTAATATATGGGTTATGCTTTTAACAGAATTTACTATTTTAAATGAAAGGCAACAAATTAACCAACACCAAAAGCAAGCATTCAAAACAAAAAACAACTGGCTTCTGCCAAATTTCATATCTGACACATTCACATATGTATCATTTTTTATAAATATTAGAGTACATAATATCAACGCATATACTAAATATTTTTGTACTCTATTTAAACTAAAATTAAATGATATATTATTGTTTCTAGCTTCAAAGCCTATGATAATAAATGCTAAGGCAATTAAAGAAGTATCTATTGGGAATGGAAAATGTTCTGGCTTGTAATGTAAACCACTTTCGCTCCACCATGTAGAAATATAAAACAATAATGCAGTACTAAAAGTTGAAAACAAAAGTCTGATTTTCGGAGTTGCAAATATTTTATAAATTTTGATATATCCCCAAAAAAGTAATCTTCCCAAAAATAAAGATGCAATAAACCATTCAGAGGGTTCAAGAAAAATTTTCAAGAGTTTTTGATTCAAGTTCATATTTTGAACATCACCAAATACTCCCGTCAACATATACAATATTCTGCAAGTTATAGCCATTAACAAAACGGATTTTATGCATTTTTTCAAATAATCAAAAAAAGATAATTCAAAGTTTTTACTATTGGTACAATAACCTGACACCAAGAAGAAAAATGGCATGTGAAAAGAAAATATCCATGACCATAAAAAATTGTCAAATGCAACTAGATGTCCTAGTACAACTAGCAATATTACTATTCCTCTTGCTACATCAATTTCTACAAAACGTTTCATTTATAAATTCTCCTACTTTTTCTGTTTTGGATAAACAGAAATATTTTAATTATTTGCTAAGAAGTTTTAATTCAAGTATCTCTAATGTCCAACCATTAAATGTTACAGGTTTATCCGAAATTATCTCGAAATTATCAAGATTCTCTTTCTCATCATATTCATAAGAATATGGATATCGGAAATAATAAAATGTCTTTTCTGTGTTTTCATACTCGTCAGAGTTTATAACTTCGTAAATATCTAAAAATTCTAATTTTATATTATCAGGATTATCCGTTATATTTTTTGTTTTTTCATCCCAATAAAACGTATCTCGATCCCCTCTTCCAAACATTGACAGAAGAGTATAATCTAAAGAATTTCCATATAAAGATGGAAAGATCACATTTTGTTTCCCATTATAGTTAATTTGTTCGAGTGCTTTTTCCGTAATTATTTCAAATCCCAATTGATCCTTATTATTCAATGTACTGTCAAAAAAAACTTGACTATATACATCAGAATCTTCTTTTCCCGTAAGTAGTTGTTGATTTTTGGAGATATATTTTTTAGTAGTAACAATATTTCGATTTCCAACATTAATAGTAGGGAATATCTTTTTGGAAACAGGGTCTAGGGTGTAAAATGATTGTAAGAAAAAACAAATACTGAGCAATAATGCTATACATATTTGCATGATCCTTTTGCTCACCAGCCAATGTATACAAGCTATAATAGCTAGTGAAAAATAAAAATTAAATAGCTGTAAATATCTGTAATGAGGGTAAGTAAAAAATAGTAAATTAAACATTAAAAATCCAATACTGCTCGAAACAACAGGTAAAAGTATTTTTTTCTGAACGTTGAAATCTAAATTATTTTTATTGACAATTTTATAAATTAATTTTATCATTCCAATCAAAAATAATAAACTTGCCATCCAGGAAAAATTTAAGAGAAACATTTCTTTAAGTTTATATAAAATAAAATCAAAATTAAATAATATTTTATTTTCTGCATTATTAGTTAAAATAGTAGAAAGACTGTTTTTTGCATTTTCTCCCCATCCTGATCCCCCATAAATTAATAGGAACAGAAAAAAAATTATTGCAATACCAGAAGTCCATCTATATGACAAAAAATATAATTTAATTTTTTGGAAAAAAGATTTATTCTTTTTGAGTAGAAAATATATAAAATCTCCAACAATATACATTCCTAAGACAACAACTCCAACTTCTTTGGAAAAGCATAATAAAAAAGCACAAAAATTCTTTAATATTTTTTTATCGTAGCAATCGCAACAAACAAACCAAACAAAAAAGCATGTCATAGGAAAGTCTGAATTGATTCCGTGCAGAATCCCTAAAAATAAAGGCGAAAAGGAAAAAATCGAAACACCTATATATTTAAAAATAGTTGGATATGAAGGGAAAAAATAGCATACCACTTTATAAAAACAAAATATAGTAATTGAAGCTAAGATTAAGTGAATAAATTTTATTCCAATAGTGTCAAATAATAATAGCCCTATATCACAAAAAACAGTATATCCAATTGTCAAATGTCCTGCCATCTGAAGTGGCGCAAGATTTAGCGTAAAATCCCATTCTCCTAATAATTTTTTTGCTCCGATATAATAACTATATGAATCCGGTGTAAATCCAGTAGTTAATATATGTAAATTAAGTATTATAAAAATTGTAATAAAAATAAAGATTTTCCAATTTTTTTCGATATATTTTTTTATTTTCCCAAATCTAAATTGTGCGAAAAAAAAGGTTAATATTAAATTTAAATTAATGCAAATTAAACTAATTAATAAAATTTTTGAGATTGGTCCGTAGTTATTTATTACCCAAACTCGATAAGCATATAAATCATAGAAAATCGCTAATAAAGTAAAAATAAAAAAAGCTTCTCTTATATAGGTAATACCATTTTTGAATTTTAAAATTATAACCCCCAATACTGTAATTACCCAAAAACTTACAAGGCATAGTTTACTGAGCGTATTCAAATTTAGAGAATTGAATACCATTCCAACAAGCATAAGAATCAAGCAAACAAAATAGATTATTTTGTTACTTATATTCGTAAATTTAGAAAAGACACATTTCATTTTTAATCTGTATATTGTTTTCAATGGTAAAACAACATTTTCCTCTCTGTATATTTTTATTTAAAAAGCTAATTGTAATTATCTCATAATCAACTGGAACCATTAAGTAAGGGAAACGATACACTTTATAAACAATCTACTTTTATTCTATCTGGATTGTTAATATTGTGAATTTCGTTTCCCATATTTTTACCTTAAGATATGTTTTATTGTATTGAGATATTTGAGTTACTGATCAAAATATTTAAATTTAGTCATTAAATGATAGCCAAACAAACCTAATTTCATCAAATGTAATTTTTCAAGCAACGTACAAAGACGAATGGCTTTCATGGGATATTCTCTCAAAACAATTTCTGAACTTTTTGAAAGGCACTGAGTTTGCCTATAATTTTTATCAAGACCGTTTATACATCTGTGTAATTGATTATAATATTTAATTTTATCTTTATAAGTTTCATTCTGAAATACAAATAAAATATAAAAGTAATATAATTTTAATCTTACCAGTTTTAATTCCTGAATATCCTCTTGTTTCTTTAAATTTGATTTTTCTAAATTGTCTATTATTTTCGTTACATGTTTCAACACTTCACAAAAAGTAGCTTGCACATATGTTTCATTAAAATTGATTTTTTTTCTGCCTTCAGAATCTGTATGAACCAACCAATAATATAACGTTTTATGTATAATAGATAATTTAGAACTATGTTGAGCAAAATCTACCGTTAAATATACATCATCTGGCATCTGTTTTATAAAAATATTGTTCTCTTTTAAAATATCAGTTTTATAAACACTTCCATGATGCAGATTCCACCCCCATTTTGTCTGATTGGAAGGAATATATTCAATTTGCAAAATATTGTTGTTTTGATCAATATGAGCTACCTGCGAAATTACTCTATCAGGTTTTTCAATCTCAATTTTTTGAGCCATTTCTGCAAGACAATCTTTACTCATCCAATCATCTGCATCACACAGCATTAAATATTTTCCTTTACAATTTTCTATTAATTTATTTTTATTTGCGACAAGTCCTTCATTTTTCTCAGCTACGATTAGTCTGACACAAATATCAGGATTTTCATCTATAAATTCATTAATCACTTGAAGAGAATTATCTGTTGAAAAATCATCCGAAATTAATATCTCATAATCCTTGAAAGTTTGTTCTTTTATAGAAGAAAGCAATCTTTTTATATAATTTGCATAATTATAAGATGCAATACCTATTGTAAATAATGGTTTTTCATTCATTTTTTTATAAAATGTAAAAAGTACATTTTTCCTTTCTCTACTATTTTTTAGATTAAAACAGAATTAATTATGCTTCCCACATAGGAATAATCATAATTTTTTCCAATTCCTCTCTTGGTAAAAATGGAGCTAAGTCTTCCAATGGCGGACTTACAAGTGTTCCATCTTCTAAGCGTTTTGTTGCACTCTTTGGTTCAAATTTCTGTTCTGTTGTCGCAAATATTTCACACATTGCATACCCTTCTGTATTAAGAGTATTTTCGATAGCAGATCCCAACTCTTTATTATTTGCTGCTGAACAGTATGGAATACCATACGCATTTGCAATCTTTTTCATATCCGGAAAACTTAGATCGCCACTTTCTGGTCCTACACCAATCTTTGTATATTCAGGGAAAAGATTTCCCTCTGTCTGTCTCATAGAATGGTATCCCTGATTATTTACAATGAAAATTTTAATTGGAAGCTTATGGAAAACAATAGTTTGTAATTCCTGTAAATTCATCTGAATACTTCCATCGCCGGTAAGACAAACTGTATTCTTTTTTCCAGTAGCAAAACATGCACCAATTGCCGCCGGAAGATCATATCCCATACTAGCTGCACCACTATTAGATATCAGTCTTGTATGTTCTTTTATAAAAATTGCATGAAGGCATGCTTCTACTGTTCCATTGCCAAGTACAATTAATTGATTCTCTGAAACTCTATGACTGATTTCATTTAAAAAACAATATGCATTGACCAAACCGGTTCCCGCGTAATGTTTTTCTGTTACAACCGGATATTTTTTCTTCCAATCCTGACAAATTCCAAGCCATTCTGTATGAGGTTCTAAATCATAGGATAATGCTTCATCTAATTTTTCTAAAAATTCTTTTGCATCTGCCTGAATTGGCATCTCTACATGGATACTCGGCTTCTGTAATTCATATTTATCAATATCAACCATAATGACAAAAGCTTCCCTTGCCCAGCTATGCACATTGTATCCAACTTGTCTGCAACTCAAGCGACATCCAATAGAAAGGACTAAATCTGCATTCTGTATTGCCCAGTTTCCTGACCGGTCTCCAAGTAATCCGCCCTGACCGACATAAAATTCATTCTCCGTAGGCATCAAGTCAGTTGCATCATATGCAACCGTTACGGGAATTTTTAATTTTTCTGCAACTTGTCTTGCCAGATCTACACAATCTGCGATATGAATACCATTACCGAAGATCAATACCGGTCGTTTTGCATCCTTTACTTTTTCAATAACAACCTCTATTTGTTCATCATTTACTTTAGGCGGAAGTTCTTGCTTAACTTCTTCAGGATCAAAAGAAATAAATTCCTCTGTATCGATATATCCTCCCTGAATATCTAATGGAACATCTAACCATACCGGTCCTGGTCTTCCATGAGTAGCTAAATATAATGCTTTTTCAATATGATATTTTACAGTTCTTGGATCGGTAATCATCTCTGCATACTTTGTCATATGTGCGACCATAGGAGTAATATCAAATTCCTGATCCCCCATTGCACGAACGGGTATACCTGCAGCACGGGCAGTTGTTGCATACCGAACCTGTCCACTTACGATAAGCATCGGAATACTATCCAACCAGGCACCTAACACTCCGGTTAATGTATTAGTTCCCCCTGGTCCGGTAGTACAGCATACAAGTGGTATTTCATTTGTAGCTCGGAAATACCCCTCAGCAGCAATTGCAGCGCTTTGTTCGTGCTGAACAAAAATATTTTCCAATCCTTCTTGATGTCCAAATGATACATTTAAATGCATCGCACCTCCACCTGGAACTGTAAAATTATGGCGGATTCCCTGTTTCACAAGAAATTCAGCAATCCAATCTGAAATTTTTACTCTCATATTCGTCCTCCTCACGACTAGCGATTACTATTTTTAGAATCATCCTCAAAATTAATTCTTTCCTCTTCAACTACCATAGGTCTTTTTGTAACCCGTGTTAAAATAGCACCGATGTACTCTCCAATCACTCCAATGAAAGCTAATTGTACCGATGCTAATAAAAACATTCCGATTAGAACCGGAGCAGTTCCCATAGAGAAAGAATCCCATTTCACTAATTTCATAACTAAATATACAATAGCTAAAAGAAAACTAATGGCAGACATTCCCATTCCGATCATTGTTGCTATTCTCAAAGGTTTTTTAGATACATGTGTTACTCCGGTAATCGCAAAATCAAAATAGCTATTAAAATTGTAACTAGATTTTCCATATTCTCGTTTATTTTGAGTATATTGTAAAAGATAAGTTTTATATCCAAGATCTGGAACCAATCCACGAATATACGGATCCGGATCGTCCATCCATCGCATAGTATCTAAAAATTCCTTATCAAATAATCCATATCCTGTTACCCCTTCATATTGAGGGGTTTCTGATAACCAATTGATAATTCGATAATAAAGTTTTCTTACTTGAAACATAATCGGATTTTCTTTACTTTTTAATTTTTGTCCCAAAACAACTTTATATCCCTCTTCCCATTTTTGAAGAAATTGAGGAATCATTTCCGGTGGATCCTGTAAATCGCATACAATACAGATCAAAGCATCTCCCGTTGCCTGAAGCATTCCATAACTCCCCGATCGATTTGGTCCAAAATTGCGTGCATTCAGAATCACTTTTACTTTTTTATCTTTTTGGGCTAATTCTCGTAAAATATCCCGTGATTTATCAGTGGAAAAATTATCTATAAAAATATGCTCATATGTGTATTGAGGTAAATTTTCAAACTGTTTCTTCACTTCATTGTATAGATTTAAAATATTATCTTCCTCGTTATAACAAGGAGTCATAACTGAAATATGTTTACACATTGTCATTGCTCCTATACCACTCTATTGTATTTTTTATTCCCTCTTCAAAAGATATAGTCGGCTTAAATCCTGTATCATTCGTAAGTTCTGTTATATCCGCCTCCAAATGCATAACTTGATTAGGATAATAATCTAGTTCTCCGATTCCAACTTCAAGTTCTGGATTAATTATGTTCCGGATAATCTGAATATAATCTCTTAAGAGTTTAGTTTCTCCTGATCCGATAGTATACGCTTTGCCATGTTTCCCATATTTTCCAATCAAATAAAATGCCCGTGAACAATCCCCACCATACAAATAATCCCAAATTTGATCACCTTTAGTAAATTGCATCCGTTCTCCGTTCAACATACGGATAATACTTGACATTACCATTGTGTACGTATTATCCCTTGGACCATAGGTGCTGACAATCCGCCCCCAGTTATGTCGAATGCCATATTGTTCACAAAGCAGTTTTCCCATTCTGCACGCATCTAATTTAGCAATTCCATATCCCGTCACAGGATTTTTAGGCAGTGCATCGGAAATTACGCCCTGAACATGTCCGAATTCTGCCTGTGAACCTGCTCCGATAAAAGATTTACACCCAATAAAATGAGCCAATTCAACAGCATCTAAAGTATCTTTCACATTGCATACTTGCAAACGAATATCATCTCTGCTGGCACCATATGTACCATTCCATGCGAAATGATAGAATGTATCATAATCTTTTGACAACACATTTTTCAAACTAAGAAGATTATCAATGTCGCACTCGATCACATGAAAATTTTCACTTTTCACTAAGTTTTTTGTTTTAGCTGATGATGGTCGGATAATTCCTGTCACTTCTATTCCATCTGCAAGCATCTGTTCGATCATGGTAGCTCCAACCATTCCTGTAGCACCTGTAACAATTACTTTTTTCATAACTTTCGTTCTCTCCATTAAGTATCAAATGTATTTAAACAAAATAAGCTGATATATCTTCTGCACTATCTACGCTTCCAATTGCAGGATATTGTTTCACATCATTCAGATTTTTAAATCCAAATCCATAAGTAACACCTAAAAAGTTCATCCCAATCTCATCTGCACCTATTGCATCGTTATCAGTGTCCCCTATCATCACCGCTTTTGAATAATCTGTAACCCCTAAATCTTCCATGCATTTAATAATAATGTCCTTTTTTTTGAGTTTATTAAAATTATCCGCGCCATACATAATGTCAGTATATTTATCAAACTGGAAATGCTTTAATAATTTGATCGCATAATCTTGACGTTTATAAGTAGCGACCGCTATTTTAATATCATTTTGATACAGAACATCTATTGCATCGAAAATTCCCGGATAAGGAACTGCCTTTAATAGATCAAAGTTTTTATATCTGTCTCTAAAGCATTCTGCTAACCTTTGATTTTCTTTTTCATTTAACTGATAATATTTTTGGAAAGAATCTTGTATCGGAGGACCTATAAATGTTTTTAGCTGTTCTTCTGATAAAGAAGGTAAATTATAATTTTTTATAGTGTAACGAACAGCCGATAAAACACCTTCTGTAGTGTCTAAAAGTGTTCCATCTACATCAAATACTGCAATATCATATTTTTTCATTATTCTTTTTCCTTATAGAGTGTAGTCGTTATAAAGCTGACTTTCATATCAGATTCAATGCTGTTTAGAAATTCTGTTACATATCGATTTAACAGAGCAGCATTTCGTTTTGCAAACCAATATTCCATATCCTTTGAAGCATAATTAGATTGTTCTTCACTATATCCATCTAATCCGGCACAAGTCACTTTGTTTACGCCGATACTTCTTAAAGCTTTTAAAAGCATCACAAATGAATAATCCATCACAACAGCATCTTTATCTAGTAAAGAACTATTATTTAACGTATAAGAAAATTTCCCCTTAGCCCTTGTTACATTTGATGTAGCAATAATCTCAACATTCCCATTTCTTTTTTCTTTTAAAGCATGCATCAAACGAATATAGCGGCGCGGATTACTTAAGAATACATAATCAACATCAAACTCATCTGGTATAAAGTTGATTGATAACAACAATGGTTTTTTTTCTTTGATGTACTGCGAAATTTTGGAAGATTCTGACTTGAGTGTACTTCCCGGTCCCAAAATCAAAATGTCTTTATCTTTTAATGCAGACACAAGTTTTCTTTTGTCCTCACTATCATCACATTGTTCTTTTTGATATTCGTAATACAATTCTTCAATATATTTTTGGTCAAAAAGTAATTTCTTTTCATCTTCAATTTTATCCAATATTTCATTGATAGATTTTATTGAAAGGGTGTGATGATCCATTAATGCTTGTACATAATTCGGATGACAATGGTTTGAGGCTGCAACATAATAGAACATACTGTAACCCCACGGTGTTTTTAGATGCCATTGCATAATATTTCCATCGATAGCTTCTAACATCTGACTAATATCGTAATTTTTCTCATATTGCTCATTTAAATGCATTGCAAGCAATTCAATCGGTGCATTTCCGGCACTTTTCCCCATACCATAAAGCGTCCCATCAACAATAACCGGTCGTTTTGTTTCATATCTAAGTACTTCCATGCAGTTAGAATAAGCTAGTTGGAAATTATTATGTGAATGATATCCGAGACCAATTCCTTCTTTTAAATGTTTATCTAATTGTATAAAATAGTGCATTAAGTTCTCCTTATAAAGAAGACCATAAGTATCCACCATAGACATTGCATATGGATCTAATTGATTTACCAATTCAACCAATTCCATAAGTTCTTCATCGTTATAACTCGTAATCGATACTGCCTGTGCAAAAACTTTATATCCGAGATTTTTCACTTGTTTACAAAATTCAATCGCTTCATGCATCAAATGTTTTTTAAAAATTACACGAATTCCATCCAAATAACTATCTTCACATTTCTCAAGTTGACCGATACTACATGTGCCATAATCGATCATACCAACGATGATCGCATTTTTCTTATCAACTTTCCCATAAATTTTCCTTGCTGATTCTGAATCTGGCATAATACTTCTATTGACATCAAACTCTCTCCGTTCATCAAGAAAACCGATTTCAATAATTTCTGTATTAGTATTTACTAAACGTTCAAAAGTGGAGATAAGATTAGAATGACCAAATTCCCAATCATTTAAATAACCTCCATCTCTAAGTGTACAATCTAATAATTTAATATCTTTCACGTAAATATTCCTCACTTTTAATTAAAGAATTCTTCGATCTGCCGATCCATGATTTCTGAAATATTTTCTCCAGCCGCCCAGGCTTTTGCCCACTCCACGGTATACCGGACAGCTTCTTCCACATGCCATCTCGGACTCCAGCCAAACACCTGCTTGATCTTGGAACAATCCAGTTTTAAGAAATTAGCTTCATGAGGTCCCCCCATAAAGCGGTTTTCCCAAGTCTGATCTTCTCCCCAGGCATTACAAAACAAATCTACTAATTCCCCGGTAGTCACGCAATCGCAGTCATCCGGACCCACATTATAAAATCCGGCATATTTAGGATCTTCATACTGCTCTTTTGCGATTTGCAGATAGACAACCAATGGTTCCAATACATGCTGATAAGGACGGGTCGAATGAGGATTTCGCACAATAATACGTTCTCCTTTGATCGCCGCCCTGATGCAGTCCGGTATGATCCGGTCATTTGCAAAATCTCCTCCGCCGATCACATTACCTGCTCTGGCTGTTGAAACCGCAATGCCGTTTTCTTTAAAAAATGAATTAATATAACTATGTGTCACCAACTCCGAGCAGGATTTACTGTTGGAATAAGGATCATATCCATCCAACGGATCGTTCTCCCGATATCCCCATTCCCACTCATTATTGTGATATACCTTATCTGTCGTTACATTCAGAAACGATTTTACACAAGGATTCAATCGCACACATTCACAAATATTTACCGTTCCCATCACATTTGTCTCATAAGTGTAAACCGGATCTTTATATGAATCCCGTACGATCGGCTGTGCTGCCAGATGAAGAACAATCTCCGGCTGTACTTCCGCAAACACCTGTTTCAAATGTTCCAGATCGCGGATATCGCCAATGATCGAATTAATCTCATTCTCAATTCCTGAAAGTTCAAATAAATTTGGATTTGTCGGAGCTTCTAATGAATAACCTGTTACCTTAGCTCCTGCATTCACAAGAATTTTACAAAGCCATGTACCTTTAAACCCAGTATGCCCTGTGACTAATATCTTTTTTCCTTTATAAAAACTCAATTCCCTCATAGATCAGTCCCACACTTTCCATGGAGCATTTCCGGAATTCCACAGTTCTTCTAATTTTTCTTTTTCACGCTGTGTATCCATACACTGCCAGTAGCCATTGTGTTTGTACGCATTCAATTGTCTGTCTCGTACAAGCTGTTCCAACGGCTCTTTCTCAAAAACTGTTTTATCTCCCTCGATATAATCGAACACTTCCGGTTCCAGCACCATATACCCGGCGCTGATACGGCTTCCGTCCGCGCTGGATTTTTCTCGGAACGCCCGGATATCCCTGCTTTCCCGATCAATATCAAGCACGCCGAATCTTTGTCCCACATGAACAGCCGTTAATGTAGCAAGCTGTCCCTTTTCCTGGTGAAACTTTACTAATTCGTTGATATCAATATCAGCCACTCCATCTCCGTATGTCATCAAGAACGGCTCGTTTCCGATATATTTCTGGATTCTTTTGATCCGTCCGCCGGTCATTGTATTCAGCCCTGTATCCACGAGGGTTACTTTCCAAGGCTCTGATACATTATTGTGAACGATCATTTTATTTTCATTTCCAAAATCAAATGTAACATCACCATTGTACAAATAATAATCTGCAAAATACTCTTTGATCATATGCTGCTTATATCCGCAGCAGATCACAAATTCATTGTAACCATAATGTGAATACTCTTTCATAATGTGCCAGAGTATCGGTTTATCTCCGATCTCGATCATCGGCTTTGGTTTCAGGTGACTTTCTTCGCTGATTCGGGTACCGAATCCACCTGCCAAAATAACAACCTTCATAACTTTTCCTCCTCATGTATTTTATTCCTCAAGTTGGAAACTTAAGGATTTCCCCTCCTTTCCTCTCGCTTCGCACAACAAAAAGCAGGGAAAAACACCAATTTATATTTTTTGGTATTTCTCCCTGCTTTACAGTTCTGTTCACAGTGTCAGTATACATTGACACTGTGGTCCTTTATTCACTTTTTCTTTATTTCCTTACTTCTCCGTCAACCGTCCATACAGCTTCGTCACTTTATGAATTTTTCTTACCAGCGCTTCATCCAACTGCCCTTTTTTCATCCTCCAAACCCAATTTCCGCCAAGAGTAGATGGCGTGTTGATCCGCGCTTCCGCTCCCAGACAGAGATAATCCTGCAATGGAATGATGCAAAGATCCGCTACGCTTCCCATTGCCATTGCAATGAAATCCCATGCCAGCTGATCCTCATCCAGAGCCGACTTGCAAAGATATTCTTTTGCAAAATCACGGCATTCCTTAGAAACGGTATGATACCAGTCTCTTGTCGTCGTATTATCATGTGTTCCCGTATAAACGACGCAGTTCTGCGTATAAGTATGCGGCAGATAGTTCGCAGCCTCCCGGGAATCAAACGCAAACTGTACCACTTTCATCCCCGGAAAACCGGTGTCTGAAAGCAGGTTCAACACTGTATCCGTCAAAAAGCCTAAATCTTCCGCAATGATATCCAGATGCCCCAATTTTTCCTCCACCGTGCGGAAAAATTCGATTCCCGGTCCCGGCATCCACGTTCCATTGACCGCAGTTTTTTCTCCATACGGAATCGCATAATATTCGTCAAACCCCCGAAAATGGTCAATACGCACGGCGTCGTATAATTGGAAACTATAAGCGATCCGCTTCATCCACCAGTCGTATCCTGTTTTCTTATGGTATTCCCAACGATAAAGCGGATTTCCCCACAACTGCCCTGTTGCGGAAAATCCATCCGGCGGGCATCCTGCCACGCCTGTCGGCAGATTATTTTCATCAAATTGGAACAATTCCGGATTCGCCCATGTATCCGCGCTGTCAAACGCAACATAGATCGGAATATCTCCGATGATCCGGATTCCATGTTCATTGGCATATCGGTGCAGCTTTTTCCACTGCTTGTCAAATTCATATTGTTGAAAACGGTAGAAACGGATTTCCTCCGCTAATTCAAGCCGTGCACATTTTAATGCCTGTTCTTCGCGGTCCCGCAATTCTTTTGACCACTCGATCCAACTGATCCCGCCCAGACTGTCTTTGATCGCCATATAGAGACAATAGTCTTCCAGCCAGTCCCGATTTGTCCTGACAAAGTTCTCGTAATCTTTTTCCTGTTTTTCTTTACTTTTTTCAAACCGCACAAATGCTTTTTTCAGCACATGAAACCGCTGTTTGTACAGTTTTTCATAATCAATCTCCTCTTTTTTTTCTCCGAAATCTGCCTGCGTACATTCTGTCTCCGTTAAGAGCCCCTCCTCAGCCAGCATTTCCAGATCGATAAAATATGGATTTCCCGCAAATGTCGAAAATGACTGATAGGGTGAATCTCCATATCCGGTCGGTCCAAGCGGTAAAATCTGCCATCTGCTCTGTCCTGCTTTTTCAAGCTGATCGACAAATTCATACGCTTCTTTTGAAAAACACCCGATTCCAAACCTGGACGGCAATGAAAATATCGGCAAAAGCACTCCGCTCTCTCTCATAACTTCCACTCCTTTGTTTTCTTTTTTGCTTTTCTAAATACCTGACTTCTCTAAATGCCAAATATCACGGTTATATTCTTCAATCGTACGATCCGATGAAAAATATCCGGCTTTCGCAATATTGATCAGCATCTTCTTCGCCCACGCCTTTTGATCTGTCCAGTCTGCAAATGCCTCTTCTTTTGCTTTTGTGTAGGCTTTCAGATCCAAAAGTGTCATAAACCAGTCTTTATTCAGCAATTCTGCCTGCAGACGCTTCAGATTTTCTTCCTGACCGACTGCGAGCATTTTCTCACTCGTAATAAAATCAACCGCCGCTTTGATTCTTTCATCTGCTTCATAAAATTCCTTTGACTTATAATCTGCCTTTTCATAATGTGCGATCACTTCATCGCTGGACGCACCGAATACATAAATATTCTCATCTCCGACAAGTTCATGGATCTCCACATTTGCACCGTCTTCCGTTCCGAGCGTTACTGCGCCGTTCAGCATGAATTTCATATTTCCTGTTCCGCTTGCTTCTTTCGATGCAAGAGAGATCTGTTCGGAAATGTCACACGCCGGAATCAGCTTCTCTGCTTTTGTCACATTATAGTTTTCCACCATTACAACTTTCAAATATGGACTTACTTCTGGATCATTGTTCACTATTTCCTGCAGACAGAGGATGAGATGAATAATATCCTTGGCGATCACATACGCCGGAGCGGCTTTCGCTCCGAAAAGAACCGTGATCGGCGTTTTCGGAATTTTTCCCGCTTTGATATCCAGATATTTTCCGATCACATACAGGGCGTTCATTTGCTGTCTCTTATATTCATGCAGACGTTTGATCTGTATATCAAAAATGGAATCCGGATCCACGTCAATCTGTTCCGTCTCTTTTAAATAAGTACATAATGCCCGTTTATTTTCTTTTTTGATCGACAGGATCCGCTCCAGGACCTGTTCGTCTTCCGCATGATCGAGCAGCTTCTCCAGTTTGGACGCATCTGTCCGGTAATCCTCTCCGATCACTTCATCCAATAATGCCGCAAGCTTCGGATTGCAGTGCAGAAGCCATCTGCGGAATGTGATTCCATTCGTCTTATTATTGAATTTTTCCGGATAAATCTTATAAAAATGATTCAGCTCGTTTTCTTTCAAAATCTCCGTGTGCAGTGACGCAACGCCATTGACGCTGAATCCGTAGTGGATATCGATATGCGCCATGTGCACAACATCGTTCCGGTCGATGATCGCCACACGCTCGTCCTCATATTTTCTGCGGACTTTATCATCCAGTATTTCGATGATCGGCATTAGCTGTGGAACTACTTTCTTTAAATAAGAAACCGGCCATTTTTCCAACGCTTCCGCAAGGATCGTGTGATTAGTGTAAGCGCAGGTTTTCGATACGACGTCGATCGCCTCGTCCATCTTCAATCCGCGCTCCGTCAGAAGACGGATCAGTTCCGGAATCACCATCGTCGGATGCGTATCATTGATCTGGATCACGGCATAGTCCGGAAGATCATACAGCGTACATCCTTTCGCCGTACATTCATCCAGAATCAGCTGCGCTGCATTGCTCACCATAAAATACTGCTGATAAATACGCAGCAGACACCCATTCTCATCACTGTCATCCGGATATAAGAACAACGTCAGATTTTTCCGGATTTCTTCTTTATCAAATGTGATCCCCTCTTCTACGATTTCCTCATCCACCGTCTCCACATCAAACAAATGCAGTTTATTCGTGCGGTTCCGGTATCCGGTCACCGCGATCTCATACATTCTGGATTTAAGCGTCATGCCGCGAAAAGAAACCGGATAAGACACATCCGTCCTGACAAGCCAGCTCTCCGGCTCGATCCACGGATTCGGCTCTTCTTTCTGCAAATGATCTTCAAATTTCTGACGGAACAGTCCAAGGTGATAGTTCAGTCCGATCCCCGCTCCGCAAAGCCCCAATGTTGCCATCGAATCCAAAAAACACGCCGCAAGTCTTCCGAGTCCGCCGTTTCCAAGCGACGGCTCCGGTTCGATCTCCTCGATCCGGCTCAGTTCTTTTCCGTTTTCAGCCAATACCTTACGCGTCTCTTCATAAAGACCGAGATTGATCAGGTTGTTGGATAATAATTTTCCGATCAAAAACTCTGCCGAAATATAATAAACTTTTTTCTTTGTCTCGTCCGCTTCTTTTTCTTTTGCAAGCCCCTGCACGATTTCAAGCAGCGCCACATAGATTTCTTCATCGCCTACCTGAGCAATTTCTTTTCCAAGCTTTTCCCGAAGCATTTCTTCCATTTTCATATTTCCAAAACTCCTCTTCCCATTCTTATGAAATTCATTCTTATTAAACTGTATTTTAATACACCTCTTGAGAATTTTCTTGCAGCATGATATTCTTTTATTGCACGATCCTATCATTTTTCATCTGTTTTAGAAAGGGAGATTTCCATGGACAATCTGGAATATCAACGATATCACGAAGCAAAAAACCACACATCCGCAGAATTCCCATACAATACTTATCTTTGTTCTATTCCGCGGGATTTCACCGAAGTTCCGCTTCACTGGCACGATGAAATGGAACTTGTCGTGATCCACAAGGGACGCGGACGCGTTTCGGTCAACTTTCAGACAGAAACTGTTTTTGCGGGTGATATTGTCATGATCCTCCCCGGACAGCTCCACAGTATTTCCGGTCTGGATACCTATGCTATGGAGTACGAAAATATTCTTTTTCTCCCCTCCATGCTGATTTCGGGAGCACCGGATCTGTGTGCCGAAAACTACATTCTTCCGCTGACAAAAGCAGAACTTTCCGCGGATACATTTCTGACGCCGGCACGCTCCTATTATCCGGAAATTTCTTCCTGTATCCGTGAAATAGACCATCTTTGCTCCGCCAGACCGACCGGTTATCAGCTTGCTGTCAAAGGATGGCTGTTTCAATTTCTTTTTCATCTTGTCTGTCATCAAAAAGAACAGACTTCTTTTACCAGATCGCAGACAAAGCATCTTGAAAAAATGAAACGCATCCTCTCTTATATAGAAGCGCATTTTTCCGAGCCGATCTCCGTGGAAAAAGTCGCAGAGCTGACTTATTACAGTAAATCGCATTTTATGAAATTTTTTAAAACCTATACCGGAAAAGGCTTTACCGAATATCTGAACGATTACCGGCTCGCCCGCGCAGCGGAAATGCTTCGTGCCACCGATCTTTCCCTGCTGGAAATTGCCGCCCGGTCCGGATTCGAGAATCTTTCTTATTTTAACCGCATGTTCAAACGGAAATACGGCATTTCCCCGGGAAAGTACCGGGATATCAAATCATCGTAAGTGCCAAAAGGCACATTCCGGGATTGTAAGCAGTCGCCAAGGTCTCGGGCAAGCCCGGACTTTGATAAAAATAAAAAAAACGGATGAGATCTGCCCCCCTATACCGATGCAGATCCATCCGCTGTTTTCATTTTTGCGTCTGCTTCTCATAAATCGCCATGTCCTGTATAATACAATTCGATCGGGTCGATCGGATCCACCGGATTTTCCAGATCCATTTTCGCATTGCGACCGTGCCGCCTCAGCAGTTCTCCTCCTTTATTATAGAGCCAGAAAGAATAGACAAGGATCTTGTTCACTTTTCCCATCCGTTCTTTCGTCGTCTTGTCGTAATAAGTTCCGCCGGTCTCAAACACCGTTTTCTTATGGATCATAGAAATAAGTTCCGTCTCACAGGTTACCGGTTCCGGCAGGATCGTATATGCTTTTCCGACACAATTCGTCTTATGCGAATCACTGCCTCCCACCGTCACTTTCCCATACTTCTTTGCGAGCCGCAGTGCTTTTTCATTAGCCGCAGCAGGCTCACAGCAGTTATATGCCTCCACAAAATCAAACCGTTTGATCAATTCCGGAGACTTATAAAACCTCTTTGTGTTGGCAAAACTCTGATATTTCTCCCCATAAGGATGTGCCGGTCCGATCACACCGCCGTTCCGGTGCACAAGATCGATCAACACCGACGCGCGCATTCCCCGCAGCTCCAACAGCCGCATCTTCACTCCCTCCGGCATGATCACAAGCATATGCCCCGCATCTCTTGTATCGTACTCGATTCCTTTCAGAACGACAAAATCCGTATGCCGCTTCCCTTTGATATGATCTTTCCAATACCGATACCCATTATAAGTATTGTGGTCTGTGATCACCATTCCCTGAAAACCTTTTTTCTTCAAAAGGGTAATGTACTCATCCACGCTGACCCTGCTGTCGATCGACCCTTCCTTTACATGGCAATGCATATCTATCTTCATATGCAGGCTCCTTTCCGCTCCAAGCATTTCTTCCTTTACAGACTCGCTGTCATTCTTCGATTTCTTCTTTTGATTCTTGTTCCAGCGCTTCCATCATTGCTCTTGCTTTTTCCACTTCATTCTCGGTGGAATACTTCTGCCGGATCTCCTCCGCTTTCTTTAAATGTATTCTTTTCCTTTTTCTTGATTCCAGTAAAAACTGTGCGACAATTCCAAGCACTGCAAATACGGCAGTCAGCGCCGGAGCCATCCATGCAGCTTCAAGTGAAGCAAAAAATGAAACCACATCTGCCAGCACAATCGCACCATACAGTCCGGTCATCACCATCGTCACCGGTTCCGCAAACCGGACAGCTATCACGCCGATCACAAGCCCGACTACGCCGCAAAGCACCGCATATAGGAAATTCTCCGGTCGGACAACTGTCAGACTGACCGAAATCCCTGCTGCCCACACGACGAGAAATACACCGACATGGTAAAGCCACGCCGACAAAACCGCCAGCAGGATACCGACCACACCGCCGATCACCAGACTGACTGTCATCGTAAGGTTCAACGCCATCGCCGCACCACATCCCAACACAAATCCCATAAAAAATCCGAGCAGTGCCGCCCATAGCCGCACCAGTTTCAATCCCAAAAAACACCACAGAAATCCGATCACTCCCGTCAAAAGAAAAAGGAATGTTACGGTTTCATTGCCTTGTGCAAGCTGTGTCTGTAATCGCTCCGCCTGATCCATGATCTGATCCGCTTCTAATAAAAACTCCATATTTATTTACCTGTTCCCTCTTTTGAATTTGTCCGGTCTTCTCCCCTCGGACAATCTTATTATACCAATTTTACACCGTACATACAAGTTTTTCACCGCTTTGTGAATGACGTTTCTGCCAGTGTTCCTTCCATCGTTTCTGCTATCACCGTAAAAGCATTTGACTTTTTGAATGCTTCTCTTTAAAATAGGAATATCTATGGATCAATACATAACTATCAAATCAAAAAGGAGTCTTACTATGGAACATTTAATCATCCCAGACGGCTATGCCTCTCCGCTGACGATCCGCGAGACAGAAGTTGCGATCAAGGAGATCAAAGATCATTTTGAGCGGTCACTTGCAAAATCATTGCACCTTACCCGTGTATCCGCTCCATTATTTGTCACCCCGAAGTCCGGTCTCAACGACAACTTAAATGGTGTGGAACGCCCTGTTTCTTTTGGTATCAAAGAACAGGAGGACGCACCTGCCGAGATCGTACACTCTCTCGCCAAATGGAAACGATACGCTCTGAAACACTACGGCTTCCACTCCGGCGAGGGACTTTACACCGATATGAGCGCGATCCGCCGGGATGAAGATACCGATAATATCCATTCTATTTATGTCGATCAATGGGATTGGGAAAAAGTAATCTCCAAAGAAGAACGGAATATGGAAACATTGGAATACACAGTCCGCAAAGTATTCAGTGCGCTGAAAGAGACCGAAGATTTCATCTCCAGAAGATACAACTACATCGAACCGCTTCTGCCCGATGATATTTTCTTCATTACTTCCCAGGAACTGGAAGAGCTCTTTCCGGAATGCACACCGAAAGAGCGGGAGTATCGTATCGCCAAATCCAAAGGCGCGGTATTCATTTCCCAGATCGGCAAGACACTCGCCTCCGGCAAACCGCATGACGGACGTGCGCCGGACTACGATGACTGGGAATTGAACGGTGATATCATCGTCTACTATCCGGTTCTCGATATTTCTCTGGAACTATCCTCCATGGGAATCCGTGTAGACGAAGATGCTCTCCGCCGTCAGTTAAAACTTGCCGGATGCGAAGATCGTGCCGAACTGGATTTCCAGAAAGCTCTCCTGAACTGTGAACTGCCTTACACAGTCGGCGGCGGAATCGGCCAGTCCCGTATCTGTATGTATTATTTACGCAAGGCTCACATCGGAGAAGTCCAGTCTTCTCTCTGGCCGGAAGATATTTTGACCTACGCGCGCGAACATGGTATTCATCTTCTTTAGATGTCAATATTGACCTAATTATTTGTCAAATACATATCTAAACTCTCGTAAAACTACGTGCTATTATAATACACGTAGCAAGGAAAACATAAAACATAAAGAAAACGAAAAGGAGAGATCGATATGTATACATTAACAATCAGACCGGAAGATGCAAAATATTTCATGGAAGCACAGGAAAAATTAGGTGAAGCTATCATCAACGCATTCAAAAAATACTGGAATGAAAATGGTGAAATGGTGATCAACGGACTTCTGGCTATGAGCGGTAATTTCTCAGCACTCCGCAAATAAGACCGGAGGTTCATACCGACCATGGAAACTGACAAAAGAAAAATAAAAAAAAGATAAGCAGCAGAATTTCATTTTACTTTTTCTGCTGCTTATTTTTTATCTGTAAACTTTTTATTTCATAAAGATCAGTTCATACTCTCTTGTCCCGAGACCGATCTTCTCCGCATGTGCAAGACACGTCTTATATTCGGAATTTGGCGTTGTATTTTCAAAATGATCGTGGTGATCACAGAAATGTTCCGCTGCCATCCGATCCGAAAGCTGACTGTTCGGAAGCGGAGTCATTTTCAGACAGGCATCCACACAGGCCTGATCCAGCGCGAGCGGGTCAAACGATGCAAACATTCCGATATTCGGGAGGATCGGCGCATCATTTTCCGGATGACAGTCGCAGTTCGGAGACACGTCCACCACAAGTGAAATATGGAAGTTCGGTCTTCCGTCGAGCACCGCTTTTGTGTACTCTGCCATTCTGCTGTTCAGTACTTTCGTCGCCGCACTGTCCTCAAAACTGATCGCATCGAAGTTACATGCTCCGATACAACGTCCGCACCCGACACAATTCTCAGCGTTCACTGTCATTTTTCGGCTCGCTTCATCGAAAGATAATCCATCATTTGCACATTCTCTCAGACACTGCTTACAGCCACTGCATGCTTCTGCGTCGATCGTCGGCTTTCCGTTGGCATGCTGATCTTTCTTTCCCGCACGGGAACCACATCCCATTCCGATGTTCTTGATCGCACCGCCGAATCCGGTCGCCTCATGTCCTTTGAAATGGGTCAGGCTGATGAAAATATCCGCGTCCATCACTGCACGTCCGATTTTCGCTTTTTCGATATACTCGCCGCCCTGCACCGGAACTTCAATATCATCGGTTCCTTTCAGACCGTCGCCGATCAGGATCGGACACCCAACTGTCATCGGGGTAAATCCGTTTTCCCATGCACAATACAAGTGTTCCAGCGCATTTTTCCGGCTTCCCGGATACAGCGTATTACAATCCGTCAGAAACGGCTTTCCGCCAAGTTCTTTCACAACGTCCGCCACCGCTTTCGCATAATTCGGACGCAGGAAGCTCAAATTGCCAAGCTCCCCGAAATGCATCTTGATCGCCACGAATTTATTCTCCATGTCGATTTCTGAGATCCCCGCTTTTTTCATCAGGCGCTGAAGCTTCGTCGGAAGCCCCTCCCCTAACTTTGCACGAAAATCGGTGTAATATACTTTTGCTTTTTCCATCTGAACCGCCTCCTTTTCTTTTGTTGATTCTGCATTTTTATTCTGCATCATTTGTCAAATGGAATTTGTCCAATATATAAAATGCAAGACTTAAGACCATACCGACTACACTGGCAAGCACCATACCTTTCAGTTCAATATCTCCGAACTTTACCGCAATTCCCGAAAGTCCCGTCACAAAAATAACCGAGGTCAGAGCTAAGTTTCTTGACTTTCCATAATCGACTTTAGAATCTACAAGAATACGGATTCCGGATGTTCCGATCATTCCGTAGAGCAGGAATGAAATTCCGCCGATCACAGGTCCCGGGATCGTACTGATCAGCGTAGACAATTTTCCCACGAATGAGCAGATGATCGAAAGCACCGCCGCGCCCGCAATGACACGCACACTGTATACGCCGGTCACTGCCATCACACCGATATTCTCTCCATATGTCGTTGTCGGAACCGATCCGATCATTCCCGAGAGCATCGTGGAAAAGTTGTCCGCAAACAACGTTCGGTGAAGTCCCGGATCTTTGATCAGATCCCGACCGACGATCTTGCTCGTCACGATCTGATGTCCGATGTGTTCCGAAGCAATGACCAGGATCACCGGGAGCATGATCAGAATCGCCTCCATACTGAACTTCGGCGATGAGAAGTTCGGAAGCGCAAAGAACGAAGCCGCCTTTACTTCCGTAAAATCAACAATTCCACACGCCAGCGCTGCCGCATATCCGGCGATCACGGCGATCAGGATCGGGATAACGGACAGAAACTTCCGAAACATGATCGAACCAAATACCGCAACTCCCAACGTCACAAAAAATACGATCGCATTTTCCGGCTGGATCTTTTCCTCCAGAAGTCCCGCATTGCTTGCCGCCGTACCGGATAATTCCAGTCCAATCAAAGCGACGACCGGTCCCATTGCAGCCGGAGGCAGTACCACGTCGATCCAGTCCGATCCGAACTTGTAAATAAGCAGCGCCAGAATACAGCCGCAGAAACCGACTGCCACAAAACTTCCCAGCGCATATTCATAACCAAATTTTGTGATCACAATTCCCGCAGGCGCTAAAAACGCAAAACTGGATCCCAGATATGCCGGAGCTTTTCCTTTCGTGATCAGGATAAACAGCAATGTACCGACGCCATTCATAAACAGTACGATCGCCGGATTGATCCCGAACACAAATGGAACGAGAACCGATGCCCCGAACATCGCAAACATATGCTGGATACTCAAAGGGATCAGCAGCTTTGCCGGCACCTTTTCCTCAACCTGAATGATTCTTTTTTCCATAATCTTCCTCTCATTTCTCCTGTATTTTTCTTTCTTACCTACTATATCATACAACGCCCCGGAGGTAAACCGGTTATGTTTTACACAGGCTTAACAAACACTTCACCCCGATTTGGTTGCATAAAAAAACCGGAAAATCTTTATAAGGATTCCTGCATCCGATAAGGATACCGATCCTGCATCTCAAGAAAGGAGTTTACATAAAATGCTTGAACTGAAAAAATCAGAAAATCATTTGGCGGAAAGACTATTTTAAACGGTATCGATCTTCAAATTGAAGATGGAGAGATCATTTCCATTCTCGGTCCATCCGGAAGCGGAAAGACCACATTGCTGAATCTGATTCTCGGCATCACCGAGATCGACAGCGGCAAACTGATCTTCAATGGAAAAGATCTCACCGATGTCCCGATGGAAAAGCGCGGATTCAACATCGTCTTTCAGGATTATGCGCTGTTTCCGAACTTAAACACTTACGAAAATATCGTTTACGGGCTGAAAAACAATCCGGATCGTTCCACAAAAGAAGAAGTTGGAGAAATGATACGGCTTTTGAATCTGGAAGAACATTTAGACAAGAAGATCGAGCAGCTTTCCGGAGGGCAAAAGCAGCGTGTTGCCCTTGCCAGAACCATGATCATGAAACCGAAAGTTCTTCTTATGGACGAACCTTTAAGCGCTTTGGACGGCGTGATCAAGGAGTCCATCAAAGAACGGATCAAAATGATCGCGAGAGAATTTCATCTGACAACGATCATCGTCACCCATGATCCGGAGGAAGCGCTCACATTATCCGACCGTGTCCTGATCATCAACAACGGAAAGATCTCACAGTTTGCCAGACCGGAAGAGATCATCCACCATCCGGACAATCCGGGAATTTATTTTAAACCAGCTTGAGATCAAACGAAGTAATATTTTCACCTTATTTCAAAGTGAGGTCCGCGCATGAAGAAAGAAGCTCTCCTCCCAAAGCTCAAACGTATGATCAGATCGCATATAGAACTGAAACTGATTTTTTTTGCGGTTCTGACGCTCTTTCTCTTTTTTCTTGCGGCGCCGATCGCCATGCTGCTTTTAAAATCGTTCCAAAGTTCCGGCGGCGCTTTCTGGACACATTATATTGAAGTATTTACCCGCAGCGGATTTTGGAGCGCCGTCGGAAACAGTTTTCTCGCTGCCGGAGGCAGCGCGCTGATCACGACAGTCCTCGCATTTTTGCTTGCGTACACGATCCATTACACGAACCTCCCTCACGGATTTCTGAAGATCATCCGCACCGGAGCCGTTCTCCCGATGCTGCTGCCGACGATCACATACGGTTTTGCTCTGATCTACACATTTGGAAAGCAGGGGCTGCTCACCCGCATCCTCGGGCATCAATTGTTTCCGATCTACGGACTTCCGGGACTGCTGATCGGCTATGTGATCTATACACTGCCGGTTGCATTTCTCCTGATCCACAACACGATGGGGTATATCGACAAGAAATTTATGGTCGTATCTGCTCTGATGGGAGACAAGAAAAGCGAAACCTTTTTTATCACAATCCTGCGTCCGCTGACCGGAACGCTTGCCGCCTCCTTTATCCAGAGTTTTTTCCTCGCCTTTACCGATTTCGGTATTCCGGCATCCGTCGGCGGGCAATACGAAGTGCTGGCATCTCTTCTCTATGATGAAATGCTTGGAAGCATTCCGGATTTCAACAAAGGCGCCGTGATCGCCATGGTGATGCTCGTACCATCCGTGCTCAGTATTTTACTCCTGCATTATCTGGAGCGGTACAATGTGCGATACAACAAGATCTCCGCTGTCGAAAATGAGAAAAACCGGATACGGGACGTCTTCTGCGGGATTTTCTGCGGCATACTCCTCGTTGTGATGCTTCTGATCTTCGCCGTCATTTTCCTTGTGCCTTTTGTGCAGGAATGGCCCTATCAGCTTACATTTACAACGGAACATGTGCGGGAAGTATTTCAGGACCGGGTTCTTGCAGACGTCTTTAAAAACTCGCTTCTCGTCGCATTTTTGACCGCATGTAAAACTCGCTTCTCGTCGCATTTTTGACCGCATGTGCCGGCTCTCTGACCGCATACGGCGCTGCGCTTGTCACGGCGCGGAGCAAGCTGCCGCAAAACATGAAGAATATACTCGAGAGCATTGCGCTTGTGACAAATACGGTTCCCAGAATGGTCATTGGTATCGCATTTCTCCTGACGTTCTCCGGAACTTCCCTGCAGAATACGTTTCTTCTGATGATCCTGTGCAACGTGGTGCATTATTTTTCCACGCCATATCTGATGATGAAAAGTTCGCTGGAAAAGATGAACGCCTCCTGGGAGACGACTGCGATGCTGATGGGCGACAACTGGATGAAAACGATCTTCCGGGTCGTAACTCCCAACGCCCTGCCAACGCTTCTGGAAGTGTTCAGCTACTACTTTATCAACGCAATGGTGACTGTCAGCGCCGTCATCTTTATTGCCGGAGCCAGGACAATGGTCATCACAACGAAGATCAAAGAACTGCAGCATTTTGCGGGATTCAATAAAATTTTCGTGTTGTCGCTCTGCATTCTTTTTACGAATCTTGCCGCCAAAGGAATCTTTTCCCTGATCACGGTCTGGAGAGAGAATGCAAAGAAGAAAAATACCGATTCAAAAAAGACCGGCGTCTTTATACGGCGCGCCGCACTTGCGGTCATGGCGCTGATCATCTGCTTTTTTGGCGTAAACGCGCTGTCCGGAAAATCCGAAGCCGAGCAGCCGGTCGTGATCTACTCCAATGCAGATGACGAAGCTGTCACCGCGATCAAACATGCACTGGACGAAAACGGATACAAAGACCAATATCTCTTCCAGACATTCGGTACATCCGAACTGGGCGGAAAACTGATGGCAGAGGGAACTGCGATCGAAGCCGATCTTGTCACTATGAGTTCTTTCTATCTCGACAGCGCCCAGAGCACCAACGAAATGTTTGCAGAACTGGATTTTTCTACGCCGACACTGGAACCGATGCCGTCCTATTATCGACCGCTCACTTCGCAGGAGGGCGCGATCTTTATCAACACAGAAGAAATGGATCGTCTTGGACTTCCGGTCCCGACATCGATCAAAGATCTTGCGGATCCGGTCTATGCAAATGAGATCTCTGTCACAGACATTAAGAGTTCTTCCACTGCATGGCTTCTGATCCAGGCTCTATTAGGCGCCTATGCAGAGGATGAGGCTCAGGAAATATTAAGCGGTATCTACAAAAATGCGGGACCTCATCTGGAAGATTCCGGATCCGGTCCGATCAAAAAAGTACGCTCCGGAGAAGTCGCCGTCGGTTTCGGTCTGCGCCATCAGGCTGTGGCAGATCAAAAAGACGGAATGCCGATCCTGGCGATCGATCCGGTCGAAGGGAATTATGCGCTGACCGAATCTGTTGCCGTGATTGACAAAAAGGAGAAAACAAACCCGCTCGCCATGGAAATGGCAGAATGCATCGTCAAATATGTGCGGGAAGAATTACAAGAGACCTATCCGAACCCACTCTACGAGGGTGAGACGGTAAATGAAGCTAACCAATCAGCCTATCCGAGCAAATTTCCGGAACCATTGACGACAGATCTGCTTACCGGACATCAGGAATTTTCGGAGCGCTGTAAAAAGAGAGATGATGGCTGACCACTGCACATGGGATGACGATTACAAACAGATCACCCAGAAGATCCGTGCAAAACTGCTGGAACTTGCCCATGTATCAGAGAAAGACTACACGGTAGTCTTGATGCAGGGCAGCGGAAGCTTCGGCGTGGAATCCATTCTGACCAGCGCCGTCGGAGAAGACGACACGCTGCTGATCATCGCCAACGGCGCATACGGAGAGCGTATGGCTGATATCGCCGAGCACGCAAAATTAAACTATCTGATGTACCGTGTGAAGTATGACCGGATCCCATCCGCCGATGAAGTTGCCCATCTCCTCTCCCAACACCCGGAGATCACTCATGTTGCGATGGTACACAGTGAAACAACTTCCGGTATTTTAAATGATATTGCGTCTGTAACAAACGTTGTAAAATCTGCCGAAAAAACAATGATCGTAGACGCTATGTCCAGTTTCGGCGGCGTGGACATCCCGGTAGGCGAACTTGGGATCGATTTCATCGTGAGCAGCGCCAATAAATGTATTCAAGGCGTTCCCGGCTTCTCGTTTATCATCTGTCGGCACGACAGTCTGGCTGCATGTGAGGGGAAAGCACGGAGTCTCTCCCTGGATCTCTACGACCAGTGGAAAACAATGGAAAAAGACGGCAAATGGAGATTCACTTCCCCGACCCACACCGTACTCGCATTTGCAAAAGCACTGGAGGAACTGGACGAAGAGGGAGGGATCCCAGCGCGCTCCAAACGCTACTATGACAACAACCGTCTTTTGATCTCTGAAATGAAAAAAATGGGGATCCGTCCGTATATCGATAACGAATATCAGGGACCGATCATCACGACATTTTTCTATCCGGAACATCACCAGTTCTCGTTTCAGGAAATGTACGAGTATATCAAAGACCGCGGCTATGCGATCTATCCGGGAAAAGTGACAGACGCCGATACATTCCGGATTGGAAATATCGGAGAGATCTACGAGGAGGACATTCTGAAACTGACAGCGATCCTCAAAGACTTCTTCGCGCAGATGAATGCCGACTGACAACCACACAAACCGCCCGCAGTTTGAACATAACTGGCCGGCAAAAAAAGACTTAGAAAGAGAGAACATTTTATGCAGACACATAATCATATTGAAGCTGTTATTTTTGACTGAGCCGGAACAACGGTAGATTACGGATGCTTTGCACCGGTTCAGGTATTTACCGAAGTATTTACAAACGCCGGAGTTGCCCCGACGCCGCAGGAAGTGCGCGAGCCGATGGGGATGCTGAAATGGGATCACATCCGCACGATGCTGGAAATGCCACGTATCAAACGGGAATGGATCCGTCTCTACGGGCAGACCCCCACTGACACAGACGCTGACAAATTGTATGCAAGTTATGAACCGGCGCTCTTACATATCCTCACACGATACGCCGATCCGAAACCATATGTAGTTGAGACCATCGAAAAGCTCCGTGCTCTTGGCATCAAAATCGGATCCACTACCGGATATACAGACATTATGATGGAGATTGTCGCTCCCCAGGCTGCCAAAGCCGGTTATGCACCGGACTGCTGGTTCAGCCCGGACTCCTGCAATAAGAAAGGAAGACCTTATCCGTATATGATCTTTAAAAATATGGAAGCTCTTCAGATCGATTCCGTATCGAAAGTGATCAAAGCCAGAGATACCGTCGCAGACATTCTGGAGGGAAAGAATGCCGGCGTATTCACGATCGGTATTCTCGACGGAAGTTCGGTCATCGGTCTGTCCGAGGCTGAATTTGAAGCATTGAGCGAAGACGAAAAAAATGCGCTCCGAAAACATGCAGAACAGAAATATCTGGATGCCGGAGCCGATGCGGTTGTCCAAGATATCCGCGGGATCCTGGAATATCTGTAATCACAAAAGAACAATCACCGGCGTCAGTGTACAAGAGGAAATGCGCTTTGTACGCTGACGCTAAAAATCTTATTTGCCAAAGGGATGTCGGTTCCGGTTCCGTCATCCCATTTTGCTGCTTTGCCCGAAAGAGGATTCCCTGATCATGCAATCTCACAGACCAGTCTGGTAACGGCATCCCGCTCCTCCTGTACGACCAACCCGTCAAACAGCGTATCTTCATAGCAATGCGCTCCCAGTACGATTTCCTGTGCCGATGCATACTGTACGAGCTGACGATACGTTTCCCCCAGATCTTTCCAATGTCCTTTATGGCACACAGTCAGATACTTTCCTTGCGGGCGTACTGTATACACACCACTTCTCGGCTTCTGATCCAACAATTGATAGCAGACGGAATACCGCTCATATTCTTCCTCTAAAATGTTCGCCGTCTCCTGCCGGTATCCGATGGAATATGCGCTTCGGATCTTATGTTCCTCACAGTAATCCCATAATTTTCCGACGGCTTCCGCCCATCCCCGCTCATCGGATTTCTCCGCCCGGATCATGACCATATACCGCTCCGGCTCCTCGGTCACCCGGATTACTCCCGTCTCTTCCGTAAGCGTTCTCCGGATGATACCGCTTTTCTTTTTGATCCACTCTTTCATATGCTTCAGACGTTTCATCTGCTGATCGATCAGCTTTTCTTCCTCTCCGAAAAGCAGAAGCAAATGCCTGGGGCTTCTCTTACTCATATAACTGCGTATCTCCTCCAGCGGCATGTCCAATTCCCGCAAAATCTGGATCACCTCAAACACTTCCAACTGGTCGAACGAATAAAACCGGTATCCGTTTTCCCTCTTGATCTCCGGGGAAAACAATCCGATCTTATCATAATAAAATAAAGTATGTTTTGTCACTCCGGACAATTTTGCAAACTCTCCGGTTGTAATGTACCGTTCCTGATTCACTTTTTTCAACTCCCTCTTGACTATCGAGTTACCCTATACTTTATGATAGCAGTTATGTAGAAAAATAGCAACAAATCAGGAGGCTCACAATGTCATATTCCATAGCAAAAGACTTTCGATTTTTTTCATTACTGAGGTTCGCACTGCCGACTATGATCATGATGGTATTCATGTCGCTCTACACGATCGTGGACGGAATCTTCATTTCCCGCCTTGTAGGAACCGACGCACTTTCCGCAACCAATATTGTATATCCGGTGCTGAACCTCGTGATCGCCATCGGCGTCATGCTCGCAACCGGAGGAAGTGCGATCATCGCGAAAAAGATGGGGGAGGGAAAGACGCAGGAAGCGCGGGAAGACTTCTCTTTCCTGATCGTTATCGGAATCATCCTCGGATTCCTTGTGATGTTTCTCGGAAACATATTTATAACTCCGCTCGTACGACTGCTCGGCGCAACCGATCTGATCCTGGATCATTGCATCGGATATTTAAGCGTATCCCTTTTTTTGGCGCCTGCCTGTATCTTACAACTGCTCTTTCAGGCATTTTTTGTCACTGCCGGAAAACCGACCATCGGACTGATCCTCACGATCAGCGGCGGCGTTGCCAATATGATCCTTGATTATCTGTTTATGGGACCGCTTGAAATGGGTGTCCGCGGCGCTGCACTTGCCACCGGGATCGGTCAGTTGATCCCTGCCGTTTTCGGGATACTGTACTTCCTTTTTGTAAGAAAGGAGCTTTACCTTGTCCGCCCGAAACATCATCCGGGCGTACTGCTCGGAAGCTGCTCCAACGGTTCCTCCGAGATGGTAACAAACCTCTCCACCGCGATCGTAACCTACCTGTTCAATATTATGATGTTAAAATATGTCGGTGAAGCAGGCGTCGCTGCCATCACGATCGTACTGTATGGACAATTTTTATTTAACGCAATGTACATGGGCTTTTCCATGGGCGTCGCTCCGGTGATCAGTTATAATCACGGGAGTAAGAATGTTGTGCTGCTCCGGCGTATTTTCAAAATCTGCGTCTGGTTTATCAGCATTTCCTCAGTTGTGATCACCGCATTTGCATTGATTTCTTCCCCGATCATCGTGGAAATATTTACCCCAAAGGGAACGGATACATATACGCTTGCACGGACCGGATTTTTCCTTTTTTCAATAAACTACATTTTTGCCGGAATCAATATTTTTGCATCCTCAATGTTTACTGCGTTCTCCGATGGAAAAACATCCGCGATCATTTCCTTTGTCCGGACCTTTGTGCTGATCGTCATCAATATCCTGCTGCTTCCTCTGCTGATCGGCGTCAACGGGATCTGGCTGTCCGTGCCGGTCGCGGAGGGGATGACACTGTTTCTGTCGATCTACTTTTTCTGGAAGAAAAAAGGTTATTATCATTATATAAAATTGAAAAAAACAATGTAAGGGTCATGTCCCCGGACAGAAAAATCGCCCAGATCGTAAGATCTGAGCGATTTTTGACATACTGAATCAACTCGGTATAAAATCTTATCTTTTTCTTCTCCGGAACATCCGCACAAGGACTGTCCCGCTCCCCAAAAGCAAAAGCAGTCGCACTGCCCCGGAATAACGATCCAGATAGATCAATATCTTCTCCCAGGATGCGCCGAGTGCTGCGCCCAGTGAAACAAGCAGTATATTCCACACGGTACTTCCAATCGTTGTATAAAAAAGAAATACACTCAACTTCATTTCCGCCATTCCTGCCGGAACAGAGACCAGACTTCGGATGATCGGAATACACCGCCCGAAAAGAACCGCTTTTTTCCCATGCTTGTCAAATGCGGCGATCGTCTTTTCCACATCCGACTTTTCAAAACCAAGCCTTTGAAACATCCGGCTTTCCATCACACGCCCCAGCCGTTCCCGGTTTAATTCCAACCCGACCCGATAGAGGATCAGCGCTCCGATCAGGGAACCGATCGTCGAAAATACGATCACCCCGGGAACCGTCAGCCTTGTATATGTAGTCATAAAACCCCCGAACGTCAGAATCACTTCCGACGGAATCGGGGGAAATATATTTTCAATCGCGATCAGAAAACAGACTCCGAGATACCCAAATGTATTCATCATGTAAGTCAGAACTTCCTGCATATCCGTTCTTCCTTTTGTCTCTTTCTGAAAGTATATGCAATTTACTTCAAAAAATGTCCTGCTGATTTTTTCTAGTAATTTTCCGCATGCACTTCAAAATAGCTCTGCGGATGTGCACAGGTCGGACATACTTCCGGCGCCACTGTTCCGACTACAATATGCCCGCAGTTTCTGCATTCCCAAACTTTTACATCGCTCTTTGCGAATACTTCCGCTGTCTCGACATTCTTTAACAATGCACGGTAACGTTCTTCATGATGTTTCTCGATCGCTGCCACAAGACGAAATTTCTCTGCCAGTTCCGGAAATCCCTCTTCCTCTGCTGTCTTGGCAAATCCCTCATACATATCAGTCCACTCGTAGTTCTCGCCGTCTGCCGCCGCTTTCAGATTCTGTGCGGTGTCTCCGATTCCGTTCAGTTCTTTGAACCACATCTTCGCATGCTCTTTTTCATTGTCTGCCGTCTTCTGGAACAATGCCGCAATCTGCTCATATCCGTCCTTTTTTGCTCTGGACGCAAAATAAGTGTATTTATTTCTCGCTTGGGATTCCCCTGAAAATGCCTCCAACAAATTTTTTTCTGTCTGTGTTCCTGCGTATTTGCTCATAAACGCACTCCTCCTTTTCATCATTTCATTTGTTTCTCTTTTATGTTAATACACTCTTGTATTGTAACATATCTTCATCTCCAAAACACTACAACTTAGGTCAAAAAACTTCCATAGCGTCGATGTACAAGGGGTAAAACGCTGAAACTCACCGAAATTACACAGTTTAAGGCGTATTTCCATTTATATACGAACGCTAACTGTAATCAGGAGTCATATAAAAACTGAACCGCATCATAAATCACTTTAAAATCTATTTCACACATTCCATCAAATATACCAACCGGCACAAAACTGTCAAATCCATACACCGTCGGTAATTCTTCTTGTTCCAGATCATAAACAACAACTTTTTTCTTTTCCGGATCGATCATCCAATATTCCCGCACGCCTGCCGCCGCATATTTTGCATGTTTCAAGTTCATATCCCGCCATCTGGTTGACGGATACAGAATCTCAATAATAAAATCCGGAGCCCCATATACGTGCGTCTTTAAAATTTTACTTCTGTCACATATAACGAACAGATCCGGCTGGATCATTGTCTTTTCATCACAATCCAGCTGCACATCCGTAGGCGCTGCTGCAACCTTGCATTGTCCATTTCTCTTTCGGATAAATGTATGAAGCTGCGCTACGATCTCCATGCTGATCTGTTGATGAAGATTATTCGGTGCAGCCATATCATAAATCACACCATCGATCAGTTCTGCCCGACGCCCATCCGGAAGCGCATAATAATCGTTCAGTGTACATTCCCCTTGCATTGTCCGTAACTGATATGCAGCAGACGACTCTTTTAACACCATAGAATCTTTCTTTTCTTCCTCATTACTTTTCTGTCCGGATTTCCTTTCTTCTTCCATCTTGTTTTCCATCCCCCTGCACGCTTTACACTTGTTCCAATTTTTCTTCCCGTATCTTCCAAAGAATCAATCCTACGACCAATCCGATCGCAGCCGGAGCGATCCATCCGAACCCGATCTTTGAGAATGGAAGTATGCGATCCGCCTCTTCCACGATCCATCCGGCATGCAGAAACGCTTTCGCAGCATCCGGTAATGCCCGGATAAAATCAGCGACTGCCGCGATCGCAGTAAATCCGGTCACACATCGATACACGATCGGATCATTTTGAAAGCACACTCCAAAGAGCGTCAATAAGATCAATGTGATCGCGAGCGGATATAAGAACATCAATACCGGAAGCGAATAAGCAATGATCACATTCAATCCTAAATTTGCGATCAAAAGAGACACCGCTGTAAACCCAATCGCCCAGACACGGTATGAAAATGCTTTCGGAAATATTTTTTCAAAGGTTTCTCCGCAGCTTGTGATCAAGCCGACCGCCGTTTTCAGACATGCCAATGTGACCGTGACCGCAAGGATCAGCGCTCCTGCTTTTCCAAAATAATGTTCCGCGATCTGTGCCAGCGCAATTCCTCCGTTTTCCGAGATCCCGATCACTGCCCGGCTCTGTGCTCCCACTACGGTCACCAACAGATAGATCACCGCCATCAAAATTGAACTGAACACTCCTGCTTTGACCGTATTTTTTGCCACATCCCCGGACTCTTCTACACCGAGTCCCCGAACGACCTGCACAACAATGATACCGAATGCCAGACCAGCCAGCGCATCCATTGTATTATACCCCTCCAGCACACCGGTAAAAAATGCCTGTGTTTCATACGCTCCGGTCGGTTCCAACGCCCCGATCGCTCCCATTGGAGACAGCAGTGCCCGCACGATCAAAATTGCTAAAAAACACAAAAATAACGGATTTAATATTTTACCAATCCAAACAAGTATCTTTCCCGGACGCAGTGAAAAAAACAAAACCACCGCAAAGAAAAGAACGGAAAATACGGCAAGCGCCATTGTATGGTCATTTTCCGGAAACATCTGCTCTACGCCTACTGAAAATGCAACCGTCGCACAGCGTGGGATCGCGAAAAAAGGTCCTATTGTCAAATATAAAACACTTGTAAAACAGATGCCGTAACGTTTTCCCACCTGACTGCTTACTTCCAACAGTCCGTCTTTACGGCTGATCCCCAGTGCTGCCACGCCTAATAACGGCAGTCCGACTCCCGTGATCAAAAATCCAACTGCCGCCAGCCACATACGCTCACCTGCAAGCTGTCCCATCGATGCAGGAAAAATCAGATTTCCTGCACCAAAGAACATTCCGAACAACATACTGGCAACAAAAATCGTTTTCTTTTAAAGTTAAATTCTTTTTCATAGATTTTGCAACACTTTCCATCAAGTCATTTTCTACAATAACATTCCGATCTGATATACGACAAATGCCGCAATCCAGGCGATCACACACTGTCCTACAACCATACCTGCCGCCATCTTACCGCCAAGTTCCCGTTTGACGGAAGCAATCGCAGCGACACATGGGGTATACAAAAGACAGAATACAAGCAGTGACGCCGCGCCTGCTGACGTCAGACCTGCCTGTAATGCCGCTGTGCTTCCGAACAAGACTGTCAGCGAAGACACCACGCTCTCTTTTGCCAAAAATCCGGAGATCAACGCCGTTACGATCCGCCAGTCGCCAAATCCCACAGGCAGGAAAATCGGCGCAAGCAATCCGGCCGCCATGGCAAGGATACTATTCTGGGAATCCGATACCATATTCAATCCCATGTCAAAATTCTGCAAAAACCAGATTACGATCGTCGCAAGAAAAATCACCGTAAAGGCACGCTGAAGAAAATCTTTCGCCTTGTCCCACAGAAGATGAACGACATTTTTTGCTCCCGGCATCCGGTAATTCGGAAGTTCCATCACAAATGGAACAGCCTCTCCTTTGAACGCCGTTTTCTTAAAGAACAGCGCCATCAAAATCCCCATTACGATTCCAAACACATAGAGACCGATCATCACAACCGCTCCATGCCCCGGGAAAAACGCCGCTGTAAAAAACGCATAGATCGGAAGTTTCGCAGTACAGCTCATAAACGGTGTCAAAAGGATCGTCATCTTTCTGTCACGCTCCGACGGCAGCGTCCGGCTTGCCATCACCCCCGGCACCGTACATCCGAATCCGATCAGCATCGGTACGATGCTCCGACCGGAAAGTCCGAGTTTCCGCAGCAGTTTATCCATAATAAATGCGACTCTCGCCATATAGCCGCTGTCCTCCAGAATCGACAGGAAAAAGAAGAGTGTCACGATGATCGGGAGGAAACTCAACACGCCGCCGACTCCGTTAAAAATCCCGTCGATCACAAGCGAGTGGACGACGCTGTTCACATGTGCCGCCGCCATGGCATGATCGACCAAATCTGTCACTGCTGTGATCCCGGATTCCAAAATTCCCTGCAAAAAAGCACCGATCACATTGAACGTCAGCCAGAATACGATTCCCATGATCCCGATAAACGCCGGAATCCCAGTATATTTTCCGGTCAGGAACTGATCCATCTTCCGGCTCCGGATCCGCTCCTTACTTTCCCGGGGCTTGATCACGGTTCCCCGACAGACATCTTCTATGTAATCAAAACGCATCTGAGCAACTGCTGCCGCCCGATCCATTCCGGTCTCCTCTTCCGTCTGTCTGGCGATCTCTTCCAGAATATTCTGTTCTTTCTCCGTCAGTTCCAGCTGGCTTACGATCTTCGCATCGCCCTCCATGATCTTGCTCGCCGCAAATCGTACCGGGATCTCCGCTCGTTTTGCATGATCTTCGATCAGGTGCATCACCGCATGGATTCCGCGGTGGATTCCCTCTTCTTTTTTACAAAAGTCACTGTCCAACGGACATTCCTGATATTTTGCCACATGGATCGCATGGCGGATCAGTTCTTCAATCCCCTCTCCTTTTGCCGCAGAAATCGGGATCACCGGAACTCCCAGCGCCTCTTCCATCTCATTCACCAACACAGAACCGCCGTTTACTCTCAGTTCGTCCATCATATTCAATGCGACGACCATCGGGAATCCCAATTCCAAAAGCTGCATCGTCAAATACAGGTTTCGTTCAATATTCGTAGCGTCAACGATATTGATGATCCCTTTCGGTTTCTCCTGGATCACAAATTCCCTTGTCACGATCTCCTCGCTACTGTATGGCGACATGGAATAAATCCCCGGCAAGTCCGTGATCAATGTGTTGTCATGTCCTCTGATCACTCCGTCTTTCCGGTCCACAGTGACCCCCGGGAAATTCCCGACATGCTGCTTCGATCCGGTCAGCTGATTAAACAGCGTTGTCTTCCCGCAGTTCTGGTTTCCGACAAGCGCAAACGTCAGCGTCTCGCTTTCCGGAAGCGGATTCTCTTCCTTGCGGTCATGGAATTTCCCTCCCTCACCATATCCCGGATGATGTTTCTCCGACCGCCCGTTCTTCTCCTGCATCTGTGCATGCTCTTTCGTCTCCTCATGCTTCGGTCTGTGAGGCTCACTGATCTCTATATTCTTTGCATCCTCCAGACGGATCGTCAGCTCATACCCGTGGATCCGCAGCTCGATCGGATCTCCCATCGGCGCATACTTGATCACGGTCACTTCCGTCCCCTGGATCAGACCCATATCCAAAAAATGCTGGCGCAGCGCTCCCGATCCGCCCACCGCTCTGATCGTTGCTGTGCTTCCTATTGATAACTCATTCAATCTCATGACTGTATCATTCCCCATTCTTCCCGGCATTTGCCGTCTTTTCTTCTGCATATTTCCTGCAAAACATTTTGTGTAAGTATACACTAACTCTTCTATATTCTAAAACCATTCCCCCAAAATGTCAACTCAAAGAACCGCAAAAGAAACTGCTCAAAAAATACCTACTTAAAGCCAGTCTATATGATCCCAATCACCGGAAGTTCCAAAAGGCACATTCCGGGATTGTAAGCAGTCTCCAAGGTCTCGGGCAAGCCCGGACTTTGGCTCGTCGCCTATACAAAAAAACAGATCTGAGGCTCTCATCTATAAGAGACACCCCAAACCTGTTTTGTTGCATTCCGTTCTTCTTTTTTCTAAAATTTTATGATTCCTTAGAAAGGCTTCCTTTTTTCGAACGTGTTTTGCTGTAAAGTACAAGCAGAACCGATCCGATCACACCGGCAGAAATCGCATTCATGATCGTAGCTACGATTCCCTGTGTGAAAACAAGATTTACAGGCTCTGCGTAAACAACGATATCAAGGATCGGTGCAACTACCGCCCAGGAAATTGCATTGGCTACGATCTGATATACGTTAAAACGGATAATGTCTTTTTTTCCAAACACGCCCTCTTCCACTCTCATTTTCGGATAAACAAATCCGATCAAAAAGCAGCTCAGACCGCTGGCGATCACCCAGCTCCACCATGCAGAACCGTACTGAATAGAATCAGAAAGCGCATGTCCGATGAACGCGATCAATCCTCCGGCGATCGGTCCGAACAATGCCGCAAAAAATGCGCCGATGCCGTATGCCGTCTGGATATCCGTCTCCGGGATTCCTGTCGGGATCTTCACATACATGAACAGCAGTGTAAATAATGCTGCTCCCAAACCTGTTGCGACGATTGTCTTTGTCTTGAACTCAAAAAGTTTTTTCTCCATTTTCTCTTCCTCCTTTGATAACTGCCGTTATACGAAATACTACCTTATGTATTCTACCTTATCAAGTACTATTTTGTAAACTCGATCGTCCACTCCGGACCGTAGCTTAAATTATATTTGTCGCAGAAGCTTCCCTGACTTACAGCCATTGCGACTTTCATCATCTCATTGTTGTAGATCATCGGATCACCTTTCTGCGCAAATCCAAAACTCTGATGGAACAGTACCTTTTCTTCAAATCCTTTCTCACCCTCATGTCTTACCGTCACATTAATGTGATCGCCATATGCGAATCCCGCTTCCTGGAATGCTTTCAACGGGATATTGGTCCACAGGTTTCCGAAGTTCGGATCGTTGATCTCAAAAATTCCCTGTGCTTTTCCCGGCTCTACAACCGGCTCGTGCATCTCATGTTCTACAATTTCTTCTACCGGGTACTCCGGTCCTACGCCCTCAAAATCAATGATTCCGCTTGCAAGACGTGCTGCAGTATATCCGAACAGGTCTCTTCCGTGGAAAATCGCAACATCCTCTGTTCCTTTTCCGCGCAGACGGTTTACGGATTCGTCGATCTCGCGAACCGCTTCGATTCCGATCAGACGTTTTACATGTGTCAGAGAACCGTTATCCGGTGTCACAATGTAGTATCCGTCCACTGTTTTCGCCACGCAGGCACGACGGCTTGTTCCGACTCCCGGATCAACTACGGATACATAGATCGTTCCCTCCGGCCAGAACTGAAGACTCTGATACAGACGGTAACTTGCACTCCATGTATCATACTGCGGCAGTTCATGGGTTCCGTCCATGATCTCCAACTCACGGTCTACCGTCTTTACCACTCCGTACATGGAGCTGACCGCACCCTCTTTGTAAGTAAAATCTGTCTGAAAAACTAAAATTGGTTTCATTTTATTTCCTCCTTATATTTTGTTTTCTATTTTCTTTATACAAATGGATTCCAGAATCTGGATCCGTTTACAAATATCGTCAGTGCAAGAGAACCTGCCAGCACGACTGCTCCAAAGAGCATCGAGAACCAGTCGCCTTTTTTCAGCGGCTTTGCAACGTACCATGTACGTTTTTTGTGCTTTCCGAAGCCACGAAGTTCCATCGCGTTACTGATCAGTTCGATCCGGTCAAGCGTGGAAAAAATAAGCGGAACACAGATGTTCATGATATTTTTTACGCGCACTCCCAGTTTTTCTTTCTTTGAAAGATCCAGACCACGGCTCTGCTGTGCAAGAGCAATATCCTGATAATCACGGATCATATCCGGGAAATAACGCAACGTCAGAGACAACGCATACGCTCCTTTGTAATTGATTCCCACACGGTTTAATGATGCTGCGAATTCACTCGGATTCGTTGTCAAAAGAAAGATCATTCCCATCGGGACAACCGATGCATATTTTGTGATCTTTGTCACCTGATAGAGCAGCTGCTCCAACGTCACCGTATACCGTCCGCTGAACCGGAACAATTCATGATTGGTTCCGTAAATCTCAATCCCATATTGCGGGCTGAACAAATAAGTCAGAAAAAAGTTCATTGCCAAAAAGATGATCACATAGATCGTCATTAGTTTGATCTGTTTGAATTGCAGCCCCGACATTTTAAAGAAGATAAGCGACAACAGCATCACCAGTAAAATATATCGGATATCATAGGAGAACATCACGGAAAATGTCATACAGATGAAACATACTAATTTTGTCAGACCGGACAAATTAAAAATAAAATTATCCCGGTCAATATAGTCAAATAATTTTGCTTTCATCAGCGGTATGTCCCCCTTTCATAATCAATAAAATTCTGTACAAATACAGACGGATCTTCGATTCCGATCTTCACTGCCAGATCATACAGCGATGTCGTCTTTAAGTTTGCTCTTCCCGCGATCTCCTCATTTGTAAGGATCTCAACCGCGCTCGCATCTCCGATCTTCTTTCCATCGGAAATTACGATCGCATGCGGTGTGTATTCCAGCATCAGATGCATATCATGTGTGATCATGATGATCGTAACGCCCTCTTCATTTAACTTTTTCAGAAATTCCATGATTTCCGTGTAATGGTGATAATCCTGTCCGGCAGTCGGCTCGTCAAGGATCAGTACTTTCGGATCCAGGGCAAGCATGGACGCGATCGTCACACGTTTCTTCTGTCCGAAACTCAATGCGGATACCGGCCACTTTTTAAACGGTGCAAGTCCGCAGATCTGCAGCGCCTTATCTACTTTCGGCTCGATCTCTTCCTCCGCAACGCCGCGGATACGAAGTCCCAGCGCCACCTCGTCGTAGATCATCGGTTTACAGATCATCTGGTTCGGGTTCTGCATCACAAATCCGATCAAATGAGAACGTTCTTTGATCGTCTGCCCTTTCAGATCCTGATCTTTATATAAGATCCGTCCCTCATCTTCGGTCACAAACCCACAGATTACTTTTGCAAGCGTACTTTTTCCCGCCCCATTGGTTCCGACGATGCTGACCATCTCTCCCTCGTGGATCTGAAAACTTACATCCTGCAAAATCTTTCTTTTTTTCGTATACTGAAAACTCAAATGCTCTGCTTCCAAAATCACCGGGCGCTCTGCCTTTGGCTCTTTTTTCGTCTGTTCCAGATTCCATTTCAAAAGCGGTTCTTTCACTTTTTCAATATCCAGCGTTGCCAGTCTTCCGGCATGCATATCCGGCGTCACCTGAATGCCGGCATATTTCATTGCCGTAACATGAAGCGGCTCACGGATTCCGAGTTTGGAAAGGATATCCGCCGACATCAGTTCATCCGGACTCATATCCGCCGCGATCCGCCCGTCGCTGACCACGATGATCCTGTCTACATCCCGGTACAATACGTCTTCCAGACGATGTTCAACGATCACAACCGTCTTTCTGGAATTTTTCCATACACGGTCGATCAGATCGATCGCCGTCTTCCCGGTTGCCGGATCCAGGTTAGCAAGCGGTTCGTCGAACAGCAGAATATCCACATCATCCACCATAACGCCTGCAAACGATACGCGCTGCTTCTGACCACCTGACAACTCAAACGGTGAGGATTTCAACAGTTTTCCCATATCGACAATTTCTGCAACTTTCTGCACCTGCGCTTTCATCTGCTCCTGTTTCACACAATCGTTTTCCAGAGCAAATGCCACGTCCTCTCCTACCGTCAGACCGATGAACTGTCCGTCGGCGTCCTGAAGAACGGTTCCGACTTTTTTGGAAAGTTCAAAAATGTTCATTTCTTTTGTTTCTTTTCCGCCGATTTTCAGGCTTCCTTTGATCTCGCCCTTATACGCAAACGGAATCAATCCGTTCAGACAGTTGCCAAGCGTACTTTTTCCGCTTCCGCTCGGTCCGACGAGCAATACTTTTTCGCCCTCATAAATCGTCAGATTAATATCATGCAGTGTCGGCTCTGCCTGACTGAAATACTGAAAGCTGAAATCTTTGAATTCGATCACAGGTTTTCGTTCTGTATAATTCATTGTCTCCTCCCGTTCCTACCATCTGAACTGGATCTGATATTTCCCGGAACAGAAATAATATTTGATCCTTGCATATGGTTTTTGTTTTTTATCAAAAAGCAACTGTTCAAAATGAAGCACCGGCGTTCCCGGCTCGATTTTCAAAAACGGAACGACCTGCTCGTCCGCCTCCATCAGCTGAACGCTCATCTCCGATCCGGCAGCCAGCCGATAAAGCCCCTTGTTCATAAATTCCAGTAACTGCTCTTCATTTCCCGTGTCGATCTGATTTTCCGCCAGCACATCCAACGGAATCTGCAGAAAACTCTGCCCGATCGGGTCGTTCTCTCCCACATAGACATTATTGCTTGCCAGAACTTCTTCCCCATCCGCCAGATGAAGTTTGATCTGTGCGATCTTTGTCGGAAGCCCCATATTATAATCTATCCGAATATCGGTAATCTTTTCCAACGCATCTTCCGAAAGGAAATTATAAATCTTATCCGCCTGCTTCTTCGCCCGATCATACGAAACAAAAGTCCCTTTTCCCTGCTTTTTATAAATATATCCATCCTGATTCAGGATCGTCAATGCCTGACGCAATGTATTTCTGCTCACATGATATTTCTCAGCAAGAAGATGTTCGGACGGAAGAAGGCTTCCTTTTTCATACACTCCGTTTACAATATCTTCATACAGCTGATTGTAAATCGGAATATACGACGGCATTCCTTTTTTATGCGGATTTACCTTCTCCGCTCCCGAATCTTTCTCCTGCTCTTTCTGCACATTTTCCTGCTGACCGCCATTTGCCGGCTTTGTCAATGTACCCCATTCTCCAATCTTCCGAAATCCGATCCGATGGTAGAGATTGTGTTCCTCACCCTGAATGCTGAACAGACATGGGGTCTTTCCTTTCGCAAGGATATCCCTGCACAGTTTGCTCACAACCTGTCCGCCGAGTCCCTGCCCTCTTGCTTCCGGAGCTGTCGACACACCGCCGATCATCGTCGTGGCTTCGCATTGTGCCGCACTGTTCGCATGTGCGATGATTTTCCCGTCTCTTCTTATTATATAGTGAACTCCGCAATTCTTCCCGATCCGGTCCGCGATCATCTGTTTCGATGTGTACAAATGCCGCAATTCGTCAATGCTCTGCAAAAATGCAAAAATATCATCCACATCTTCCATACCTGCCGCATGGATTTCCGGATTTTCCTTTTCCAGGCATGTCTCATCCGCAAATAAATACAAACCTCTCGACTCCAGGACATGCTCGGTTAAAATCCGTTGTACGATCTGTACAGTCTGCGTTTTTCCCATCACAACATCCGGGATATAGCTGGAAAATAACTGTTCCAGAAATGAGATATTCACTTCATTTTCCCGGCAGTACAAAAGAAAATTCTGGTAGAAGCAAAGATAAACACCTTTTATCTCTCCTTGCTCCTCATCCATATACACGGTCTGAAACGACTCTTCAAATCCGAAATCTTCAATGTCTGCCAGCAAAAATGTATTATATACCGCCTCTTCTTTTAAATATGCCAGAAGCCATTCTTTATCTTTCTCGGTACATTCTCTGACCATCGTGTTCCCTTTCTAATCTTCGTAAATAATCTTCGGCGCTTTGCGGATCGTGATCCTCCAGTTCGTTCCGGTGCCGATATTATAAGCACGCGCAAAACTTCCCTGGTTGATCGCCACTGCCATACAGTCCAGACTGTTGACATAGACAAGCGGCTCTCCTACATACACATCCGCAAAACTCTTTGCGTAAACCAGAATATTCTTGTAAAGCGTTCTGGTTTCATTTTCTATACTGATCTCCACTCTTCCGCCATGACCAACGCCGAGCTTTTTAAACAGTTCTCTGGAAATGTTCGTCCAGAGGCTTCCGAAACGTACGTCCAGTACGTCGATCGTACCGCTCACTTTTTCTCCGTCGTAAACCGGCTCTACGATCGGCAGCTCGATCACACTGTCCACATCAACCTCCGGTCCGACTTCCTCAAAGCTGATCACACCGGCTGCAAGCTTCGCTCCGGTATAAGCGTAGATGTCTCTTCCGTGGAACGTATAGCTCTCTCCGGAATTCGGCAGTCTGTTCACACTCTCGTCAATCACTCTTGCTCCGTCCAGCCCAATGATCCGTTTTACATGGGTCAGAGTTCCGTTGTCCGGAGATACGATATACTGTCCGCCTTTTGTCTTTACGACGATGCTCCGTCTTGTGGATCCGACTCCCGGATCTACCACGCTCACGAACACCGAACCCTCCGGCCAGTAGCTCACTGTCTGAATCAGCCGGTAAGATGCCTCCCAAATGTCATACTGCGGGATCTCATGTGTCAGATCAGAAATTCTCAGTTCCTGATCAACTCCATAGGCAACTCCGTACATTGCACTTACGGCTCCGTCTGCTGTTCCAAAATCCGATTGCAAAATAAGTGGTTTTTTCATAGTTTTCCTTTCCTTTTCGGCTAAGGGTTTTCGAAAATGCCCTTGCAAACACAGTATAGTTCGACAATGTTTCCACTGTCAATAGCAACTTGTTGAACAACTGGTTTTTGGATATGATATTATCTTATCTTTATTTATTAGTATTTTTAATAAACTGATTTTCTCTGTGTTTTTCCTGTGAGATATGGTATGATTTGATTAGTCTGAAATACAAGAAAACGATTGGAAAGGAATATAATTACCAATGCCTGATATTGAAACATTTGAAAAAATCTCAGATCTTTTTAAACAGTTGGGAGATCCCACAAGAATGCGGATTTTCTGGATTTTATGCCACCATGAAGAATGTGTGATCCATATTTCCGCCAGAATGGATATGAGCAGTCCCGCCGTCGCGCACCATCTCCGCCTGTTGAAAACAAGCGGTCTGGTCACTTCCAGACGGCAGGGAAAAGAAACCTATTACCGCGCCAGTGATTCCGACAAAACACAGGCGCTCCATCAGATGATCGAATATCTGATGGGACTCACCTGACAGCGCTTACCGACAGATCAGACGCTCTGCCCACTGCTGAAACTCTGTTTCGATTTCTCTCCAGTTTCGCTCCGATACGTCTGGTTCGGAATACAATTCTTGCGCTTCCATTTCCAGACTTCCCGTCATCAGATGGCGAAACTCGTAGACAAGAACCGCGTCATCAATTTCTTTCCAGGTTTGCTGTTCTTCCTCGGTCAGATTTTCCAGATGAAAGTGTTTCCAGATAACCGACATGATCTTCGCTTCGATTTCCAGATAATTGTTCAAGTGCTCTTTCACCGGTCGGATGATATCGGAAATATAAGCCTCGCTGGCATCGTGCAAAAGACAAGCCAGCTGCATCCTCTCCGGCAGTTCTCTCGCTTTCGCTTCTTTTGCACAGTTGATCGAATGCTGTGCAACCGAATAAAAATGCCGGATATGTCCGCCGCCCCTACATAAGAGACTTAACGCGCGGGCAATATCCTCCAGCGCAACATTTTCTTCCGTCATCCCCATCGGATCGAATGTTCTCCCGTAAAATGTGTTCATGACGCTCATTTTTCATTCCCCTGTCTATTTGATATACTCCTACAATAAAACGCTGAAAAAGTTATGTCAAATATTTTTCACTGCATCTTTCATTTCTTTTATATAGCTTCCGATGTATTGAGGCGCCGTTTTCCCATAGTTTTCCAACAATTTTACAATTGCAGAACCGACAATCACGCCATCCGCAACCCCTGCCATCTTTTTTGCCTGTTCCGGAGTAGAAATGCCAAATCCGATCGCACACGGGATTTTTGTGTACGTTCGGATAATCCGGACAATCGACTCCAGATCCGTATTGATCTCATTTCTCATTCCGGTAACTCCAAGGCTGGATACAAGATACAAAAATCCCTCTGCCTCTTTCGCGATCATTCCTATACGCTCCTCGGAAGTCGGAGCAATCAATGAAATCAAATCTACCTGATACTTTCTGCTTATTGGAAGAAATTCCTCTCTTTCTTCAAAAGGCAGATCCGGTAAAATAATCCCATCGACTCCGATTTCTCCACACAATGCGAAAAAACGATCTGCGCCATAAGTAAAAACAACATTTGCGTAAGTCATGAATACGAATGGTATCGTAATCTCTTTTCGCAATTCCCGTACCATATCAAACACCCGATCTGTCGTAATCCCTCCTGACAACGCTCTGATATTTGCTCCCTGAATCACAGGTCCTTCCGCCGTCGGATCCGAAAACGGAATACCAAGTTCGATCAGATCCGCCCCGTTTCTCACAGCTTCCCGAACTGCTTTTTTTGTTGTCTCAAGATCCGGATCCCCACATGTTATAAACGGAATAAACGCCTTTCCTTTTTGAAATGCCAGTTCGATCTTACTCATAAATATCCTCCCCCCTATATCGTGCGATCGCCACACAATCTTTGTCTCCTCGTCCGGAAATCGTTATCACAATACTTTGATCTTTTTTCATTCCCGGCGCCAGTTTCATCGCATATGCAACCGCATGAGCAGACTCGATTGCAGGAATGATCCCTTCGGTCTTGGCAAGATATTCAAATGCATCTACCGCCTCCTCATCTGTAACCGGAACATATTCTGCCCTTCCGATATCATAAAGATGTGCATGCTCCGGTCCGATCCCCGGATAATCTAAGCCTGCCGAAATCGAATAGACCGGTGCGATCTGTCCATATTCATCCTGACAAAAATAGGATTTCATCCCGTGAAATATCCCGACTTTTCCTGTATTTATCGTTGCCGCAGTTTCAAATGTTCCGATTCCTCTGCCTGCCGCCTCACATCCGATCAGCCGTACAGACGGAACATCGATAAAATGATAAAAACTTCCGATCGCGTTTGAACCTCCGCCGACACAGGCAATGACCGTATCCGGAAGTTTTCCTTCTTTTTCCAACATCTGCAAACGGATTTCTTTGGAGATCACTGACTGAAAATCACGCACGATCATCGGAAATGGGTGCGGTCCCATGACCGATCCCAAACAATAATGTGTATCACTGATTCGGGAAGTCCATTCTCTCATCGCCTCAGACACTGCGTCTTTCAACGTTGCCGTCCCCGATGTGACAGGAATAACTTTCGCCCCAAGAAGACGCATCCGATATACATTCAACGCCTGCCGGATCGTATCTTCTTCTCCCATAAATACAACGCATTCCATTCCGAACAATGCGGCAGCGGTCGCTGTTGCCACACCGTGCTGTCCGGCCCCGGTCTCCGCGATCAAACGTGTCTTTCCCATTTTCTTTGCCAAAAGCGCCTGTCCTAATACGTTGTTGATCTTATGTGCCCCCGTATGGTTTAAGTCTTCCCGTTTCAAATAAATCCTGGCTCCGCCCAGATCTTCTGTCATTTTTTTTGCAAAATACAATCTCGACGGTCTTCCCGCATATTCATTGAACAATCCTGTCAATTCTCTGTTAAATTCCGGATCTGCCTTATAGACATTATATGCATTCTCCAATTCGATCACCGCATTCATCAATGTCTCCGGAATATATTGTCCGCCATGGATTCCAAAACGTCCCTTTTGATTCGTCATATATTTACCTCCTTTTGTTGTCGTACCGCCCGGATAAACGCCTCTATTTTTTCCGGATCCTTTTTCCCGTCCGTCTCAATTCCCGAACTGACGTCTACCGCAAACGGATGCAGTTCCTTAATTGCCACGCCGACATTTTTTTCGTCCAATCCTCCTGCCAGAAAATAAGGTCTCCGTATTTCTGAAAGGATCTTCCAATCAAACGTCTTACCTGTTCCTGCCCCGGAATCTGCCATAATGTAATCTGCCGTGCTTTGTTCTGCCGCTTTCAACACCATTCGATCGACAGCACGAACCGCTTGGATCAACGGTTTTTTCGTCTTTTCTCTCAGCTTTTTCAAGTAAGAAGCATCTTCGTTTCCGTGGAGCTGTGCAAGATCGATCACCCCGGATTCCAACAGTGAAACGACCTTATCTGCATCCTCATTTACAAATACTCCGACCGCCCGAATCGCTGGATCCAAATTTCTTTTCAATAATGCCGCTGTTTCCGGATCAACGTATCTTTTACTTTCTCTTGCAAATACAAAGCCGATCATATCCGGTTTCCATTGATTGACTATTTTTATCTCTTCCACCTTTCTCAATCCGCACAATTTAATTTTTGTCACTTTGCCTCATTCTCCTCGCAGTTCTTTTAATTTTTCCTTTTTATTGCCGGCCCGCATCAAAGTTTCCCCTACGAGGACAGCGTCAGCACCTATTTGAAACAAGTCAGAAACATCTTTTGCACAACGAATCCCGCTTTCTGCCACGAATAATACATCCCCCGGTACTTGTCCGCGAAGTCTTTTGCTATTTGACGTATCCACCGTAAAATCTTTCAAATTCCTGTTGTTTACACCGATTACGCGACACCCCGACCGAAGCGCCCTTTCTATTTCCCGTTCATCATGTACTTCTACCAATGCCGAAAGACCAAGTTCTTCACATATTTCAAGATATTTTTTGATTTCTTTTTCTGTCAGCAAAGAACAAATAAGAAGAATCGCCGATGCTCCTAAAAGTTTTGCCTCATAGATCATATATTCATCCACGGTAAAATCTTTTCGCAGGCAAGGGATTTTCACCTGTTCTGCAATTTCTTTCAAATACTGATCCCGTCCCAAAAACCATTTCGGTTCTGTCAGTACAGAAATACAATCCGCACCTGCCGCTTCATAATCTTTTGCAATTTGTATATACGGGAAATCCGGTGCGATCACTCCTTTTGACGGCGACGCTTTCTTACACTCACAGATAAATGAAACTCCCGGATTTTTTAGGGCTTTTTCAAATGCAAATGTTCCTTTCGGCAGTTCATATGCCCTTTTTCTGATTTCTTCTGACGGCACTTTTCGTTTTGCCATATCCACTCTTTCTCTTGCAAAATCTGCCAGCTTTTTTAAAATATAGTCCTTTTCTTCCACTCCATCCTGCATGTTTCCCTCCTAATTCCACTATTCCTGACTAAACCGGATTAATTTTTCCAGGATCTCCATCGCTTTTCCGGAATCGATCAGCTCTGCTGCCAATCGGATACCGTCTTTCAAGTTCTCTGCTTTGCCGCCGATATAAAGCGACGCTCCTGCATTCATTAACACTGCATCCCGCTTCGGACCCTTTTCCCCTCTTAAGATTTTTCTTGTGATTTCTGCATTTTCTTCCGGCGTTCCCCCTTTCAATTCTTCTTTTCTGCAACGTTTCAGTCCAAACTCTTCCGGTGTGATCACAGTAGAACGAAACCATCCGTCACGGATTTCACATATTTTTGTCGGTGCACTTAAAGAGATCTCATCTAATTTATCCTGCCCATATACAACCATCCCCCGCCGGACACCAAGATTCACAAGAACTTGCGCAAGCGGCTCCACCAGATAATCATCGTAAACTCCTAAGAGCTGCATACGAGGTGATCCCGGATTCGTCAACGGTCCCAGAATATTAAATACTGTCCGAAATCCCAATTCTTTTCGAATGGATGCCACATATTTCATGGAGGTATGGTATTTCTGCGCAAAAAAGAAACACATTCCCACTTCTTCCAACAGTTCCCTGCATTTCTCCGGACTTTGCTGAATTTGAACCCCTAGTGCTTCCAGACAATCGGCAGTTCCGCATTTCGAAGACGCCGCACGATTTCCGTGTTTTGCAACTTTCATTCCTCCGGCGGCTGCAACCAATGCCGCCGTTGTTGAAATATTAAAGCTTTGCGCATTATCACCACCTGTCCCCACAATTTCAAACAATTCCATGTTTGTATCTACTTGTATCGCATGCTCACGCATTGCAGCCGCACAGCCTGCAATTTCATCGGTTGTCTCAGCTCTTGCACTTTTCGTTGACAGCGCTGCAAGAAATGCAGCATTCTGCGTCGAAGTCGTTTTCCCGCTCATGATTTCATTCATCACTTCATAAGCCTCTTCATACGTCAGATCTTGTTTATTGACAATTTTTACAATCGCTTCTTTGATCATCTCATTCACCTCTCCTTTTTCGTAGCAATAATTTATATACAAAAAACGCCCTTGACAGAAAATACCTATATTTTCTGTCAAGGGCGAATCTCATATACTTACATTGTATACCACTCATCCGCGGTGCCACCTTGATTCATGGGGAGTCCCCCATGCACTTAGCAAAGATACCAACATATCCCCGGCAACTAACGTATGCCTTCACGTTACAGAATACTCTGCTGCATATCACTTAAACTAATCTGATTTACAACATTTGACTGTACCCTCAGCAGTCCATTTGACAACTTGTTTCTCACCCGGCTCTCAGCTCCCCAGGCTCTCTGTAAAGGCATCATTGCCGTTATCTCTGCTTCATCGGTTTGATGTGTTAAATTATTAAATTAATTTAGACTGAATTATAGCACTCACTTTTTCATGTGTCAATGGTGTGATTTTAACCTGTTTTTATTTCCTCTTCTGTTTCTCACTCAATAAACATTTTCATTCTCCCGATAACTTCTCCAGACATTTTCAAAGAAATCATCCTCTTTCGGGATCGGTCTTACTTGCCTCCATTCAAACTGACAGTATGCTCCCTTATACTGTACTTCCTGAACCCATTCTCCTTTGCTTCCATCATCCATTTTAAAGGTAAATACATCCGGTAATTGCGCAAATGGTTTTGTTCCATTCGGATCCGTATATAATGCGCTTCCTCTGCTTTTTCCGCCATTGGAAATATAATCTAACATCGCAGATAAATATACAAACTGAGCGATCAACTCATCCCGCAATCGGAAAGCCCATTTCAGTTCTTTTACAGAGGAAATTTTCACACGGTCAGACAGACTTTCTATCACTTCCGGCAACTTTTTACAATAAGCTTCGATTTCCTCTTTATTCCGGATTGCAGCGCCGCACATGCTCATGTTTTTTGCGGCATGCATATGTAAATTTCTTACATTTGACTCCGTCGATTTCACATTCTCTGCAAACCGGTTCATTTGTACCAACGCTTTTTGGGCTATGTCTGAAAATAAAGTTTCCTCTTCCGGCATGCCTTTTCCAGTTTTTGCAATATACTGCGCCGCGCGCATGCTTCCAACCTGTCCCGCATTTAAAGCAGTCCCTCCCGGACGATATACCCCGTGACTTGCAGCGACTTCCCCTACTGCAAAAAAACCTTTTACATTTGTCTGCCACCAATGATCGATCGCAAGTCCGCCATTATTATGCTGAGCACAAAGAGAGATTTCAAGCGGTTCCGTTTCCAGATCAACACCTTTGTCCCGATAAAACTCAACAGCAGGAAGATTCATATGCTTTAACCGCTCGATCGGCGTTCCAAAACAAGCTCCGGCACTTTTCAGATATTCCTGCGCTTCCTTTTCCAGTTTCTCATAAGAAAAGCCTCCCCGAACCGGATTTTCTCGATAGTCCAAAAATACACGCCTTCCTTTACAAGTTTCCAGGTAAACCAGAATATCGATAATGGAACTTCCTGATGTCACTTTTCTCACATCAAACGGCCACTGATAACCTTTTAAAAATAGTTTGCTTAACATTTCCTCTGGATTTTCAAAAAAATCCATCAGGAATTCGCGCTCATCTGTTCCATCTTGATTTATGGAATACATACGTGGCAATACCTGCATATATGTCCCTGATACATTCCACCGTGGATTTAGGGAAGCCATACCATATTGCCACTCTGTAAGGTTTTTCCCTTTCGCACCTGCTTCCAATGCCACACCTGTTGCGCCGTATTGTGAACCCGGATATACACTGTTAGCATACATACCCGCTGGTCCCCCGGTTGCATACACAACATTTCTGCACTGAATCACTACAAACAGTTCCTCATTCACAACTGCTTCCGTATTCAAACATAACAAACCATACACTTTTTTCCCATCACTCAGAATCTGGATGACCTGCATATGATCCAGCATCGGGATTCCTTTACTCAGGACTGACCGTTCCAATTTTTCTGTCATCTGTTTACTGGTATACGGTCCTACACTGGTCGCACGGCGTCTTGGATCATGATCTGTCTTATATCCTACATATTCACCGTATCGATTTTTCGGAAACGGGACTCCTAATTCTACCAATCGCATAAAGCTCTGTACGGAAAGCGCAGCCTCACATAATGCCAGATCTCCATCTACACATTGTCCTGTAAAAAGATTTTCTGCCATCTCCATCACACTATCCGGAATTTCTCCTGATAACGTCAATTTATAATAAGTCTGCTTATCACTTCCTGTATTCCTGCTCGTCCCCGCCATACGATTTTCTGTTACAATTAAAATATCTTGCTGTCCTAACTCCCATAGCCGATCCGCTGCATTATATCCTGCGGCTCCGGTTCCGACGATCACCGTATTACAAGATAAAAGCCTCGCTGAAATTTCTTCTGTTTTTAAAATCTGCTCTCTCATACATCCTCCTATAAACGGCTGATGTGAAACCCTCCATCGACATCAATATAATTTCCTGTTGTATATTGAAATTTATCACTGCAGAATGCACTCACAACATTTGCCACATCTTCCGGTCTTCCCCAACGTGCGATCGGGAATGCCCCGTCTTGAATCAACTGGTCATATTTCTCTGTCACCGTGCTCGTCATATCTGTCGCGATCACTCCCGGACGCACCTCGTGTACCAGAATTCCCTCTGCTGCCAATCTGTCAGCATACAATGTTGTAAGCATAGATACTCCGGCTTTTGAAATACAATACTCTCCACGGCTTACACTTGACACTGCTGCGCTGCAACTGGATACATTCACAATAATACCTCTTCGCCCGTCGACCGGTTCCTGACTGATCATCTGCTTTGCAACAGCCTGAGTTAAAAACATGGTTCCTTTTGTATTCACGCTGATCACTCGATCAAAACTTTCCTCTGTCATATCAAGTAAATCTGCCCGAATCAAAGGCGCAACGCCTGCATTATTCACAAGGATATCAATCCTTTCAAATTTTTCTGCCGTTTCTCTTACGATTTTCAGTCTATCATCATGACTCCCAATATTGGCCTGCACATACATGCATTCAATGCCAAGTGACTCCAGTTCATCCAATGCCGCCTGATTTTTCCCCTGCGTACCAGTTGCCACCATTACAATCCGATTCCCGTCCAGCCCAAGCCGCCGTGCGATTGCGAATCCTATTCCACGACTTGAGCCGGTAATAATTGCTGTTTTTTTCATATATTTTCATACTCCTTTAATCATCCGATCTGCTTTTATGGTTTTACAATCACTTTTATACTATTGCTCTCTCTATCTAGCGCCGTATCTAAAGCTTCCTGAAGTCGATCGAGTGGAAATATATGCGTAATAAACTTTTCCAGTGGAATTTCTTTTGCAGCCGCAATTGCTACCGGAAAATCCCAACAATATCCTTGCGCCCCTTGAATTTTAATTTCATGGGTCACAAGACGACTTGCCATAAATTGAATCTGCGGGTGCTCATAAATTCCTACAATCGTAGCCACTCCATTGCGCTTCAATGTCATAATCGCCTGGTTGAAGCAACTTTCTCTTCCTACACATTCAAAACTTTTATCGACCCCTCTATGCTCCGTAAGCCGCATCACTTCTACTTCCAGATCTGTCTTTTTACTGTTGATCACTCTGGTCGCACCAACTTTCAGTGCCATTTCGAGCCGACTTTCGGAGAAATCAGCGACAATGACTTCTGCTGCTCCGCTTCTGCGGCACATAGCAGCTGTCATCATCCCAATTGCACCTGCTCCGATGATCAATACTTGTTCTCCCAACCTGACATCCGCTCTTCTGACCGCATGAGTCGCCACTGCCAACGGTTCGATCAACGCTCCGGTCTCATAAGAAAGATAATCCGGCAGTGAATACACATATGGTGATTTTACAACAACATAGTCAGCCATTGCGCCGTCTCCGTTTCGATATGTAAACGTAATATGTTCACAATATCCGTAATCCCCATGTCTGCATGCCTCACATTCTCCACAAACGATACACGGTTCTACCGTGACTCTCTCTCCAAGTCCTATATTATGAACATTCTTCCCAATTGCCACAACATCTCCTGAAAATTCATGTCCGATCGTAACCGGAAGTGGGGCAGACGGATGCATTCCTCTTGCAATATGCAGATCGCTCCCGCAGATTGCGCTCGCTCTTACTTTGATCAAGACCTCATCTTCCTGCAGCTTTTCTATCCTTTTTGTCAGAAAATGTACCTTAAAAGGCTCATAAACTTCTCCTACCCGATTCATAATCGGTTCCATAAAAGCCCCTCTTTCTATTCAATATTTTATTTTTTGAAATACGTTCTTAAATAAGTTAATCCAGCCGCTGCAAGTTCATCCGGTTCTTCATGTACTTGAATCCAGCTGCTGTCCAATCCTCCCAGTGCGAATGTTTCCATCGTAATATGTCCCGAATATTGATATTTCACTAAAAGATCCATAATTTCCTGCCATGGAAGCACTCCTTGTCCCGGTGCCCCCCTGTTATTTGCACATGCATGAAAATGTTCGACTTTTCCTGATTGTAATGCCAATTCCAACGATTCCAGAAGGTCTTTTTCTTCCAGACATGCGTGAAACGTATCATAATGGATCCCCACATTCGGCGCATCGATTTCTTTTATCATTTCTAACGCCTGCTCCACTGTATTTACAACACTAGTCCGATAACGATTTAACGGTTCCAATGCAAGTACAATCCCATATTCACCTGCACGAGAAGCCAATTCACGAATCCCCGTAACAGCCAATTCCCATTCCCGCTTCTTTTCGTCCGCTCCGAGCCAATGCCGTTTTCCCCCTCCTGCGTACAATGGTCCGCAAAAGATTTTAGCGTTCACTTCTGCTCCTGTCTGCAAACATTCTGTAAGATATTTCATCGTATCCTTTCTCACAGACGGATCAAAACTGGATAAGTCTCTTCCCTTTCCCATAGCTGCGCACAGACTGACCTGCAGTTTTGTATCACGGATCTCGTCTCTAAGCAATGACGGCAATGACGAGTTCGTCATTGGTATTTCCACTGCTGTAAATCCCATTTCTTTTATTTTCGTCGGAATCCCACAACATGCACTGTTTAACTCTTTGCACCAGTTCCATAAATTAATTCCTAATATATTCACCAAAGTTCCCCCTTTGGTTTCTTTTCTATCTTGTCGATCTTCTTAAAATCAAACTTGTTCCAAGCACACTATTTACCGGTGTCGGCAGTTCTCCACACCTGTCTTTATGCTGGATCTGCCGTATCAAACTTTTTGCCGCGGCACAACCAAGATCATATAACGGCTGTGAAACCGTTGTCAGCGGTGGTTCCACCATGGAAGACAATTCCACATTATCAAATCCTATCACTGCTATATCATTCGGGATATTCAGATTCATATCATGTAACGCATGCATGATCCGAAATGCGATCGGATCACTCAAGGCAAAAATCGCATCCGGGGGATCGCCTGCCGACATCAATTTTTTTGTCAATTGATAAAAACATTCCTGACTATATGTCTCGCGCATAACAAGCCCGTCATCATAAGAAATCCCTGCATCCTCCAATGCCTCCCGATAACCTCTGTAACGTTCACGATACAGATATAACTCCTCCGATCCACATCCCAGTGCAATCCTGCGATGTCCTGTCTGTATCAAATATCTTGTTGCGTCATACGCTGCCTGATAATTATCAACGCCTACCGTATCTACATTTTTTTCGTCTTCTTTATCAAAACGATTGACCATAACAACAGGAAATCCTTCTCCCCGCAAACGTTTAATATACTGGCTGGAATTTACCGCTGAGCATATAATAAATCCGTCAACCCAACGCGTCTTCATATTCTCGATATATTCTCTTTCAATCGCCTCGTCTTCATCTGTATTACAAAGCACTACGATATATCCGCTTTTTCTCGCTGTGTCTTCCACACCCTGTGTAATCTCCGCAAAAATAGGGTTCTGAATCGTAGACACAAGGAGACAAATCGTATTACTTTTTCCCATTTTCAGACTTTTTGATATGATATTGGGTCGATAATTTGTCTGCTCCACAGCATCCATGATCCTTTTTTTTGTTTCCTCATTCACACAGCTCTTACCGTTCAGTGCGCGTGAAACTGTACTGACTGAAACTCCTGCTATTTTTGCTACATCTTTTAAATTTGCTGTGGTTGTCATACCGCCACCCCCATGTCATTTTTTAGCGGGGTCTACTCTTTCTCCCAGTATACAGTTGCGCCACGATGTGCTGAAGTGCATTGTCTGCGATAAAGACTAAGCCATCCTTTTGCCGGTTTCACGATCGGCAAAAATTCTTTTTTTCTCCGCTCAAACTCTTCTTCTGACACATCTACTTCGAGTTTCCGCTCTTCAATATTAATATGTATTATATCATTATTTCGAATAAGTGCCAAGTTGCCGCCCTCATACGCTTCCGGACTTACATGCCCGATTGCAAGTCCGCCTGTTGCTCCGCTGAAACGTCCATCCGATACCAACGCGATTTTACTTCCCAGTCCCTTTCCGAGAACTGCTGCCATAAACGTTTCCATATGCGGCATTCCGGGACTTCCTTTTGGACCCTCGTATCGGATGATAACCACATCTCCTGCTACAATTTCATCTCGCAGAATCGCATGCCATGCATCATCCTGACTGTCATAACATTTTGCCGGACCCGAAAACTTCCAAGCTGCCGGATCTACTGCACTGAACTTGACAATCGCACTGTCTGTACCGATATTTCCATGCAATACTGCCAGTCCGCCTTGTTCATGGATCGGGTTTGATACCGGATGAATCACTTCCTTATTTTGATTCTTAGCCAACGCCGCTTTTTGTGCGATTGTTCCAAACATTCCCTTTGCAGATGCATCGATTTTCCCAGCTTTTTCCAGTTCCTTTACAACGGCCCCCAAACCTCCTGCCATTTCAAATTCTTCCATTGTATTCGTCGGATGGTTCGGATAGATCGTACTGATAACAGGAACCTCCCGACTGATTTCATCGAATGTCTCTGGTGTAATATCGATTCCGATCTGCCGGGCAATCGCAGGTATATGAAGAACACTGTTCGTACTTCCTCCTGTTGCCATCATATAACGTACAACATTTTCAAAACTACTTTTATTCAATATATCGCTTGGTCTTATTTCCTGTTTCCATGCTTCCATGATCTGACGTGCCGCCTGTCTTGCTAGTTCATGCCATTTTTCTGTCTGGCTTCTGCAGCTTGCTGCACCATGAGGAGAAAATCCAAGAATTTCTGCCATTGCACACATCGTATTCGCAGTTCCCATAAAAGGACATGCCCCCGGTGTTGGACATGCATTGCGCACAATGCCTTTGTAATCCTCTTCCGACATATCTCCGGCGATATACGCTGCATAAGCCTGTTTTGTGTGTGTCAATGTCAGCATTCTTCCCTGATAATGTCCTGCTGCCATATATCCTCCGGTCATCATAACCGTTGGTATATTCACACGCAGAGCTCCCATCAGCATTCCCGGAACCACCTTGTCGCAGGTTGCCATCATTACCATACCTTCCAACATGTTTAATTCCGCCACGGTCTCAACTTCGCTTGACACCATATCTCTTGCCGGCAACGTATAACGATCTCCCGGTGTATTGCTGCAAATCCCGTCGCAAATACCGGAGATCGGCAATTCCAAAGCCAATCCTCCAGCCTGATAGATTTCCTTCTTCATCTCAGCAATCAGTTCTTTATCAAATGGAAAATGCCCAGGATTCATCTCGTTCCACGTATTCAGGAGACCGATGATCGGACGTTTTGCATCTTCTTCGCTGATTCCCATTGCATAAAGCAGTGTATTTCTATGATCTAACGATTCTTCATTCCATTCTCGTATCATTTTCTATATTTCCTCCTGTCTTTTGCTTCTGCATTAAATGAATGGCAAATCCTCCGATTTCCTGTTCCGCATATAAAACAAGTATTCTGCCATCCGGAAGATATTTTGCAGTTTCATTTAAAAAACGAAATCCTCTTTTCTCCAGATATTCTCGTGCTCCCGGCAAATCCTCCGTTTCCAGTGCGATATGTCCATGTTTTCCACGCCCCGGCTTTTTCATCCATTCAATCTGTGTTCCCGTAAAGCAGGCATCTCCGCTCTCTTTTTCTATATTTTTCTTTAAATCAAACAGTTCCGCAAACTGTTCTGCACACTGAGCAGCGCAAATTTCATCCGGCAAATTTACACCGATATGCGCAATTTGAAAATCTGGAACAAAATCCATTTTATCACCCTCCTAAATACGCTTTTCTTATAGCGTCTGAGCAAAGCAGCTCCTCTCCGGAACCAGACAGATTGATTTTTCCATTTTCCAAAACATACGCATAATCACAAATTCCTAGTGCCTTTCTTGCATTTTGCTCTACCAGAAGAACTGTAATTCCGGAATCCCGAATTTGTTTGATCAGATCATAAATCTGATTTACAATAATTGGCGCAAGTCCCATGGAGGGTTCATCAAGTAAAAGTATCTTTGGTCGGCTCATCAATCCTCTTGCCACTGCAAGCATCTGCTGCTCTCCACCTGACAACGTTCCTGCAAACTGATTTTTCCTCTGTTCCAAAATCGGAAAACGATCATACTGTTCTTTTAAATCTTCCTCCAGCCTTTTCCCTTTGAACAAATATCCGCCTACCAGTAAATTATCCTGAATTGTCAGACCAGAAAAACACTTTCTTCCTTCCGGTACATGCACGACACCTTTTCCAACAATTTTACTTGGTTTTTTAGGCAGCACTTCTCCCTCAAATTCGACTCCTCCGGATTTTGGCTTTACCAATCCTGAAATCGTACGCAATAATGTACTTTTTCCGGCTCCATTCGCACCAATGATCGATACAATCTGTCCTTTTTTAACTTCGACGGAGACGCCCCGCAGTGCTTCGATATGACCATAGCTCACATAAAGGTCAGATACTTTCAGCATTGTTTCCATCTTTATTCCTCCTTACCCAGATAGGCTTCGATCACCGCAGGATTGTGCTGAACTTCTTCCGGGGTTCCTACTGCAATCGTCTCTCCAAAATTCTGAACATGAATCACATGTGAAATACTCATCACCAGTTCCAGACGATGTTCAATCAACATGATTCCAAATCCCAGTTCTTTCGAAATCCGTTGGATCAGTTCTGTCAGCTCTGCAACTTCTGTCGGATTCAATCCTGCTGCCGGTTCATCCAGTAATAAAATTTTAGGTTCACACATCAGTGCGCGTGCAATTTCAATTCGTCTCTGCATTCCATATGACAGATTTTCCGGTTTTTCTGTCAAATACTCTGCCATCCCAACAATATCCAGGTATTTTTTACATAATTCCCGTCCTCTTTTCTCTTCCCGCTTTCTTCCCGGTGTAGGAAGCAATCCCCCCAGAATGGAATAACTGCTTCTCGGGTCGAAAGCACACATTACATTTTCTTCCACCGTCAAACCTTTAAACAAACGGATATTCTGAAATGTCCTTCCCATTCCAAGATGTGTGATCTTATACTGTTCCATCTTTGTAATATCCTGTCCATTCAGAAATACACTTCCCTCATCCGCAGTATATACTCCGGAAATCGTATTAAAAATCGTTGTTTTTCCGGCTCCATTTGGTCCGATGATCCCATGAATCTCACCTGCATTCACTTCGATCGAGAAATTCTGAATGGCTTTTACTCCGCCAAAACTTTTATAGATGTTTTTTACTTCCAGCAATGCCATTTAGCGTTCCTCCTTCTTATTTTTCCTGCCGATCCTGCGAATAGATTTTTTAATATTTCCAATTGTCAGTTCCCATTCGCCCAACAGTCCTGACGGCTTAAAATTAATGATCAAAATTACAAGAACTGCGTAGATCACATAACGGTAATTCTGCAGATCTCTCAAAAACTGTGGGAGTGCGCTTAATATGAATGCTCCCAAAGTAGAGCCCGTCAAACTGTTTACTCCTCCGAAAAATACCATAATGACCCAATCCGCACTCTTCTTCCATCCAAATCCACTTGGATCCACATAAGACATATAAAAAGAATAAAGACAACCGGAATAGGAAGTCAGAGCAACACTCAAAATAAAAGCAATCATTTTAATTTTTGTCACATTGATTCCCATTGCTTTTGCAGCCAGTTCATCTCCCCGTAATGCAATACACTGTCTTCCATATTTACTTGTTTTAAAAAACGCAACCAATGCGATTGCTGCAACTGCCGAAATCGTCGCTACTTCCAGCCCAATACATCTTGGTATCCCTGTAAGACCTGACGCGCCGCCGGTCAATGTTGTCATACGGTTCAGCAATGCCGCGATCGCCTCTCCAAATCCAAGTGTCACAAGAGAAATATAATCCCGTCTTAACCGTACAACCGGATAGCCGATCAAATATCCCACTACCATTGCAAGGACAACTGCAATCAGGATCGCCACCGGTACCGGTATTCCCGCTTTAATCACAAGAAGTCCTGATGCATAAGATCCAATCGCCATGAATGCAGCCTGCCCAAGACTGAACATTCCGGTAAGACCCGTTAGCACATATACGCCGCAAACAGCAATTACCGTAATAAAAGCCTGCGTTAAAATATTTTGTAATAATGCCATTTTCGTTCCTCCTTATGCCTTTTCCTGAACATTACTTCCGGCAATTCCACGTGGGCGGAGCAATAAGAATACCAACATGATTGCAAATGTAGCAATTGTTGAATATCCCGATCCCATAATGCTCAGCAGCAATGTTTCCACAAGTCCCAACAAAACGGCTCCGATCACTGCGCCGGTCAGGCTTCCAAGACCACCTATCACAGAAGCAATGAATCCTTTAACAACCAGACTTCCAAGAGAGGGATATAATGTATATTTAATCCCAAGAAATACCCCTGCTAACCCAGCGATCACACCTGAAACTACAAACGTAAACTGTATAATTCTTGTAGAGTCAATTCCCATAAGCTGCGCAGTATCCCGATCAAATGAAACTGCACGCAGTGCACGTCCTATTCTTGTCTTCTGAATCACAAAAGCCAGAATTCCAAGTGCGACCGTACTAATGATCAACATCATTAAATCTGTGGTGGAAATAACTACTTTACCTAATTCTACCGTCGATTTTTCAAAAAACTGAGGGTAATTAAAAAAGTTAGATCCTACCTTTATTGTTACAAGACCTTCATATAACGTCCCAAGGGTAATGGAAGATACAAAAAAATATGTTGCAGATGAATGATTTTTTAAAATACGCCGAAATCCGATAAATTCACCGCAAAATGCTACCAAGCCTCCGGCAAGCGCGCCGATGATCAACGTCGGAACAATCCCGTATCCTTTCGCCGAAACGAGGAAATATGCTACAAATGCTGCGACTGTCATCGTTGCACCGTGTGAAAAATTTGAAAACTTTAATACATTAAATATTAATGCAAATCCAGTCGCTATCAACGCATATACAGCCCCTGTTGCCAAACCATTAATAAGTACCTGAATTGACATCCGAATTTTCTCCTTTCCTTTTCGCTCTTTTATAATCATGGCTCCCAATTATAAAATTGGGAGCCATGATTTTCACCGCTATGCCAAATCAGATCAGATTCCAAATTCTCCCAGCATAACCGGTGTCTGATTGTCATATGTATACATGAACATAGACATATCTTTAGGCATATGTGTCTCCGGATCCATTGTGATCGTACCTGTTAATCCTTTGTATCCATTTACATTTGCAATTGTATCGCGAAGTGCATCCGCATCTTCTAATCCTGCTTCTTCAATACATTCTTTGGCAATCATCACAACGTCATATCCAAGGAAATACTTATTTACTGCGCTCACATCATCCGCTACTTCATCTGACATTTCAATTGTTGTTGGATCATCCGTATTAATATTATTGATATAATATACATTTGAACAGTCACCGCCGTATGTTGTATTAAATGCCGGTGCCGCATCCAGACCACATACTAATTTTCCTTCGTATCCGAGCTCGTCGGCAGCCGTTTTGATCGCTACCAGTTGCTGTGTATAATTCGGACAATAGATCGCGTCTACACCTGCTGAAACCAATGGTTCCAGAAGGGTTTTATAATCAGCATCCGCTGCACCATACGCAACGATCAGATTTTCATCTACAGTAATATCATTTGCTTTCAGTTCATCCAAAAACGGATCCAAAAGGGAAACGGAATAAGAATTTTCCTGATTGTAAAGCACACCAAATGTTTTCAGTTCATTCTCCAGTGCAAATGCCGCCATAATCTGTCCCTGTGAAGTTGCACTTGGTTGGAAACAGAACATATTCTTATATGGGCTTCCATCTTCTTTCAACTGACATGTCGGATCGAGAGCAAATCCCATGACCGGAGTATCATATGATTCAGAAGTTTCTTTAATTGCATTCGCAATATTTGCAACCGGAGGTCCTACCACCAATGAAACCTCGTCTACGGTAACTGCTGTAATATACGCATTTACAGCCTCCGTAACATCCCCTTTTGTATCATACGTTTTTAATACAACATCTTTTCCATCAATACCACCATTCTCATTAATCTCATCTACTGCTGCCTGCGCACCTTTTTGTACAGAGATTCCAAGTCCTGATGTACTTCCCGTAATATCTTGGAGACATCCGATCACAATTTCATCTCCAGATGTTTCTTTTCCTCCTCCACTGTCTTCCTTTGTTTCCCCTGAATCACTGCCACATGCAGCTAATGAAAATGTCATTGCCATTGTCATAAGAATTGCTAATAACTTCTTCTTCATACTTCTTCTCCTTTTCACAACACTTTCAACACAGTTTTATTTGCAAACGTTTGCATACAAACACAAAAAAAATATAACTTATATTTTTGTGTTTTTTGTATATTTAAATATTATTCTATATGCTTTTTATTGTCAATATTGACTTTTATTTTTGGTAATTCCAACAATTTTACTTATGCAAACGTTTGTATATAGAATCATTTTTTGTTAATTTTTTACTAATCATATAATTTTTTTCTTATGAACTTTTCCGATTTTAAATTTCTGAAAATAAAAAACGCCCAAATGGACGTTTTTCATTTTCAGACTAAACCGGACAGATTCGATTTATCACTTTCTTTTTGATATTCCTTATAAAATGGTAAATATACTTCTGTATCCCGGATTACACATCCTGTCGGCTTGCCGCCGCGGATCAGATCACCACATTTTCCACAAGTAATGCAGGTTTTTTTGAGATCCATTCGTCCCTCTTTGATAATTTGATTTGCAAAATCCGGATTTGCAAACGACATTCTTCCGAATAACATTCCATCACACAGCCCTTCTTCTACCGCACCCGCTGTATAAAGATCTGCATATTGCCGCAAATAAGATGGACCTGATGCATAGATTTGCAGATTTGGAACAGATCTCTTTACAAGACCGATTCCATTGATCATGCGTGAAATTCCTTCCAGCGGATGTTCATCCGGAATATACTTTCCGATATCAAACGGTCTCGTCACATGCGCGCTTACATAAGGATTTCCCATAGTCAGATTAATCATAGAAAGATGCAATTCTTCTGAAAGTTTTTTCACTAATTCCACCGCTTCTTCCAAATGCGGGGTAAGTCCCTCTCCCTCTTTTACCCCAAATCCATACGGATACGCAAAACCATCATAAATCCCGATACGCGCAGTAACAAGAAATTGTTCATCTTCATATACTTTTGCTGCTTTGATCCCATTCCTCAAAAGACGAGTACGATTTTCCAGACTTCCGCCATATGCCCCGGGACGATTATATGCAGACAACAGTTCCGCCAGAAGATACCCATGACATGATTTAACATCAATTGCATCAAATCCTGCTTCTTTTGCCAGTTTTGCCGCTTCGCCAAACTTTTCTTCCAAGGATTTCAAATAATCATCACTTACGATACAAGAATCATCTGCTTTTCTGAGTTTTTCATACTCTGGATGACGATATGCGATAAGCGGAGCCGGTTTATTCCCCGGATTTGAATACCGCCCGCTATGATTTGCCTGCATAACTAAATATGGAATATATCCATTCGCCCGATAGCCTGCCTCTTTAACCTCAGCTGTAAACTTTTTATAAGCCTCCAAATTTTCTTTTGTCAGCATCAATTGGTGCGATCCGGAACATCCCTCCGGAACAATTGAGATTGCTTCAAACCAAATCAAAGCGCTTCCGCCGACCGCATCTCGAATATAACGGCGCTTTGTCAGTTCCGACGGAGAACCATCCGGCAGCGCATCTGCCCCCTCCATCGGTGCAATACCAAGCCTGTTATTTACTATTACATCTCCAAATTTTAATGGCTGTTTCAGCACTTTCGTATTTTCCGCAAAAGGAATGTGTATCCTCAATTCCTCCGCTTTTTGCTTAATTTCTTCTACATTTTTATACTTAAATTTCTCATGCTTCATTATCCGTACCTCCTATACAACTCCTTATTCTTCACTTAATCTCTTTTTTAGTTTAAGACTTTGACTTTTTTTCTAATCTCTTTTATAATTTCATATATTCTTTTATCTTTTTATACCTTTTGTTCGATAAATCAGATATTCACACAGTAAGAAATGAGGTTTTCCATGAATTACACACACTTACCATCCATCAGTTGTTATTATTCAGAACGCCCTATACCGTCTCATACCGACGCAGAAGCTCATTTTGAATATGAAATGCTTCTTATCACTGAAGGAGAAGCCACATTCTTCATCAATCATAAAAGTTATCAAATCCGAGAAAAATGCCTGGTATTCGTGAACCGTTTAGATCGTCACAGCTTGATCGTCACAAAAGAACCTTATAAACGCTATGTCACAACAATTTCAAGTGATCTTATCATGGCTAATATTAAAGAAATGGAATTGATTTCTATTTTTATACAGCGTCCTAAGAATTTCCAGCATGTAATTCCATTAGATACTACTACTTATCATGCCCTATTGCCGCTTTTTCAAAATCTGCAAAAAGAATACAGCAGTCGACTTCCTTTTTATGTTTCCAAAAGTATGACTTGTGTAATTTCCATTTTGATCGATCTATACCGTACCTGCCCGCAATATTTTCCCGCGCAAACCGGTAATATTTCTTCTGCCGTAGTTCATGTACAAAAATATGTCAACGATCATTATGATGAAAAAATCACACTTCATGAAATTGCAAATAAGCTTTTTATTAACAAACATGCCCTATCTCTCGCATTTAAAGAAATTGTAGGTATTTCATTCAAGGAATATCTTGTTTTATTTCGACTTACCGAAGCCAAAAAGCTGTTACTCTCCTCCGACTTATCAATTTCCGACATTGCAGAAAAAGTAGGTTACGTCAACGTGAACAACTTTATCCGTATTTTTAAAGAAAAAGAAAATATTACCCCCCTTCAATTCCGCAAACAATCTGGTTATTTGATTTGATTATAGCAAACCACGGATTTTCTTCCAGTTCCGATGAGAGTTAAAAATATACCTTTTGTTACTATCCTGTACATTTTTCACATAATAAAAGCACCTACCATTTCTGATAGGTGCTTCATGATAAAATTTATATTATATTAGTCCTGCAACATTTTCAAATACATATCTAATCGGGAATTAATGCTTGTTTTACCGTCATAAACATGTAGTATCCCTCCCAACTGGCATTTAGTATACCACTTTATCGGAACAATAACAACGATAGTGGAACAACGTGAATACTTTTAACGGAACAATATACAAAGTGTCATAACGAAATAATACTTTTTGTCGGAATAACGCAAACAATTATTTTTTTAATCCCTTGATTTCAAACCTTTTCAGCATATCTGCTTCTCGACTTTAGACATCAATACCACGCATTCAACGGTATTGCCAGATTCCAACAAAATTTATAGTTTCAACCTTTTTAATCTTTCTGCATATTTTCTATACCCAGCTACTGTATCTCGAAAATCTTTTTGAGCTTCTTGAGGTAAATCTTTAACAATCTAATATGTTTTATGGTTAATTCATCAAAATACCCCTGACTAAACAAATCCAAAAACGGATCTAACTCTACATTTACCATTTCCATAGAATCATGTATATTATTTAAAAAGGAAAGTTCATATTTCATAACTATTTACCTATCACTTTTCCTGCATCTTATTAATCCCATCTTCCAATTTCGGCAAAGTATTTAAACTTATCATCTCTAAGGTTTGCAATTGCTGCACTGCCAACTGTCGAAGTAATTCCATCCGCTCTTTCTGGTTCTTCCCTTGACTAATTAAAACTGCATTATAGCTTTCCAGATTTGCAAGTACCAGTAGTTGATTCAGTGTTGCTACATCTCGCATATTTCCTTTCACTGTTGGATTTTCATTTTTCCATTGTCTAGCCGTCTTTCCAAACAAAACAACATTCAATAGATCCGCTTCATTCGCATAGGTATATGCCACCTGTGCAGGCGTTAATTCTGGTGGAATCATTACCACCACTTCAAGTGGTGGTTTGAATTTGCCCTAATAAGGGCCGGTTACATGCTCGCCCAAAAGGGCGGGTATCGCAAGCATTGTTACTGGTCCGCTATAAAGCGGTACTTCTTAAA